>NZ_JBVJOW010000004.1:458874-636587 GCF_055582965.1 Amycolatopsis sp. NPDC104863
CACAAAGACACACTGTCACCCCCCCCTGTGGCTCAGCCGCGGGGCGGAAACACACCACCCCCCCCCCCCCCCCCCCCCCCCCCCCCCCCCCCCCCCCCCCCCCCGGCCCGGTTTCTCCTGGGGGTGGCTCGATGCCGAACGCAGAGCTGCTCACCCCGGCCGAGGTCGACTTCCTGTGGGAGTCCGCCGGACTGGGCGAGCTGCCGTACCCGCTGCGCGTCCGGTCGCACGGGGAAACCGCCGACGAGCGGTCGCTGCTGCGCCGTCGCACGTTGGAGGGGCTCGCCGCGCGCGGGCTCGCCGACGGCCGCGGGCGCCCGGAACCGCACGTCGAGGACTACTTCGGGGTGCTGGCGACCCCCGAGCTGAGCCTGGACGCGATCCAGCTGATCGCCCCGGACGCCGAACCGCTGCTCGCGGTGGCCGGCGTGCTGGGCGGCCAGGGGCTGCTGGCCGTCCAGGACACCCGCGGCCTGCACCTGCAGCCGTGCCCGGCGGACGGCCTGGCGAGCGCGATCGTGTCCTTGTTGCCGGGCGCCCCGCGCGGC
The DNA here is from genome assembly GCF_055582965.1 of Amycolatopsis sp. NPDC104863. NCBI lineage: Bacteria > Bacillati > Actinomycetota > Actinomycetes > Pseudonocardiales > Pseudonocardiaceae > Amycolatopsis > Amycolatopsis sp. NPDC104863. Next base: position 459,423 of record NZ_JBVJOW010000004.1, read on the forward strand.
AGCGAGAAGTCGATCACCGTGCCGCTGGAGCAGCTGGTCGGCCCGCACGGCGTCGACTTCCTGCAGCGCCGCAGCAACGGCGAGGAGCGCGCGGGCGCGGACGACGACCGCAAGGCGCTGGCCCGGCTGCACGCCCAGCCCCGCCTGCGCGGCGGCCAGATCGCGGCGAACGCGCGGTCCCGGATGGGCGGCCGCACGCGCACCCCGGTGCTGAGCTGGTTCGACACGGAGTCGGGCCGCTACTTCACCCAGGCGACCCAGGGCCGTGACGGCCGCGACTGGATCACGATCGCCCCGGCCGACGCGGCGACGTTGCGCCACCGGCTCGGTGAGATGCTCGCGGGAGCGGCGACCACCAGCACGGTCTGACGACGCGGCCGTTCACGCTCTCTGCCAAGATCAGGCCCGGCTTCTCCGAGCGTGCCCAGTCCGACGATCACTTTTTGTCGGTGGTGCGGGCTACGCTGAGCAAGAATCCGATCCGGGAGAGTAGTGATGCAAGAGTTCTTCTCGCCACTGGCGTTCGACTTCCTCTGGGAGTCGGCGCAGGTCGGGGAGCTGCCGTACCCGCTGCTGGTCCGGTCGCACGGCGCGACCGAGGACGAGCGAGTCTCGCTGCGCCACCGCACCGACGCCGAGCTGAAGGCCCGGGGCGTCCGCGACCCGCGCGGCCGGCTCGCGCCGCCGATCGAAGACGCCCTCCACCTGCTGGCCTTCGCCCCGCTGACCATCGACGCGCTGCACATCCCGCAGTTCGAAGCGCCGACGATCGGCGTGCTCGCGGCCGCCGACGAGACCCAGGGTGTGCTCGCGGTCCAGGACGCCGACGGCATCTGGCTGCGGGACGTCCCGCGGGACGGCCTGGTCTCCGCCGTCGTCGGGGTGCTGCCCGCCGGCCCGCGCGGCAGCGAGGCGTCGGTCACACTCCCGCTGGACGACGCCCTGCGCACCGCGCCGATCCGCATCCCGGTATCGCTCCCGGCGAACGCGGGCGAGGAGCGGGGCAAGGCGCGCCGGACGCCGTTGAGCGAACGGACCACGGCCGACCCGCGCGAGGCCTACGGGCGGATCGCCGGGCAGCCGCGGATGCGGGGCGGTCAGCTGGCGGCGAACAGCCGTTCGCAGGTCGGGGCCAAACAACGGTCCCGGGTCCTGGCCTGGTTCGACACCGCGACCGGGCGGTACCTGAGCGTCTCCCGCGCAGGTACGGACGGCCGGGAGTGGGTCACCGTGGCGCCGGCCGACCCGAAGACACTGCGGACCCGGCTGGGCGAGATGGTGAACAGTGTGTCGGACGGCACGCGATAGCGTGACGAGGGTGCAGGCCGAACGGGAACCCGGACGCGGTATCGCCCGTTGACCTGCGAGAGGCTCACAGGGGATGAACGCGGCAGCGGACGGTACCCTGTTGGGACGGGTGTCCAGGCACCGCGGGTTGTCAAGATCGTGATGGCGGGTATCACAGGAGCCGCCCAACCAGGGAGGGTCGAGGCCACCAGGGCCGAGTCGTATGAACCGGAAGAGCGTGCTCAGGAACCCACTGCTGTGGATCGTCGCGGGGTTGCTGGCGTTGTTCGCGTACAACACGATCTTCGACAGTGATCGTGGGTACACCCAGGCACCCATCTCGGTGGCGAACTCCCAGATCACCACGAACAACGTCAAGGAAGCGAGCCTCGAGGACAAGGAACAGCAGGTCAAGCTGCTCCTCTCGAAGCCGATCGACGTCGACGGGCAGCAGACCACCCAGATCATCGCGCAGTACCCGGCCAACGCGTCGCTTGAGATCTACGACAAGCTGCTGGCCGCGAAGAACGGTGACGCCGGGGTCAAGTTCACCACCAAGGTCACCCAGCAGGGCGTGCTGACGCAGATCCTCATCTTCGCCATCCCGCTCGCCCTCGTGCTGGGCCTGCTGATGTGGATGATGAACAACGCGCAGGGCGGCGGCAACCGCGTCCTCAACTTCGGCAAGTCCAAGGCCAAGCAGCTGAACAAGGACATGCCCAAGACGACCTTCGGGGACGTCGCGGGCGCCGACGAGGCCGTCGAAGAGCTGTACGAGATCAAGGACTTCCTCCAGAACCCGGCGCGATATCAGGCGCTCGGCGCGAAGATCCCGAAGGGCGTCCTGCTCTACGGGCCGCCCGGCACCGGTAAAACGCTGCTCGCGCGAGCCGTCGCCGGCGAAGCGGGCGTGCCGTTCTACACGATCTCCGGCTCGGACTTCGTCGAGATGTTCGTCGGTGTCGGCGCGTCGCGAGTGCGTGACCTGTTCGAACAGGCCAAGCAGAACGCGCCGTGCATCATCTTCGTCGACGAGATCGACGCGGTCGGCCGCCAGCGCGGCGCCGGCCTCGGCGGCGGGCACGACGAGCGCGAGCAGACTCTGAACCAGCTGCTCGTCGAGATGGACGGCTTCGACGCCCGCGGCGGGATCATCCTGATCGCGGCCACCAACCGGCCGGACATCCTCGACCCGGCGCTGCTGCGCCCGGGCCGGTTCGACCGGCAGATCCCGGTGTCCGCGCCCGACCTGCGCGGCCGCAAGGCGATCCTCGAGGTGCACGCCAAGGGCAAGCCGATCGCCCAGGGCACCGACCTCACGAGCCTGGCCAAGCGTACCGTCGGCATGTCCGGCGCCGACCTGGCGAACGTGCTCAACGAGGCGGCGCTGCTCACCGCCCGCCAGAACGGGCACGTGATCAACGACGCCGCGCTGGAGGAGTCGGTCGACCGCGTGGTCGGCGGGCCGGCGCGCAAGAGCCGGATCATCTCCGAGAAGGAGAAGAAGATCACGGCCTACCACGAGGGCGGGCACGCGCTCGCCGCGTGGGCGATGCCGGACATCGAACCGGTCTACAAGCTGACCATCCTGCCGCGCGGGCGCACCGGCGGGCACGCCCTGCTCGTCCCCGAGGACGACAAGGACCTGATGACCCGCTCCGAGATGATCGGGCGGCTGGTCTTCGCGATGGGTGGCCGCACGGCGGAGGAGCTCGTCTTCCACGAGCCCACCACCGGCGCGTCGGCCGACATCGAGCAGGCGACGAAGATCGCCCGCGCGATGGTCACCGAGTACGGCATGAGCGCCCGGCTCGGCGCGGTCAAGTACGGCCAGGAGCAGGGTGACCCGTTCCTCGGCCGCTCGGCCGGCCGTCAGGCGGACTACTCGCTCGAGGTGGCGCACGAGATCGACGAGGAGGTGCGCAAGCTCATCGAGACCGCGCACACCGAGGCGTGGCACGTGCTCAACACCTACCGCGACGTGCTCGACGAGCTGGTCATCGAGCTCCTGGAGAAGGAGACGCTGACCCGCAAGGACCTGGAGCGGATCTTCGCGACGGTCGAGAAGCGCCCGCACATCACCGTGTTCAACGAGTTCGGTGAGCGGACGCCGTCGGACAAGCCGCCGATCAAGACCCCGGGCGAGCTGGCGATGGAGCGCGGCGAGCCGTGGCCGCCGCCGGAGAAGGAGAAGCCGGTCCTCAAGCCGGAGCCGACCCCGGTCGGCACGGCCCAGGGCGCGGGCGACCTGCCCGGCGGACCGCCGTACCCGACCCCGGCGGACCCGAACGCCAACCCGTACGCCCCGCCGACCCCGGGCGCCTACCCGAACGGCGGCCGTCCCTACGGCGGCCCGAACGGTGGCCCCAACGGCTCGGCGCACTGGCCGCAGACCTACGGCGGCCAGCCGGGCGGCCCGGCGGGCCAGAGCGGCCCGCCGAACTACGGCGCCCCTCCGGGCTGGACGCCCGCGACCTCGCCGGGCGGTCAGCCGGGCCAGTCGTGGCGGCCCGGTGGCGACGAACGTCCTCGCGAGCACGGCTGGTTCGCCGATCAAGCGGGCAACCAGCAGAGCGAGGGGGAGCGGCGTGACCCGGACGGACCCGACAAGTCCCAGTGACGCCGACCGCCCGGTCTTCGACCAGGACCGGGCGGAGAAGGCGATCCGCGAGCTCCTCTTGGCGTGCGGCGAAGACCCGGAGCGGGATGGTCTCAAAGACACTCCCGCCCGGGTCGCCCGGGCATACCGCGAGATGTTCGCCGGGCTGTACACCGAGCCGGACTCGGTGCTGGACCGCACCTTCGACGAGTCCCACGAAGAGCTGGTGCTCGTCACGGATATCCCGATGTACAGCCAATGTGAGCACCACCTGGTGCCCTTCCACGGCGTCGCGCACGTCGGGTACATCCCCAACGCCGCCGGTAAGGTCACCGGCCTCTCCAAGCTCGCCCGCCTCGTCGACCTCTACGCCAAGCGCCCCCAGGTCCAAGAGCGCCTCACCTCCCAGGTGGCCGATGCTCTCGTGCGGAAGCTCGAACCGCGCGGCGTCATCGTCGTGATCGAGGCCGAACACCTCTGCATGGCCATGCGGGGCATTCGCAAGCCCGGCGCTCGCACCACCACCTCCGCCGTCCGCGGGCAGCTGAAGAACTCGCCGTCGTCGCGGGCGGAGGCGCTGGATCTGATCAAGGCGCGCCGGTGAGTGTGGGGCTTCCCGCTCCCGGGCGGTGTGTCGTGATGGGCGTGCTGAACGTGACGCCGGATTCCTTTTCGGACGGTGGCCGGTACCTCGGGCTCGACCAGGCGCTGGAGCACGCCCGGGAGATGTGGGCGCGCGGCGCGGACCTGATCGACGTCGGGGGTGAGTCCACCCGGCCCGGTGCGGAGCGGGTGGACGCCGAGACCGAGCTTCAGCGGGTCATCCCCGTGATCCGCACCCTCGCCGGTGAGGGCATCCAGCTGTCGGTCGACACCACGCGTGCCTCCGTCGCTGCCGCGGCGCTCGAAGCCGGGGCGAGGGTCATCAACGATGTTTCGGGTGGGCTGGCCGATCCGGACATGGTCCGGGTCGCCGCCGATACCGGTGTGCCGTGGGTGCTGATGCACTGGCGGGGGCACAGCAGCACCATGCAGGCCCTCGCCGAGTACGAAGACGTCGTCGCCGATGTCCGGTCGGAGCTGCTGTCCAGAGTGGACGATGCGCTCGCGGGCGGGGTGGCGGAAAGCGCCATCGTGCTGGATCCCGGGCTCGGCTTCGCCAAGAACGCCGAGCACGACTGGGCGTTGCTGCGCGGGCTGGACTCGCTGCTCTCCCTGGGTTTCCCGGTGCTCGTCGGCGCCTCGCGCAAGCGGTTTCTCGGCCGGCTGTTGTCCGAAAAGGACGGTACGCCGCGTTCGCCGGACGGCCGGGAGGACGCGACGGCGGCGATCTCCGCGCTCGCCGCGGCCGCCGGCGCGTGGGGCGTGCGGGTGCACGAGGTCGGGGCGTCGCTGGACGCGGTCACGGTGGCCGCCGCGTGGTGGAAGGGTTCGCCGGATGTCTGACCGGATCACGCTGACCGGCCTGCGCGTGTTCGGCCACCACGGGGTGTTCGAGCACGAGAAGCGCGACGGCCAGGAGTTCGTCGTCGACATCACCGTGTGGCTGGACCTCGGTCCGGCCGCCGCGACCGACGATCTGAAGCAGACGCTGCACTACGGTGAGCTGGCCGAGCTGGCGGCGGGGATCGTCGCGGGTGAGCCGTACGACCTCATCGAGAGCGTCGCGGGCAAGATCGCCGACGCGGTGCTGCGCGACGACCGGCTCGGCGCGGTGGAGGTGACGGTGCACAAGCCGTCGGCCCCGATCCCGCTGACCTTCGACGACGTGGCCGTCACGGTCCGGCGCGAGCGATGAGCCGGGCCGTCCTTTCGCTGGGTTCGAACCTCGGTGACCGGCTCGGGTTCCTGAAGCTGGCGCTCGACGCCGTCCGGCCGGCGCTGGTCGTGGTGTCGAGCGTGTACGAGACGAAGGCGTGGGGCGTCGAGGACCAGCCGGACTTCCTGAACGCGCTCTGCGTCGTCGACGACCCGGCCCGCGACCACTGGGCGTGGCTGCGGACGGGCCAGGCCGCGGAGCAGGCCGCCGGCCGCGTCCGCGAGCTGCGGTGGGGCCCGCGCACCCTGGATGTCGACGTCGTCACGGTCGACGGCGTGACCTCGGCCGACCCGGAGCTGCTCCTCCCGCACCCGGGCACGCCTGACCGCGCGAGTGTGCTGGTGCCGTGGGTGGAGATCGAGCCGGACGCGGTCCTGCCGGGGCACGGGCCGATCGCCGAGCTGCTCGCGGCCCGTCCGGCGGAGGAGATTGCGACAGTCCGCCGGACGGACCTCGAGCTGCGCTGAAACGTGAATGATCGGTGAACCGGGGGTGTCCGTTACGGACTTCGCCGGACCGGTCGCCGAGGTGCTTCCCCGGTGCGGTCAGCCGCGCAGGGCTTCGATCATGAACCGGACCGCCGGCTGGGCCGTCGGCACCGGTGGCCAGTCGTTGATGATCGCCAGCAGCTGCCAGTAGCGCTCGGCTCGGGCGTCGCCGCTGGTGGCGAAGCGGTCGGCCATCTCCGTCCGGAACTCCGCCGACGCCGGGTCCTGGTCCGGCCGGGCCGTCGCGGCCGCGATCTCGGCCGCAAGCGTTTGCCCCACCTCCGACGTCGGGGAGTCCCCGGCCGCGACGGCCGCTTCGGCGCGGGACACCCACCCGGGCCAGTTCTGCTGCCAGGCCTCCGCCGGCTGCTGGAACTCGCCGTCCTTGATCTGCTGGGCTTGCGTTTCGCTCATCGTGCGGATCAGGGCGCGGAACTCCGGGTCCTGGACGAGCTCGGCGAACTCGATCCACGCCTCGAGCTGCTCGGGCGACGGGTCGTCCGGCAGTTCGGGCTTCCCGGCGCGCATGCGGCGGTAGAAGTCCTGGTCGATGTCGAGCCCGGCGACCATCTCGTCCCAGAACTCGTCGACCAGCCGCTTGCGCTCCTCGTCGGACATCGACGCGAGACGGTTCATCAGTTTCACTTCCTCCAGCTCGGAATCCCGTTTGGCCACCGCGCGCAGCACCGCCCGGCGCAGCCGCAGGCGCCGGATCTGCTCGTCGAGCGCCTCGACGTGCCGGGTCGCCAGCTCGCCGACCGTCGACGAGCGGGTCAGCGCGGCCGAGACTTCGGCGAGGCCCAGGCCCAGCTCGCGCAGGGTGCGGACCAGCTCGAGCCGGGCCATCGCCGCCGCGTCGTAGAGGCGGTAGCCGGCGTCGGTCCGCTCGGTCGGGGGCAGCAGGCCCTCGTCCGAGTAGAACCGGATGGTCTTGACCGGCAGGCCGGTCCGCCGGGCCAGCTCGCCGATGGTGAAGGTCGCGGTGGTGCCCACTAGACGCATGATGAAGTCTCCAGTCGGGGGAGAGTCAAGGCTATTCGCCGGGACCCGGGTGGCGAAGCCCCCGGCCCGGGGCGGAGCCCCGGATGGCGCAGCTCGGTACGGTTGGACCATGCACTTCACCCGGCCCCGAGACCTGGTGGTGGCCGGGCTGCTCGGCCTGGTCCTCGGGTACCTGCTCTTCCAGGTGGCCTACGGCTCCCTGCCGCAGCTGCCCCTGCTCGCCGGGGTCACCTTCGCCGTGCTGGCCGTCGTCGAAGCCGTGCTCGCGTTCTCCATCCGGTCGCGGATCAAGAACGGCCGGGTGGTTGCCGCCATCGGGATCGCCCGATCGGTGGCCCTCGCGAAGGCTTCGTCACTCGCCGGAGCCTTCATGGGCGGCGCCTGGCTCGCGGCGCTCGCCTATCTTTTTCCCCGACGTGACGAACTCGTCGCCGCGGTGCTCGACACCCGGGCCGCCGTGGTCGGGGTCGTCTCCGCCGCACTGCTGGTCGCGGCCGGTTTGTGGCTCGAACACTGCTGCCGCACCCCGCGCGACCAAGATCGTGAGCGCACCCGCGGGACGACCGGTTAGCGCTCGATTCCCACCGCTCGCTGGACCGAGTAGGTCTCGTTCGGATTACGAGCAGGTACGGTGTCAGGCATGACCGGCGTGGGTGACGACTCGCGCGGCCGCCTTCTGGGCAGGCCGTGGCTAGTCGTCGGATTTGTCCTCGCCATCGGAGCCACCCTCGCACTGGTGCTCAGCGACGATCTCCGGTACCTCCGGCTTGCGATCGTCGCCGCCCTCTGGGCTGCCCTGATCGGCGCGTTCCTCGCCGTGAAGTACCGCAAGCACGCGGCACAGAGCGAGGACGCGGTCGCCGAGGCGCAGGCTGTGTACGAGTTGGAGCTGGAACGCGAGATCGCGGCCCGGCGCGAATACGAGCTGGAGGTGGAGGCCGAGAACCGCACGACGGCCGACTCCCGCAGCCGCGAGGAGCTGGAGGCGCTGCGCGCCGAGGTGTCCGCGCTGCGGGACAGCCTGCAGTCGCTGTTCGGCGGCGAGGTGCTGCTCGAACGCGTCGCGCTGACCGCGCAGGCGACCCGCATGCGCAAGGTCTCCGACGAGAACCGCCTGATCCCCGACAACGCCCCGAAGAAGAAGCCGGCCCAGCTGATGGCCGGGAAGAAGCCGGCCGAGGGCGAGCGGCCGACCGAGCTGATCGACCGCGTGCTGGACGAGCGCCGCCGCAAGGCGTCGAACGGCAAGCCCGCGAACGGCAAGGGCCTCGGCAAGGGCAAGGGCTTCGGTGGGAAGCCGGCCCCGAAGGCGCCCGCGAACGTCAACGCGCAGAGCACCCAGCAGATCGCCCGGCCGAAGCCGCTGAGCGAACGCCGTCCGCCGGTGCCGTCGGTCGACCCGGCGCTGAACGCCGCGCAGCGCGAGCTGAAGGCCGCCGAGCTGCGGGCCGAGGCGGCCCGCCGCCAGGCCGAGTCGCAGCCGATGCGGCTGCCGAAGCAGGACGAGGTCGCCCAGCAGCCCGAGCGCCGTCCCGACGCCGCCGCCGAGCCGACGCGCCAGGTGCCGCGGCCCGAGCCCAAGACCGAGATCCGGCGCCCGGAGCCGAAGACGGAGATCCGCCGTCCCGAGCCGCCGCCCGCCCGTCGCGCCGAGCTGTCCCGGCCGGCGATGCGGCCCGCCGAGATGTCGCGCCCCGACCTTCCCCGCGTCGACCCCGCGCGCCCGCCCGTGCGGCCCGCCGAGGTCTCGCGGTCGGACATCCCGCGCGTGGAACGGTCGATGCCGGCCATTCCGCGGGTGGAGATGTCACGCCCCGACATCCCGCGCGTCGAGATGTCCCGGCCGGACATTCCGCGGGTCGAGCGGTCGATGCCCGCGATTCCGCGGGTGGAGATGTCGCGCCCGGACATCCCCCGCGTCGAGATGTCCCGGCCGGACCTGCCCCGCGTCGGCGGCCAGTCGAACGGCGCGCCGCCCCGCAAGGCTCCCGAGCCGCCGCGGCCCGCGCCGGGACGGCCGACCGTGCCGCCCGCGAAGCCGTCCGAGATGTCCCGGTCGGACCTGCGCCCGGTGACCGACCTGAGCGCGGCCTTCCAGAACCGTGACGACTTCGCCGAGCGGCAGCGGCCGAACCGGCCGAAGCCGCCCGAGCCGAAGCCGGCCAAGCCGCCGATGCCGCGGGACGCCACGGCCTCGCGCAGCGATCTGCCGATCGTCCCGCCGACCACGCCGGTGCCGAGCAACGGCCCGTCGCGGCAGCAGCAGCCGTCGCGCACCGACCTGCCCCCGGTCGTGCCGCCGACCACGCCGGTCCCGGCCGCCGACGGCCGGCGCCCGTCGCGGCTGGAGCAGTTCTCGCGGGCCGACATGTCGCCGATCCTCGGCGAGCAGCAGCCGCCGCCCTCGGCGTCCCGGCACGGTGGTTCGCACCGCGCCCCCGCCGAGGCCGCCCAGGCCGAAGCGCCGGTGGCGAACCCGACGCTCCCGGAGTCGGTGCGCAACTTCCAGGGTGGTTTCGGCGGCCGTCGCCGGAAGCCGGACGAGTCGCAGCAGATGCCCGCCGTGCCCGCCCCGGAGCCCTCGGGTGGCGGCCGTCGCCGTCGCCCGGACGGCGAACCGCCGGCATGGGAAGGCATGGTCTCCGAGCGCGCGTCGATGTCGCGGCGCAACATGACCCCTGTCGACCCGGCGGACGTGCCGCAGAACGGCAACGGGCACAACGGCCACGGCCAGAACGGCCACAGCAACGGGCACGCCCGCAACGGCCACCGGACGCCCGAAGCCCCTCCGGGCAGCGGATCGCACACGGCCGGCCGGTCGGTCAGCGAGCTGCTGGCGGCGAACGGCGGCACGGGCTCGACGCCCCGCCGCCGCCGTCGCGCGGAGGACTGAGGTCTCCGCGCGACACATCGGGGCGCTGTGTGCCAGGTGGCGTTCCGGTTCGTGTCCGGTCTGCGTAGGGTGACCGGCTGTGAGCGGAACCCTCTCGCCCGCGACGGGACTGGATCGCGGACGGCGGCCTCGCCGGATCACCGTGCTGCTGCCGGTGCTCGGGCTGATCGTGGTGGCCCTGTGCGGCCTGTTCCTGTTCGGGCTCGTGACGGCGCGGGTCGGCCCGCTCGCCGTCGCGATCGGGGTGCTGGCCGCGCTGGTGCCGGTCGCCGCGGTGGTGGCCGGCTTCCTCTGGGTCGACCGCTGGGAGCCCGAGCCGGCGAAGTTCCTGCTGCTCGCGTTCGCGTGGGGCGCCTGCATCGCGACGATCACCGCGTTGCTCATCAACACGACCGCCGAAGCCGTCGGTGACGAGCTGCTGGGCACCGGCAGCGGCAACACGCTCGCCGCGCTGGTGTCCGCCCCGGTCTTCGAAGAGGCCGCGAAGGCGCTGTTCGTCGTGCTCATCCTGTGGCGCCGGTCGAACGAGTTCGACGGGGTCGTGGACGGCGTCGTCTACGCCGGGTTCAGCGCCGCCGGCTTCGCGTTCACCGAGAACATCTACTACTTCGGCCGCGCCTTCAACGACTACGGCTTCGGCGACGGGCACAGCCAGGGTGTCATCACGGCGTTCTTCCTGCGTGGTGTGCTCGCGCCGTTCACGCACCCGCTGTTCGCGGTGCTCACCGGCATCGGGATCGGCATCGCCGCGCGGACGTCGACGAAGGTGTTGAAGGTCCTGGCGCCGATCGCCGGTTACCTGGCCGCGGTCTGCCTGCACGCGCTGTGGAACAGCGCCGCGCTGCTCGGCGGGTCGAAGTTCCTGACCGTGTACTTCCTGATCATGCTGCCGCTGTTCCTCGGGGTGGTCTACCTGGTCGTCCTGCAGCGACGGCGGGAGCAGCGGATCATCGCCACCGCGCTGCCGCACATGGCCGCGGCGCGCTGGATCGCGCCGTCGGAGGTCGACCTGCTGGCCAGCCTGCCCGGGCGCCGCGCGTGGCGCCGCCAGGCGAAGCGCCAGTCCGGCAAGCAGGCCGCGAAGGCCGTCGCGCTCTACCAGGCCAGCGTCACGGAGCTCGCGTTCCTGGACCGGCGTGAGCTCACCACCGACACCGACCGGCAGCGCCAGCAGGAGCTGCTGCGCACGTTGAAGTCGGCCCGGGCGGAGGCGACGCGCCTCGCCGCAGAGGCCGCTCGCGGGTGACCCGGTCCGGGTGAAGCTGGTCACCCGGGTTCAACGGTTCGCGCTTAATCGAGTTAGTCTCGCGCCGTCGTCCGGTACCCGGAGCGGGACTGGAACGAGAGCAGAGGGAGTCTGCCAACCATGAGCGTCCACAGGCGCACGCCATGATGAGGCCCGCTCGCCTGGCGGTCGGGGTGGTGTCCGCCGGCCGGGTGGGGAGCGTGCTCGGCGCCGCGCTGGCCCGGGCGGGACACACGGTGGTCGCCGCGTCCGGCCTGTCCGCCGCTTCCCTGGCCAGGGCCGAACGGCTGCTGCCCGAAGTGCCCCTGCTGCCGCCCGACGAGACCGTCCGGCGGGCGGACCTGGTGCTGCTCGCCCTCCCCGACGACGCGCTGGCCGGCATGGTCCGCGGGCTCGTCGCCACGGAGTCGCTGCGGCCGGGCCAGATCGTCGTCCACACGTCCGGGGCGCAGGGCATCGACGTCCTGGCGCCCGCGGCCGAGGCCGGGGCGCTGCCGCTCGCGCTGCACCCGGTGATGACGTTCACCGGCCGCGAGGAGGACCTCGAGCGGCTGGCGGCGTGCAGCATCGGCGTCACGGCGACGGCGGACGACGAAGCGGCCTGGAACGTCGGCGAGGCGCTCGCCGTCGAGATGGGCGCCGAGCCGGTGCGTATCCCCGACTCCGCGCGAGCGCTCTACCACGCTGCGTTGACCCACGGCGCGAACCACCTGATGACGCTGGTCGCGGACTGCGCGGAAGTCTTGCGTGAAGCCGGAATCGGGCAATCCGAACGCCTGGTCGCACCACTGCTTTCGGCCGCGTTGGATAATGTGCTCCGGCACGGCGACCGCGCGCTCACCGGTCCGGTCGCGCGTGGCGACGTCGGCACCGTCCGCAAGCACCTCGAGGTGCTCGCGGACCGGGCGCCGGACGTGGCGCCGGCCTACCGGGCGCTGGCCAAGCGCACGGTCGCGCGTTCTTCGGCGGCCGGGCTGCTGGACACCGCGGCCGCCAAAGAACTCAACGACTTCCTCGACGATCCCGCCGAAGGGCACCCAGACCAGTGACCACACCGAAATTCCGTCGCGGCACGCTGAACACGTTCACGGCCCCCGAGCAGGTGAGCCAGGTCAGCAAGGCCCTGCACGGCGTCGGCCGCAAGCTCGCGCTCGTGCCGACCATGGGCGCGCTGCACGCCGGGCACCGCGAGCTGATCCGCCGCGCGAAGCGGCTGCCGAACAACGTCGTGGCGACCTCGATCTTCGTCAACCCGCTGCAGTTCGGCGAGGGTGAGGACTTCGAGGCGTACCCGCGGCCGCTGGAGGCCGACCTGGCCGTGCTGGGCGAGGACGGCGTCGAAATCGCGTTCACACCGAGCGCCGACGCGCTCTACGGCGAAGGCGCCGTTGTGACCGTGCACCCGGGCCCGCTCGGTGACGAGCTGGAGGGCGCTGTCCGGCCCGGCCACTTCGCCGGTGTGCTCACCGTCGTCGCGAAGCTGTTCAACCTGCTTCGCCCGGACTACGCGCTGTTCGGCGAAAAGGACTACCAGCAGCTGGTCCTGATCAAGCGGATGGTGCGGGACCTGAACATCGACACGCACGTCATCGGCGTCCCGACCGTGCGGGAACGTGACGGGCTGGCGCTGTCGTCGCGCAACGTCTACCTGACGCCTGAGCAGCGCGAAGACGCCATCGTCCTGTCGGCCGCCCTCACCGCGGGGGCGTTCGTCGGCCGGGACGGGGCCGGCGCGGTCCTGGAGACCGCCTGGAAGACCCTCGCCGCGCGGCCCGCGGTCGAGGTGGATTACCTGGAGTTGAGGGGAACCGACCTCGGGCCCGCGCCCGTCGACGGTGAGGCACGACTGTTGATCGCGGCCCGGGTGGGGAGTACCCGGCTGATCGACAACGTCCCGGTGTTGCTCGGCGCCGCCGTCGAGCACCCGGAGCGGCTGGACGCAGGGGAATAGGAGTCCACGATGTTTCGCACCATGCTCAAATCTAAGATCCACCGCGTCACCGTCACCCAGGCCGACCTGCACTACGTCGGCTCGGTGACCGTCGACGAGGACCTGATGGAGGCCGCGGACCTGCTGCCCGGCGAGCAGGTGTCCATTGTGGACGTCACCAACGGCGCCCGGCTGGAGACCTACGTCATCAAGGGCGAACGCGGCAGCGGGGTGCTCGGCATCAACGGCGCCGCGGCGCACCTGGTGCACCCGGGTGACCTGGTCATCCTCATCTCGTACGGCCAGATGGAGGACGCCGAGGCCGCGACGTACGAGCCGCGCGTGGTGTTCGTCGACGCGGACAACCGGATCGTCCACCGGCACACCGACCCCGGCCACGCGCCGGAGGGCTCCGGGCTGCTGTCCGGCACGGTGACGCTGCCGCCGGAGGAGGAGACGGCGGTGTTCCCGGTCGCGGAGACGGCGGACGCGCGCCGCCTCGACGCGCTGCTGCACGCGGAAAGCTGACCGGCTTGCTGCTCACCGTCGACGTCGGCAACACGAACATCGTGCTGGGGCTGTACTCCGGCAGCACGCTCGTCGGCGATTGGCGCATGCGCACGGACGCGCGCATGACGGCCGACGAGCTGGCGTTGACGGTGCGCGGCCTGCTGGGCCCGCACGCGGACTCCGTCACGGGGATCAGCGCGTTGTCGACGGTCCCGGCGGTGCTGCGCGAGCTGCGGGTGATGCTCGCGCGGTACTACGACGGCGTCCCGAAGATCGTGGTGGAGCCGGGGGTCCGCACGGGCGTGGCCCTGCTGGTGGACAACCCGAAGGAGGTGGGCGCGGACCGGCTGGTGAACACGCTGGCCGCGCACCACCTCCACGACACGGCGTGTGTGGTGGTCGACTTCGGCACGTCGACGAACGTGGACGCGATTTCCGCCCGGGGCGAGTTCCTGGGCGGCGCTTTTGCGCCCGGGATCGAGATTTCGGTGGACGCGCTGGCGCTGCGCGCGGCGGCGCTGCGGAAGGTCGAGCTGGTGCCGCCGCGGTCGGTGATCGGGAAGAACACCGTGGAGTGCCTGCAGTCGGGGATTCTGTACGGGTTCGCGGGCCAGGTGGACGGACTGGTCCGGCGGATCGTCCGCGAGCTGGCCCCGGGTGGGACGGAACCGGTGGCGGTGCTGGCCACGGGCGGGCTGGCGCCGCTGGTGATCGAGGAGTCGGAGACGATCACCGACCACGTGCCGGATTTGACGTTGCTCGGGTTGCGGCTGGTGTACGAGCGCAACATCCGGGCTTGACGCCGGACTGCCGGCCCCGGCTCGAGTGTCGCGAATGACCCATTCGGGACGCCGGACGTCCCCAATGACCCATTCGCGACGCGGTCAGCCGCGGGACAGCCGGCGTCGCTCCAACACGTACCCCACCGCCGTCAGCGCCAACGCCGGGAAAGCCACCTTCGCCTGCGGAAACTTCTCCTCCCCCGGCGGATCCACCGCCTTCGACCCCGGATAAGCCAGCGCCGAGATCTGCGTCACCCAGTACAGCGACGCCAGCGCCGCCCCCGCGTCGAGGCCGGCGCGGGTGGGTGCGCGCCACAGCTGCCACAGGCTGGTCACCCCCAGGCCCAGCCCGAGGCTCATCGTCTGGCCGTTGTGGAACTTCGCGTGCGGGGGCCACGCGGGGTTCTTCACGTGGGTCTCGTTCCAGTCGGCGCGGTACGGACCCGCCGCCGTCACCAGTGACACCAGCGAGATCAGTGCCCGCCCCCAAGGTTTCTTCGCCATCCGGCCAGTATGGAACCTCCACATTGGTGGAGGTCAATGCAGCAGTTTCAGCCCGACGACGCCCGCGACGATCAGCGCCAGGCAGGCGATCCGCAGCGCCGTCGCCGGGTCGCCGAGGGCGAGCATGCCGTACGTCGCCGTGCCGATCGTGCCGATGCCGACCCAGATCGCGTACCCGGTGCCGAGGGGGATGTCGCGCAGGGCGTACGCCAGCCCGCCCATGCTGAGCAGGAGCGCGACCACGAACGTCACCGAAGGGACCGCGCGGGAGAACCCCTTCGACGCGCCGAGCGCGGCCGCCCAGACGGTTTCGAGGATTCCGGACAGGACGAGGACGAGCCAGGACATGGTGAGCCTTTCGCAGTGGTGGTCAGTCACTGCGCCGTCTTGTCCTGACCGGGTACGACGCGCTCGTCCGGAGCATCCGGGGATACCGCTTCCGAAGCTAGCACGCCGCCATGACAAAAAATGTCAACGGCGTCGCGCGCGCAGGGCCCACGTGATCAATGGCAGGTCGAACTCGCCGTTCGCGGTCTCCGGATTCGCCGCGAGGAACTCGCGCAGCCGGGTCAGCAACGCGGAAGACTCCTCGGGTGACGACACGATCACGAGGGAATACGTCGCGATGGTTTCGACGAGGCTCTCCGCCGTCCGGCGTTGCCGATGGCGAAACCGGTCGCTTTCGAACGGCTCGAAGGCCGCGTGCTCCACTTGGCGTAAATCGTCGGTCGACGCCGGCTTGCGGGCGCCGTCGCGGCCCAGTTCGGTGAACTTCGCCACCCACGGCACCGAATCGTCTTCGTAGTTCCACATCGGGACGAGCACGCCGCCCGGGCGCAGGACCCGCGCGATCTCCGTCATCGCCGCGGGCACGTCGAACCAATGGAACGCCTGGCCGACGAAAACCGCGTCGACGTCGCCGTCGGGCAACGGGATCCGTTCCGCCTGGCCCGCCAGCGACGTCGCCGCCGGGACGCGCCGGCCGAGTTCGGCGCGCATTTCCGCGTCGGGTTCGACCGCGGTGACGTCGAGGCCGAGCCCGGTCAGGCCGAGGGTGAGCTTGCCGGTTCCGGCGCCGAGGTCGAGCACCCGGCGCGGGGTTCCGGTGGCGCCGGAAAGGCCCCATTCGATCGCCTCCCGCGGGTAGCCGGGCCGGTGCTCGGCGTATGCGGTGGCTCGGCTGCCGAAGGAAGAAGCCCGTTGGGCGCGAAGGTCGCTCACCCCGCCGAGGTTAATCGACGGAAAGGAAAGGTAATCCGGTTGGCGTAGCGCGCGACCGGGTTCGTACCCTATGGGCCATGACCGAAAAGCCCCCTCCCACCAGCGAGCCCGCCGAAGACGAACTGCCCGAGCAGATGCGGGTGCGCCGGGAGAAGCGCGACCGGATCCTCGCCGAGGGCATCGATCCCTACCCGGTCGAGGTGCCGCGCACGCACTCGCTCGCCGAGGTGCGGGCGGCGCACGAAGGGCTGCCCGTCGACACCGCGACCGGCGACGTCGTGGGTGTCACCGGCCGCGTGATGTTCCTCCGGAACACGGGCAAGCTGTGCTTCGCCAGCCTCCGGGAGGGTGACGGCACCGAGCTGCAGGCGATGATCAGCCTGGCGAAGGTCGGCGAGGACGCGCTGGCGGCGTGGAAGTCCGACGTCGACCTCGGTGACCACGTGTTCGTGCAGGGTGAGGTCATCACCTCGAAGCGTGGCGAGCTGTCCGTCATGGCCGACGCCTGGCGCATCACGTCGAAGGCGCTGCGCCCGCTGCCGAACGCCTACAAGGACCTCGCCGAAGAGACGCGGATCCGCCAGCGCTACGTCGACCTCATCCTGCGCCCGAAGGCGCGGGACGTCGTGCGCACGCGCGCCGGCGTGGTCCGGTCGCTGCGGGAGTCGTTCCACCGCCGCGGGTTCACCGAGGTCGAGACGCCGATGCTGCAGACGCTGCACGGCGGCGCCGCGGCCCGCCCGTTCGTCACGCACTCGAACGCTTTCGACCTGGAGCTGTTCCTGCGGATCGCGCCGGAGCTCTACCTCAAGCGCTGCGTCGTCGGCGGCATCGAGAAGGTCTTCGAGATCAACCGCAACTTCCGCAACGAGGGCAGCGACTCTTCGCACTCGCCGGAGTTCGCGATGCTCGAGTACTACGAGGCCTACGCCACGTACGACACGAATGCGGTGATGACGCGCGAGCTGATCCAGGAGGCCGCGCAGGCGGTGCTGGACACGCAGGTCGTCACCCTGCCCGACGGTTCGGAGTACGACCTCTCCGGCGAATGGACCACACTCGGAATGTACGAGTCGTTGTCCGATTCCCTCGGCGAAGAGGTGACCCCGGAGACCCCCGACGCCAAACTGCACGGATTCGCGCAGGCCAGGGGCCTGGAAGTGGATCCGAAGCTGACGCACGGCAAGCTGGTCGAGGAACTGTGGGAACACCTCGTCGGAGATCACCTGCACGCCCCGACGTTTGTCCGTGATTTTCCGCTGGAGACGTCGCCATTGACGCGGCAGCACCGCTCGCGGCCCGGCGTGGCCGAGAAGTGGGACCTCTACGTGCGCGGATTCGAACTCGCCACCGGATACTCCGAGCTGGTCGATCCGGTCGTCGAACGGGAACGGCTCACCGAACAGTCCCGGCTCGCCGCGCAGGGCGATAGCGAAGCCATGCGGCTCGACGAGGATTTCCTCCGCGCCCTCGAGTACGGAATGCCACCGAGCGGTGGTGTCGGAATGGGGATCGACCGGCTGCTGATGGCGCTCACCGGTCTCGGTATCCGGGAGACGATCCTCTTCCCGCTGGTGCGTCCCGAATAACCCGGCAGTGTCGTATACCGCAATGAGATTTGCGCTGTCCTCCCGAAGCGGGTACTAATGTTCTAGACAAAGACTTCTGTCCCGGGGCTCGCCCCGTAACCAGATCATTGAGCAAGTCCCCGCAGGAGGAAACAGATGGCACAGAAGGTGCTCGTCTCGCTGGTCGACGACCTGGACGGCAGTGAGGCGGAAGAGACCGTCGAGTTCGGTTTGGACGGAGTCAGCTACCAGATCGACCTCTCCTCGGATAACGCGGAGGAGCTGCGGGACGCGCTGGCCCAGTATGTCGAGCACGCCCGTCGCGCGGGTGGCCGCAAGCGCGCTTCGGTGCGTCCGGTCGCGGGTAAGGGCCCGTCGCGGCCCGCCGCGGTGGACCGCGAGCAGAACCAGGCCATTCGGGCGTGGGCGCGCAAGAACGGTTACGCGGTTTCGGACCGGGGCCGCATCCCCTCCGAGGTCGTCGAGGCCTACCACAAGAAGAACTGAGGATTCTTCGCCTGCTGCTCCGGCGCGGTATTCGCGGGTCCCTGACCAGCGGCTACCCGCGGTGCCGGTGGCGGGGCGAACTCCTCGACGCGGGGTTTCCAGCGAGGGCCGCCGGGCGAATTCGCCCGGCGGCTTTGTTCATGTCCGATCGTTGTCCGGTTGCCGTTCGCCGTCGGTCCTGGCCGTCCGGGCGTACTCGCCCGGCGACTGTCCGGTCACGGTCCGGAAATCGCGGATGAAGTGCGACTGGTCGCTATAGCCCAGTCGAGCCGCCAGTCCGGCGTAATCCCCGTCTCCTTCGGTGGCGATCCGCTGCGCGGCGTCGTTCAGCCGGTATATCCGGATCGCCCACTTGGGTGGGCAGCCGACGTGTTCGGCGAACAGCCGCTGCAGGGACCGGGTGGTTAGTCCAGTATCCGCGCACAGTTGCGCCACCCGGGTAATTCCCGGATCCGCCGCGATTGATTCCACGGCCGCCGCGGCCTGCCGCGCGCCCGGAGTGAGCGGTCCGGGATTTGCGATCAGCAAGTTGTCGACGGCATCGGCCATTTGCGCGTCGCCCGCCGCCGTGCGCACCGATTCCGCGGTCTCGATCGCCTTCGGCCCGAAAACGTCCGCAAGCGGGACAGCCCGGTCGGTTATGTCACTCACCGGGCCGCCGAGGAACGCGCGGAAGCAGCCGGGCCGGAATCGCACACCCAGGCCCTGCACCTGCCCGGTCAAGTGGTGGGAAAAGACCTCGTGGGACGGGCCGTGCACGCCGGACGCGTCCGGGAAGAACGTCGCGTGCACCGCCAGGTTCGGCAGCACCCGCTGCTCGTGCGGCGGTTTGCCGCGCAGGTCCCACCGCAGGATCCAGTGGTACTCGACGACATCCGCCAGCTCGGGCGCGGGCGGGCGCCTGGTCAGCGTGAACATCGTGCGCGCGGTGGCTTCGGCCACGATGCCGCGCGGGATCCGGTGCGCCACGCGCTCACCGTAGCTGTCGCGTTCGTTCAATACGGGCGCCGCGGCGCGCGGCTTGGATCACGGCCATGACTGCCGAGCTCTTGCGGCCCGCCGCGGCCGAGTTCCTCCGCATCGCCGACGGCGTGCCCGACCTGACCGCTCGCACGCCGTGCGCCGGCTACGACGTCCGCGGCCTGCTCAACCACCTCCTTTACTGGGGGCCGTGGCTGCTCGCGGCCGGCCGCCGGGAGGAACCGCCGGCGGCGGGCGCCGACGAAGCGACGTCGGACCTCGTCACGGACGACTGGCGCGCGACGCTGGAGAAGCAGACGGAGACGCTCGTCGACGTCTTCGAAGCGCCGGAAGCGTGGACGGGGACGACGTCGCTGGGCACCGCGCGGCTCCCGGCGTCGGTGGTCGGGTCGATGGTGCTCGGCGAGTTCGTCCTGCACGGCTGGGACCTGGCCCGGGCAAGCGGCCAGGAGCTCCGCTGCGCCGACGAGGCGGCGACGGCGGTGTACGAGTCCGCGGTGCTGATGGGCGAGCAGGCGCGGGCGATGGGCGTCTACGGCGCCGCGGTGGAGGTGCCCGAGGGGGCGTCGGCGCTGGACCGGGCGTTGGGCGCGTCCGGGCGCGACCCCGCCTGGGGCTAGCGGGCGCAGGTGCGCGGGCAGCCGTCGCACTCGGACTCGGCGGGGAGCAGGTACGAGAAGCAGCAGCTCTCCCGGCGCCGGGTCCACTCGCGGTCCACGAGACGCAACGTCGAGGCCGACGTCAGCGGCGGGTAGCGCGCGTCCAGCACCAAGGCCGCGTCGGCGACGCCCGCGCCTTCGGCCTCGGGTGTCCCGCCCGCCCGGCCCGCTTCCCACAGCGCGCTCTCCAGCGCGTCCGTCGCCGTGGCCCAGAGCGTCCGGCGGCCGAACCGGCTGCTCGGCGCGTGGACCTCGACGAACCGGGCCGCGTGCGCCGTGTACCGGGCCCGCAGGACCGCCGCCAGGGCCCGCTCGTCGCGGACGACGGTCGCGCCCGGGGCGGCCGAGCCCGGGTCGGTCGGGAGGCACCAGAAGCCGCCGCCGAGCACCGCCAGGCCGTCCGGGTACGGCTGGGCCGCGCCCAGGCGGAAGGCCAGGTCGGCGGGCCGCAGCGAGGGCACCCGCCGCTCGTGGTGCAGCAGCAGCGCGCCGATCCGGGCCGGTACGTGCAGGTACCAGGCCACCAGGTACGCGTCGGCGGTCCGGGGCGGCGCCTCGTCGTACTCGCGCAGCAGCCAGCCGGCCAGGCGCGTCCGCCACTCATCGAGGAACCCGGGGCCGGTCAGCGCGTCGGAGCACCGCATCCACCCCGGGGAGACGTCCTGCCGCAGGTCGAGCCGCCGCAGGGACGGCGCGAGCCCGTCGGCCACCGCGTGTGTCATCGGCACTCTCCTTAGGCGTGCCTAACCTAACAGGTTCCGCCGATCGGGTGGTGGTGCGCCCCGGCACTCCCAGGTTGCGGACTGTTCGCGGTGAGCGGACAGCACGCGGATGGCGGAATCCGAGTGCCCGCCCGCACGTTGGGCTTGACGTAAAGGTGCAGGGCAACCTGATGATGGGAGCACCCGGAAGACGCCACGTCCGGGTGCGGAAAAGACCGCGAAGAGCCGTAGTGGTACGCCAGCGCGACCGCCTGGCTACTAGAGTGGTCTCACGGTGCTGAATCCATCGCGGTGAAAGCACGATGGACAACGGGCCGCCGGCGCAGCAGTCGAGGGAGTGCACATGTTTGAGAGGTTCACCGACCGCGCGAGGCGGGTGGTTGTGCTGGCTCAAGAAGAAGCCAGGATGCTCAACCACAACTACATCGGCACCGAGCACATCCTCCTGGGTCTGATCCACGAGGGTGAGGGTGTCGCCGCCAAGGCGCTGGAGTCGCTGGGCATCGCCCTGGAGGGCGTGCGCCAGCAGGTCGAAGAGATCATCGGCCAGGGCCAGCAGGCGCCGAGCGGGCACATCCCGTTCACGCCGCGGGCGAAGAAGGTGCTGGAGCTGTCGCTGCGCGAAGCGCTGCAGCTCGGCCACAACTACATCGGCACCGAGCACATCCTGCTGGGCCTGATCCGCGAGGGCGAGGGCGTCGCCGCGCAGGTCCTGGTCAAGCTGGGAGCGGACCTCAACCGGGTCCGTCAGCAGGTGCTGCAGCTGCTCTCGGGCTACCAGGGCAAGGAGTCCACCGAAACCGGTTCCGGCGGCCGTGGTGAGGGCACCCCGTCGTCGTCGCTGGTGCTGGACCAGTTCGGCCGCAACATGACCGTGCTCGCCCGCGAGGGCAAGCTCGACCCGGTCATCGGGCGCGGCAAGGAGATCGAGCGGGTCATGCAGGTCCTGTCCCGCCGGACCAAGAACAACCCGGTGCTCATCGGCGAGCCGGGCGTCGGCAAGACCGCCGTCGTCGAGGGCCTGGCCCAGAGCATCGTCAAGGGCGAGGTGCCCGAGACGCTCAAGGACAAGCAGCTCTACACGCTGGACCTGGGCTCCCTGGTCGCCGGCTCCCGCTACCGCGGTGACTTCGAAGAGCGCCTGAAGAAGGTGCTCAAGGAGATCAAGACCCGCGGCGACATCATCCTGTTCATCGACGAGCTGCACACGCTGGTCGGGGCGGGCGCCGCCGAGGGCGCGATCGACGCGGCTTCGATCCTGAAGCCGATGCTCGCCCGCGGTGAGCTGCAGACGATCGGCGCGACCACCCTCGAGGAGTACCGCAAGTACATCGAGAAGGACGCGGCCCTCGAGCGCCGGTTCCAGCCGATCCAGGTCGGCGAGCCGTCGCTGGAGCACACGATCGAGATCCTCAAGGGCCTGCGCGACCGGTACGAGGCGCACCACCGCGTCTCGATCACCGACTCGGCGCTGGTCGCCGCCGCGACCCTGGCGGACCGGTACATCAACGACCGGTTCCTCCCGGACAAGGCGATCGACCTGATCGACGAGGCCGGCGCCCGGATGCGCATCCGCCGGATGACCGCGCCGCCGGACCTGCGCGAGTTCGACGAGAAGATCGCGAACGTGCGTCGCGACAAGGAGTCCGCGATCGACGCGCAGGACTTCGAGCGGGCCGCCCGCCTGCGTGACGAGGAGAAGACCCTCCTCGGCCAGAAGGGCGAGCGGGAGAAGCAGTGGAAGGACGGCGACCTCGACGTCGTCGCCGAGGTCGACGACGAGCAGATCGCGGAGGTGCTGGCCAACTGGACCGGCATCCCGGTGTTCAAGCTGACCGAGGAGGAGACCACCCGGCTGCTGCGCATGGAGGACGAGCTCCACAAGCGCATCATCGGCCAGGAGGACGCGGTCAAGGCCGTCTCGCAGGCGATCCGCCGTACGCGTGCCGGCCTGAAGGACCCGAAGCGCCCGTCGGGCTCGTTCATCTTCGCCGGCCCGTCCGGTGTCGGTAAGACCGAGCTGTCGAAGGCGCTGGCGGCGTTCCTGTTCGGCGAGGACGACGCGCTCATCCAGATCGACATGGGTGAGTTCCACGACCGGTACACCGCTTCGCGGCTCTTCGGTGCCCCTCCGGGCTACGTGGGCTACGAAGAGGGTGGCCAGCTGACGGAGAAGGTGCGTCGCAAGCCGTTCTCGGTGGTCCTGTTCGACGAGATCGAGAAGGCGCACCAGGAGATCTACAACACGCTCCTGCAGGTGCTGGAAGACGGCCGCCTGACCGACGGTCAGGGTCGCACGGTCGACTTCAAGAACACGGTCCTCATCTTCACGTCCAACCTGGGCACGTCGGACATCTCGAAGTCCGTCTCGCTCGGCTTCGCCGGTGCCAACGACACCACGAACCGGTACGAGAAGATGAAGCAAAAGGTCAACGAGGAAATGAAGAAGCATTTCCGCCCGGAGTTCCTGAACCGGATCGATGACATCATCGTGTTCCACCAGCTCACGCAGGACCAGATCATCCAGATGGTCGACCTGATGATCGGGCGCGTGGAGAAGCAGCTCAAGGCCAAGGACATGGAGCTGGAGCTCACGGCGAAGGCCAAGTCCCTGCTGGCCAAGCGCGGCTTCGACCCGGTGCTCGGCGCGCGGCCGCTGCGCCGCACGATCCAGCGCGAGATCGAGGACCAGCTGTCGGAGAAGATCCTCTTCGGCGAGGTCGAGGCCGGCCAGATCATCCTGGTCGACGTCGAAGGCTGGAGCGGCAACCCCGAGGACAAGGACGACCAGGCGAAGTTCACCTTCCGCGGTGAGCGCAAGCCGTCGTCGGTCCCGGACGCCCCGCCGGTCAGCATCGGCGCCGGTCACGAGGAGAACGGCGGCGAAGCCGAAGGCGAGTGATCGCCTGAGTGGTTCGTAGGAAGGGCGGTTCCCCCTCAGGGGGGAGCCGCCCTTCTTGTGTCGTGAGGTCCGGTTTCCGCGGACCGGGTCGAGGAGGCGATCGACATGCTTGCTCGTGAAGGTCCTCGCCTCGGCCGGCCGCTGGTCGACCGGGTCAAGGGGTCGAGCCTGCACAATCTGAAGGAACTGAGACCGGCATCCGCTGGGACGAGCGAGATCAGGATCCTTTTGCCTTCGATCCGGTACGGCGAGCGCTGCTTCTGGTCGCCGGGGACAAGTCCGGCAACTGGCGAGGCTGGTACGACCTGAGCATCCCGATCGCGGAGCAGAGGTTCCGCGAGCATCTGACCGAGGGAGAGGAGAGCTGAGGCATGAGCCGATCGTGGAAGGACGTGAAGGCGGACAAGGCCGCCGTTGACCGGGAAACCGGCCGGGACGTCGATGCCGCTCGTACTGTCGCGCGCGAAGCCACTCAGGCGTATGTGCTCGGCTTTCGGCTGGCCCAGCTCCGAGAGGACGCCGGCATCAGCCAGACCGAACTCGCTCGGCGGATGGGGGTCAGCCAGCCGCGGATCAGCCAGCTCGAGCAGGGTGACCCTGGGCAGATGGAGCTCGATACCCTCCGGCGCTACATCACGGCTCTCGGGGGCCGGATGCGGGTTGTTGCGGACTTCGACGATCACGACGTCACTGTTTCGGCGGCTCAGCGGGACAACAGCGACGTTTGTGCCTGACCAAGGCCACATCAGAGCGCATGAGACGATGCCCGAGGGCCTTGGGAGGGGATACCGCGTGGACGTGCTGGCGATCGACTTCGGGACTTCCAGCACCGTCGGGGTGCTCTCCGGCGCCGGGCGGCCTCCCCGGGCCGTCGACGTCGATGGCTCCGTCACCCTCTCCTCCGCCGTCTTCCTCAACGACGACGGCCTCCTCGTCGTAGGACGTGACGCCGAGCAGCGGGCGCGGCTGGATCCCAGCCGGTTCGAGGCGAGTCCCAAACGGCGGATCGACGAGGGCGCACTCCAGCTCGGCGACACCGCCGTTCCCATCACCGACGCCTTCGCCGCCGTCCTGCGGCGGATGGGTGAGGAGGCCGGGCGGCAGCTGGGGCGACCTGCCACCCAGACGCGGATCTCGCACCCCGCCGGCTGGGACACCGCCCGGCAGGACGTGCTCCGGGCCGCTGCCGCGAAGGCCGGGCTCGATGATGTCCGGTTGATTCCCGAGCCCGTTGCCGCGGCCGCTCACTACGCGAGTCTCGGGAACCGCGACTCCGGGCCCATCGGGGTTTACGACCTCGGCGCCGGCACCTTCGACTGCGCCGTGGTCGGGGTCAACCGGCTGGGGTTCGCCGTGCTCGCCGAGGACGGCCTGGCCGATCTCGGCAGCCTCGACATCGACCAGGCGCTGCTCGTCCACATCGGACGCTCGGTGTCGCACGCCGATCCCGCGCAGTGGCAACGGCTTCTGCGTCCCCAGTCCACCGCCGACCGCCGCAACCGGCGGGCGCTGCTGCAGGACGTCCGGGACGCCAAGGAAAGCCTCTCCCGCCACGCGCAGACCCACGTGCCGATGCCCGAGCCGTTCGGCGACGTCCTCGTCACCCGTGACGAGCTGGAAGCGCTCGTCCGGCCCAGCCTGCTGCGCAGCGCCGAGCTGCTCGGCGCGACGATCGGCCGCGCCGGGCTGAACCCCGCGCAGCTGGCCGGGGTCTACCTCGTCGGCGGGCCGAGCCGGATGCCGTTGCTGGCCGCGCTTCTCGGCCGTCAGCTCGGGGTCGTGCCGACCACGCAGAACCAGCCCGAGACGGCCGTCGCGTTCGGGCTGCACCACGTGCCGCTCGGCGGCAGCGACCTCACCGTGCCCGCCTTCGCGCCGGTCCGCCCGCCCGTGAGCCCGCCGTGGCAGCGGCAGGCGGTCCGGCCGCCGCGGCCGTGGTGACCGTCAGTCCACAGTAGACACTCACCACGCCGGGTCGAACCGCGGTCCCTTGCGGTACCACTCGTCGTCGGGCTCCGGCCCGGCCGGTGGCGGGGTGGGCGGCGTCTCCGCCGACCGGTCCATCAGGACACGCTCGTCGTCAGGCGAAGGCGAAGGCGAAGGCGAAGGCGCGGGTGAAGGAGCAGCGGCCGGCTCGTACTGCATCCGCCACCGCAGCCGATCCATCAGATAACCGGTCGTGCCCAGCGGCGCCAGCAGCTGCCCGGTCTGCTTCGCCGACTCCCGCTGCGCTTCGACATACGTCCGCAGCACGGCGTCGGCGATCTGCGCGGGCGACATCCCGGAGACGGCGTCGGACAGCCGGAGCCCGGTCAGGACGCCGTCGGTGTTGACCGCGAGCGAAACGGCGCCGTCGTCGGACGTCGCCGTCGCCGACAGCGCGGACAGCTCGCTCAGCAGGGACTCGCGGTCGGGACGCTCAGCCATCCAGCCTCCCGAGGTGCGTCGCGCCGCTCGAGACTTCGCCGTCGCGGCCGATGTCGACGTTCGCGTCGCGGACGTTCTTCTCGGTCTGGCGGGAAGTGTGGTCGGTCTCGAAGTTGTCCGGGTCGAAGCTCGAGCCGGGGCTGACGTCCGGCGACTCGGGGATCTTCGGCAGGTCGACGGCTTCGTCGCCGATGCGGTTCGCCAGGGTCGTGGCGGCTTCGCCGGCGCCGTCGCGGATCTTGCCCGCGCTGTCGCAGAAGCTCTGGTACAGCTCGAAAGCGTTCTCGCCGGTGATCTCCGCCTGGTTCGCGACCATCGCGCTGATCGCGCCGCCGGCGGCGTTCCCGGC
This sequence comes from Amycolatopsis sp. NPDC104863, assembly GCF_055582965.1. Classification (NCBI taxonomy): domain Bacteria; kingdom Bacillati; phylum Actinomycetota; class Actinomycetes; order Pseudonocardiales; family Pseudonocardiaceae; genus Amycolatopsis; species Amycolatopsis sp. NPDC104863. The sequence goes on from NZ_JBVJOW010000004.1 coordinate 485,819, forward strand.
GACCAGGGCGCCGTTGGCGGCGGTGAAGATCGCGGCGCCCGCCGGGGCGGCGACCCCGGCGCTGGCCACGGTGAGCAGCCCGGCGACCGCGCCGGCGAACGTCGCCGCCAGCACCTTCGACATGGCGGCTTCGCGCTTGCGGGACTGGTCTTCCTGGTACTTCTTCGCGGTCTCCAGGAACGTCGTGCCGAGGTTGCTCAGGTCCTGCCGGGCGGACGCGATGGCTTCGCGCGCGGCGACGACGTCGCTCTCCAGCACGGTGATCTTGGTTTCCACCTCGGTGAACGCGTCCGCGAGCTGGTTCAGGTACGCCTTGACGGCGTTCGCCGCGGACCCGCGCCACACGTCGAGGAACTGCCGGGCGTCGTCCAGCTTCGGCTTCGAATCGCGCTGCAGCTGCTTCCAGACGGCGTCGTGCTTCATGATCAGGTGCTGCAGGCCGGTGGTCGACTCGTGGTCGATGTCGGCGTCGGAGAACTCGCGGTAGACGCCGGCGACCTCGTCCTGCATCTTCTTGAAGCCGGCTTCGTCGGTGCCGATGCCGAAGACCCAGTCGGTGTACTTGAGGATCTGCAGGGCGTCGAGCGCGTCGTTCGCGCCGTCGACCAGGTCCGCGGACACCCCTTCGAGCAGCTCCGGCCGGCGGTCGTCCCCGCTGCCCGACATCGGCTGGGCGTCGAGCCCGGAGTCGAAGTAGCCGTCCACGTCAGTTCCCTTCCAGGCCCGCGGCGGCGCGGTTGACGCGCTGCTTGGAGTCGGCGTCGGCCTTCTCGTACAGCTCGGCGACCCGCATCAGCGCGTGGCTGGTGTCGGCGGTGGTCTCGTGCAGCTGCGCGACCAGCTTCTGGATCTTCGCCAGGTGGTCGTTGTAGGCCTTCGCGACGGCCGGCATGCCGAGCGTGCGGCCGAAGGCGTTGTCCACGGGGAACATGCCGCCCAGGCCGCCGAAGAGGCCACCGCCGTCAGACGAGACGGGGACGTCGGTGCCACGCAGGCCGTTCGACGCGGTTTCCGCGGCGCCGGCGGCGTCCTGGAGGGCTCCGGCCGAGTCCCGCAGGTCCTGCAGGTCGGTCTCGAATCCGATCATCACTCACCTCTTCCGGGGTAACGTTCCGGACATGTAAACACCGTTCGCTCGCCCGCCAGGGTGAATTGACAACGGTGTGCTTCAGATCACGAGAGCGCCGGCGTACCGCCGAACGGGGGAATGGCGTACCTGCCCGGGACGGTCGGCGCTCTTACCTGCATGACCACCACCACGAAGCCCCGCGCGCCGTCCGTGCGGCGCCAGCTGCGCGAGGCGAAACGCTTCTCCTGGACGGGTTTCGGCGTCACGGTCGCCGCGTCGCTGCTCGGCACGCTCGTCCCGGCCGCGATCGGCGCCGGCCCGACCGCGACGCTGGTTTCGACGCTCGTGACGACGGTCCTCGCGGCCGGCGGGTTCACGGCCAGGGACGGCATGGCCCACGGCATCAAGGCGATCGCGATCGTGCTGCTCGCCGCGGGCGCGCTGGTGCTGACGGTGACCGGCGTGACGGTGCTCGACCTCGTGCGCGGCGGCCCGGCGACGTTCCCGGTGGGCCCGGCCCCGACGCCCGCGGTGATCGTGCCGGAGTCGGTGCCGTGCGGGACGACGCCGGTGCACACGACGACCACCTGCACGGTGGCCGTCCGCAGTGTCGGCTCGAGTGACCTGCGGGTGACCGGGGTCGAGCTGGACAGCACGGACTTCGCGGTGGACGCGAGCGCGTGCGTCGGCCACGACGTGGTCCCGGGCCGCCGGTGCACGCTGGTCGTGCGCTTCACCCCGGACTGGAGCGGCGACCGCGTCGCGGACCTGACGATCCACCACAACGTCCCGGGCCCGGCGGCGTTCGTGGAGCTCACCGGCCGCGGCGGCTAGCGGCGGGTGAACCGCGTTCCGCCGCCCCAGGCGACCAGCGCCTGCACGACTCCGGAGAGCAGGCCCACGAAGAGGAAGGCCGGCCAGGTCACCGTCCCGGCGACGCCGAACGGTTCGACCAGGGCCAGCGGACCGAGAGACGCGATCGTCACGAGCTGCCGCCGTGGCTCGATCCCCGTCCCGGCGAGGACCAGCCACATCAGGACCCCGGCGGTGACCGCCGCGGCGACGGCGACGATCGGCCCCCAGACGAGGGCGCCGAACCCGCACATGCTCTCCGGGTTGACCGCGTCGGCGGCCGCACAAGCCTGCTTCTGCACCACGGTGATCTCGTGCGCGAAGGCGCCGACCGCCGCGCCGCTCAGCAACGCGGTGACGCCGACGGTCAGCACGGCCCCGGGTCTCGCCCACACGTCGCGCTGGGTGGTCAAGACTCCGCGCCCCCGGTGACCACGATGTCCTCCGTGGTCTTCAGCGCCGTGTCCACCAGGACCTCCAGCGCGTCGGCGATCCGGTCCACCCCCAGCGACGGCGCGGCTTTACCGGCCGCCGCCACCTGCTCCGGGCTGAACGGGACGTGCACGAACCCGCCGCGCACGTCCGGCAGGTCCGCGAGCAGGTGCATCAAGCCGTAGAAGACCTGGTTGCACACGTACGTCCCGGCCGTGTGGGACACCGCCGCGGGCACGCCCGCCGCGCGGATCGCCGCCACGCACGCCTTCACCGGCAACGTCGTGAAGTACGCGGCCGGCCCGCCGGAGACCACCGGGACGTCCACCGGCTGCGCTCCCGCGTTGTCCGGGATGCGCGCGTCGACCACGTTGATCGCGACGCGCTCCGGCGTCACCTCGAAGCGTCCGCCCGCCTGGCCGACGCAAACCACGAGCGACGGCCGGTGTTCCGCCACCGCACGCCGAAGCGCGGGCAGTGACGCTTCAAACTCACACGGCAGCTCGACCGCCGCGACGTCGTCCCGGCGTGCGCCGAGCCGCGAAACCGCCTGCCACGACGGGTTCACCGACTCCCCGCCGAACGGCGCGAACCCCGTCATCAGCACCTTGGCCATACACCCTCCCCAACGCCGTGAAGGCCACCTCGGGAAACCTTACCGAGGTGGCCTTCACGAACCACGGGATCAAGCGGCGGGCTTCAGCCCACCCGGGAAGAGGTACTGGTCGGCGGGCTTGCCGGCGCCGTACACCCACGCGTCGAAGAACCCCTGCAGGTTCCGGTGCGCGACGCTTTCGGTGTACCGCTGGAAGTCCTGCATGCTCGCGTTCCCGCCGCGGTGCAGCGACGGCCAGGTCTTCAGCACCCGGTCGAACGCGGCCTGCCCGACGTAGTTGCGCAGCGCGTGCAGCATCATCGGGCCCTTCGAGTACACGTACGTGAACTCGTTGCCGGCGCCCATGTCGTAGAGCTTGCCGTTCCAGAACGCCGTCGAGGCCTTCTTGACGTCGTCCGCGTACTGCTTGTTCAGGTCGACGCCTTCCTTCGCTTCGTCCCAGAGCCACGTCGCGTACGACGCGAAGCACTCGTTCATGCAGACGTCGCGCCAGTGCTCGACGGCGACCGAGTCGCCGTACCACTGGTGGGCGTTCTCGTGGACGATCGTCGGGACGGTGCCCGCCCAGCCCGCGGAGTAGATCGGCCGGCTCATCGTCTCCAGCGAGAAGCCGATCTGCTCGTTGAGGAAGATGCCGCCCGCCGCGTCGATCGGGTACTTGCCGAACTTCGACTCGAGGAAGTCGAGGATCTCCGGCAGCCGCGCCTCGGCCTGCTTCGTCGAGTCGGGGACGCCCGGGGCGAACGCGCTGACGATCGGGGTGCCGTCCTTGCGCTGCTGGCGGTCGAAGGTCCACTTGTCGATCGCGACCGTCGTCATGTACGGCACGATCGGCGTTTCCTCGGCCCACACGTGCGTGGTGCCGCCGCCCGGCGCCTTGACCGACGGCTTCTCGCGGCCGTTGGCGATCACGCCCCACTCGTCGGGCACGGTGATCGCGAGGTGGAAGGTCGCCTTGTCGAGCGGGGTGTCGTTGACCGGGTACCAGGTCGTGGCCGACTTCGGCTCGCCGGCGGCGAATGCGCCGCCCGCCTTGGCATACTGCCAGCCGTTGGCGCCGAGCGACGGGTCCTGGATCGGCGCGGGCACCCCGTGATAGGCGATCTTGGTCTCGAAGCGCTCGCCGCGCCGCAGCGGCCGCGACGGCGTGATCACGAGCTCGTGGTCGCCGGTGCGGCTGAACTTCGCGCCGCGGCCGTCGATCTTGACCGAGTCGACGGTCAGGCCGCGCAGGTCGAGGTTGAAGGAGCTGAGCGCCTGCGTCGCCCGCGCGGAGATGTCCTGCACCCCGGTGAGCTGGTGCGACGCGGGGTCGTAGCCGACCTTCAGGTTGTAGTCGGCGACGTCGTAACCGCCGTTGCCGTCCTGCGGGTAGTAGCTGTCGCCCGCGCCGTCGCTGCCGGGCTTCGGCGCGCCCCAGCCGTCGTTGCCGGCGGCGGCCATGCCGGCGCCGAGGCAAAGGCTGGTGACAACGGCGGCCGCCAGCACGACCGGTTTCTGTCCCCTCATGAACGCTCCTGTCCGATCTGGGGTGGACCTCGCTGGGCAACGTATCCCCAGTCCTGCATGATTTCCCGGGTGCCGTCGGGTTTGTCCGGATAATCACCACTTCCGTCGGCCCGGCGGGGCAGTTCCGCACCGGCCCTCAGGCCGGGTCTGGAAAGCTGGTCCCATGCGCGTTGCGCTGCTGGGCCCGCTGCGAGCGGCGGAAGACGACGGCACGCCGATCGACATCGGCGGCGCCCGCCTCCGCATGCTCCTGGCCAGGCTCGCGGTGGACGCCGGGCGCGCCGTCCCGGCCGACACCCTGGTCGACGGCCTCTGGGGCGCCGACCCGCCCGCCGACGCCGCCAACGCCCTCCAGTCGCTGGTCTCGCGGCTGCGGAAGGCGCTGCCGGTGGCGGTCGGCTCCGGCCCGGGCGGCTACCGGCTCGCCGTGGCGCCCGGCGACGTCGACGCCGAGCGGTTCGAACGGCTCGCCGCCGACGGCCGCCGTGAGCTGACCGTGGGCCACGACGCCCACGCGGCCGAGCTGCTCGGCGAGGCCCTTGCGCTCTGGCAGGGCGCCGCGCTCGCCGACGTCCTCGACGCGCCGTTCGCCCAGGCGCCCGCCCGGCGGCTCACCGACCTGCGCGCCGAAGCGGCCGAAGACCGGTTCGAGGCGCTGATCCGGCTGGGTGAGCACGCGGAGGTCCTGCCCGACCTGTCCGCCGCGGCGGACGCCGACCCGCTGCGCGAGCGGCTCGCGGGCCTGCGGATCCGCGCGCTGTGCGCGGCCGGGCGGCAGTCGGAGGCGCTGGCCGTCTACGCGGGGATCCGGCGCACGCTGGCCGACCAGCTGGGGGTCGACCCGTCGGCGGAGCTGCAGGAGGTCCACGTCGCCGCGCTGCGCGGCGAGTTCGCGCCGCCGCCCCCGGTGGCCGACCGGCTGCCGACCCGGCTGACCACGTTCGTCGGCCGCGACGACGAGCTCAAGCTGCTGGCCGAGCTGCTCGGCGGCGCCCGGCTGGTCACCCTGACCGGGCCGGGCGGCGCGGGCAAGACCCGGCTGTCGACCGAAGCGGCGTCGCGGCACCCGGCGCACGCGCGCGGCCGGGTGTGGTTCGTGCCGCTGGCCGGCGTCCGCGACCCCGGTGACGTCGGCGGCGCCCTGCTCGCCGCGCTCGAAGTGCGCGACATCCGCAGCGCCGAAACCGAGGTGCGGCGGCGGCCGGACCTGCTCGGTCACGCCGTCGAGGTGCTGGCCGGCGGGGAGGCGCTGCTGGTGCTGGACAACTGCGAGCACGTCATCGACGCGGCCGCGGCGCTGGCCGACGAGCTGCTGGGCCGGGTGCCCGGGCTGAGGATCCTCGCGACCAGCCGCGAGCCGCTGGCCATCACCGGCGAGGCGTTGTGCCCGCTCGGGCCGCTGCCCGTGCCCGCCGAACGCGCGGCGCCCGCCGAAGCCGCCGAGCTGGATTCGACGCGGCTGTTCCTCGACCGGGCGAGCGCGGTCCGCCCGGACTTCGTGCTCGACGAGTCCACTGTGGACGACGTCGGCCAGATCTGCCGCCGGCTCGACGGGATGCCGCTCGCCCTGGAGCTGGCCGCCGCCCGGCTGCGCTCGATGACGCCGGCCCAGATCGCGGCGCGGCTCGACGACCGGTTCCGGCTGCTGACGTCAGGCAGCCGCACGGCGTTGCCGCGCCAGCGCACCCTGCGCGCGGTCGTCGAGTGGAGCTGGGACCTGCTCACCGGTCCGGAGCTGGTGCTCGCGCGGCGGCTCGCGGTGTTCCCCAGCAGCGTGCCGATGGACGCCGTCGAGCGGGTCTGCGCGGACGAGCTGCTGCCGGTCGCCGACGTCCCGTACGTGCTCGGCACGCTCGTCGAGAAGTCCATTGTGGACACCGTGAACCGTGCCGGGGAACCGCGGTACCGGATGCTGGAGACGTTGCGGGCCTACGCCGGCGAGCGGCTCGCGGAGTCCGGCGAGCGGGACGCGTTCCAGCGCGTGATGGCCGGGTACTACGTCGACCTGGCCGAACGGGCGGAACCGCTGCTGCGCACCGGCGGGCAGCTGGCCTCGATCGACCTCTACGAGGCCGAGTCGGTCAACCTCACCGGCGCGCTGCGCGTGGCCATCGAAATGTCTGATGTGGACACTTCGGTGCGGCTGCTCAACGGGATGTTCTGGTACTACACGATTCTCGGGCAGGGCGAGCGGGCCGAGGAGTTCATCGACGCCGTGCTCGGGTTCGGCGACCGGCTGCCGCCGGACGTCCTGGCCGCCTACCGCGCGATCTCGCGGCTGTTCCACCAGGCGCCGTCCCGGCTCCCGCTCGACGGCGTCCGCGAGCTGGTCGACGAGTGCGTCCGCACCGGCGCGGTGGGGAAGTACCCGGGACTGGCCGTGGCGCTGCCGATGCTGGCGTTCCTCGGCGGCGACCGCGACCTGGCGATGCGCGAGGTGCGCCGCGCGCAGGCCGACGACGACATCTGGACCCGTTCGGGCGGGTACTGGGTCGAGAGCTTCCTGCTCGACGACACCGGGGACGTCGAGAGCGCGGACCGGGCCCGGGACCGGGCGCACGCCGGTTTTGTCGAGGTCGGCGACCGCTGGGGCACGGCGATGACGTTGAGCTTCAAGGCGAACGCGCTGTCCCAGTCCGGCCAGGGCGAGCGTGCGATCGAGGTCTACCAGCAGGGGCTGGCGCTGTCGATGGAGCTGCGCTCGCACGAGGACATCGTCCAGCACTGGTGGCGCCTGGCCGTCGAACGCGCGCGCCTCGGGGACATCGAGGGCGCGTGGCGCGACCAGGAGGCCGCCGAGCGGTACGGGCAGGGGTTCGAAAACCCGCAGCTGCGGGCGATCCTGCTGTTCGGCCGGATCGAGCTGTGCCTGCGCGGCGGGCGGCCGGCCGAGGCGCGTGAGGCGCTCGGCCAGCTCGGGTCGCTGGCGTGGGACGCCGCGTTCCCCGAAGGCATGGGCGTGGAGTGGGTCAGCGCGTTCGAAGGGCGGCTCGCGCTGGCCGAGAACCGGCCCGACGCGGCCGAAGCCCACGTGGTCAAGGCGATCGTCGCGACCCGCGACCGCGGGGACATGCCGGACCTCGCCGGGGCCGTGGAGCTGCTCGCGCTGGTGCGCGGGCAGCAGGGCCGGGTGGAAGAGGCGGCCCGCATCCTCGGCACGTCCGCGCTGATCCGCGGCCGGTTCGACCTCGGCAGCCCGGAGGTGCGCGAGCTGATCACTCAGCTTCGCGCAGAGCTTTCCGACACCCGGTACGAAGAACTGGTCGCCGAAGCGCGGGCGATGTCCAAAGAGGACGCCATCGCGGCGGTGTACGCCGGAATCGGCTGAAGGGGACGTCCGTGTGGACGTCCCCTTCAGCTCCCCCTGGCGCGGGACACCCCCGTGCCCCCGCGCCTCACACCCGCCGGCGGTAGGCCCAGGTGGCCAGCGGGAAGAACACGATCACCGCGCCGGCCATCCAGGCGAGCGCACCGGCCAGCGGGCCGGCGACGGCGCCGCCGTTCATCAGGCCGCGCAACGCGTTCGCCATCAGGCTCACCGGGCTGATGTCGGCCCACGCCCGCAGCCAGCCGGGCATGGTGGCCGTGCTGACGAAGACGTTGCTGCCGAAGGTGAGCGGCATGATGAAGACGAACATCAGCGCCTGCGCCGAGCCCGGCGACTTCATCAGCATGCCGACGAACACCGAGCCCCAGCAGAAGCAGAGGCCGAACGCCAGCGCCAGCAGGATCGCCACCGCGAACTCACCGGGGCTGGTCGCGATCCGGTAGCCCATGATCGTCGCGACGACCATCAGCACCACCAGGCAGACGATGTAGCGCACGATGTCCGCGAGCACCGCGCCGATGAGGGGCGCCGAGCGGGCGATCGGCATGCTGCGGAACCGGTCGAACACGCCCTTGGTGATGTCGGTGTTGAGGTTCGTGCCGACGGTGAGGCACGCCTGCAGGATGTTCATCACCATGATGCCCGGCACGACCATCTGGAGGTACGCGTCGGTCGACCCGGACAGCGCGCCGCCGAACAGGTAGACGAACATGACCAGGAAGATGATCGGCATCAGCGTGACGTCGGCCAGCTGCTCCGGGTTCTTGCGGATCTTCAGGATGCCGCGCCAGGCCAGCGAAAGCGCGTGCTGGAACCCCTTGGCGGGGCTGATGTGCCGCGGCGGGGCCGGGCGGTCGAGCGCCAGCGTGGTCATGCCAGGCTCCCTTCGAGGTCTCGGGTGTCGTCGGTGGACGCTTCGGCGGCGTGCCCGGTCAGGGCGAGGAACACCTCGTCGAGGCTGGGCAGCCGCAGCGCCAGCTCGTCCGCGGTGATCCCGGCTTCGTCGAGCTTGCGGACCAAAGTGGACAGCAGCACCGGGTCGCCGACCGGCGCGGTGAGCAGCCCGGTCGCGTCGTCGCGGGTCGGCCGGACGCCGGACAGGTCACCGAGGATCCGGTTGACGGCGTCCATGTCGGACAGTTGTGTCGGCCGCACCTGCAGCGTCTGCCCGCCGACGCGGCGCTTGAGCTCGTCGGCCCGGCCGTCGGCGACGACCCGGCCGTGGTCGAACACGGTGATCTTGTCGGCCAGCTGGTCGGCCTCTTCGAGGTACTGCGTGGTGAGCAGCACCGTCGCGCCGTCGGCGACCAGGCCGCGGACGACCTCCCAGACCTCGTTGCGGGCGTGCGGGTCGAGCCCGGTGGTCGGCTCGTCGAGGTAGAGCACCTCGGGCCCGCCGACCAGGCTGGCGGCCAGGTCGATCCGGCGCCGCATGCCGCCGGAGTACGTCCGGATCGGCCGCTTCGCCGCGGCGGTCAGCTCGAACCGGTCGATCAGCTCGGTGGCCCGCGTCCGGGCCTGGGCGCGGGGCAGGCCGTAGAGCCGGCCGATGAGCATCAGGTTCTCGATGCCGTTGAGGTCCTCGTCGACCGACGCGTACTGCCCGGTCAGCCCGATCAGGCTGCGGACCCGCACCGGGTCGGTGACGACGTCGAAGCCGCCGACCGTGGCACGCCCGGCGTCCGGTTTCATCAGCGTCGCCAGGATGCGGACGGCGGTCGTCTTGCCCGCGCCGTTCGGCCCGAGCACCCCCACGACCTGCCCGAACGGGACCTCGAGGTCCACCCCGTCGAGCGCCTTGGTGTCCCCGAAGTGTTTGACCAGGCCCTCGGCCTGGATCGCGTGCGACATGGGCGTTCCTCCTTCGCAGTCGCTGTCGAGCCTCACTTTGGCGGGGGCCGCTGGCAGCGCACGCACAGCGCGCTGGCACGGGCTGGCAGCGGCTGGTGGAGATCTTGTGGAGGAGTGGCCGGCACCCGGGCCGGGTGGCGGGCGGATCGGCATACTCGGCACATGACCGTTGTGGAAGAGACGCGCGTTCGGCGGAAGAACCCGCTGGTCACGGCCCTGCTGGTGGTTCCGGTGGTGCCGCTGGCGGGGGTCACCGCGCTGCGCCTGATCGGCTACGACGGCGACTGGTACACCCTCGTCGCGCTGGCGCTGACGCCGTACGTGGCGGCGGCGGGGGTGGTGCTCGGCGGGCTGGCCCTGGCGCTGCGGCGCTGGTGGGTCGGCGGGGTCGCGCTGGTGCTGGCGGTCGCGCTGGCCGTGCTGGTGGCCCCGCGGCTTTCGGCGAGTGACCAGCGCGAGGTGCACGGCAAGACGTTGCGCGTGCTCGCGTCGAACCTCCTCTACGGCCAGGCGGACCCGAAGGCCGTGGTCGACCTGGTGCGGTCGCAGAAGATCGACGTGCTCAACCTGGTCGAGATGACCCCGCGCGTGGTCGACGGGCTGACCGCGGCCGGGCTGTTCGAGACGCTGCCGTACCGCGTCCTGCACCCGGCGCCCGGCGCGTTCGGTTCGGGGATCGTGTCGCGCTTCCCGCTCAAGGAGGTCAACCTGACGGGTGATTCGGCGGCCAAGCAGCCGGGCGCCCAGATCGACCTCGGCGACGGCGTGGTGGCCGAGATCGTCGCGGTCCACCCGATCTCCCCGGACGTCGACACCCCGCAGTGGGAGCGCGAGATGAAGGACCTGTCCCGCGCATCGGGCGAGCACGGCCTGCGCATCTTGGCAGGCGACTTCAACGCGACGCTCGACCACGCGGCGTTCCGGACAGTGCTTTCCCGCGGCTACAACGACGCGGCGGAGGCACGCGGCTCTGGGTTGACGCCGACGTGGCCGTCGTCATCGCCGGTGGTGACGATCGACCACGTCGTGGTGGACAACCGTGCGGCGGTGCGGGACTACCGGGTGTTCGGGGTTGCGGACAGTGATCATCGGGCGGTGTTCGCGGAGGTGCAGCTGCCTTAGCCGAGGAGGGTCTCGGCCGGCGCCGTCAGGGCCGCCGGATCACAGGAGTTTGACGACCTCGGTCAGCAGCGCGTTGACCCGCGCTCGCGGCGGAATATCGTCCATTTCGATGAAGCTGGCCGACGGGCTGATCGGGCGATGCAGAACGTCGTCGGCCTGCACCTTGAACTCGACGAGGAACTTGATGTACTTCGCGTCGGTTCTCGACCAGGCGTGGTTCGCGGCCACTGCGCCGAAATGTGCCTGGCCGAAGATCGGTGGCACGTGATCGAGCACCGCCCGCAACAGGGCGTGGCAGGCGTACGGATTCTGCTGAGCGAAATTCTGGTTCAACTCGTGGATCAGTTGCAGGAGTTTGTCCAGGTTGAACGACGCGCTTCCGCGCTTGGCCTCGATCGCTTCGGTGACGTGTTGGCTCACGTAAGGTTCTGAAGCGGTGGGGTGACTACCACCCTTGTGCGAAGGCTGGATCGAAGAAGCGACGTGCACGCCGGAGAAATCGACTCGCCCGCCTGCCTGCTCGACGAGCGCGGACACGCGTTTGACGTATTCGAGTACAGTCTCCGCCCCTTCGTACGCGAGCGCCTCCTGGCCGATGGTCAGCACCCAGTCCGGCGAGTCGTTCGGCAGCGAGTAGTTGCTGGCAATACCGAACGGCTCGTGCTGCACGATCTGCGGTAGCCGGGCGAGGAAGTCGTCGCTGAGGTCCGAGCCGGCCTTGAGCTCGGCTGCGGAAATCCGGGGATCGGTCAGGTCGACGGGATCGTTCGGCGCGTCGTGGATCCTGCGGACGCAAGCCTCCAGGAACCTCATGAAGTTCGCCCCTGTCCGGCCGTACTCCGGCAGGTGCAGCGCCGCGGCGATCGTCAGGAACACCTGGCTCTGCGGGTACAGGTTCCGGCGATCGCACCACACGGTGCTGTAAGTCGGGGTGATGGGTCCATGACTTCCGATGAGCGGGAGGGAATCGAGAACATCGCGCCCCCGATGCCCTCGGCGGCGCATCTCCGTTTCGACGTAGCGCCAGGTCGGAGCGACTTGCTTCGTGAGGACGGGCTTCGCGATGACTTGGAGCAAGGTCCGCTGGGGCTCGCTCAAAGCTGCAATCAGGTCGCTCATGGCCGCTGCCCCTGTGACTCCATGCTCGCCCGGTGCGGACGGTCGCCCAGGAGCTGTTGGAGCGTCTCCAGCGCGCCGGCCGCGATGGAAACACCTCGGTTGTGGCGGATCTCCGGCTCCCGCGGGTTGATCCGGATCAACGCACCCGTCGCCGCGCTGGCCAGTTCCGCGTAGCGGCGGACCGTCGGGATCGCCTGGCCCGCGCCCAGCTCGACCACCACCAGGTCGCGCACCCCGCGTCGCCACGCTGTCAGCTCGCCGAGCTGGGCCTGGCCGCGGTCGGGGACCCACGAGTCGTCGCCGAACATCAGGATGTTGGGGCGGGCCAAGCCGCCGCAGCGGGGGCACGCGGGCAGCGGTGGCACCGCGCGCATCGTTTCGGGGTTGATGGAAACGTCGGTTTCCGGCGCCGGCCAGATGGCGGGCGAACACCCGGCGAGGCACTGCAGGTGGTGGATCGAGCCGTGCACCTCGGAGACGAGCCCGAAGCCCGCCCTCTGGAACTGGCCGTCCACATTGGACGTGAACACGGCCGTGCCGCCGGGCAGGCGTGCACCCAGCTCGAGCAGGAGCCGGAAACCCTCGTGTGGCACGGTCTTGCGGTAGAGCGACAGCCGATGACCGTAGAAACCCCAGGCCAGCCCGGGGTCGTCGGCGAAGTGGCGCGGGTCGGCGAGCTCCTCGAACTGCAGCCCGAGCCGCGCATATGGCGGATACGCGCGCCAAAACCCTTCGCCGCCGCGGAAGTCCGGTAGCCCCGAGTCGACGCCCATGCCGGCGCCGGCGCAGATCAACAGTGCGCCGGCGCCGTCCAGGAGCTTCGCCGCCCGGTCGAGCTCACTCACCCGGCTGGGAGCCGAGGACGACCTCGAACTCCAGGAGGTTCGCCCCGGTCGACACGGGCTTGGCCCGCTCGCCCGAGTGCGCCGCCGCGGCCGGGCCGCCCGTCGCCCAGGCCTGGTACGCCTCTTCGGTCTCCCACTTCGTGTAGACGAAGTAGCGCGTCTCACCGGAAACCGGGCGCAGCAGCTCGAAGCCGAGGAAACCGGGCTGCTGGTCGACGGCGTGCATCCGCGCGGCGAACCGCTTCTCCAGCTCGGGGCCGGCGCCTTCGGGAACCTCGATCGCGTTGATCTTCACGACACTCATGGCCTCCAGACTAGTTGGCCCCGCGGTGTGATCAGTGCCACTGTGGAAGGCATGGGGAGCATCGAGCGCGACATCGCCACCGACATCGCCCGGATCGTTCGCGCCACGGCCGACGAGGTCGGCGACGGCCGGGCCGGTGAACTCATCGAGCGCGTGACCGGCCACCTGGGGGCGCAGCTGCCGGAGGTGGTCGTCGTGACCCGGTCCTGGCCGATGTGGGAGCACGCCAACATCCAGCGCGGGGTCGACGCCTACCTGGCCGAGCACGGCACGCTCGTGGACTGGTTCGGGATCGCCGGCGGCCAGCGCAGCCACGAGGACCTGATCGGGATGCTCGTGACCGCGCGGATGCGGGGCACGTACGAGCTCGGCGCGGTGGACTTCGCCACGACGGCGATCGGCCCGGACCAGGCGACCGAGGCGGTGCAGCTCGGGCTCGTCGGCACGAGCGCCCCGGGTGGTGAGCCGGTGCTGCTCGCCATCCGCGGTTCGAACGTGCAGTGGGGACTCGAGCAGTGCCGGCTGGAGGTCCTCGCGACGTCGCGGGTGACCGCCACCGAAGTGCGCGACCGCGTCGAGCGGCTGATGGCCGAGCACGACCTCCTGCGCGGGCAGGTGGTGGCCTTCGGCACCAGCGAGCACCGCGGCAACGAGCTGCTCACGTTCCTCCCGCGGCCGGCGCTGACCGGCGAGGAGGTCGTGCTGCCGGACGGCGTGCTCGACGCGATCGAGCGGCACACGGTCGGCATCGCCGAACACGGCGAGCGGCTGCTGGCCGCGGGGCAGCACCTCAAGCGCGGGCTGCTGCTGCACGGCCTGCCCGGCACCGGCAAGACGCACACGGTCCGCTACCTGATGGGCCGCCTGCCGGACACCACGGTGATCATCCTGACCGGCACGGCGATGAAGTTCATCGGCAAGGCCGCGGAGCTGGCGCGGCGGCTGCAGCCGAGCGTCGTCGTGCTGGAAGACGTCGACCTGATCGCGCAGGACCGCAGCTACGGGCCGATGGTCCAGCCCCTGCTGTTCACCCTGCTCGACGCGATGGACGGCGTGGGCGGCGACGCGGACGTGACGTTCCTGCTCACCACCAACCGCGCCGGCGAACTGGAGAAGGCACTGGCCGACCGCCCGGGCCGGGTGGATCTCGCGGTGGAGATCCCGTTGCCGGACGCGGCCGGCCGCGAGGCGCTGCTCCGGCTGTACTCGCGAGGGCTGAAGCTGACCGCGGATCTCGGCCCGGTGGTGGCGGCGACCGAGGGGGTGACGGCGTCGTTCGCGAAGGAGCTGCTGCGGCGGGCGTCGCTGCTCGCACTGGCCGCGCGCCCGGAGGAGGACGTCGTGGTGGGCGACGCGGAGCTGACGACGGCACTGCGGGAGATGCAGGACGCGCACAGCGCCTTGACGCGGTCGTTGCTCGGCAGCTCAGCTGCGCAGTGAGCCGGGGAAGAGGTCGGCGTCCGCGGGGAGCTTCGTCCCGCGGAACCACGCGTCGAAGAACGGCCGCAGGTTGCGGCCGCTGACCTGGGTCGCCGTCGCTTCGAAGTCGGTCCAGGTCGCGTTGCCGTGGCGGAAGCGGGCCGGCCACTCGTGGAGGAGGCGGTCGAACGCCGGGTCGCCGATCTCGCGGCGCAGCGCGTGCAGGGCCAGGATGCCCTTGTTGTACACACCCTCGAACTCGTGGCCCTGGCCCATGCCGACCAGCTTCTGCGACCAGAAGTCGGTGCTGCCGCGGGTGATCTCGATCGCCGCGCGGTAGCGGTCGTCCAGGCTCTGGCCTTCGCGCTCGGCCCACAGCCACTGCGCGTACGACGCGAAGCACTCGTTCAGGCAGATGTCCGACCAGTTCTTCAACGACACCGAGTCGCCGAACCACTGGTGGGCGGTCTCGTGGACCACCGTCGGCAGGTCGGCCCACTTCGCGTACGTCGGCCGCGTCTGCGTCTCCAGCGAGAAGTGGACGTCCTCGTTCAGGAAGATCCCGCCGGCCGCCGACTGCGGGTACGGCCCGAACTTGCCGCTGAGGAAGCCGAGGACCTCCGGCAGGCGGTCGCCGATCGCGCGGCGGTCCTCGGTGCCCGGCGCGTAGGCCGTGACGACCGGGGTGCCGCCCGGCAGTGTCGACCTGTCGACACTGAACTTGCCGATCGCGATGGTCGTCAGGTAGCTCGCCACCGGGTTCGGCTCGGTCCAGGTCCCCGGCGGGCCCTCGCGGCCGTTCGAGACCACCGTCCAGCCGGCCGGGACGTGCGCGGTGAGCGTGAAGGACGCCTTGTCGCGCGGGGTTTCGTTCACGGGGTACCAGAACGCCGCCGAGTGCGGCTCGCCCACCATGTACGCGCCGCCGTCGGCCGAGTGCTGCCAGCCGTTCTCGCTGCCGCCCTCGTGTGACGTCTTCGCCGGGTCACCGCCGTACCGGACGCGGGTGTGGAACGTCGTCCCGGCGCGGATCGGCGCGGGCGGCGTGACGACCAGTTCGAACGCCTTCTCGCGGGTGAATCGGGCCGGCTGCCCGTCGATTTCGACGCTGTGGACGTCGAGCCCGCGCAGGTCGAGGTCGAACCGGCTCAGGTCCTGCGTGGCCTTCGCGGTGACCGTCGTGTCGCCGTCGAGGTGCCCGCTCGGCGGGTCGTAGGTGGCGTCGACGTGGTAGTTCAGCGCGTCGTACCCGCCGTTGCCGTCGTCCGGGTAATACGGATCACCGGCGCCGGCCGCGCCCGGCGCAGGGTGCAACGGCGGCGGCTGGGGTGCGCCGGAGACGGCGTCACCGGTGCACGCCGCGGCGACGACCACCGCGGCGCAGACGGCGAGGGCGGCGAGTCGGCGGCGCATGCACCCCACCATAGGTGATGGAGCGCGACCGCTCGGTCACGTTCCGCACCAGGCATTTTGTGGTTAGGTGGCCGCGTGCTCTGTTTCGGCGGCAGCGGTGTGCCGATCGTCCTGCTCCACGGCCTGATGGGCCGGGCGCGGACGTGGTGGCGGGTCGCGGAGTGGCTCCGGCCCTACGGCGCGGTGTACGGGCTCGACGCGCGCGGCCACGGCAGCGCGCCGCGGGTCGGGCCGTGGACGACCGAGCGGTTCGCCGACGACGTCGCCGACGCGCTGCGCACCCTCGACGCCGGCCCGGCCGTGCTCATCGGGCATTCGATGGGCGGCCTGCACGCGTGGGCGACGGCCGCGCGGTACCCGGAGCTGGTGCGCGCGGTCGTGTCCGAGGACTTCGCGCCGGACCAGCGCGGGCGGACCGTCGAGACGTGGCGCGGCTACTTCGAGAGCTGGCCGGTGCCGTTCGAGTCGCTCGAGCACGTCCGCGAGTTCTTCGGGGACGCGGGTGCGTACTTCGCGGACTGCGTCGAGGAGCGTTCCGACGGGTTTCACCTGGTCGCGGACCTGGAGGACCTCTACGTCATCGCCGCCGAGTGGGGCCGCGTCGACTACTGGTCCACTGTGGACAAGATCGGCTGCCCGCTGCTGCTGGTCGAAGGGGAGCACACGGCCATGCCGCCGGGGCAGCAGGCGCTCGTCGCGTCTCGGGTTCCGGGCGCGAAGCACCTGGTCGTCCCGGGCTCGGCCCACCTGCCCCACGACGAGGCCCCGGAGACCTACCGAGGCGCCGTCGAGGCCTTCCTGAGCCAGGTCCTCAAGCGCTAGCGAGGTCGGCGCGCCAAGCCGCGGTGGAGCGGTCCGCGGGGACGATCAGCGGCCAGACGTCCGAGCCGAGGAAGCCGGTTTCGTCGGCCGCCTTCGCCGCGGTGCACGTGTCGCGCGGCAGCCTGGCCTGAACCGTCAAAGCGGCCACGGCGTCCTTTGTGGACTGACCGAAGACACCGTCGGTCGGCACGCCGAACCCGGACGCGCGCAGGAACCGCTGGGCCTGCTGCACCTGACGGCCCGTATCACCCGGCTTCAGCAGCGGCCACTCCGCCTCGGCGCGCGCGACCGTGACGCCGAGGACGCGGCCCACCGCCGTCCGCAGCTCCGGCAGCCGGTCGTAGAGCACCGTGCCGGGGCACTCGGTCGTGTTGAAGTCGCGGTGGCCCTTGATGAACTCGGGGCTGATGCCGTACTGGTGCGCGATGTAGGCGACCAGGTTCACCAGCGAGTCCCAGAGCGCCTGTGGCACGTCGACCGTGCTGTAGAGGCCCTCGTTCTCGATGCCGATGACCTCGCTGTTGTGGTTGCCGACGTTCGCGCCCTGGACGTGCTGGGTGCCGCCGCGCAGGATCTCCAGGCTGCGGTGCCTGCCCTCGGTGACGAACCCGCCGCGGCTGTTCGTGAACTGCTGGCCGCTGTCGATCCAGCCGTTCTTGTCCATGTGCAGGTTTTGGATGAACTTCGCGACGTAGAAGGCGCGAGCCAGCGAGAAGTCGTTGTTCATCGGCGGGTCGACCGCGTGGTGCACGACGATGTACGTCGGTTTGTGGTTCTCCACCACGATCGGGCCGGTGGCGGCCCGCGCGCCCCATTCGGACGTCGGGTGGATCGTCGGTGTCGGCACGGCCGCCGAGGCCGTGCCCGTGGTCGTCATCCCCAGTGCGCCGGCCGCGGTGGCGGTCACCCCCGCCTTGAGCAGGGTCCGGCGGTCAACGTGGACCATCGGGAAAAGGTAACCCCGCATCGCGCCGTTGACAACTATTGACCAACTTTTGTCGTAGCGCGTTAGTGTTCGCCCGGCAGTGCGAAGAGGCCACCGGCGGTCTGTTCGAGCAGGCCGTCGACCAGCAGGGAGTCGAGGCAGCGGTCACGCTGGCCGCTGTCGTGCCACACGAGGTCGAGGCGGGTCTTCTCGACGGGCCCCTCGGAGCCGCGCAGGACGTCGAGCAGCAGCCCGCGCACCTGCCGGTCGGTGCCGGCGAACTTCTGGACCGGCTTGGCCGGCCCGGCGTACTCGGGCTTCCCGGCGAGCTGCCACGCGCATTCGTCGTAGATCGGGCAGTCCGCGCAGCGCGGGCTGCGCGCGGTGCAGATCAGCGCGCCGAGCTCCATGATCGCGGCGGAGAACTTCGCGGCCGGGGCGTCATCGGCGGGCAGCAGCGCTTCGACGTCGGCCATGTCCCGGGTGTTCGACGCGGGCCCGGCGTCCCCGGCCCCGTGCACCGCCCGCGCGACGACCCGCCGCACGTTCGTGTCGACGACGGGCGCGCGAAGCCCGTAGGCGAACGCGGCGACGGCGCGCGCGGTGTAGGCGCCGATCCCGGGCAGCGCGAGCAGGGTGTCCACATCGGACGGAACAACGTCACCGTGCTCCCGCGCGATCACGCCGGCGGCTTCGTGGAGCCGCAGCGCGCGGCGCGGGTAGCCGAGCTTGCCCCAGGCCCGCACGACCTCACCCTGCGACGACGCGGCCAGCGCGGACGGCACCGGCCAGCGGGTCATCCATTCGTGCCAGATCGGCTGCACCCGGGCCACCGGGGTCTGCTGCAGCATGATTTCGCTGACGAGGACACCCCACGCCGAGCATTCGGGCTCGCGCCACGGCAGGTCCCGGCCGTGCGTGGAGAACCAGTCGAGCAGCACGTCAGCGTCCACAGCCACGCGCCCATTGAACCCGACGGCGTTCAGGCCGGGGACTCCGCCTCGCTCCGGTGCACCGCGTCGAGCCGGTCGAGCTCGCCGGGCGTGAGCCGCAGTTCGCCGGCGGCGACGTTCTCCGTGAGGTGGCCGGGGTCGCCGGTGCCGGGGATGACGAGGACGTGCGGGCCGCGGCGCAGCGTCCAGGCCAGCCGGACCTGCGCGGCACTCGCCCGGTGCGCCCGCGCGACCGCGAGCACCTCGGCGTGTTCGCCGCCGCCGGTCCCCGCCTCGCGGCCCGCGCCCGCGATGGCGAAGAACGGCACGAACGCGATGCCCTGCTCGCCGCAGAGGCGGACGAACTCGTCCTGCCGGGAGCGGTAGCCGAGCCCGTAGGAGTTCTGCACGCACACCACGGGGGCGATGGCCTGGGCCTCGGCCAGGTGCTCCGGCCGGACGTTGGACAGGCCGAGGTGGCGGATCAGGCCGGCGTCGCGCAGTCCGGCCAGCGCCCCGAAGTGCTCGGCGATCGAGCCGCGGCCGCCGGCGCGCAGGTTCACGACGTCGAGGTGGTCGCGCCCGAGCCGGCGCAGGTTCTCCTCGACGTCGCCGCGCAGCTGGCCGGGCTCGGCCATCGGCAGCCACTCGCCGCCGGGACCGCGCCGGGGCCCCACCTTGGTGGCGATCACCAGGTCTTCGGGGTACGGCGACAGCGCCCGGTTGATCAGCTCGTTGGCCGAGCGTGTCCGCGAGAAGTAGAAGGCGGCGGTGTCGATGTGGTCGACGCCCAGCTCGACCGCGCGCCGCAGCACGGCGATCGCCTGGTCACGGTCGCGCGGGACGGCGTCGGGCGCGAACGCCCGGCCGGTCTGGGGCAGGCGCATGGCCCCGAAGCCGATCCGGTTGACCGTGCGGTCGCCGAGGCGCCAGTGCGTCATCGGACCTCGGTCAGCACCCCGGTCTTGACGTCGTACACGAACCCCCGGACGTTGTCCGTATGCGGCAGGTACGCGCTGCGCCGCACGCGCTCGACCGACGTCCGGACGCTGTTCTCGACGTTGCGGAACGCCTCGACCGCCCACGTCGGGCGCAGGCCGGTGGCCTCTTCGAGCTCGTCCTTGAAGTCGTCTTCGGTGACCATCGAGAGGCCACACTCGGTGTGCTGGACGATCAGCACCTCGCGGGTGCCGAGCTTGCGCTGCGAGAGGGCCAGCGAGCGGATCATGTCGTCGGTGACGACGCCGCCGGCGTTGCGCAGGACGTGGGACTCGCCCTGGAGCAGGCCGAACAGCTCGAACACGCGGATCCGGGCGTCCATGCAGGTCAGGACGGCCACCTGCAGCGACGGCTTGGCCGACGAGCGGTCACCGGGCGTGACGTTGCCCAGCTCCTGGTTGCGCTTGAGCAGTACGTCGATCGAGGTCATCGGTCACCTTCCGGCCAGTGGCCCCGCAGCGCGGGCGTGCTCCACCATTTGACCGGCCGGGACACTCGCGGGCAATGCACTACGAGCAATGTCACGGCAAAAGCCAGTGGTCAGCCGCCGAACCAGGGCTCCTCCACCGTCCGCGGCGGCGCCGACGTCCGGCCGACGCGCAGCTCGGTCGGCAGCGTGATCACCTTCGGCGCGCTCCGCTCGGCCGAGCCGAGCAGCAGCCGGCCCGCCGTCTTGCCCTTTTCGAGCACCGGCTGGTGGACCGTGGTCAGGCCGATCCGCTCGGCTTCGGCGATGCCGTCGAAGCCGGTG
Source organism: Amycolatopsis sp. NPDC104863 (assembly GCF_055582965.1). Classification (NCBI taxonomy): domain Bacteria; kingdom Bacillati; phylum Actinomycetota; class Actinomycetes; order Pseudonocardiales; family Pseudonocardiaceae; genus Amycolatopsis; species Amycolatopsis sp. NPDC104863. The sequence continues at coordinate 506,127 of NZ_JBVJOW010000004.1, forward strand.
ACGGTCAGGTCCTGCGGCACGCGCAGCCCACGCCGCTCGGCTTCGGCCATGGCGCCGAGCGCGAGGATGTCCGAGGTGCAGATCACGGCCGTGATCTGCGGATACGCGTCGAGCAGCTGCCGGGCCGCGGACGCGCCGTCGTCCACCGTGTGGTCGAACCGTTCGACCACCGGGACGCCGGCCCAGTCGACGCCGGCGCCGGAGAACGCCACGGCGAGGGCTTCGAGGCGGGTGCGCTGGACGTGGAAGTGCGCGCCGCTCTGGCGCGCCGGCGACACGAAGTCGTCGTTGCGCTCGCGGGCCAGCCGCATGCAGATGACCCCCACCTGCCGGTGGCCCAGCGTCACGAGGTGCTCGGCGATCTTGCCGACGGCGGCGGCGTCGTCCGGGCCGACGCGGTCGATGCCCTCGATGCTCGGCTGGTCGATGATCACCGTCGGGACCGGCCGCTCCAGCACGGCGGCCAGGTGCGGGTCGTCGTCCGGGACGGAGTAGACGACAAAGCCGTCGACGCCCGCGCGGTGCACCGCGGCGACGTCCTCGCGGCCCGGGCTGGCCGGCACCAGGTGGAGGCCGACACCGGCGTCTTCGCAGGCCAGGGCCAGTCCTTCGAGGACACCGACGGCCGCGGGGTCGCGGAAGGCGTAGGAGAGGTTTTCGGTGAGCAGCAGCCCGACGGCGCCGGCCTTGCGGGTGCGCAGCGAGCGGGCGACGGGGTCGGGTCCGGGGTAACCGAGGCGGCGCGCGGTCTCGAGGACCCGGCGGCGCAGTTCCGGGGACAGCTGGTCCGGCCGGTTGTAGGCGTTGGACACCGTGGTCCTGGACACACCGAGCTCCGCCGCGAGCGACGCCAGCGTCGCCTGCCTCCGGGTGCGAATAGGACGTCCCATCAGCAAACCGTAACGGTTCAGAACGTTTTCCTGAAGAGACACCCCGCGTGGTCGATGTCTCGATCCGCATGCACGAAGACGCATACACCAAGGTCCGGTCGGATGGCCAGGAAGTCATCCGGATGGGGTAAGGTGAATCTGACAACGGTTTCCATTTGCGTCTCCAGGAGTCCTCCGATGAGTTCCCGCCGCGTGCTCGCCGCCGCTTCGGCCCTGTCCCTCCTCGCCCTGGCCGCGTGCTCCGGCGGCACGTCCGGCGCCGACGGCGGTGGGCAGTCCGGGGGTGACGGCAAGATCAAGGTCGTCGCCTCGACCGACGTCTGGGGCAGCGTCGTGAGCGCTGTCGGCGGTGACAAGGTCGAGGTCAAGGCGATCATCCACGACCCGTCGGCCGACCCGCACTCCTACGAGACCACCGCGGACGACGCCCTGGCGGCGAAGGACGCGAAGCTGCTGCTGTCCAACGGCGGCGGTTACGACGAGTTCTTCGGCAAGCTCACCGACCAGGCCGGCGACGCGAAGAAGCTCGTCGCCTACGACATCGCCGCGACCGGCGACGAGAACGAGCACGTCTGGTACGACCTGCCGGGGGTCGACAAGGTCGCCGACCAGGTGGCCGCGCAGCTCGGCGAGCTGCAGCCGGCGTCGAAGCAGGCGTTCACCGACAACGCGACCGCGTTCAAGGCGAAGGTCGACGCGCTCGAGAAGCGCCTCGGCGAGCTGGGCGCGTCGCACCCGGGCACGAAGGTCGTCGTCACCGAGCCCGTCGCGCACTACCTGCTCCAGAGCGCGAAGCTGACGGACGCGACCCCGAAGGCGTTCTCGGACGCCGTCGAGAACGACACGGACGTCCCGGCCGGCGCGGTGAACGAGTACAAGCAGCTCATCACCACCAAGCAGGTCAAGGCGCTGATCAACAACGCGCAGACGGTGACGCCGCTGACCCAGGACGTCGTCGGCCAGGCGAAGGCCGCCGGGATCGGCGTGGTGGACGTGACCGAAACGCTGCCCGCGGGTGTGACGGACTACATTGGCTGGATGACCGGGGAAGTGGACGCGCTGGCAGGAGCGTTGAAGTAACCATGCCTGCCACCTCCGTCCCCGACGACGTACGCCCCGCGGTCCGCGTCCGCGGCGCGGGCCTCGCGTTCGGCCCCCGCACCCTCTGGTCGGGGCTGGACCTCGTGGTCGAGCCGGGGGAGTTCCTCGCCGTGCTCGGCCCGAACGGGTCCGGCAAGAGCTCACTGCTGAAGGCGCTGCTCGGCATGCAGGGCCTGTCCTCGGGCACGGTCGAGATCGCCGGCGGGCGTCCGGGCGGCGCGAACCGCAAGGTCGGGTACATCCCGCAGCAGCGCGCGATCGACGAGTCGCTCACGCTGCGCGGGGTCGACCTGGTCGGGCTGGGCCTCGACGGCCACCGCTGGGGCCCGGGCCTGTTCGGCATGGCGGCCCGCCGCCGTCAGGTTTCCGAGGCGATCGACGCGGTGGGCGCGACCCGCTACGCGAAGCAGCCGGTCGGGCGGTTGTCCGGCGGCGAGCAGCAGCGGCTGCGGGTGGCGCAGGCCCTGGTCGGCGACCCCGAGGTGCTGCTGTGTGACGAGCCGCTGCTGTCCCTGGACCTGGCGCACCAGCGCGCGATCAGCGAGCTGATCGACTCCCGGCGGCGCACGGCCGGCACCGCGGTGCTGTTCGTGACGCACGAGATCAACCCGGTGCTGCCGTTCGTCGACCGGGTGTTGTACCTGGTCAACGGCTCGTTCCGGATCGGCAAGCCGGACGAGGTCATGACCACCGAGACCCTCTCGGAGCTGTACGGAACCCGCGTCGAGGTGCTGAAGGTGGGCGGGCAGATCCACATCGCGGGCGCGCAGAGCGCGTTGTGCGAGGAGGAGCCGCACCACCACGAGCACGACGTCGAAGAGCAAGTGGGCTGAGTCTTGGATCTGTTCGACTTCGGCAAGACCTGGGAGCTGATCACCGAGCTTCCTGGTGTCCAGACGGCCCTGCTGGCCGCTCTCATTCTCGGCCTGGTGGCGGGGGTGCTGGGCCCGCTGATCGTGATGCGCCGCATGTCGTTCGCCGTCCACGGCACGTCCGAGCTGGCGTTCACCGGCGGCGCGGCGGCGTTGCTGCTCGGCATCGGCGTCGAGTACGGCGCGCTGATCGGCGCGGTGGTGGCGGCCCTGCTGCTGGGCATCCTCGGCGCGCGCGACGCCGACCGCGACTCGGTGATCGGCGTGATCCTGTCCTTCGGGCTCGGGATGGGCGTGCTGTTCCTGTCGTTCTACAAAGGACGGTCCGGGAACAAGTTCGGGATCCTCACCGGGCAGATCATCACGATCGATTCGACGAACCTGACGTTGTTCGTGGTGTCGTCGGTGGTGGTGCTGGCGGTGCTGGCGGTCGTCTACCGGCCGTTGCTGTTCGCTTCGGTGGACCGGAATGTCGCGGTTGCCCGGGGTGTCCCGGTGAAGACGTTGACGGTGGTGTTCGCGCTGCTGGTGGGCGTCTCGACGGCGTTGAGCGTGAAGGTGGTCGGCTCGCTGCTGGTGGTGGCGTTGATGGTGACACCGGCAGCCGCGGCTGCGCGCGTGACGGCGTCACCGTGGAAGGCGACGGTGCTGTCGATCGTCTTCGCGGAGGTGTCGGCGATCGGGGGGATCGTGCTGTCGCTGGCGCCGGGCCTGCCGGTGAGCGCCTTCGTGACGGCGATTTCGTTCTTGATCTACGTGGTGTGCCGGGTGATCGCTTGGCAGCGTGACCGGCGGACCCGGGTGAGCGCGGTGGAACCGGCCCTCGTCGCGGCGGCTTGAGCTACTGCACCTGGAGCGTGTCGCTCTTCGCGGTGCTGTCCGAGTTCGGGTAGCCGATGGCCTGGTAAGCGGCACTCGTTGCTCGCCGTCTGCCCCACCGAACGGGCCGGTTGTAGTCCGCGGCTTTGCCGAGGTGGGCGGTGGCGTGGACCTCGTTGTCCGCCGACGCACACGACTGCCGCCGGCACAGCGCGGGGCGTACCGGTCGCCGCGGCTCGCGTTCTGCGCGGTGCCCGCAGGTCGGACTCGATCGCAGCGGTCCTGAAGGCCGGTTATCCACACCCGCGGGCAAATGTGGGCAACTCGGCCAGGTCCCCGCCGATTCGCGGTTCCTGTCGGGGCCAGCCGATAGACTGGGTCCGGGGACGCCCCCCAGGGAAGGGCGGGGCGCGTTTTCGACGGGTCAGCCCAGCATCAACAGGACCTGCAGCTCCCCGACCACAAACCCGATCACCCCACCCACGGCGATCAGCTTCCACTCGTCCTGCCTAAAAGCCGGCCGCAACAACCCTTCGAACTCCAACGGCGTCAACGCCAGCATCCGCTGCTCGATCACCTTCGCGACGTCCATCGCCTCGGTCAGATACCCCTCGGCGTACCGAGCCGTATCGGGCAGCTGCGCCAACGCCTTCACCGCCGCCGCGTGCTTCATCTCCCGCAAGCGCGTCCCGCCGACCGTCCACGCCAGTGGCATCTGCGCGTCCACCGCCGTGGACACCATCTGCTCCACCATCGCCGCCAGGCGGTCCGCCCGCGGGCCTCGCAACACCGCGTCGAGCAGGTTCTGGACCGTCAGGACCTCGGTCGCGATCAGCTCGCCGTACTGCCGCGCCACCTCCGCGCGCCGGCGCTGGAACTTGCCCTGGAAGATCACGCGGCCCACCCGCACCGGCTCGCGGGGCACGAAGATCAGCTTGATCGCCAGCCAGTCCGTGCACAGCCCGATCACGCCGCCGAACGCCGGGAGCACCCACGGCTCGCGCGTGAAGGCCCAGACCAGAGTCTGGATGAGCCCCAGCCCAAAGCCGAAGTAGATGCCCATCCGCGCGATGAACGCCATCTCCGGGCGGGACGTCTCGCGGATCAGCCGCACCAGCAGCGCCCGGTCGCGGGTCAGGCGCTGGACCGTCATGTGCTGGACGTCGAGGACCTCGTCGAGGTTCTCGCGGACGTCGTCGAGGAACTCCCGGACCAGCCGCGGCGCCGACGCCTGGACCTGCTTGATCAGCATCTCCTGCGCCAGCGTCGGCATGACCTCCCACAGCCGCGGGTGGTGCTCGGCCAGCACCTCGCGCGCGATGTGGTCGACCGCGCGCAGCAGCGGCTGCTCCAGCTCGCTCGTGATGATCACCGGGTCGATCCGGCCGAAGACTTCGCGAAGGTCGAGCAGGTTCGCCGTCAGCAGCTCGGTCGCCACCGCCGCCATCCGGCCGCCGTGCTTCGGGACGACCCCCTGCCAGCCGAGCACCGGCGGGATCCCGACGAAGTCCAGCGGCCGGAACATCATCTCGATGGCGACGCGCTTGGTGACGTACCCGATCAGCGCCGCGATGAACGGCATCGCCGCGTACAGCGGCCAGTGCAGCGCGAGGTCGTGCAGGACAGCGTCCACCCCGACCTCCTCATCCCGAGAGCGAAACCGTACCGGCTACCCGAGCAGCGCGAGCACCTGCAGCTCACCCACGAGCCCGCCGATCACCGCGCCGACGGCGATCAGCTTCCACTCGTCCTGCCGGAACGCCGGGCGCAGCAGCTGCTCGAACTCCAGCGCGCTCAGCTTCTTCATCCGGTCGACGATCGTGTTGCGCACGTCGAGGGCGTTGATCGCGTAGTTCTCGGCGTACCGGATCGTCTCCGGGACGCGCTCCGCGGCCTTCGCCGCCGCCGTCTGCTTCATCTCCTGGAACTTCCTCGTCCCGACGGCGATGGCGACGAACGGCTTGACGACGCTCGCCTGCGCGTCGATCGTCTTCTGCACCTCGCGGGTGATCATCGTGAACAGCCGGTCGGACTTCGGCCCGCGCAGCACCGCTTCCAGCAGGTTCGGGATGGTGATGATCTCGCGCGCGATCATGTCGCCGTAGTCGGCGGCGACCTCGTCGCGGCGCTTCTGGAAGACGCCCTGCCAGGTGTAGAGCCCGAAGAACCGGCGCGGCTCGCGCGGCAGGAAGATCATCTTCAGGGCGAGCCAGTCGGTGAACCAGCCGATGAGCAGGCCGAACACCGGCAGCACGATCGGCGACTTCGTCAGCGCCCACACGACCAGCTGCACACAGCCGAGGATGAACCCGAAGCCGATCCCCGACCGGGCGATGAACCGCATCTCCGGCCGCGAGATGTCGCGGATGAGCCGGTTCAGCAGCGCCTTGTCGCGCACCAGGTTCGTCACGACCATGTGCTTGAGGTCGAGAACGTCCTCGATGTTGTCGGCGATCTCCCGCATGATCTTGGTGATCGCCTTCGGCGCCTCGGCCTGCACGCGCTTGAGCAGCAGCTGCTGCGCGCCGTTCGGCAGCACCTCCCACAGCCGTGGCTGGTAGGTCTCCATGACGTCGCGGGTGACGTCCTCGACGACCCGCAGCAGCGGCTGCTCGATCTCCTTCGCGACCTGCTCCGGGTCGAGCCGGGCGAAGATCTCCTTCGGGTCGACGAGGTTCGTCGTCAGCATCTCGGTGGCCGTCGCCGCCATGCGCTCGGCGTTCGCCGGCAGCACGCCCTGCCAGCCGAGGAACGGCCTGATCCCGGTGAACTCGACGGGCCGGAACATCATCTCGATGGCGACGCGCTTGGTGACGTACCCGATCAGCGCGGCGATGAACGGCATGGTGACGTACACCTGCCAGTGCGAGCTGAAGTCCACCCGCGCACGCTATCGGCCCGTGATCAGTGCAGCAGGAGCAACACCTGGAGTTCACCCACCAGCCCGCCGATCACCGCGCCGACGGCGATCAGCTTCCATTCGTCCTGCTTGAACGCCGGACGCAGGATGCCTTCGAACTCGATCGGCGTCAGCTGCCGCATCTTCTCGACGATCGTGTTGCGGACGTCGAGCGCGCCGGTGGCGTAGCTCTCGACGTGTTTCACCGTTTCGGGGAGGAAGGCGATGGCCTTCTCGGCGGCTGCGCGCTTCATCTCCTGATACTGCTTGCCGCCGATGGTGAGCGCGACGAGCGGCTTGGCGATGCTGGCCTGGGCGTCGATCGTGCGCTGGACCTCGCGGGTGACCATCACGAACAGCTTGTCCGCGCGCGGGCCGGTGAGCACGGCCTCCATCACGTTCCGCACGGTCAGGACCTCGTCGGCGATCAGCGCGCCGTAGTCGGCGGCGACCTCCTGACGTCGTTTCTGGAACATGCCCTGCCAGCGGAAGAAGCCGAAGCCGCGCGGCTCACGCGGGTAGAAGATCATCTTGAGAGCCAGCCAGTCCGTGACGAAGCCCGTGACAAAACCGAAGACCGGCATGATCAGCGGCTCCTTGGTCAGCGCCCAGGCGACGAATTGGACGAGCCCGATCACGAACCCGAACCAGATCCCCGACCGCGCGATGAACTTGAACTCGGGCGCGGCGACCTCGCGGATCAGCCGGCAGGTCAGCGACTTGTCGCGGACCATGGCGTTGATCAGCATGTCGTTGACGTCGAGGACGTCGTCGATGTTGGTCGAGACCTCCCGCAGCAGCCGCTTGACGACCTCGGGCGCCTGCGCGCGGACCTGGTCGAGCAGCAGCCGCTGCGCGCGTGCCGGCAGCAGCTCCCACAGCCGTGGCTGGTAGGTCTCCATGACCTCCCGCGTGACCTCCTCGACGGCCTTGAGCAGGGGTGTTTCGAGCTCTTTGACCATTTCTTCCGGGTCGAGGCGGGCGAAGATCTCCTGCGGGTCGACGAGGTTGCGCGTCAGCAGATCCACGGCGGTGGTGGCCATCCGCCGGGAGTTCGCCGGGATCACGCCCTGCCAGCCGAGGAACGGCCTGACGCCGGTGAACTCGAGCGGCCGGAACATCATTTCGATCGCGACGCGCTTGGTGAGGTAGCCGATCAGGGCGGCGATGAGCGGCATGGTGGCGTAGACGTGCCAGTGCGCGCCGATGTCGGCGAGGACGGCCCGTATGTCCAAAGTGGCCTCCTCGGTCAACCGCTGGTCAACGGAGGTCAGAATGCCATGTGTCACCGGGGGTTCCCAAATTCGTGATGCATCCGTTTGGCGGTACGTCCGGACGGCCCCTTGCTCATTAAGGTGGCGCGATGGTCGCGCCTGAAAAGAGCCAGCCCGCCCCGAAGACCGCCCAGTTCGCCGTGGGTGTCCGCGGCTACAACCAGCGTCAGGTCGACGAACGCCTCGCCGAGCTGAACAAGGACCTCCGCGAGACGTCCCGCAGCCGCGACGAAGCCGTCGCGACGTCGTCGGATCTCACCAAGGCCCTCTCGTACGCGCAGAAGGAGCTGGCCGAGACGAAGGCCGCGCTCGCGCGGATGAGCTCGAGCCCGTCCGGCGCCGGCGCGATGGCCGAGCGCGTCCGGATGATGATGCAGCTGGCCGAGGAGGAGATCGCCGACCTCCGCGCGGCCGCCGAAGCCGACGCGGCGTCGACCCGCGAGCAGGCCGACAAGTACGCGCACGAGACCCGCCGCACGGCGGACAAGCTGGCGAAGGACGCGGAAGAGGAACGCGCCCGCCTGCGGTCCGAGGCGAAGAACGAGATCGAGAAGCTGAACGCGGCGGCGGGCGCGAAGCGCGTCGAGCTGGCCGCGGCGGCGGAGCGCTCCCGGAAGGAAGCGGACGCGAAGGCCGAGGCGGCGGCGGCCGAGGCCCGCGCCGAGGCGGACCGCGTGGCGGCGGCCGAGCTGGCCCGCCGGAAGAAGGACTTCGACGAGGAGAACGCCCGGAAGAAGCAGGAGACGGAGGCGGCGCTGGCGTCGGCCCGGTCCCAGCAGGCGACGGCGGACCAGAACCGGAAGCTGGCGCTGGACCTGCGGTCGAAGGTCGCCGAGCGGATCGCGGCGACGGACGTCGCGGTCCAGGAGGCCATGCGGCTGCTCGCGCCGGTGGAGGAGGCTCCCGCGGCGGGCAACGGCGCGGCTTCGAAGCCGTCTCCGGCTCCCGCCGCCGCTCCGGCCGCTCCCGCCGCTCCCGCCGCGGCCGGGAAGGCTCCGGCCGGAAAGGCGTAAATCCCCCGAGCGGGTAGGTGGCCGTGGCTCGTGGGTGGCTGGCAGTGTGCTCATCAGCTGCTTGATCACCCACGAGACGACGGGACCCGCGCATGATCCTCGAGACCGAGCGGGCCGCCGTGTGCGCCTACGCGCGCCGGATGGTGGGTGACGGCCTGGTCGTCGGGACGTCCGGCAACGTGTCCGTGCGGGCCGGCGAGCTGGTCGCTGTGACGCCGACCGGAGTGCCGTACTCGAGCATGAACCCGGCCGACGTCCCGGTGGTCGACCTCGGCGGCGCGGTCGTCGACGGCTCGCTCAAGCCGACCAGCGAGCTGCCCGTGCACCTGTCGGTCTACTGGGACGTCCGCGACCCGGACAGCGAGCCGGTCACCGCCGTCGTCCACACGCACTCGCCGCACGCGACCGCGGTGTCGACGCTGGTGCGCGAGGTCCCGCCGATCCACTACATCCTCGCGACGATCGGCCCGTCGGTGCGCGTCGCGCGCTACGCGACGTACGGCACGCCTGACTTGGCGGCGGCGGTCCTCGAGGCGCTTGAGGGACGCCGCGGCTGCCTGATGGCCAACCACGGAACTCTGACGTATGGCGACGGCCTCGAAGCCGCCTACCACCGCGCGCAGCAGCTCGAGTGGGCTTGCCGCGTGTGGCTGCTCGCGCAGGGGGCGGGCCGCCCGAGCCTGCTGCCGCCGGCCGAGCTGGCCAACGTGGTCGACCGGCTGCGCGGGTACGGCCAGGGTTAGCGCGACACGGCGGGGCCGACTTGGTTGAGGACCATGATCAGCCCGACTACGAGCGCGAGGAACGACAGCCCGACCCCGACCCCGGCCAGCGGCTTCCCGCTGCGGCGTCCGACCAGGCCGAAGACGCCCAGGACGAGCCCGGCCAGGCCGAAGGGGAACGCTACGAAGGCCCGGATACCGGTGAGGTCGATGGGCAGGAACGGCAGGACGAGGCCGAGCAGGCCGAGGACCAGAGCGGCGATGCCGAGCCCGGGGCCGCCGGAGGGCCCGGTTGGCGCGGGGCCGCCGGGCCAGGGCTGGTAGCCGTAGGGCGGTGGGGCGGCGTTCGGGTAGCCGTAGGGCGGCTGCGCGGCGGTGCCCGGGTAGGGCGGTGAGCCGGGGTGGGGCGGTCCGGCTGCGCCGACCTGCGGCTCGCCCGCACCGCCTTGCGGCGGCCCAGCCTCCCCAACCGGCGGCCTCGCTGCCGACACCGGCCCGCCCTGTGGCGGCTCCACGTTCTGTCCGGGCGGTGGGCCGTCAGTCATGCGAACTCCTCGGTGGCAGGCCGATTCCACCGCATACTTACCATCCCCGCACGCCCGCCACGGAAGAATCCGGAAAGACCCTATGACGCCAGTGCGTCCACCGCGTGGACCGCGTCCAGGAGCTCCACCACCGTCGGGTCGTCGACCGCCTCCTTGATGCACTGCCACAGCTGGAGGTTCGCCGTCGCCCAGCGTGAATACGTTGCCGCCGCTTCGGGGTTGTAGAAGTAGTACCCCTCGTCGTGGACGTCGCACTGCTCGCCGACGATCTTGTGGGCCAGCTCGCGCAGGCTCAGGCCGTTCTCGCGCAGGTACCGGTGCGCGAGCACCACCGGTGTCACCGGCAGCGCCTTGAACAGCGTGTCCGCGTCGCTCAGCGCCTGCGCCTCCAGCGAAATGTCGCGGCCGCGGGTGGCCATCTCGGCTTCGTCGACGATGTCGTCGATCCAGCGCGCCACCCCGTCGGGCACGCCGCACTCCGCCAGGATCTCGCGGCGGAGGCTGCTGCCGGCGGCCGCCGGTGAGTTGCGGAGCACCAGGTAGTTGACGTCGTGCACCAGCGCGGCGACCTCGACCACCGCGGGGTCGGCGCCGTTCGTCCGCGCGAAGCCGGCCGCCTTCGCGCGGACGAAGCTGACGTGGTGCCAGCCGTGGAACTGGAGCCGCTCGGCGTACTGCCGGCACAGCCGGTGCACCCGGTTTTCGACGGCGTCGAGGGTCACCTGGTCGATCGTGCTTTCCTGCGTGCGCATACACCTCTCCCATCCCGGCCGTGGTGTTCAGACGGGTGGAGTAATGGTAAGCGCCGCTGACGCCGGTGTGTAGCTAGATGCGGTCGGCCAATTCCCCCAATCGGCTCTCTACCGGAACGTGACGATGACCGATTCCGCGCGCTGGATCAAAAGAAAGGCTGAAACTGCTCACCGGGCGTGATTTCACGAGGAAAGTCATCGTCCCGACGGCCGCCTCGGGGATCCGGTGGAACTCGTCGGCCAGCATGGTGATGCAGGCGCCGGCGCCGCACAGTGTGTTGCGCCGCAGCCGGGCGGACGTGATCAGCCCGGTGCCGGTGTCGACCGTCGTTTCGTACCTTTCGTGGAGGTAGTCACCACGGAGGATGGTGGTGCAGAAGTGGTACCTGTGGTTGTGCACGGAATCGGCGTACCCCTCCCGCCAGTCCTCTTGCGCCTTGTATTCGTGCAGCCAGAAGGAAAACGGGTCGGCCGGCGAGTCGAGCAGGCACCAGGCGAAGTGCGTGGTCGTTTCCCGGGACGAGCGCAGCAGTTTCGCGGCCTGCGCGGCGGACAGCGTGCGGAGCTGTGTGCGCAGCTCCTCCCGCAGGCCGGACTGCGTGGCCCACGGCCGGAACCAGCCGTCGACGGCACGCCAGTCGGTGGCCAAGGGGAACTCGGCCGCGCGCAGGCGCGTGGCCAGTTCGGTGACGGGGGACAGACGGGTGAGCAAGGTCAGCTCCCTAGCTCGGCGACTTCGGAGAACTCCGCGCGGAAGGCGTGGAACTTGCCTTCCAGCTCGCGGAACTGCTCCTCGGACAACGGGGATCCGGTGATCTTTTCGAACAGCGCCAGGAAATCCGTCCGCGTCGTCGCGGACGTGATGCGGAAGTGGCGGCCGGTCCGGGACTGCGAAACGCGCACGAACTCGGCGCGTTCCATGTTGTAGAGGAAGGAACCTTCGGTGAAGCGCAGGGACCGCGGGTACAGCTTCGTGGCGCCGCGGACGTCGCTGTAGAGCGACACCCACACGCTGTCGTCGAACAGCTCGAGCCGGTCCAGCGGCGGGTCGGCGACCACGGTGATGTCGACCTGCGCGCAGCGGCTGCGCGCCAGGAAGAGGCCGACCAGCCCGATCCGGATCTCTTCGTCGAGCCGGGTCTGGATCTGTTCGTAGTCGACGTCGCCCGCCTCGCGGCGCAACAGGTAGCGGGCGCGCCCGCTGATCGAGTTGGCGTCACGCGGATCGGCGATCACGGCCCGCAGCTCGCGTTCCGTGCGGGAGAGCAGCAGGCGGGCGGCGGCGTGCCGCCCGGAGAAGCCGCGGAAGAAGTACTGCCGGGTCGCGTTGAGGTCGGCCATGAGCCCGCGGTTGAACGCCGGGTCGGGGTCGGTCGTCGCCTCGAACACGTCGGTGGGGAAGAACTCCTTGTTCAGCGCGCGGTATTCGGCGCTGAGGTCTTCCAGCGCGCGCCTGCTCTCCTCGATCACCGGGGTCACCAGCGCCTTCTGCGACGCGCTGGCGGTGATCAAGGTCGTGCCGAACCCGACGATCGCGGAGATCAGGGTGCCGGTGCCCAGGGACGTCACCAGGTTCTTCCCGGTGCCGGCGTCCATCAGGCCGGCGAGCCACAGGCTCAGCCCGGCGACCACGACGAGCACCGTGAGCAGCAGGCTCGTCCGGGTCCAGAAGATCTCCTGCAGTGGGGTACGTCGGAGGCGCCCGCCATCCGCGGCCACGTGCTTCACCTCCCTCGAACCACCCGAACGGACGAGTGCATAAAGTGTCTGTTCGAGCGCGGGGAGTCACTTTACGCGCCTGGCGGGGAGCGCGATATAAGAGATTCGGGGGACAATGCTGACGGACGGACGTCACTCTCGGCAATAACTAACCAGATCGGGAGGTTTTCCGAAAATAGCGGAAAACCATGGTCAGAGCGTCGCCGGGAGCCCCTTTTCGTACCAGCCGGCGCCGGGTTCGGCGTGCATCAGGAAATCCACGACGACCGGTGCGGGCGCCGGGTGGATCTCCGGGAGATCCCGTTCGCCGCGCGCGGTGTCGACCGGCCAGGCCAGCTGTTCGACGTCGAGCGAGAACTCCCCGCGCGCCCCGGTGCGGTTGCCGCGCGCGTCGAGGCGCGCCCACCTGCCGTACAGGTTCACGGCGTTCAGCCCGTGCAGCGCGGAGAGCTCCTGGTAGCAGAACCCGGCCGGAATCCCTTGCGCCCGCAGCAAAGCGGCCAGCAGGTGCGCCTTGGCGTGACAGATCCCGACCCGCTCGCGGAGCACGTCCGACGCCCGCCAGGTGACCCGCGGATCACCGGCGTCGATCACGTGCTCGATCTCGTCCCGCACGAAGAGGAAGGTGGCCCGCGTGCGCTCGACGGTGTCGCGACTCGTGGACGCCAGCGCTTCGGCTTGCGCTCGGATGGCGGAGTGGTGGTGATCGACAACGGCGTCCGCGACGAGGTAGTCGCTCAGCCGAACGGACGTCGGCGACGGAACGGGACTCATCCGGCCATCGTGACAGGTTCGGCCATTCGGGCGAGAGCCGTTTTTGACGGTGGCAACGCTCCGCGTTCACCGGTTACGGAACGTAGAAGTCGGGCGGAAAGCCGGTCCACCGCAGTTCGGCGGGCAGGTGGCTCAGGTCGTTGTACGTCAGCAGCGCCGCCGGCCGCCCCGGCGAGTAGCGGATCACGGTGAGCCCGGCGTTGGCGTGGTTGAGCGCGAGCCACCGCCACTTCGGCGCGTCCTGCGAGGCGCTCACGAGCCAGCCGACGAGGAAGTTGTGCGTGACGACGACGTCGTAGCGCGGCTCGGTGGCCGGCACCGGCCCGGTGAACCGCCGCTCGGCTTCGGCCGCGAGCTCTTCGTCGGCGGGCGGCTGCTGGCGCGCGAAGGCGAGCAGGAGATCGCCGGACGTCTCGGGGAGCTCCTCGCGCATCGGCAGGTACGGCACGAAGTCGCCCGCGGCGTTGTCCTCGTGGAGAGGAACCCCGGGCAGCTGACCGGCGATCAGCTGCGCCGTGTGGGCCGCGCGCGGCAGGGGCCCGTGGTGGACGGCGGTGACGGGGACGTCGCGCAGGCGCCGCCCGAGGAGGACGGCCTGGCGTTGCCCGGCTTCGGTGAGGGTGCCGTTCGGGGCCGCTTCGCCGTGGCGGGTGAGGAAGAGGAAGCGCGTCGCGAGCACCGGTCAGCCAACGGGGACGAGCGCGCCTTGCGGGCCGTGGCCCGGCACGAACCGGCTGAGCAGCCGCAGGGGCGCGGGATGGGGTGAGAGGACGATCGAGGCGAACGGCGTGATCGTGTGGTCGCGCCCGCTGTTGGTGTGCAGGTGCACGCTGACGTGCACGTTCCGGTCGGCGGGGATCTCGAAGCTCACCGACCCCCAGGAGACGACGTACTGCCGGCCGTCGATGCTGGCGATCGGCGCGTACGCGAGCACGGTGCTGCCGAGGTGGGGGATCTCGATGGTGAGCATCCGCCGCGGCCCGTCGTGGTGGTCGACGTAGGGGATCACGCCGGGGACCTTGGCCAGATCGGTCGGCTCGGTCATTCTTGCTGCCTTTCCGGACGGGGTCGCCGATCATGCTGCCAGGTCGGTGTCAGCCGGGTGTGCGGTCGGTGCCAGACGGCGGCGACAGGCTCGGGGCATGACGATCATCTTGAAGCCGGGCAGCACCGTGATGTTCACCGGCGATTCGATCACCGATCTTTGGCGGCGGGGAGCTGACCGGTGTGGGTACCCGTTGCTGGTTGCCGGTGAGTGGTGCTTCCGGCATCCGGATCGGCCGGTGCGGTGGGTGAACTCGTCCGGATGTCGTGTCGATTCTCGTCGGGGTCAATGATGTCGGGTGGGCGACTTTGGATCCTTCCGGTCGGGTTTTTGTTCCGGTTGGGGAGTTCGCTGCTTGTTATGACCAGCTCGGGGTGCGCGGATCGATGAGGATGTGCTGAAGGGCGTGGCGGGTGGATCTTGATCTGAGGATTCGGGCTGTGTGGGAACTTGCTGATGAGTATGGTGCGCATTTGCTGAGTGTGGATTGGATGTTCGGTGAACTGTGGTATTCATCCGAGTTCTGCTGGGCATTCTGTTCTTGCTGAGGCTTGGTTGGGGTTGGTTGCTTAGGGTCCCCCGACCCGGGCGCGCGATTGTTCAACGGCCGCCGCGCCGCGTCAAGGCGGGAAAGCGTGCCTTGACCCGGCGCGGCGGCCGCTGAGGGCGCTTCGTATCGGTTTCGGGGGGTGGTGTGGTCGAGCGTCTTGCCTTGGGCAGTCTGCCGGGGTTTAGAACTGGTAGTACAAGAATGGGCTGAATGTTCCCGTTGCTATCAGGATTGCCGCGTAGATCAGGCCTACCGTCATTACCCCGATGCGCAGTGCCGTTGCCGGCTTGCTTCTCGACGACTCCAGCAGCGGTCCCGTCACCGGGTGCGCCGGTAGTAGGAACACCGCCAGGGCCGCCAGCAGCAGAACCAGCCTCTGGTTCGTGAACGCCTGTGCCACTCCCGGGCCCAAGCCGTCGAAGTCGGGGATCAGCATGTGGCCGATCATTGACAGCGCGTGGCCTATGTCCGCTGATCTGAAGAACACCCAGCCGAACACAACCAGGAGCATCGTGAATGCTCGGCGGAGGTAGCGGTGCCAGCGGACCGCCGGGTCCAGGTCCAAGCCGAAGCGGCGCTCGATCACCAGCAGCGCTCCGTGGTAGCAGCCCCACACCAGGAACGTCCATTGGGCGCCGTGCCAGAAGCCTGTCAGCACGAACACTATGCACAGGTTTCGATACGTGCGCGCCGCTCCGTTGCGGTTGCCGCCCAGGGGGATGTACACGTAGTCGCGGAACCAGCGGCTCAAGCTCATGTGCCAGCGGCGCCAGAACTCCGTGATCGTCACCGATGAGTACGGCCTCGCGAAGTTCTCCGGGAGGCGGAAGCCCAGCATGCGGCCGAGGCCGATCGCCATGTCCGAATATCCCGAGAAGTCGAAGAACAGCTGGAGCGTGTACGCCACCGCGCCGAGCCACGCCGTCGAGAACGTCATCTGGTCCGATGGGACCTTGAAACACGCCTCGACCAGGGGGCTCAGGGAGTCCGCGATGATCGTCTTCTTGCACAGACCCAGGGCGAACCGGGGGAAGCCGGCCGCGATGTCGTCGAGGCGATGAGACCTCAGCTGGGGGAGCTGGTCGGCGATCTCGCGGTACCGCACGATCGGGCCCGCCACCAGCTGCGGGAACATCGCGATGTACGCCGCGAACGACACCGGGTTGCGCAGCGCCTGGCGCTCGCCGCGGTAGATGTCGACCACGTACGAAATGTGGTGGAACGTGTAGAACGAGATGCCGATCGGCACCACCAGGCTCGCCACCGGGACGCTGCCGCCGAACCAGTGGGCGACCGCCGCGATCTGCTGGGTCGCGAACCCCGCGTACTTCCAGATCACCAGCACCGTGACGTCGAGCGCCACGACCGCGATGAGGATCCGGCGCCGGCGGGTGCCGTGGACGTCCCACGGGCTCGGCTCCAGGAGGGGTCCGGCCAGGAAGTTGACCACCATGCAGCCGAGCAGCAGGAACACGAACGGCCCGGCGCCGATCGTGTAGAACAGCAGGCTGCCGACCGCGACGATGCCGTTGCGCCACGTCCGCGGGCACACCAGCACGGCGACGAGCACCGCCGGCATGAAGTACCACAGGAACAGTGGCGAAACGAACGACATCGGGTCCCCTCGGTTTATCCGACGGTGACCTTAACCCGACTGGGTGGTGGTGTCAGACCCGACCGGCGAGACGACGGCGTCGCGCCACCTCGGCCAGCAGCACGCCGGCCGCCACCGAGGCGTTCAGCGACTCCACGCCCGCCGCCATCGGGATCGACACCGTCGCGTCGCACGTCTCGCGGACCAGGCGCGACAGGCCGCGGCCCTCCGAGCCGAGCACGATGACCAGCGGGTCGGCCGCCAGCTCGAGCTCGTCGATGTCGACCGAGCCGTCCGCGTCCAGGCCGACCAGCATCAGGCCGTCGTTCGCCCACGCCTTGAGCTGACGCGTCAGGTTCGTCGCGACCGCGATCGGCAGCTTCGCCGCCGTGCCCGCGCTCGTGCGCCACGCCACCGCCGTCATGCCCGCGCTGCGCCGCTCCGGCAGCAGCACCCCGTGGGCGCCGAACGCGGCCGCCGAGCGGATCACCGCGCCCAGGTTCCGCGGGTCGGTGACGCCGTCGAGCGCGACGAACAGGGGCACCTCGCCCGAGTTGCGCGCCGCCGCCATCAGGTCGTCCGGGTGGGCGTACTCGAACGGCGGCACCTGCAGGCCCAGGCCCTGGTGCACGGCCCGGTTCGTCTTGCGGTCCAGCTCCTCGCGCGGGATCTCCAGGATCGAGATGCCCTTGTCGCCGGCCAGCCGGACGGCGTCGTTGACGCGGTCGTCGATCTCGATGTTCAGCGCGACGTACAGCGCCGTCGCCGGGACGTCGGCGCGCAGCGCCTCGACCACCGGGTTGCGCCCGGCGATCAGCTCCGGCTTGTCGGCCTTCTTCTGCCGGGCCTGGTCGCGCTTGGTCGCGGCGTTGTTCTGGCGGTACGCCTTGTGCCCGGGACGGTCCTCCGCCTTCGGGGTCGGCCCCTTGCCTTCGAGGGCCTTGCGGCGCTGACCGCCCGAGCCGACGACGGCGCCCTTCTTGGTGCCCGTCTTGCGGATCGCGCCCTGGCGCCGCGAATTGCCTGCCATGGTGAAAGTTCCTTGCGTTGAAAAGCTCAGTCGGACTTGACTGTCCACTGTGGTCCGTTGGGGGTGTCCTCCACCACGATGCCCGCCTGCTGGAGGCGGTCACGAGCGGCGTCCGCGCGGGCGAAGTCCTTCTCGGCCCGGGCCTGCTGGCGCTCGGCCAGCAGGCTGTCGACGAGGAAGCCCAGCGCCTCCTTGGTGGGCGTTTCGGAGCCGCCCGCCTCGGACCAGCGCGCGGACAGCGGGTCGAGACCGAGCACGTCGGTCATCGCGCGGACGGCCGCGGCGAGTTCGAGTGCCTTGGGGGTGTCGCCCGCGTCGAGGGCGGCGTTACCGTCCCGGACCGTGGTGTGGACCACGGCGAACGCCTGCGGGGTGGCCAGGTCGTCGTCCATCGCCGCCGCGAACTCGGCCGGGACCGTGCCCAGCGTCACCTCGCCGGACTGGGCGGCGCGACGCAGGAACGTCTCGATCCGCCGGTAGCCCTGCGCGGCCTCGGACAGCGCGCCGTCCGAGTACTCGATCGTGGAGCGGTAGTGCGGCTGGACCAGGTAGTAGCGCAGCTCCGGCGCGCGGTAGCGCTCCAGCATCGACGGGATCGACACGGTGTTGCCGAGCGACTTCGACATCTTCTCGCCCGACATGGTCACCCAGGCGTTGTGCAGCCAGAACCGCGCGAAGGCGTCGCCCGCCGCGTTCGACTGGGCGCGCTCGTTCTCGTGGTGCGGGAAGGCCAGGTCGATGCCGCCGCCGTGGATGTCGAACTCCGCGCCGAGGTACGCCGTCGCCATCGCCGAGCACTCCAGGTGCCAGCCCGGCCGGCCGTCGCCCCACGGGGTCGGCCACGACGGCTCGCCCGGCTTCGCGCTCTTCCACATCGTGAAGTCGCGCGGGTCGCGCTTGCCGCGGGTCGGCGTCTCGCCCTGCTGGACGTCCTCGAGGACCTGGCCGGAGAGCTTGCCGTACTCGTCGAACGACTTGACCGAGAAGTAGACGTCGCCGTCCGCGACGTAGCCGTGGCCGCTCTCGATGAGGCGTTCCATCAGCTCGATCATCTGGGTGACGTGCCCGGTCGCGCGCGGGCTCACCGACGGCGGTAGGCAGCCCAGCTGCTCGTACGCGGTCTCGAACGCGCGCTCGTGTGTCGCCGCCCACTCCCACCAGGGCCGACCGGCTTCGGCGGCC
The DNA here is from genome assembly GCF_055582965.1 of Amycolatopsis sp. NPDC104863. NCBI lineage: Bacteria > Bacillati > Actinomycetota > Actinomycetes > Pseudonocardiales > Pseudonocardiaceae > Amycolatopsis > Amycolatopsis sp. NPDC104863. Next base: position 524,908 of record NZ_JBVJOW010000004.1, read on the forward strand.
TTGGTCAGGATCTTGTCGTCGATGTCGGTGACGTTGCGGACCAGCAGCACGTCCAGTCCACTGTGGACGAGCCAGCGGCGCAGGACGTCGTAGTTCACGACGCCGCGGACGTGCCCGATGTGCGGCACGCCCTGCACGGTGGCGCCACACACGTAGATCGACGCCGTTCCGCTACGGACGGGGTGGAACTCCCGCACGCTCCGGGTCGCTGTGTCGAACAGATGTAGGGCCACCCTGAAAGGGTACGGGGCGAGGTGAGGGATCTCGCAAGCACCTGCTGACGGGTCAGCCGATGCCGGACTCCCGCAGCGCCGAGAGCAGGGCATCCGGGCGTTCGCCGGTCGGCAGCGGGTCTACCAGCGCGAACTCGCAGCCGAGGGCCCGCGCGCCGCCGTCGGCCTCCTCGCTGTCGCCCACCATGAGCGTCTCGGTGGCCGGCACGCCGAGCGCCTGAACCGCAACCCGGAAGATCTCCAGCTCCGGTTTGATCGCCCCGACCTCGAAGGACAGGACGAACTCGTCGACGTAGGCGTCCCACCCGCGGGTGGTGAACGCAGGCCGGATGTCGAAGGCGATGTTGCTCAGCACACCGACATTCAGGCCCCCTTCGGCGGCGGCCTTCAGCGCGGCCTCGGTGTCCGGGTAGGGCGTCCACTGGGTGGGGGTGATCAGCCGTTCGTACAGCGCGACCGCCTGTTCGGGTCGCGGGACACCGGACTTCTTGAGGACCTCGAGGTACACCTTCCGGTGCAGCGCGGGGTCGCGGTCGCGGTGCTGCCAGGCGTGCACGTGCTCGGCGTCGAGCTCGACGACCTGCCCGACCGGGGCGGTCATCCGGCGCATCAGCTCGGTCTGCGCCTCGACGTCGAGCGGGCTGCCCTCGTGGTCGGTGAGTTCCGCGAGCCAGGTTTCATCCTGCTCGAGCCGGAACAGCGTGCCGGAGAAGTCGAACAACACCGCCCTGATCGTCATGGTTTCACCCTAACGGGAGCGTCAGGCCGAATGCCCCGTGATGTGATCGGGAACCACCCGCACCAGCACGCGCACGACCTCCGGCGGCTCGGGCGGGAAGACAGCGCCGGTGTACTTGCGGGCCAGTTCGTCGTTCAGCTCGGGGCCGCCTTCGACGGTGACCTCGGCGCGGCCGCGGATCTCGACGTAGTTCTCCGGATCGGCCAGGTCGAAGACGGAGACCGAGACCCGCGGGTCCCGGCGGATGTTGCGTTCCTTGCGCCGGCCCTGGACGGTCACGAAGAGGACGGTGTCCCCGTCCCGGCGAGCCCAGACGACGGAGCTCTGCGGCGAGCCGTCGGCGTTGGTGGTCGCGACGACGGGGTAGTTGCGGCCGTCGAGGAGCGCCTTCGTGGCGTCGTTGAATGTCACACCCATGGTCTGGACCCTATTGGACGTTGCCCGCGACCTTCTCGACGTGGAGGCGGACGATCACGCGCTCGGTCTCGGGGCCTTCGGTGGGCGGGTCCTGGGCGAGGTACTTGTGGCTGAGCGTCTTCGGGAGGGTCTTGCCGGGGTCCGTCTCGATGGAGACCCGGCCGCGCAGCTGGGTGTGGCGGTAGGGGTTGGCGGCGTCGGTGATCGAGACGCTCACGCGCGGGTCACGGCGCAGGTTGCGGACCTTGCGGCGGTCCTCGGTCGCGCTGAAGACGAGGTCACCGCCGTCGAGCCCGACCCAGACGACGGAGGTCTGCGGCGAGCCATCGGCGTCGAGGGTGGCGACGGTGGCGAAGTTCTTGCCGTCGATCAGCGCGCGGACGGCGTCCGGGAGGGTGAGGGCCATATCACGCCGAACCAGCGCCGGCGTGGGCCTATTCCGGGCCGGGCCGCGTCTCAACTCGCTCCGACCCCGACTTGAGCGTCGCGAATGGGTCATTGGGGACGTCTGGCGTCCCCAATGGGTCATTCGCGGCACCGGAACCGGGTGCCAGACCGTGCCGGGGCTCAGGATGCCGCAGTGTCGTTCGAGAAATCCGGTCGCGATGGTGTGAGTGACTCATTCACCTCATTGAGCGGCCACCGCGCCTTTGTCGTCCCCATCTCGACCGGGCTGTGGACAACGTGCTTCGAGCTCCGGCAACAGCGGGAGCCGGGCCTATTCCGCCGCGAGCAGCAGCGCCGTCGCGAAGGCGGCGATGCCCTCGCCGCGGCCCGTCAGGCCCAAGCCGTCCGATGTTGTCCCCGACACGCTCACCGGGCCGCCGATCGCCTCCGACAGCACCTTCTGCGCCTCCTCGCGCCGCTTTCCGACGCGCGGCGCGTTGCCCACGATCTGGACCGAAGCGTTCGCCACGCGCCAGCCCGCCGCCGTGATCAGGCCGCGGACCTCGACGAGCATGTCCGCTCCGTGGGCGCCGTCCATGCGGGGGTCGCCCGTGCCGAACACCGCGCCCAGGTCGCCCAGGCCCGCCGCGGACAGCAACGCGTCGCACAGGGCGTGGGCTGCCACGTCGCCGTCGGAGTGGCCGGCGCAGCCGTCGGCGTCCGGCCAGAACAGGCCCGCCATCCAGCAGTCGCGGCCCGCCTCGATCGGGTGGACGTCCACCCCGTTGCCGATCCTCACAGCGTCTCCTCGTTCTTCGGGGCCGCCGCGATCGCCTCGGCGAGGGAAAGTTCGAAGGCACTCGTGACGCGCATCGCGTCCGGGTGCCCGGGCACCGTCGACGCGCCGAGGGGAACGGCGAGATCGGCCGACCGGAACGCCGGAACCGTGTAACCGACCGGGGTCTGGGCCGTGCGCAGCCGCGAGCGGTCCTCCGTGCCGACGATCAGCGACGCCGCGTCGGTCACCTTCACCGTGTCCGCCATCGGCAGCACAGGGACGACCACCGGGTGCTCGTCACTCACCGCAGCAATCACGTCACGTACGGTTTGCGCAGGACAGAAGGCCCGCAGAGCGTCATGGAGTAGTACAACTGAGTCACGGGTCAGCTCGGACTCGACGGCGGCGAAGGCCTGCCGCGGCGAGCCGGGGACGACCCGGCAGTCCATGCCCCGGACCGCGTCCGAAAACGACAACGCACACCGATGGGGGGCCGCCACGAGCACCGATTCGATTTCCGGTACGTCAAGCAGCCCCCGCACGGTGTGCGTGAGTAGCGCTTCACCATGGACCGGCGTGAGAGCGAGCTCCCCGTCGGAGGCATGATGTGCGACGGTCACGATCGCGACGACGTTCATCGGTTCGCGATCGTAGAGGCACCCGCCCGCCCGTCGAGCGAGGTGCCCGGGGTTCAGACCGTCGCGGTTTCCAGAACTTCGTCGAGGAGGACCTCAGCCTTGTCCTCGTCGGTGCCCTCCGCGAGCGCGAGCTCGCTGACCAGAATTTGCCGAGCCTTCGCCAGCATGCGCTTCTCGCCGGCTGAAAGTCCTCGGTCCTTCTCTCGCCGCCAGAGGTCGCGCACCACTTCGGCCACCTTGTTCACATCGCCGGAGGCGAGCTTCTCGAGGTTGGCCTTGTACCGACGAGACCAGTTCGTTGGTTCCTCGGTGTGCGGAGCACGCAGAACGTCGAAGACCTTGTCCAGTCCTTCTTGCCCGACGACATCGCGTACGCCTACGATCTCGGCGTTGTCAGCGGGCACGCGAACCGTGAGATCCCCTTGCGCGACCTTGAGGACGAGGTACTTCTTTTCCTCGCCCTTGATCACGCGGGTCTCGATGGCTTCGATGAGTGCGGCACCGTGGTGCGGGTAGACGACGGTCTCTCCGACCTTGAAAACCATGTGTCCTCTGCCCCTTTCGCTGACTCCATCCTAGCACGGTCCGTCAGCGCCCACCTAGCGACCCGGACTCGTCCTCGCAGGTCAGCGGCCTGGGCGGGGGTTGACAAACGTCGGACCCCCGTGCTCACGCAGGTGGCCGGGGCGGGTGTCAACGGGCACAACGAATTCCTTTGTGGACGGTTGATCTTGAGCGCTACGCGGACCGGTTCCGCGCGGGAGATCGCTCCCGGCTAGTCTTCGCGGGGACGAGGCCGTGAAAAGGGAAGGACTGCGACGTGAGGCTGCAGAATCGTCGCGTGCTCGGCGCGGGCGTGCTGGCGCTCGGTGCCGCGCTCGTGCTCGCCGGGTGCGGGGCCGGCCAGATCACCCAGACCGACACGCAGCAGCCCGCGGTCAACGGCACGTACGCCCAGGTCAAGACCCTTGTCCTGCGTGACGCCGCGGTGCAGTACCCGACGTCCGGCGCGGGCTACGCGAGCGGCGCGACCCCGGCGCTGACCCTGACGATCGTGAACCAGGGCGCCCAGGACGACTCGCTCGTCTCGGTCTCGACCGAGGACGGCACCCAGGCGACCGTCGGCGGCTCCAAGGACGTCGTCGCCGGGCACTCCCTGGTGATCGGCCCGGACGACGCCGTCGAGTCCACCAACGAGGCGCAGCCCACGTCTTCGGGCGCGCCGACCTCGTCTTCGGAAGCTCCGACGTCCACCGGCACCAGCTCGACGGGAACCGGCACCGCGACGTCGTCTTCCTCGGCCGAAGCGCCGTCGAGCAGCGCGACGCCGACCGCCGCCCCGGCGACCGTCGGCAAGGGCACCGTGACGCTGGCCGCGCTGAAGCAGCCGCTCTGGCCGGGTCAGGTCATCAAGGTCACGTTCGTCTTCAAGAACGCCGGACCGGTCACCGTCGAGCTGCCCGTGGCGGCGCCGGCGCACGTCAAGGAGTAGGTCCCCGGTTTTGTCGGTGGTCGCCGTTAGCCTCGCGGGGTGAAGAAGGGGACCATCTACCGCTGCGGCAGCTGCGGGTACGAAGCGGCCAAGTGGCTCGGCCGGTGTCCGGAGTGCCAGGAGTGGGGCTCGCTCGAAGAGCGCGGGGCGCCGGCCAAACCGGCGATCCAGCGCGTCGCGGCCGGGGCGCCGAGCGCGCCCGCGCGGCCGATCGGCGAAGTCGACGTCGAAGCCGCGCGAGCCCGCCACACCGGCGTCTCGGAGCTCGACCGGGTGCTGGGCGGCGGCCTGGTGCCGGGCGCGGTGGTGCTGCTCGCGGGTGAGCCGGGTGTCGGCAAGTCGACGCTGCTGCTCGAAGTCGCGTACCAGTGGGCGAAAACGGTCGACCGGTCCCTGTACATCACGGGCGAGGAGTCCGCGGGCCAGGTCCGGTTGCGCGCCGAGCGAACGGGCAACGTCCACGACCGCATGTACCTGGCCGCCGAGAGCGACCTGTCCGCCCTGCTCGGGCACGTCGACGACGTCAAGCCGGGGGTGCTGATCGTCGACTCGGTCCAGACCATGGCGTCGCCGCAGGTGGAGGGCTCGCCGGGCGGGGTGACGCAGGTCCGCGCGGTGACGTCCGGGCTGGTCGCGCTGGCCAAGGAGCGCGGGCTGCCGGTGGTGCTGGTCGGTCACGTCACGAAGGACGGTTCGGTGGCCGGCCCGCGCGTGCTGGAGCACCTGGTGGACGTGGTGCTGCAGTTCGAAGGCGACAAGCACTCGACGCTGCGGATGCTGCGCGGCATCAAGAACCGGTTCGGCGCGTCCGACGAGATCGGCTGCTTCGAGCTGCAGGAAGAGGGCATCGTCGGGGTGCCGGACCCGTCGGGGCTGTTCATCAGCCGAACGGCGGAGCCGGTGCCGGGCACGGCGATCACGGTGTCGATGGAGGGCAAGCGGCCGCTGCTCGGCGAGGTCCAGGCGCTGGTGTCGTCGACGTCGGCGCCCCAGCCGCGCCGCGCGGTCAGCGGGCTCGATTCGGCGCGGGTGGCGATGGTCCTGGCGGTGCTGGAGAAGCGCGGCGGCCTGAAGCTCGGCGACAAGGACGTCTACGCGGCCACGGTCGGCGGCATGAAGATCACCGAGCCGGGCATCGACCTGGCGCTGGTGCTGGCGCTGACGTCATCGTTCGGCGACGTCGCGTTGTCACCCCGGCTGGTGTCGGTGGGCGAAGTGGGGCTGGCGGGCGAGATCCGCCGCGTGCCGAGCGTGGGCCGCCGGCTGGCGGAAGCGGCGCGGCTCGGGTTCACGCACGCGCTGGTGCCACCGGACTCGGGCAAGCCGCCGGCTGGGATCAGGGTGCTGGAGGTGGCGAACGTCGCGGACGCGCTGAACGCGGCCAGCCACGCTCGCTGATCGCGGCCAGCCACGCTCGCTGAACGGGGCCGGTCACGTGCGCTGATCGCGGCCAGCCACGCTCGCTGAACGGGGCCGGTCACGTGCGCTGATCGCGGCCAGCCACGCTCACTGAACGCGGCCAGCCACGCACGCTGATCACAGCCAGCCACGCTCGTCGATCACCCCGCCGTCCGGGTGATCGCGAACGAGTACACCGTCGGCAGGTCTTCCGGAAGGGGGATCGCACCGTCGGCCCTCGGGACGGTCGTCGTGGTCATCTGGGGCTCCAGTGTGTTGGTCGGCGGGGGCAGGACCGCGCTCGACGGGGTCTCGGCCGTACTCACAGGCGGCCCGGGGCGGCTGGTCGTCGTGACGACGTCCGGGTGCTCCTCCCAGGCCAGGAGCACGGCCGTTTTCGGGTCGAGGTACAGGCGCTGGCCGCTGTCCTTGGCGACCAGGACCGTGGCGGGCCGGCCGTCCGGGGTTTGGCCGTCCGGTGCCACGAACCCGCCGGGGACTCCGCCGAACGTGTCCGACAGGGCGAACCGGATGTCCTTGCGGACCAGGCCCGTCTCCAGGGCGGTGCGCACCATCGTGAGCGCTTCGGTGGGGGTGTGCGCCTTCCCGCTGTCCTTCTCGGTGATCGTGTCGAAGTTCAGGCGCTTGGACAGCTTCCCGCGGTCGGGAGTCAGCGAGGCGATGAAGGCCGCGTCCGGGTTCAGCCAGTTCGCGAACGGTGTGTTCCACCTCGGGTTGACCTGCCCGCCCAGGTTCTGTGTGGTGCCGAACCGGCCGGCCGGGCCGTTCTCGTCGAACGGCCGGAGGCTCAGTTCGGGGTTCTCCGACTTGTCGAGCCCGCGCACGGCGCCCGTCCACTTCGTGCGCCGGTGCCAGACGCCGGTGGGGTCGGCCGGGATCCACAGCTCGATCGACTGCTGGATCCTGACCAGCTTGTCGAGCAGGATCCCGTCCAGCCAGGTGAGCTTCTGCGTGTAGTGGTACTCGCCCGGCGCGAGCGGGCGGTCGACGTCGGGGAGCGTCGCGGCCGGCTGGGCGGGGTCCGAGGATGGCGTCCGCAGGGACGTGACGATCGCGAGCCCGCCGACCAGCATGACGACGGCCGCGGCCACCGCGATCCACCGCCAGGTCCCGGTCCGGCGGGGCTGCGGCGGCGCCTCGGACGTGCCGGCGGCCGCCATGAGGGACGCGCGGGCGAAGGCCAGCCCGTCGTCGTCGCCGGCGCCGGCGTGGAGGTCCGACAGCGCCGCGTCGAGTTCGGCGTCGGACCAGATCTTCCGGACGTTGTCTTCACGCAAGGTCCTGCACCTCCTCCTGAGCCGGGGCGTTCGTCCTGAGCCAGCGTCTGATCCGGTGCAACCGGGACCGGACCGTACCCGGCGGGATCCCGAGGGCTTCGGCGACCTCGGCCGGCTCGAGCCCGGCCCACGACACGAGCAGCAGCGTGTCGCGGTCGGCCGGGCTGAGCTTGGCCAGCGCGCCGGCCAGCTGCGCCGCGCGGACCTGGGCGTCGACCTGCTCGGCGACGCGGCCGTCGTGCGCGGCGTGGCTGTTTTCCCCGGTGCGCGCCAGCCGCGCGGTGGCCTGCAGCCCGCGCATCTCGGACCGCACGTGGTGGCGCAGCAGGTTGGTCGCGATGCCGTAGAGCCACGACCGCGCGGTGCCGAGCTCCGGCCGGTAGCTCTCGCGGCGCCGCAGCGCGACGAGGAAGGTCTCGGCGACGAGGTCGTTCGCCGGTTCGGCGCCCACGCGCCGCGCGAGATAGCGGCGCAACGCCGCCGCGTGGGCGTCGAAGAGCCGGCCGAACGCCGGCCCGGGATCGGCTCCGCCCAGGTCAGGACGGTCGTGCCCCCAGATCTCGGCTCCCTCGTGGATCACCTGCATGCCCCCTGTTGCCCGCTGTGTCCACGAGCGTTCACGGCCATGATGAGAAGAGCGTCCGTTTGAGGGAGGGCTTGCGGCGTGTCTGTTGACGATCTGCTCAAGGCCGTGGCTGCGAGCATAGAGAACGCGGGGAAGGCGAAGGAGCGTTATCGAGAGGCTGAGCAGCTGCTCACCGAGGCTTGCGACGCTCTGACTATGGCGACCAAGGGGTCACGCGCTCCGGAGCCGGCCGCTGCTCGGAGTGAGCTGGGTGCGGTGCTTTCCGGGATCCAGGAGGTGCATCGGAAGGTCATCGTGGCCATCAACCGGTTGGAGACCTACGCGAGCCGCATCCGTGGCGAGGATGGCGAAGGTGTGCGGGTAAGTGCTGTTCAGGCGGTTAAGCGATACAGCAACCAGCACGGGGACTGTTACCCGCCGGAGGCTGCCGAACTCGCGAAGCGCCTACCCAAACGAGTGATCCCGCGGACCAACGACCGGACTGTCGGCGTTGTAGGCCGGAATGGCCGGTACCTGATGACGATCAGGTCCGGTTGGGCCGACCCCCATCTCACCGAGGACGCCTGCGCACTCATAGAGTCGATGGGGCTCGATTCGGAGTTCCTCGGCTGCCACGTGGAGATCAAGCTGGCCGCTCTCATGCTGCGGAAGCCGTACCTTACGGATCTCGAGGTGGCGATCAACTACACGCCTTGCGGTATCGAGGACCAGAAGAAGTTTGCCGACGCATGCGACAAGGTTCTGACCAGGCTGTTTCCCCAGGATGGCGACCGAAGTTTGACCGTCTACGGCACCTATCAGGACAATGAACCGTTCCGGAAGCACTACGGGAGAAGCAGGCCGTGACCGCTGAGTTTGATATCGAGGAAGCCCGCCGTGATGGGCGGACTACTCTCGCCCTTTTGCGCTCTGTGTCGGATCCCATCGGGTTTGTGCTGTCCGCCGCCTGCGACACGCCAGAAACCGGTGAACCCGTCGGGTGCATCTGGGAATTTCGGAGCGGCGAACCGGAGTACAGCCCTCGGCTCGTCATCGGCATCCGCGGCAATCGCGGAACCGTGGTCTGGGGCGATGAGGGCCCCAATGACAAGTACGTCCCCGCAGGAACCGACTACAGCGGAGAGTTTCAGGACTACTGGCTGGGGCAGCACTCGGCCGGCTGGTTCAGCGGCGAGGAGGTGCCCGTCGGCTACGTCTTCGCTGCTTTGGGTGAGTACATCGTCACCGGTGAGCGGCCTAACGTCATCAATTGGGTCGCCAGGTCGACTATCCCGCCTCGCGAGGTTGTCCCGGACGAGTACGACCTAGAGGCGCAGCGCGCGCTCGAGGAGATCGAGCGGGAGCTGGGGCTGAGATAGCCGGGCGAACCTACCTTCGGTGTGATCCATTCAGGGCAGGTGAGAGACGGAAGTGATCCGCTGCCCGGATCATCCTTCGGTGAGGCGTTGGCCAACCGACGTCAAAACTGGGGAAGGACCGTCATGCGCAGATTCCGGCTGGGATTCGTCACGCTCGTGGCCGCCATGGGGCTCGTCGCGCTGCCCGCGGTGGCGCAAGCCTCCACCGAGGCCGTGCTCAACATCCAGTACCAAGTGCAAGAGACGGGCTACTGGTGCGGCCCGGCCGCGACGCGGATCGCGATGTCCGCGCGGACCGGGAACCTGCCGAGCCAGGGCACGCTCGCCTCGCAGCTCGGCACCACCACCAACGGCACCGACTGGATCGGCCAGGTCACCGGCGTCCTCAACGGCGATCTCGGCACCTCCTGGTACGAGACCAAGGAGATGCCGAACGACCCGCCGACGCAGGCCCAGCGCGACCTGCTGTGGAACGACATCGTGCTCGACATCAACAACGGCTACGCGATCGTCGCCAACATTGTCGCGCCCGCGAACAACCACCCGCCGGGCTACCCGAACTACACGATCTACCACTACTTCACGGTGATCGGGTACGACAGCTCCGACCGGACCGTCAAGATCGCCGACCCGGCGAGCTTCGGCGGGAACCAGATCTACTGGCTCGGCTTCGACCAGCTTGCGACGCTGATCCCGCCGAAGGGCTACTCCGCCTAGATCCCCAGCAGTCCCCAGTAAACCGCCCAGGGGACGAACACGACGCCGCCCGCCAGGAGCACGCCGAGCCGCGGGGTGCGGTGCCGCCACCACGCCATCGCCGTGCCGATGGCGGCGGCCACCGCACCCAGCGACAGCAGCTGCAACACCAGCCACGGCAACGGACGGCCCGCGAGCACCGGGCCGAGGTTCCGGCCCATCGTCACCTGGATCAGGACGTCGAACGCCAGGAAGCCCAGCACGGCGAGCAACCCGGTCACCGCCAGCCAGCGGGACGGCCGCGCCGCGCCGCGGCCCAGCCCGAAGGCGAAGGCCACCAGCAGGAACACCAGCACGACCAGCTGCAGCCACGTCGGCTCGTACCAGGCCAGCGGGGTCACCGCGGTGCTCGGCCGGTCCTGCGCCGGCGCCGGGTCGGCGGAAGACGCGCCGGGCGGGTTGTGCACCCACGTGCCCACCAGCTCCAGGTAGCCGGGCGCGTACCCGGGGAGCTTGTCGTAGCCGTTGGTCGTGCGGCGCAGCTGGTGCTGGGCGTCCGGGAAGACCCGCAGCGTGGACCGGCCGAGAGACTCCCGGAAGATCCGGACGGCCTCACCCGGCGGCGTCAGGACGTCCTTCGCGCCCCACAGCCCGAGCACCGGCTGCCGCAGGCTCTTCAGCACCGGCACCGGGTCGTAGTGCGCCTCCGGGAACACCCCGCCGCCGACGAGCTGGCGCATCATCGTCGACGACGCCATCCGCACCATCGACCCGGCCATTCCCAGCTGCCGCAGCTGGTTCTCGATCGCCCACGCCTGTTGCCGCGACGGCTCGACGCCGTTCGCCCCCAGCGTCACGACAAACGCGACGTCGGCGGACTTCGAAGCCGCCAGTGGCGCCACCCAGCCCCCTTCGCTCAACCCCCAGACACCGACCCGCGCCGGATCGACCTCGGGCCGTTTCCGCAACGCCTCGACCGCCGCCAGCGCGTCGTCGGCCAGGGTCGAGTACGACCGCTCGAACTGCGAATACCCCTCGGTCCGCTTGTCGTAGATGAGCGTCGCGATGCCTTCTCGCGCAAAGGCTTCCGCCTGGTCGCGGTAGTCCTCCCGGCTGTGCGCCCCCGAGCCGTGGACCATCACCAGGCCCGGCAGCTTCGACCCGCCGGGTGGTGCGACGACGGTGCCGTGCAAGGTCACCCCGCCGTTCGTGAACGTCACGTCCGAGCCGTCCGCCGCCGAAGCCGGTGGCGCGGAAAGAGCCAGGGTCACCCCGGCCAGTAGTAGAGCCCCTCTTCGCATGTGAGATCCCCTGTCATGTCGTTTCCCCTGGGTCCGGGAACGCGAGCAGGCGCACGAGCACGCGCCGCGCATCCGGTGACCGGTCGTCCTCGGGCCGCCAGTGCCGGCGGAACAGCTCCATGTAGTCGTTCCAGAACGCGAGCAGCTCCTCGGCGGTGAGCCAGGTGCCGCCGCGTGCGTAGAGCAGTGCGTCCGGCCAGTCGCCGGGCAGTTCGTCGCGCGTCTCCGCGAACCGGTTGAGCTTTTCGAGGTCGTCCTCGAACCCCTGGCGCTGCATGTCGTCGAACAGCACCTGGGATTCGGCGCTCTGCTCGCTGCGCCGCGGCCAGCGGATGTCCCGCGGCCGCGTGCGCCACCACCGTTCCTTGCCCCGCGCGAGCTCCGGGACGTCCTCGACGAACCCGAACCGCGCCAGCTCCCGCAGGTGGTAGCTGGTCGCGCCGGTGTTCTCGCCGAGGGTCCGGGCGAGCGTCGTGGCTGTCGCCGGGCCCGCGGACAACACGCCGAGTATCCGGCGACGCAACGGGTGCGTGACGGCCTTGAGGGCGTCCGGGTCGAGCTCTTCCGGTGGTGGAGCGCTGGTCATGACCCCAAGGTAGCCGTGCAAAGGAAATTGTGCAAAGAAATCTGTGCACGTGGGATTCCCGAGTCGGCGGACCCGCCCCTTACTATCCGTGCCCATGTGGTTCCGAGGGGTCAGACGTGGGTGAGCCGAACCTGCCCGCCCGGCAGATGGGGCGCCAGCTGAAGCGCATGCGCGAGCGGCTGGGCATGACGCAGGAAGAAGCGGGCGCGCCGCTGCGCATGTCGACGAGCAAGCTGTCGCGCATCGAGACGGGGTATCTGCCGCCGTACCACGACTTCCGTGCGCTGCTGGACCGGTACAACGTGATCGTCTCGGACTGGGACGAGTACATCTCCGCCTACGACCGCGCCAAGGAGAAGGGCTGGTGGCACCACTACGGGGTGGACAACCGCGGGTTCCTGCCGATCGAGGCCGAGGCGAGCAAGGTCAAGGTCTTCCAGTTCGGCTACATCCCGGGACTGCTGCAGACCGAGGCGTACATGCGCGAGGTCTTCGCCGCGGGTCGGAAGCAGATGAAGCCGAAGGTGCTGGAGAACCAGGTCACCGTGCGACTGCTGCGGCAGCTGCGGCTCACCGATCCGCCGATCCTGCGGTTCCACGCGATCATCGACGAGTACGCGCTCCGCAAGCCGATTCTCGGGCGGGCCGAGCAGGAGGAGCAGCTGCAGCACCTGGTCGATCGGGCGCGGCTGCCGAACGTGACTTTGCAGGTGGTGCCGGAGGATGTCGGCGCCTACGACGGCCAGAACGGCAACCTGATCATCGCGAGCTTCGAGGACTCCGAGGAGTCCGATGTCGCTTACGTCGAGCACATTTTCGGCTCGGTTCACATTGAGAAAGAGGGAGAAGTTTCCGCTGCTAAGCTGGCGTTCAAGGATTTCGCGGATCGAGCCCTGGATGCGGAGGATTCGATCGCGCTGATCGAACGGCTCTGACGGGGAGGCTGCTATGTCCACTGTGGACTCGCGGTGGTTCAAGAGCAGCTATAGCACCAGCGGCGAAGGCAGCGACTGCGTCGAGGTTTCCTTCAGCGTGCCCGTCGCGATCCGTGATTCCAAAGCGCCCCACGGCGAACTCCACCTGAGCGCCGCCGCATGGACCGCTTTCCTCACCAAATCGGGTGGTCGCTGAACCGCCGCAGCGTCCGCATCGACGGCCGCACGGAGACCATCCCCGCCGCGAACCCCAACGTGGCGAAGGCGAGCGTCGCGAGGGTCGTGAGCAGGTCCGGCCACCCGCGGAAGACGATCGACGCCGCGTACGAGCCGAGGATCAGGATCAGCGTCAGCACGTAGGTGAACACCAGCGTGGTGCGGGCCGACGCCGCGCTCGCCACGACCAGGTAGTCCCCGCGCAGGCACCGCCGGACCGACAGCACCAGCACCGCGATCGCCAGCACGCTCAGCGGCGGCAGCACCGCCGCGGCCGTGCCGATCAGCGTGTCCGGGAAGGCGTGGCCGTGGACCATGCCCTTCAGGAACGTCGTGAGCCCGAACAGCAGCACCATCCCGGCGATCATCGACGACCCGACGACCACCGAGCCCCAGCGCACCCGGTCGGCGAACCGGGGTGGCAGCGGCACGTACTCGACCTGCCCGAACGTCCCCTGCACGCACCTCACCTCCGAACGCCGTGAAGGCCACCTTACGGGCGTCAGACGCCCGCGCGGTGGCCTTCACGGCAGTTCGGACCGAAAGGGCTAACTGGCAGCCAGCAAGTTGGCGCACCGGATGAGCCCGATGTGCGAATACGCCTGCGGATGATTGCCGAGGGACCGTTCGGCGATGGGGTCGTACTGCTCCGGCAGCAGGCCCGTCGGGCCGGCCGCCGCGACGATCTGGTCGAACAGCTCCTGCGCCTCGGTGCGCCGCCCGGTGAGCAGGTACGCCTCGATCAGCCACGCCGCGCAGATGTGGAAGCCGCCCTCGCCACCCGGGAGGCCGTCGTCGCGGCGGTAACGGTACACAGTGGACCCACTGCGCAGCTCCGCCTCGATCGCGGTCACCGTGTGCTGGAAGCGCTCGTCGGCCGGGTCGATCAGCCCGGTGAGCCCGACGAACAGCGAGGCCGCGTCGAGGTCCGTGCCGTCGTAGGCCGTGGTGAAGGCCTGGACCTCGTCGTTCCAGCCGTGGGTGAGGACGTCGTCCTTGATCGCGTCGCGCAGGGCCGGCCACGCGCCCGGCACGCCCCGGCCGTACTGCTCGCCGAGCTTGACCGCGCGGTCGATGGTCACCCAGCACATCACCCGGGAGTAGACCCGGTGGCGCGGCACGTGCCGCTCCTCCCAGATCCCGTGGTCGGGCTCGTTCCAGCGCCGCGTCACGGCTTCCGCCATGGCGCGGACCATCTGCCAGTCCTCGTCACGCAGGTCGCCGCGCGCGGCGGCGAGGGTGCCGACCAGCTCGACGACCGGGCCGAAGACGTCCAGCTGCACCTGGTGGTTCGCCAGGTTGCCGACGCGCACGGGCCGCGAACCGGCGTACCCGGGCAGCGACTCGATCACGGCTTCGGCGCCGATGACACTGCCCGAAAGCGTGTACAGCGGGTGGAGCCGCTCCGGGCCGGCCAGCGTCGCGAGCACCCCGTGGAGCCACTTCAGGTAGCCCTCGGCCTCCTCGATCGAGCCGAGGTGCACGAGCTCCCGCACGGTCATCGCCGCGTCGCGGATCCAGCAGTAGCGGTAGTCCCAGTTGCGGACACCGCCGATCTCCTCCGGCAGCGACGACGTCGCCGCGGCGAGCACCCCGCCGGAGTCGGTGTTGACCAGGCCGCGCAGGGTCAGCGCCGAGCGCAGCACCAGGTCGGTCTGCACCTTCGGCAGCTGCAGCTTGGACGTCCACTCGCTCCAGTAGCGGCCCGCGCGGTCGCGTCGTTCCACTTCGGACAGTTCGTGGTCGCCGAGGTCCGTGGTGCCGCAACGCAGCTCCAGCACGACCGGCTGGGTCGGCGTCGGCTGGACGAGCGCGGTCGCGGTGTCGTGGAGGCCGTCGGAGGTGATGGTCCACTCGACGCCCGGCGAGTAGAGCACGAACGGCTCCGACGTGCCGAGCACCTTCAGGCCGCCCTCGGTGATCTCCAGCTTCACCGGCACACCACCGAACTCGGGGCGCGGCGCGAATTTGACGTCCGCCTGCGCCTCACCGGAGATGACGCGGACCAGGTCCGTCCGGTGCTGCGGGCTCTCCGGCTCGAGGTAGTCGGTGACGAGCAGGCGCGACCAGCGCGTCTCGACCGTCATCGTGTTCGGCAGGTAGCGCTGGCCCAGCGGCAGGCCGTTGCGGTGCGGCTTGATGGAGAAGTGGCCCGCGCCCTCGCCGCCGAGCAGGTCGGCGAACACCGCGGGCGCGTCCGGCCCGGGGTGGCAGAGCCAGGTCAGCTTCGCGTCCGGCGTCACGAGCGCGACCGAGCGCTCGTTGGCCAGCATCGAGAGCCGCTCGATCGGCGGGGCCGACTCGCCGTAGAGCCAGTTGCGCCGCTCCTCCAGCAGGAAGCCGAGGACCAGCGCGACGTCGACGGTGTCGGGCACGCGGAAGCCGGCGAGCGTCTCGCCGTCGCCGACCTTGATGCCCAGGTCAGGACCCGAGAGGCGGGCGAAGGCCTTCTCGTCGGTGACGTCGTCGCCGAGGAAGATCGCCGCCGTCGCACCGACCTGGTGGCGCAGGATGTCGAGCGCGCGGCCCTTGTCCGTCTGGACGACCGCGAGCTCCACCACCTCCTTGCCGTCGGTGGTCGACACGCCCTCCCAGGTGGACGGTCCGTTGTGGACGGCCGCGAGCACCCGCCGGCCGGCTTCGTGCTCGGCTCGGCGCACGTGCACCGCGATGCTCGCCGGCTTGACCTCGAGCGACACGCCCGGGACGTCGAGCACGAGCTGTTCGAGCTCGGTCTCGAGCCGCCGGTGCAGCTCACGCGCCTTCTCGTCGAGCGCGTGGATGAAGCCGATGTCGAACTCGGAGCCGTGGCTGCCGACGAGGTTCACCTCGGACGGCAGCCGCGAGAGCGTGGCGAGATCGCGGAGCGCGCGGCCGGAGATGACCGCGGTCGTCGTCTCGTGCAGACCGGCGAGCGATCTGAGGGCGCCCACGGACTCGGGCAGCGGGCGTGCCTCGTCCGGGTTGAGCGTGATGGGTGCCAGCGTGCCGTCGTAGTCGCAGGCGACCAGCAGTCGCGGAGTACGGGCGATCTGCACGATCGCGCGCCGTAGCTCGGCGGGCAGGGCCTCGGCAGTCAACACTCCTCCTCAGGAGCTCGTGCATGGTCGTTCGGTTAATCGACCGCCTCGGCACCCAGAGCTTGCAGGAACGAGCGCGCCCAACGATCGACATCGTGCGTGAGGACCTGGCGACGCATGGCGCGCATCCGGCGACGGCCCTCTGCCGGGTCGAGCGTAATGGCAGCCACCAGAGCGTCCTTCACCCCGTCCAAGTCGTGGGGATTCACGAGGAATGCGCTAGAGAGCTCGGCGGCCGCCCCGGCGAACTCGCTGAGCACCAGCGCGCCCCCGAGATCGTGCCGCGCGGCGACGTATTCCTTGCACACGAGGTTCATTCCGTCACGCAGCGGCGTCACGACCATGACGTCCGCGGCGGAGAAGAACCCGGCCAGCTCGGTGCGGTCGACCGACTGGTGGAGGTAGTGCACGACCGGGTGGCCGACGCGGGAGAACTCGCCGTTGATCCGGCCGACCATCTGCTCGATCTCGCCGCGCATCCGCTGGTAGTGCTCGACGCGCTCGCGGCTGGGGGTGGCGAGCTGCACGAACGTGACGTCGTCCGGCTGCAGGCGGCCCTCGTGGAGCAGCTCGTGCAGCGCCTGCAGGCGCAGGTCGATGCCCTTGGTGTAGTCGAGGCGGTCGACGCCGAGCATGACCGTCTTGGGGTTGCCGAGGTCGCGCCGCAGCTGGGCCGCGCGCTCCTGGACGCCCTTCGTGCGCGCGAGCGTGTCGAGCCCGGCGGCGTCGATCGAGATCGGGAAGGCGCCGACCCGGACGGTCCGGTCGCCGACCTGCATGGTGCCCGGTCGCGACCGGACGCCGACCGCGCCGCGCGTCGACTCGAGGCCGATCAGCTGGCGGCACAGCCAGAGGAAGTTCTGCGCCCCGCCGGGGCGGTGGAAGCCGACGAGGTCCGCGCCGGTGAGGCCGCGGATGATCGCGGCGCGCCACGGCATCTGCATGAACAGCTCGACCGGCGGGAACGGGATGTGCAGGAAGAAGCCGATGCGCAGGTCGGGCCGCAGCTCGCGCAGCATCGCCGGCACCAGCTGCAGCTGGTAGTCCTGGATCCAGACCGTCGCGCCCTGGGCGGCGACCTCGGCGCTGGCCTGGGCGAAGCGGCGGTTCACCTTGACGTAGCTGTTCCACCACGCCCGGTCGAACACCGGGCGCTCGACGACGTCGTGGTAGAGCGGCCAGAGCGTCGCGTTGGAGAAACCTTCGTAGTAGTCACGGACTTCGTCGGCGCTCAACGAGACCGGGTGCAGCACGAGACCGTCGTCGTCGAACTCCTCGACGTCGACGTCCGGGATGCCCGGCCAGCCCACCCACGCGCCCTTGCGGGAGCGGAGGAACGGCTCGAGCGCGGAGACCAGCCCACCCGGACTGGCCGTCCAGCGGCGCTCACCGTCCGTCGTGCGCTCGAGGTCCACCGGAAGCCGGTTCGCCACCACGACGAAATCGGCCGATCTCGTGTTCTCCTTCGGTTCACTCACGTCGCTCGCTCCTCGCGTCCCGGGTCGCGGCCCCAGAGTGAAACCCTATCGCGTGAGCGATGAACAGCCGGTGACCGTCGGGTTACTCCAAGCGTCGATCAGCCGGTTCGAGCGGACCAGCCATGCGTGGTCCGGCGAACCGCCGCTCGAGCCTGCCCAGACCGGTCCGTACCGGCTGGGCGAGCCATTCCCCGAGTACCACGCCCGCTGCCAGCGCAAGCCCGATCGCGACGGCCGTCATGAGCGTCGAGATGTCGCCACTGGGCTCGACCCCGATCCGGTACAGACCACGGTAGGTCGAAAGGCCCGGAAGCAGCGGAGTGATCCCGGACACGGCGACCACGAGCGGGGTCACGCCGAGCCGCCGCGCGAGCACACCACCGCAGAACCCGACCAGCGTCGCCGCGATGGCGGACGAGCTGACGCCGTCGAGCTCGGACAGCATGAGCGCGCCGTAGACGGCGGCGCCGATGGCCCCGGCGGCCGCCGCGACCAGCATCGCGCGCATCTTCGAGTAGGAGGCGAGCGCGAAGCAGGCGGAGGCGCCGGCCCCGCCGATGATGACCTGCGGCAGCTGCTGCGGCGTCGAGCTGGGGACGTCCGGCAGCGGCGTGAGCGGCAGTTCGAAGAAGACGGCGATCCGCAGCGCCAGCACGACCCCGGCGATCAGGCCCGCCGACATCAGCACGGTTTCCATCGTGCGTCCGGCGGCGGTGACGTTGTAGCCGGTGATGGCGTCCTGCACCGCGGACACGGTGGAGAGCCCGGACAGGAGCACGGTCAGTGCGGCCGCGACGACGAGCGTCGGCCGGTCGGTCGTCAGGACCCCGCTGCTCACGACGCCCATCGCGGAGAGCGTCGCGACCAGGCCGCCGATCACCTGCTGGAAGAAGAACGGCAGGGAGTACCGGTTCACGAACCGGCCGATCCGGTCGATCACACCACTGATGACGAAGGCGACGAGCGCGATGTCCAGGCCGCCCCCGAGCAGGATGGTGATGAAGGCGGCGACCCCGCCCCAGGACAGCGTCGCGACCCAGCGCGGGTAGGGGTGCGGCGCCTGCGTGATGCGTTCGAGCTCGGTCTGCGCCTGCTCCGCGCCGACGTTGCCGCGCACGATCTGCCGGATGAGCTTCTCGGTCTCGGTCAGCCGGGTGTAGTCGAGGCTCCGGCTGCGCACGACGCGGAGCGCGGTGACCGGCGAGAGGTCGCTGCCGCGGTGGCAGGTGACGGTGATCGACGTGAAGATGACGTCGACCTCGCAGTGCGGCAGCCCGAGCGCGGCGGCGATGGCGATGATGGTCGCGGTGACGTCCGACGCGCCGGCGCCGCTGGCCATCTGGACCTCCCCGATGCGCAGCGAGAGGTCGAGCACGAAGTTGACGGTGGCCTCGTCCGGCAGCTGAGGCCCCATGGCCTCATCGGCGTCGACGGCGGGAAACTCACCGGTCGGAGCTTCGAGCACCTGCCATGGCCGCCGCCGCAGGAGGTTGGGGCGGTGGGTTTTGGGGGTTCTTTGCGCGGGAGGTTCCAGGACGGGCCATCTGGTCGCCTTGCCCCCGTTGGTGCGCTCGTTGATCTTCATGATCCATCCACCTCCTCGCTCTCTCCTCCCGGACCATCGACGCGGGCAGGTCCGCTGTTGCAGTGGCGTTGGCCACGTTTCCCCGCGGTGCTTCTCCGGTGTCCATGGTGGCCTGGACCTGGCGATGCTGCCTGTCGAACGGATCTTGAGGGCAGCCCGATACACTGTGGGCGGCGCCGAGGGCGCCAGGCCGCTATAGCTCAGCTGGTAGAGCATCTGTCTTGTAAACAGAAGGTCAGGGGTTCGAGCCCCCTTGGCGGCTCCGTTACACCGCTCCGTCGACAGTCCCGATGTCCGGCACGCTCTTGAGCTGCTTCCGAGAAGTGATGCCCAGCTTGCGGAAGATGTTGCGCAGGTGGGCATCGACCGTGCGGGGGCTGAGGAACAGGCGGGCGGCGACCTCCTTCGTGGTCGCGCCGGTGGCGACCAGGCGGGCGACGTGCATTTCGTGCATCGAAAGGTGGTCGCGGGCGCGAGACGAGCGGCTGCGTGCCACCTCGCCGGTCGCGTGGAGCTCGGCCGCGGCGCGTTGGGCGAACGCCTCCATCCCGATCGTGGCCAGCTGCTCGTGCGCGGTGCGCAGCTGCTGACGGGCGTCGGTGCGGCGGCCCTTGCGGCGCAGCCACTCCCCGTACAGCAGGTGCGCCCGGGCGCGGTATGGCGTCACGCGGCTGTCCGTCAGGTGCTTGATCGCTTCCAGGTAGCCGTCTTCGTCGTCGGTGACCAGGGCTCTGGCCGCGGCCGTGACGCCCCGGCCCCAGCCGGTGCCGGTCGGCTCCGTGCGCTCGACCAGGGATTCCAGTGCCGACTCGGCTGCGGAGTGTTCGCCGCATCGGACCGCGGCCTCCACCAGCTCGGGCAGGGCGATCCCGGCGAGGAACAGGTCGCCGGCCGCGGTGGCGCGCCGGGCCGCTTCCAGCGCCGTCCGGTAGTCGCCGGTGGCGTTGTGCAGCAGTGCCGCCCCCCAGTGGACGTTCGCCGTCACCAGAAGGGCGTCCTGAGCTGCCACCTCGCCGAACAGGTCGAGTGCCTCCGCCGTGCGGCCGCGCATGGCGGCCAGGTGCACTCGCGCGTACATCTGCGGCGCGTCGCCGAAGGCGCCCGCGATCGCCTCCTCCTCGGCGATCGCCGCCATCGCCTGCCCGAAGTCGCCGGTCAGCACCGCGGCGACGGCGGCCTGGGACAGGCCCAGCCGGAGCGTCAGCGGTGAACCCGTGTCCCGGCCCGTCCGCACCAGCCATTCGACGATCGCCGCGTGGGCGTCCTCGTCCCACAGCTCGCCGGCGAGCATGCTGGCCAGGCCGGGCGCCCGCGTCCACTCCGCCGTCGCGCCGGTAAGCACCCGCCGGACCAGGGGGATGCCGGCGCGGTGGTTCTCGACGGTGAGCCTGACCAGCGCGTCGAGCACGTCCGGGGCTCCCGGCGCGGCCGGGGCGTTGCGGGCCGCCGCCACGACCTGGTCGAGCACTCCGCCGGCCCGGCCGGCCGCGAGTGCCATCTCCACCGCGGCCAGGAAGTACGCGCGCGACCGCTTCGGATCCAGCGTGGCGAGCCGTTGCGCCGCACGCAGCATCAGCGCCGGCCCGCCGTCGTCCCCGGGCCGGACGAACGCGATCTTCCCGCGCAGCAGGTCGACGGTCGCGCGCTGGAACTCGTCGAGTGCGGTGGGATCGAGGGTGGTGAGCAGGCTGTGGGCCGCGTCGGCCGCGCCCGAGTCGAGCGTCGCCCGTACCGCGGCGAGCGTGCGCTCGTTTCGTTTGCCCGACTCCAGGGACAACGCCGCCGCGCGTTCGAGAAACGCCGCCGCGGCGGCCACACCGCCACGGGCCCGGGCGCGCGACGCCGACGACTCCAGTTCGCCGGCGACCTGTTCGTCGGGTCCGGCACTGGCCTGAGCGCGGTGCCAGGCCCGCCGGTCCGGCGCGGTGGCCGGATCAGTTGCCGCGGCCAACGCCTGGTGCACGGCGCGCCGCAGGTCCGGTTCGGCCGCCCGGTACACCGCCGAACGTGCGAGCGGGTGGCAGAACCGCACCTGGCCGGCGAACTCGGCCAGGCCGGACGCCGCTGCCGCGGTACTGCCCACGTCGACACCCAGCCGCTCGGCGGCGTCCCACAACAGCGCCGGGTCGCCGGTCGGTTCCGCGCTCGCGATGGTCAGCAGCACCCTGGCGGCCTCGGGCAGCTCCGTCAGCCTGGCCTGGTAACTCCGCTCGATCCGGCTCGGCACCGACGACGGACCGGGCAACGCGAAGCCGCCCGCGTTCGGCAGCTCGATCAGCGCCAGCGGGTTGCCACGCGCCTCGCCCAGGACGCGGTCGCGGATCCGCTCGTCCGTCGGGGAGACGCTGTGCGCGGCCAGCAACGCGCGGGCGTCCGGGCCGCTCAGGCCGTCCAGCACCACGCCGGGCAGTTCGTCCAGCCCGTGGCCGGCGCCCGGTGTGCGGGTCGCGAACACCATGGCCACCGGCTCCGCGGCGATCCGCCGGGCCACGAACGTCAGCGCCTTCGCGGACGCGGTGTCCAGGCAGTGGGCGTCGTCGACCACACACAGCAGCGGACGTTCCCGCGCGGCCACGGCCAGCAACGCGAGGCTCGCCACGCCGATCCGGAACGGGTCCGGCCTGCCGTCGGCCAGGCCGAACGCCACCCGCAGGGCGTCGCGGTGGGCCGGGGACACCTCGTCCAGCCGGGCCAGCGCCGGCACGCAGAGCTGGTGCAGGGCCGCGAACGGCAGCTCCACCTCGAACTCCGACCCGGCCGCGCGGATCACCCGAAACCGGCCCGCCGCCGTCCGCTCGACGTGGCCCAGCAGGGCGCTCTTGCCGATCCCCGGCTCGCCACGCAGCACGAACGCCCCACCCTCGCCCTGCTCCGCGGCGTCGAGCAGGGCGTCGAGACGGCTGGTCTCGTCGCGTCTGCCGACCAGCGAACCGGGTGGCCGGGGTGGCGTTCGCATGAAGTCAACAGTAGGCGAACCGCCCACGGCCGTAGGCGAGATTTAGGTGACCGTCGCCGACGCGACGGGGAGGGCCGGCGCGTGACTGTGGGGGCATGACAGCTCAGGTCGACCGGACAACGCCAGGCGGTCTCGCCCGCGGCACGATCCTGGGCGCGGCGGCGCTGACCATCATGGCGGCGGCGATCATCGCGCCCAGCCTGCCGGAGATGGGCAAGGTCTACGCCGGACAGCCGGGCGCGGACCTCCTCGTCCGGCTCGCGTTGACCGTCACCTCGCTCATGATCGCCGTCAGCGCGCCGGTGTCCGGTGTGGTCGCGGACCGGGCCGGGCGGCGCCCGCTGCTCGTGTTCAGCCTCGTTTTGTACGCAGTCTGCGGAACCGCCGGGTACTTCGTCGACGACCTGTACTTGTTGCTCGCGACCAGGGCACTGCTCGGGATCGCCGTCGGCGGCGTCATGACCGCGGTCACCGCGACGATCACCGACTGGTTCGACGGCCCGCGCCGGGCGTCGTTCCTCGGGCTGCAGCAGGCCTTCGCGAGCCTCGGTGGCGTGGTGTTCCTGCCGCTGGCCGGGGTGCTGGCCACGGTCAGCTGGCGGACGCCGTTCTGGATCTACGCGGTCGCCGCCGTCGTCGCGTTGTTCGCGGTCTTCACGGTTCGTGACGTTCCCCGGGACGCGCCCACCGCGTCCGCGCGCCGCGGCCGGACGATGACCGGCCCGGTGCTGGGCGTCTACGCGCTGGCACTGGTCGCGACGCTGGCGTTCTACATGGCGCCGACCCAGCTGCCGTTCCTGCTGGGCGGTTTCGGCGCCGGCCCGGTCGTCGTCGGCGCGGTGATCGCGGGCAGCACGCTCACCAGCGCGCTCGCCGCGTTGGCGTTCCCCGCGTTGCGCAGACGGCTGACCACCACGGCGGTCACGGCGACGAGCATCGCCCTGCTCGGCGCCGGCTGGCTGCTGATCGGCGTGTCCGGCTCGGTTGCCGGCGTCGCGGCGGGGTTGCTCGTCGGTGGCGCCGGGGTCGGGTTGGCCGTGCCCAACCTGACTCTGATGCTCAGCGAAAAGGCCCCTCCGGACCGGCGCGGGAGAGTCCTCAGTGGACTTGTCGCGGGCATTTTCCTCGGCCAGTTCCTTTCGCCGCTGGCTGTTCAACCACTCGTCCGGACCATCGGTGTGGCCGGCACGTTCACCTGGACCGGGATCGCCCTGATCGTCGGCGCGACTGTCGCCGTCGCTCGTATTCGAAAGGAAAACCCATGATCTACCACGGAAACCGGCTGACCCTGAAGCCGGACGCCAGCCCGGAGGCCGTCGAGGAAGCCCTGGAGAGCCTGCGCAACCAGGGCCGGTCCATCCCGTCGGTGAAGTCGTTCGTCGTCGGCCGCGACTACGGCGGCGAGTACGAGTGGGGCGCGACCTTCGTGATCGAGGACCTCGAAGGCTACTGGGAGTACCTCATCCACCCGGCCCACCGCAACACCGACCGGGTGGGCCTGCCGCTGGTGGACAAGTTCATGTCGTTCGACATCACCGACGACCCGGATCCCGAAATGGGCGCGAAGATCGCGGCGCTGCACCAGCGTCGTTACGACAGCGACCCCGAGCTCACGAAACTGGTCTCCGATCTCGGTGAGTACTCGGGCAGTGCCGCACCTGGACAGCACGCGGACTGACTGGACCGCGGGCCCGCCGGACCGCGCCGCGGTCCGGCGGGCGCTGGCTCAGCCGGCGGTCGTCCCCACGTGCAGGATGATCTTCAACAGTGCCGCCCGTTCCTCTTCGCTCGCCCGCGAATAGCCCGGCGACGCCACCACCGCCTGGCGCAGGTCGTCCGGGTCGGCGGTGCCCGTGGCGAACCCCGTGACCTTGGAGACGTCGATCGGGCCTCGGCACTGTGTCTTCACGTGCGCTCTCCTGCTTCTGCGTCGGGTCTACCCTCTCGTTATCGCGCCGTGACCTCAGGTGTTACGGGTGTCGCCCGGTCAGGTGAAACCGCGCTGCCGAATTGTTTGCTTAATGCGTTGACGCCTCCGGTCGGGTGCGTGATGATGGATGGACACGAACGAAAACCGAGGAGTGGCCATGACGAACATGTGGCAGCGACAGGCCGTCGCGCTCGCCTCGTGCGCGTCGCATCGGCGACTCCACCTGCAGGAACGCGGCTCCCCGCCCATGACGTGATGCACGTTGTGCCTTCGGGAGCCGCCCACCGGGAAACCGGTCAGGGCGGCTTTCTTTATTTGTCGTTTATTGATTTCCGCCTCCGTGGCTCAGCAGGACAGAGCGGCGGCTTCCGAAGCCGTAGGTCGCAGGTTCGAATCCTGCCGGGGGCGCTGCCGGCGTGCGGAAAGCACGTCGGACCACACCCCCCGTAGCCCAACTGGGAGAGGCAACGCGCTCAGAACGCGTCCAGTCCAGGTTCGAATCCTGGTGGGGGTACTCGGGAGACGCGCCGGAGCGCGGGTGATCCTTGCACGATCGCCTCGGTGGGTTCGACACCCACGTCTTCCACTGTGGCCGAAGCCGAAGGAGACGAGGCCCCGGGCTGTGACCCCGGGAGAAGCCGGTGCGAGTCCGGCCGGCCACCCCACGCGCGCGGTTCGGCAACCGGCGGGGTCTCATACGCCCCGCTCACGTGGATCGACACCACGGCGCGCGACCACGGCCCGAAAAATGTCGGTCCCCCGGTCTAGGCTCGCCCCGAGTCCTGAACCGGGGAGACACCATGGCTACCACGCACACGCTCGAAACGCCCGAAGCAGACATCGTCTACGACGTCCACGGGCCCGCGCCCGCCGAGAGTCCGCAACCTCCGTTGCTCATGGTCGGGCAGCCGATGGAGGCCGTCGGTTTTCACACGCTGGCTTCCCACTTCCCCGAGCGGACCGTGGTCACCTACGACCCGCGCGGGCTCGGGCGCAGCGTCCGGAAGGACGGCCGCGAGGACCACGTGCCCGCCGTGCAGGCCGGTGACCTCCACGCCGTGATCCAGGCGCTGGGCGTCGGTCCGGTCGAGGTGTTCGGCAGCAGCGGCGGCGCGGTCGCCGCGCTCGCGCTGGTCACGGCCTATCCCGAAGACGTCACCACGCTGGTCGCGCACGAGCCGCCGCTGGTCGGCGTGCTGCCCGATGCCGAGGCGGCCGACCGGGCCGGGAAGGCGTTCCGCGGCGCCTACCAGGCCGGTGGTTTCGGCGCGGGCATGGCGGCGTTCATCACGATGACGTCGTGGAAGGGCGAGTTCACCGACGACTACTTCGCGCTGCCGCCGGCGGACCCGGCCCAGTTCGGCATGCCCACCGAGGACGACGGCCGCCGTGACGACCCGCTGATGAGCGATCGGTCGGCGGCCGTTACGGCGTACTCCCTCGACGTCGACGCGCTGAAGTCGGCGTCCACGCGGGTCGTGATCGCGGTGGGTGAGGAGTCGATCGAGGTGATGACCGGCCGCGCGGCCCTCGCGACCGCCGCCGCGCTCGGCCAGGAGGCCACGGTCTTCCCCAGCCACCACGGCGGTTTCCTCGGCGGCGAGTTCGGTTACGCCGGTCAGCCGGAAGCCTTCGCGAAGAAGCTGCGGGAGGTGCTGTCTACTGTGGACTGAGGTGCTCGATCAGCTTCGCGAGCTGGTCGGCGTACTGCCGCACGAACTCGGGTGAGCCGGGGTCGCTCCCGGTGAGCCCTTCGACGACGTGCGGCAGCGTCACCGGCGCCATGGCCGCGGCCATCAGCAGCACCGTGAAGCTCGCGGGGTCTACCCAGTCGGGGAGCCGGCCCGCGGCCTTCATCGCGGCGATCTGCTCGACCGTCCCGGCGAGGCGCTGGGCGCGCGGCGCGTGGTCGGGATCGGTCTCCGGGCCGTCGTACTCCAGGCCCGACCACGCCAGGAGCCGGATGCCGTCGCGGTTGGCCGTCGCCTCCAGCGCGTACCGGCGCAGCTGTTCCGACAGGGGCAGGTCCGGTGCCATCAGCTCGTTCTGGCGCCGGCCCCAGCCCTCGGACATCGCGCGGTACAGGCCTTCCTTGCCGTCGAAGTAGTACGAAATCAGCTGCTGGTTCACCCCGGCCCGTGCGGCGATCGACGCGATGCGCGCGCCCGCGTACCCCTTCGCGGCGAACTCGGCGCCCGCCGCCTCCAGGATGAGGCGGCGGGTGCGTTCCGGATCCCGTTGCCGCTCCTGCGGTTTCGGCGAACGGCGGGGCTTCGGCGCGGTCACGTCCGCGACTATACGTCAACCAACTGCTTGACTCTGCCGAACGGATGGTTGACGGACGGCCGCCGCCAGCGCGAGCACCAGCGCCCCGGCGGCGACGACGAGCGCGCCGGTGGTCGCGGACGCGTAACCGCCGTCCAGCCGGGTGAAGAACACCGTGCCGAACAAGGCGATCCCGGTCGCGGTGCCGAGCTGGACCGTCGTGTTCACGATGCCGGACGCCGCGCCCGCCTCCCTCGGGTCGACGCCCGCCATCGACGCCGCGAACAGCGCGTTCAGCACCGCGCCCATCCCGAGCCCGACGGCGATCACCGGCACCAGCAGCGTCCACGCGCTCAGTGTGGAACCTCGCACCAGCAGCGCTATCGCGACGAGTCCCGCCAGCAGCACGCCGATGGCGCCGGCGGTGAACACGCGGCCGAACCGCGGGGCGAGCCGCAGGCCCAGGACGTTGCCCACGACGATGCCGAGCGTAGACGGGGCGAACGTCAGCGCCGCTTCCCACGGGGAGAACCCGAGGCCGAGCTGCAGGTGCAGCGTCAGGACGAAGAACACGCCGACCCCGGTGTTCACGCAGAGCAGGACCACCTGGCTGCCGGCCAGCCGCTTCAGGAGGTCCGGCGCGACCAGTGGTTCGAGGCCGCGGCGGGCCTGGTTCCGCTGGTGCAGCGCAAAAAGCCCGAACAGCGGGACGGCGGCGGCGAGCAGCACGACCGTCCACATCGGCCAGCCCAGCTCGCGGCCCTGCACCAGCGGGTAGAACACGGCGAAGAGCGCGGCCGTCAGCAGCGCGAGACCGCCGAGGTCGAGGCGGTGGCGGCGGAAACCCGGCCGGTCCGGCATCGTGACCAGCGCGCCGGCCAGCGCCAGCACGCCGATCGGCAGGTTCACCAGGAAGATCGCGCGCCAGCCGGTGCCGAACAGGTCGGCTTCGGTGAGCGCCCCGCCGAGCAGTGGCCCGGCGAGCCCGCCCAGCGGGAACGCGGCCGCGTACCAGGTCATCGCCTTCGGGCGCTCGCGCTCGTCGAACTCCGCGTGCACGAACGACAGGACCTGCGGCACCATCAGCCCGGACCCGACCCCCTGGACGACCCGCGCGGTGATCAGCACGCCGACGTGCCCCGCGAGGCCGGCGGCCAGCGAAGCCGCGGTGAACACGACCATGCCCGCCACGAACAGTTTTTTCGTCCCGTAGCGGTCGCCGAGCCGGCCGCCGGTGATCAGCGTCAGCGCGAACCCGAGCGCGTACCCGGCCGAGATCCACTGCAGCGCGGCGTCCCCGGTGCCGAGCTCCCGCCGGATGGTCGGCAGCGCGACCGCGACGATCTGGTTGTCGATCATGTCGACGAGGACGGCCAGCACCGCGACCGCCAGCGCCCACCACCTGAGTGCGTGCTTCTCCACGATTTCCCCCTGTCTGCTTGGTCGCTCCGATAATCAGTCATTCGGGAGACTGTGTCAACCATCTGTTTGATTAGCGGCACGCGGGAGTGGCACGGCTGATCAGCGCGGTGCGTGCCATCATCGGGCATGGCCACCCTTCGCGACGCCCGTGAGCCGGAGCTCAACAGTGGGATCCTGCCCGGGAACGTGCGCGCCGATGACTGGATCATGCTCATCCTGGCCGCCGGGTCGGTCGGGCTGCTGGGGTTCATGCTGCTGAGCCCGCCGGCGCGCGCCGCCGGGCTCGTGATCTTCTACGTCGACTGCGGGATCTGCGGGATCTTCCTGATCGAGTTCCTCTGGCGGTGGCGGAAACGCCGGTGGGCCAAGAAGTTCCTCGTGCGCAACTGGTACGAGCTGTTCGCGATGATCCCCGTCGCGCACCCCGCGATGGCCGCGCACAAGTTCATCAGCGTCGTGCTGCTGCTCATCCGGATCGGGCGGGCCGCGGACCGGGCCGTCGGGGAGCAGTTCACCTACCGGCTCGTCGACAAATTGTCCGAGCCGATCGTGAAGGCCATCAAGAAGCCGGTGACCATCGCGGTGCTCGACGAGGTCGTCAAGGTCCTGGAAACGGGCAACTACCCCGAAAACCTCGCGAAGTCGCTCGGGGCCAACAAGGACGAGCTGCGCACGATCATCGCCGAGAAGATCGCCGCCGACCCGCAGCTCGGGAAGCTCAAGCGGCTCCCGTTCCACGACGAGATCGTGCGCACCGTCGTCGACACCTCGTTCCGCGTGCTCCTCGAAGTGCTGCTCGACCCGCGGATCGACGACTTCTTCTCCACCGTCGTCCGCGACAACCGCGAGCAGATCCGGCTGGCCGTCCAGCTCGGCCTCAACGAGATCGAGGACGACGACAAGGAGAAGTCCCTCCCGGTGCGCACCCAGCACTCGGCCGCGCTGGAGTACGACCGGCTGCACCCGAAGTCACGTTCGTAGGTACGCCCCGAGCAGGCCGCCCGCGGTGAGCATCGCCAGGCCGCGGTCGTTCAGCTTTCCCTGCCAGGTGACCAAAGCCCCGGCCAGCGACTCGGTGCCGCCGGCCGTGCGGACCTGGGCGACCACCGTCGCGATGTGCTCCAGCGGGTAACCGCCGCGGCGCAGGAGGTGCGCCAGCTCCGCGTCCCGGACGTCGGCCGCGCGGAAGACGCGGTAGCCGGTCGCCGGGTTCCGGTCGGGTACGAGGATGCCGGCACGCTCCCACGCCCGCACGGTCGCCGCCGTGACACCGAGGCGGTGGGCCAGCTCGCCGATGCTCCGGACGGCTCCCGACGGTTCCGGCGCTTCCGTCAGGTGGCCGATCGCCTTCCGCACCGCGTCCAGGGTTTCGCGGTCGCGGAGCAGCTGGGCGTGGCCGCGGTCGACCAGGGTGAGCGCGCGGTCGAGGTCGTCACTGTGGACGGCGTTCATGACCCCGCCCGCCGTCGCGTGGCCGTACGCTGCGACGAGCGCGAGAAAAGCGCGCAGCGCCGCGGCGTGCACCTCGGTGTAAACCCGGTAGCCGCTCGCGGTGCGCGAAGCGGGCGGGAGGAAGCCGTCCTGCTCGTAGTTGCGGACGGCCTGCGTCGAGATCCCGTGCTCGCGGGCGAGGTCGGCTGGTCGCATGAGTTGAGACTTTAGCCGACGCCCTGCAGCTGAAGGCGAGACAAGTTTCAATAGAACCTTCAGCGATACGATCAAATCTCATGGACAACGCAGACTTCCTGGCCCACGGCGAGCCGACCCACGACGATCCGGCCATCGGGCAGCTCCGCAACACCCGGTTCGAGGAGCTGGCCGCCCAGGGCGTCCGGTCGATCGCGCTGGAGTCCGACCGCGTGGCCGGGCTGATCGTCGACGACTTCGTCCGGGACGGCGTGGGCACGCTCGACCAGGTGATGCGCGAAGGCTTCTCACACGGCTTCGGCGCGTTCGGCTTCAACCGCGACCTGGTCACCTGGATGCGCGAGTACAACGACGGCCGGCGCGCGCCCGAACGCCTGGCCTTCCACGGCTTCGACGCCTCGACCGAGATGATGAGCGCCCCCAGCCCGCGCACCTACCTCGAGCACGCCCGCGACTACCTGGGCCTCGACCTCGACATCGCCGGGCTCGCCGGGGACGACGAACGGTGGAGCCGCGAAGACGCCGCGCTGAACCCGGCGGTGTCCGTCGGGGACACGGTGGAGGCCCACCGGCTGCGCGTGCTGGCCGACGACCTGGTCACCGAGCTGCACCTGCGGGCGCCGGAGCTGATCGCGGCGACGTCGCGCGCGGCGTGGTTCCGGGCCAAGACCCACGTCACCGCCGGGCTCGGCCTGCTGCGCTACCACCGGGAGGCGGCGCAGCCGGGGGACCAGCGCACGCGGTTGTGCCGCCAGTGCGGCGTCCGCGACGTGATCATGGCCCAGAACCTCCTCGACATCCGGGACGTCGAAGGCGGCCGGGGCGCGACCATGGTGTCCGCGCACAACAGCCACCTGCAGCGGGAAATCAGCCTCTGGCGTTCGCCGATGGTCGACTTCGAGTGGTGGAGCGCCGGGGCGATCGTCGCGTCGCTGGTGGGCGAGCGGTACACCTTCGCGTGACGCACGGCGGCCCCCGCACCGGGGTCGGGTCCGGTGCGGGGGCCGCCGATCACCCGGGTTACGGGTAGTTCACCACGTTCACCGGCACCGTGCCGGTGGGCGTGACGCCGCCCGCGTCGTTGATGACGTGGGTGATCGTGCCGCGGTAGTTGAGCGAAACCGTCAGCAGGTTGTGGAACCGGACGCCGCTGGTGTTCGGCACCTCGAACGCGTGATAGCTGGACACCGCCGGGTTCGTGTCGAAGAAGCAGTAGCTCCCGAGACCCCAGGCCTCATGGGACGTCACGTTCGCCCCGACCTTGTAGGCCGCGTACCCCGCGACTCCCGACGGCGCGTTCCACGACGCCTGGTTCGGCACGTCGTAGGGCATCTCGTTCTGGAAGAAGATCGTCTTCCCGCCCTGGCCGTTCCAGATCACCTGGTACTTCTGGTAGTGCTCGACGAACAGGCCGGTCGCCAGCACGTTCGCGCCGTTGACCACGAGCCCGGTGTCGGCCGTGTTCGTGTTCCAGCCGACCGTGCCGCCGTTGCCGTGGTCGGCGCGCCACGCCCAGATGTGGTCGATGACCGTGTTGGCGCTGTTGACGATCAGGCTGTTCGTCGCCTTGCCGGCGATGGCGCCGCCGATCCGGAAGAACACGTCCTGGACCGTGGTCGGGTTCGCCGCGTGGTTCGCCGACGAGCCCGACTGGCCGACCGTCAGCAGCGCCTGCGAGTTCTGCGTGCCGGCGTCGAACAGCAGGCCCTTGAGCCGCACGCCGTCCACATCGGACACCTGCATGGCGTTGACGCCGTTGTCGGGCACCAGCGTCGGGTAGCCGATGCCGAGGATCGTCGTGTTCGCGCGGGTCACGTTGAGCGTCTGGTTGAGGTGGTAGATGCCCGGCGTGAAGAACAGGTTGCAGCCCGCGGCGAGCGCGTTGTTGATCGACGCGGCCGTGTCACCGGACTTGACGACGTAGAACTGGCTCATCGGCGCCGACGTGCCGGGGGTGCTGCCGTTCGCCCAGCTCGGGCCGGACGCGTTGGTGCGCAGGGAAGGCAGGAACACGCGGTACTTGCCGGTGCCGTCGACGTAGAGGTAGGGGACGTCGCGCGAGACCGGGGTCGTGGCGAGGGTCGTCTCGGGCGGGTTCGGGAAGGTGTTCGCCGGCGCGCCGCTGGTGCCGGAGAAGACCATGTTCCAGACGCCGCCGTTCCAGCTGCCCAGCTGCGAGTCGCGGGTGTACCACTGCTGCTGCGACACCGACGCGGCCTGGCCGGCCACCTTCGTGTCGGCGATGTAGCCGCCGCTGGCGAAGCCGTAGCTCGCCGGGTACAGCTGCAGCCCGCCGCGGACGTCCATCCGGCGGAACGGCGCGGCCTGCGCGACCGCCCAGCGCTCGTTGCCACCGGACGGGTTGACCGCCATGTTCTCGGCCGAGCGCCAGAAGTTCTGCAGCGCGACGCCGTTGTCGGAGGCGTTGAAGGCGTCGACGGTGACGTCACCGTTGATCAGGACGTCGCCCGGGTTCTGGCCGAGGCCGGCGACCGAGGTGTAGAAGCCGACGTTGTCGTGCACGTTGTTGTACGTGCCCGGCTTGAACAGGTGGGCGACACGCCGGTCCGCCATCTGCGCGGTGAGCGTGTCCTTCTGGTTGTTGAAGTCGGTGTCGAGCTGCGCCTGGATCGTCGCCGCGGACATGCCCGGGTCGAAGATCCGCACGTTCGGCCCGAAGTTCGGGGTGTCGGACTGCGTCGGGCAGCCGGCCTGGGTGCCGATCGTGTAGGTCGCGCTGGACACCGCGGACGTCGTCGAACCGGACTTGAGCGCGATCGCGTTGACCGTGCGCGAGGTCGGGACGCTGATCGGCGCGGTGTACTGCGGCGACGACGCGGTCGGCGTCGAACCGTCCACTGTGTACCGGATGGTGGCGCCCGAGGTGGCGCTGCTCAGGGTCACCGTCTGGGTGCTCGAGTAGGTGCCGCCGGGCGGGCTGAACGTCGGCGCGGCGACCGTCGTCGAGCTGCCGCCGACCGTGTAGGTGAAGTGCGGGGTGTCGTACTGCGGGCCGCTCTTCTCGTAGGTGAACCAGTAGTCCAGCGTGTTCCCGGTGCTCAGGCCGTTGACGGTGGTCCGCCAGGTGCCGGAGGAGTTGGTCATGCGGACGTTCTGCTGCCCGACACCCGGCACGCCGGTGTAGTGGACGTCCACGTACAACGCGGCCGTCGTCGGGGTGAAGTTGAGCTGCAGCTGGGTCGAGCTCAGCTGGGTGACGCTCTGGGTGTAGTCGTCCGCGGCGAGCGCGGCGGGGGCGTTGAGCCCGGCGCCGAGCAGGAGGGCCACCGCCGCGAAGGCGACGGCGCCGCGTCGTCGAAACTTGCCAAAGGTCCGGTTCACGCCGTGACACCTCCGCCGTTGGGGATCCACGAGCATTTGTTGCGAGTCACAACAAAGTAGCTCCCGGTGAACGGAGCTTCCATCACTTTTTGATAACACTTGTCTGGACCAATTACCCGGCCGGGTGAGTCGTTCTGTGATCGATGGTCCGCTTTGCCGCGTGGTGGGCGAATCACTGAACCGAGAAACATCCATCGGACGGGTGACCACGAACGTGTGACATGCGACGATCCCGTGCCACACCTGGTCCCCTACCGAGGAGTAGGCATGGCGCCCTCGCGGCTGTTCCGGTCCCTCGTCGCCCTTTCCCTCGCCGCGGCCCCGCTGTCGGTGGCCGTCGCCGCACCCGCCTCGGCCGCCACCGCGCAGAGCGCCGGCGTCGTCAGCTTCGGCTGCGCCACCTCCGGCAAGCTGCACTGCCTCGGCAAGGCGATCCGCTCGCCGAAGGGCTCCGGCCCGCTCGTCACCTCGACCCCGGTCGGCTACGGGCCGGCCGAGATCCAGGCCGCGTACCACCTCGGCGGGTTGCACTCCGGCGGCCGCACGGTCGCGATCGTCGACGCGATGGACGCGCCGACGGCCGAGGCCGACCTCGCGAAGTTCCGGGCCGCGCGCGGGCTTTCGCCGTGCACGACGGCCAACGGCTGCTTCAAGAAGGTCAACCAGAACGGCGCGGCGAGCCCGCTGCCCGCGGGTGACTACGGCTGGGCGGAGGAGATCAGCCTCGACCTCGACGCGGTTTCGGCGACCTGCCCGGACTGTCACATCCTGTTGGTGGAAGCCAACTCCCCGGACACGGACCCGCTGATGACGGCGGTCGACACGGCTGCGGCGACCCCGGGCGTGGTGGCGATCTCGAACAGCTACGGCGGCACCGAGGACTCGACGATCCTCGCCGCCGACGCGCACCTGAACCACCCGGGCATCGCGGTGACGGCCTCCTCGGGCGACTCCGGGTACGGCGTCAGCTGGCCGGCATCGTCACCGTACGTGACAGCGGTCGGCGGCACGACGCTGAAGAAGTCCGGAAGCGCCTGGACCGAGACGACGTGGAAGGGCAGCGGCAGCGGTTGTTCGGCGCTGGAGGCGAAGCCGTCGTGGCAGCACGACACCGGGTGTGCAAAGAGGACGGTCGCGGACGTCTCGGCGGTGGCGGATCCGGCAACGGGTCTTGGGGTTTACGACACGTACAACAGCTGCGGGAGCACGGCGTTGTGCGATTTGCTGCTGTCGCTGGGCCTGGCCCAGGGCGCGGACGGCTGGGTGCAGGTCGGCGGCACGAGCCTGTCGTCGCCGGTGGTCGCGAGTGTGTACGCGCTGGCCGGTAACTCGGTGACGGCGGGGTCGTATCCGTATGCGCACCCGGACGGGTTGCGCGATGTGACGTCGGGGTCGAACGGCAGCTGCGGTGGGACGTACCTGTGCACGGCCGGGCCTGGATATGACGGGCCGACCGGGCTGGGCACGCCGAACGGGACCACGGGGTTCTGAGCTCGCGGCTCGGCCCGGGCCCGGGCTCGGCCCGGCTCGGCTCGGCGCGGCCCGGCCCGGCCCGGCCCGGCCCGGCCTGGCCTGGCGCGGCTCGGCTCAGCCTGGCCCGGCTCAGCCTGGCCCGGCTCGGCCTGGCCCGGCCCGAGCCGAGCCGAGCCGAGCCGCGCGTGGTTGCCGCGGGTGAGGCGACCGACGGCCGGACGGTTCGTGCCGGGCAGCCGCGGTTGAGCAGCGCCTCGCCCGCCTCGCCCACGGCGGCCGGTGGCTGGAGCTCCGAGCGGCTCGACCGGCGGGACATCGAGGGCCAGTGCGGCCCGCCTCGGTCGGCGCCTGCGCGACCTCGGCCACGCCCTACCCATCGCGGCCCGGCGGCACCTCGTCCGGTACACGGACGGGTGACGTTCGCGTGCGGCATTTTCGCGTGTCGCGGTGCGGGGTAAGGATGTCTGCATGCTGGACACCGATGTGCGGTCGCGGGGGCTCGCCGTGGTCACGCCCGCCGGCGCTGTGCGGTTCGCCGTGCGGGTCGACGGCTGGGATGTGCCCGCGCGGCCGGAGTTCACCGAGAAGCTCGGGGCCGCCGGGCGGCTGCTCCGGTGGCGGCACCGGTCCGTGCGGCTCGACGTGCTGGCCGGGCCTACCGTGCCGCGGCTGCCGGAAGGCTGTCCGCTCGTCACCCGTGAAACCACCTTCTTCCGGGTGCTGGCCCGGGAACCGCTCAGCGAGTTCGTCGTCCAGGCCGAACTGCCCGGGGAACCAGGGGACACCGACGAGGGTGAAAGCGCGTTCACGGTCGAGACCGCCGACGCCGTGGTGAGCGTCGGCGGTCCCGATCTGGACGAACTTCGCGACTGCTCCCGAGCCGGGCAGCACGTGCCGCCGTACTGGGCCGGGCTGCTCGAGGACACCGCCGTTGAGCGGAGCGGGACCACGCTCACCTGGCAGCTGCCCGCCGTCGAGCGGGGTGACTACGCCGAGCTGTGGGTCTCCGTCGCCTGGAGCGAACAGAGCGAACAGAGTGAACTGAGCGAGCACCCGGGCACGCGGCTCGCGGTCGACATCGACCCGGCCCGGGTGCTGCGCGAGCTAACCCAGTGAAATCCGGTCCAGGTCCGGAGCGCCGGCGCGGTCGTTGCCGATCCGGATCGAGTTGGCGCCCGCCTTCAGCGTCACCGGGACCGAAGTGGTGTACGGCGTGGTGTTGCCCGCGCCGCTGACCTTCACCTCCACCGGCGCGCCGCCGTTCACCGACACGAAGTACGACCGGTCGCCGTTGACGGTGAAGTCGAGGTAGAGCGAGTACGTCCCCGCCGCACCGACCGTGACGTCCGGGAACGTCACCGCCGCGCCCGCGCTGCCGCCGATGTTGCGCACCTTCTGCCCGCCCGAACACGGCGAACAGCTCGTGACGCCGGCGTCGCCGATGTCGTTCGCCGAGTCTTCCGCCTCACGCATGAACACCCGGTCCGCCGGCCGCGGTTTCACCTGCACCGGCTTGCTGACCGACTTCGCCCGCCCGAGCGTCGTGAACGACGCCGTCACCGGGATGCTCGCCTCCTGCGCGGCCGGTGCGGTCACCGTCCACTGTCCACTCAGGACCTGGCCGAGCCCGACGTGCGCCGCGGTCACCGGGGCGCCCTGCAGCGTCCAGCCCGCCGGGACGACCGGCGCGAGAGTCACCTGGTCGAGCGAGTCGTCGACGTCCAGCCGCAGGGACGCGGTGATCTTCAGCGACTGCTGACCCGGCGAAACCCATTGCACACCAGCGGGTTGCACGGTCAACGTCGTCCGGGGCGTGTACGACTCGGGTGGCAGCGGCGCCACCGCGATCCGGTCGAGACCGACCTCTCCGGAGACCTTGATCGTGTTGGCCCCGGCCTTCAGCGGTGCCGCGACCGCCCCTGGCGCGTGGACGGTGATCGGCGCGGCGCCGTTCACGCTCACCTTCAGCGTGCCCGGACCCGTGGTGTCGAGCTGCAGCCGGGACGGACCCGAAGCCTGGACGTTCCGGAAGGTGACGGCGCCGTGGTCGAGCCCGGTCACCTGGCCGCCGCCCGAGCAGGCGCCGCACCACGCCGGGAACGCCCAGCCGTCGAAGCGGTTCTGCCACGACTCCGCCTCCAGCGGGAGCGTGCCGACCGGGCCGGGGTAACCGTAGGCGACGTCGATCTCGTCGATCGCGAGCTGGCGGTAGAACGGCTTGGCCTGCGGGCCCGACCACGTGTTCAGCACCTCGAGCTTGAGGTACCTCGCGTGCACCTCGCCGACGTCGACGAACTGCACCCCGCGGTTGCTGGGCAGCGCGCCGGTGCGCACCGGCCGGCCCCAGTTCCGCCCGTCGTCGCTGGCATAGACGCGGTAGTCCTTGATCCGCGCGGAGTCCTCGGCCCGGCCGAACGACTCGCGCGCGGCGGTCGGCGACGACTCGCGCTCGTGCACCGCGAGGTAGGCCGTCGACCGCTTCCGGCCGAGGTCCAGCGTCACGGACACCGGCTGCTGCCCGCCGGCGTCCCAGTAGTTCAGGTAGCTGCCGTCGGTGAGGTTCGCCGCCGGGTGCCCGGGCGCCGACGCCGAGGCGGTCGCCTTGATCGTGTTCTTGTCGTAGAAGTACTGCCGGCCCGCGGTGTCCACTTTGAACACCGTGTCGTAGGTGTCCCAGTCCTTGATGTCCAAAATGGACAGGTAACCGCCGGACTGGGCGAACCGCATCGGCTTCCCGGTGCGCAGGTCGGACACACCGGTGACGCGGTAGCCGTTGTCACGCAGGCGAACCAGGTCGGTCGAGGGTCGCGTGACGACGTGGACGTACTGCGTTCTTGCGTTCGGCCCGACGGTGATCACGCCGTGCGCGCCGTCGTTCCAGAAGCCGGGCTGCAGGCCGCCGTACATGTACCCGCCGCCCTCGGTGCCCTGCAGCGACTTCTCGATCGGCTGTCGCCAGGCGGCCATGAAGTTGTTGAACGCCTCCTGCTGCGGCGGGAACTTCCCGTTCAGCATGGCGGTTTCGGCCATCAGCGACTTGATCGACGAGCCCGCGTTCGTGATGAACCGGCCGGTCGAGAGCCGGACGTCGACCGCCTGGTCGCCGCCGCTGTACCACCAGTCGCCGTTGGTCGGGAGCTTGTAGTCGGCTTCGGTGAGCCTCGGCATCGGCGTGTAGACCGCCTGCGGGTAGTCGTAGGACGGGGTCATGCCGGTCTTCTGCTCGTTGCTGACCGTGTCCATGATCGGCGTGTCCTCGTTGTTGTTGCTCAGCAACCAGGACGGGCGCTTCTCGCGGATGTGCTCGTAGAGGCCGTGCTGCTCCCAGTACTCGTTGTCGTTGTCGATCCAGAACCCGGCGAGGTCGGAGTAGCGGTCCATCACCTCGTCGAACAGGTCGTAGCTGAACTCGCCGAAGCCGGGCCTCGTGGTCAGGTCGACCGGGTGTCCTTTGTAGGCAGAGTAGGCAGCCGAGTCGAGCGACTCGTGGCCGGTTTCGTTGTGCCACTGGGGATCGTCGGTCATGTACAGCATGACTCGCACGCCCTTGGCCTTGCCCGCGGCGATCAGCTCGCCGAGGAAGTCGCGCTGCGTCGAGCAGCTGCCGGGGATCTTCGACGGCCACGGCCGCGCGTATCCCAGCCGGCTGTGGAAGGTCGTGAGGACGACGTAGGACGCGCCGAGCTTCGTCGCTTCGTCGATCCAGTAGTCCGGCGTCCAGCCGCCGGCGGTGACGTCGTGCTCCCAGGCGGCGCAGTCGGTGTGCCGCGGCGCGGTGAACATGCCCCAGTGCAGGAACAGCCCGGCCGTCGAAGCCCGCAGCCAGTCCTGGCGCGGGTTGACCAGCTCGGCGTTGGCGGGGGTGACCAGGCTCGCCAGCAGCAGGATGACCGCGGCGAGACAGGCTCGGACTCTCATGGCCACTCCTTCGTCGGAGAGGTCCGATGATTATGCGGTCATATATCGTACGTCAAGGGGGAATGCCGCTGAGCGGTACCCAGTCGTCCGATCTGTCACATCTGCGTTGAGCGATCCGTCAAGGTGATGACCGAACACGAACGAAGGACGGAAACCCCGTGGACGACCTGGCGCACCGCTTCGAGACCCATCGTGACCACCTGCGGTCCGTCGCCTACCGGATGCTGGGGTCGCTGACCGAGGCGGAGGACGCCGTGCAGGAGGCGTGGCTGCGGCTGAGCCGGAGCGACTCCGCCGCCGTCGAGAACCTCGGCGGCTGGCTCACCACGGTCGTCGGCCGCGTCTGCCTCGACATGCTGCGCTCGCGCAAGGCGCGGCGCGAAGAGCCGCTGGACGGGTTCGTCCCCGACCCGGTCATCAGCCGGGACGACGCCGGCCCCGAGCACGAAGCGCTGATCGCAGACTCGGTCGGGCTCGCGCTGCTGGTCGTGCTGGAGACGCTGACCCCGGCCGAGCGGCTGGCGTTCGTGCTGCGGGACATGTTCGCGATGCCGTTCGAGGAGATCGCGCCGATCGTCGGCCGCTCCGAAGCCGCGACCCGCCAGTTGGCGAGCCGCGCCCGGCGGCGTGTCCAGGGCGCGCCGGTCGCGCCGGACCCCGACCTCGCGCGGCAACGCGAAGTCGTCGACGCCTTCCTGGCCGCAGCGCGCGGCGGTGACTTCGACGCGCTGGTGACGGTCCTCGACCCGGAGGTCGTGCTGCGCGCCGACCGCGGCGCGACGGGCGGCTCGGTCGAGGTCCGCGGCGCGGCGCAGGTCGCGAACCAGGCCCTGACGTTCTCCCGGCTCGGCGCGGGCGGCGGAGTGGTCCACCGAGCCCTGGTCAACGGCGCGGCGGGCGTGGTGGCGACCCGCGACGGCCGCCCGTTCTCGTTGCTGGGCTTCACGGTGGCCGGCGGCCGGATCGTGGAGATCGACATCCTCGCCGACCCCGACCGCCTCAGCCGGCTGGACCTGGCGGTGCTCGACTAAGCCCGCACGACCGCGCCGCGCTCGTCGGTTACCAGGGCGACCCGGTCCTGGTCGTCGAAGTGCTGGTAGCGGCGGCGGCCGTCGGCGTACTGGCGGACCGTGCCCGCCACCGTGACCACCAGCTCGCTGTCCTCGATCGCGTAGAGCTCGTCCGGGCTCAGGACTTCGTGGATGCGCGTGCCGTTGGTGACCAGGGTGCGGACGCGGCGGCCGGTGTGGTCGTAGCCGTACAGCGCGTTGACCCCGTCGTCGCCGTGGACGCCGCGCAGGCGGCCGAACGCGTCGCGGATTTCGCTGCCCGACGGCGTTTCCGGGACTTCGGCCACGCCCGGCGCGATGTCGTGCAGCAGCCCGTCCGGGCCGGCGACCACGTGCCGGCCCGCCGCGAACAGCTCGCTGATGCCGTTCGCGTAGTGCACCGCCGTGCGCCGGCCGCGCAGGTCGTAGTGCACCGAGTCGATGAACCCCGGCACGCTGACCAGCCGGCCGACCTCGTCGTACTGGTGACGCACGGTCAGCCGCCCGTCGCCGGCGTCGGGGTACACCACCTCCGACAGCCTTCCGTCGGCCCGGCGCACGACGTCCAGCCGATACTCGACGGCGACGTGCGCGGGCCGCCAGCGCCGCTCGGCGGGGTGGCCGAGCGCGTCGTACCCGAACAGCGTCACCCCCGATTCGTCGGTGACGCGCACCAGCCGCCCGCAGCTGTGCGGCCCCGCGCCGAGCGGCACCGGGAGCGCGCCGTCGTGGTAGGTGAACGTCGTGACCGGGGCGCCGCCCGGGTCGTCGACCCGCACCGCCACCAGCCGCCCGCCCGCGTCGTGAACCCGGTACACCGTGCGCCCGCCCGTGGACCGCGACTCCACCGCGTTCCCGGCCGCGTCCCGGACGTGCACCACCCCGTCCGCGCCGCGCAGCTTCCGCCCGAGCAGGTCGCGCGTGCCGTGCGGAGCAGCTTCCCGGACGTCCGGCGCGGTGAGCGGCCGGCCGAGCGCGTCGTGGCGGAACTCCGTCGCGGGTGGCCGCGGCTCGCCGTCGCGGAACGCCCGGCTCGTCCGGCACACCAGGCCGCGCGCGTTGTACTCGTGGTGCTCGTCGACGACGTCGCCGAGCAGCTCGGCGTGCCGGCGCTGCAGCAGCCGGCCCGCGCCGTCCCGCAGCTCCGACGTCACCAGCACCTCCGCCTCGCCGGACACCGCCCGCTGCTCGGTCGTCACCCGCACCGGCCCGCTGAGGTCGTAGCGGTACCGGACGGTCGGCAGCTCCGCCGAGTCGCCCGGCCGTACGACGGTTTCGGGCCGCCCCAAGGGATCGTGGGTCACCGTTGTCACCGCGCCCGCCGGGTCGGTCACCTCGCACACCCGCGCCGTGCGGACGTCGTAGCGGGTGGCCGTCACGTTCCCGAGCGAATCCGTGACGACCTCGGGGAAGCAGCGGTCTTCCGAATACCGCACCTCGCGGGACTGCCCGTCCGGCCCGGTCGTCGTTGTGCGCAGGCCGGTGACGGTGTCGAACCGCCCGTGGAACGTCGTGACCCACCAGCCGTCCTCGCCGGGACGGCGGTGGTAACCGTGGTGGCGGAAGTCCGGCGGGACCAGCCCGTAGACCTCGGCGACCAGCGCGTCGGTGAGCACCAGCTCCTCCTGCGCGGTGAGCACGCCGCGGGTGCCGGCCGTGCCGTCCGGTCGCTCGTCGTACCGGAACAGCTTGTCGGACAAGACTTTCCCGGCGCCGTCCAGCTCGCGAACCCGGGCGGGAAGCGCGATGAAGCGGTGCTCGGGATCGGTCGTGTACGTCGTGCGCGTCTCCCGCACCACCGGCTCACGGCCGGGCCGCTCGGTCGTTTCCACCTCCCGGACGGGGTTCCCGGTGGTGTCGAGGGCGGTCTCGGTCGTGGTGACCGAAACCGGCGCTTCCCGGCGCTCGAACT
Organism: Amycolatopsis sp. NPDC104863; assembly: GCF_055582965.1. Lineage (NCBI taxonomy): Bacteria > Bacillati > Actinomycetota > Actinomycetes > Pseudonocardiales > Pseudonocardiaceae > Amycolatopsis > Amycolatopsis sp. NPDC104863. The sequence goes on from NZ_JBVJOW010000004.1 coordinate 566,023, forward strand.
CCGTCGTCACCGTTCGAGTCCACTGAGGACGGTGTGCGCGTTCGACCCGACGGTACGGGCGGTCCGCCTCCGGCGAGCCGTCGAGGCCGTACGTCTCCTCCTTCTCGAGGAAGCCGTCGGCGCCGAACCAGCGGAGGGTCCGCAGCGTCGGGACGTGCCCGTCCCCGAGCTCGTCCTGGACCACCCGGCCGAACCCGGTGAAACCCGGGGTGAAGCGGGCTTCGTCGTACTCGAACTCGGTCACGCCGGCCTGGCCGGTGGCCGACTCCAGCAGCGAGACGCGCCGGACCACCGGAACCGCCTCGACGGTCGTGTACTCGATCTCGGTGCGCAGCCCGATGCCGTTGTCGATCCCGCTCAGCCGCCCGGCGCGCGGGGTGTCACCCGGTTCGAGCGAGACGTACGGCATCGACTCCTCGGCGTCGAGCAGCAGGACACCCTGGTCGGCGCCGCCCCCGGCCCGGGCCCGCGTGGCGAGCTGAACCCGCCGCGCCGGCTGCGGTTCCGCCCGGGTGTAGGCCAGCCGCAGCACGGGCGCGGCCGCTTCGGCGCCACGCGCGTCGAACCCGGTCAGCGCCACGGACGTCAGCATGGACGCGCCGGTCACCTCGTCGGTGTCGTACCCGAGGGACCACCGCTTGACGAGCGGCCGCGCGTCCCCCGGCACCCGCAGGTCGATCCGGGCGCAGCGCAACGCCGTCGTGACGAGGGCGCCGCCACGGCCCCAGCGCAGCACGTCCGGCCGCGGCTCGTAGGAGAAGTCCACTTCGTACGGTCCGTAGGCCACGCGGGCGAGGTACGCCTGGCCGCTGTGGTGCGCCCAGGTGAACGCCGCCGTGTTGCCCAGCGCGTCCTCGGTCCGCTGGAGGTTCCAGGCCGACCCGCCGCCCTCTTCGGGGGCGAGGAAGTGCCGGACGCCCGACCGGGTGGTGAGCAGGTAGCCGTCACCCCGGCGGAACAGCCGGCCCGCGGCACTGGCCCGCGCGCGGCCGTCGTGCGGCCGGACGTGCGGCAGCGGCACCGAGAAGCCGGCGCCGAAGAGCCCGTTCGGCGCGCCGGTGGCGTACCGCAGCACGAGCGCCGGCGCGATGCCGCCGGGCCCGGGCGGCAGGTCGAGCGGCACCGTGAACCCGCCACCGCCGGTGGCCGGCTCCGGCGTGAAGGCGCCGCCCGGCCCCCGGACCGGCGCGGGCCGGCCTGCTTCCTGCGCGCCCGACCCGAGCGGAACCATGTGATCTCCCTGGTGGCTGCGTGACTTCCGGAGGGCCAAGTGGGTGAGGCGGGCATGTCAGATACGTCTTCACCCGTTTGCCGTCTTAGTTATGCGTTCGTGACTTCGATGTCGTATTCCAGTGGCGGCTCACCGGTCTTTTCCGGGTGCCACGTGATCAGTGCGAGGGCCGAGGCAGCAGGAGGGTGGACCCGATGGTCGTCAGGTTCGTGCGGGACGAGACCACGGAAGTGGCTGGAGCCTCTTCGGAGGACACGAGCACGCTCAACGAGCTGCCGACCCCGCCCCGGCAGCTGCTCGACCGGCACGGCGCGCGGGTGCTCGACCCGGCCACGGCGGTGGTCGCCGCCGGGCAGCCGGTGCCGCGCACGACCGTCTACCGGCCGGGCGTGTTCCTCATGCCGAACCGGTTCGTGCGTGACCAGGAGACGCTCGCCGCGATCAACCGCGTCCTGGCGCGCATCGGCATCTACGCCGCGCCGGCCGGCCGCGGCGACGGCAAGGAAACCGAGCGCGCCCGGCAGCTCGACGACCTGCCCGTGCGGGCGCTGCTGCACGTCCGCGAGGACTCCGACCCGGTCGTCGTCGACTGCTGGAAGGCGCTGCAGCTGCTGAGGTCCGCTGCTTCGGGTGAGAAGCCCGAGCTCGACCCCAAGATCGCCGCCCAGGTCTCCGTCGAGCATCTGCTGTTCAGCACGCCGGTGTTCGGCGGGGTGCCGTGGGAGACCAGTGGCCTCGGCGGGACACCCTGGGAGACCAGCGGGTTCGGCGCCGGCAGCTCGTACGGGCGCACGCGCGGCGCCAACCGGATCCCGGTCACGCTGGCCGCCGACCCGCCGTTCCGCAGCGAGAAGCCCGGGCACCGGCGGCCGGTCGTCGCCGTGCTGGACACCGGCATCGGCCCGCACCCGTGGTTCGGCCTCGCCGACCGCAGCGGCCCGCCGCCCGCCGGCGTCGGGCTCACCGTCGCGCCGGACATCCAGGCGGCGATCCTGCAGGCCGAGCTCGACTCCGGCAGCACCCTGCCGACCCAGCTGCTGAGCGACTACTGGGACGCGCCGACCACCGGCCAGCCGCTGATCGGCGACATCGACACCGACACCGGGCACGGCCTGTTCATCGCCGGCATCGTCCGGCAGGCCTGCCCCGAAGCCGACACGCTCGCGATCCGCGTCGTGCACAGCGACGGCGTCGCGTACGAAGCCGACGTGCTGCTCGCGCTGCACCTGCTCGCCGACCGCGTGCGGGACGCGCAGGCGAACAACCGGCCCGAGAACATGGTCGACATCGTTTCGCTGTCGCTGGGCTACTACGAGGAGAACGCCGCCGACATCGCCTACACCGGCCAGTTCGGCGCGGCCATCGCCGAGCTGCTCGGCCTCGGGGTGCTCGTGGTCGCCGCCGCGGGCAACGACGCCACCACCCGCCGCTTCTACCCGGCGGCCTTCGCCGACCAGCCGCTCGCCAGCGGCTGCGGCCCGCAGGTGATCAGTGTCGGCGCGCTGAACCCCGACGTCTCCGCGAGCAAGGCGCTCTTCTCCAACGAAGGCCCGTGGGTGCGCTGCTGGGCGACCGGCGCCGGGGTCGTCAGCACCTACCCGACCGACGTCCGCGGCACCGCGGCCGCCGACCACGAAGTGCCCGACCAGGGCCGGAACTCGTTCGACCCGGACGACTACAGCGCCGGCTTCGCGGTCTGGGACGGCACGTCGTTCGCCGCGCCGCTCGCCGCCGCCGAAATCGCCAAGGCCTTGTTCCCCTTCGGCTCCGAGCTGGCGACGGTCGACCGCGACACCGTCGTCAAACGAGCTTGGGCCGCGCTCGGTTCGCTGTGAAAGTGGCCAAGACCGACCACGGGCGCGTCGCCGCCCTGTTCGACGCCGCGCGGGAGGGCGACCGCGCGGCGCTGAACGACCTCGTCGCCCTGCTCACGCCGCTGCTCTGGCAGGTCGCGCGGGACCAGGGGCTGGACGCCGACCAGGCGGCCGACGTCGTGCAGACGACGTGGCTGCGGCTGCTCGGCGCGTTCACGGAGATCCGCTCGCCGGTCGCGCTCACCGGCTGGCTGATCACCGTGACCAAACGGGAAGCCTGGCGGGCTGGGGAAAAACGCCAGGTCGAACGGCCGCTGCCGGAACTGCCGGAGCGGCTGTCCGAAGCGTCACCGGCACCCGAGGAGGGGGTGCTGCGCGACGACCAGCGCGCGCGGTTGTGGCGCGCGGTCGACAACCTGCCCGAACGCTGCCGCAGCCTGCTGCGGATCGTGGCGTTCGTGCACCGGCCGGACTACGCCGAAGTGGGCGCCCGGCTGGGAATGCCGAGGGGGAGTATCGGCCCGACCAGGGGACGTTGCCTCGCGCGCCTGCGCGAGCAGCTACTCGCCAACGGCGAAGGAGATTGGCTGTGACCACCGTCGAACCACCCGGCGCGAACGAGCCGTTGGACGCGCTCGACTTCCGGCTGCTGGCCGGGCTGCGCGAACTGTGGGAAGACGCCGACCCGATGCCCGACACGCTGGTGGAGCAGATCCGGTTCGCGATCCAGCTGGAGGACGTCGACCTCGAAGTGATGCGGATTCGGGAACAGGAGGGGCTGACTGCCGCAAGAAGTGCTGCCGAACAGGGCAGGCTCATCACTTTTGACAGCGAAAGCCTGACCATCATGGTGAATGTGAGCCCCGAATCCGGGGGTACGATCCGGCTGGACGGCTGGCTCACCCCGCCCGCCGAGCACCCCATCGAGGTCCGCACCGTGAACGGGCCGCTGACGACGGACTCCGACGCCGAAGGCCGGTTCGCCGTCAGCGGTGTGCCGCACGGGATGGTGCAGGTCCTGGTCCGGACGCTCGGGCGGTCGAGGACGGTGAGCACGCCGGCCATCGAGTTGTGACCCGCCCTTCTCGGCCGAGGGGGACGGTCCCGGCCGGAAGGGCAGCCCGTGGTCGCGTCTGGGCAGGGCGTCGAAGACCGGGTGCGCGACCTGCACAGACGTGCGGTCGCGGCGACGAACAACGGCCAGCCGGTGGTCGGCGGCCGCTTGATCCGCTCCGCCGCGCGCCTGCTCGGCCTGCCCGCGACCGCGCCGCCGCCGGAGTGGCCCGCCTGGCCCGACCTCGCGACGCGCGTGCTCGGCACGTACGCGGCCGTCGAAACCGCGCTGGGCAACAGCACCCGCGGGCTCGCGCTGCTCGACGAGGCCGACGTCCTCGTGTCGGACGCCGGGCGCGGGATCCTGCGCCAGCAACGGGGTCTCGTCTTCATCCTGATCGGCCGGATGGACGAGGCGCTGACGTGCTTCGACGAGGCGATCCCGCTGCTGCGGCAGGCCGGCGAGTTCGTCGTGCTCGCCCGGACCCTGCTCAACCGCGCGATGCTGCACCAGTACGCCGGACGTGTCCGGCTCGCGCTCGCCGACCTCGACCAGTGCGAGCAGATCAGCGCCGGGCAGGCGTCGGAAGAGGGCCTGGCGCGGATCTTCGCGAAGGCGGCGCACGGCCGCGGCCAGGCGCGCGTGCTGACCGGTGACATCCCGGGCGCGCTGCGCGACTTCGACGCGGCGAGCGGGTTCTACGCCGAACAGAGCGTCGGGATGCTGCCGGTGCTGGCCGTCGACAAGGCCCGGGCGCTGCTCGCCGCCGGGCTGCCGAACGAGGCCGCCGCCGAGCTGGACGCGGCGCTCGAGCAGTTCCCGCGGCTGCGGATGAACCAGGAGCACGGCGAGGCCGAGCTGACCCGCGCGCTGGCCGCGCTGGCGAGCGGCGCCCCGGCCACCGCGCGCAGCTGGGCCGTGCGGGCCGAACGGCGGTTTCGCCGCCGGGGCAACGAAACCTGGGCCGCGGTCGCGCAGCTGACCGTGCTGCGCGCGGACTTCGCGACCGGACGCCGGGTCGCGCGCGTCGTCGCGGAGGCGACCGCGCTGGCGGACCGGCTGACCGGGCTGGGCCTGCGCAACGACGCCGAAATCGCCGCGCTGCTGGCGGCCCGGGCCCGGATCGCCCGGGGTGACCTCGACGGCGCCCGCGCCGCGATCGCCCCGCGCGACCGGCGGACCGCGCCGCTGGAGAACCGCCTCTTCCGGCGGCTGGCCCTGGCCGAGCTCGGCGCGGCCGGCGGCAACCGGCGTATCACGTTCGCGAACGCGCGGGCCGGTCTGACCCAGCTGCAGCGGCACCGCAGCCGGTTCGGCAGTGTCGACCTGCAGACCGGGACGACGTCGCTGGGCAAGGAGCTCGCGGACGCCGGACTCGCCGCGGCGCTCGCCCAGCGTTCACCCGGCGTGGTGTTCCGCTGGCTCGACCGCTCGCGCGCGCAGGCGTTCCGGTTCCGGCCGGTGCGCCCGCCCGCGCACCCGCAGACCGTCGACGCCGTCGCCGAGCTGCGGTTCCTGTCGATGCAGATCCGCGCGGGCGAGCTGTCCGGGAAGCCGGACAGCCAGGCCGTGAAGCGGTGTGCCGCGCTGGAACGGGAGATCCGCGCCAAGGGCTGGCAGGCCGAAGGCGCCGAAGTCGACCACCCGGAGGCCAAGCTCGGCGAGATCGGCGACGAGCTCGCGGCCACCGGCAGCGCGATGGTGTGCTTCCTCGCCGACCACGGCGCGTTGTGCGCGCAGGTGATCGCCGACCATCGGGTCGCGCTGATCGAGCTCGGCCCGGCTTCGGCCGTCGTCGAGCCGGTCGCGCGGCTGCACAGCGACCTCGACGCGTTGTGCGGGCGGCAGCTCCCGCCGCAGCTGGACCGGGTCATCCGCCGCTCGGTGCGCACCCAGGTCACCGCGCTGGACTCGATCCTGCTGGCGCCCTTGGCGTCCCGGCTCGGCGACCTCGACGTCGTCGTGGTGCCGACCGGCGCGCTTTCGGCGATCCCGTGGGGGCTGCTGCCGACGTTGCACGGCCGCCCGGTGACGGTCACGCCGTCGTCGTCGGCCTGGCTCGACGCGGGCCGCCGTCCGCGCCAGGCCGCCGGGGCGCCGCTGCTCGTCGCGGGCTCCGACCTGACCCACGCGGAAGCGGAGATCGCGCTGCTGAAGCCGTTGTACCCGGAGGCGGAGGTGCTGACCGGGCCGGACGCGACGGTCACGGCGACGCTCAAGGCGTTCGACGGCTGCCGGCTGGCGCACTTCGCCGCGCACGGCCACCACGAGCAGGAGAACGTGCTGTTCTCGCGGCTCAACCTGGCCGACGGGCCGCTGATGGCCTACGACGTCCAGCAGCTTTCGACGGCGCCGGAACAGGTCGTGCTGTCTTCGTGCGACGTCGGCCAGACGGTGGTCCGCGCGGGTGACGAGGTCCTCGGGTTCACCGCGGCGCTGCTCTACGGCGGGAGCCGCACGGTGGTTTCGAGCGTGGCGCGGGTCGACGACCGCACCGCGGGCGGCGTGATGCTGGCCTACCACCGGGCCCTGTCGACGGGCACTCCGCCGGCGCGGGCGCTGGCCGACGCGGCACAGGCGGAACCGCTGATGCCGTTCGTCTGCTTCGGCCGTAGTTGACAATTGTCTTGACGTCCGGCGCGGCGGTGGGTTGCTTTCGGGTGATCGACCCCATCCCGGCGCATCCCCGAGGGGTCCGTGGGCATCTTTCCCAGTGAGTCCAGTTGATCACGGAACGAGGGAGGATCACCATGAAGCGAACCGCTACCGCGCTGATCGTCGGGGGCCTGGCGGCCGGTGGGCTGTTCCTGGCCGGAGGGGCCGCGAACGCCATGCCGAGCGACACCCCGTGCGGCGCCTCGGACGTCCACGTGTCGGTCACGCCGGACCCGTCGAACGCCGCCGGGCACGAGGCCTACGTCCTCACCTACACCGCGACGTCGCCGACCACGAACTGCAAGCTCGAAGGCACGCCGACGGCGTTGAGCTTCCTCGCCGGCGGGCAGCGGCTCCCGGTGACCACCACCGCGGACGGCAGCCAGGCCCTCCCGGTGAACCTGCGTGCCGGCCACCCGGCGGAGTCGCGGATCGTGCAGCGTTCGGCCGAGGCGGGGGTCGCGGCGGACTTCGTCACGTTCGACCTGCCGACCGGGCCGTTCGGCCAGCCGGTGAGCGTCGCGTGGCCGGCGGGGGCGCTCGTGAAGGGCGCGGCCGTCCAGGTCACGCCGGTCAGCAACTGATCTTCGGGAGGGGAACCACCATGAAGCGCATCTTGATCGGGATCGGCACGGCGGCGGGGGCGTTCGCGTTGGCCGCTTGTGGCACTTCGGCGGCTGCTCCTGCCGCTCCGGCTCCGGCTGCTCCGGCTCCGGCCGCTGCTCAGGGGGCTTCCGGGGGCGGGGTCGCGCCGGCGTCGACCGCGACGCCGCGCTGCACCACGGCGGACCTGGAGGTCCTGCTGGGCAAGCCGGCCGAGAAGAACGACGCGCCGGGCCAGTACGACATCCCGCTGACCTACCGCAACACGACGGACCACACGTGCGGCCTGTACGGCGTCCCGGGCGTCGACCTGGTCGGCCCGGACGACGCGACATTCGGCCCGGTGTACCACCTGCCGCGCGTCGACAACGGCGTGAAGTACAACGAGGTGACGGCAGGGACAACGGCGTCGGCGACGATCACGGTCGTGAAGCCGGCCGCCGGTGAGCCGACGTGGACCCCGAAGAAGCTGGTGACGATCCCGCCGGGGCAGCGGACCCCGCTGGAGGCGAGCTGGCCGGCGGACCTCCCGGTCCTCCGCCAGGACGCGGCAACCCACCCGGGCTCCTACGTGAACGGCATCCTGGCCGACCCGGCCTGAGCCTGGGCGTCACTCGATCGGGTGAAGCGGGGGGCCGCGCGTCATTCTGGGCGTGGGGCTCCCTCTTTCTCGGTGCGGCGGTAACCGGCCGGCACGCCCCCCGACTGGCCGGTTACCGCTGCGATTTCTCTACGCACGGTGGAGCAGCACCACAGCGTCCGTCTCCGCGACGCTCACGTATCCCGTGCTCCGCAGCTCACCGAGTGCAAAAGCCTTCGTCTCCAGCGTGGTCGGCCAGGACTGCTCCGGCTTCGCGACCACCACCCACTCCGGCCGCTCCGCTGACACTCCGTCGAAGAACAGCACCGTGCAGCGGGACGTCAGCCGCGGGGCCAGGCGGTTGGACGCCAGGACCGTCGCGCCGTCCGGGATGCGGGACAGCACCGCGCTGACGCCGTCCCGCTGCGACGGCGTCCAGACTCCGCTCGTCAGGTGCGCCGCCTGCAGCGCCAGCGAGCCCAGCCCCGCGACCAGCGCGAACACCGGCAAGAGCCACCGCCGGTCGAAGCGGCGGACGCCGTCCGCCGCCGCGAGGAACACGATCGGCATCAGGACCGCGCTGTAGTGGTAGCCCAGGCCCCAGTAGCGGTCGTTCGCCGACACCAGCCGCCACAGCAGGGTCGGCACCGCCAGCAAAAGCACCGGTGAGCGCACGGCCGCGAACGCCGTCGGCGCGACCAGCGCCAGCAGCATCGAGACCTTGACGATCGACCCGCCGAAAGGGTTCAAGCCGCCGCTGTGCGCGTACGCGCCCGCGGGATTCAGCGCCGGCAGCACCACCGTCACCAGCAGGATCGACGAAGCCACGCCGAAGACGACGACCGCCCAGCCGAGCCGTCGCTGCTTGTTCAGGACCAGCACCACGCCCACCGCGGCGAGCGTCAGCGGCAGGTCCTCCTTGACCAGCACCAGCGGCAGCGCGCACCAGACGGCGGCCCGCCACCGTCCGCGCAGCAGGTGCTCCGCGGCGAACGCCACCATCGGCACGGCGAAGCAGACCTCGTGGAAGTCGAAGTTCACCGCGGACAGCAGCCCCCACGACAGCACGTACCCCGCGCCCACCACCGCACCCGGGCGCGCGCCCAGCACCCGCGACGCGCAGCGCATCACGGGCACGGCGGAGAGCGCGAACAGAAAAGCCTGCGCGACCAGCAGGCACCCCGGCCCCGGCCAGAGCAGGTAGAACGGCGCCAGCAGCGCCAGGATCGGGTGGAAGTGGTCACCGAGCGTCGGCGCGCCCGGGCCGAGCAGGTCCGACACCGGCCAGTGCCCGTGCGCGTAGGACCGCACGGCCTGCTCGAAGATCCCCAGGTCGAACCCGCTCGCGTCGAACGTCCGCAGCCGCTGCAGCGACCAAGCCGCGTACCCGGCGAAGGCGACCGAAGCGACGACGTAGGGGACCGCGCGGCTTTCGCGCGTGCGCGCCGGAGCCGGCGCGAGATCGATCAGCATGGCCGGATGCTCGGGTGGCCACGCTGAACCGGAGCTTAAGCAAGCTGAAGAAGTCTTCAGGCGAGCGGCAGGCGGAGCTCCAAGCGCGCGCCGGACGTGCTGTCGGTGACCCGCAGGGTGCCGCCGTGCGTCCGTGCGATCTCGGCGGCGATCGCGAGGCCGAGCCCGGAGCCGCCGTCGTCTTCGCGGGCGCGGTCTTCGTCGAGCCGCACGAACCGGTCGAAGACGCGCTCGCGGTCTTCGGCGGGAATGCCGGGACCGTCGTCCTCGACCGTCAGCACAGCCTGGCTGTCGAACGCGGTGAGCGTGATCGTCACGCGGCTCTTCGTGTGCCGCTCGGCGTTGTCGACGAGGTTGCGCAGCACGCGCTCCAGCCGTCCCGCGTGGCCGCGCACCACCGGCATCGCCTCGATGTGCGTCGTGATTTCGACGCCGTCCCGCGGGAGCCGCTCGGCGACGTGTTCGGAAACCAGGTCCGCCAGCGCGACCGGCGCGGTGCCGGCCGGCTGGTCCGTGTCGAGCTTGCTGAGCAGCAGCAGGTCACCGGCCAGCGCTTCCATCCGCGTGACGTCGAGGACGGCGTTGCGGTAGCTGCGGCGCCAGTCGAGCCGGTCCGGGTGGGCGAGCTGCACCTCCAGCTGCGTGCGCATCGACGCCAGCGGCGTCCGCAGCTCGTGCGACGCGTCCGCGGTGAACCGGCTCTGCCGCTGCACCGCCCGGTCGAGCCGGGCCAGCATCTCGTTCATCGTCACGGCGAGCTGGGTGATCTCGTCCCCGGAGTCCGGCACCGGGACGCGCCGGCCGAGGTCACCCGCGCGCACGCCGTCGACCTCGGCGCGGATCGCGCCCACCGCCCGCAGCGACCGCCGGACGGCGAACCAGGCGACCGCGCCGATCAGCAGCGCGGCCGCGGGCACGCCGCCCCAGAGGATCCGCTGGGCGGTTTCGACGGTCTGGAGGCCGATGGGGTCGAGCGGCACCGACGCCTGGACGAAGTGCTGCTGGTCGGTCGTCCCGGTCTGCGACACCACGGTGTTGTCCCCGCCGAAGGGCCACCCCAGGACGCAGTCCGGTCCGTAGACCCGTGCCTGGCCGACGGTCGTGCCGGTGTTCCCCGGCTCGTCCGGGCAGCCGGTGTCGCCCGACTTGTCACGCCTGATCCAGTACCCGGCGTAGTCGAGCTGCCGGGCGACCTCGACCGGCTTGACCCCGGCGTCGAGCAGGGACCCGATCGCGCGGGCCTTCTCGCTGGCGAGCTGGTTCGCGGAGGTTTCGAGGCCGCTTCTCAGCGCGTTCACGAACCAGAACGAACCCAGGCCGAGCACGAGCGCCGACGCGAGAGCGGCGAAGAAGGCGACCCGCACCCGGGTCGACCGGGGCAGGAACCGGGCCATGCGGCGAAGATACCTGCGCACCTTGGAAGATCCGCCCGGCGCGTCACCCCCTTACCGTCGGAAGCTGTGACGGGCGAAAAGTGGCAAGCCGTGCGCGCCGCGCTGCCGGAGGTCGGTGGCCGGTTCGCGGACCTGGTGGCCGGCGTGCCGGGCGCGCACGCGCGCTCGCTCGGCGAGTGGTCGGTCGCCGAAACGGCGTCCCACGTGGGGATGATCGCGCTGATGTACACGGCGATGATCCGCGGCGACGGCGGCCCGCTCCCGCTGCCGGGCCTGAAGGACCCGATCGGCGCGGCCAGCGTCGACACGATCTCCGACATGAATGCCCTCGCGCTCGAGCTCTACCCGGAGCGCGACCCGGTGCGGCTGGCCGAGCGGCTGCGCGCGGACATCGCCGAAGTGCTGATGGTGAGCGCGGACCTGGACCCGGAGAAGCCGGTGTGGTGGCTGGGCAGCTCGCGCGTGCCGGTCGCGGGCGTGCTCGCGCACCTGGTCAACGAGATGCTGATCCACGGCCTCGACATCGCGCGTGCGGCGGGGCGGCAGTGGCCGATCCCCGCGGCGCACGAGGCGTTGTTCCTGGAGCTGTTCCTGTTCGGCATGGTGCGCAACGACATGGGCCGCCTCCTCGAGGACGCAACACTGTCACCCCGACGGATCGCGGTCGAGTTCCGCTCGGCGCACACTCGCCCGGGAGTACTGGCGCTGCAACACGGCGAGCTGCGTTTCGAGGAACCGGACGGCACGGCGGACGTCCGGTTGCGGTTCGACCCGGCGGTGCTGGTGCCGATGATGTTCGGCCGGATCTCCCGGGTGCGGGCGGTGTTGAGCGGTGGAGTGCGGATCGGCGGGCCGCGGCCGTGGTTGCTGCCGGCGTTCCTGCGGACCGTGCGGATGCCCTAGTTCGCCGACCAGCCGTCGCCCCACTCGGCGTCGCGGGCGGCTCGGTAGCGCGGGCCCTGCTTCTTCGACACCGCGACGCCCGGCTTCAAGCCGTCCGGGGTGCACAGGTCGAGGGCCACCCAGCCCTTGTGCTTCTTCGGGTGCCGGATGATCCGCGCGTCCGGGCGCTCCGGTGTGAAGCGCGCCGCGACGACGTACGCGAACTTCTCGTCCTCGAACCCCAGCGTGCCCGCCTTCAGCCGGCGGTGCAGGCCCGACCGCGGGAGCCGCGCGGCGAAGTGGCACCAGTCCTCGCCCGGCACGATCGGGCACGCGGCGTCGTGCGGGCAGGGCGCGACGACGTGCAGACCCTCGTCGACCAGCTGCGCCCGCACGGCGCGGATCCGCTCGTACCCCGCGGGGGTGCCCGGCTCGATCAGCGCGACGGCCCCGGCCTTCGCGGCCAGCCACCGCACGACGTCGGCGCGCGTCGCCTCCGGCAGCTCGCCGAGGACGTACGACAGCGTCACGAGGTCCGCCTCCGGGGCGGGCGCCGCCGGGTCGACAAACCCGCGTCGCCACTCCGCACCGCGGACCGCGGGCAGCGACGCCCCGGCGGCGAGCCGCTTGCCGAGCCCGATCGCGCCGGCGACCTGCTCGAGCACCGTGCACTTCGCCAGCGACGGCCAGACGGCCGCGGCCGCCCAGACCGCGGCGCCCGTGCCTCCGCCGACGTCGACCTGCGTACGCGGTTCGAAGCCGGGCGCGCGCGAAGCGGCTTCGGCGAGCACAGCGTGTACGGCCGCGTAGGTGGCGGGCATCCGATAGCCCGCGTACGCGGCGACGTCGGCTTCGGAACTGAGGATGGGTGAAGTCGCCGCGTCACCCTGGCGGTAGCGCGTGCTGAGCCGGTCGACGGACTGCGTCAGCCTCGGCACGGGGTGCCTGGCCAGCTCGTCGTCGAGCGCGGAGGAGAGGTCGTCGGGGAGAACCGCCACGGCCGTTGATTCTCCCCTGTCCGATTTGCCCACCCGGACCGACCCTGAGCTGCTAGTTTTCCCGCGCGAAAGTTTTTTGGCGGACGCTGTCGATCCGGGGCACGGCCGTTCGACGCGTGGGCAAGACCGAACGAAGGGACTCCGCGATGCGCTTCATGGTGATCGTCAAGACGAACGAGCACACCGACAGCAAGGCCCCCAGCGCCGAGCTGCTCGCCGAGATGGGGAAGTTCAACGAAGAAATGGTCAAGGCCGGCATCATGCTCGCCGGCGAGGGCCTCGCGCCGAGCGCGGAAGGCGCCCGGGTCGTCTTCGACGGCAAGGAAGAGCCCAAGGTCGTCGACGGGCCGTTCACCGAGTCGAAGGAGCTCGTCGGCGGGTTCTGGATCCTCCAGTGCCGCGACCGCGACGAGTGCGTCGAGTGGATCAAGCGGATGCCGAACCCCGAGGGCGAGCACGGCGAGGTCGAGATCCGGCGCGTCGCCGAGGCGTCCGACTTCGAGAACATGACGCCCGAGGTCGCCGAGCTGGAAGGACGGCTGCGCGCGCAGGCTGCCGGGGACGCCTGATGCGCTTCAACGCGCGGCTGCTCGACGAGGGCCTCCTGAACGGTGATTCGCTCGAGGACGTCGTCGCGCTGATGAAGCAGGCGCCGAACCCGGAGGCCAAGGGCGGCACGGTGGAGATCCGGGCCATCGCCGGGTAGTGGGTTGCACCGCGGCCGATCACCCTGTCGAATGGCCGGGTGACGGTAGCGGACACCCGGAGCACGGTCGAGACGGTGTGGCGGATCGAGTCGCCGCGGCTCATCGCGGGCCTGGCCCGGATGGCCCGTGGCGACGTCGGTCTCGCCGAGGAACTGGCGCAGGACGCGCTGGTCGCGGCGCTGGAGCAGTGGCCGGAGTCCGGCGTGCCGCGCAACCCCGGCGCGTGGCTGATGACCATCGCGAAGCGCCGCGCGGTCGACCAGTTCCGCCGCAACGAGCGGTACGCGGAGAAGCTCGAAGAGGTCGGCCGCGACCAGCAGCTCGGCGACGGCGTGCTGCCGGACTTCGACGCGGCCCTCGACGACCACATCGAGGACGACCTGCTGCGCCTGCTGTTCGTCGCCTGCCACCCGGTGCTGAACACGCAGGCCCGTGTCGCGCTGACGTTGCGGATGCTCGGCGGCCTGACGACCGACGAGATCGCCCGCGCGTTCCTGGTGCGCGAGTCGACGATCGCGCAGCGGATCGTGCGGGCGAAAAAGGCGCTGGCGGCGGCGAAGGTGCCGTTCGAGGTCCCGGAGGGCGACGAGCGCGTCGCGCGGCTTTCGTCCGTGCTCGAGGTCATCTACCTGGTGTTCAACGAGGGGTATTCGGCGACCCGCGGCGACGACTGGATGCGCCCGGCGATCTGCGACGAGGCGATGCGCCTCGGCCGTGTCCTCGCCGCGCTGATGCCGAGTGAGTCCGAGATCCACGGCCTGGTCGCGCTGATGGAGCTGCAGGCGTCCCGGGCGAAGGCCCGCACCGGCCCGAACGGCGAGCCGGTGCTGCTGCTCGACCAGGACCGCGCCCGCTGGGACCGCCTGCTGATCCAGCACGGCCTGGCGGCACTGGCCCTGTCGGAGCAGATCGCGGAGGGGGCGTACGGCCCGTACTCGGCCCAGGCGGCGATCGCGGCCTGCCACGCCCGCGCCCGCACGGCGGACGAGACGGACTGGGGCCGCATCGCGGCCCTGTACGAGGGACTCGGCCAGCTCCAGCCGTCCCCGGTGATCGAGCTGAACCGCGGGGTGGCGGTGGCGATGGCGTACGGCCCCGAGGCCGGCCTGGCGGTGGTCGACGCGGTGGCGGACGAGCCGGCGCTCAAGGACTACCACCTGCTGCCCAGCGTCCGCGGCGACCTGCTGCAGAAGCTGGGACGGCTGGAGGAGGCGGAGAAGGAGTTCCGCCGCGCGGCCGAGATGACGGAGAACGCGCGGGAGCGGGCGCTGCTGCTGGACCGCGCGACCGCGGTGGGCCGTTAGCGATCCCGCCAGGACAGCGGTGACAGCGTCAACGCCGCTTCCGCGATCTTCCGGGCCGTCTCCGTCGTCAACCCCTTCCGCGCCGACTCGATCCACTCGTCGACCCGCTGCACCCCGACGTCGCGATACTCCAACGCCTGCAACAACATCTCCAGCTTGTCCGCGTCCTTCGCGCACAACGCCTCGGCCGAAACGCGGCTCTCGTACTCGTCCACGGCCGACCGCACCACCGACTGCGAGCGCGGCGGCAGCGCAGCCGTCTGGTCCGCCGTGATGGCTCGCGGGGACGGCTTCTCCAGGTAGTCCACCGCCGTCAGCGGGAGGTCGCCCGTTCGTGTCTCCTGTGTGTCGTGCCAGACCGCCAGGAACGCCGCCCGCTCCGGCGACGCCCCCTCCTCCGCCGCGATCAGCGCCGCCAGCTGGGCGGCGCGCAGGCTGTGCTCGCCGACCGACTCCGGGTCGCGGACGCCCGCGTGCCACCAGCCCGACCGGCGGACGCGTTTCAGCAGACCCAGCTCGTAGCCGAAGGAGGCAAGCCCGTCAGAAGCCATGCCGCCAGCCTAGGGCGAGGGGATCATCGCCGTCAGGATCGTGGCCTGCAGCAGCGAAATCACGCCGACCACCGCCGTCAGCAGCAACGACCAGAGGAACGTCTGCCGCAGCAGGGACCCCTCCTTGCCGCTCTGGCCGATCGCCGTCGCGCCGATCGAGAGGTTCTGGGGCGAGATCATCTTGCCCATCACGCCGCCGGACGTGTTCGTCGCGCCCGCCAGGATCGGGTCGATGTGCAGCTGCTGGGCCGAAATCACCTGCATCGGGCCGAACAGGCTGTTCGTCGACGCGTCCGAACCCGTCAGGAACACGCCCAGCCAGCCGATGTAGGCCGAGAACAGCGGGAAGATCACGCCCGTCGTCGCCAGGGCCAGGCCCAGCGTCTGCGTCGCGCCCGAGTAGTTCATCACGAACGCGATCGCCAGGATCATGAAGATCGTGGCCAGCGCCCAGCGCATCTGGACCAGCGTCTTCCGGTACGTCGCGAGCAGCAGACCCGGCCGCCCGCCCATGACGAACCCGGCGATCACCGCCGCGACCAGCGCGACCGTGCCGGGCGAGAACAGGAAGTCCACCGTGAACGTCGCCGCGTACGGCGCGTTCTTCGCCGTGATCGGCGGGTGCTGGACGACGTGGTTGTGCAGCCCCGGCCAGGCGAAGATCCAGTCCGCCCGGTGCAGCAGCTTCGTCAGGTCGAGCCAGACCGGCAGGTTCTTGAAGATCGTCCCGATCCGCGACAGGAAGATCGCCAGGATCAGGATGATGTACGGCGTCCACGCGTAGAGCGCGCCGCGCTCGGCCTTCGCGGCGCCCAGGCTCTTCGCGACGGCCTCCTCGCCGTCGAAGCGCCAGACCGAGGCGGGCTGCCAGAAGCGCGTCAGGATCCACAGCGCGGCCATCGCGGTGAGCGCGGCGAGGACGTCGACCAGGCTGGCGCTGATGTAGTTCGACACCACGAACTGCATCACCGCGAACGCGAGCCCGGCGGTCAGCACCGCCGGCCACACCTCGAGCATCCGCTTCCAGCCCGCCAGCACCACGACCAGGAACGCCGGGATGATCAGCGCGAGCACCGGCACCTGACGGCCGACCATCGACGAGAACAGGTCCGTCGCCTGGTCCGGCTTGAGGTGCATGATCGGCGCGGTCAGCCGGCCGAGCACGATCAGCGGGTTGCCCAGCCCGCCGAACGCCACCGGCGCGGTGTTCGCCAGCAGCGCCAGCACCACGGCCTTGACCGGCGGGAAGCCGAGCGCGGCCATCATCGCCGCGGTGATCGCGATCGGGGACCCGCCGCCGGCGACCCCTTCGAGCAGCGCGCCGAAGCCGAACGCGATGAGCAGCGCCTGCAGCCGCCGGTCCTCGCTGAACCCGGCGAGGACCCGCTTGATGCTGTCGAACCGGCCGGTCGCGACCGTGACGTTGTGGAAGTACACGGCGTGGAAGGCGATCCAGGCCACCGACCAGACGCCGAACAGCACCCCCATCGCCGCCGAGTCGAACGCCAGCGCGGCCGGCATCCGGTACAGCAGCAGGGCCACGCCCAGCGCGGTGACCAGCGCGAGCGCCGCCGAGAGGTGCGCGGAGAGGCGGACCACGCCGAGCGCGACCAGCAGCACGATGATCGGGAGCGCGGCGAGCGCCGCGGAGACCCACAGTCCGCCCGCCGGCTGGTAGTCCTGGATCCAGGTCACGCTCGGCTCCTTCGCCGTGGTCGCAGGGGGGAGCGGGGTCAGGCCGGCCGGCCCCGCACGTAACCGAGGCGCAGGGACAGGGCGGCGGCGGTCCCGGCCACGGAGGCGCCCAGCTCGTCGAGCCGGCGCAGCACCCGCGGGGCCGGTCCGGCGATGCTGATGGCGGCGATCGGCCGGCCCGAGTGGTCGCGGACGGCGGCGGCGACGCACCCGACGTCCGGCTCGTTCTCGACCTCGTCGACCGCCCAGCCGCGCCGGCTCGTCTTCGCGAGCTCGTCGAGCAGCCGGTGCGGGTCGATGATCGTCTTGAGGGTCAGCGAGTCCAGCTTCATCCGGCGGACGCGCTCGGCGCGGTCGATCTCCGGCAGCGCGGCGAGCCACGCCTTCCCGAGCGACGTCGCGTGCTGCGGCCGCCGGGTGCCGAGGCGGCAGGCGAGCGTCACGGCGCTGGCGCTGCGTTCGGTGGCGACGTAGACCATGGTGTCGTTGTCCGGCACGGCCAGGTAGGTCGTCTCGCCGGAGCGTTCGGCGAGCGAGGCGAGGTACCGCGGGGCGCAGCGGTGCAGGTCGGTCGCCGCCATCGCGCGGGCGCCGAGCTCGACCAGCCGCGTCCCAAGCCGCACGCGGCCGGTGACCTGGTCGGCTTCGAGGTATTCGAGGTTCTTCAGCGTGCCGACGATGCGGTAGGCGGCGCTGCGGGAAAGCCCCAGTTGCCGCGCGATCGCATTGGTGGAAATCTCCTGGTGCCGACCCACGTGCTCGAGCACCGCGAGCCCGCGTTCGAGAGTGCCGCTCTGTTCCAGCCCGCGCTCCGGTCCCACGTTGCCCTCCGTTGGACGTTCGGGTTTTCCCGCTCAGCGGCAAGGCTTTCCGCTGGGTGGGCTTGGACGGTAACACCTCCGATGTATCTGCGGAAGATCTTGAAACGCTTCAGAAGAATGCGGTTACTTGCGGACGCTAATTGGTACAACCTCCGATCGTTAAGTTCCCTACCTATGGCGGTTGTGCACTCGTGACGAGGCTCGTTCGACAGCTTCGACACGGATGGGCGTTCAGATCCATGAATGTCACATTCGTGAACGTGAATTGTTTGCGGTCACCATTCATGTCCTTTTCGGACCGTCCGGCGGCCGCGCACTCAGCAAAATCACAGCGCCCGGCAGGCACCGTCGGGGCGTGACCGTCCGAAGCCCTCTCCGTACCCGCGCGTCCGTGGCCGCCGGGCGCCTCTCCGCCTGGCTCTCGCGCAGCGCCGGCCTCGGCCGGGGCGGCGTCATCGGCGGCCGGGTCACGCTCGCGCTCGACCCGAAGGCCCTCCGCCGCCTCGGCCGGGAGCGCGCCGTGGTGCTCGTCACCGGCACCAACGGCAAGACCACCACGGCCCTGATGATCACCCGCGCCCTCGAAGCCCTGGCCGAGGTCGCCGCCAACAGCGACGGCGCCAACATGCCCGACGGCGTCCTCGCCGCCCTGGCCGCGCGCCCCGACGCGCCGTATGCCGTCCTCGAAGTCGACGAGACCTACCTGCGCTGGGTCGCCGGCCAGCTGAAACCCGCGATGCTCGTCCTGCTCAACCTCAGCCGCGACCAGCTCGACCGCGTCGGCGAGGTCCGCTCGACCGAGCGCGAACTGCGCGCCGCGATCGCCGAACATCCCGAAACCACGATTGTCGCCAATGCTGACGACGTTCTCGTCACCTCCGCGGCGAGCGTGGCGGCGAAGCTGGTGTGGGTCGGCACCGGCCGGCGGTGGACCGGCGACTCGACCGCCTGCCCGCGCTGCGACGGCCCGATCGAACACGAGAAGGAGCACTGGAGCTGCGCCTGCGGTCTCGCCCGGCCCGAACCCACCTGGACCCTGGACGGCGACCTCGTCGGCACGCCCGGCGGCCGTGAGGTCGACCTGGACCTGCGGCTGCCCGGCGACGCGAACCGGGCGAACGCCGCGTTCGCGCTCGCCGCCGCGCACCGGCTCGGCGTGCCGCCGCACACCGCCGCCGCGCGGCTGCGGACCATCACCGACATCGGCGGGCGCTACCGGACGATCCGCAGGTCGCGGCACTCCGTGCGGCTGATGCTGGCCAAGAACCCGGCCGGCTGGGCCGAGACGCTGCGCGTGCTGGATGAGGACACCCCGGTCGTCGTCGCGGTCAACGCCCAGGAGGCCGATGGCCGCGACCTGTCCTGGCTCTGGGACGTGCACTTCGAACGGCTGCGCGGCCGCCAGGTCGTCGTCACCGGCGAGCGCGGCGCCGACCTCGCCGTGCGGCTCTGCTACGCCGAGGTCGCGCACTGGGCCGAGCCCGACCCGGTCGCCGCGATCGACGCGCTGCCGCCCGGCGGCGTCGAGCTCGTCGCCAACTACACCGCGTTCCGCGACCTGGTGGGCCGGCTGCCGGATGCGTGACTCGATCGTCCACATCGGACTTCTGCTGCCCGAGGTGCTCGGCACCTACGGCGACTCCGGCAACGCTCAGGTCCTCTGCCGGCGGCTGCGCTGGCGCGGGTTCGACGCCGAGGTCGTGCCGGTCGGGCTCGGCGAGCCGGTGCCGTCGACCCTGGACCTCTACCTGCTCGGGGGCGGTGAGGACGGCGCGCAGGCCCTCGCCGCGGCGCACCTGCGGAAGCACCGGCGGGCGATGACGAGCGGGGCTGTCGTGTTCGGCGTCTGCGCCGGCCTGCAGGTGCTCGGCACCCGCTTCCGCGGGCTCGACGGGGTCGACCACGACGGCCTCGGCCTGCTCGACGTCACCACCGAGCCCGGCGAGCGGCGGGCGGTGTCCGAGCTGGTCGCGACGTCGTCGGACCTGCTCGGCGGCGCCCCGCTCACCGGGTTCGAGAACCACCTCGGCGTCAGCAAGCTCGGCGCCGGCAGCGAACCGCTCGGCCACGTCGTGCGCGGCACCGGCAACGGCGACGGCACCGAAGGCGCGGTGACCGGCCAGGTCGTCGGCACCTACCTGCACGGCCCGACGCTCGCCCGCAACCCCGCGCTGGCGGACCTGCTGCTGACCTGGGCGGCCGGGGTACCGCTGCCGCCGCTCGAGCTGCCCGAGGTCGACCGCCTGCGCGTCGAACGGCTCACCGCGACCCGCCGGCGCCGGTGACGGCGGCAAAATGGACGTGACCGTGCCGGCTCCGCGCGCCGGCCTCACCCGCGGTTACGCTGCGTTGATGAACCTCGGCAGGGTGATCGCCGCGACCGGTGTCCGGATGCGCACCACCGCGGTGGCGGTGCTCGCGCTCGCACTGGCCATCGCCGCCGCCGGGGTGGTCGTGGTGCTGCTGCTGGAGGAGTCGCTGGACCGCAGCGTCACCGAGAGTGCCCGCGGCACCGGGCGGCAGGTCGCCATCCAGCTCGTCCGGGAGGGCGCGCGGGACCTCAGCGCGAGCGACGTCGCCAGCACCGGCGACACCGAAGCCGTCACCCAGGTCCTGAACGCGCGCCGGGTGCCGATCGCGAGCGACCCGGCCATCGTCGGGCACCCGCCGCTGACCACCGCGCAGCCGTCCGTCGGGCACGAGACCGTCGAGACGCTCCCGCTCGGCCTCAACGGCGACGGGGACGACTACCGGGTGGTGTCCCAGGAGGTGAACGGGCCGGGCGGGCCGTTCACCGTCATCTCCGCGCGCTCGCTGGAGCCGGTGACCGAGGCGTCGACCCGGCTGACCCTGCTGCTCGGCCTGATCGCCGTCCCGCTGCTGGCCATCGCCGGGTTCGCGGTGTACCGCGCGGTCGGCTCGGCGCTGCGGCCGGTGGAGCGGATGCGCCGGACCGTCGCGGAGATCTCGACGCACGACCTCGCGGCGCGCGTCCCGCTGCCGCCGGGCGGGGACGAGGTGCACCGCCTGGCCGTGACGCTCAACGGGATGCTCGGGCGGCTCGCGTCGGCGCAGGCGGCGCAACGCCGGTTCGTCGCCGACGCCAGCCACGAGCTCCGGTCGCCGCTCTCGACGATCAGCACCGCGCTCGACGTCTCCGGCCGGCACCCGGAAAGCACCGGCGACCTGGTGCCGGTGATCGGCCGGGAGACCGCGCGGCTGCGGGAGCTCGTCGACGACCTGCTGATGCTGGCCCGCACCGACGACACGACCGACCGGCCGGCGCGCACCGAGGTCGACCTCGACGACATCGTCCGCGCCGAGGCCGAGCGGGTCCGCGGCGAGTGCACGCTGGCGGTCGAGGTCCGGGCGGGGCCGGCGAAGGTTCGCGGCAGCGAGGCCCAGCTGCGGCGGGCGGTGCGGAACCTCGTCGACAACGCGCGCGGCCACGCGCGTTCGCGCATCAGCGTCACCAGCTCGGTGCGCGGTGAGCTCGCCGTGGTCGAGGTGAGCGACGACGGGCCCGGCGTCGGCGAGGCCGACCGCGACCGGATCTTCGAGCGGTTCGTCCGGCTCGACGCGTCGCGCCAGCGCGGGCACGGCGGCACCGGGCTCGGCCTGCCGATCGTCGCGGGCATCGCGGCTCGGCACGGCGGCCGGGCGCGCTACGCCGCGTCGGACGGGCCGGGCGCGCGGTTCGTGCTGGAGCTGCCGGTCTTCGAACTGGCGAAGGAGGAGTAGTGCGGCTGCTGATCGTGGAGGACGAGCGCGAGTTCGCGGAGACGCTGCGGCGCGGGCTCGTCGCCGAGGGCTTCACCGTCGACGTCGCGCACACGGGCGCCGACGGGCTCCGCCGCGCGCTCGGGCACGAGCACGACGTCGTGGTGCTCGACATCATGCTGCCCGAGCTGTCCGGTTACGAGGTCCTCAAACGCCTGCGGGCGGCGGAGAACTGGACGCCGGTGCTGATGCTCACCGCGAAGGACGGCGAGTACGACGAGGCCGACGCGTTCGACCTCGGCGCCGACGACTACCTGTCCAAGCCGTTCTCCTTCGTGGTCCTCATCGCCCGGCTGCGGGCGCTGCTGCGCCGCGGCGCCCCGGCCCGCCCCGCCGTGCTGGAGGCGGGCGACCTGCGCCTCGACCCCTCGGCCCGGACCGTCTACAGAGGACAGAAACGGATCGAGCTGACCGCGCGGGAGTTCGGGCTGCTGGAGTTCCTGCTGCGCCGCGCGGGCACCGCGCTGACGAAGAACGAGATCCTCGCCCACGTCTGGGACGCGCACTACGACGGTGACGAGAACGTCGTCGAGGTGTACGTCGGGTACCTGCGCCGCAAGATCGACGTCCCGTTCGGCACCCGCACCATCGAGACGGTCCGGGGGGTCGGGTACCGGCTCGTGGACGTTACTCGATCGTAACTTCGCGCGGAGAATCGGGAAATTGGTGCGGCCGGGTGTTCCGGGTTCCGCCGTTTGCCGCGACGGGTTGCCGCGGAGAGCCCATCCGTTCCCGCGAACCGGTGAAAAATAGCGTCCCGCAGCACACCTGCGGATGGTTGTGGCCGTTGCTACGGTGGGCACCCACCCGCGACGAGGAAAGCGATGACCGAATCGCCACCACCGTTCCCCGCCCCCAGTAACAATGTTCAAGAGTCCCCCGAGAATTCCGTTTCCCGGCTCCGCGCCGCCGACGCCATTCGCGAAGCGAGGGCCCTGTTCGGCGTCGTGACCGGACTGACCCCGCACGCCGTGACCGGCGTCCGGACCCGCGCCGACGGCGGCTGGTCCGTGCTCGTAGACGTCGTCGAGCTGGCCCGGATCCCGGACTCCACCAGTGTGATGGCCACCTACCGGGTGGACCTCGACGGCACCGGCGAGCTGGTCGCGTGCGAGCGGCTGCGGCGGTTCACCCGGGGCGCCACCGATTCCTGAAAGGAAGGTCGACCGATTGGCCGCTTCGTCCGATTCATTGGCGGACATTCTGGAACGAGTGCTCGACAAGGGTGTGGTGATAGCCGGTGACATCGGGGTCAGCGTCGTCGACGTCGAATTGCTGACCCTGCGGATCCGGTTGTTCATCGCGTCCGCGCAGACCGCCCGGGAAATGGGGATGGACTGGTGGACGAACGACCCGTTCTTCTCGCCGAACGCCCAGCGTGAAGAACTGGCGTCGCGCGTCGCCGACCTCGAGGCCCGGCTGCCCGCGCCGCGCGTGACGGGAGAGCAGCGGTGAACGACTGGCTGTGCGCCTACGCGATCACGCGCAACCGACCGGCCACTTTGGACATCGAGCCCGCGTCGCGGCTCATCGGCTACCGCGACCTCGGCGTGGTCGTCTCCGAAGTGGCGCCCGCGTGCTTCGACCGGATCGACACGCTCGACCCGGTCGACGGCACGCTGGCCGAGCTGGCCCGCGAGCACGACGCCGTGGTGCGCGCGGTGTTCCGGCACGAACCCGTGCTGCCCCTGCGGTTCGGCACGGTCCTCGACGGTGAGGCTTCGGTGAAACGGCTCCTGGAGGTCGCCTACGACCAGGCCCGCGACTGCCTCGACGAGGTCGAGGGCCACCGCGAGTGGGGCGTGCGCGTCCGGCACACCGAGCCGGCGACGACCACCCGGCCGGACGCCGCGGGCCTGACCGGCACGCAGTACCTCGTCCGGCGCCGCGAACGGCTGAAGGCGGTCGACCGGGCCCGCGAGGACATCGCCGGCGCCGCCGGGCGGCTCGAGGGAGCGCTGCGCCGGCACGCCGCCGACAGCATCGGGCGGGCCCGGCCGCACGGCGTGCTGGTCAACACCGCCTACCTCGTCGAAACCGGGCGGGAGGCCGCGTTCCACGCCGAGTTCGAGTGGTTCGCCCGCGAGCTGCGCACCGCGGGCGCGGTGGTCGAGACGTCCGGGCCGTGGCCGCCGTACTCGTTCACCGACGTCGAGCTGGGCGTGGCCGATGGCTGACCACGTGGCGATCACGGGAACCAACCCCGCCGAAGCCGTCGCCGACCTGCTCGACCGGGTGGTGCACCGCGGCGCCGTCGTGACCGGGGACGTGGTGATCTCGCTCGCCGGCATCAACCTCGTCCGGCTCGACCTGCGGTTGCTGCTGCTCGGGATCGAAGAATGAGCGAACCCCTCCGCATCCCCGCCGACGCGGGCCGCGGGCTCGGCCACCTCGTGGTCACCGTGCTCGACATCCTCCGCGAAGTGCTCGAACGCCAGGCGCTGCGCCGCATGGACACGCTCACCCCGGCCCAGGTCGAAGACCTCGGCCAAGCCCTGATCGCGCTGGAGATCCGGTTCGCGGAGATCCGCGCCGCCCTCGACGAAAGGCTCTAGGTGACCAGACCCGGACAGACCGGCGGCGGCCTCGCCGACACCCTCGACATCCTGCTGGACAAGGGACTCGTGATCGACGCGTCGGTGCGCGTGTCGGTGATCGGGATCGAGCTTCTCGCGATCGAAGCGCGGATCGTGATCGCCAGCGTCGACACCTACATCCGGTACCTCGAAGCGATGCAGCGCCTGCAGAACACCACCGTGCCCGGGCAGATCTCCCAGGGGCTCGGGCAGACGACCGGGCTCATCCCGCCCCCGCCGCCGACACCCGCGGTGGCCGTGCCGGTGGAACCGGCCGTCTCGGTCGACCGGCCGTGACGCTGCAGCTCTACGGCGTCGTGCGGGCCGGGCACCCGCGCGCGCCGCGGACGGTGTGCTGGGAAGACCTCGCGATGGTCGTCGGCGAACCCGAGCCGGACCCGGCCGTGCACCTGGCCGTGGTGTCCGCGCTCGTCGAAGGCGGCCCGGTGCTGCCGGTCCGGTTCGGCACGGTGGCCGACGACGAGGACGCCGTCCGCACCGACGTGCTCGCGCCCGCCGCCGACGAGTACCGCGCCGATCTCGAGCGGCTCGACGGCCTGGCCGAGGTGCACGTCTGCCTGCGGTTCACCGAACCCGGGTCGGCGTGGCGGGCGGCGCGCTCCGACGTGCTGCTCTCGGCGGTCGCCGAACGCGCCCGCGACTCGGTGTCGCTGCCGGCGGGCGAGTCGGCCGACGAGCGGTGGGCGTTCCTCGTCGGGATGGGAGACCTGCTCGTCGTCCGGGACGCCGTCGCCGGTCTCGCCGACGGCGGGGTCGAGGCGGACTGGCTCGGACCGCTGCCCGCGTACAGCTTCCTGGCGCGGCGGACGTGCTCCCGCTGGAGCTGGTGAGCGTGGGCGGAACAGCGGTTGAACACTCTTTTCGGTACTGGTCGTCGCGGCCCGTGATCGGCGATCCTGGCGACGTGACCACCAGCGAAGCCGCAACGCGCGAGCGCGCGTTCGGCGGGCCCGGCTCGGGGCCGGGCCAGTTCAGGGCGCCGCGCGGCATCGCCGTCGACGCGCGCGGACGGGTGTGGGTGGCCGACACCGGCAACAACCGCGTGCAGGCGTTCACCCGCGACGGCGCGCTCGTGCGCGTGCTGGCCGGGCGGCTCAAGGCGCCGGAAGCCGTCGCGGTCGACACGGCGGGCAACGTCTACGTCGCCGACACCGGCAACCGCCGCGTGGTGCAGTACTCGTGGCAGGGCGGGTTCGTGCGCGAGTTCGGGACCTTCGGCCGGCCGAGCGGGGTCACGATCGACCCGGCCGGCCGGCTGCTGGTCGAGGACCTCGGGCGCGTCGCGCGCTTCGACACCCGCACGGGCGCGGCGCTTCCGGACTCGACCGAGGGCATCAGCTCACCGCGGGACACCGCCGACGACGGCGCGGGCGGGGTCTGGGTCGCCGACCCGGACCGCCACCGCATCGTCCACTTCGGAGCGTCCGGCTAGTTCTTCGAGATCGCGGCCGTCGCGCGCACCACGGCCGTGCAGCGGTTCTCGACGTACTCGAGCCCGCCTTCTTCGGCGATGCGGCGCGCTTCGGCGGAGACGATGCCCTGCTGCAGCCACAGCGCCTTCGCGCCGATCTCGACGGCCTCCCGCGCGATACCGGCGGCTTCGGGGGACGGCCGGAAGACGTCGACGAGGTCGACCGGCTCCGGGATGTCCTTCAGCGACCGGTAGACCTTCTCGCCGAGCAGCTCGGTCGCGGACGGGTGCACCGGGATGATGCGGAAGCCGTGGGCCTGCAGCACCGCCGGCACACCGTGCGCGGCCTTCGCCGGGTCCCGGCTCAGCCCGACGACGGCGATGGTCTTCGCGCCTTCGAGGATTTCCTCTGCCTTCATGTGGGGGGAACGCTCCGGCGGTGTCAAAGCTTCCAGAGCCGCAGGCCGCGCACGCGGTAGACCGGCCACAGGACGTGCCACGGCTTGCGGCGGGCGAACGTCCCGGCGCAGGTCAGGATGTTGCGCGCGGACGTCGTGGTCACCTCGTGGCGGTCCGGCCAGATCTCGCCCTGGGCCCCGACGGCGATGCGGAACACCGTCAGCAGGCCGCGGCCCTGCAGGTCGTACTTCGCGCCGGTGTCCCCCGAGCCGGGCGCCAGCTCGGCGATCTCGGCGCCGAAGGCCCGCGCGGCCTGCGGCGCGACCTCCGCCGGAACCACGCCGACACTGCGGGTGATCGCCTTGCCGTGCAGGCGCCGGGCGTACCGCGCGAGCAGGAGACGCTCCCACAACGGCAGCAGCCGGCGGTGCGCCAGCAGCGCGGCGCACTCGCCGTGGCCGATCGCGAAGATGCTCGTCAGCTCGTCGTAACTGCCGTTCGTCGCCGGCTCGTTCAGGTGCAGCCGCACCTCGAACCGGGTGCGCGCGGTCAGTTCGTCGAGCAGCTCGCGGTGATCGAGCCGCGCTTTCGCGCGGGAGAGCGACCAGTCGGGCATCGGACCTCCAGACGTCGCGCACAGGCTAAACGGCGCACGACGTCTCCGACCACGCTTTCAGCCGATCTTCTCGCCGTACATCTCGCCCAGCGGGTCGGAGATCAGCTCGACGCGGGCACCGTCCGGATCGGACAGGTAGATGGAGGTCTTGCTCTCCAGCAGGTACTGCACGCCGGCTTCGTCGAGCTTGTCCTTGATCACGCTCCACCGTTCGGGCGTGACGGACAGGGCCAGGTGGTGCAGTCCACCGAGGACTTCCGCGTACGGGCCGAGGTCGAGGCCGGGCAGGTCGAAGAACGCGACGGCGTTGCCGTTGCCGACGTCGAAGAAGAAGTGGCTGGAGCCCGGGTAGTCGCGGTTCTCGATCAGCTCGGTGAGCGGGAAGCCGAGGATGTCCTGGTAGAACTCGATCGTCCGCTCGACGTCGCTGGAGATCAGCGCGGTGTGGTGGATGCCGCGCCCGTTCGTCTCCGGGCGTTCCGCGGCCGGGTGCAGGTGGCGCTCCCGCAGCTCGTCGCGGATCTCGGCGAGCTTGGTGACCTCGGCCTGGGTCGGTGCCATGTCCCTCACGTCCTCTCCTGGTGGTACCGGGAACGCTACGCCGTAATTATCTCGCGCGCAAGAGGTTGCCTGGCGAGAGTTCCGCTGAACGGAACAATCAGGCTTGTGCGTGCGCCCGCGCGCGGGCAGAGTCCGGGTGTGGAAGTCAGCAGGGTGCAGGAGGCCGCCGCGATCCTGGCGCGGGCCTACGCGACGCGGGAACCGATCGAACCGCTGATCAAGACCTTCCCGGAGGCGACCGTCGAGGACGCCTACCGGATCCAGCAGGAGCAGGTGCGGCACTGGACCGAAGCGGGCGACGCCGTCCGCGGGCACAAGGTGGGCCTCGCGTCCGCCGCGATGCAGCGGCAGATGGGCGTCGACCAGCCCGACTACGGGCACCTCACCGGCACCATGTTCCACCTCGAGCACCAGCCGATCCCGACCTCGGCGTTCCTGCAGCCGCGGATCGAGCCGGAGATCGCGTTCGTGCTCGGCTCGGCGCTGCGCGGCCCCGGCGTCACGGTCGCCGACGCGGTGCGGGCCGTCGACTTCGTGCTGCCGTCACTGGAGATCGTCGACTCCCGGATCCGGGACTGGAAGATCTCGCTGTTCGACACGATCGCCGACAACGCGTCGTCCGGCGGGGTGGTGCTGGGCAGCCGCCCGACGGCTCTGGGCGACGCGGACCTGCGGCTCGCCGGCTGCGTGCTGCACCAGAACGGTTCGGTGGCCGCGACGGGTGCGGGTGGCGCGGTGCTCGGCTCGCCGTTGAACTCGCTGGTGTGGCTGGCCAACACGGTCGGCCCGCTCGGCGTCACGCTGGAACCCGGGCACGTGGTGCTGCCGGGGTCGATGACCCGCGCGATCCCGGTGTCCCCCGGGGACACGGTGGTCGCCACGATCGCCGGCCTGGGCAGTGTCACCGCGGTCTTCGCTCCCGCTTCGGAGGAATCGTGAACGTGCGAGAGGCAGCCGCGGCGCTGCTGGCCACGGAGTCGGAGCGGGCTCCGCTCTCGGAGGACTGGCCCGGGCTCGACGTCGACACGGCGTACGCGATCCAGGACGAGGCCCTGCGGCTGCGGCGGGCCCGCGGCGAGACGCTGGTCGGGCTCAAGCTGGGCCTGACGTCCCGGGCGAAGCAGGAACGGATGGGCATCAGCTCACCGCTGCTGGCCTGGCTCACCGACGCGATGGTCCTGCCGGCCGGAGTCCCGGTGCCGCCGTTGATCCACCCGCGCGCCGAGCCGGAGCTGGTCTTCGTGCTGGGCTCGCGGCTGGCGGGCCCGGGCGTCACGGCGGCGACGGCGCTGGCCGCGGTCGACCGCGTGTACGGCGGCATCGAGATCATCGACAGCCGATACACCGACTACCGCTTCACGCTCCCGGACGCCGTCGCGGACAACGGCTCGTCGGCGTACTTCAGCGTGGGCCCGGTGGGGCTGCCGCCGTCTTCTCTCGATCTTTCGCTGGAGGCGGCGCTGCTGGAGGTCGACGGCCAGATCGTCGACACGGCGACCGGCGCGGCCGTCCAAGGCCACCCTGCGGAAGCGCTGGCCTTGGCGGCGAACGCCCTGGGTGCGCGGGGCCTGGCTTTGGAGCCGGGCTGGCTGGTCCTGACCGGCGGCATGACCGACGCGGTCCCGCTGCGACGCGGCTCGCGGGTCGCCGCCCACTTCTCGCACCTGGGCTCGGTCACGCTTTCGGGGTGACCTCGGCGCGGTCGGCGATCCGGGTGATGCCCTTGACCACCCGCGGCCAGACGGCGCGCGGCAGGTCGTGGCCCATGCCGGGGACGACGTCGAGGTCCGCGCCCGGGATCGCGCGGGCCGTGGCGCGCCCGCCCGAGACGTGCACCAGCGGGTCGCGCGCGCCGTGCACCACCAGCGCCGGCACCCGCACCTTGCGCAGCCGCGGCCCGCGGTCGCGCTCGGCCATGATCGCCGCGAGCTGGCGGAGGGTGCCGCCCGGGTGCACCCCGCGGTCGAAGGTCCGCTCGGCGCGGCGCCGCATGCGTTCTTCGTCGAACGGGTAACCGGGCGAGCCGATCAGCCGGAAGGTGCGCACGAGCATGTCGACGTAGTCCGCGCGGCTGCGCGGCGGCGTGCTGAGCAGCATCGACATCGCCTTGGGACTCGGCCTGCCGACCAGGCGGCCACCGGTGCTGGACATGATCGACGTCAGCGACAGCACCCGCTCGGGGTGCCGGATGGCGAGGGTCTGCGCGATCATCCCGCCCATCGACGCCCCGGCGACGTGCGCGGCCGGGATGCCCAGCGCATCCAGCAGGCCGGCGGCGTCCCCGGCCATGTCGGCGAGCGAGTACGGCGCGCGGTGCAGCACGTAGGCCTGCGGCAGGCTGGCCCGCCCGCGCATCCGGCTCGACCGCCCGGAGTCGCGGTTGTCGAAGCGGACGACGTGGAACCCTTGTGCGGCAAGGGTTTCGCAGAACTCCTCGTCCCACCAGATCATCGGCGCGCCGAGGCCCATCACGAGCAGCAGCGGCCGCCCGCCCGCGTCGCCGAACGTCTCGTGGCACAGCTCGACACCGCCGACCTCCGTGACGCGCTCCGCCATCAGGCCTCCCGGGTGTGCTCGGCGGCCAGCTTGGTGAGCTCGGCCAGGGCGTCGTGCAGGTGGTCGATCAGGTCCCAGACGTCCGGGATCAGCTCGCGGCAGGCGACGAGCCCGAAGTCCAGCTTGCCGTCGTAGGACATCACGGTGATGTTCAGGCCGCCACTCGCGTCGGTGATCGCGGAGACGGGGTAGTTCGCGAGCAGCCGCGCCCCGGCGAGGTAGAGCGGGCGCTGGGAGCCGGGCACGTTCGAGACGACGAGGTTCACGACGGGCGCGGTGGCGCCGAGGAACCGCATGGTCGCGCGGGCGGCGAGCCCGCCGAGCGCGGCCGGCAGCATCCCGCTGAAGTCGACCAGCCACGACGCGGGCAGCGGCTGGTAACGCTGTTTCGCGGCGATCATGGCGCTGGTGACCTCGGCCAGCCGCGCGGCGGGATCGGCGAGGTGCGTCGGCAGCGGCGCGAGCATCACCGACACCTGGTTGCCGGCGTCCTTCGCCTGTTCGGGTGTCCGGACGGACAGCGGGACGAGCGTCACGAGCGGCTGCTCGGGCAGGGCGTCGTGGTCGACGAGCCAGCGGCGCATGACGGTGGCGCACAACGCCATCACCACGTCGTTGACGGTGACGCCGAAGGCGTTCTTGACCTGCTTGACCTCGTCGAGCGGCAAGGAGCCGTAGGCGAACCGGCGGTGCGGGCTGATCGGGCCGTTGAAAGGGGTGTCCGGCGCGACGAGCCGCGGCCGGTCGGCCTCGTGGCGTCCGGAGCCCTGACGGGTGACGCGGTTGAGGACGCTGCCGGCTTTGGAGAGCAGCCCGACCCCGGGATAGCGGCTGAGGCCCGGGACGTCGTCGAGGTGCTGAAGCAGCTTCGGCACCTGCAGGGCGGCTTTGACGGGGTGCAGCGCGAGTCGTTTCGCCCCGTTGAAGGCCAGGGTCAGTTCGGTGGGCACGGACTCCTTTTGCGGCGTTTTCGGCGGTTTCACCGGCGGCGGCTCGGCGGTGGTGTCCATGAGCACGCCGATGAGCTCGGCCCCGGAGACACCGTCGATGGCGCTGTGGTGGACCTTCGTGTAGACGGCTTTGCTGCCGTTTTGCAGCCCGTGGATGAGATAGGCCTCCCACAGCGGCCGCCGCCGATCGAGGGGGCGCGCGGTGAGCCGCGAGATCTGCTCCGCGAGCTGCTGTTCGTCCCCGGGCGCGGGCAGCGCGATCTCGCGGACGTGGTACTCGAGGTCGAACTCGGGATCGTCGATCCAGTAGGGATGGTCGAGCCCGAGCGGCACGGGCAGCAGCCGCCACCGAAGCGGTTTGGCGAGGTGCAACCGGCTGCCGATGAGGTTCCGCAGGTCATCGAGGCTGAGCGTCCGACCGGGCGCGGTCGAGGGATCGAGGATCGAGAGGCCCCCGACATGCCCGGTGGTGGTGGTCGACTCGGCGTTGAGGAACTGCACGTCAAGCGCGGTGAGCTGGCGCATCGGACCCTCCTCGGAGCTCGGCAGGCCAGTCTGCCCCGGCGGGTGGTGGGGGTGGAACCGCTGCCTGGGTGTGGGCTGGCCGCCGAGCCCGGCGGCCGCCGGGGCGCGGCTGCGCGCGCGGGGTGGGGCGAGTCGGGCTGCGATCGCCGGGTGCTTGGGCGGTTGGCCGCCTCGGCTGTGCGCGGGAGGTTGGGTGATCGCCGGGTGTTTGGGCGGCTTGCCGCCGAGCCTCGGCTGCGCGCGAGATTGGGTGGTCGCCCGGGTTTCGGCTGGGCATGGGTGTTTGCCCGATCGCCGTGGCCGCTGTCCGCAGGCCGGTCCGGCCGCCCGCCGGCGTGCGCTCGGCGTCCCCGCCCGGCGCGGGAAAGTCCGTCTCCTCGCGCCTACGGTGACCGATCCGCCTGGCTTCGGGCTGCTCGGGGCGCCGGAACCTCCGTGCCCTTCCGATATGCGCGGGCCTGGATCTCGTACAGCTCGTGGTACGTCCCGCGCGCGCTGATCAGCTCCTCGTGGGTGCCCTCCTCGATCAGCCTTCCCTTGTCCAGCACCAGGATCCGGTCGGCCGAACGGATGTTGGCCAGCCGGTGGGTCACCAGGACCGTCGTGCGGCGGCCGCGGGCCGAGGTGCTCGCGTGCTGGAGGCCCGCGAACACCCGGGCCTCCGCGCGGGCGTCGAGCGCGGCCGTCGGCTCGTCGGCCACCAGGACCGATGCGTCGCGGTAGATGCCGCGGGCGATGCCCATGCGCTGCCACTGGCCGCCGGAAAGGTCCTGGCCCTCGTCGAACTTCTTCGACAGCACCGTGTTCTCCTTGGCGGGCAACGACTCGATCACCTCGGCCGCGCCCGAGCTGTCCACCGCTTCGCGCCACGCGCGGCCGTCCGGGTCCGCGCGACCGAGGCGGCCCACCGTGACGTTGTTCGCCGCCGTCATCGGCCACTCCGCGGGCTCCTGCGCGATCACCGCGATGTTCGTGTGCACCGACGCCGGGTCGGCCCGCGCGAGGTCGACGTCGTCCCAGTGCACCGTGCCCGCGTCCGGTGGGTAGAGCCCGGTCAGCAGCTTGCCGAGGGTGGTCTTGCCCGAGCCGTTCTCCCCGACGAGCGCGACCACCTCACCGCGCCGGATCGTCAGCGAAATGTCCCGTAATGCCGGTTTCTTCTGGCCCGGGTAGGTGAACGTGACGTCCGTCAGCCGGATCTCACCCGGGTCCGCGGGCGCGGTCAGCGCCGTCGGCGGCGGCTGCCGCTTCACCGACTCCGCCAGCAGCTGGTTGTAGAACCCGATGTAGAACGAGTCCTCGTACAGCGAGTTGACCGCGCGCATGGTGTTGGACAGCGCCGTCGACGCCGTGCGCATCGCCAGCACCGCCGTGCCGGCCAGCGCGAGCTCCATCGCGCCGGTGTAGAGCAGCCAGCCGAGCACGAAGTACGCGACGGCGGTGCCGAAGCCGGCCGCCGCCCGGCCGGTGGTCCGCACCAGGTTGCTGCGGTGCGCCAGCCGGACCTCCTCCCGCGCGAGGCTGCGCG
The DNA here is from genome assembly GCF_055582965.1 of Amycolatopsis sp. NPDC104863. Lineage (NCBI taxonomy): Bacteria > Bacillati > Actinomycetota > Actinomycetes > Pseudonocardiales > Pseudonocardiaceae > Amycolatopsis > Amycolatopsis sp. NPDC104863. The sequence goes on from NZ_JBVJOW010000004.1 coordinate 598,708, forward strand.
AGATGCGCCGGTACTCGCCGAGCAGCGGTTCCTGCAGCGTCAGCGCGTGGCGTTCGAGGGCCATCGACCGCCAGGTCGCGACCTCTTCGACGACGGACTTGCGGATGTTGCGCCCGACCGTGTCGATGAAGTGGCGGTAGTTCAGCTTCGCGATGCGCGCGGCCGCGAAGCCGTCGGCGGTCGCGGCGAGCAGCAGCACCGGCGCCAGCCACGGGTTCAGCAATCCGGCGGTGAGCATCGCCGCCGCGAGCGAGATCGCCGACGACGTCAGGTCGGCGACGCGGCGCAGGCTCGTCTCGATGGACCGCACGCCGAAGCGCGCGCCCTGGCGGGCGAGCTCCCGGAAGTCCGCGTCCTCGAACGCGATCAGCCCGACGCGCACCACCGCGGCCGTCACGGCGTCGTCCGCCGCTGCGGTGACCCGCGGCCGCAGCGCGCCCTCGACCGCGGCGACGGCGGCGTCGAGCAACGCGCGCGCCGCGTACGAGCCGGTGACCACCGCGATCGCGGGCAGCGACTGCAGCACCCGCTCCGGTGTCGGGCCCTGTTCGAGCAGCGCGGTGAAGACGTTCGCCGTCGCGAGCAGCCCGAACGCCGTGACGCACCCGGAGATGACGTGCACGAAGCCGGCCAGCAGCGTCAGCCGTCGCGATGTCCGCCACGCGAGCCGCAGCACGACCTTGATCGCGGTGGGCAGCGCGCGCACGGCCTGGCCGAAGCCCGCGGCGGCCACACGTTCGTCGACGCGCGCCCACTCGGGCATCTTCACGTTTTCGACCCCGATCAGCGGGGGTGGGTCCTGGGCGGGTTCGGGCACGCTTCATCTGTACTCCGGGGGTCCGACAATTCCGGGCGTGGCCGGTGTCGCGCTGTCCCGGTGGTCAGCCGATGAGACTAGGCCGTTCGGGTGAAAGTAATCGTTTTCTCTGGGCCTCCGGCGATATCCGGGACACACTCGCTGCATAGCGCGAAAGCGAGCAAGACCGAATAACTAATAATTGTTGTTTAATTCGCCCACCGTGGGACCGCCCGAGGCGGCAGGTCCGCGGATGTGGTGGCAGAGACCGGAAACGGGCGACGTCCTCAAGTAAGGGGGGAGGGGCGTCGCCTGTTTCCTCCTACCCGTTTTTCCGGGTGTACCGGGCGCGCAGGAATGGGCTGAATTCGCTGTCTTCGCCCATCTTGACATCGATTTCGTGGGTGAGGGTGTCGCCGCCCGGGGTGAGGCGGTGCCGGGCGACCCCGCGGGCGGTGTTCTTGGTCAGGACCAGCGTGCCGCCGTCCCAGCCGCCGCGGGCGGGTGACTCGGGCGGGAAGCCGTAGCTGTCGAAGCCGTACCAGAGCGTCTCGCCGGTTCGCGGGTCGGCGGTGAAGATGTTGTGGCCCAGGAACTCCGTGCCGTCTTCGCGGCGCTGGCGGTAGTGCTGGACCAGGGCGAAACCGTTGAGCGCCAACCGGTATTCACAGTCGGCGCTCGCGGTCGAAGCCGGCGCCCACGCCGAGGCGGCGAGCTCTTCGGTGCCGGTCCAGTCGCCGGCGAAGGCCTTCAGGGCGTCGTGCGCGGGCCCGAGGGTGGGCATGTCCATGGTCGTCTCCATTTCGACAGGTACCTGTCGATGTGCGAGACTAGCACGCATGTGGTCGCACCGAGCCGAGACGTTCACCCGAGTGATCGACGCGGTCTTCGCATGCAACGGCGGCTTCCTGGCGGCGGGCGACGCGCTGACGGAGCCGGTGGGGCTGACGGCGGCGCAGTGGCAGGTGCTCGGTTTCCTGGAGGACGGCCCGGCGACGGCGGCAGAGGTGGCCCGGCGGCGTGGGTTGCGGCGGCAGAGTGTGCAGGAGACGGTGAACCGCTTGCTGCGCAACGGAATGCTGGAACGTTTGCCGAACCCGGCGGATGGGCGGGCGCCGTTGTTGTCGTTGACGCGGCAGGCTCGGGAGGCTCTGGGGGAGCTGGGGGTGGCGCAGGAGGCTTGGGCGGAAGGGGTGGCTGCGGTGGTGTCGCAGGGGGATTTGGAGACGACTTTGCGTACGTTGCGGAGGCTGCGGGAGGGTTTGTCCACGGGGCAGCCGTGAGGGCTACACCTCTGCGCCAGGTCCCGGGAGGACGTCCACGTCCCTCGCGTGCATGGGCTTGCCGCAGTTTGTGCAGGTCAGGCCGGCTTGGGTGATCTCGCCGCACTCGTGGTGGCGGTACACCACCGGAGGGCCCGCCTTGCCCGCCAGCCACTTGTCGCCCCAGTGGGTCATTGCCATCAGCATGTCCACCAGGTCCAGGCCCTTCTCTGTCAGGACGTACTCGTAACGGGGGCGGTTGTCGTACGGGTGGCGGCTGAGGATTCCCTGGTCGACCAGGTGGTTCAGGCGCTCGGTCAGGACCTTGCGCGAGATTCCCAGGTCGGCCTGGAGCTGCTCGAAGCGGCTGAAGCCCACCCATACGTCCCGCAGGATTAGGGGGGACCAGGGCTCTCCGATGACGTCGAGCGTGCGCGCGATCGAGCACGCCGCCAGCTCGCTGAAGTTCGTGCGCTGCATGGACCTAGATTAGCACTTGGGGTTCCCTTAGGGAACTGACACTGCTACGGTCTTGGAGTCTCCTCAAGGAACTTCGAAAGGATCGCGGCGATGAGCAAGGTCTTCAGCGCCCACGCGGTGTCGGTGGACGGGTACATCACCGGGCGTGGGGCCGGCCCCGGGCGCGGGCTCGGCGACGGTGGCACGCTCTTCGACTGGTACAGCGACGGCGACACCCCCAGCCGCGCCTTCGACTTCTTCAAGCTCAGTGAGCCCAGCGCCCGCGTCTTCGACGAGCTCGCGGAGCGGGTCGGGGCGATCGTCGCCGGGCGCACCACCTATGAGGACTCCGAGCACTTCGGTGGCGGGAGCCCGCATCCGGCCGCGCCGGTCGTGGTGCTCAGCCGGCGGCCGGTGCCGGAGCTGACCGCGCGGCAGACCCTGGCCACCTCCATCGAGGACGCGATCGAGAAGGCCCGCGAGATCGCCGGCGGCAAGGACGTCGGCCTCATGGGCGGGGGCGTGCTGACGTCGGCGCTCGAGGCCGGGCTCGTCGACGAGGTTGTCCTGCACCAGGTGCCGGTGCTGCTCGGTGGCGGCCGGTCGTTCTTCCGGGACCTGCCGTCGCACGTACGGTTGCGGCTCGTCGAAGCAGTTCCCGCTCCCGGGGTCACCCACCTCCACTACGCCGTCGCCTGAAGGAGAACCACCATGCTCGACAACGAAGTCCGCCGCATCCTTTCGACCACCGTCGTCGCGCACCTCGCCACCGTGCTGCCCGACGGCGCCCCGCACTCGATCCCGCTCTGGGTGGACCCGGAAGGCGAGTACATCGCGATCATGACCGGCCCGGACTCGCGCAAGGCCCGCAACCTGCGGCGCGACCCGCGGGTGGCGCTCTCCCTCACCCCGGCGGACAACCCGTTCGAGCCGGTCGTCATCCGCGGCCGCGTGGAACGGTGGGTCGACGGCGACGCCGGCTGGGCGATCGTCGACCGGATCGCGACGAAGTACATCGGTACGCCCTACCCGCGGGAGCAGGAGCGGGTCGTGGCGCTGATCGCGGTGGAGCGGCAGAGCGTGGGCATGGGCTGACGTCAGTCCGGCTTGATCCCCAGCGCCGTGAGGAAGGTGCGGAACCCGGCGGGCATGTCGACCGCCGCCGGGTCGAGGAGCCACTGCAGCTGCAGCCCGTCGAGGACGGCGACCGCGATCGGCGCCAGCTGTTCCGGCGTGGTGCCCGGGGGCAGCTCGTCGCGATGACGTTCGAGCATCTCGGTCATGCCCGCCCGGACGCGCACATAGCGGTCGTGGAAGTACTCCCGCGCCGGATGGTCCTCCGTGACGCTGTCCGCCGCCAGCACCGTGTACGTCTGCACGATGCCCGGCCGCGTCGCGTTGTAGTCGACCAGCTCGGCCAGCTGGTTCACCGTCATCGAAGACGGGTCGCCCGCCGGCGCGTGGCCGAAGTGCAGCAGGTCCCACTCGTCCCGGGTTTCCAGCACCGCCGTGAGCAGGTCTTCCTTCGTCGGGAAGTAGTGCATCAGGCCCTGTTGGGTCAGCCCGACCCGGTCGGCGACGGCGGCCAGCGACGTGCCGCGGTAGCCGCGCTCGGCGATCACCTCGAACGCCGCGCGGACGATGCTCGCTCGGCGGTCGGCGCCCCTGGCCCGGGTCATGATCCCGAGCCTACGGGACACGGCGTCACGGAACCATAACGTTCACTACTCGCCGCCAGGTAGAGTGGGCGCTCATGAGCTTCGACGTCGACGCGCTGCTGGCCGAGCTCGACCTGGACGCCAAGGCGAGCCTGCTCGCCGGCCAGGACGTCTGGTCGCTCCCCGCCCGCCCGGAGATCGGGCTCGGGTCGCTGGTGCTCTCCGACGGCCCGATCGGCGTCCGCGGGGTGCGGTGGAGCCCGGACGACCCCTCGGTGACGCTGCCCAGCCCGACGGCGCTCGCCGCGAGCTGGGACCCGCGCCTGGCCGTGCGCGCCGGCCGATTGCTCGCGCAAGAGGCCCGCCGCAAGGGCGTGCACGTGCTGCTCGCGCCGACGGTCAACCTCCAGCGCTCGCCGCTCGGCGGCCGCCACTTCGAGTGCTACTCGGAAGATCCCCTCCTCACCGGGATGATCGGCGCCGGGTACGTCACCGGCGTGCAGGACGGCGGGGTCGCCGTCACGGTCAAGCACTTCGTCGCCAACGACTTCGAGACCGAACGCTTCACCGCCGACGTCCACGTCGGCGAACGCGCGTTGCGCGAGCTCTACCTCGCGCCGTTCGAGCTCATCGTCCGGCGGGCGAAGCCGTGGGGGATCATGGCCGCCTACAACAGCGTCAACGGCACCACGATGACCCAGCACGCCGAGCTGCTCAACGGGGTGCTGCGCGACGAATGGGGTTTCGACGGCTTCGTCGTCTCCGACTGGCTGGCCGCGCGCGACACCGTCGCCTCCGCCAACGGCGGCCTCGACGTCGCCATGCCCGGCCCGCGCACGGTGTTCGGCGAACGGCTCGCCGAAGCCGTGCGCGGTGGCGAAGTCGACGAAGAGGTGCTCGACGACATGGTCCGGCGGGTGCTCCTGCTGGCCCACCGGACCGGCGCGCTCGGCGACACCCCCGGGCCGGAGAAGTCCGATGTGGACGGTGAAGCGGTCGCGCGCGAGGTCGCGCGCCGGTCGTTCGTGCTGCTCAGCAACGAAACCGGCGTGCTGCCCCTGCGCGAGCCGCGGAGCATCGCGCTCATCGGCGCGCTCGCCGCGGACCCGAAGATCCTCGGTGGTGGCAGCGCCACCGTGTTCCCCGACCACGTCGTCTCCCCTCTCGACGGCCTCCGCAAGGCCGTTCCGCCGGGCACCGACCTCACTTTCGCCATCGGTGCCGATCCGCGAACGACGCTACCGCCGGCCACCGACAATTTCCGGCTCCGTGCGACGGCGAAGGCCGCGGACGGCACCCGATTGGCTGAATTTCCGCTCAGGGAAGCCAAGATCACGTGGATCGGGGAACTCCCCGCCGGCCTCGACATGGGCACCCTCGCGTCGGTCGAGATCGCCGGCACCTACCTGCCGGAGCGAAGCGGCACGCACACCTTCGCCGTCACCGGCCCCGGCGACCTCCGCCTCACCGTCGCCGGCCAGACCCTCTTCGACGGCGTGAACCTGCCGGAAGGCGGCGACGTCTTCACGTCGATCATGCAGGTCAACGAGCAGCGCCGGGAAGTCGAGCTGACCGCCGACGAGCTCGTGGAGGTCAGCCTGACCTACTGGATCCCGTCGGAGATGGCGGAGTTCGCGCGGGGCACCTTCGCCTGGGTCACCTTCGCGCTCGGGCACCGCGGCCCGGTGCTCGACCCGGACGCCGCGCTCGACGAAGCCGTTGCCGCGGCGGGGAAGTCGGACGTCGCGGTGGTCGTCGTCGGCACCACGGCCGAGGTCGAGAGCGAGGGCTTCGACCGGACTTCCCTGGCCCTGCCGGGAAGGCAGGACGAACTGGTCACGCGGGTCGCCGAAGCCAACCCCAACACCGTGGTCGTCGTGAACGCGGGTTCCCCGGTCGAGATGCCGTGGCGGGACGACGTCGCCGCGGTGCTGCTCACCTGGTTCCCCGGCCAGGCCGGCGGTGACGCGCTCGCCGACGTCCTCTTCGGCCTCGAAGAACCCGGCGGCCGCCTGCCGACGACCTGGCCGGCGGTCCTCGAAGACGCGCCCGTCACGAACGTGACACCGGAAGAAGGCGTGCTGCCGTACGAAGAAGGCGTCTACATCGGTTACAGCGCGTGGGGACGCACCGACCGGCAACCCGCCTACTGGTTCGGCCACGGCCAGGGTTACACGACCTGGGTCTACGAAGAGCTCGACGTCTATCCGGACGACGAAGGCGGCGCGCGTGTCCGAGTCCGCGTACGCAACTCCGGCAAGCGCAAGGGCCGCGAAGTCGTCCAGCTCTATCTGGCCCCGACCGAGCGCGGTGACCGGCCGCACCGGTGGCTCGCCGGCTTCGCGAGCGTCGAAGCCGGGCCCGGCGAAGCCGTCGAGACCGACATCGCGATCGCGCCGAGGTCGGTTTCGGTCTGGCAGGACGGCTGGCGGCACATCGCGGGTGAGTACGTCCTGGAGGCTTCGCACTCCTACGCGCAGCCGCGGTTGAGCACCCGGGTGGTGCTCCAGAAAATCCGTTGATCACCCCGGGTCGGGTCCCTAGGGTGGCGGGAGCACCCTCGACCAGGCGAAAGGAGGTGGGTCCGATGATCACGCCCTTGATCACGCGCTCCCACCTCGGCACGAGGGTGCTGGTCGGCTGACCCCGGGAGCGCACTCCCGGAAGGATCGTCATGACCGAACTGGTCGTGCGCCCGCTCGAAGCGGGCGAAGAAGCACTGTTCACCTCTCTGCCCGACCGTGGTCTCGTCGGCCTCTCGTTGCTCGGGCACAACTTCGCCGAGCAGGCGAAACGCGGCGAATACCGGCCCGAGTGGACTTGGGTCGCGCTGCGCGACGGCGTCGTCGTGGCCCGGGCCGCCTGGTGGGCCGGCCCCGAGGACGAGAAGCCGATCGCGCTGGACTGGTTCGACTTCACCGACTTCGACGCCGCTGTCCACCTCTTGAAGACGGCGCCGCTGCGCGCGGAGTACGCGCTGACCGCGCCACCCGCGTGGCGGGACGACCCGGACGTCGCGCACGAAGTGAACGTCCGCGTCGAGGCGGCGGAGAAGGCGGGCTACCGCAAGCTCGTCGAGCGCCACCGCTACCACTGGACCCCGGAACTCGGCCTGCCGGACCGGCCGGGACGGCTCGTGTTCCGGCCCGAGCCGGACGACGACGTCATCCTCGAGGTGTTCAAGCAGGTGCACGTCGGCAGCCTCGACGCGCACGTCCGCAAGACCGTCGAGGAGCAAGGTCTCGACGCAGCCGCGCAGGAAGACCTCGACATCATGCGGTGGATGCCGGGGCCGCGGGACTGGTGGCGGCTGGCCTACACGCGCGAAGGCGAGCTGGTCGGGCTCACCTTGCCGAGCCGCAACCTCTACAACCCGGTGATCGGTTACGTCGGCGTGGTGCCCGGGCAGCGGGGCCACGGGTACGCCTACGACCTGCTGGTCGAAGCCACGCACGACCTCGTGGCGTACGGCTCCGACCGGGTCGTCGCGGCCACCGACGTCGGGAACGTCCCGATGGCCAAGGCCTTCGCGAAGGCGGGTTACCCGGTCGCGCAGTACCGCATCGACCTGGTGTGACGCCGCGGGGCGGCCGTGTCTTGCCCGGCGCGGCCGCTCCGCGGTACCGTCGCTAGAGCGATCTATCAAATCGGCTTAGGGGGCCCGTGATGGACGTTCTGCACGAGAAGGGTCTGACGCCGCTTCGCGTGATCCTCGGCTTCTCGCTGCTCTCGACCACGCTGCACTACGCGCACAACGTCATCCGGGCGGCGGACTACCCGCAGATCCCGGGGATCTCCGTGCTCGCCGCGCAGGTCGTGGTCGCGTTCGGCTGGGTGCTGTTCACGGTTTTCGGCTGGTTCGGCTACCGCGCCTACGAGCGCGGCCGGTACCCGCGCGCGCTGGTGTTCCTGCTGGTCTACTCGCTGTCCGGCCTGGCCAGCGCGGGCCACTTCCTGGTCGGCGTGCCGCAGGTCCCGGTGTTCTGGTTCGCGACGATCTTCACCGACTCGGCGGCAGCCCTGGCCCTGTGGGTGTTCGTAACCTGGGCGTGGGCGGTGCTCAACCGGGTGACCTTGCGAGATCAAGTTTCTACACAACATTGACGTTCGCAGAAATCATGTAGACAATCGAGCGGGTGACCACCACCACACCGGTGACCTTCGAGCGCCGTCCCGACGAGTACCGCCACTGGCGTCTCCACGTCGACGGGGAGGTGGCGTGGCTGGAGCTGGACGTCGACGAGCAGGGCGGGCTCGTCCCCGGCTACGAGCTCAAGCTCAACTCCTACGATCTCGGGGTCGACATCGAGCTGTACGACGCGACGCAGCGGCTGCGGTTCGAGCACCCCGAGGTCCGCGTGGTGGTGGTGACCAGCGCGAAGGACAAGGTCTTCTGCGCGGGCGCGAACATCCGGATGCTCGCCGCGTCCGAGCACCACTGGAAGGTGAACTTCTGCAAGTTCACCAACGAGACGCGCAACGGCATGGAGGACGCGACCGAGCACTCCGGCCAGACCTACGTCGCCGCGGTGAACGGCGCCTGCGCCGGCGGTGGGTACGAAATCGCGCTGGCCTGCGAAAAGATCCTCCTGATCGACGACAACTCCTCGACCGTCGCGCTGCCGGAGGTGCCGCTGCTCGGCGTGCTGCCCGGCACCGGCGGCCTGACGCGGGTCGTCGACAAGCGGCGCGTGCGCAAGGACCTCGCCGACGTCTTCGCGACGCGCCCCGACGGCGTCAAGGGCAAGACCGCCGTCGACTGGCGGCTGGTCGACGAGCTGGTGCCCCGCCAGGGCTTCCGCGACGCCGTGGCGAAGCGGGCCCGCGAGATCGCGCGCGAGTCTGACCGGACCGGTGAGGGCGGCATCGAGCTGACGCAGCTCGAACATCGCTTTGTCGACACGGAAGTGGTCAAGGACCAGGTCACCATCACCGTCAAGGGCCCCGAGAACGACCCCGGCGACCTGCGCGAAGAGGGTGCGAACGGCTGGTTCCTCGCGATGACGCGCGAGCTGGACGACACGATCCTGCGGCTGCGCACCAACGAGGTCGAGGCGGGAACCTGGATCCTGCGCACGCAGGGCGACCCGGAGAAGGTGTCCGCGCACGAGCAGGCCGTCCTCGGCACGAAGGACTGGCTGGCCAACGAGATCACGCACTACTTCAAGCGCGTGCTCAAACGCCTCGACGTCACCAGCCGCAGCCTGATCGCCCTGATCGAGCCCGGCAGCTGCTTCACCGGCGCGCTGCTGGAGATCGCGCTGGCCGCGGACCGCCAGTACATCCTCGACGGGCCGCCGATCGACGACGAAGACAGCGACGCGCGGGCGTCGATCCGGCTGACCGACGCCAACTTCGGCGCGTTCCCGATGGGCAACGGCCTCACGCGCCTGCAGACGCGCTTCTACGGCGACGACGACCACCTCGCCTGGCTCGCGCGCGAGAAGAACCGCGACCTCACCCCCGCTGAAGCCGTCGAACTCGGCCTCGTCACCGACGCGCCGGACGACCTCGACTGGGAGGACGAGATCCGGATCGCCCTCGAGGGCCGGGCGTCACTGTCGCCGGACGCCCTCACCGGCATGGAGGCCAACCACCGGTTCGTCGGCCCGGAGACCATCGAGACCAAGATCTTCGGCCGGCTGGCGGCTTGGCAGAACTGGATTTTCACCCGGCCGAACGCATCCGGCCCGGAAGGCGCGCTGCGCCGATACGGTACTGGTCAGAAGGCCGTCTTCGACAGGAAGCGGGTCTAGCGCTCATGCCCGAGAAGATCGACTACGACGCCAAGATCCCCAACAACGTCAACCTTTCCGAAGACCGGCGGCTGCAGCGCGCGCTCGAAGGCTGGCAGCCGAAGTTCATGCACTGGTGGGGCGAGATGGGCCCGACGCTGGAGACCCAGGGGGTCTACCTGCGCACCGCCGTCAGCGTGGGCCGCGAGGGCTGGGCGCACTTCGACCACGTCAACGTGCCCGACTACCGCTGGGGCATCTTCCTCGCCGAGCGCGACCCCGACCGGCGGATCGCCTTCGGCGAGCACCAGGGCGAGCCGGTCTGGCAGCAGGTGCCCGGCGAGTACCGCGCCGACCTGCAGCGGCTGATCGTGATCCAGGGCGACACCGAACCGGCGTCGGTCGAGCAGCAGAAGCTCCTCGGGCTCACCGCGCCCAGCCTCTACGACCTGCGGAACCTGTTCCAGGTCAACGTCGAAGAGGGCCGGCACCTGTGGGCGATGGTCTACCTGCTGCACGCCTACTTCGGCCGCGAAGGGCGTGACGAGGCCGAAGGGTTGCTGCTGCGCAACTCCGGCAGCCCCGACGCGCCGCGCATCCTCGGCGCGTTCAACGAGGAGACCGCCGACTGGCTGGCGTTCTACATGTTCACCTACTTCACCGACCGCGACGGGAAGTACCAGCTCGGCACGCTCAAGGAGTCCTCCTTCGACCCGCTCTCGCGCACCTGCGAGTTCATGCTGAAGGAGGAGGCGCACCACATGATGGTCGGCACCACCGGCGTCGACCGCGTGGTGACCCGCAGCGCCGAGCTGATCCGCGAGCACGACACGCTCGACATCGCCGCGCACGGCGGGATCCCGCTGGACCTCATCCAGCGCTACATCAACTTCCACTACACGGTGTCCCTGGACCTGTTCGGCAGCGAGACCTCGACGAACGCGGCGAACTACTACACCGCCGGGCTCAAGGGCCGCTGGCAGGAGGGCCGCCGCAAGGACGACCACAAGCTCACCGGGGACGCCCGCACGCTGGAGAAGCCGGGCGGCGACGGCACGTGGACGTCCGAGGAGATGCAGGCGATCCTGTTGCTGAACCTCGATCTCCGCAGCGAGTACGTGGCCGACTGCCAGACCGGCGTGAAGCGCTGGAACAAGATCCTCTCCGACGCCGGCATCGACTTCACGTTCCGGTTGCCGCACCCTGGATTCAACCGGGAAGTCGGCATAAACTCCGGCCACCACGTCACTCCCGACGGCACCATCGTCGACGAGCCGACCTGGCAGGCCGCCAAACACAAGTGGCTGCCCACGACCGAGGACCTCACGTTCGTCCGCTCGCTGATGCGTCCGGTGTACGAGCGGGGGAAGATCGCGAGCTGGGTGGCGCCGCCGCGGCAGGGCATCAACGGGAAGCCCTTCGACTACGAGTACGTGTACCTCACGTAGGAGGTCTGGTGGCGACAGGGTTCAATGCCGCGGAGTACCTGCTTTCGGCCGGGGATCCGGACGCGACCGCGGTCGTGTCGCCCCGCCGGTCGCTCACCTACGCCGAGCTCGCGGCCGAGTCGCGGCGCGTCGCCGCGGGGTTCACCGAGCTCGGCGTGCGGCCCGAAGAGCGGGTCATGTTCTGCATGGTCGACGACGTCGAGCTGCTGACCGGCATTCTCGGCGCGATGCTGGCCGGCGCCGTCGCGGTGCCGGTGTCGACGATGGTCACCGGGCTCGAGCTGGGCCGGATGCTGGCCGACTCGCGGGCGCGCGTGCTGTGCGTGTCCGGCGAGTTCGGCGAGCAGGCGGTGACGGCGCTCGGGCTGGCTCCGGAGGTCACCGACGTCCTGCTCGACCGGGCCGAGGCTACCGGGTTCCCCGTCCGGACACACGAATGGTCGTCGCTGACCGGGTCGTTCCGAAGTGGACGGACGTGGGAGGACTCGCCCGCGTTGTGGCTGTACACGTCCGGGACGACGGGACAGCCGAAAGGCGCGATGCACCGCCACGCGAGCATTCGCGCGGTCTGCGAGACGTACGCGCGAGGTGTCCTCGCGACGACACCGGCCGACCGGTTCCTGTCCGTGCCGAAGCTGTTTTTCGCTTACGGGCTGGGGAATTCGTGTTTCTTCCCGCTTGGCGCGGGTGGCACGGCGCTGCTGGAGCCTTCACGGCCGACACCCGCGTTGTTCGCCCGGCGCGCTCGGGAGGAGCAGCCGTCGTTGTTCTTCGCTGTGCCGACGTTTTACGCGGCGCTGCTCGCCAGCGACATCCCGGACGACTCGTTTTCCTCGGTGCGGCACGCGGTTTCGGCCGGCGAGCCGCTGCCGGCGTCGTTGTTCGAACGCTTCCGCGCCCGCTTCGGCCTGGAGATCCTCGACGGCATCGGGTCCACCGAGGCGTTGCACATCTTCCTCTCGAACCGGCCCGGCCTGGTGCGGCCGGGCACCACCGGCGTCGCGGTGCCGGGGTACTCCCTGGAGATCCGCGACGAGACCGGCGCGGTGATCGACGCCGTCGGCAAGGCGGGGGAGCTGTTCGTTTCCGGGCCGTCGACGGCGACCGGGTACTGGGCCCGCTACGACGCGACAAAGCTGGTGTTCCAGGGTGAGTGGCTGCGGACCGGCGACAGCTACGTCCGCAACGAGGACGGCACGTTCACCTGCCTGGGCCGGTTCGGGGACATGCTGAAGGCGGGCGGGATCTGGGTGTCACCGTCCGAAGTGGAGGAACGGCTGCGGTTGCACCCGGCGGTGGCCGAGGTCGCGGTGGTCGCCGCGCCGGACGCCGACGGCCTCGACAAACCCGTGGCGTGCGTGGTGGCCGCTCCCGGGGTTACCGTGGACGCGGAAGAGCTGATCGAGTTCTGCCGCGAGGGCCTCGCGGCGTTCAAGCGTCCCCGAGGGGTGGTCGAACTGGCCGAGCTGCCGAAGACGGCGACGGGCAAGATCCGCCGGAACGTGATCCGCGACCTGGTCCGCGACTCGCTGCGGGTGGTGCCCAGCCCGTGATCGACGGGCACTTCGTGGTCGACGCGCACGTCCACACCCCGCGGCTGCCGACGCTCAAGCCGGCGTGGCTGCAGTGGGCGCACGACTTCGCGGGGGCGTACCCGTGGCGGTCGGTGTACTCGGACGACGGTGCGGTGATCCCGTCGGCGATGGACGAGCTGATGGAGTCCGAAGGCGTCGACCGGGTGCTGCTGTTCTGCGAGTACAGCCCGCGGGCGACCGGAATTCAGCCGATCGAGGACAACCTGCCGCTGGTCTCGCACAACCCGGTGCGGTTCAAGCTGGTGGCGAACGTCAACCCGTACCTGCACCACCCGCCCGCGTCCGAGGTCGCCCGGCAGCTGGACCTCGGCGCGGTGGCGCTGAAGATCCACCCGGTGCACGGCGCGTTTTCCCCGGCGGACAAGGAGCTGTACCCGGTCTACGCGTTGTGCGCCGAGCGCGGTGTCCCGGTGATCCTCCATTCGGGAACGTCGAGCTTTCCCGGGTCCCGCACCAGCTTCGGCAATCCCGAGCTGCTGTCCGATGTGGTCGAAGACTTCCCGTCCCTGCAGTTCGTGTTCGCGCACGGCGGCCGCGGCTGGTGGTACGACGTCGCGGCGTTCCTGGCGCTGGCCCGGGAGAACGTGTGGCTGGATCTCGCCGGGCTGCCGCCGAAGAAGCTGCCGGAGTACTACCAGCGGTTCGATCTGGCGCGGCTGGCGGGGAAGTTCGTGTTCGGGACGGACTGGCCGGGGGTGCCGTCGGTGGCCGCGAACGTCCGGGCGCTGGTGGGGCTGGGGTGGCCGCAAGACGTGCTGAGCGGGGTGCTGTCGGGGAACGCGATCAAGCTGATGCCGTCCTTGGTATGACGCGGGGATGCCGGTGAGCGGACCGGCACCCCCGCGCCCCCAAGGTGGTCAGCCGCGCACTTCGTGCAGGCAGAGCACGTTGCCTTCGGAGTCGGTGAACCACGCGGCGCGCTCGGTGCCCAGCTCGGCGATGTGGTCGACCGTCTTCAGCCCTTCGACGTCGAAGTCCTGGAACCGCACGCCGCGGCCTTCCAGCGCCGAGACCTCGGCCGGGAGGTCGCCGACTTCGAAGCTCAGGGCCGTGTTCTCGCTCTGGGCGCCGGCCGGCATCACACGCAGGCCGATCGCGCCCGCGCCCGCGGCGAAGTAGAGGGTTCCGTCTTCGCCCTTCCCGGTCTGCTTCAGGCCCAGGGAGTCCGCGTAGAAGTGGCCGGCGCGTTCGCTGTCGGTCACCGGGAGCATCGTCGTGATGGTCGAGTCGGTCAGCATCGATCCATCGTGCGCCCTCGTCAAGGCCCTGGCCAGCAGTGCTTTTTCACTCGTCGCCGTTGAACGCGCGGAGTGTGCGCATGGCTTCCGCCAGTGCCTGCGCGTCGTCGCCCAGCGGGGTCAGCACGATCCGGCGCAGGATCTCCGCGGCCGCCTCGCGCGCCTTGTTCGCCATCTCCAGGCCGTGGTCGGTCAGCGACGCGAACGTGACGCGGCGGTCGTCGGGGCTCGGGACGCGGCAGATCAGGTCGGCCGCCACCAGGCGGTCGGCCACCTTCGTGAAACCGCCGCTGGACAGCGCGGCCTCCGTCGCCAGCCGGGTCATCGGCATCCGGTGCTCGGGCGAGCGGACCAGCCGCAGCAGGATGTCGAACGACGCGGGCGCGAGCCCGAGGCGGTCCGCGATCTCGCCCATCAGCTTGTCCTGGGTGGCCAGGTATCCCTCGATGACCAGGCCCCACCAGGTGACGATCTCGTCGTCGTCGGTCTTGGGATCCACCACGCCAGCCTACCGGAAAGTCTGTTCGGAATATATCTTGCGCGCGAGAGGTTCTGCGGTTACCTTGGCCTGAGGAGGCAACCATGTCGATCAAGACGTCCGGCCTGCACCACGTGACCGCCATCGGCGGCGACCCCCAGCGCAACGCCGACTTCTACCTGCGGACCCTCGGCCTGCGGCTGGTGAAGACCACCGTGAACTTCGACGATCCCGGCACCTACCACCTCTACTACGGCGACAGCTCCGGCAAGCCCGGCTCGCTGATGACCTTCTTCCCCTGGCCCGACGCGCCGAGCGGCCGCCTCGGCACCGGCCAGGCGACGACCACATCGTTCTCCGTCCCGGAAGCGTCCATCGGCTGGTGGAAGCAGCACCTGGCCGCGCAGAAGATCGAGACCGGCGAGGTCCGCAACGCCGACAACGAGGACACGCTCACCTTCCGCGACCCGGATGGCCTCCAGCTCGCCCTCGTCGCCCACCCGCAGGGTGACCCGCGCGACCCGTGGGACACCGAGCTGGTGCCGGCCGAGCACGCGATCCGCGGCCTGCACTCCGTGACGCTCTCGGTCACGAAGGAAGACGCCACCGCGGGCATGCTCACCGACGGCCTCGGCCTCAGCTTCGCCACGCAGGAAAGCAACCGGCTGCGGTTCACCGCCGGCGAAGGCGGGCCCGGCGCGCTGGTCGACGTCCTCGTGACGCCGGACGCGCCGCGCGGGCTGGTCGCTGCGGGCACCGTGCACCACGTCGCCTGGCGCGCGCCGGACGAGCAGACCCAGAAGGCCTGGCGCGAGGAGCTCGTCGACAAGGGTGTGAACGTGACGTCCATTTTGGACCGGCAGTACTTCCGCTCGATCTACTTCCGCGAGCCGGGCGGCACGCTCCTGGAGGTCGCGACCGACGAGCCGGGCTTCGCGATCGACGAGCCGCTGCTGGAGCTGGGCCGCGCGCTCAAGCTGCCGCCGTGGCTGGAGCCGCGCCGTGACGAGATCCAGCACATGCTCCCCGCGCTGAACCTCCCCGCCGAGAACAACCCGGAGCTGTCATGAAGCTGGAGCACAAGTACACCGAGGGCGCCCCGGACGCGCCGGTGCTGCTCCTGCTGCATGGCACCGGCGGCAGCCCGGATGACCTGCTCGGCCTGGCCCGCGAGCTGAGCCCGGACGCTGCGGTGCTGGCCCCGGCCGGCCCGGTGTCGGAGTACGGCGCCGCGCGCTGGTTCCGGCGGCTCGCCGAGGGGGTCTTCGACCACGAAGACGTCGTCGTGCGCGCGAACCAGCTCGCGGACTTCGTGCTCGAAGCCCGCGAGGAGTACGGCTTCGGTGACCGGCGGCTGGTCGCCGTCGGCTTCTCGAACGGCGCGAACATCGCCGCCGCGGTGGCGCTGCTGCGCCCGGAGGTCGTGCGCGAAGCCGCTCTCTTCGCATCGATGTCACCCGTGCCGCAGCCGCCCGACCTGGACCTGTCCGCGTCGCGGGTCTTCCTGGCCAACGGCGAACACGACCCGATGGCGCCCCTGGCGTCCACCGAGGAGCTGATCGGCCTGCTGCGCGAACGCGGTGCCGACGTCGTCACGCATCGTCATCCGGGCGGGCACCAGATCACGCTCGACGGGGTGCGCGCCGCGGCGAAGTGGATCAAGCCCTAGCGTTTGTACGGAGCGTATATCGGCTCGCCCTACGATCGGGCGATGACTAACGAGGCACTGCAGCGTGCTACCCAACTGCTGGACTCGGCCATCCTCGCCGACGGGCACAACGACCTGCCGTGGGAGCTGCGGCAGCACGGCGGCCCCAACCCGGTCGAGGCCGCCGCGTCGCTCGACCTGACCGTCCGGCAGCCGGCCCTGCACACCGACTTCCCGAAGCTCGCCGACGGGAAGCTCGGCATGCAGTTCTGGTCGGTGTACGTGCCTTGCCAGTTCGAGGGCCACAGCGCGGTGACGGCGGTGCTGGAGCAGATCGAGGTCGTCTACCAGCTGGCCGAGCGCTACCCCGACCGGCTCCGGCTGGTCGACACCGCCGACGAGGCCGAGGCCGCGTTCGCCGACGGCCGGATCGCGTCGCTGCTGGGCGCCGAGGGCGGGCACAGCATCGCCGAGTCGCTCGGGGTGCTGCGGATCCTGCGCCGCCTCGGCGTCCGGTACATGACGCTGACGCACAACTTCAACACCACCTGGGCCGACTCGGGCACCGACGAACCGGAGCACAACGGGCTCACCGAGTTCGGCCGCGACGTCGTGCGTGAGATGAACAAGATCGGGATGATGGTCGACCTCTCGCACGTCGCGCCGTCGACGATGCGGGCGGCGATCGAGGTCAGCTCGGTGCCGGTGATCTTCAGCCACTCCTCCTGCCTCGCGGTGAACGACCACCCGCGCAACATCCCCGACGACGTCCTCGCGCTGCTGCCCGGCAACGGCGGTGTTGCGATGACGACGTTCGTGCCCGCGTTCATCTCCCCGAAGGTCACGGCCTGGGACGAGCAGCTCAAGGCCGCGATGGCCGACGCGGGCCAGGACTTCCGGAACCTGGGCGCGCGCAAGAAGTTCGCCGACGAGTGGGGCGGCCCGGCCAAGCCGAAGGCCACCGTCGAGGACGTCGTCGCGCACGTCGAGCACGCCCGCGAGGTCGCCGGCATCGACCACATCGGCCTCGGCGGCGACTACGACGGCGTCGGCGCGCTGCCGGAGGGGCTGGAGGACACGTCCAAGTACCCGGTGTTGTTCGCGGCGCTGCTCGAGCGGGGCTGGAGTGAGGACGACTGCGCGAAGCTGGCCGGGAAGAACACGCTGCGCGTCCTCCGGGAGGTCGACGGCTTCGCCCGTTAGGGGGTTTGACGCGGCGGTCCCCGCGCGCCGGGCGGACACTGACTTCATGACGCACGCGCGCGGGGGCGCGGCCGACCGCCCCACCGGCCCCGCAGACCACGACCTGCCCGGAACCGACGTGCCGGAGGGTGCGCTGGAGCCCGCGGAGCTGCGCGCCGGCGACGTGCGTCCCGGCCCGGAAGAGGTGGCGCCGGTGCGCCCGGCGCCCGCCCGGCCCGCCTCGGCCGCCAAGAGCCGGACCCGGACCCGGCCGACGCGGATCAGCGGCACCTGGGTCGCCGTGATCGCCGGCCTGCTCGTGCTCGTCGTGCTGCTGATCTTCATCCTGCAGAACCTGGACTCGGTGACGGTCCACTTCTTCGGCGCCGACGGCAGCCTGCCACTCGCCATCGCGATGCTGTTCTCCGCGATCGGCGGCGCGGTGCTGGTCGCGCTGATCGGCGGCGCCCGCATCCTGCAGCTGCGGAAGCAGGCGCGCCGGCGCTGACCGCAAACGTTTGCCCGCAGGTCAGACGATGATCGACGTCATTTCCAGCACGCGCGCGCAAACGTTTTCGTCGCCTGCGGTCTTCACCCGGCCGAGGTCGGCCGCGTTCCGGGTGCACAGCCGCCAGAACGTGTCCAGGTCCGTCGTCACGGTGGCCAGCGGGGTGCGGGACGGCGGCGCGCCGCGGTCGAGGACCCAGCCGTCGCGCTCGCGGCGGGCGTGCCACTTGCCGGCGCCGGTGACGGTGTAACCGACCTGCTTGCCGACCCGCGCTTCGACGTCGCGCAGGGTGTGCGGCAGCGCGCGGACGAACGTGTCGGCGATCGGCTCGGCGTACTCCGCCTCCAGCGGCGTGTGCTCCAGCGCCTCGCGGAGCTGCACGTGGTGGACCCAGAACTCCGAATAGTCGCGGGCCGCGTCGAGCCAGCGCGGCGCGGGCTCGTCCCCGGCCCAGCTGACCGGCTCGCCCAGGACGTCGAGGTCGAGCTTGGCCCAGTACTCGGTCGTCTGGCCCATGAACTCGTACATCATCGTGAGCAGGACGTCGGTCGAGAGCCGGCGGCACGCGATGACCCATTCGTCGTTGATCCGGTTGATGAAGTGCGGGAAGGACTCACCCGGGCGGGGGGCATCGGCGGAGTGGCCGTCCCGGCCGCGGGACAGCCGGCCGACCTTGTCCCCCAGCAGGTGGGCGGCGACGTCCTTGACCGTCCAGCCGGCGCACATCGTCGGGCGCGTCCAGTCTTCGTCGGTCAGCGCGCCGAGCAGCGTCATCAGGGCTTGTTCTTCCTTCGAGAAGAACGGGAGGACGTCGATCGGCGGGCCCCAGCGCGTCGGACTCATGTGGGCATCCAAACACCTCCATTCGGCCTACCCACAGGTAGCATCAGCCCGTAAGCAGAGGGGAGTCCGCCCGTGAACGCAGAGCGACCGAACGGCCGGGGCACCGGCGACGAGGTGGCCGACCTGGCCCGCCGCGCCGGCCAGCTGGCCGGCTGGGCCGCACGCACCGGCTTCGAGTTCACCCGCCGGCTGCCCGGGGTGGAGACGGCCGAACGCGGCGTGCGGCAGGTCGAGCGCCAGCTGCTGGCCGAGCTGCGCCGCCGGCTCGACGAGGTCGACGACCCCTACCACGCGGCGCTCACCGCGGCGTCCGCGATGAACCGCCCGGCGGTGCCCGGAAAGGTCGAAGCGACCGTCACGCTCGTGCCGGCCCGCGACAACCGCGGTGAGCCGCTGCGCGCCGCGATGGCCGAGCTGCTCAACCACTCCATCGGCTTCGGGCGGGACCGCGCCCGCGAGTACTTCTACGCGATCATCCTGCGTCAGCTGACGCCCGACGAGGCCCGCATCCTGTCGGCGCTGTCCGACGGCTCGCCGTTCCCCGCGCTCGACGTCACCGAGCGCACCGGCCTCGGCGGCAGCGGCCGTGTGGTGCTGCGCAACGCTTCCACGGTCGGCAAGGCGGCCGGGGTGTCGCTGCCCGACCAGGTGCCCGGCTACGTCACGCGGCTGATCGGGCTCGGCCTCGTCGACCTCGACGAAGAGGTGCCGGCCCTGGAGACGCAGTACGAGATCCTGATGACCGACGAGACCGTGCGCGACGCCGAGAAGCACGTCAAACGGGCCAAGTTCGTCAAACGCACGATCCACGTCTCGCGCCTCGGCGCGGAGTTCTGGCAGGCCTGCGACCCGAGCCTCGGTTAGCGGATGGGGTCGTTCCTCGCCGGCATCGTCGCCGACTTCGCCCAGCACTGGCCCCTGTACGTCTCGATCCCGGTCGTCGCCGCGCTGATCGGCTACGGCACCAAGCTCGTCGCGATCCGGATGATGTTCCAGCCGGTGGAGTTCATCGGGGTCAAGCCGTTCCTCGGCTGGCAGGGCATCGTCCCCAAGCGCGCCGCGCGGATGGCGAGCATCGCCTGCGACACGATGACCGAGCAGCTGATCAAGCCGGCCGAGGTCGTCGCGCGGCTGGACGCTTCCCGCATCGCCCAGGAGATCGAGAAACCGCTGCTCGCGGGTGTCGAGGACATCGTCCGCGAGGTGGCGGGGCACTACCAGCCGGGGCTCTGGGAGTCGCTGCCGGTGCGGGTGCAGCGGCTGGTGATCGAGCGCGTCCAGCACGAGTCGCCGCGGATGGTCGCCGCCGTCCTCGACCTGATCAAGTCCGATGTGGACAGTGTGTTCGACCTCAAGGGCATGGTGGTCACCAGCCTGGTCAAGGACAAGCGCCTGCTGAACCGGATCTTCCAGGAGGCGGGCGCGCAGGAGTTCAAGTTCATCGCGCGGTCCGGCCTCGTGTTCGGCGGCGCGATCGGCGTGATCCAGATGGTGGCCTGGATCCTCTTCAAGTTCCCGCTGATCATGCCGCTGTTCGGCCTCTTCACCGGCTGGTTCACCGACTGGCTCGCGCTGCGGATGATCTTCTACCCGATCGAGCCGCGCAAGTACTTCGGCGTCACGTGGCAAGGGTTGTTCCTGAAGCGGCGCAAAGAAGTCGCGGAAGCGTACGGCGAGCTGATCGCGAAGGAGATCATCACCCCGCACAACGTCATCGAGGCGATCCTGCACGGCCCGCTGTCCGACCGGGTGCTCGCGCTGATCCAGCGTCAGCTGGACGAGGAGCTCGGCAGTGTCGCCCGGCCGCTGGTAGTGTTCGCGGTGGGCAGCCGGAAGTACCAGGACATGAAGCTGGCGATCGCGTCGCAGATCATGAGCCGCCTGCCGGAGACGATGCGGTACATCGAGGACTACGCGACCGACGCGATGGACATCCGCAACGTGCTGGTGTCCAAGATGAAGGAGCTGTCCCCGCGCGAGTTCGAGCGCCTGCTGCGCCCGGCGTTCGAGCAGGACGAATGGATCCTGATCGCGACGGGCGCGGTGCTCGGCTTCGCGGTCGGTGAAGCGCAGGTCCTGCTGCTGGAACACCTCGCGGCCTGACCCCGGTGAACACCTGACGGCCGTGCGGGCGAGCAAGTCCACCCGAACGGCCGTACACCTGTACGTATCCCCGGGCTTACCTTGCGCCTCTACTCTGCGACGGACGACTACCGGGCGGGGGAGCCCATGGCTGAGACGACGGAACCGCGCGCGGACGCGCTGCCCCGGCAGGAGATCCGGCTCGCGATGACCATGGTCGGCGGGGCCAGCCTCGCCGTCTGGATGGGCGGGGTCGCCGCCGAGACGTCGCTGCTGCTGCGCGAAGCCCGGGACGGCGCGCCCGCCGGGCTCTACCGGAAGCTGACCGGGCTGCTCCGGGCGGACCTCTCGGTCGACGTCCTGACCGGGACGAGCGCCGGCGGGGTCAACGCCGCCTGCCTCGGGCTCGCCGAAGCCTTCGGGTCCACGCCCGAAAGCCTGCGCGACACCTGGATCTCGACCGGCTCGCTGGACAACCTGACCCGCGACCCCGCCGAGCCCGAGCCGAGGTCGTTGCTGGACGGCGACCGGGTGCTGCTCGACGGTGTCCGGGGCGCGCTCGAGCAGATCGTGCGCAGCGGGCAGCCGTCCGCCGCGGGCGCCGCCGATCTGACCGTGCTGCTCACCGGGACCATGATCGACGGCGAGAGCACCCGCTACGAAGACGCGCTGGGCAACCTGGTCCGGGACACCGAGCACCGCATGCTCTTCCGGTTCCACGGCGACCAGTGGCGCACGCCGAAGGTGGTCGGGCCGCTCGCCCTCGCCGTGCGGTCCACCGCCTCCTACCCCGGCGCGTTCGAGCTGTCGCGGGTGCCGATCGGCGCGGACCGGACGGACCCGGCGCACCCGGACATGAGCCCGTACACCGCCCTCACCCGCTCGCACTGGGTCACCGACGGCGGGGTGCTGCTCAACAAGCCGCTTCGCCCGGCGCTGCAGGAGATCTTCGCCCGGCCGGCCGCGGCCGACGTCCGGCGGCTGCTGCTCTACGTCGTGCCCACCGGGGAACGGGAAGCCGAGGTGCACCCCTGCGATCCCGGGGACTTCCCGTTGCTGACCAACACGATGGGCAAGGTCGTCGCCGCGGTGATGAGCCAGTCCATCAGCTCCGAGCTCGAAGAGCTTTCCCGGCACAACGCCGGGGTGACGCGGACCCGGGACACCCGGGTCATCCTGGCCGGCCTCGGGATGCGCGGCGGCGCCGAGTCGCTGATCGACCCGCGGCTCTCCCGCGCCTACCTCGAGCGGCGGACGGCCGGGGACGCGGCCGAGCTGGTCGAGCTCGCCGCCCGGCGGTACGCGCAGTCCCGTGTGGACAGTCCGGAACTGCAGTGGTTCACGGGAAAGTCGGAATCCCTGCGGCAGACGGCCGCGGCCGGGCTGGCGCACGAGGTCCCGCCCGATCCGCCGGCGCCCCGGATGTCGTCGGCGGCGCTCGTCCCGTACCGCACTTCGGCGCTCGCCGACGCCGTCGCCACTGGGCTGCAGCTGATCAACGCGGGCTTCCGCCTCGGCCCGGAAGCGGCCGACGCCGCCGTCCTCAACCAGGCCCGCGCCGGGCTGCACAGCGCGCGGGTGGCCTCGGCTCGCGGGGAGAAGCTCGACCAGTGGGTCATGGCGCAGGCGGCGCCGGAACCGGCCGAGACCCTCGCGACGTGGGTCGGCAAGCTGGCCCTGGACTGGGCGGCGCTCGGGAAGACCAACGGCCTCGCGGACGCCTGGTCCGCCGTCGTCTCGGAGCTGCGCACCACGGCACCCGCGTTGCGACGCCTGGTCGAGTCGCGACCGGGTGAAGGCGACGAGGTGGCGACACTGCTGGACTGGCTCGCGCTCGACAGCGACCCCGACGACGACGTCGTGCGCGCCCGGCTGCTCGCGCTGCACGTCGCCGGGCGCGGGCTGCTCGCGGAGGCGCCCGCGGTCGACCAGCGGGCCGATCTCGTGCAGGTCAGCGCGGACTCGCGGACGTTGCTCGACATGGAGCGGCGGCGCTCGTGGGACAAGCTGACCGGCATGCAGGCGGGCTACTTCGGCGCGTTCTACAAGGCGTCCTGGCGCGCGAACGACTGGATGTGGGGCCGGATCGACGGAGCGGGCTGGCTCATGCAGGTGCTCCTCGACCCGGCCCGATTGCGGAACCTCCGGGACCTCGCCGGGCCCGCCGTGTTCCGCGACGAGGTGAAGGCCACCTTCGAGGAGATCGGCTGGTGTCCCCCGCGCGAGGCGGACAACCTCGAGAAGGCGGACGTCGACGTGCTGAAATGCCAGCTCGACCAGGAGCTCGCCTTCCTGGGACTCAACTCCCGGTTGGAGCCGATCGACGAACCCGCCGCCGCGGCGCCCCCGAGCATGCCGGTGACCGCGCTCGTGCTCGCCCGGGCGCGGCAGCTGGAGATCGCCCGGACCGAGCTGCCGGTCGTGTGCCGCCACGCGGAGGACGACGTCGTCAAGGCGAAGGGCAGCGACAAGAAGTCCAAGGTCTTCCGCGGGCTGGCCCGGCCGGATCTCCCGCTGGAAGGCGCCGACCAGACGCAGCAGACCTTCCAGGCGTGCACCGTCTCCGCCGAGCGGATTTCGGACGAGCGGGGCACGCCCCTGCTGGTCAAGACCATGATCAAGCTGGCCGCGGCCGGGGTGAACGCGGCGGCCGCGACGGTGCCGCCGTCAACGCCGAAGGCCGCGAAGTCGGTGGTCACCGCCGTCCGGGCCACCGCCCGCAGCACCTGGCGGATCACCAAGGGCTCGATGGCGCTCAAGACGCCGGGGACGATCGTCGCCGCGGCGCTGGCCCTGATCGCGGGCCTGCTGATGGGCGGCAACAGCAGCGCGGTGGTCGGGCTCATCGGCCTGCCCGTGCTGGCCGGCGCGGTGGTCTTCGTGGTGGTCAACGTGCTGCTGATGTCGAAGAAGTCGCCGCTCGGCTGGCTCTACCTGCTCGGCCTGCTGGCGCTGCTCGGACTCTTGCTGGCCCCCTTCCTGCCCGTGCTCGCGAAGCCGTTCTTCGGCTGGCTGGGTTCGGTGGTCGCCGGCTGGGGACGGGGTGACGCGCCGGTCTGGTGGGTCGTGTTCGTGGTCGTCCTGCTGCTGCCGTGGGTCGTGCCGCCGCTGGGCGCGCTGTGGCGGCGGGCCCGCCGCGGTGACCGGCCGGCGGCGCCGGCGGCCGAACCGGTGGCGGCCGCCGAGCCGGTCGTGCTGGCGACGCCGGCCGCCGCGCCCGCGGCCCCGGCGGCCCCGGAACCGGCCACCGAACGCTCACCCTGAGCAACTCGTCCGGCCCGTCGCCTTGCGATCACCGGCGATGAGGTTCATGGTGCGGGGTAGGTCGCGAGCCATGAGTTCGCGACCCAGGCGCGCGTGTGCCCCGGAACCGTCCACTTCAAACATGTTTGTGGGACTCCTCACCGGGTACTCCGCTTCGCCCCAGGTCATCGCGGGGTCGTGAGCTGCGTCGCTGGCGGGGCGAAAATTCTCTGTTACGTTTCCTGAGTATGTCCGTAACGCACTTGATCGAATCCCCGACCAAGGCGGACGGCGCGCAGCTGTGGCGAATCGCGCGCGATTCCGCCAAGCTTGATCTCAACTCGCCGTACGCATACATGCTGTGGTGCCGCGATTTCGCCGAGACATCGGTGGTCGCGCGCGAGGACGGCGAAGCGGTCGGATTCGTGACCGGCTACCGCCGGCCGGGGGAACCCGACGTGGGGTTCGTCTGGCAGGTCGCGGTCGACGCGTCCCAGCGCGGGAAGGGCCTGGCAGGGAAGCTGCTCGACGCCCTGTACGACCGCCTGGTCGACGCGGGGGTGCGTTACCTCGAGACCACCATCACCCCGGACAACGAAGCGTCCATCCGGCTGTTCACCTCCTTCGCCAAGCGCTGGGAGGCGGCGGTGGAAACCACGGTGCTGTTCGACGGCGCCGATTTCCCCGGTGACGGTGAACACCTGCCGGAAGAGCTTTACCGCATCGGTCCGCTCACAGCACGCAAAGATCCGGGCGAGTAGGAGAAAAGAAACGTCATGAGCATCTTCGAAGAGCTCGAATCCGAGGTCCGCAGCTACAGCCGTGGCTGGCCCGTCGTGTTCGACCGCGCCCAGGGCAGCCACCTCTACGACGAGAACGGCAAGGCCTACCTGGACTTCTTCGCGGGAGCCGGCGCGCTCAACTACGGGCACAACAACCCGCGGCTGAAGCAGGCGCTGATCGACTACATCCAGCGTGACGGCGTCACGCACGCGCTGGACATGTTCACCGTGGCCAAGCGCGACTTCCTGCAGACCTTCCGCGACAAGATCCTCGACCCGCGCGACCTGAACTACAAGGTCGTGTTCCCGGGTCCGGGTGGCGCCAACGCCGTCGAGGCGGCGTTGAAGCTGGCGCGCAAGGTGACCGGCAAGGAGTCGGTCATCAACTTCACCAACGCCTTCCACGGCATGACGCTCGGCGCGTTGTCGGTCACCGGCAACTCGATGAAGCGCGGCGGCGCGGGTGTGCCGCTGGTGCACGCCACGCCGATGCCGTACGACGCGTACTTCGATGGCGCGATGCCGGACTTCCTGTATTTCGAGAAGCTTCTCGAAGACTCCGGCAGCGGGCTCAACGAGCCGGCCGCGGTCATCGTCGAAGGCGTCCAGGGCGAGGGCGGCATCAACGCCGCGCGCCTGGAGTGGCTGAAGGGTCTCGACGACCTCTGCAAGCGCCACAACATCCTGCTGATCCTCGACGACGTCCAGATGGGCTGCGGCCGCACCGGCCCGTTCTTCAGCTTCGAGGACGCCGGGATCAAGCCGGACATGATCTGCCTGTCGAAGTCCATCAGCGGTTACGGCATCCCGATGGCGCTCACGCTGATCAAGCCGGAGCTCGACGTCTGGGAGCCGGGTGAGCACAACGGCACCTTCCGCGGCATCAGCCCGGCGTTCGTCACCGCGACCGAGGCGATCAACGCCTACTGGAGCGACGACGAGCTCGAGAAGTCGACCCTGGCCAAGGGCGAACGCATCGCCGCCGCGTTCTCCGGCATCGTCGAGGCCTACCCGGACGCGAACCTCGTCGCCAAGGGCCGCGGCCTGGCGCGCGGCCTCGAGTTCGAGAACGGCGACCTGGCCGGCCGGGTCTGCGCGGAGGCGTTCGCGCGCGGCCTGCTCATGGAAACCTCCGGCCCCGACGGCGAAGTCATGAAGCTGCTGCCGCCGCTGACCCTGACCGACGACGAGCTGACCCAGGGCCTGTCGATCATCGACGAGTCCATCAAGGCCGTCCTGAAGAAGTAGAGGAGCCACGCCCGTGCTCGTTCGCACACTCGACGAGATCACCGACACCGACGCCGACATCAAGACCGAGAACTGGCGCAGCAAGCGGATCATCCTCGCCAAGGAGGGCGTCGGCTTCTCGGTGCACGAGACCACGCTGTACGCGGGGACGGTCAACGACTTCTGGTACGCGAACCACATCGAGGCGGTGTTCATCACCTCCGGCGAGGGCGAGATCGAAGACCTCGCCACCGGTGAGGTGCACCAGCTCAAGCCGGGGACGCTGTACCTGCTCAACGACCACGACAAGCACCAGGTCCGGCCGAAGACCGAGATCAAGTGCGTCTGCGTGTTCAACCCCCCGGTGACCGGGCGCGAGGTCCACGACGAGAACGGCGTGTACCCGCTCGTCACCGAGTAAGAACCGGAGAGGAAACAGGAGGCGAAGCCCGTGACGCTGATGGACACCCGGGTCGACGACGGTTACCCGACCCGGATCACCGGTACGCCGGCGCACCTGCCGCGCGTGCACCCCACGGTGTGGGGTACCGAAGCCGACGGCCCGATCGACGGCGCGACGCTGGCGAACCACGAGACCAACGGCTACACCGTGGTCGACGACATGCTCTCGGTGGGCGAGGTCCAGGCGTACTGGCAGGAGCTGGTGCGGCTGTCGTCCGACCGCGAGCTCGCCCGCGACGAGCGGGTGATCACCGAGGCGAAGACCGGTGAGGTCCGGTCGATCTTCGACGTCCACGTGATCTCGGACCTGATCTCGGAACTGGTGCTCGACCCGCGCGTGCTGGACCGGGCGCGTCAGCTGCTCGGTTCGGACGTCTACGTGCACCAGAGCCGCGTCAACTACATGCCGGGGTTCAAGGGCACCGGGTTCTACTGGCACTCGGACTTCGAGACCTGGCACGCGGAGGACGGCATGCCGGCCCCGCGCGCGGTCAGCTGCTCCATCGCGCTGACGGACAACTACCCGTTCAACGGCGGCCTGATGATCATGCCGGGCTCGCACCGGACGTTCGTCCAGTGCGCCGGGGAGACGCCGGACGAGAACTACAAGGCCTCGCTCAAGGACCAGCGGGTGGGCGTGCCCAACGAGGACGACATCACGAAGATGGCGGCCGAGTACGGCATCGACCAGTTCACCGGCCAGGCGGGCTCGGCCCTGTGGTTCGACTCGAACATCATGCACGGCTCCGGCAACAACATCACCCCGTACCCGCGCTCGAACATCTTCCTGGTGTTCAACAGCGTGGAAAACGCCCTGGAGCAGCCGTACGCGGCGAGCGCCCCGCGGCCCGCGTTCATCGCCGGCCGCGATTCGACCCCGATCTCGCGCTAACTGTCACAGCCCGGCGGTGACTGATCCGGTGCGCTTTGTTACCGTGTCGCCACCGCGCGGGCGTGTGGCCCGCGCGACAGACGTCTTCGCGGACGATCGGCGGGTGCTTCGCTCGGGGTGAGCTCACCCGCCCGGTCGCCTGTGAAGACGACGGGTGGACCGCGCCCCCTGGCGGCCCGGCCGGGAGATTCAGCACGACCCCGCACCAGCGGATCGGGACCGATGGTGCGGGGTCGTGTCATACCCGGGTCCCGGTGGAAGCCGCACCCTTCGCCCGCCTCCGCTGCGAAATCCGCAGAACCACCAAAACAGCTGGTACCGGCCCTGCTCGACAACCGGTGACCACGGTAGGTTGACCTCCCCGGCGAGGGAGACGCCGGCCGACGACCGTGGACCCCGGGGAGGTGGGCGCGAGCATGGCCGAAACCCGGTTGCAGCTGCTCGGGCCCGTGCAGCTCTTCCACGGTGACGACCCCGTCCCGATCGGCGGCCCCGGCGTCCGCGGCCTGCTCGCGCTGCTCGCCCTCAAGCCCGGCAAGGTCGTCGGGCTCGACGACATCATCGACGCGCTCTGGGGCCACAACCCGCCCGCGACGGCGCGGACCATCGTCCACGGCAACGTCTCCCACCTGCGGCGGATCCTGCGTGAGGTCGACGGCCTGAGCATCCTCACCACCCCGCCGGGCTACCGCCTCGACGTCGAGGCCGACCGGATCGACGTCCACCGGGCGCGCACCCTGCTCGACCGCGCGTCGGTCGCCACGCCCGAGACCGCCGCCCCGTTGCTGGCCGAGGCGCTCGCGCTGTGGCAGGGTCCCGCGCTCGGCGGGGTGCCCGACTCCTTGCAGGCGCCCGAACTCGAAGACCTCCGCCTGGCCGTGCACGGCGCCCGCGTCGACGCCGACCTCGGGCTCGGGCGGCACGCCGAGCTGATCGTCGAGCTCAGCCCGATCGTCCGGGCCGACCCGCTGGCCGAGCGGACCGCGGGCCAGCTGATGCGCGCGCTGTACCACGCCGGCCGCCGCGGTGACGCGCTCGAGCTGTACCGGACCGTCTCCCGCGCGACGCTCCGCACCCTCGGGGTCGAGCCCGGCGCCGAGCTGCGCTGGCTCCACGAGCGCGTCCTCAACGACGACCTTCCCGAGCTTTCACGTGAAAGCTCCCACCTGGGGCCGGAGCTTTCCCGTGAAAGCTCGGTGGCGGACGAGCGGGGGCAGCCGGTTTCGCAGCTGCCCGCCGCGGTGCCGAGCCTGGCCGGGCGCACCGAGGAGCTGGCCTGGCTCGACGACCTCGTCACCCGCGCCGAGGCCGGGGAAACCACGATCGCCGTGGTCACCGGTACCGCCGGGGTCGGAAAGAGCACGCTGGTCGTCTGGTGGGCGCACCGCGTCGCGCGGCGGTTCCCGGACGGCGTCCTGTTCGCGTCGCTGCGCGGCTTCGACCCGCACCACCCTCCGCTGGAGCCCGCGGAGCTGCTCACGCAGTTCCTGCTCGGCCTGGGCGTCGAAACCGCGAAGATCCCGGAGCTGCTTCACGAGCGCGTCGCGCTGTACCGGTCGCTGATCGCCGGACGGCGGATGCTCGTGCTGCTCGACGACGCCCGCACCGCCGAGCAGGTCCGCCCGCTCCTGCCGCCGAGCGCGCGCACGATGACCGTGGTGACCAGCCGCTCGCGCCTCGACGGGCTCGCCGTGTCGAACGCGGCCCGGCGGCGCGTCCTCGGCACGCTCGCGCCCGACGACGCCGTGCGGCTCATCGAAGAGCTGGCCGGCCCGGCCGCCCTCAACCACGCCCTCGCGCGGCTCTGCGGGTACCTCCCGCTCGCGCTCCGCATCGCGGGCGCCCGGCTCTCGGCGAGCGCGCAACGCACGGCCGAAGAGCTGGTCGACGAGCTCGGCAACGAACGCACCCGGCTGGCCGGGCTGCAGGTCGACGGTGCCGAAGACGGTGTCCGCGCGGCCTTCGACGTCTCCTTCCGCGGCCTGCCCGGCGAGATCGCGGAGACGTTCCTGCAGCTGGGCGCCGTGCCCGGGGTGCTGGTCGGGCCGCACGTGATGGCCGCGGTCGCGCAGATCCCGGTCGCCGAAGCCCGGCGGCGGCTGCGCGCGCTGGCCGCGCACAACCTCATCGCCGAGACCGCTCGCGACGTCTTCGTCCCGCACGACCTCGTCTGGCTCTACCTCCGCGAACTCGCGGAGCAGGAGCTCGGTGAGAAGGAACGCGAGGACGCGCTCGGCTGGACGATCCGCTACTACCAGGCGGCGGCCGACCGCGCCCGGCGCCGGCTGGGCCCGGTCGCCGACCCGCTCGACTTCTCCGGGGTGCTCGCCGACGACGCGATGCCGCCGCTGACCGGGTTCGCCGAGGCGCAGGACTGGTTCGCCGCCGAGTGGCCGAACCTCCTCGCGGTGCTCGACGCCGCGTACACCGCGGGCCGCCACGACGACGTCTGGCGGCTGGCCCGGCTCGGGCACAGCTACCGCGTCGCCTGCCCGCTGCTGGACGAGTGGCTCCGCATGGCCGACCTGGGCGTCGCCGCCGCCGAAGCCGCGGACGACGTCGAGGGGCAGTGCTGGCTGCGGCTCGCGCGGTGCGAGATCGCGCTGACCTTCGAACTGCCGGGCTACGGCCTGGCCGACGCCGAACGCGCGGCGCGGCTGGCCGCCGGGAGCACCGACGAGCGGCTGGTCACCTCGGCCGACCTGCACCTCGGCCGCGCGCTGAGCCGGCTCGGCGAGCACGACCAGGCCATCGAGCGGCTCGCGAAGGCCGCGGCCGCCGCCGGCGACGTCACGTTGCGCGGGCAGGCGCTCAGCAGCTGCGCGCAGGCGGAGAAGCGGGCGGGCCGGCTGACCGACGCCATCACCCACCAGCTCGCCGGCCTGGCGATCGACCGCGAACTGGGTGACGACGACCGGGTGGTCGTCTCACTCGACAAGCTGGCCGAGCTCTGCCTGCGCACGGGCGACCACTCCGCGGCCGAGCGGCACGTCTGGGAGGCGATCGACCTCGCGATCAGCCGCGAGTTCGTCGCGCGCGAGGGCGCGCTGCGGCTGACCCTGGGCCGGGTGCTGCGGGCCGAGGGCGACCTCGACGGCGCCCGCGAACAACTCGCGTTGTCGGTGCGCATTTACGAGCGCGTGCACCCGAAGCTCGTCGGCGAGGTCCGCACCGAGCTCGCCGAACTGCAGTGACGTATTCGCGGCCCATTCGAACTGTGCCGGCGCGGTCGCGATGATCCGGATTCCGGTGGTGCGACCTTCGGTTGCGAATGGGTCACGGCCCGGCCCGCACCGGACAATCCTTAGTGGATTCTTAGTGCCCGCGGGCGGCGTCCGCGTAGGTTCGGCGGTGCCGGCAGAGCCCTAGGGGAGGGGCAGGCTGAGACGCCGGTGCCGGGCCCCGCGCGGGAAACCGCGACGGGGCCGGGAGCCGCCAGGAGCGGCTCGTGGCGGCCCGGCCGGCCGAGATGGGGGTAGGCGGCCGGTCGCCAGGCGCGCGGCTCAGCTCACGTTGGCCGTGCAGAGCGCGATCGTCGTCCCGCTGTTTTCCGCGACCTTCTTGCCGTCGATCAGAATGGCGCAGGCGATTTCGTTGTTGGTCTGCGAATTCCGGGTGTCCGCGGTGAGCGTCAAAAGGTACGAACCATTGTTGTAGGACGCTTCGCCCTGCCACGCGTCGGTGCTCGCGGGGGCGTTTTCGGTGCGCTGGTCGGAGAGGCTGCCGTAACGGACGGTCGCGCCGCCGGAGGCGGTGACCTCGAAGACCACGGAGTGCTTGTCGGTGGCCACGGCCGGCAGGTGCAGCCCGGCCTCGCCGCCGCCGAGGAAGGTCGAGTACAGCAGCATCCCGGCCGCCGCGAGCAGCGCCACGACCGAGACCGCGGTGCCCGTGATCGCCAGCCCGCGGTCGCCCACGGTGCCCTTCTTGACCTGGACCAACCCGGTGATCGCCAGGATCAGGCCGAGCCCGCCCAGCGGCCACGCGACATAGTCGACGTCCGGGACGAACGTGACGGCCAGCGCGGCCAACCCGAGCACGAGGCCGACGATCGCCAGGATGTTCCGGCCGGGCTTCGCATTCGCTTGCCGCCGTTCGGTCGCCGTCACCGGCGGCGCCGGCCGGCCGTGACGCGCAGCGGTGGGCGGGTACTGCGGGTCGGTCATCATGCAAGCCCCTTCGGGTGGGAGTGCGACGACGTTAACCCATAAGCGTGGTCCAGGACGAAATTGTTACATTCTGGAAAAAGTCATTGTCCCACCGTTTTGCGCCGGGTATCGGTATTTCCTGACATCGTGCGCAGGGTGTGGCCCGGTGATCAATGGAAAGAATATCGGAGTTCCCACTGTTCGATACCGCCACGGAGCCTACGACGAGTGTCGGCACGGTTGCCCACAGCGAAAGTCGTGAATCGGACTTGTCAGTCGAAAAGACTCACTTCGGGCGTGATTTCGAGGAGTTCGAAAACCGGGCGGCCGCGGCGGCCGTCGATCGTCGTCGTCCGCACGACGCGCAGCCGCGCGGTCACCGGGCGGTCGAGGTTCTCCTTGATCTCGTCGAGCAGGTCCGGCGCCACCGCGCCCTGGATGGTCCCGCTCGACTCGCGGTCGAGGTAGAAGATGCGCCGCCGCGTGCGGACGCCGTCGAGCCGCCCGCGCACCGTCTCGTAGCCGACCTCTTCGCGGGACTCCCGGAGGCTGCCCTGCAGGATCCGGGCCTGCTCGGTGGTCATGCTGCGGGTGACCTGCTCACCGGCGGTCGGCGTCAGCGCCATCCCGATGCCGGCGTTCTTCGCGACGGCGTTGACGATGTCGCTCACGGCGTTGCGGACGGTGTCGCGCTGCAGCAGCACGGCGTCGAGCGCGCCGTCGTCCGAGCCGTTCGCCGGCAGGAAGTCGCAGAGCTCCTTGACCGCGCGCTCGGAGAGCGTCTCGATGCCGTCGACGATCAGCGCGTCGTCGGAGACGTCGAGCTCGGGGAAGCCGAAGAAGATCGCGTTGCCCGCCTGGCCGCGCTGGATCAGCGGCGCCTTGTCGCGGTCGGCCTGCTGGACGATCGTGACCTCACCGGACGGGTTCCGGATGATGTGCCCGATCTTCGCGGTCGCGTCCTGCAGCGCGCGGCTGATGTCGGAGAAGGTGTAGGCGTCGATGCTCTGTTCACCGATCACCGAGACGTGCAGCAGCGGTGAGCGGGACGTCCGCTCGAACTTGGCGTTCGCCGCCATCGCCGACGCGCGCGCGAGGTCGTCGAGCCACGTGCCGCCGGGGATCTCGTCGGCGATGCGCCGGAACTCGTTCCTCACCAGATCATCTCCGGGTAGCCCCTGCCGCCTTCGGCCCAGACCTCGGCCCACACGTCTTCGTCGCCGGGGCGGCACAGGAAGCCGTCCAGCATGCCGCCGACCGGCTGCACCTGGTCGAGGTACATCGCGGGCTGCCCGACGATGACGCCGCGCAGCGTGAGCAGGCCGTAGAGCGCCGACCGCCCGGCGTCGTCGAGCCGCTTGAGCGCGCCCCATTCGTCCGGGATGAGGACGACGTCGAGGCTGCGCGGCGGGTGGGCGGTCCGGGTGATGAGCTCGCCGCCGATCCACGCCCGGCCGGTCGGCATGATCCGCCGGGCGACACCGAGGTAGCTGTTGAGCGCGCTGAAGAGGATCTCGCGGTCGTTCTGGTGCGGGGCGTCGAACACGAGGCGTTCGTAGACGTCGGCGAGGTCGCCCGCGTGGCGCCCCGGCGGCAGGACCTGCTGCGACGTCCAATGGGGGAGCGCCACGTCACCCCCTCCTCAGCCCTCGCTCACAGTGCGTAGCCGAATTTACCAGGATGGGTGTCAGCCGCCGCGCCCAGGCTGCTGCGGCCACCGCGGAGTGGCCTCCTCGGTCTCGGGCCAAGCCGGTTCTTCTTCGGTGGGCCAGTCTTCGGCCTGCGCGCCACGCTGTGGAGGCAGCGGCAGCCGTCCCTCGCGGTGGCCGTCGGGCTCCTCGTCCTCGTCTTCGAACCGGTGGTCCTCGGGCCGCTCGGCCTGCGTCCAGGCGGCGGGGATGAACTGCGTCTGCTCGGCGGCGAGCGGCTCGGGCTCGTACTCGGGTTCGTAGGGTTCAGCCGCGGGTTGTGGAGCGGACCTGGGGCGCTGCGCGGCGCGCAGCACGAGCCACGAGGTGAGGGCGCCGAGCACGAAGGCGATGACCAGCCACAGCCAGATCTGCCCGAACAGCCACACCATCCGCCATCACCCCTAAACGACCGTGATCTCGACGCGCCGGTCTTCGTCGCCGCCGCCCGCGGGCCGGGTGTCGCCCAGCCCCCGGGAGGTCACGCGCTTGGTCGTCAGTCCGTTGGTGGTGAGGATCCGCGTGACGGCCTTGGCACGGTCCCGGGAAAGCTTCAGTGCGCCGCTCGCGCTGCCGGACCCGCGGGCGGCGTGCCCGGTGACGCGGTACCGGAAGGTCTCGGGCGACTTGGTGAGGGCGACGGCGACGCTCCGGGCGGCCTGCTCCCCTTCGGGCGTGAGCCGGGCGGTGTCCGGCACGAAGGTGATCGGCGCCTCGGCGAGCATCCGGTCGATCTCGGCTTGCACACCGGCCTTGTCGGTGGGCGGCGGTGGTGCGGCCGGCTGCGTCGATGGTGCGGTCGGCTGTGCCGTGGTGCTGGGTGGCTTTGTCGGGCTCGGGCTCGGTGCTACGGGCGTGATGTCCCCTTCGAGCTTGGCGGCGCGGACACCGTCGACGCTCTGGACGACTTCGAGGGCGCGGAGGGCCTGACCGGGCGGGAAGCCGCTGAGGGTGGCGTCCCGGCCGTCGAAGCTGAGGGTGCCCGGCGGAAGACCGGCGGCGGCGAGCGCGCTTTCGGTCTTCGCCGTGAGGTCCCGCTGGATGCGCCCGGCTTGCGCCCAGGTCGCTACCCCCGCCAGCAGCGCCGTGACCAGCACCGCGATCGGGAGCATGAGGATCCAGCGCCGACCACCGGACATAAGGGGACTGTAAGCCGGGCGGAGCGGGTTGGCGAGCCGGGGAAGAGTGGTGGTCCACAAGTTGTCCCCAGGCAAGTCGACATGTGGACAACTGCGGCTGCGGTGGTCGGTTCGGCACGGTGCGTGAGAGGGGGCCGGTATGCTGGACTGGGGCTGGCCCCCAGGGAGCGGCGGGCGATGTCTGGGGCTGGGGCGAGTGTCGCAAAAGGGTCATTCGGGACGCCTGGCTTCCCCAGTGATCCACTGGCGACTTACGTCCGGGCCCGAGCGCGCGGGAACGTGTCACGGCCGCCGGGATATCTGGCGAGCTCCGGAGTTCGGTCCCCGATGCTGGTGCATGCCGTCCAGGACCGTGCCGAGCGCGGCGACCTCCGCTGCGCCGAGCCAGCCTCCAGGGAGCGGTGGGCGATTTCTGCGGCGCGGCTGCGCACAAAGATGAAGGCCGCCCCGGAACCGAGGTTCCTCGGGCGACCTTCTTTGCAGCCCGAACCGAGATTCCTCAGGCGGCCGTCCGCGCAGCCACCGGAAACCTCAGCTGGCCTGCTGCCGAGCGTTGTCCGGCACTTCCAGCACATCCAACGGCAACAACGGCGCCAACTCCGGCCGCTTCGGCGAAAGCCCGTCACCCATCGACTCGCCCCTCAGCTGCCGGCGGATCCACGGCAGCAGGTGCACCTTCGTCCACGTCAGATCCGACCGCCGCGAGTCGATCCAGCGGGACGGCACCGCCTCCGACGGCCACGGCTCGCGCCAGTCGCTCTCCACCGGGATCCCCAGGACCTCCGCGGACTTCAACGCGATCCGGCGATGCGCCTCCGACGAAAAATGCAGCCGGTCGTCGCTCCAAGCGCGGCGGTCGTGCAGCGGGCCCATTGCCCACAGGTCGACCATGCGCGCTCCGTGGCGCTCGGCGATTGCCCACAAGTGGGTGTTGTAGATCGCCACCTTGCCGCGCAGGACCGACATCACCGACAGGACCTTGGTGTCCGGGCCGTTGAACATCAGTACCGGGATACCCGCCTCGCGCAGCTTCGCGACGCCCTCCTCCAGGCGCTCCGCGACCGCGTCGACGTCCGCGCCCGGGACGATGATGTCGTTGCCGCCGGCGCAGAGCGTGACCAGGTCGGGCTTCAGCTCCAGGGCGATCGGCAGCTGCTCGTCGAGGATCTCGTCGAGCATCTTGCCCCGCAGGGACAGGTTCGCGTACTGGAAGTCGGGCCGCCCGGCCGCCAGGATCTCCGCCAGCCGGTCGGCCCAGCCCCGGAAGGAGCCGTCCGGCAGCGCGTCGTTGAGCCCCTCGGTGAAGCTGTCACCGAGCGCCACGTAACTGTCGATTCCGTACACGTTGGGTCCCCTTCCCATCCAGCGACGACACCCCGACATGTAGTTGTACACCACAACTAACCATCTGGCCGCACCCCCACGGCCCCTCGGGTTCAGCCTGCGGTAACAGTGTCTTATCTTGTCGGCCTTCTGCGCTTCTGTATTACGCAGTCTTCACCTTCGCTATGCCGTGAAACAGCACACTCGGAGGTAAACCCGGCACCTGATGTGGCGAAAATCTCCCTGGATGCGGCCGGACGGGGCCGATCCGGCACGCTGGACACGTGTCCGGAGAACCCCGTGAGTCGCTCGCGCAGATCCTCGGCGGCCGCCGGGGCGCGCTCGACGCCAGCATCCCGCCCGTCGGTTTTGTCGCCGGCTGGCTCATCGCCGGTCAGTCCACCGCGTGGGGCGCCGGGGCGGCCATCGCCGTGGCCGTCGTGCTCGGGATCTACCGGATCGCGCGCGGCGGGAAGGTCCGGGCGCTGGTCGTCAGCCTCGCCGCCGTCGTCGCGGCCGCGCTGATCGCCCTGCACACCGGCCGCGCCCAGGACTTCTTCCTGCTGCAGCTGATGTCCAATGTGGCCAGCGCGCTGCTCTGGGCGGCCAGCATCGTCGTCCGCTGGCCGCTGCTCGGCGTGGTCGTCGGCCTGGTGCTCGGCCAGAAGGCGCGCTGGCGCCGCGACCCGGTGCTGCTGAAGGCGTATTCACGGGCCAGCTGGGTGTGGGTGTTCGGCCAGTACACGCTGCGCGTGGTCGTCTACGGCCTGCTGTGGTGGTCCGGCCAGGTGCTCGCGCTCGGGGTCGCTCGCACGGTGCTCTCGTGGCCCTTGGTCGCGTTGACCGTCGCGGTGAGCGGCTGGGTGCTCTACCGGGCGTTGCCGCCGGAGCACCCGGGGTTGCGCCTCGCTCCCGAACCCGCCCCGGACGACGTACCCAGGACATAAGGCGGCCCCCGGCGAGGGGGGAGGGTCCGGGGGCCAACGCCTACGGTACCCGGCCTACCCGGGTTCAGTCGACGTTTTGACGTCTTCGCGCCGCGTTTTGCTCAATTTTCTCCCGGCCCGGGTCGGGGCGCCCCCTCGCCGAACGCGTCGACGGCGGCGAGCCACGCCGCGCCCAGCACCCCATCGGAGCTGGTCAGCACCTCGAGGCCGGACAATCCGCGGCGCACCAGCGCACCCACCGGACTGTCGCCGGTGAGCACCGAACCGACCAGGACAACCGGGGTCGACTCGCCGGGTTCGCGCGCGGCGAGGGCGTTTTCGACGAGCAGCGCCGCCGCGCGGGTGACGATCCCGGTCGCCGCGGGCTCGCCGGCGTCGTGCGCCGCGCTCACCAGCGGGGCGAACCGGGCGAGCCGGACCGGCGCTTCGGCGTTGGCCGCCGTGATCACCGCGCGGGACGCCGCCAGCCGCTGCGCGTCGGTCCGGACGTCCAAACCGGACGGACCGAGCGCGGCGCCGAGCACCGCGGTCGGCAGGCCGTCGAGGGGGAGGCCGCGCCCGAGAGCCTCCAAAGTGGAACGAACGGCTTCGCGGCCGAGCCAGAACGCCGACCCCTCGTCGCCGAGGAGCCAGCCGTACCCACCCGCGGTGCCGGCCAGCCGGCGTTTCCGGATCCGGCCCGCGATGGAACCGGTGCCGGCGACGAGCACGGTCCCGTCCGGCGCCGACGTCGCGGACGCGTAAGCCACTTCGGCGTCGGCCACGACCCGCACGGCGGTGAGTCCTGCTCGCACCCACGCCGCGTCGAACACCGCCGCCACGCGCACGTCGCTGAGCTTGCTGACCCCGGCCATGCCGACGACGCACGCGCGCACGTCGCGCGGGTCGTGCGCGCCCAGCGCCGCGGTGATCGTCTCGGCGATCCGGCCCGCGGCGACCTCGGGGGTGTGCGCGTTGGGGTTGGCGCCGTCGCCACGCCCGGTGCCGAGCACGACGCCGGCGGCGTCGACCAGTGCGGCCCCGGTTGCCGCCTTGCCGACGTTTACACCCACTACAAAAACCACCCCCTCTTTGTCCCCGTCACCCGGACGCTCTGG
>NZ_JBVJOW010000004.1:636597-677826 GCF_055582965.1 Amycolatopsis sp. NPDC104863
CGTTGTCTCTTTTGGCTTTCCCCCCCCCCCCCCCCCCCCCCCCCACCCCCCCCCGTGCGCCCCCACCCCCGCCGCCCCCGCCCTCCTTCCCCCCGCCTCCGACGCCGATCGCGAAGCTCACCTCGTCTTGGTCACCTTCAGCAGGCCGCGCGGGCTGTCCGGGTCACCGCCGCGGGCGAGGGAAAGCCCGAGCGCGATCCGCTGGAGCGGCAGGATCTCCAGGATCGGCGCGAGCTCCTCGGCCGACGGCGCGACGTCGATGCGCAGCGCCGCGGGCACCTCCGAGGCGGCCGAACCGACTGCGAGGACGTCCGCGCCGCGCTTGCCGACGGCCTCGAGAACCTCGTGCATCGCCTGGCCGCCGTGCCCCTTGCTGGTCACGGCCAGGACCGCGGTTTCGCCGTTGACCGCCGCGACCGGGCCGTGCAGCAGGTCCGCGCCGCTGTACGCGCGGGCGGCGAGGTAGCTGGTCTCGGCCAGCTTCAGCGCGCCTTCGAGCGCCGAAGCGTAGGAGTAACCGCGGCCGGTGGTGAGGACGCGGTCCACGAAGCGGTACCGGTCGACCGCGCGCTGCACGCCCTCGGCGGCGCCGTCGAGGGTCTGCTGCGCCAGCTCGCCGATCTTCTCGGCGTCCGCCCCCTTGCCGCCGCGCACCGCGTCGATCAGGAGGTAGAGCGCCATCAGCGTCGCGGAGTACGTCTTGGTCGCCGCGACGGCCTTCTCGACGCCCGCGCCGATGTCGACGCCGAGCTCGGACGCCGCCCGCAGCGGCGAGTCGGGCGTGTTGGTGACGGACACCGTCAGCGCGCCCTGGCGCCGCGCCGTTTCGGTGACCTCGATCAGGTCGGGAGAACCACCGCTCTGGCTGACCGTGACGAACAGCACGTCCCGCAGATCGGGGCGCGCGCCGTACAGCGTCGCCGTCGACGGGGAAACAAGACCAGCCGGAAGGCCGAGCAGTACCTCGATCAGGTACTTCGCATACAACGCTGCGTGGTCACTTGATCCACGCGCGGCGAGCAAAGCGAAGCGCGGGGGCCGTTGTGAGATCTTTTCCGCCACCCCGGCGATTTCCGCCTGACGCTCGACCAGTCCGGCCAGGACGTCCGGTTGCTGGGCGATCTCCGCGGCCATGTGCTCGCCGGGCCGTTGTTCGGTCATCATTTTCCTCTCCACCTCCGGCATTATGTACCGGACTCAGGCGGCGTCGGTCAGGTCTAGACCAATGTTAGTGGGGCGGCGCGTTTGGGGAAAAGGGTACGTTTCTTACGGGGACGTGGCGCGTATGAGGGAAGACATAGGGAGTCGGGCATGTTGGAAACCACCACCACGGGCGAGGCGGGCGCCGTCGCCGGGATGCGCGGGCAGCGCGAGCCCAAGTACTGGGCACTGAAACAGCACCTCCTCGACCTCCTGGACGTGCTGCCGCCCGGGTCGCCGATCCCGACCGAACGCGCGCTCGCCGGGGAGTTCACGGTCTCCCGCACCACCGTGCGCCAGGCGCTGGCCGACCTCACCGCCGAGGGTCGCCTGCACCGTGTGCAGGGAAAAGGCACCTTCGCGGCCGAGCCGAAGCTCGCCCAGCGGCTGCAGTTGTCCTCCTACACCGAAGACATGCGCAAGCAGGGCCTGAAGCCGTCGTCGAAGCTGCTCGAGCTCGACGAGCTGCCGGCCGAGGGTGACCTCGCGAAGCTCCTCGGAATCCGCACCGGTGCGAAAATTCTTCGCCTTCGACGGCTTCGACTGGCGGACTCGCAGCCGATGGCGCTCGAGACGTCGCACCTCCCGGCCGGCCGGTTCCGCGGGCTGCGCAAGCACATTTCCGCGGGCGGATCGTTGTACGCCGTTCTACGCGAGCAGTACGGCGTCGAGCTCGAACGCGCGGAGGAGACGATCGAGACCTCGCTCGCCGGGCCGCAGGAGGCCGAGATGCTCGGCGCGGACGTCGGCATGCCGGTGCTGATGCTGACCCGGCACTCGTTCGCGACCGACGGCAAGCCGGTCGAGTTCGCCCGCTCGGTCTACCGCGGCGACCGCTACAAGTTCGTGACGACGCTGCTGCCGTAACCACGCGGTTGACGGGCGTCTCCGCGCACGGTGGAGTGGGCACGTGACAGCCACTGAAGACACCGGGATCCGGTGGGGCACCGGGGCGGCCCGGGGCGTGCTCGCGACCACCATCCTCGGGTCCGGCATGGCGATGCTCGACGGCACGATCGTCAACGTCGCCCTGCCCCGCATCGGCGAGGAGCTGCACGCCTCCGTCGCCGGTCTCCAGTGGATCCTCGACGGCTACATGCTGGCCCTCGCGGCGCTGGTCCTGGTCGCCGGCTCGCTCGGCGACCGCTACGGCCGGCGCCGCATGTACCTGATCGGCGTCGTCTGGTTCGGCGTCGCCTCCGGGCTGTGCGCGGCGGCGACGTCCACCGAGGTGCTCGTCGTGACGCGCATCCTGCAGGGCATCGGCGGCGCCCTCCTGACCCCCGGGTCGCTCGCGATCCTCCAGTCGTCCTTCGCGCACAACGCGCGCGCCCGCGCGATCGGCGCGTGGTCCGGCCTCGGCGGCATCGCGGCCGCCGCCGGGCCGCTGCTCGGCGGCTTCCTGGTGCAGGTCTGGTCGTGGCGGCTGGCGTTCCTGATCAACGTGCCGATCGCGATCGCCGTCGTCCTGATGGCGCGCCGGTTCGTCCCGGAGTCCCGCGACGAGCAGGCGACCGGCCACCCGGACTTCGGCGCCGCGGCGCTCGGCGCGATCGGCCTCGCCGGGGTGACCGGCGCGCTGGTCGAGGCGCCGGGACGCGGCATCGGCGACCCGATCGTGCTGGTCGCGGGGGTGCTGGGGATCGTCGGGCTCGCCGCGTTCGTCTTCGTCCAGCACCGCTCGCGGGAGCCGCTGGTGCCGCCGTCGCTGTTCCGCGACCGGACGTTCACCCTGTCGAACGCGCTGACCTTCGCCATGTACGCGGCGCTCGGCGGCGTGATGATGCTGCTGGTCATGCAGCTGCAGGTGTCGCTCGGTTACTCGCCGACGGCGTCCGGGCTGGCCGGGCTGCCGCTGACGGTGATCATGCTGCTGCTCTCCGGCCGCTCGGGCGCGCTCGCCCAGCGCATCGGCCCGCGCCTGCAGCTGGTCGTCGGGCCGATCGTCGTCGGCATCGGGATGCTGCTGATGCTGCGCATCGCGCCCGGCGCGTCCTACCTCGGCACGGTGCTGCCCGCGGTGGTGGTGTTCGGGCTCGGCCTGGCGACCGTCGTCGCCCCGGTGACCGCGACGGTCCTCGCCGCGGCCCCGGACCGCTACGCCGGTGTCGCGTCCGGGGTCAACAACGCCATCGCGCGCTCCGGCGGGCTCCTGGCGGTCGCGGTGCTGCCGGCGGCGGCCGGGCTGACCGGGTCCGCGTACGCCGACCCCGTCGCGCTCACCGCGGGCTGGCGGATGGCCCTGGTGATCTGCGCGGTGCTGGCGATCGCCGGCGGGCTGATCGCGCTGGGCATCCACAACGGCGTCCTGGCTCCACCGGCCGAGCCGACGGCTCCGGCCGCCGACGAGTCCCCGCACCTGGGCGAGTGTTACCACTGCGGTGTCGAGGGCCCGCCGACGCACGTCCGCCGCGGCAGCCCGGTCGCCGGGTCGTAGGGCCGGGCTAACCCGCGAGGACCTCCGCGAAGAGGGCCGGGTCCGCGTTGCCGCCCGAGACGATCGCGACCGTGCGGCCTTCCGGCAGCTCGGCCGCGTGGTGGAGGTACGCCGCCGTGGTCACCGCGCCGCTCGGCTCGGCCACCAGGCGGGCCTTGCCGGCCAGGACGCGCATGGCGTCGCGGATCTCGTCCTCGGTGACCGTGACCATCGTGTCGACGACCTCCTTCAGGTGCGCGAAGGTCAGCTCGGACGGCTGCGCGCGCAGGCCGTCGGCGATCGTGCGGGCGCGGTCGGCCATCGGCCAGTCGACCTGGCGGCCGAGCCGCAGCCCCTCGGTCGTGTCGCCGGCGAGCGCGGGTTCGACGCCGACGACCTTCGCCCGGGGGCAGCGCGCCTTGATCGCGACGCCGACGCCGGAGGCCAGCCCGCCGCCGCTCACCGGCACCAGCACCACCTCGACGTCCGGCAGCTCCTCGGCGATCTCCAGGCCCGCGGTGCCCTGCCCGGCGATGATGGCCGCGTCGTCGTAGGGCGGCACGAGGGTCAGCCCGCGTTCGGCGGCCAGTTCGTGCGCTTTGGCCTCGTGCTCGCCGATCGGCACCTCGATCACCTCGGCGCCGTACGAGCGGGTGGCCTCGACCTTGATCCGCGGCGCGACGTCCGGCACGACGATCACCGCGGGCACGCCGAACTCCCGCGCGGCGTACGCGACCGCCTGCGCGTGGTTGCCGCTCGAGTACGCGATGACCCCGCGGGCGCGCCGCGCGTCTTCGAGCGTGGCGATCGCGTTGAACGCGCCGCGCACCTTGAACGCGCCGATCGGTTGCAGCGATTCGGGTTTGAGCCACAGGGACCCACGCGGATCCCACGTTTGGAGCAACAGCGGCGTGCGCACGGCGACACCTTCGACGCGCTTCGCGGCCGCCTCGATGTCAGAGATCGTCACCAGTTCCATGTGCCGATTATGTCAAGAAAGTGTTCGGCCAGAAGTGTCCATTATGGACAGTCGGAGTGGTGCTTCTCACGTCGCGGCAACGCGGGGAGTTTCCCGCGCGCCTTACACGTTGGACAGGGGAGAAGACTTACTACCGGATCGGGATCATGAGCAAGGAGAAAGCAGCGGCTTCCGAGTTGGACACGGCGAAGGAAGAAAAGTCCGGTCTGCGCATCGCGCAGGTGATGGCGGCGGCGCTCGCGGCGGTGACCGCGGCACTGCTGGGCTCGACGCTCGGCGTGGCGGGCACGGTGGTCGGCGCGGGCGTGGCGAGCGTGATCACGACGGTCGGCGGCGAGATCTACCTCCGCTCGCTGCAGCGCACGCGCGCGGCCGCGCTGAAGGCGCGTCAGCTGGCGACGTCGGGCATCCGGCGGCGGGGTGGAACCGGTTCCGAAGTGGCGCTGGCCGACCAGCCGACGGTCCAGCTGCCCCGGCCGGACTCACCTCCCGAGGAGCCGTCCCGGCTGCGCAAACTGCGCTGGCCGTTGATCATCGGCACGAGCGTGGTGGCGTTCGCCGTGGCGATCCTGGCGATAGTGGGCTTCGAGTCGGCCACGGGCACCCAGATCGGCGGCGGCACCGGCGCGGGCATCGGCAAGATCTTCGGCAACGGCGGTGGTCACACCGACACCACACCGTCGACCACCCCCACGACGTCGACGAACGACACCCAGGACTCGCCGGCCCCGAGCACCCAGACGACCACGGAGACCTCGGCCCCGCCGACCACGTCGTCGCAGTCCCCGACCACCACCCCGACCACCCCGAGCACGACGGCCCAGCCGCCGTCGACCTCGGCGGCGCCGCCCACCAGCCAGGGCGCGGCGAGCACGCCGACGCCGTAAAGCCGTGAAGGCCACCTTGAGGAACTTCAAGTTCCTCAAGGTGGCCTTCACTAACTCTCGGGATCAAGCCGGGTAGGACCAGGTTGCGGTGCCTTGGGCGGTTTCCTGCGAGCTACTGTCGGCGATCGGAGCCAGCCAGGCCGTGGCCAGGGTCACGACAGCGGTCAGGACCGCGGCGACCAGCATCAGCCGGTGCGGCGGTTTCGGCCGGTCGGGGATCTCCACCGGTGCGGGACCGACGATGACCAGCTCGTCCTTCTTCTGGCGGACCGGCAGTGCGGTCCCGCGGCCATCCTCGCCGACGGCGAGTTCGGCGACCGCGGTGCCTTCGCCGGCCGGAGCGGGCACCGTGAAAATCGAATCGCGGTTGGCGAGCCAGTTGTTGACGAGATCGAGCCGCGACCGGAGGTCGACGCGCCGTGCACCGGTGTCTTCGACCTCAGGGACGGAGCGGCGTTCGAACTCCGCCTGGTCGAAATCGCCCGGGGGCAGGCCGAGCCATGTCCAGGCCAGTTCCACGGCACGCAGCGAGTCTCTGAAGGTGCGTTGGCGAAGCGTGTCCGCGTGGTTGGTGAGCTTTTCCGCCGCGATCAGAGCATGGTGCGCGGCCTCCCGCTCGGCGGCCACCCGGCCCTGGGCCCGCTTGATGCGGCCGGTGATCTCGTCGATCGCCGTCCGCTCGATCTCCAACCGGTCGCCCAGCAGGTTCCCCCGGCAGTACAGACGTGCCATCTGGACCACGACGCAGCCGAGGATCAGGCCGATCACGATGCCGAACAGGACGGCTTCGTAGATCGGCAGGTCCGCCTGCCGGGCCAACCAGGCGACGCGGACTCCGCCGATCATCGCAACGGCCCCGGCCACCCCGACCAGCCAGTGGTAGGCGTGCGAGTACTGCCGGTCGGCTTCGGCGATCTCGTCCGTGGTCGGCGCCGGGCGCTCCGGCCCGATCCGGCCGCGCCGGAAGGGGCGGTTGTAGTCTGCGGCCGCGCCGCGGCGATCGACACTCGCTCGCTCG
The DNA here is from genome assembly GCF_055582965.1 of Amycolatopsis sp. NPDC104863. Lineage (NCBI taxonomy): Bacteria > Bacillati > Actinomycetota > Actinomycetes > Pseudonocardiales > Pseudonocardiaceae > Amycolatopsis > Amycolatopsis sp. NPDC104863. Next base: position 643,098 of record NZ_JBVJOW010000004.1, read on the forward strand.
GCGCTGACGAACGTGCGCGCGGCCCACTCGATGGCCAGCACCTGCAGGCTGACCATGCCGAGCCCGATCGCCCAGCGGAGCGCGTTGTCCGAGCCACCGGCGAACGACAGGTTCAGCAGCGGCTTCCACAGGAGGATCGCGTCCATCACGCCCAGCAGGGTCGACGCGAGGATCCGCCAGGCTTTTTCCCAGCTTCGCTGGGTGTGCCGCGAGTCGCCTTCGGCGCTGCGCTGGCGGGCCAGCTGTTCGTCCTGGTGGTGGATGACCTGGATCCGCCGTCCGTCGATCTTCTCGCCGTCGGGGCCGGTGACGGGGTCGTTGAGGATTCCGCTGGCGTGTTCGATCGTGTCGACCGCCTCGGCGAGGTGCTTCGCTGCTTCGAGGTCCTGCTCGGCCGCGCGGTCGTCGGTGGGGGCCGAGTACTCGAGCGCCTGCGCGTGGCAGGTCGCGGCGGCGGTCTGGACCGCGCCGGCCGCGGCGTCCGCCAGCGGCCGGTCGTGGTCGGGCTTGCCGGTCGCCGGGTCGATCACGGTGAGGTAGGTGGCGGCAGCCGCCGTCCAGACACCTTCCTCGGTGTTGCCGAGAGCCATGGCGGCTTGCCTCGGCAGGTCTTCCACGCGGAAGGCGCCCTTCGGCAGGCCGGGGTAGGCCGCCAGCGGGACGTCGGGCACGTCAGGCACGTCGGTCACGAGTTCTCCGTTTCTCAAGAGCGGGCCACGAGCTTGATGACGACCACTCGCTGGGCGGGTGACCTGGCGTCCTGCCCGGGTGCGGCGAGTTCGTCGAACCCGACGCCGGACGCCGAGATGTCGCCGGCCGGGATCCCCTGGTCCTGGAGCAGGTGCGCGATGGCGTCCGCGCGTTTCGCGGAGGTGGCGCGCGCCCCGGCCGGGTCGCCGTACCGGGCGCAATAGCCGATGACGCTGATCCGGGACTTCCCGTTCGTGTTCCGGTACAGCTCGGCGGCTTGTACGGCCACCGCGGTCGCGGCCGGCCGGTCGATCAGCTCCGCGCTGTCCGGGGCGAACGCCGCCTCGTCGATCCGAGGGTCCGCCGTTTTGACCGGCGGCGCCGGCGGGGTGAACGGGACGATCGGCGGGACGTCCGAGGCGTTCGGCCAGGCGGCGGTCATTCCATTGTCGTGGAGCGGGTCCGCGATTTGCGCACCGAGGCGATCAGCGAGAGCCGCGGTGAACTTTTCGCGCCAGGATTCCGATCTCGGGTCAAGCGGCCGCTGTTCAGTACCCACCGGGGTCAAAAAGACGACGTGCAGATCAACGCCCTGCAGATCCAGATCCTTCAACGAGGTCTTCAACACCTCGTCGACGGCCTGTTCGGGGTCCGCACCGGCGCTCAGCGACGAGATCGTGAATGGATCCAGGGTGCCGGTCAGTACGGTGCTCGACAGCCAGACCTCGGCCTGCTCCGTCCGCGCGGCCTCGTCCGCGGCAGCGTGCAATGCGGCGTACAGGGAGAAGCCCTTCTGGCTGACCTCGGCCTTGCTCATGCGTCCGGTGACGTCCTTGAGGATCTTGTCGACATTGGACGCCTGCTGTCGGCTGTCGTCGACTTTTCCGTTGCCGCGGTCGAGGTCCAGGCCGACGTCGTTGGCGACGTTCACCGCCTGCTCGCCGACAGCGTAGGCGGTGAGTCTGGCTCCGCCGTCCTTTCCGGCCTGCCGGACGCGATCGCGCAACGCACGCGGCAGCGTGCCGGGAGAATGCGTGGTCTTTTCCGCCAGCCACACCAGGTTCGTGCTCTTCGCCGGATCTTCGAGCTGGTTCAACACGACCACGATCGCGACGAAAAGCACCACTGCGCCGGCGAAGACCGCCATGATGCGAGTGCCTTTGGAGATCGAGCGTTTCGGCGAAGCGCCGATCTCGGCGTCGTAGGTTTTCACGAATCCTCCGTGCGGCCCCTATTGCCCTTGCGTCGGGGTTCCGCACGGAGGTCGGTGTTCGGCCGAACGTCGTTACTCCACGCTTTCTCCAAGTGGCCCGATCGGGTAAATTCGATGCGGGCGGGATGAAGATCTGATTTCGACCGTAACAAATGTGTGAGGTCGGCCGAACCTGTTCTTTCAGGGCAGGCGGGCGCGCAGCTCCCGGGCGGCGGCTTCGGGGTCCTCGGCTTCGGTGATCGCCCGGACCACCACGATCCGGGACGCGCCCGCCTCCAGCACCTCCGGGAGCCGCGGCATGTCAATGCCGCCGATCGCGAACCAGGGCCGCGCCGGAGTGGCAGCCGCCGTCGAGCGCACCAGGTCCAGGCCCGGCGCGGACCGGCCGGGCTTGGTCGGTGTCGGCCAGCACGGGCCCGTGCAGAAGTAGTCCACGCCCGGCTCCGACGCGGCCGCCGAGGCCTGGTCGACCGAGTGCGTCGAGCGGCCGATCACCACGTCGTCACCCAGGATCCGCCGGGCCAGCGGGACCGGGATGTCGTCCTGGCCCAGGTGGAGCACGTCCGCGCCGACCGCCAGGGCGACGTCCGCGCGGTCATTCACCGACAGCAGCGCGCCGTGCCGCTCGCACACCTCGGCCAGCACCTCCAGCGCGGCGATCTCTCCCGCGGCTTCCAAGGCGCCGGTCTTGTCGCGCAGCTGGATGATGTCGACGCCGCCGGCCAGGGCCGCGTCGGCGAAGGCGGCGAGGTCGCCGCGGGACGTGCGGGCGTCCGTGCACAGGTACAGGCGCGCCGCGTCGAGGCGGGCGCGGATCTTGTCACCGGAAAGGGCGGGCATAGCGGCGACCGTACCTGGCGAGCTAGGGTGGACTGGTCCGCACGGGAGCCCGAGGCACGGGCTGAGAGGGAGCTGCCGCTCCGACCGTGGAACCTGATCCGGGTCATGCCGGCGCAGGGAGCGTGATCCCATGACGAACCTGGCAGTGGTGGGCGGCGGAGTGATCGGCCTGTCCACGGCTTGGCGTGCCGCCGGCCGGAAGCACCAGGTCACCCTGTACGACCCCGAGCCCGTCCGCGGCGGCGCGTCCTGGCTGGCCGGCGGCATGCTCGCCCCGGTCACCGAGGCCTGGCCGGGTGAGGAAGACGTCCTCAGCCTCGGCGAAGAGTCGTTGAGACGCTGGCCCGGCTTCGCGAGCGACCTCGCGCAGGAGGGCGTCGACCCCGGCCTGGCCGGGCACGGGACGCTCGTGGTCGCGTTCGACAGCGCCGACGCCGGCCACCTCGACATCCTCGCCGGTTACCTGCACTCGATCGGCCGCGCGGCGGACCGCCTCACCGGCCGCGAGACCAAACGTCTCGAGCCCGGCGTCGGGTCCGTCCGAAGTGGACTCCACGTGCCCGGCGACCTGGCCGTGGACAACCGAAAACTCCTCAACGCCCTGTACGCGGCCTGCCAGAAGCGGGATGTCCGGTTCGTCCGTGAACGCGTGACGGCCATCCCGGACGCCGACGCGGTCGTGCTCGCCGCGGGAGCGTGGACCGGCCGGCTGCACCCGCAGCTCGCCGACGCCGTCCGCCCGCTCAAGGGGGAGATTCTCCGGCTCAAACCCCGGCGTGGCTGCCTGCCGCCGCCGTCGCACACCGTGCGGGCCGTCGTCGAGGGCCGGCCGATCTACCTCGTCCCGCGCGGCGACCAGGAGCTCGTCCTCGGCGCGACCCAGTACGAGGCGGGCTTCGACCGGGCCGTCACCGCGCGCGGGGTGCGTGAGCTGATCGAAGGCGCCGAACGGGTTTTCCCCGCGATCACCGAGTACGAGCTGGCCGAGGTCGCCGCGGGCCTGCGGGCCGCCAGCCGCGACGCCCTGCCGTACCTCGGTGTCCTGGACGACGGCGTCTTCGCCGCGACCGGGCACCACCGCAACGGCCTGCTGATGGCCCCCGTGACCGCGGACGCCGTGGTCGCCTGGCTCGAGGGTGAGAAGCCGCCCGAAGGCACCGAAGCGGCTTCGCCCGACCGCCTGCACCAGAAGGAGCACGTGTGATGGAGATCAAGCTCAACGGGAAGTGGACGGAGTTCCCGGACGGCGCCACGGTCGCCGACGTCCTCGAGGCGTCCGGCGGGCAGCGACCCGGGATCGCCGTCGCGGTCGACGGCGTGGTCGTCCGCCGGAGCGACTGGGCGGCCACCGCCGTGCCCAAGGGTGCCGGCGTCGACGTGCTCACCGCGGTCCAGGGAGGCTGAAGTGGACGTCGAACCGCTGGTCATCGGCACTGCCAAGCTCCGGTCGCGGCTGATCATCGGCACCGGCGGCGCGGCGAACCTCGCCGTGCTCGAACGCGCGCTGGTCGCCTCCGGCACCGAGCTGACGACCGTCGCCATGCGCCGCGCGGACGCCGAAGGCGGCTCCGGCGTCCTCGAACTCTTGAAAAGGCTGGGCATCGAGCTGCTGCCGAACACCGCGGGCTGCCGCACGGCCGCCGAAGCCGTGCTCACCGCGCAGCTGGCGCGCGAGGCGCTGGATACCGATCTCATCAAGCTCGAGGTGCACGCCGACGACCGGACGCTGCTGCCGGACCCGATCGAAACCCTCGACGCCGCCGAGCGGCTGGCCGCCGACGGCTTCACCGTGTTCGCCTACACGAACGACGATCCGGTGCTCGCGCTGCGCCTGGAGGAGGCCGGCTGCGCCGCCGTGATGCCGCTGGGCGCGCCGATCGGGACCGGCCTCGGCATCCGGAATCCGCACAACATCGAGCTGATCGTCTCGCGGGCGGGCGTGCCGGTGATCCTGGACGCCGGAATCGGCACCGCGTCGGACGCGACGCTGGCGATGGAGCTCGGCTGTGACGCCGTCCTGCTGTCCACGGCGGTCACCCGAGCGGCCGACCCGGAGCGGATGGCGGCGGCGATGCGGGCGGGTGTCGTCGCCGGCCGGCTGGCCCGTGAGGCCGGCCGGGTGCCGCAGCGTTTCTGGGCGCACGCGTCGAGCCCACCCCGGTGAACCGGGGTGGCTTAACGCCGAACGTGCACCGCGAACCCGTAAGGTGGACGGCACTTTCCGGCGCACCCGCGGCGGGGCAGGGCAGAAGGAGCCAGCCGTGACCAGCACCTCGGTCCAGGACGTCTCGGGCAGGCTGTACCTCGCCGTCGGGAGGCTGTCCCGGTCACTGCGGCAGGCCGGCGTGCCGGGTCCCGGCCACGGCGCGATCTCGGCGCTGGCGACGCTGGTGATCTCCGGTCAGCTGCGCCTCGGCGACCTCGCCGCGAAGGAGGGTGTCGCCGCGGCGACCATGTCGCGGATCATTGCGTCCCTCGTCGAGGCGGGGTACGTGAGCCGCGAGCCGGATCCGGTCGACCGCCGCGCGTGGCTGGCGAAGGCGACGGAAGAGGGCGAGCGGCTGGTGTCGGGTGTCCGCTCGACGCGCGTGCAGGAGCTGAACCGGCGGTTGGACCGGCTGTCGCCGGAGCACCGCGAAGCCCTGACGGCGGCGATTCCGGCGCTTGAAGCGCTCATCGCCGACGAAGACCGCTAAGCCGGCTGCTCGTCCGGCATGAGCCGCCGGGTGATCCGGCCGAACAGCTCCGCCAGCGGCTCGCCCACGTCGCGGCCGAACTCCGTCAGCCCGTAAGTGACCCGGGGTGGTGTCGTCGGCTCGACCTGCCGCCAGATCAGGCCGTCCTCGACCAGGGCGCGCAGGGACTGGGCGAGCATCTTCTCGCTGATGCCCTCGATGCTCTCGCGCAGCTCGAAGAACCTGAGGTCGTTGCTCTGCAACGAGATCAGGACCCAGATGCCCCACCGGCTCGTCACGTGGTCGACGACGTCGCGTGCGGGGCAGTCGGTGTGAAACACGTCATACCGGGCCGCGCCGGCGGTCGGGGTGAGCTGTGAGCCTCCGGTCATGTCATGAGCTTACCCAAAGGTATGTCCTTACCAGAAGTTAGCTCGGCTCCTAGCGTCGGTAAGACATCGGACGAAGGAGCTTTCATGATCGTGGTGACCGGGGCTACCGGGAACGTGGGCCGGCCGCTGGTGCGGGCGCTGGCCGAGGCGGGGCAGCAGGTGACGGCGGTGTCGCGGCACACCGCGGCCGTGCCGGACGGCGTCCGGCACGTGGTGGCCGACCTCGCCGAGCCCGCCGGGCTGGAGCCGGCGCTGGCCGGGGCGAAGGCGGTGTTCCTGCTGCTGTCCGGCGACCTGCACGCCACCGGCGCCGACCCCGCCCGTGCCCTCGACGCGGCCGCGGCCGCCGGGGTCCGCCGGGTGGTCCTGCTCTCCACCCTGGGGGTGGTGACCAGGCCCTTCGGCACGACGCGGGTCGCGATGCGCGCGCTGGAGGACCGGGTGCGGGAGTCCGGCCTGGACTGGGCGATCCTGCGGCCGGGCGGGTTCGCGTCCAACGCCCTGTGGTGGGCCGAATCCGTCCGCACGCGGCAGGTTGTCGCCGCGCCCTTCGGGGACACCGGCGTGCCGATCATCGACCCGGCGGACATCGCGGAGGTCGCCGCGGCCTGCCTGCTGGACGACCGGCACACCGGCGGCACCTACGAGCTGACCGGCCCCGAGGTGATCACGCCGCGCGGGCAGACGTCGGCCATCGAAGCCGCGCTCGGCACTCCCGTGCGGTTCCACGAGCTCACCCGCGAAGAAGCCAAGGCCGGGATGACCCAGACCATGCCGGGCGAGCTCGCCGACGACACCCTGGACATCCTCGGCGCCCCGAGCGCGGCCGAGCTGCGGGTCAGCCCGGACCTCGAGCGGGTCCTCGGCCGGCCACCGCGGTCCTTCGCCGCCTGGGTCGCCCGCAACCTCGCCGCGTTCCGCTAAGCCGCCTGTTCACGCCGCAGCTCGGCGAGCTCCGCGCGGACGGCGCGGAGCTCGTCGAGGATCTCCTGGTTCGCCGCGGCCTGCGTCTCGGCCTGCTTCGCCTCTTCCTCGCGGATGTCCTGGCGCAGCTCGTCCTCCATGCCGCTGACGACGACGGCGATGAAGAGGTTCAGCACCGCGAAGCTGGACACCAGGATGTAGACGACGAAGAAGATCCAGGCCATCGGCGCCTGGACCATGATCTCCTTCGCGATGTCCGGCCACGCCTCGCCGGTCATCACCTGGAACAGCGTGAACAGCGACGTGCCGAGGTCACCGAAGTTCTCCGGCGAGATGACGCCGAACAGCTTCGTCGCCATCACCCCGGCCACGAAGATGATCAGCGCGAGCAGCGCGGCGATCGAGGCCATGCCGGGGATCGCGGCGAGCAGTCCGGAGACGACCTTCCGCATCGACGGCACCACCGAGATCAGCCGCAGCACCCGAAGCACGCGCAGCGACCGCAGCACGGCGAACGGCCCGGTCGCCGGGATCACCGCGATGCCGACGACCAGCAGGTCGAAGACGTTCCAGTTGTCGCGGAAGAACGCGCCGCGGTAGGCGTAGAACTTCGCCAGCAGCTCGGCGACGAAGATGCCCAGCGCGATGTGGTCGAGCGTGTGCAGGAGGGTGCCGTAGCCGTCGATCAGCGACGTCGACGTCTCCATCCCGAGCGTGACCGCGTTGAACACGATCACGGCGATGATGAAGTTCTGGAAGCGGCGGTCGTCGAGGACCTTCGCCACCCGCTCGCGTCCGGTCAAGGCCGCCCCCTGCTGAGTTCAAGGATCAGTAAACGCAGGGATGGTAACCGGGCGGTCGCTCAGCGCTCCTCGGGTGCCAGCCGCCAGAAGGCCGAGACCGGGCCGACCTTGGCGCCCATCGGGTAGGCGTGCTCGACGGCGTGGGAGACGAACCACTTGCCGTACCGCGCCGCCTCGACCACGGACATCCCCTTGGCCAGGCCCGCGGTGAGCGCCGACGCCATGGTGTCGCCCGCGCCGTGCGTGTGCGGGGTCGCGTAGCGCTGGCCGGGGAGCTCCACGAACGTCGAGCCGTCGAAGAGGAGGTCGACGCACTCGGGGTCGGCCTGCAGGTGGCCGCTCTTGACCAGGACGTAGCGCGGGCCCATCCGCTGCAGCACCACCGCCGCGGTGTGCATGCCCTCGCGGTCCTTCACCGTCATCCCGGTCAGCAGGCGGACCTCGTCGAGGTTCGGGGTGAGCACCGTGGCGCGCGGCAGCAGCTCGTCGCGCAGGGCGTGCAGGCCGGCGTCGTCGAACAGCGGATGGCCGTGCATCGACGCCGCGACCGGGTCGACGACGAACGGGATCTTCTCGTCGCGGCCGATCCCCGCCTTGTCACACGCGGCCGCGACGGCCTCGATGATCTCCGCCGACGCCAGCATGCCCGTCTTGGCCGCGTTGACGCCCATGTCCGCCGCGACGGCCTCGATCTGCCCGGCCACGATGTGCGGCGGCAGGTCGGACCGGTCGTGCACGCCGAGCGTGTTCTGCACCGTGACGGCGGTGACCGCGACCAGGCCGTGGACCCCGCAGGTCAGGAACGTGCGCAGGTCGGCTTGCAGACCGGCGGCGCCGCCGGAGTCCGAACCGGCGATCGTCAACGCGGTGCGAGGGGTCATGGTGGTTTCCCGACTTCTGGTCTAGGCCAATCGGCCGCTTTTCCTTCATGAGCAGTCAACCACGGTGAGACATTGTGAACGTTACTCACGTTCGAAGGAGCCTGGATGAAGCTCTTCTCGGTGGCAGTCCTCACGGCGGCGCTCGTGCTCTCCGGGGCGACCGCGGCCCATGCGGACAGCCCGAAGCTCTCCCACGTCACGACGGTCGGCGTGCACAACACGTACGACCCCGCGGCCTACGACTACCTGGCGCGGGCGCTCGACGCCGGGTCGTCGCTGATCGAGCTCGACGTCTGGCCGGACTTCTTCACCCACGAGTGGAAGGTCAGCCACTCGAACCCGTTGGGCAACAGCAACAACTGCGTCGCGGCCACCTCGGCGTCGCAGCTGTACACCGGCGGGAAGAACAAGAACCTCGAGTACTGCCTCGACGACATCCGGATCTGGCTGGCCGCCCACCCGGGGCACACGCCGATCACGCTCAAGCTCGAGATGAAGACCGGCTTCTCGGACAACACCGGCATGGGCCCGGACGAGCTGGACGCCACGTTCCGCGCGCACCTCGGCAGTGTCGCGTTCCGGCCGAGTGAGCTGCTCGGCGGGTACAGCACCCTCGACGAAGCCTCGAAGGCGGACAACTGGCCGTCCGTGGACGCCTTGCGGGGCCGGGTGATCACCGAGATCATCCCGGGCACCGTCGAGGAGGGGAACCCGACCGACACGCTGCACACCGACGTCGAGTACGCGCGCTACCTCGTCGGGCTCAAGAACGCCGGGAAGCTCGGCGACGCGAACATCTTCCCGACCGTGCACGGCGCGGCCGGCGGTGACCCGCGGGACAAGTACACCGCCGACCTCAAGCCGTGGTTCGTCGTGTTCGACGGCGACGCCAACGCGTGGGTGACGCAGACCGGGCCGTGGTGGTACGACGCCAACCACTACTACGTCGTGATGACCGACGGGCAGAACGTCGCGCCGGCCATCGACGCCCACAACCCGACGGTCGACCAGGCCAACCAGCGGGTCGCCGACCTGGCGAAGCAGCACGCGTCGGTGATCACCTCGGACTGGACCGGGCTCACCACGGTCCTCCCGCAGGTGCTCGCCCGGGGCTAGACGGTCAGCACGAGCTTCCCGGTCACCCGGCCGGACTCACCCAGCTCGTGCGCCTTCGCGGCGTCCTCCAGCGGGAAGGTCTGCTCGACGCGGACCTTCAGCTGACCGGCCTCGACCAGCTCGACGAGGCCGGTCAGCCCACCGCGGTCCGGCTCCACGAGGATCCGCTCGGTGCGGACTTTCCGTTCCGCGGCGGCCTTTTCGACGCGGTCCGCAACACCGCTGGGCACGCCGATCAGCAGACCGCCCTCCTTGATCGCGGGGAGCCACCGCAGGTCGCTCTCTTCACCGACGAGTCCGAAGTAGACGTCCACATCGGACGTCGTCGCGTTCCGGTCGTGGTAGTCGATCGGCTCGTCGACACCGAGCTCGCGCAGGAACTCGTGCTTGCCCGCGCTGGCCGTGCCGATGACGTGCGCGCCGCGCGCCTTGGCGATCTGCACGGCGAGGTGGCCGACCCCGCCCGCGGCGGCGTCGACGAACACGCGCTGTCCACTCCGGACGTTCCCGACGTCGACGAGCCCTTGCCACGCGGTCAGTCCGGCCAGCGGCAGCGCGGCGGCCTCGGCGAACGAGAGCCCGGCGGGCTTGCGGACGAAGTGGCGTGAAGGCGCGGTGACGTACTCCGCGTAGGCGTTGCCCGGGCGCGGGAACCACGGCATGCCGAGGACTTCGTCGCCTTCGCGGACGCCGGTGGCGCCGAACCCGGCTTCCTCGACCACGCCGGCGACGTCCCAGCCGACGGTGAAGGGCGGCTCGCCGAGGAACCCGCCGCCCGCGCGGACCTTCCAGTCGACCGGGTTGATCCCGGCCGCGTGCACCCGCACCAGGACCTCCGTGGGCCCGGGTTCCGGCCGCGGTGCTTCGACGACGTGGAGCACCTCCGGCCCGCCGAGGGTCTCCTGGGTCACGATGCGCATGCTTGTCTCCTTCGTGCTGAGGGGGTCGCCTCCTATACTCGGACGGGTAGGCACTTTTCGCCAGAAGGCACTTATTCGTAAAGTAGGTACCCAATGGAAACCACCTGTGACCAGGACGGACCCTGGGACGTTTACCTCCGCAGCTGCCCGTGCCGGGACGTGCTGGACCTGCTGGCCAACAAGTGGACGGCGCTGGTGCTCGGCGCGCTGGCCCGCCGGCCGCACCGGTTCGGCGAGCTGCGCCGGGCCGTCGACGGCATCAGCCAGAAGATGCTGACCCAGAACCTGCGCCAGCTGGAGCGCGACGGCTTCCTGACGCGCACGGTGTACCCGACGACCCCGCCGACGGTGGAGTACGCGCTCACGGACATGGGCGCGGAGGTCGGGGCGCACCTGGTGGCGCTGAGCGCGTGGTCGCAGGCCAACTTCGGCCGCATCCGCGCGGCGCGCGAGACCTACGACGGCCGGGAGCTGCTGCCCGTCCGCTGATGGCCGGCGGGGTTTCGCCGCGCGTTCACCTCACCGTCGTCGCCGCTCCCTAACCTCCGGATAACTCGTCCGAACCAATTATCTGGAGGGTTCATGCGGAGACTGTTCTGCCTGGTCACGGCGTTGGTGGCGGCCGCCGGGCTGACCACCGGCGTCGCTTCGGCGGCGGCGAAAACGCCCAAAGTGCTCGTGATCGGGCTCGACGGCACGCGGTTCGACAAGCTCCTCGCGGCGGACACGCCGAACGTGCACGCGCTGGTCCAGCGCGGGTATTCGTCGCGCAGCTCCCTGTACGGCAGCGGGATGGCGCCGACGCTCAGCGGGCCCGGCTGGTCGTCGATCCTCACCGGCGTCTGGCCCGACAAGCACCTGGTGAAGGACAACGCGTTCACCGGCAACAACCTCGCGGCGTACCCGAGCTGGCTCGCCCGGGCGGAGACGGCCAACCCGGCGCTCGACACGTACGCGGCGGTCGACTGGAAGCCGATCGGCGACAAGATCCTGCGCACGGGCCAGGACCGCAAGTACGTCCTGGACGGCGACAGCGCCGGCTACGAGAACACGGACCCGCAGATTGCGGCCGACGCGGAGAAGCACCTCAAGCAGGACAAGGCCGACGCGTCGTTCGTCTACTTCGGAGAGACGGACGAGGCGGGCCACGCCCACGGCGCCGACTCGGCGGAGTACGCGGCGACGTTGCGTTCGGACGATGCCTACATCGGACGGTTGCTGGCGGCGATCAACGCGCGTGCTTCGTACGCGTCAGAGGACTGGCTTGTCATGCTGACGACGGACCACGGCCACACGGGCCCGGGCGGCCACGGCGGGGACAGTCCCGAGGAGCGCATGACGTTCGTGATCGCGGCGGGTGGCGCGGTGCCTGTCGGCACTCCGGCGGTGGCGCCGAAGATCGTCGACATCGCGCCGACGGTGCTGCGCCACTTGGGTATTTCGTCTTCTTTGGACGGTTACGCGCTGGGCTCGCTTCCCGTGGATCCCTTCGATTCCGCGGTGTTGAAGTCGCGTGTGGACGAAACGGGCGTGCCCGCCTCGGTGCCGGGCTGGACGCACGACGCGCCTTCCGGGTGGAGTGTGCGGAACGCGTCGGGCATGCCCGCGGGCGTCACGGAGTGGCAGGGCTGGGCGTTCACGAACGACGACTTCTGGACGCGCACCGCGCCGGGCCAGGAGCGTGAGGCGAACGTCCGGTCCCGCGGTGTCTTCGCGGTGGCGGACCCGGACGAGTGGGACGACAAGGGTTCGCCGTCGTCACGGGGGACGTTCGATTCTTCGCTGGTGTCGCCGTCTCTGCCGGTTTCGGGTAGGTCCACTGTGGACGTAGGGTTCGTGTCGCACTACCGCCAGGACGGCACCCAGCGAGGCGCGCTGACGGTGTCCTTCGACGGCGGCGCGGAGAAGACGCTGCTCGCCTACGGCCCGGAGTCGTCGTCGGCCAACCGGGGTGGAGACGTCCTGTCCCAGCCGACGGCAACCTCGGTGGCGATCCCGGCGGGCGCCCAGACGGCCCGCTTCACGTGGCGCCTGTATGCGGCCGGCAACAACTGGTACTGGGCGGTCGACGCCCCGCGCCTCACGACCCGCTGACCCCGTCGTGAGTGGTAATTCGGGTTCTAACCCTAATTACCACTCACGACGAGTGCGGTAGGTCCCACCAGTGCGGCTGCTCGATGTCGGGAGTGTCGGGGAGCGGGAAGTAGAAGGGCACGCCGAGCCGGTCCGCGACCGCCTGACCCTTCTCCCGCGCTTCGTCCCGCACCGACCGGGTGCGGTCGAGGTGCGGCACGAACCGGCCGAGACAGGCCAGTTCGAAGTCCGGGTCCTTGACGACCGCGCACAGCTCGGTGTGCCACCCCCGGGAATCGCCGTCCCAGGTTATCTCGATGGCGAGCGGGGTCAGGCCCCGCGCCGAGACCTCGGCGAGCATGCCGTCCACGGTGTACTCCGGCGGCGGTTTCAGCAGGCCGCGCTCGTGCAGGAGAGCGGTGCGGAAGCCCGCCAGCCCCTTGCCTTCGTTGATCCCCGGCACCGGGTCGAGGCCCGACTTCTCCCGCAGGGCGAGGATCGCGTGCACGAAGTGGCCGTCGGCGAGCAGGCCGTCGATCTCGGCGCGCAGCTCCTCGGACAGGGCCGCCCACAGCTCGTCGGGTTCTCTCACCCGCTCAGTCTGGCAGCACCCAGAACGGCGACACCGGTCCGACCCCCGCACCGAGCGGATAGGCCTCCGCCACGCAGCGCTCGATGAACTTCTTCCCCGCCGCCACCGCGTCCGGCACCGAGGCACCCTTCGCGAGCCCCGAAGTGATCGCTGACGCCAGTGTGTCGCCGCCGCCGTGGGTGTTCTCCGTCGCATACCGGGGGCCGCTCAGGGAGATGAACGAACTGCCGTCCGACAGCAGGTCCACGCACTCCGCCGAACCCGTCATGTGGCCGCCCTTGACGAGGACCCAGCGGGAACCGAACTCCAGCAACGCTTCCGCCGCCGCGCGCTGAGACACTGCGTCCACAACGGACACTCCCGTCAGCAGGCGGACCTCGTCCAGGTTCGGGGTGATCAGGACCGCCCGCGGGAACAGCTCCGTGCGGATCGCCTCGAGCGCGTCCTCGCGCAGCAACGAATGCCCGGTCATCGACGCCGCCACCGGGTCGACCACCAGGGGGATCTCACCGCCGACCTCGTCGAGGGTCTTGGCCACCGCGCGGATGATCTCCGCCGTGGCCAGCATGCCCGTCTTCGCCGCGCCGACGCCCATGTCGGACGCCACCGCCTTGATCTGCGCCGCGACGACGTCAGCCGGGATCTCGGTGAAACCCTGCACACCCAGCGAGTTCTGGACCGTGACCGCCGTCAGGGCGACCAGGCCATGGACACCGTGGGCGAAGAACGTCCGCAGGTCCGCCTGGATGCCCGCACCACCGCCGGAGTCCGATCCGGCGATGGTGAGGGCGGTGGGCGGAGTCACGGCTGGACCACGGGCAGGTAGACCTGGCCGCCGGACTCGGTGAACTCCGCGGACTTCGAAGCCATCCCGGCCTCGATCGCCTCCACAGTGGACAGTCCGTGCTCCTCGGCGTACTTGCGGACGTCTTGCGTGATCCGCATCGAGCAGAACTTCGGGCCGCACATCGAGCAGAAGTGCGCGGTCTTGGCCGGCTCGGCGGGCAGCGTCTCGTCGTGGAACGCGCGCGCCGTGTCCGGGTCGAGCGAGAGGTTGAACTGGTCGTTCCAGCGGAACTCGAACCGCGCCTTGGACAGCTCGTCGTCCCACTCCTGCGCGTACTGGTGCCCCTTGGCCAGGTCGGCGGCGTGCGCGGCGATCTTGTACGTGATCACGCCGGTCTTGACGTCGTCGCGGTTCGGCAGGCCCAGGTGCTCCTTCGGCGTGACGTAACACAGCATCGCCGTGCCGTACCAGCCGATCTGGGCCGCGCCGATGGCGGAGGTGATGTGGTCGTACGCCGGCGCGATGTCCGTCGCGAGTGGACCGAGAGTGTAGAACGGAGCTTCGCCGCAGAGCTTTTCCTCCAGCTCGACGTTCTCCTTGATCTTGTGCATCGGCACGTGGCCGGGCCCCTCGATCATCACCTGGACGTCGTGCGAGCGCGCGAGGTGCGTCAGCTCGCCGAGGGTCTCCAGCTCGGCGAACTGGGCGCGGTCGTTGGCGTCGGCGATCGAGCCCGGACGCAGGCCGTCGCCCAGGGAGAACGTGACGTCGTACTGCCGCAGCAGCTCGCAGAGCTCCTCGAAGTGCGTGTACAAAAAGGACTCCTGGTGGTGCGCGAGGCACCAGGCGGCCATGATCGACCCGCCGCGGCTGACGATCCCGGTGACGCGCCGCGCGGTCAGCGGGATGTAGCGCAGCAGCACGCCGGCGTGCACCGTGACGTAGTCCACACCCTGCTCACACTGCTCGACGATCGTGTCGCGGTAGACCTCCCACGACAGCTTTTCCGGTTCGCCGTTGACCTTTTCGAGCGCCTGGTAGATCGGCACGGTGCCGACCGGGACCGGCGAGTTGCGGATGATCCACTCGCGCGTCTCGTGGATCCGTTTGCCGGTGGAGAGGTCCATGATCGTGTCGGCGCCCCAGCGGGTCGCCCACACCATCTTGTCGACCTCCTCCTCGACCGACGACCAGACGGCCGAGTTGCCCATGTTGGCGTTGATCTTCACCAGGAAGTTCTTGCCGATGATCATCGGCTCGGACTCGGGGTGGCGCCGGTTGACCGGGATCACCGCCCGGCCGCGCGCGACCTCGTCCCGGACGAACTCCGGCGAAACCCGTTCGCGGGCGGCGATGTACTCCATCTCCCGCGTGACCACGCCCTGTTTGGCCCACCCGAGCTGGGTGTTGTGCTCACGCCCGTCGGCCCACCCGGCGCGCAGCCGGTGAAGTCCACTGTGGACGTCGATCGACACTTCCGGATCCGTGTAGGGGCCGGAAGTGTCGTAGACGTCGAAGTGTTCGCCGTTCGAGAGGTCGATGCGGCGGGCGGGGACACGCAGCCCGGATTCGGTCTGGTGGTACACCTTGTGCGAGCCCGTGATCGGGCCGGTCGTGACATTCAGGGCAGCATTGTTTTCGAGCGTCGTCAACGACTTTCACTCCCTACGCCGGCATTACCCGGTCAGGTTCATGCGGTCGGTGACGCCGGGAGAACCCCAGTCACCCTCTCAGCCCGCCATGGCGCGAGCTCCCGCGTTGGTGTTGTGCCACCGACCATGCCACGCCGGGGCGCGATACTCAAGTCACCCGACCAACTCGGCCGGAGTGGCGTAGACGTCGACCATGGCTCCGTTGCGCAGCACGGTGATCGGCAGTGCGGTGCCGATCACTTCCGCGAACAGCTGCCGCTGGATGCCCTGCGCGTCCGAGACGCGGGTGCGCCCGACGGTCAGCACGAGGTCGCCGGCGCGCAGCCCGGCCAGCGCGGCGGGCCCGCCCGCGACGACTTCGCGCACCCGCAGCCCGGCGGTCTGGCCGGTGCGCTCGGCGATGTCGTCCGGCAGCGGCGCGGGCACGCCGACGACGCCGAGGTACGCCCGCCGCACCCGGCCTTCGACCACGAGCGTGTCGATGATCCGGCGGGTGGTCGTGTTGATCGGCACGGCGAGCCCGAGCCCGACGCCGGCGACCGCGGTGTTGATCCCGACGACCCGGCCGGTGGAGTCGGCGAGCGCGCCACCGGAGTTGCCGGGGTTGAGCGCGGCGTCGGTCTGGATGACGTCTTCGATCACGCGCCCGGCGCGGCCGTGGCGCACCGGGAGGGCCCGGCCGAGCGCGCTCACGACCCCGGCGGTGACCGTGCCGGAGAAGCCGAGCGGGCTGCCGATGGCCACCACGAGCTGCCCGACGACGAGCTGGTCGGCGTCCCCGAGCTCGGCGGCCGACGGCGTCTCGCCGCGCGCCCGCAGCACGGCGAGATCGGACAGCGGATCGGCGCCGACGACGTCGAACGGCACTTCGCTGCCGTCGGCGAAGGTCGCGACACCACGCCGGTGGTCGTCGACGACGTGGGCGTTGGTGAGCAGGTGGCCGTCCTCGGCGAAGACGACGGCCGAGCCGCTGCCGCGCGCGAGCTGCACCCCGGCGACGTGCGGGGTGACGGTCCGGGCGACCGTGCTCACCGCGCGCGAGTACGCGTCCATCGCGTCTTCCATGGGCACCTCGATTACACCGTTGCAGGTACTACAAGTCTGCGCTCGAAACCGGCCGGGGGGAGTTCGCTGTCCGTGAACCGCCGACCGGACCAGTGACGGTCAGTGGTTCACCGGATCGGACCATGCGCCCGTGAAGGATCGGCGAGACACTTCCAGGCGCTTCTGTAACGGTGCAGAAGTGACTTTCTGTGGGGTTGATATGCGCAAACTCATGTTCGGCGCCCTCGCCGGGCTGCTGGTCACCGGGCTGGTCCCGGGGATCGCGGCGGCCCAGGGAGAGGCGCCCGGCGCCCCGGGCACCCATCCGAGCTGGCTGCCCGCGAACAAGACCGGCTTCGGCACCGCCCACAACCGGTCGAGCAACGTCTGGTTCACGCTCCAGGGCGGGCAGCTGTCCGAGGTCTACTACCCGGACCTGTCGACGCCGAGCGTCCGGTCGATGAACTTCGTCGTCACGGACGGCCGCAGCTTCGCCGACCTCGACTACGCGGAGAAGTCGCAGCAGGTCCGCCGGACCGACGACGACAGCCTGACCTACGAGCAGACCATCACCGACGACCAGCACCGCTGGCGGCTGCGCAAGACCTACGTCACCGACCCGGCCGCCACGACGGTGCTGGTGGATGTCGACTTCCAGTCTCTCACCGGGCGGCCGTACCAGCTCTACGCGGTCGCCGACCCGGACCTGACCAACGACGGCTCCGACGATTCGGCCGCGCGCAAGGGTGACGCCGTCACCGCGTCGGACGCCACGAACGCCGCCGCGCTCACCGCGAAGCCCGCCTTCGTGCAGACCAGCGTCGGTTACGCGGGCAGCTCCGACGGCACCGCGCAGCTCATGACGACGTTCAAGCTGAAGACCTACGACACCGCCGCGAAGGGCAACGTCGTGCTGACCGGGCAGACGAGCGCCGACGGCGTCCGGAACCGGCACGTCACCCTCGCGCTCGGCATGGGCGCGAAGGCGTCCGACGCGCTCGGCAGCGCGCAGGCGTCGCAGCGACGCGGCGTCCGCGACATCACGCGCGCCTACGACCGCGGCTGGGAGCAGTACCTCCATGGGGTCAGCAAACCGCCGTCGTCGCTGAAGACCGACAGCGAGCGTGACCTCTACAAGGCGTCGATGCTGACGCTCGCCGCGAGCGAGGACAAGCACCACCCGGGCGCCTTCATCGCGTCGCCGAGCATGCCGTGGCGCTTCGGCAACAACGACCCCGAGTGGTCGCCGTCCGGCACCTACCACCTGGTCTGGCCGCGGGACCTCTACCAGATCGCGACCGGGCTGGCCGCCGGCGGCGACACCGCGGCCGCGAACCGCGCGGTGACCTACATGTTCGGCACGCAGCAGCAGGCCGACGGGCACATGCCGCAGAACAGCCGGGTCGACGGCGTGCCGTACTGGACGTCGGTCCAGCTCGACGAAACCGCTTTCCCGATCGTGCTGGCCCAGCAGCTCGGACGCGCCGACGTCTGGCCCGGCGTGCGCAAGGCGGCCGAGTTCCTGTTGTCCTACAAGGGACCCAACGGTCAGGCGTCGCCGTGGACCCAGCAGGAGCGCTGGGAGGAACAGGACGGGTGGTCGCCGTCGACGATCGCGTCGGTGATCGCCGGGCTCGTCTGCGCGGCGGACCTCGCCACGCACAACGGCGCTTCGGCGGACGCCGCCCGCTACCTCGCCGCGGCGGACAAGTTCAAGGCCGACCTGCCGAAGCAGACGATCACGACGAACGGGCCACTGTCGAAGGACCCGTACTTCGTCCGGCTGACCAAGGACGCCAACGCGAACGCCGGGACGACGTACAACCTCGGCAACTCGAGCGTCACCATGGACCAGCGCGCGGTCACCGACGCCGGGTTCCTCGACCTCGTGCGGCTCGGGATCTACCGCGCCGACGACCCGGTGATCCGCAACAGCGTCCGCGTCACCGACAAGGAGATCGCGTTCACCACGCCGACCGGGCAGTTCTGGCACCGGTACACGAAGGACGGTTACGGCGAGCAGGCCGACGGCTCACCGTGGGACTACACGTTCCCGGCCGAGAGCCGCACGACGTTCGGCCGGCTCTGGCCGCTGCTGGCGGGGGAGCGCGGCGAGTACGAGCTGACGCTCGGCGACCCGGCTTCGGCCGCGCGGCGGCTGCGTGACCTCGGCCGGGTGAGCAGCTCGGCGGAGACCATGCCGGAGCAGGTGTGGGACGAGAACCCGCCGTCCGGTCAGACGGGCTTCCCGGTGGGCACGCCGAACGCGTCGGCGACCCCGCTGGCCTGGACGCACGCGCAGTACGTCCGGCTGGCCTCGGACGTCAAGGCGGGCTCGACCCTGGAGACGCCGAAGGTGGTCCGCTGCCACTTCCTCGGCTGCTGAAGATGTCGTGAGTGGTAATTCGGGTTCTAACCCTAATTACCACTCACGACCGGCCGGGGTCAGATGACGGCGCCGTCGTCTTCCGGGGTGCGCGGCGGCAGCCACGACAGGCCCGGGACGCCCCACTTGTTCGCCTTCAGCATCTTCTTCGCCGCGCGCGCGTGCCGGCCGACCAGGCGGTCCAGGTAGATGAACCCGTCCAGGTGGTCGGTCTCGTGCTGCAGGCAGCGGGCGAAGTAGCCGGTGCCCTCGACCTCGATCGGGTTGCCCTCGATGTCGGCGCCGGTCACCTTCGCCCACTTCGCGCGGCCCGTCGGGTACGACTCCCCGGGCGCCGAGAGGCAGCCCTCCCAGTCGTCGTCCGGGTCCGGCATGGTCTCCGGGATCTCCGAGGTCTCGAGCTTCGGGTTGACGACGACGCCCTTGTGCCGCACGCCCTCGTCGTCCGGGCAGTCGTAGACGAACACCCGCAGGTCGAGGCCGATCTGGTTGGCCGCGAGGCCGACGCCCTCGGCGGCGTACATCGTCTCGAACATGTCGTCGACGAGGGTGCTCAGCTTCTCGTCGAACTCGGTGATCTCCCGGGTCGGCTGGTGCAGCACGGGTTCGCCGGCGATCACGATGGGGTGGATGGTCACGACCACGCAGTTTAGTCGGACCCTTCTGGTAGACCTGCACCAGACCGTGACGCGCCGACGCGGATGCCCACGTCGGCGGCCGCTTCCGTGGTTGAATGGCGCCCGCGGAGGAGCTAGGTCTGATTCGCCATGACGCCCGATTGAGAGGGACTCGGATGGACGCCGCGGAGTCGATGGCTGAGCCGCAGCCGTCGCCGCCGAAGCCCGTGCCCGGCCTGACCGAACGCGAGGTCGAGATCCTCGCGTTCGAGCGTCAGTGGTGGCGACACGCCGGGGCGAAGGAGAACGCCATCCGCGAGCGCTTCGATCTGTCGGCCACGCGCTACTACCAGCTGCTCAACAAGCTGCTGGAGAAGCCGGAGGCGATCGAAGCCGACCCGATGCTGGTGAAGCGGCTGCGCAAGACGCGCGCCGCCCGGCAGCGCAAGCGTGGCGCCCGGCGACTGGGGATCGAGCTGAAATGAGCGTGTTTTCGGGGATGTCCCGGCCGATGAAGGCCGCGGGCGTCGTTCTGGTCGGCGTGGCGATCGTGGCCGCCGTGATCGGCGGGATCTCCGCGCTGAGCGGGGGTGACGGGTCGAACGAGGCCGGGCCGAGCGGCACGGCCACGCAGCCGGGCACGTCCGGGGGGACGTCGGCGCCGCCGACCTCACCGTCGACGCCGCCGTCGACGACCCCCAGCCCGACGTCGCCCACTCCGCCGTCGCCGACCACCCCGCCCCCGGGGCAGCCGACGTCCGGCCAGCCGGGTCAGCCCGGGCAGCCGGGTGGCGACCAGCAGGCGGGCAACAAGTGGGTGACCGTCCGGGTGTTCAACAACTCGACGATCAAGGGCCTGGCGGACCGCGCGGCGGACGACTTCCGCGGCGGCGGCTGGACGGTCAACGAGGTCGGCAACTACTCGCAGGGCACCATCCCGACGACCACGGCGTTCTACCGGCCGGGCACCGACGAGGAAGCGGCGGCGAAGCAGCTCGCGCAGGAGTTCGGGATCAAGGCCGAGCCGCGGTTCCCCGGGATAGAGAGCGCGACGCCGGGCTTGATCATCATCGTGACGAAGGAATACCAGTCCGGCCACAAGGGCAGCTGACGATCTTCCCCCGAAGGGGCGTCACCCGCGGGTGACGCCCCTTTTTCACTCTCCGGCCTGGGTTTTCGCGTACGCCTCGAGGGTCGCGAGCTGGGCCGGGTCGAGGCTCGGCCGGACCGCCTTCCTCGCCGCGTCCAGGTGCGCTGCCGTGACTTCGCGGGCCTCCAGGGACTCGCGCATCGCCGTCAGGGCCGCTTCGCGGATCAGCGCCGCGCAGTCGGCGGCCGAATAACCGTCCAGAGTGGACGCGATCTCCGCGAGGTCCACATCAGAGGCCAGCGGGGTGTTCTTCGAGCTGGCCACCAGGATCGCGGCGCGGGCCTCGGCGTCCGGCGGTGGCACGTAGACACGCCGCTCGAGCCGTCCCGGCCGCAGCAGCGCCGGGTCGACGAGCTCCGGCCGGTTCGTCGCGCCCAGGACGACGACCTCGCGCATCGGCTCGACGCCGTCGAGCTCGGTCAGCAGCGCCGCGACCACACGATCGGCGACGCCGGAGTCCGACGACTGCCCGCGGCGCGGGGCGAGCGCGTCGATCTCGTCCAGGAAGATCAGCGACGGCGCGGCCTCGGCGGCCCGGCGGAACAGCTCCCGCACCGCGCGCTCGGACTCGCCGACCCACTTGTCCATCAGCTCGGCGCCCTTGACCGCGAAGACGTTCAGCGCGCCGGTGCCGGCCAGCGCGCGCACCAGGAACGTCTTGCCGCCGCCGGGCGGCCCGTACAGCAGCACGCCGCGCGGCGGTTCGACCCCGAGCCGCGCGAACGAGTCCGGGTACCGCAGCGGCCACAGCACCGTCTCGGTGAGCGACTGCTTGACGTCGACCATGTTGCCGACGTCGTCCAGGGTCAGCCCGCCGGTCGCCAGGTTGTCCGAAGTGGACAGCGACACCGGGCGGACGGTCGCCAGCGCGTCCAGCAGGTCCTGCTGGGAGATTCGCGGCTCGGCCGTCTCACGCTGGCGCAGCGCGGCCCGCAGCGCCGCGTCCCGCCGCAGCGCGATCAGGTCGGCCGCGACGAACCCCGGCGTCTTCTCGGCGAGGACACCGCAGTCGATGCCCGAGTCGAGCGGGACGTCGCGCAGCAGCACGTTCAGCAGCTCACGGCGGATCTTCGCGTCCGGCAGCGCCAGGCCGAGCTCGCGGTCGAGCAGGTCGGCGGCGCGCAGCCGCGGGTCGGCGGACTCCGCGCGGGCGGTCGTCGCGACGACGGCGAACCGCTCGCGCCGCAGGGCCGTCCGCAGCTCCTCCAGCACGACCGTGGCCACCGGCGGCGGGGTGGCCGCGGGCAGCAACGCGTCGACGTCGGTGAGCAGCAGCACCGCGGGCTCCTCGGCCGCGCGGATCGCTTCGCGCAGGCGCGCTACGGCGATGTTCGGGTCCAGCACCGCGAGGTTCGGCGCGGCCACCGGGACCACGCGGATGTCGGCGTCACTCGCGACCGAGCGGACCAGCGTCGCCTTGCCGACCCCTTCGGGCCCGGACAGCAGGACGCCGAGGTGGGCGGGCGCGCCCAGCCGCGCGAGCAGCTCGGGCCGGTGGAAGGCCAGGTCGAACCACTCGGCGAGCTTGCGCGCGGCGGCTTCGGCGCCGATCAGGTCGGCCAGCGGCACGGCCGGTTCGGCGGTCTCTTGGACGGTGATTTCGTCTTCGACGATCTCCGCGTCGATCCACTCCTCGGCCGCGGTGACGGCGGAGGTGCGGACGAGCGCGGTCGCCGTGCGGGGCGTGGCGGGCTCGGGGGCGGGGCGGGCGCCGTCCCGCCAGACGACCACAGTGGACGGCCCGACGGCGACCGCGCCGGCCGGCTCGGTCGCGGTGACGGTGAGCAGCTCGTTGGTCCAGGTCGCGCCGATCGCGCGGGAGAGCTGGCCGCGCAGGCCGGCCGCGTCGGACCCCGGTGACGGCGCGAGGTCCTGCGGCAGCAGCGAAACGGCGTCACCGACGGTCAGGACCTTGCCGATCAGGGCGAGCCGCAGCATGTGCGGGCTGACCGAGACGCTGGCCAGCCGCGAGCCCGCGACGGTCACCGTCTTCGCCGCCGCGACCTCGGCCGGCGCGACCACGACCTCGGCGCCTTCGGTGACGCCGAGGTTCGACATGGTGACGTCGTCGGTGAGCAGCACCCCCGGCACGTCGGCCTCGTCGGTCGGCGCGGCGAGGGCGGCGCTGACGCGGGCGCCGGTGAGGTGCACGGCGTCCCAGGCCCGCAGGCCCAGCGCGTCGAGGACTTCGGGGTGCAGCCGGACGACGCCGCGGCGCGTGTCCAGCGCGGACGGCGTGTGCCGGACGGTCAGCGTGATCTGCGGGTGGCTCACGCCGTTCACCCTAGCGATCCGGCGGCCGCGCAGGAGGTGATGGACGGGCGGAACCCGTGTCGACCCTCCGATCACGCGTGATGCCCCGCCAATCACGCGTGATGCCTCTCGGGTCACGCGTGATGCCCCTCGGGTCACGGGTGGACGCTGTGTCGGCCCGGTCGGTTCGCGTGATCAGGGACCGATCTCGCGTGATTGGGGACGTGACTCGCGTGACTGGGAGCGTGACTCGTGTGATCAGCGGGCGATCTCGCGTGATTGGGCGGGCATCACGCGTGATTGGAGGGGCATCGCGCGTGTCTGGATGGACGACACGCGTGTCTGGATGGACGACACGCGTGATTGGACGGACGACACGTGTGATTGGAGGGTCGACACGCGTGATTGGGGGGTCGACACGGTTACTTGCGGCGGAGGCCGATCTGGCGCCAGGAGCGGCGGCGCTGGCCGTTGCCGTTTTCCGAGGTGCCGCGGGGGGTGCGGACCGTTTCGCCGGTGCGCGGCAGGCGGACCGCGCGCATCGCCGCGCCCGCGACCCGGCGGCGCAGCGGCGGGCGCAGGCCCAGTCGGCGCGGGGAACGGGCCCGGCGGATCGCGCGGCGCTCGCGGGGCGGGACCGTCCAGGCCTCCGGGTGCGCGGCCAGCCAGCGGTGCCGGTAGACCGAGTACGGGATGTGCGCCAGGTACAGCACCATCGCCACGAGCAGCGCGACCAGCGGGAACTGGATGATCGCCGCGGCCAGCAGCGCGACGCCGAGCAGCAGGGGCGCGATCGCCTTTGCCGGGGCCTTGACCGTCTTCAGCGACAGCGTCGGGATGCGGCTGATCAGCAGGGCCGCGATGGCGATCGTCCACGCCCACACGACGTACTGCGAAGACCACCAGCCGTCGCCCCACTGCAGGTACGCCACCAGCGGCAGCATCCCGAGCAGACCGCCCGCGGGCGCCGGGACGCCGACGAAGAACTCACTCGCGTACGGCGGCTGCTCGGTGTCGTCCAGCAGCGTGTTGAAGCGCGCCAGCCGCAGGATCATGCAGACGGCGAAGATCAGCGACGCCACCCAGCCGATCCGGTCGGCGCCCGTCTGCCACACGTAGATGACGAGCGCCGGCGCGACGCCGAAGGAGATGCCGTCGGACAGGGAGTCCAGCTCCGCGCCCATCTTCGACGTCGCGTCGAGAAGGCGGGCGATCCGGCCGTCGAGGCTGTCGAGCACCGCCGCGATGCCGATCGACGCGATCGCCATCGAGAAGTTCTTCGTCAGCGCGAACTGCACGGCCGACAGGCCCGCGCACAACGCGAGGACGGTGATGGCGTTCGGCAGCAGCCGGACGCCGGGGGTGGTCACGCGGACCATCGATCAGCCCTTCGCAGGCGAGTCAGGGAGTTCCGCGATCACGGTCTCACCGCCGACCGTGCGCTGGCCCTTGGCGACCAGCACGCGGGAACCCGGCGGGAGGTAGAGGTCGACCCGGGAGCCGAAGCGGATGATGCCGTACGTCGCGGCCGCGCCGACCTTGTCACCCTCGCGGATCTCGCAGAGGATGCGGCGCGCGACCAGCCCGGCGATCTGCACGACGACGAGCTCGTGGCCGTCTTCGGTACGCATCAGCACGGAGTTGCGTTCGTTGTCCTCGCTGGCCTTGTCCAGGTCGGCGGAGAGGAACTTGCCCGGCCGGTAGGCGACGCGCTCGATCACGCCGTTCGCCGGCACGCGCTGGACGTGCACGTCGAACACCGAGAGGAACACCGACACGCGCATCCGCGGCTCGGCGGGCAGGCCGAGCTCGGCGGGCGGGACGGCTTCCTCGATCAGCGACACGAGCCCGTCGGCCGACGCGAGCGCGACGCCGTCACGCGGCGGCGGGACCCGCTTCGGCTCGCGGAAGAACGCGGCCATCGCGACGGTCGTGAGCGCGCCGAGGACGCCCAGGCGCTTGGAGAACCGGCGGGCCAGCAGCGTCGCCGCGACCCCGCCCGCCACGAACGGGCGACCGGCCGGGTGCATCGGCGGCAGCGTTTCGCGGGCGAGCTGGAGGGCGTGCGCGACTGGGTTGCCGGCGGGCTCCGGCCGGGTGCCGCTCATGGTCGGGTCCCCTGGTTTCGTGTCGGAAGATCGGGTCGGCGCCGGGTCCGGCCGCCGCGTACGGGCGCCACCACGCTACCGCTGCCCCAGGTGAACGTGTCCGCGCGCCCCTGGGTGGCTCCTCCGCGAGGGTGTCCCCACAGCGGGTGGGAACGACCACATCCCGGTAACACAAAGTCGAATTCGGCGACAACTCTAAGTAGTTGACGCCGTTCGGGGCGCTGCCGCCGGGCCTGGGGAGGGCAACGATGACCGACCACCGCGATGCTGCCGAAGCTCGCCTCGACGAGCTGCTCGGCGCGTGGCGGACGGAGATCGACGAAGTGCCGATCCCGTCCTTGGTGGATCCGGTGCGCGCCGTCGACGTGGTCATCGAAGCGAAGAACGGAGGCCGGGTGCATGCGCCCCCCGACGGCGCAGGCACCCGGCCACCGGGTGGTGCGCGTGACGACGAATTTTAACGGCTGGGACGCCGTTGATCAGCGTTCATCCGGCAAAAGTTACAAACGGTCGCTCGGGCGACGGCCGAGACCGGTGACGAGCCGCAGGATCGCCAGCAGCACAACCGCCCCGAGGATGGCCACGCCGAAGCTCGGGAAGTCGAATTCGAACGCCTTCGACTGCCCGGTCGCGAGCCGGTAGAGCAGCCCGCCGAGCGCCGCGCCGACCACCCCGACCAGCACGCTGACCAGGCAACCCTGGCGGCGGCGGTCCCGGCCGCCGACCACGAGGTTCGCGGCCCAGCCGACGATCGCCCCGAAGATCACCCATGCGACGAAACCCATGGCGCGAGCTTACGCGAGCAGGTGCACAAGAGCCATTGCACAAGAGTTCTTGTACAACTACTCTTGTGCTTCATGAGCGACGAGGTCCGGGACATCCGGGATTCGAAGGTGCTGGCCGCGGTTTCGCACCCGCTGCGGCGACGGCTGATGGAACTGCTCCACCTGGACGGCCCGGCGACGGCGTCGATGCTGGCGGGCAAGACCGACCAGGCGGTCGGCAACATCAGCCACCACATGAAGGTGCTGGCCGCGGCCAAGCTGGTCGAGGAGGCCCCCGAACTGGCCCGTGACCAGCGGGAACGCTGGTGGAAGCGCAGCGCGAAGACCCTCCGGTGGGCGGCTGCGGACTTCCCGGACGACCCGGTCGCCGAAGCGGCCGAGATCCTCACCCTCGACCACCAGATGGCGATCGCCCGCGACTGGATCGCGAACCGCGAGACCTACCCCGAACCGTGGCGCGGCTCGGCGTTCAGCACCGACACCTGGATGCGGCTCTCGGTCGCCGAGCTCGAAGAGCTGAACGAGCGGATCCTCCTGCTGCTCACCGAGTTCGAGAACCGCACCGAACCGGGTGACGGCGTCGAGCGCCGTCCCGTCTTCTTCGCCGCGCGGGCTTCGCTGGGCAAGCCGTGAAGGGGCTCTGGGGGAACAGGGACTTCCGGCTGCTCTGGACCGGCGAGACCACGAGCATGCTCGGCAGCATGGTCGCGAGCACGGCGTTGCCGCTGGTCGCGGTGGTCACGCTCGGGGCGAGCACCTTCCAGGTCGCGCTGCTGACGGCGGTCGCCTGGCTGCCGTGGCTGGTCGTCGGCCTGCCCGCCGGCGCCTGGGTCGACCGGCTGCCGAAGCGCCCGGTGATGCTGACGTGCAACACGGTGTCGATGGCGGTCTTCGGCAGCGTCCCGCTCGCGGCCGCGTTCGGCGTGCTGACCATGCCGTACCTGCTGGTCGCGGCTCTGCTCGGCGGGGTCGCCAAGGTCTTCTTCACCCTCGCCTACCGCGCTTACCTGCCGGTTCTGGCCCAGCCGGACGAGCTCTTGGAGGCCAACGCCAAGCTGCAGGGCAGCGAGTCCGCGACGCAGGTCGCCGGGCCGGGGCTGGCCGGGTTGCTGGCGCAGGCGTTCGGCCCGGTCAGCGGGGTCCTCGCGGACGCCGTCAGCTTCGGCGTTTCCGTGCTGTGCGTCCGGGCGATCCGGGTGCGCGAAGTCGTCGTCCCGGTGGCGCGCACGCCGTTGCGCAGCCAGATCGCCGAAGGCCTCAGGTTCGCCCTCGGCGACCGCTACCTGCGGACGCTGATGACGTTCGGCGCGGTCTCGAACCTCGCGCTCACCGGGTACCAGGCCATCCAGATCGTCTTCCTGTCCCGGACGCTCGGTGCCGCACCCGGCCTGGTCGGGCTGGTCCTGGCGGTGGCCGCCTCCGGCGGGGTGCTCGGCGCGGTTCTGGCCGGACGGCTCGGCGCGCGCTTCGGCACTGCACGCGCGTTCCTGCTGTGCGAGGTCTTCGCGGCGCCGATGCTGCTGCTCGGCCCGCTGAGCGGCCCCGGCTGGGGCCTGGTGCTGTTCGTGGTCGCGGAGTTCGGCGTCTGCGCCGGTGTGGTCGCCTCCAACGTGCTGACCACGACGTTCCGGCAGCAGTACTGCCCGCCCGAGCTGTTCAGCCGGATCAACTCCAGCGCCTCGCTCGTCAACTACGGCACGATCCCGCTGGCCGGGGTGCTCGGCGGCGTGCTGGGCGAGGCGATCGGCGTCCGCGAGACGCTCTGGGTGATGTCCGGCGTGCTGGTCGTCGCGCTCGGAATGCTCGTGCCGCTGGTGAAGGAGCGCGACTTCCCGGTCAGAGCAGCAGCACGTCCACTTCCTCGCCAACCGCTGCCGACGTGACGTCCTCCGGCAGCACGATCAGGCAGTTGGCCTGGGTGAACGCGGCCAGCAGGTGCGAGCCCGGCCCGCCGCGCGGCCCGACGATCCCGGTCACCTCGCCGTCGGAGGAGGTGAACACACCCCGGCGGAACTGCCGGCGCCCGGCCGGCGAGGTCATCGCTTCGGTCAGCCGGGCCCGCACACGCCGTCGTGAGACGTCGGTGTGGCCGAGCGCCGTCAGGATCGCCGGGCGCAGGAACGCCTCGAACGACACCAGCACGCTGACCGGGTTGCCGGGCAGCGTCACCACCGGCACGCCGTGCCAGCGGCCGTTGCCCTGCGGGCCGCCCGGCTGCATCGCGACCTTCGCGAACTCGACGCCCTGCCCGGTGAGCGCGTCCTTCACCACTTCGTACGCGCCCGCGCTGACGCCGCCGGAGGTGACCAGCAGGTCGACGTCGTTCAGCCTCGGCTCGATGACCTTGCGGAACTCCTCGACGTCGTCGACCACACTGCGGACGACGTCGACCTCGCAGCCGAGGCCGCGGATCGCCGCCGCGAGCATCACGCTGTTGGACTCGTAGATCTGGCCGTGGCGCAGCGGGGCCGGCGCGTCGATCAGCTCGGTGCCGGTCGAGGCGACGAGCACCCGCAGCGGCCGGTGCACCCGCACCTCGGCGAGCCCGACCGCGGCCGCCAGGCCCAGCTGGGAGTGGCCGAGCACGGTGCCGGCGTGCAGCGCCACAGTGTCTTTGAGGACGTCTTCGCCCGACCGCCGGATGTGCGCGCCTTCGCCTGCCACGGCGGAGATCGTGACGGTCTCGGTGCCGCCGTCGGTGTCTTCGACCATCACGACGGCGTCCGCGCCGGGCGGCAGCGGCGCGCCGGTCATGATCCGGTGCGCGGTGCCCGGCTTCAGCGGCTGGACGTCGACCCGGCCCGCCGGGATGTCGTCCGCCACCGGCAAGGTCACCGGCGCTTCGGCGACGTCCGCCGCGCGGACCGCATACCCGTCCATCGCGGAGTTGTCGAAGGGCGGCAGGGACACCCCGGCCCGGACGTCCTCGGCCAGCACCAGACCGGCGGCTTCGGCGAGGGGCAGGGCGGTCGCGGGGGAGCTGCCCAGGAGCGCGGCAACGCGGTCGCGGTAGTCGTCGACGGAGATCACCGGACCATCCTCCACCCCCGTGCAGGGCATGCAAGACTCTGCGTCGTTCGAGAGCGCGCCGAAGGGGAGCAGCATGCAGGTCGGAGTCCGTCAACAGCCCTCGTTCGCCGTCGCCCGGCTGATGCTGGCGCCCGGCGAGCCGTGCCAGGTCGAGTCCGGCGCGATGATGGCGACCAGCTACGGCGTGCAGGTGCAGTCGCAGGCCCAGGGCGGGATCATGAAGGGCCTCGGGCGCGCGTTCCTCTCCGGCGAGTCCTTCTTCATCTCCACCTTCACCGCGCCGCAGAACGGCGGCTGGGTCGACGTCGCCGCCAACCTCCCCGGCGACATCCAGGTGATCCCCCTCGACGGCCGCACCGGCTGGGCCGTCACGCGCGGCTGCTGGCTCGCGTCGTCGCACGGCGTGCAGACCGAGACCAAGTGGGGCGGGATGAAGAACCTGGTGGGCGGCGAAGGCGGCTTCCTGACCCACGCCACCGGCCAGGGCCAGCTGCTCGTCAGCTGTTACGGCGCCGTCGAGACGATCACCCTGCAGCAGGGCGAGATGGTCACCGTCGACACCGGGCACGTCGTCGCGTACGCCGACACCGTGCAGTACCAGATCCGGAAGGTCGCGACGGGCGTCATCCAGTCCATGAAGAGCGGCGAAGGCCTCGTGTTCGACTTCGTCGGTCCCGGCCAGGTCATGACGCAGACGCGCAACCCGTCCGCGCTGATCAGCTGGATCGTCTCCCACGTCCCGTCCCGCTGATGCGCGTCCAGACCCGGCACACGCCCGGCTTCGGCGTCGCCCGCGTCCTCCTCGACCCGGGCGAGGCGGTGCAGGCCGCGCCCGAGACGTTGCTCGCCAGCCGGTTCGGCGTCACCGAGACGGCGCCGGGCCGCGGCGGCGCCCGCGCGGGCAAGACGACGTTCGCCGTCTACACGGCACCGTCCGACGGCGGCTGGATCGACTTCGCGCCGCTGCGCCCCGGCGACGTCTACCCGCTGGAGCTCGGCGGCGGGACGGGGTGGGCGGTCCACCGCGACGCGGTGCTGGTGCGGCCCGCGTCCGTCCGGCACGACCCCGGCTGGGCGCCGTTGCAGCAGCTCTTCGGCGCGGACTCGGGATTCCTGGAGCACTACAGCGGAACCGGCCCGCTCGTGCTGGCCGCGCCCGGCCCGGTCGACGCCTTCGAGCTCGGCAAGGGCGAGCTGGTCACCGTGCGGCCGGACTACCTGCTGGCCTACCCGGACACCGTGCAGTGCCGGCTGCGGGCGCTCGACCCGGGCGGCGCGCAGTCGCTGCGCACCGGGGAAGGGCTCGCCGTCGACTTCGCGGGTCCCGGGACGGTGCTCGTGCAAGCGCGGAACCGGCGCCTTTCTTCAACGTGATCTTCAGACGAATTGCCCATTGCCGAGGGGAATAATTCCGGTAGCGTGATTGACACTTCCGCCGCTGGCGTCCGCTCGGGCCAGCGGATCCTTTGTGCTGAGGGAGGGCGCCGTGGCTGTCGGCACCGTCAAATGGTTCAACTCGGAAAAGGGCTACGGGTTCATCGAATCCACCGAGGGGCCGGACGTGTTCGTCCACTATTCGGCCATTCAGGCCGACGGATTCCGCACTTTGGACGAAGGCGACCGCGTCGAGTTCGAAGTCCAGTCCGGCCGGGACGGACGGAGCCAGGCAGCCGACGTGCGGAAGGTGTCGTAACGACCTTCATCACCCGATTGGCGAACCCCCGGCAGCCGCCGAACCTGGGACGTTAGGCTGCCGGGCGTGACAGGCGATGTGTCGGGGGACCTCACCGGTCGCCGGCTGGGCAACTACCGCATCGACGGAGTGCTCGGCAAGGGCGGCATGAGCGTGACCTACAAGGCCACGGACGTGCGTCTGGGCCGGAAGGTGGCGCTGAAGGTCATCGGCGACCACCTCGGTGCGGACGCCGAGTTCCGCGAGCGCTTCGTCGACGAGGCCCGCAACACCTCCGCGATCGACCACGCCAACGTCGTGCCGCTGTACGACTTCGGCGAGCTCGACGGGATGCTCTACATCGCCATGCGCATGGTCGACGGCGGTGACCTCGCGGGGCTGATCTCGGGCGGCCCGATCGCGCCGGCGCGCGCCCTGACCATGCTCGACCAGGTCGCGGACGCCCTCGACACGCTGCACAACCGTGGTCTGGTCCACCTGGACGTCAAGCCGGCCAATGTGCTCGTGACGAAGAAGGAGACCTCGCGCGAACACGTGTACGTCGCCGACTTCGGGCTGACGCGCCGCGGCGCGACCGGCCACCGCACGCGCGGCGGCGACTTCCTCGGCTCGCCGACGTACGCGGCGCCCGAGCACCTGCGCGGCGAGCCGCTGGACGGGCGCACCGACCAGTACGCGCTCACGTGCGTCCTCTACGCGTGCCTCACCGGCAGCCCGCCCTTCAAGGGTGACGTGCCGACGGTGATCAAGGGCCACCTCAACGGCGACCCGCCGGCGATCTCCCGGGCGGTCGCGCTGCCGCCGGCGATCGACGAGGTCGTCCGCAAGGGCATGGCGAAGAACCCCGCCGACCGTTATCCCAGCTGCGTCGAGATGGTCGCGGCCGCGCGCCGCGCGCTCGGCGCCCTCGCCGCCTCGGACACCCCACCGGGTCCCCCGGGGACGAATTCGGGGGGAATTCCCGCGCCGCCACGGCCTGGTCAGGTACAACAAGGACCGCACCAGGCCACGGCACCGCAGGGAGAGGGGGCCCCCGTGCACCCGTACGGAGGACAGCAGCAGCCCGGTTACGGGCAGCAGCCCGGGCCGCAGGGCCCCGGTGGGCTTGGTGGCCCTGGTGGGCCGCCGCAGGGCCCGCCGCCCGGCTACGGCTACCCCCAGCAGGGCATGCCGCAGGGCATGCCGCCGCAGGGCATGCCGCCCCAAGGACCGCCCCCGGGGTACGGCTACCCGCAGCAGCCGGGCATGCCCCCGCAGGGCCCGCCGCCCGGCTACGGCCAGGACCCGATGCGGTTGCGGCCCCCGATGCCCGCGGGCGGCGCGGGCGCGTTCCACCAGCCGAAGAGCAGCGGTGGCAAGAAGTGGATCTTCATCGCCCTCGGCCTGCTCGTGCTGGCCGGCCTGATCGTCGGCGCGATCTTCCTGTTCTCCGACAGCGGCAGCGGCGGGAGTGACGGCACTTCGACGGCGCCGAACATCCCGGTCGGCCCCGGCGACTCGCAGAGCAACCCGACGTCTTCGCTCAAGGCCCCGCCGACGTCGATCTCCATCAAGCCGAGCTCCTGAGTCCGGGCCGCGCTGAGCAGGTCTTCTTGCACTCTCCACCCGAGAGTGCTAGACACGGTGTTGGCACTCGACGCCGTCGAGTGCCAAAGGTCGGGACGGTGAGGCTGACCCCCACTCGGGTCCAGTCGTCCGTCGCGGGCACCGAGCCTGGCCGAGGAAGAGTCCTGCCGCCGCCGCTGTAGACACGTGGCGGTGGCGCCCAATACCGGAGGACCACACCGCAATGGCCAAACTGATCGCGTTCGACGAGGACGCCCGCCGCGGTCTTGAGCGCGGCTTGAACACCCTCGCCGAAGCCGTCAAGGTGACCCTCGGCCCGCGGGGCCGGAACGTCGTGCTCGAGAAGAAGTGGGGCGCGCCGACCATCACCAACGACGGTGTCTCCATCGCCAAGGAGATCGAGCTCGAGGACCCGTGGGAGAAGATCGGGGCCGAGCTCGTCAAGGAGGTCGCCAAGAAGACCGACGACGTCGCGGGTGACGGCACCACCACCGCCACCGTGCTCGCCCAGGCCCTCGTCCGCGAGGGGCTGCGCAACGTCGCCGCCGGCGCCGACCCCATCTCCCTCAAGCGTGGCATCGAGGCGGCCGTCGAGGCCGTCACCGAGCAGCTGCACAAGGCCGCCGTCCAGATCGAGACCAAGGAGCAGATCGCTGCCACCGCCTCGATCTCGGCCGCTGACCGCACCATCGGCGAGCTGATCGCCGAGGCGCTGGACAAGGTCGGCAAGGAAGGCGTCGTCACCGTCGAGGAGAGCAACACCTTCGGCCTCGAGCTCGAGCTCACCGAGGGCATGCGCTTCGACAAGGGCTACATCTCCGGTTACTTCGTGACCGACCCGGAGCGTCAGGAAGCCGAGCTGGAGGACCCCTACATCCTCCTCTTCGGTTCCAAGATCTCCACCGTCAAGGACGTCCTGCCGCTGCTGGAGAAGGTCATCCAGTCCGGCAAGCCGCTGCTGATCATCGCCGAGGACGTCGAGGGCGAGGCCCTGGCCACCCTCATCGTCAACAAGATGCGCGGCACCTTCAAGTCCGTCGCCGTCAAGGCCCCGGGCTTCGGTGACCGCCGCAAGGCGATCCTGCAGGACATCGCGATCCTGACCGGTGGCCAGGTCATCTCCGAGGACGTCGGCCTCAAGCTGGAGAACGCGGACCTGTCCCTGCTGGGCAAGGCCCGCAAGGCCGTCATCACCAAGGACGAGACGACCATCGTCGAGGGTGCGGGCGACGCCGACCAGATCCAGGGTCGCGTCAACCAGATCCGCGCCGAGATCGACAACTCGGACTCGGACTACGACCGCGAGAAGCTGCAGGAGCGGCTCGCGAAGCTGGCCGGCGGCGTGGCCGTCATCAAGGCCGGCGCCGCGACCGAGGTCGAGCTCAAGGAGCGCAAGCACCGCATCGAGGACGCGGTGCGCAACGCCAAGGCCGCCGTCGAAGAGGGCATCGTCGCCGGTGGTGGCGTCGCTCTCATCCAGGCTGCCGAGGCTGCCTTCGCGGGCCTGAAGCTCGAGGGCGACGAGGCCACTGGCGCCAACATCGTCAAGGTGGCCGTCGAGGCCCCGCTCAAGCAGATCGCGATCAACGCCGGCCTCGAAGGCGGCGTCGTGGTGGAGAAGGTCAAGGGCCTGCCGCAGGGTCACGGCCTCAACGCCGCCACGGGTGTCTACGAGGACCTGCTCGCCGCCGGCGTGCCGGACCCGACGAAGGTCACCCGCTCCGCGCTGCAGAACGCCGCTTCCATCGCGGCGCTGTTCCTGACCACCGAGGCCGTCGTGGCGGACAAGCCGGAGAAGGCTTCGGCCGCTCCCGCCGACCCGTCCGGTGGCATGGGTGGCATGGACTTCTGATCCACGCAGGAAAAGCCCGGTCCGCTTCGGCGGGCCGGGCTTTTTTTATGGTTTCGTGAAGAACCAGACGGCGAAGGCGCCGGCGATGACAACGCCGAAGGCGAGCACCCCGAGGCCCCCGAGCCAGGCGGTGCTCGCTTCTTCCGCTTCCAGCGCGACGACGATCGCGCCGATCCCGGTGAGCAGGACCCAGATCGCCAGCGCGGCGGCGGTGTAGAGCACGGTTCTGGTGACGCTCGGGCTGCCGGTGTCGTTGAAGGCGAGCGCCGTGAACGCGGCCAAGGCGGTCAGCCCCAGCCCGGCGACCAGGTAGAGCCCACCCAAGATCCCGACGACGATCTTCGCCGCCGTCCTGCTCCCTTGATCCACGAGCGCGAACCCTAACCCCTTGTCTGTGGTTCGCGGAGGGCATTTCGGCCGGTCAGCGCAGCCGGCTACGCCGAACGGCCCGGACGTCCCCTGGCGTCCGGGCCGTTCTCCGTGCTTCGCCGCTCCCGGTCCCGACCCGGCTGTGCGGCCTTGCCCGCGCCCCCGCGCGGGTGTCTTCGGTGCATCCCCCGTCCCCGTCCCGTCGTCCGGGGGGGGGGGGGGGGGAGGGCGGGGGGGGGGGGGGGGGGCGGTGGGGGGGGGGGGGGGCGTGGCGTGCTGCGGGGGGGCGGAGGGAATCGAGGGCTAGACAGCGGTGCC
>NZ_JBVJOW010000004.1:677836-846688 GCF_055582965.1 Amycolatopsis sp. NPDC104863
CGCCCCCCCCCTCCCTCCCCCTCCCCCCCCCCCCCCCCCCCCCCCCTCCCCCCCCCCCCCCCCCCCCCCCCCCCCCCCCCCCCCCGCCCGGGTCAGGAGCTCTCTTCGGGAGTCAGAATCGCGGCGGCGACGTAGACCGGAATGGCGATCCCGACCGACAGGAACACGGCGGCGACCATGCCGATCCGCAGGACGTTGGCATCGATGCCGAGGTAGGTGGCCCAGCCACCGCAGACGCCGGTGAGCATCTTGTCGGTGCTGCTGCGGCGGAGCTTCTTGGTTTCCGGGGTGTACACGCTGTTCGTCATGGCTCAATAGTGGCTTTCGGGCCCGCCGGGGCACATCGGGAAGGGCCCGGAGCCGGACCCTGAACTCTGCCTCGGGGAAAACCAGGTGCTCACCCCGGCGCGTGGCCGGCTCCAGCGTCGCGAATGGTCATTGGCAACGTTGCGGGTCGGGGTCCGCGCGGGGATGCGCGGAGCTGGGAGCGGCACCGGCGCGGAAACCACGTGCCGCGGCGGGGGATGGGTGTGGCGCGGCTGGGAACTGAACCGGCGCCGGAAAACCAGGTGCTCTCCCCGGCGCGTGGCCGGTACAACTTTCGACCATGAAACACGACAACCCCGAGTTCGCCGCGATCGCCGAGCAGGGCACGATCCTGCGCTGCCAGGTCGGGTCCGGCCTGCACGGCACCGCCGTCGACGGTCAGGACGACCGGGACGAAATGGGGCTGTGCGTGGAGCCGGCCGAGTACGTCAGCGGGCTTCGGAGCTTCGAGCAGTACGTCTTCCGCAGCCAACCGGAAGGCGTGCGGTCCGGGCCCGGTGATCTCGACCTGATCGTCTACTCGCTGCGCAAGTGGATGCGCCTGGCCCTCACCGGGAACCCCACGATCCTGCTCCCGCTGTTCGTGCCCGAAGCCGAGATCGTGCGGATCACCGGCCTCGGTCACGAGCTGCGCGCGAACGCGGACCGGATCCTGTCGCGCCAGGCCGGGCTGCGGTTCGCCGGCTACCTGCGGACGCAGCGCACGCGGCTGCTCGAAGGCGCGATCAAGGTCAACCGGCCCGAGCTCGTCGAGAAGTACGGCTTCGACACGAAGTACGCCATGCACATGGTGCGGCTCGGCGTCCAGGGTGTCGAACTGCTCGAGACGGGCCGGATGACGCTGCCGATCGCGGAGCCGTGGCTGACCTGGCTACGGGATCTGCGGCGGGGCAAGCACTCCCAGGACGAGGCGATCGCCGCCGCGGCCGAGCTGGAAGACCGGCTCGACCGGCTGGTCCGGGGCGGCTCGCCGCTGCCGGAACAGCCCGACCACGCCTGGGCCGACCGGTGGCTGGTGCACGCCTACGACTCGGCCTGGCAGGCCGCCTGACCCCGCACCCGCGCCAGCCGCGCCGCCCACCCGGCTTCGACTTCGGCCGAAGCCGGGTAGGCGGCCGTCGGGTCCGGGGCCCGGCGCGGGACCGGCAGGTAACCGTCCACAGGGGACAGTGGCGAAGCGCACACGTCGCCTTCCAGCAACGAAATCGTCCCGAGTCCACAAGCGAACTCCAGCTCCGGCAGTGCGCCCGCCAGTGCGAGCCCCGCCGCCAGGCCGACGCTCGTCTCCACCGCCGACGACACCACACACGGCAGCCCGCACGCCTCGGCGACCTCCAGCGCGCGCCGCACGCCGCCCAGGGGCGCCACCTTCAGGACCGCGATGTCCGCCGCTCCCGCGACCGCCACCTTCAGCGGGTCCTCCGCGCGGCGGATCGACTCGTCGGCCGCGATCCGGACCGACACCCGGCGGCGCACCGCGGCGAGGTCGTCGATCGTCGGGCACGGCTGCTCGGCGTACTCCAGCCCGCCCGCCGCCTTGTCGAGGTCGGCGATCGCGCGCACCGCCGTGTCGACGTCCCACGCCATGTTGGCGTCGACGCGGATCGCGCCGTCCGGGCCGAGCGCGTCGCGGACCGCCGCCACCCGGTCGCAGTCGTCGGCCAGGGACGCGCGGGTGTCCGCGACCTTCACCTTCGCCGTGCGGCAGCCGGACGCGCGGACCAGCTCGTACGCTTTGTCCGGCCCGACCACCGGCACGGTCGTGTTCACCTCGACCCGGTCGCGGACTGGCGCCGGCCAGCCCCGCTCGCTCGCCTCCAGCGCCGCGTGCAGCCACGGCACGCTCTCGGCGTCCGAATAGTCGGCGAACGGGCAGAACTCACCCCAGCCCGCCGGGCCGTGGAGCAGGACGCCTTCCCGGACCGTGATGCCGCGGAACCGGTTG
This sequence comes from Amycolatopsis sp. NPDC104863, assembly GCF_055582965.1. Taxonomy (NCBI): domain Bacteria; kingdom Bacillati; phylum Actinomycetota; class Actinomycetes; order Pseudonocardiales; family Pseudonocardiaceae; genus Amycolatopsis; species Amycolatopsis sp. NPDC104863. Next base: position 680,109 of record NZ_JBVJOW010000004.1, read on the forward strand.
CGCAGGGGGATCGCGTAGACCTTCATCGCCGCCGATCATGCCACCGCCGCGGGTTTCGCGAACAAGTGCCGAACAGCGCGTTTCCGGCCAGAATGACCACGTGGTCCTCGACTTCCGCGTGCTGGGTCCGGCCGAGGTCACGGCCGACGGCCACCCGGTGCCCCTCGGGGGCAGCCGGCCGTTGATCGTGCTGGCCGGGCTGCTGCTGCGCGCGAACCGGGTCGTGCCGGTCGACGAGCTGGGCCGCTGGCTGTGGGACGACGACCGCCGCCGCTCCAAGGGCGCGCTCCAGACGTACGTGCTGCGCCTGCGCCGCGCCCTCGGTGACCAGGTCGCGATCCGCACCGAGAGCGGCGGGTACCGGATCGAGCTCGCGGACGACCTGCTCGACCTGACCCGGTTCCGCGCGCTCGCCACGCGAGGCAAGGCGGCGATGGACCGCGGCGAAAGCCGGCAGGCGGCCGCGCACTTCGCCGAAGCCCTCGGGCAGTGGCGGGGGCCGGCGCTGCTGAACGTCGAGTCCGACGCGCTGCACCGCGACGAAGGCGGTCAGCTCGCCGAAGAACGGCTGCACGTCCGCGAGCAGTGGGCCGACGCGCTGCTCGAAGTCGGCGACTACGACACCGTCGTGTTTGAGTTGGTACGCCTGACCAGGGAAAATCCGCTGCGGGAGCGCCTGCACGAGCAGCTGATGATCGCGCTGTACCGGTCGGGCCGGCAGGCCGAAGCGCTCGACGTCCACCGCCGCATCAGCGACGTGCTCGCCGACGAGCTCGGGCTCGACCCCGGGCCGTCGCTGCAGCGCACCCGCCAGGCGATCCTCACCGGCGCCGATGACGGCGCCGCGCCGGTGCGCTACCGGCTCGGCGCCGAACCGCAGGTGCCGCACCAGCTGCCCGCCGACCTGCCGACGTTCTCCGGGCGCGAGTCCGACCTCAAGGCGTTGCACACACTGCTGCCGGAGGCCCTGGACGCCGACGCGTCGACGCCGATCGCGTCCGTCGAAGGCATGGGCGGCATCGGCAAGACAACCCTGGCCGTGCATTTCGCGCACGAGGTCGCCGACCGGTTCCCCGGCGGCCAGGTGTACCTCAACCTGCGCGGTTACGGGCCCGGCGAACCGGTCGAGCCGTCGGCGGCGCTCGACGCGATGCTCACCGCGCTGGGTGTGCCGAGCGAGGCGATCCCGGGTGACCTCGACGGCCGCGCGGCGAGCTTGCGGACGCACAGCGCCGGGCGGCGGCTGCTCGTCCTGCTCGACAACGCCAACCGCACCGAGCAGGTCGCGCCGCTGTTGCCCGGGCCGGGCTGCCTGGTCGTCATCACCAGCCGCTGGCAGCTGCGTGCGCTGGTCGCGACGCACGGCGCGCGGCGGATCGCGCTCGAGGAGCTCGGTGAGGAGGACGCCGTGGAGCTGCTGGCGTCCACGATCGGCGTCGAGCGCGTCGCGAGTGACCCGGCGGCGGCCGAGCGGTTCGTGCGCTACTGCGGCGGGCTGCCGCTGGCGATCCGGATCCTCGCGGTGCGGGCGGCGCAGTTCCCCGGCCTGGCGCTCGACGAGTTCGCCCGCTCGCTGGAGACGGACCTGCTCGGCTCGTTCGACCTCGCCGACGGCGAGGGGACGAACATCCGCTCGGTGCTTTCGTACTCCTACCAGGCACTCGAGCCGCCGACGGCGCGGCTGTTGCGGCTGCTGGGGCTTTCGACCGGCGTCGACTTCACCGCGCCGGCGGCGGCCGCGGTCGCCGGCCTGGACGTCACGACGACCCGGCCGATGCTGGAAACCCTGGCCGCGGCGCACCTGCTCGCCCAGCCGCGGCCGGGCCGCTACCAGTTCCACGACCTCATCCGGGCGTACGCCGGCGAAGTCGCTTCGCAGGTCGACACGGCTTCGCAGCGTGAAGCCGCTTTGGATCGGCTGCTGGGCTGGTACGTGACGTCGGCGCTGAACGCGTCCCAGCGGATGCGCCCGGAGCGCTACTACCGGCTGCTGGAGCTGGAGCCGAGCGGCGGTCTGGTGTTTTCCGGGCACCAGGACGCGCTGACCTGGTTCGACGAGGAGCACGGCAACCTCATCGCGGCGGTGCACCTGGCACGCGGCCGCCGTGACGACGTCTGCTGGAAGCTGGCGTGGCTGCTGCAGAGCTACTTCGTGACGCGCTCACGGCTGGACGACTGGCGCTCGGTGTTCGCGGTGGCCCTGGACGCGGCGCGGGCGAGCGGCAACCGGCCGGGCGAGGCGGGGATCCTCAGCGGGCTGGGGGTGGTCAACGGCGTCGCCCGCGAGTACGGCGAGTCGCGGCGGTACCTGGAGCAGGTCCTGACGATCCAGCGCGAGCTCGGCGCGCGCGAGGGCGAGGCGCGGGCGCACTACAACCTGGCGCTGGCGGCGCACAATCTGGATGACTACGCCTGGGCGTACGAGCACGGGAAGCAGGCGCTGGAGATCGTCCGCGAGCTGCGGCTGGGTGGGTTCGAGGCGAGTGTGCTGCGGGCGCTGGGTGACATCTGCACGTCGATGGGTGATCACGAGCAGGCGCTTCGGCTGGCCGATGCGGCGCTGGCGGTGGTGGATGAGGACGGGGAGCCGGTGGATTCACGGTTCACGCAGCACACGCGGGGGTTGGCGCTGGTCGGGCTGGGGCGGCTCGATGAGGGGGTTGCGTGTATGCGGGAGTCGGTGGGGATGTTTTTCGCGATGGGTGAGCAGTACGAGGGGGCGGACGTGCTGGCGCAGCTGGGGTCGGTGTATTTGCGGCACGGGGATGTGGCGGCGGCGAGGGAGTGTTGGCTGCGGTCGGTGCGGTTGTTGACCGAGCTGGGGCACCCGGACGCGGATGACGTGCGCGCGAAGTTGGCGGCGCTGGTGGGTGCGGGCGGCTGAGGGCGGGGTTGGGCGCGCGCGCCTGGCGGCGCTGCCCGCGGTGGAGTGGCTGGCTGCGGCTCGCGATCAGGCTGCGGTGGCCAGTGGCGCGGCGGCTGAAGGCGAGGGTTGCGCGCGCGGTGGGCGGCGCTGCCCGCGGTAGCGGCTGCGGCGCGAGGATGGCGGCTCGCGGTGGTGTGGCTGGCTGCGGCCCGCGACCAGGCTTCGGCGGCAGGCAGCTTGCGGCGCGGATGGTCGTTGCGGCTGCAGCGCGGGATGCGGCGTGCGGTGGAGTGGCTGGCTGTGGCTCGCGATCAGGCGGCAGGCGGCGTGGATGGTTGTTGCGGCTGCAGCGCGGCGATGCGGGCGTGCGGTGGTGTGGCCGGCTGGGGCTCGCGATCAGGCGGCAGGCGGCGTAGATGACGGCTGCGGCTGCAGCGCGGGGATGGTGGGCCGCGGTGGAGTGGCTGGCTGCGGCTCGCGATCAGGCTGCGCCGGCCAGCAGCGCGGCGGCTGAAGGCGAGGGTTGGGCGCGCGTGGCCGGCGGCGCGGGGACGGCGGCTCGCGGTGGTGGGGCTGCCTGCGGCGCGCGATCTGGCTTCGGCAGCAGGCGGCTTGCGGCGCGGGTTGAGTGGCTGGCGGCCCAGGTCGGCGTGGATAGCGGGCGCCCGCGGTGGGCTGGTTCGCTGGCGGTCGCGCGGCTGGCGGCAGGCCGTCGCAGGTGCGTTACGCGGGGTGGAGTTAGTGGCGGCGGACCGCTCGCGTGCCGACCCCCAGTGACAGCGCGCGAGACGGTCCGGGCCGCCCTCATCACCCAAGCTGATTGCGCTCACTGTTCGCTCACTGGCTTGGTTGTGGCGCTACCCCCAGCAGGTTGGCCAGCGTTTCGGCGTTGCGGGGGGCCTCCACCTTTACGTCGTTGTCGAAGTAGATGTGTACGTCGCGGTGGCCGTCCTCGTGCCAGGTGCGGATCTTGTCGGCCCAGGTTCGTAGGGCCTTGTCCGAGTAGCCGCTTACGTACAGCTCTTCGTCGCCGTGGAGGCGGATGTAGGTGAAGTCCGTCGTCTGGTCCTCGAGGTATGGCCACTTGCCTGCCGTGTCCGCTACCACCAGGGCGATTCCGTGTTTCCGCAGTAGTTCCTTGGCTGCGGGTTCGGCGAAGCTCGGGTGGCGGACTTCGAGTGCGTGCCGGAGGGGGCGCCGTTTGCCCGCTTCGAGGTATGGGGGGTCCTTCAGCTTGTCGTCGTGCTTTGTTGCCAGCTCGGCCGCCTCCGTTGTCGTGCGTGGGAGGAGGGTGAAGAAGTCTGCCAGGCGGTTCGGGTCGAACGTCAGTCTTGGGGGGAGCTGCCAGAGGAATGGGCCCAGTTTTGCTCCCAGTGCCAGGACTCCTGATGCGTAGAAGTTCGCCAGAGCCGTCTCGACGTCTCTTAGCTGCTTCATGTGCGTGATGAAGCGGCCGCCCTTTACTGCGAAGAGGAAGTCGGCGGGGGTTTCGGCGAACCAGGCTCGGTAGCGGGCTGGGCGTTGCAGGGAGTAGAACGAGCCGTTGATCTCTACCGTGGTCATCCGGTGGGACAAGTACTCCAGCTCGCGTCGCTGGGCCAGGTCGTGCGGGTAGAACACCCCTCGCCAGGGTGGGTAGCGCCAGCCTGATGTGCCTATGCGGATTTTGGCGATTCTGCTCACCGCCTTTCCGCCGTGGGTGGTTCCCGGTTGGCGGGGTGGGCAAACTCGGCTGTGGTTGGACCGGTGGACCGTCGGGTGGGACAGGTGGCCTAGTTTTGGGGACGGGCGTCTTATTGGGCCCTTCAGGCGTTTGCTCATGGGGTTGTCGCTGTCGGAAAGACTGTCCTCGCCGGACGGGCAGGCTCTGGGATGACCCTCGGGATTGCTTTCATCTCACCTTCGTCGGTTGGCCGCTCGTGGTCATCCCGTCGCCTGACTTGAGGCCTATCACTTTGAGCCAGGCCCGCAAGGTTGCGCTCTCGGCTTGCTTTGGGCTGTGTGTTGCGGGCCTGGCTCAAAGTGATTTCACGGCCTCAGGCGACGGGATGACCAACGCCGCTCCTTTCCGGGTTCCCCAGACGGACGCTCGGCCGGGGCACGCCGGGGCCGGGACGAACCCTTACGCCCAGGAGAAACGCCAGTGGCGGGTCTGGACCAGGTCGGATGCGTACTCCCTCAAGTTCCCGGGCTGGCCTGCGAACGTCGGCAGGCTGAACGCTCGGTGCTCGGCCGCCACCGTCAACGCTCGTGCCTGGTTCCGTGGCGGGGCCGCCACCGACAGCTCCACTGTGTCGTAACCCAGCACCACCAGCGTTGCCCCGAAACGGTCCTCCCAGCTGCGCAGCACCGCCGACAGCTCGGCCACCTGGTCCGTGCACTTGATCATTCCTGTCCAGCCCAGCAGGGCCGGGATGTCCGCCGGACGCTCTGTCTGGACCAGGCCCAGGCGGTGCGGGGCGCGGTTGGCCAGGATCGAGCCCGTGTTGCCCGCCTCCGCCAGCGGGTCCGAGCGGCGCGGGCTCCTCTTTGCCAAGCCCGGGAAGCGGGCGCCGAACGGGCGCAGGCAGGCGCCGTCGCAGCACGACGCGTCCCACCAGCGGTCCAGGACCGCTGCCGGGTCTGCCGTGGCCACCCGGTGGCCTGCCGGGGCCAAGCGGCCGCGGTCGTCGATCCAGTCCTCGCCGTTCGCCGCGAAACGCTGGTCGTGGGGGATCAGCACCGGCCACAGGCCCGACCGCTCGAACTCGGCCACGCAGCCGAGGTAACGCTCGGGGCGGGTCAAGGGCAGGTCGGACACCCACAGCCGGCCGTGCCAGGACCCCGGTGGCAGGGTCTGGACCGGCGGCGCGGGTGTGCCGGGGCGGAGCGGTGCGATCGTCATGGAGCGTCCCCTCGAACTTGTGTTCGGCTGGTGCATGTCGAACAGTAGTTCGAGGGTTCGACAATTTCCAGTGATCTGGCCGCTCATCCGTTCGAGTGAATCGGGAAAACCGCAGGTCAGGGCCTGATGCGAGAAGGAAGTGGCGGAAGTTGCTCCTGTGACGATTCGCTGGGCCGAAGGGGTGGTCAGCCCGGGGTCGTCAAGCCGGCGATCAGGTCGCGGACGAGGTCCGCGGCCTCGGTTCGCGCCCGGTCCGGGTCGTCCGTCTCGGCGATCACCAGGGCGAGTTCGGTGAGGGCGCCGTAGAAAGCTGCGGTGAGGAGGCCGGCAGGGTGCGGCCGGAACGCGCCCGTCGCGAGCAGCGTCTGGACCGCTCCGGCGAGCAAGCCGCCGAGGTGCTGCTGGTCCAGTTCGCGCCAGCGGTGCCAGCCGAGGGCGATCGGGCCCTGCAGGAGCACCACGTGGCGGTAGCCCGGCTCGGCGCAGACCGCCAGGAACTCCGCGACGCCGCGGCCGGCGCGCTCGAAGGGGTCGTCCGTCGAGGCGATCGACGTCCGGATGCGTTGGGCGGCCTGGCCTTCCAGCTCGTCCATGACCGCTTCGAACAGGCCGCGCTTGCCGTCGAAGTGGTGGTACAGGGCGCCCCGCGTCAGGCCTGCGGCGCGCACGAGCTCCTCCGCCGACAGGCTCGCGTACTCGCGCTCGGTGAACAGGCGCAGGCCGGCGTCGAACAGGGCCTGACGGGTGTGTTCCGCGTACTTCACGCGCACCGATTCCATTCGCCATGACTATCACATACACTCTGAATGTCAGATACAGCGTGTATGAGAGCGGTGGCCGATGGAGAAGTCCGTGGACGTCGTGGTCGTCGGGGCCGGGATCGCGGGACTGGTCGCCGCGCGTGACCTCGTCCGGGCCGGGGCCGACGTGCTGGTGCTGGAGGCCCGGGACCGGGTCGGCGGCCGGCTGCTCAACGGCGAGCTGCCCGGCGGTGGCCCCATCGAGGTCGGCGGTCAGTGGGTCGGGCCGGGCCAGCACGAGGTGCTCGCGCTCATCGAGGAGCTGGGCCTGCGCACCTACCCCACGCACGACACCGGCCGGCACATCGCCGAGTTCGCCGGGCGACGCGCCGAGTACAACGGCCGGATCCCGCGGCTGAACCCCGTGGCGCTGGCGGACATCGCCCAGACGCAGCTGCGGCTGGACCGCCTGACCCGCCGGGTGCCGACTGATGAGCCCTGGCGGGCGAAGCGGGCAGCGGACCTCGACGGCCAGACCTTCGCGACCTGGCTGCGGCGCACGGCCCGCACTCCCGGCGGCCGGTCGTTCTTCCGCGTCATCACCGAGGCCGTGTTCTCCGCCGAACCCGAGGACCTTTCCCTGCTGTGGACGGCTTTCTACCTCAACTCGGCGGGCGGCCTCGACCCGATGATCACCACGACGGGTGGCGCGCAGCAGGACCGCGTCGTCGGCGGTTCGCAGCGGATCGCGCTCGCCCTCGCCGACGAGCTCGGTGACCGGGTCGTGCTGGGCGCCGCGGTGACCGACGTCGAATGGGACACCGCGGGAGTCCGGGTGAAGGCGGGTGGCACGGTCGTCCGCGCTCGCCGCGCCGTGTTCGCGGTGCCGCCGCCCCTCGCCGCGCGCGTGCGGTTCACACCCGGGCTGCCCGGCGACCGCGACCAGCTCGTCCAGCGGCTGCCGATGGGGCGGGTGATCAAGGTCAACGTGGTCTACGACGAGCCGTTCTGGCGCACGGACGGGTTGAGCGGCCAGGCCAACAGCGACCGGCGCACGCTGGGCACGGTCTTCGACAACACCCCGCACGACGGCTCGCCCGCGGTGCTCGTCGGCTTCCTCGAAGGACGGCACGCCGACGCCGGGGCGCGGCTGACCGAGGCGGACCGCCGCGCCCGGGTGCTCGACGACCTCGCCGGCTACTTCGGGCCCCGGGCCCGGAACCCGATCGCGTACCTCGAGCGCGACTGGGCCGAGGAGGAGTTCAGCCGCGGCTGCTACGGCGCGTTCGCCGCTCCCGGCACCCTGACCCGCTTCGGCCCGGCCCTGCGCGCGCCGATCGGGCCGCTGCACTGGGCCGGCACCGAGACCGCCACGCGCTGGGCGGGCTACATGGACGGCGCCGCCGAGTCGGGCCACCGCGTGGCCCGGGAGATCACGCCGGCGCTCACCTGACCGGTCAGAGTGGCCGGAGCAGGTCGTCCGCGTCCACGATGTGGTACGCGTACCCCTGCTCCGCCAGGAATCGCTGCCGGTGCGCCGCGTACTCCGTGTCGACCGTGTCGCGCGAGACGATCGAGTAGAAGTGCGCCTGGCGGCCGTCGCCCTTGGGACGCAGCAGGCGGCCGAGGCGCTGGGCCTCCTCCTGCCGCGAGCCGAACGTGCCGGAGATCTGGATCGCCACCGACGCCTCGGGCAGGTCGATCGAGAAGTTCGCGACCTTCGACACCACCAGCGTCTTGATCTCGCCGCGGCGGAACTTGTCGAAGAGCTCCTCGCGCTCCTTGTTCTTCGTCGCGCCCTGGATCACCGGTGCGTCGAGCTCGTCGCCGAGCATCTCCAGCTGGTCGAGGTAGGCGCCGATGACCAGCGTCGGCTCGCCGGCGTGCTTGGCCACGATGGACTTGATCACCGGGGTCTTCGTGAGCGCCGTCGCCGCCAGCTTGTAGCGCTCGTCGGCCTCGGCGGTCGCGTACTCCAGCCGTTCGGCGTCGGTCAGCGTCACGCGGACCTCGGTGCACTTCGCCGGCGCGATCCAGCCCTGCGCCTCGATGTCGCGCCACGGCACGTCGTAGCGCTTCGGCCCGATCAGCGAGAAGACGTCGCCCTCGCGGCCGTCTTCGCGCACGAGCGTCGCGGTCAGGCCGAGGCGCCGCCGCGACTGCAGGTCCGCCGTCATCCGGAACACCGGCGCCGGCAGCAGGTGGACCTCGTCGTAGACGACCAGGCCCCAGTCGCGCGAGTCGAACAGCTCCAGGTGCCGGTACTCGCCCTTGGTCTTGCGGGTGACGACCTGGTACGTCGCGATGGTGACCGGCCGGATCTCCTTCTTCTCGCCGGAGTACTCGCCGATCTCCTCTTCGGTCAGCGACGTCCGCGCGACGAGCTCGCGCTTCCACTGCCGCCCGGCGACGGTGTTCGTCACCAGGATCAGCGTCGTGGCCTGCGCCTTCGCCATCGCCGCCGCGCCGACCAGCGTCTTGCCCGCGCCACACGCCAGCACGACGACGCCGGAGCCGCCCGCCCAGAACGCCTCGGCGGCCATCCGCTGGTAGTCGCGCAGGTGCCAGTCGCTCTCGTCGAGCGCGATCGGGTGCGCTTCGCCGTCGACGTACCCGGCGAGGTCCTCGGCCGGCCAGCCGACCTTGAGCAGCGCCTGCTTCAGCCGGCCGCGCTCGGACGGGTGAACGATGACGGTGTCGTCGTCGATCCGGGCGCCGAGCATCGGGCTGATCTTCTTGTTCCGCGAGACCTCGGTGAGCACCGCGCGGTCGGTCGTCGACATCACCAGCCCGTGCGCCGGGTGGTTGGCGATCTGCAGCCGGCCGAACCGGCCCATGACGTCGACGACGTCGATCAGCAGCGGCTGCGGCACCGGGAAGCGCGAGTACGTCGTCAGCGCGTCGACGACCTGCTCGGCGTCGTGGCCCGCGGCGCGCGCGTTCCACAAGGCCAGGGGGGTGATGCGGTAGGTGTGGACGTGTTCCGGCGCCCGTTCGAGCTCGGCGAACGGCGCGATGGCGATCCGCGCGTCATCGGCCTGGGGGTGGTCGACCTCCAGGAGCACGGTCTTGTCGGACTGGACGATCAGCGGGCCATCAGTCACAACTACTGTTATACGTGCCTCGCTCCGGCCCGCACCCGTCGCGGGTCCGGGGACGCGGCGATGTGCCGAGGGGATCACTGGAGGGCATGTGACCGACGACAACCCGTTCCGGACGCCGGACTACGCGACGCCGGCGCCGTCCACGCCGGGGACGCCGATGCCGGGCGCGCCGATGCCGCCCGCGCCCGGGCAGGCGCCGATCCCGCACTGGTTCACGGTGAAGGTGCGGATCACGCTGGTGGCGTGCGTCGTCGCCGCGCTGGGCCTGGGCGCGCTGGGCGCGATGGCGATCTACTGGATCGGGAGCAGCGGCACGCCGTCCGACGGCAGCTGCCTCTACCTGACGCGCGAAGGCGGCGGGAAGCTCGCCTACCACCGCGTCGGCTGCGCCAGCGACAGCGCGACCTACAAGGTCGACGACAGCTACCGCGGGTCCTTCCGGTGCGGCTCCGGCGACTACGTGCGGTTCCAGATCACCGGCAGCGGCTCCACCACGGACCGCACGCTCTGCCTGGCGCTGAACGTCGACACCGGCGACTGCCTGCGCAACGTCGACGACGAAGCCACGATCGGCAAGGTCAGCTGCACCGACCCGGCGGCCGAGGAACGCGCCGAGGTCGTCTCGGGGCTCGGCGGCGAGGACGCCTGCGGCGGGGCCGAGAAGGTCCTGACGTACTCGGGCCCGCCGCGGCGGACGGTCTGCCTGGCGCCGCCCGGCGAGAACATCTAGCCGAACCACCGGCCCAGGTCCGCGGGGTCGACGCCGTACCCGTCCGGCCGGACGAGCAGCAGCCGGCCGCGGTGCTCGGCGTCGCCGGTCGCGGCGCGCACGTGGTCGACCTGCCCGGTGAAGCCGGCGGGCACCGCGTGGTCGCCGAGGTCGAGGAGCAGCCCGCGGCCGCCGTGGAGCAACGCCGAAAGCCGCGTCGGGCCGGCCGCCGTCGTCAGGTCGAGGTCCGGGATCCGGTGTGCGCCCGGGTAGCTCAGGCCGAGGCCGGACAGTAGCCCGCTGAAGTGGCGGTTGGCGTCCGGCAGCCGCATCAGGTCGACGACGATCTCTCGCAGCGCCTCGACGTTCTCGCTCCGGTCCGGGCTCGTGAAGACGCGTTGGGCCGCGGTGTGCCGCAGCACCTGGGCGGCGGCCGGGTGGCGTTCGTCGTGGTAGCTGTCGAGCAGGCCGGCCGGCGCGGTGCCGCGGACGGTCGCCGCCAGCTTCCAGCCGAGGTTCATCGCGTCCTGGACGCCCAGGTTCAGCCCCTGCCCGCCGAGCGGTGGGTGGATGTGCGCGGCGTCGCCGGCGAAGAGCACACGGCCGTGCCGGTAGCGCTCCAGCTGCCGTGTGGCGTCGTTGAAGCGCGAAGCGCCGTACACCTCGCCTAAGCGCGTCTCGGGGCCGTAGAGGGCTGTCAGCGCTTCGGTGACTTCGGTGTCCGACACCGGTTCGTCGCGGCCGGGCTGCGTTGTGGTGGCGCCTGCCGGGTGACCTCACTGAAGTGCGCGGCGCGCGCCGGGACGAGCTCGGACGCGGCGGCGAGCCGGACGTGCGCAAGCGTGGCGACGTAGGTCTCGGCGCGGCCGGGGAAGGGCACGCCGAGCAGACGCCGGACGGTGCTGTGCGCGCCGTCGCAGGCCACGAGCCAGCGCGCCCGGTGTCCGTCGACTGTGACGCCGTCCGGGGCGGTGTTGACGGTGGTCACCTCGTGGCCGCGTTCGATGGTCGCGCCGTGTTCGAGGGCGTGCTCGGCCAGCATCGCCTCGAGGTCGTCCTGGGTGCGGTTGACGACGCGGGGGTGGCGGGTGTGCCAGACGCTGTGGTCGAGCGGGACGGGAAGACCGGCGAAGTGGCCGCTCGGACCGTCGGTCTCGTGGGCGGTGACGTCGAGTCCGCGCAGGTCGAGGAGTTCGGCGGTGCGGGGCTGGAGCCCGACGGGGCGCGGGAGGCCGGGGCCGTCGCGGCGTTCGAGGACGGTCACTTCGACGCCGGCCAGGGCGAGCTCGGCGGCGAGGAGCAGGCCGGTGGGCCCGGCTCCGGTGATCAGGACGTCGGTCATGGCGCACTCCTTGGGTAGACTGAGTGCGAAAGTAGACCAGGTGCAATTTTAAGGGGAAGCGAATAACGGCAGGAAGCGAAAGCTAGTAGCTGTTCTGGTCCGGAAGCAGCGACTGCACATCCAACCGATCCGCCAGCTGCCCCGAGTTGTGCATCAGATCAGCCACCCGCTGCAGCCGGATGCCGTTGAGCGACGCCGGGTACGAACCCAGCGAGATCAGCGACGCCGTCGTCGTGTCGATGTCGGAGAACTTCGGCAGCGCGTCCCGGACCGTCGCCGGGTCCGTCGCGCTCTGCTGGGCCGCCCCCAGCGCCTTCCGGAACGCCGCCAGCGTCCGCGGGTTGGACTGGGCGAACGGCTTGGCCGACGCATACCCGGACAGCGGGAAGTCGAGCGTCGCACCGCGGGCGCCGTCGGCCAGGATGTGGGCGCCCAGGTCCTTCTCGGCTCGGGTGATGTACGGCTCGATCATCAGGGCCGCGTCCGCGTCGCCCGCCTGGAGCGCCTGCGGCATCTGGTCGAACCCGACCGGCTTGAACTTGATCTTCGCGACGTCCACGCCCGCGGTGCCCAGCACCGAACGCGCCGCCAGCGCGCCGACGTCGTCGAGCATGTTGACCGCGATCTCGGGGGCCTTCTTCGCCGTCGGGACCGTGTAGTCGGAGCCGGGCAGTGTGACCAGGGCCATGGTGTTGGGGCCGGACGTGTACGCCTCGCCCTGCAGCTGCAACGCCGCCCCGCCGGCCGCGGCGCGGAACATCGCGATGTCGGAAGCGAACGTGACGTCGAGGTCGCCGCTGGTCAGCTTGGCCAGGCCGTCGTCGCCGCCGAGTTCCACCAGCTGGACGTTCAGTCCCGCGGAGCCGAACTTTCCCGCCGCCACGGCGATGCGCAGCGGCGCGGTGTCGATGGCATTTCCCACACCTACGCGCAGAGTGGTCCGTTCCAATGGCGGCGGGGCGGCGGGCGAGCCGGAAGAGAACACGCTGCACCCAGCGGTCGCCAGCAGCGCCGCTACCAGCGGAATCGTCCGTCCGCGTCTGATCATGAACCTTCACCTACCGCGAGAATCTGGTTCTCGTGCTGGATCGTATGGTCCGCGCCCCATACGATCGCGGGCAGGGCCGTCTCGCGCCAGCACGGCTTTCGGATCTTCATGGGGCGGGCTACCGTTCAGTAGGTTCGAGGTGTCGTAGGTCCGCGGGTTCCTCCCGCGGTGGAAAAGGAAACCAGGTGACCCGTCGCGACAAGCGTCCCCGCAAGGGCGGCGACGCGGCGGATCCACGTCCGGCCGGCGGCCGCTGGCGGCTGCGGAACTGGCGCCTCGGCACCAAGCTCTTCGCCGTCCTCCTGATTCCCGCGCTGGCGGTGATCGCGCTCGTCGGCCTGAGGATCAGCTCGGACCTGCGCGACGCCCGGCAGCTCGCGGAGTTCGCCACGCGCGGCCGGGTCGACAACACGGTGGCCGAAGCCTTGCACGAACTGCAACGCGAGCGCGACCTCACGGTGCGGTTCGTCGCGCAGAACCGCCAAGGCGACACCGGAGACCTCGCCGGCCAGCGCAAACGCGTCGACCAGGCCATCGGGACGTTCGAGCGGACCCTCGCCGACAGCAAGCCCCGTCTCGACGCGAAGGCCGCGGAAAGCCTGCAGCAGACCGACGACCGGCTGCGCGTGCTCGGCGGTCTCCGGTTCTCCGCGGAGCATTCGGCGTTCCCCGCCGACGCCGTCCTGCGCTCCTACAGCGAGCTGATCTCCGGCCTGCTCGACATCAGCGACTCGGCCGCCGCCGACGTCTCCGATCCCGAACTCGCGCGGTTGCGCCTGGCCGGCAACGCGCTGGCGCGGATCAAGGACCAGATGTCGGTCAAGCGCGCGGTGATGGCCGAGGCCCTCGCCGCGGGCACGCTCGACCGTGACCGGACGCGCGCGCTGCTCGGCGCGGAAGCCGAGCTGGCCGCCGCGCGCAACGACTACCGCACCTTCGCCACCCCCGACCAGCAGCGGATGTTCGACGACACGGTGATCGGCCTGGTCGTCGACATCGGCAACGACATGGTCGAGTCCGCGCTCACCCGCACCGAGAACAACCAGAACCTCTCGGGCCTCGACCCGAACCAGTGGGACACCTCGGCGACCCACACGGTGAACCTCGCCCACCAGGTGCAGGAAGCGCTGCTGGTCCAGTTGCAGGAACGCACCGACGCCCTTGCGGCGCAAGCACGCACGGCGGCGATCTGGGACGGCGGTGTCGTGCTCGCCGTCCTGCTCGTCGCGGGCGTGCTGTCGGTCGTGATCGCGCGGTCCCTGTTGCGCCCCTTGCGAATCCTGCGCCGGACGGCGCTGGAGGTGGCCGAGCACCGGCTGCCCGCGGCCGTCCAGGGCCTGCTCACCGACCCCGAGCCGGCGCCGGAGAACCTCCGCAAGCGGCTCGCCATCGCGCCGGTCCCGGTGTTCACCCGCGAAGAGGTCGGGCAGGTGGCCCGCGCGTTCGACGCGGTGCACGGCGAAGCGGTCCGGCTCGCCGGCGAACAGGCGATGCTGCGCGAGAACGTCAACGCGATGTTCGTCAACCTCTCGCAGCGCAGCCAGGACCTCGTCGAGCGGCAGCTGTCGGTGCTCGACCGGATGGAGGCCGACGAGCAGGACCCGGACACCCTCGCCGGCCTCTTCGAGCTCGACCACCTCGCGACGCGGATGCGGCGCAACAGTGAGAACCTGCTGGTCCTGTCCGGCCAGGACTCCTCGCGGGACGACGCCGGCGCGGTGTCGGCCGACGAGATCGTCGGCGCCGCGCTGTCAGAGGTCGAGCACTACCAGCGGATCGAGCTCGGCCCGGCGCCGCAGGTCGCGGTCCGCGGGGAGGCCGTCAACGACCTCGTGCACGTCGTTTCGGAGCTGCTGGAGAACGCGACGCGCTACTCCGGCGACACGACGGTCACCGTCGCGAGCGCCGAAACCCACGACGGCGACTGGCAGATCGAGATCATCGACCACGGCGCCGGCATGCCGCAGGCCGAGATCAACCGCACCAACCTGCGGCTGGCGAACCCGCCGGACGTCGACGTCGAGGTGTCGCGCCGGATGGGCCTGTTCGTGGTCGCGACGCTGGCCAAGCGCCACCACATCGACGTCAGCCTCAGCGCGGGCCGGGACACCGGGCTGGTCGCGACCGTGCTGGTGCCGTCCGCGCTGATCGTCGAGCTGCCGCCGATGCCGGCGCCGCCCCCGCCGCCCGAGCCGGCCGCGGCCCCGGAACCCGAGCTGCTCGCGCCGCTGGCCCCGCTCACACCGCCGGAGCCGGAGCCGGCCGAGCCGGAAGAGCTGACCCCGCCGTCGATCGAGGCCGGCCCGCCGCGCCGCGCGCCGGTGGTGGCGCGCGACCAGGCCCCGGAGTGGCCGAGCGCGGACGACGACTCGCACCTGGACTTCGACGCCCCGACCGAGCGGATGCCCGCCTACCGCGACGTCCTGTCGCGCTGGTTCGACGCGTCCGCGGCCCCCGAGGCGCCGCGCAAGGCCGTGGAGCCGCGTCCGGTGGCCGAGGAGCCGCGGCCCGCCCCGCTGGAGCCGCGGCACGCGCTCGCCGCGGCGCCCCCGCCTCCGCCACCGCCCCCGCCGCCCGCCGTCGTGCCGGTGGCGGCCGAGCCGGAGCCGAACCCGGACGACGAGGACACCGATCCGCAGTTTCCGCCCGTCGCGCCGCCCGCCGCGATCGAGCCCGACTACCAGTGGCCGACGCCGGCCGAGCTGGAGCAGGAGGACGGCGCGGAGGACACCTGGCCGTTCCTTCAGCCCGCCGATTCCGCGGCGAGCCCGGGAGCGGTGCCGCAGCAGCGGCCGATACTCTCTCTTTCCCCGGAAGCGGTGCGCGAGCGGATGACAAGCCTTCAAGGCGGCTTCCGGCGAGGGCGGCACGCGAGGGGAGACGACACCCGGAACCAGTGAAACGGATGAGGCATGAGCTCGAAGACGCCCCTGCTGGAAGTGATCGCGCTGGACGCGGCGGACGCCGTAGCCGCGCAAGCGGGTGGAGCCGACCGCCTCGAACTGGTTGCCGACATGGCTCAGGACGGCCTCACGCCGTCGGTCGAAACCCTGCGTGACGTGCTTGCGGCGTCGGACCTCCCGGTGCGGGTCATGCTGCGGGACAACGGTTCCTTCGCCATGGGTGACCTCGAAGGACTGCGCGCGGACACCGCCCGGCTGATCGACGCGGGCGCGCGCGAGTTCGTCTTCGGCTTCCTCACCGTGGACAGCGAGATCGACCTGGACGCCTGTGAGGCGCTGGTCAAGGAGATCGGCGGCCTGTCCTGGACGTTCCACCGCGCCATCGACCGCACGCGGGATCCGTTGCGCGCCTACGACCAGCTCGCCGCGCTCGGCTGTGACACGGTGCTCGCGGCGGGCCACCCGAACGGGGTAGCCAGTGGTCTTTCGGTGCTGCAACGGCTTGCGCAGCGCGAAGGCGGGCCGGAGCTGCTCGTCGGCGGCGGCCTGCGCGCGCAGCAGGTGCACCTCTTGCGCGCGGGCGGGGTGCGCGGGTTCCATGTCGGGAGCGCGGTCCGGCCCGGCGGCTGGCAGTTTCCGGTGGACGCCGGATCGGTGCGCACCTGGGTCGACCTCGTCAAATCCTGATCGTTTTCCGGAACTTCTCGGAACATCGGCGGGATAAAACGTTTTCCGCCGATGTTCTTTCGTGCGCGGTAATCGCGCGCCGTCCGGCGAATTTGCATTCGTCCCGTGCAGCGGGCGAGCCGGCGCTGCACGTGCGGCCGCACGGGCACTTCGGGGCTATGACCTGGTTGGCGGCTGATTTCGCCGCGCCGGGCTGGCTACGGTTGTCCCGCATTTCGCGATCAGGCCGATCAGCAGGAATCGATCTCAGTGCGGGAGGCGGCGCCGTGTGCGCGCGTATTCAGTTCGAGACGAACTCGTTGCGAGGACAACAGGAAACGAAGAGCATGACCATGCGGTGGATCTCTGTCGCGTGGGAGCGGCTCATTCCGCGCGATTGCCGCGCGAGTGCGTCCGGAACAACCCGGAAGGCCGAATCGTGACCGGTGCGATACCGCGGCAACGCGGACCCGAAACCTCCGAAGACGAGTTCGCGAAGCTGGGGCTCGGCGGCTCGCTTGCCCTCACCGGCCTCCTGGCCGCCGTCAAGATCGCGGAAACCGCCACGGGTGTGGTGCTGACCGCCGCCGGGGTGCTGCCCGGCGCCAGTCCCTCGCGGGAGCGGGCTCCGGCCTGGCCCGGCGGGGAATGAACGGGGGCTGCCGGCCGGTGGCCCTCTACGGACGGAGGGCTGCCATGGACGGCAGTGGAGGGCGGGACAACCAGCGTGGCACACGCGTGGGTCTCGCCGACGTGCGACGGCTCGAGGACGTCGTCGCCGAGCTCAGGACGCTGGACTACCGCTACGGCGGGGGCTCCTGCCGGGCGGCGGTCGAGAAACGGCTGCCCGCCGCCGTGGCGCTGCTGGACGGCGTGACCAAGACCGTCGTCCTGGCGCGACTCTGCACCGCCGTCGCCGATCTGTACAACCTCGCCGGCTGGACCAACTTCGACCAGGACCGCCCGGCGGCCGCGCTCGCCGCGTACGCGCGGGCGCTGGAGCTGGCCGCGGAAGCCGGGAACGACGACCTCCAGGCCAACATCCGGTACCGCGTCGGGCGGCTGCACCTGCACTACGGCGCCGTCGACGCGGCACTGGAGGAGTTCGCGCGCGGCCGGGAAGCGGCGTTGCTGGCGCACTCCAAGCTCGCGCAGGCGATCCTGTCGGCCAACCAGGCGTGGGCGCACGCGAAGAAGGCCGACGTCACGGAGGCTCTGACCTACCTGCGCCGGGCCCGCCAGGAGTTCGCGGAGGCCGAGGGGCGCGAGCCGTCGCCGTGGGCCGCGTTCTTCGGCGCGACGGACATGGCGGCGATGATCGGCACGGTGCACGGCGAGCTGGCCCAGGTCGTCGACATCCGGCACGGCCGCGACGGCATCCCGGCGCTCACCGAGGCGATCGCCGGGTACGGCCGCGGGATGGCGCGCAGCCGGTCGCTCACGCTGATCTGGCTCGCCACCGTGCACGCGCTGGACGGCGACCTCGACGTCGCCGGGGCCGTCGGGGAAGAGGCCATCGAGCTGGCCGGCGTGCTGCGGTCCCCGCGGACTCGGCATCGGCTGCGGTCGCTGTCGGCCGCCGCGCGCCGGTTTTCCGGCAATGCGGACGCGCAGGAGATCGCCGACCGCGTCGACGCTCTCGGGCATTCCGGACAATAATCAGTTCGCTATGCTGAGGTAAACCTTTCGGAAAGCAAAAAGAGGAACCGCGAAACGGCAGACAAAAGTAGGTTCCTCGGCGTGAGAGCGGTTTCTTATGCTTCTCGGCAACCTGCGGCGAGCATTCCGCGCAGGTCCGGTCCCCCTCGCCGAGAGGAAATTTCCCATGCGCTTGCGCAAGCTCGTCGCGGCCGCTGTGCCGTTGCCTGCGTTGCTCGGCCTCGCCGTGGCCGTCCCGGCCGCCGCGGCTACGGAACCCCTGGTCACACTGGCCGACAGTGCCGCGCCGTTGGTCGGCAGCGCCCGCACCGGCGACGTCGCGGGCGGGCAGCGGATCACCGCCGCGCTCTCGCTGAAACTGCACAACCAGCAGGCGCTGGAAAAGTTCCTCGCCGACGTCCAGAACCCCGCGTCGCCGCAATACCACCACTTCTTGACGCCGGCGCAGTTCTCCGCCGAGTTCGGCCCGACCCAAGCTGACGTCGACAAGGCCGTCTCATTCCTCGGGAAAGCGGGTGCGACCGGGATCGAGGTTTCCGGCAACCGGCAGGCCATCACGTTCACCGGCACCGCGGCGCAGCTCGAATCGGCGTTCCGCACCCGGATCGGGACCTACCACGACCGGGTTTCCGGTCGCGACTTCTTCGCCAACGACGCCGCGCCGGCCGTGCCCTCGGACGTTTCGAGTGTGGTGGCGAACGTCGTCGGCCTCGACAACCACGCCGTCCGGACGCACTCTTCGGTGGCCGCCCAGCCCAACGCGATCAAGGCGGTGACCCCGCCGGTGCTCAAGACCGCTTACGGGACAAGCGGTCTCTCGGCCACCGGCAGCGGTGTGAAGGTCGGCTTCGTCGAGTTCGACGGTTACCAGAAGTCCAACATCACCAAGTACGACAGCACGTACAGCCTGTCGGCGGGCACGGTGACGACGGTCCCGGTCAGCGGCGCGAACTACGACTCCTCGCCGGGGGACGGCCAGATCGAGGTCGAGCTCGACATCGAGGTCGTGCACGCGCTGGCGGCGAAGGCCAACGACTACGTATACGAGGCTCCGAACACCAGCGCCGGCGAACTGGCGATGTACCAGAAGATCGCGTCGGACCACACGGTCAACGTCGTCTCGATCTCTTGGGGCGCCTGTGAATCCGCGGAGGGTTCGAGCGCGGCGAAGAGCGTCAGCAACGCGATCGCGACCGGCACCGCGGAGGGCATCTCGTACTTCGCGGCCGCGGGCGACGACGGCACGACCGACTGCTACCGCCAGAACGGTTCGACGGCGAAGGCTGTGGACTTCCCGGCGTCCAGCCCGAACGTGACCGGGGTCGGCGGCACGCAGCTGACCGTGACGACGTCGAACGCCTACAGCAGCGAGAAGGCGTGGAACGACGGCGCGACCAACGGGTCCACCGGCGGCGGCATCTCGACGGTGTTCACGGCGCCGTCGTGGCAGTCCTCGCAGAGCACGACCAACCGCAAGGTCCCGGACGTCTCGGCCGACGCGGCGAGCGGCTCGGGTTACTACATCTACACGGCGGGTTCGTGGGAGACGGTGTGGGGCACGTCGGGCGCGGCCCCGCTGTGGGCGGCGTTCGCGACGCTGCAGAACCAGGTGCACGGCGGCGGTCTGGGCAACCTGAACCCGAAGTTCTACTCGATCGGCAACGGGTCCTCGTACGGCACGGGCTTCCACGACGTGACGACGGGCAACAACACCCTCCACGGCACCACCGGTTTCACCGCCGGGACGGGGTATGACCAGGTGACCGGGTGGGGCTCGTTCAAGGGCAGTGGGTTGTCGGGCCTGATCGGCTGACGTGGTGGGACGCCGGGGCTGTCGCGGATTCGCGACGGCCCCGGAGTCCCGTTTTTGTCGGTGCCCGGTGACAGAATGTGCCCATGTCAACACGAGTGGCGACCCCGAGGTCCCGCGCACTGGGCTTCGGCCTCCGCGCGGCGAGGGTGGCGCGCGGGCTGGGGCTGCGGCAGCTGGCGCGGCAGGTGGACGTCGCGCCGCAGGTGCTGTCGCACTGGGAGAGCGGGACGAGGGTGCCGAACGTGGCGCAGGTGGGGCTGCTGCTCGGGGCGATGCAGGTGGAGCCGGTGGAGCGGGAGAGGTTGCTGGAGCTGGCGGAGTACGCGAAGGAGCCGAACTGGCTCGAGCGGACGGTGCCCGGAGTTTCCCCGGCCTTGTCGACCTACGTGGAGTACGAGCGCTCGGCGACGGCGATGATCAACTGGGAGCCGTTCGTGGTGCCGGGCCTCCTCCAGGTTCCGGGGTATGCCGAGGCGATCCTCGAGTCGCACCGGCTCCCGGCGCGGATGATCGAGCAGCAGGTGGCGGTCCGCCAGCGGCGGCGCGAGGTGCTCACACGCCCCGATCCGCTGGTGCTCAAGCTTTTTCTCGGCGAAGAAGCTCTCCGCCGAGCCATCGCCGAGCCGGCGGTGATGGCCGAGCAGTTGCGGCTGCTGGTGCGCGCGGCGCAGCCGCGCACCAGCAGCATCCGCGTGGTGCCCGCGGATGCGGGTTATCACCCGGGCCTGTTCGGCCACTTCGTGATCTTCGACTTCGCCCACCTGCCTTCGGTGGTCCACATCGAGCACCTCCGGGGTAGCGCCCATGTCTACGATGGGGAACAGGTGGCCGCCTTCCGGGCCGCCGCGGAAACCCTGTCGGACCTGGCGCTGAGTGAGCGGGAATCGCTCGAGCTCATCCAGGGGGTGATCGCCGGACTGGAGTGAATATGCGCGAGTGGCGCACATCGAGTCACACCGATGAGACCAACTGCGTGGAGGTGGCGCTCGGCCCGGTGTCGCAAGTCCGCGACACCAAGGACCGCGCGGGCGGCACCCTCGCCGTCAGTGCGGCCGCTTGGGGGGCTTTCCTTCGCAAGACTAAGCATTAGTCTGGGGGCATGATCAAGCGCACGGTGCTGGACGCCACCCGCGAACTCCTCCGCGAACTCGGCCTCACCACGGTGTTCGGCAACCCCGGCACCACCGAGGTCCCGTTCCTGACGGACTGGCCGGACGACTTCGACTACGTCCTGGGGCTGCAGGAGTCCGCCGTCGTGGCGATGGCCGACGCCTACTCGCAGGCCACGCGGCAGGCCGTCCTCGTCAACCTGCACTCCGCCGGCGGAGTCGGGCACGGCCTGGGCAGCCTCTTCAACGCCTACCGCAACCGGACACCGCTGATCATCGTCGCCGGGCAGCAGGTTCGTTCCCTCATCCCGCACGATCCGTTCCTCGGGGCGATGGACGCGCCGGAGTTCCCGAAGCCGTACGTGAAGTGGTCGATCGAGCCCGCCACGGCCGAGGACGTCCCGGCCGCGCTGGCGCGCGCCTACCACGTCGCGGCGCAGGCGCCGTCGGGTCCGGTTTTCGTGTCCGTGCCGGCGGACGACTGGACCGTCACGACCGAACGGCCCGTCATCTCCCGCCCGCGCGTCCGGGGCTTCGCGCCGGACCCCGAGGCCGTCACCGAGCTCGCCGCCGCGCTCGAAGCCGCCGAGCGGCCGGCGATCGTCGTCGGGGGAGCCGTCGACCAGGACTCGGCCGTCGTGGAGACCGTCGCGCTCGCCGAACGGCTCAACGCCGGTGTGTGGGTCGCGCCGATGTCGTTCCGGTGCTCGTTCCCCGAGGACCACCCGCTGTTCCAAGGGTTCCTCGACCCCGAACGCGGCGCCGTCTCGGACAAGCTCGCGGCGCACGACCTCGTTCTCGTGCTGGGCGCGCCCGCCTTCACCTACCACGTCGAGCGCGGCCGCGGGGAAGCTCCGCTGCCGCCGCTGTTCATCGTCAGCGACGACGAACAAATCCTCGCGCGCGCCTTCGAAGGCACCGGCATCCGCGCGACGCCGAAGCTCGGCGTGCGGGCCCTGCTGAACGCCGTCGAGCGGAGCGAACGGCCCGCGCCGGCGCCGCTCGTGCGTCCCGGAAAGCCGAGCGGGGACACGCTCACCGGCGAGCTCGTCTACTCGACGCTCGCCGAGCTGATGCCCGAAAACGCGCTGATCGTGGAGGAAACCCCCAGCCACCGCGGGATCCTGCACGACCACCTGCCGATCACGGCGACCGACACCGGCTTCCTGACGATGGCCAGCGGCACGCTGGGTTACGGCGTCCCGGGCGCGGTCGGCGCGGCGCTCGCGTGCCCGGACCGCACGGTGATCGGCGTCGTCGGCGACGGCTCGAGCATGTACGGCATCCAGGCCCTCTGGACGGCCGCGCGCCAGGAGCTCCCGGTCACGATCCTGATCATGGACAACTCCGAGTACGCGGCGGTCCGCATCCTCGGCGACGCGATCGGCGGCGCGAAGCTCCCGGGCACCGAGCTGGGCGGCATCGACTTCGCGAGCCTGGCGGCGAGCATGGGCTGTCAGGGCGTCACGATCACCGAGCCGTCGGGCCTGCGCCCGGGCCTGACCGCCGCCCTGGCCGACCCGCGGCCGACGCTGGTGCACGTGAAGGTCGCTTCGTCGAGCAAGACGCTGTACTGATTGGCACGCCCGTCTTCAGCAGCAGGTCCGGCACCCGCTGCAGCTGCTTGACGTCCACAGTGGACTTGAAGGTCAGCAGGCCGGTGCGGGCCGCGGTGGCCGCGTCGACCTTGGCGTACTTCACCATCAGCGGCTCGATCTTCGTGCGGTCGGCCGCGGCGTCCCCCGTCGCCGCGGCCATCGCCCGCTGAAACGCCGCCGGCGGGCGGGGTGCGGCCGTGGCGAACGCGCCGTACCCGGCCGTCGGACGCTCCCCTGCGCCTGGTTCAGCTCCCGGTCTTGCTCTCCGTCACTTCCTCGACCTTGGCGTGCTCGGCCAGATCCCACTCGGCGGCGTCGGACGCGGCCGTGGCCGCCTCGGCCGGCGTGCCGCCGTGCAGCAGGCGGGCCACTTCACCGCGCAGCGTCACGAACTCCGCCGACTCGCGCGTGGTGATCTGGTCGCGGTCCACCGGCAGCCCGACCTTGAGGTCCGCCACGATCGACGCCGGCGACTTCGACAGCACCAGCACGCGGTCGGACAGGTAAACGGCCTCGTCGATGTCGTGCGTGACGACCAGCACCGTGCTGCCCTGCTCACGCTGGACTCGCCTGGTCAGGTCCTCGAGCTCGAACCGCGTCTGGGCGTCGACCGAGGCGAACGGCTCGTCCATCAGCAGCAGCGCCGGGCGGCTGGCCAGCGCGCGGGCGATCGACACCCGCTGCTGCATGCCGCCGGAAAGCTGCCACGGGTACTTGCCGCCGACGCCGGACAGCCCGACGTGCTCCAGCGCCTCGGCCGCGCGGGCCCGGCGCTCGGACTTCGAGATCGACAGCCAGCGCAGCGGGAACTCGACGTTCTTCTGTACCGAAAGCCACGGGAACAGCGACCGGCTGTAGTCCTGGAACACGACCGCGAGGTCGTCCGGCACGCCGGTGACGCGGTCGCCGTGCAGGCTGACCGTGCCCTCGGTCGGCGGGGTCAGGCCGGCGATGCAGCGCAGCAGCGTCGACTTCCCGCAGCCGGACGGGCCGACGATGCTGGCCAGCTGTCCCGCTTCGACGGTGAACGAAAGGTCGTTCACCGCCGTGTGCGCCTTGGCGCCGGTGCCGTACCGGTGGCTCACACCGGAGACTTCGAGCATGGTTGACATGGGAGAGGGCCTTTCCAGCGTCAGTCGCGGCCGAGGCGGGTCGGCTGCCAGGCCAGCACCCGCCGCTCCGCGGCCAGGAAGATCGTGTTGAAGACGTACCCGAGGATGCCGAGCAGCACCAGCCACGACCACATGTTCGGGAAGTCGAAGTCCTGCTGGGCGTTCATCAGCGACCGGCCGATGCCGTTGTAGGCGCCGACCAGCTCGGAGATCACCATCAGCAGCAGCGAGATGGAGAGGCTGACCCGCAGGCCGGCGAAGATCTTCGGCGCCGCCGCCGGCAGCACCACCATCGTCAGCCAGTACCGCCGGGGCGTGCGGAACGACCGCGACGTCTCCACCTTGACCTGGTCGACCGAGCGGACGCCGTCGACCGCGTTGAGCAGCACCGGCCACACCGCGCCGAAGATGATCGACCCGGTCTGCATGCCCGAGCTCAGCCCGAACAGCACCGCGAACACCGGGATCAGCGTGGGCGGCGGGATCGAGCGGAAGAACGCGAACAGCGGGCCGACGTAGTCCATCGCCTTCTCGGACCGGCCGAGCAGCACCCCGAGGAGGATGCCGATGACCGCGGCCAGCGCCCAGCCGCCGAGCATCCGGCCGAGGCTCGGGAAGACGTTGTCGTACACCGCGTCGGTGAGGAAGAGCTGGGACGCGGGCCCGGTGAACCACAGCTTCGCCGCGGCGACCGCGATCTCCGACGGCGGCGGGAAGAACTTGCTGCCGCCCGCGCGGGCGGCGAACTCCCAGACCACCACGAGCACGGCGAAGAGGAGCCAGTTCCGCACCACGGTGGCGGCGCCCCGCGCGGCGCGCCTGCCGACGCGCCCGGACAGTGTTGCCGTTGTCATGCGATCGCCTCCCGGTCGACCGTGCTCCACCGGAACAGCCGCTTCCCGATCTGTTCGAGCCCCTCGTTGATCAGGAAGCCGAGCAGCCCGGCCACCACGGTACCGGCCAGCACCAGGTCGAACCGGGCCGAGCCGGAGCTCGAAACCAGGATGAAACTGCCGAGGCCGACTTCGGAGCCGGCCAGGAACTCGGTGCTGACGACGGCGATCAGCGCGATGGTCGCCGAGAGCCGGACGCCGGTGAAGATGAACGGAGCCGTGTTGGGCAGCGCGACCGACGTCAGGATGCGGAACCGGCTGGTCCCGCACGCGCGCGCCGTCTCCATCTGCACCGGGTCGATCTCGCTGAGGCCGTAGATCGTGTTGAACATGATCGGCCACAGCGACGCGTAGACGGCGAGAGTGATCTTCGCCTCGGGGCCGGAGCCGATCACCAGCAGCACGAGGGGGATGAGCGCGGCCACCGGGATCGGCCGGAGGAACTCGACGATCGCGGCCGTGGCCGCGCGCAGCCCGGGAACACTGCCGAGGAGCAGGCCGGCGGGCACGGCGACGGCGATCGCGATCACGAGGGCGATCAGCCAGGCCAGCATCGTGGCGATGACGTCGCGGACGAAGGAGGCGTCGCCGAACAGCTGTCCGACGGCGACCAGGACGACACTCGGCGGCGGGATGAACGCCTTGCTGACCAGGCCGACCTGGACGACGACCTCCCACAAGAGGAGGAAGCCGACCAGGCCGGTCAGGTTGCGGAGCAGTTTGGACACGACTCAGCCGGCGTTTGCCTGCGGGGCGATCATCGGCGCCGCGTCGATCTTCGTCGTGATGGCGCCCAGCTGCAGCAGCAGGTCGGGCACGCGCTGCATGCGGCGGGCGTCGAGGACCGAGCCGTAACCCGGGATCGTCAGCAGCTTCGCCGTGTCTTCGTCGATCTTCGCGTACTTGACCAGCAGCGGCTCGACCTTGGCGCGGTCGTTGATCGCGTCGCGGGTGGCCTTCTGCATGGCGCGCTGGAACGCCGCCAGGGTCTTCGGGTGCTCCTGGACCCACTTCTTGGTCGCGCCGTAGCCGGTCAGGGGGAAGTCCTGGCTGGCGCCGGTGTTGATGTCGATCACCGGGGTCGCGCCGACGTTCTTGGCGGCCTGGGTGATGAACGGCTCGGGCAGGTAGGCCGCGTCGACCTGGCCCTGCTGGAGCGCGGCCGCGATGTTCGGCAGCGGGATCGGGACCCAGTTGACCTTGCTGTCGTCGACACCGTGGTCCTTCATCACGGAGCGGGTCAGCAGGTCGGAGGCGGTGTTCTTGGCCGTGATGGCGATGCGGCGGCCGGCGAGGTCGGCGATCGTCTTCACCGGGGAGTTCGGCACCGTCACGATGGCGTTGCTCTTGGCGTTGACCGAGGAGCCGTCGGCGACGAGCTGCATGTCGGCGGCGCCGGTGCTCTTCGCGATGAAGAACGGGGTGTAGGTGGAGAGCGCGATGTCGGCTTCACCGGAGATCGACTTGGTCATCGACGCCTGCCCGCTGGCCGCGACCACCGACTTGACGTCGAGCCCTTCGGCCTTGAAGTACCCGCCGTCCTGCGCGAGCCAGAACGGTCCCAGGTCCGTGGTGGGCATGATCGAGACCGTGATGGCCGACTTCTCCAGGCCGCCCCCGTTCGACGAGGCGTTCGAGTCGTCCGAGCCGAGGGCGCTGCAGCCGGTGGCGGCTGTCGCTGCTGCGACGGTGAGGGCGAGCCCGAGCGCGGCGCGGCGAGTGCGAACCCGGCCACTGCTCATGGCGTTTCCAAGCAAGGCCTGCTCCTTGGTGAAAAGTTGATGGACCGAATCCAATGGGTGTGTGTGACTCATTGCCCGGAGTCACGCGGGCCACTGTAGAGAACGTGACAGCTTGCTCACAACGGGTGGGATCAACACCCACGAGCGTGGTACGCGTCACTCTTTCGGCCTCTGGTCTAGACCCACTGCTCCACTCGCCGTAGCTGAATACCCAGCGTAGGGCCCAGTTCCGGAAAAAGAGATCACCAGCTGCGCGTCGACTGAGCGAACGCTGTGCAACATCCAGCACGTGTTGTCGGGAGGGTTACATCTTCCCCTGCCGTTCGCTACCCTCTGCACCTGCGGGGAGGTATCAACCTCCGATGTAGTGAGAGAGAGTGCCTGGATGGCCGATCAAGACGATCAACTTCGGTTTACCAGGGCACGCTGTGCTTTTCCTGAGAGATTCTCCCCCGCTAAGACGACTGCCTGGCCGTGCACAGCCGCCGTGCCGGTGGGATAGGCCGAACCAGAGACCGATGCGAGACCAGCGCAGGGACCCGACCGTGATGCTCGAGCTGAACCGATTCCGTCCGGCCGGACGGGGTTCAGGAACCCCCAGGGCCGACACCGAAGACGATCTTTTCACCCGTACGGGTACCGTCTCGCGCTGGGCTCCTCCCGGACGGCCGGTGTGCCGGCGCGCGGGGAGCGTGCAGACGAGTGGCTGAGGAGAACGTGATGCGCCCTGGCGGGCGCTGGACCGACCAGGGATATCCGAGCACGAACGACGATGGTGGTGCGGCGGTGCCGAACGAAGACACCGCGGGGGTGGGAGGGGCCCCTGCGCAGCTGCCCGGAGCGGATCCGGGCCGGAAGGCCGGGTTCTTTTCCGGCATGCGTGACTGGCGGCTGCGGTCCAAGCTGGCCGCGGTCCTGATCATCCCGACCCTGACCGCGCTGGCGCTGGGGGCGCTGCGCGTGGTCGACGACGCCCAGCAGGCGGCGGAGTTCCAGCGCACCGCCGACCAGGTCGCGTTCGCGGTCAAGGTCACCACGGTGGTGCACGAGCTGCAGAACGAGCGCTCGCTGGCGGTCGCCCGGCTCTCGTCCGGCAACTCGCTGCTGCAGACCGGGCTGGACTCGCAGATCGGCAAGGTCGACCGCGAGGTCGGCGACCTGCGCAGCGCCGCGGCCGCCCTCAACTACGACGACCAGGCCACCAAGGACCGCTACGCCCGCGGCATCCAGCGCCTCGACGCGCTGCGTCCGCTGCGCGCGGCGTACAACACGCAGAACGGCCTGCCGGACATCACGGTCATGACCGCGTACTCCGGCATCCTCGACGCCCTGATCGAGCTCGGCCGCGAGGTGACCACCGCGGTCACCGACCGGGACGTGCTCCGGCTCGGCACCAGCACGCAGGCGGTCAGCGAGGCCAAGGAGTTCACCACCCGCTCCGACGCCGAGCTGCAGATCGCCGCGTACCGCGGGAACTTCCCGGGTGACCTCCTGGACCAGACGCGCGCGTCGGCGTCCAGCGCGGACGCCTCGGTGCAGGCCTTCCTCGCGAACGCCGACGACGACCAGCGCCAGCTGTACAACGACACCTACTCCGGTCCGGAGGTCGACGACCGCCGCCGGATCCAGACGGCGGCCTTCGCCTTCGCCCAGCTGGGCGAGGCGCCGAGCATCGACACCACCGCGCTCGGCAAGGACAGCACGGTGTCGGCGGACAAGCTGCACGCCGTCGAGTCGAACCTGCTGGCCCAGCTCAAGACCCGGGCCGACGACCTGGCCACCCAAGCCGTCAACCGCGCCTGGGTCAGTGGTGCCGTGGTGCTCGCGGCGCTGGCGCTCGCGGTCGCGCTGATGCTCGTCGTCGCCCGCCTGATGCTGCGCCCGCTGCGGGTGCTGCGGAAGAGCGCGCTGGACGTGGCCTACACCCGGCTGCCCGAAACCGTGCAGGCGATCCTCGACGACCCGGACCCGGTCGGCGCCTCGAAGAAGGCCGTCACGCCGGTGCCCGTCACCTCTCGCGACGAGATCGGCGAGGTCGCGCGGTCGTTCGACATCGTCCACGAACAGGCCGTCAAGATGGCCGCCGAGCAGGCGCTCCTGCGGGAGAACGTCAACGGCATCTTCGTGAACCTCTCGCGGCGGTCGCAGCGGCTGGTGGAACGCCAGCTCGGCGTCATCGACCGCCTCGAGGCCGACGAGCAGGACCCGGACCACTTGGCCAGCCTGTTCGAGCTCGACCACCTGGCCACCCGGCTGCGGCGCAACGGTGAGTCCCTGCTGGTGCTTTCCGGCGCCGGCCTGGCGAAGTCCGTGCCCAAGCCGGTGCCCGCCGCCGACGTCATCGGCGCCGCGGTGTCCGAGATCGAGCAGTACGCCCGGATCGAGGTCGGGGTCGTCCCCGACGTCGCGGTCCAGGGCCTCGCGATCCACGACCTCGTGCACGTCCTCGCCGAGCTGCTCGACAACGCGACCTACTTCTCCGAGCCGGAGACGAAGGTCATCGTGCGAGCCGTCGTGACCCGCCGCAAGGCGCTCGCCATCCAGGTCACCGACCACGGTGTCGGCATGAGCGAGGAGCGGCTGGCCGAGGTCAACGGCCGGCTCGCCGAGCCGCCGGACCTGGACGTGTCGGTGACCCGGCGAATGGGTCTGTACGTGGTCTCGCGCCTGGCCAAGCGGCACGGCATCGAGGTCCGGCTGCGCGAGAACGAGGACATCGAAGGCGGCGTCATCGCCCGCGTCGTCGTCCCGGCGGAGCTGCTCACCCACCTCCGCCCGGGCATGCAGCGGCAGACGCCGCCGCCGGCGAACCGGTCCGAGACGTCGATGTCGCTGCCCAGCATCCCGCTGCCCTCGGCGCCGTCCGACTTCGAGCAGACGCGGTCGCACACCCCGGTGCCGCCGTCCGCGCCGCCCCCACCGGCCCCGCCGGTGCACGAGCCGGTGGCGAACCAGGGCGGGCTGGTCCCGCTCGACCAGCCGATCAGCCTGGACGACCTGGTCAGCGGCGGCCGCGCGGCGGGCCCGTTCCTGTCGCCGGAGCTGCCGAAGCAGGACACCCCGGCCTGGCCGACCGCCGAGGACCTGGCGCCGCTGACGCCGTCTTCGAACGGCGACGGCGCCTCGCACGCCAGTGACACGCAGTTCGCGCCGCTGGTGCTGCCGAAGCGGGAGCCGAAGTACG
The DNA here is from genome assembly GCF_055582965.1 of Amycolatopsis sp. NPDC104863. Taxonomy (NCBI): domain Bacteria; kingdom Bacillati; phylum Actinomycetota; class Actinomycetes; order Pseudonocardiales; family Pseudonocardiaceae; genus Amycolatopsis; species Amycolatopsis sp. NPDC104863. Next base: position 709,481 of record NZ_JBVJOW010000004.1, read on the forward strand.
TCCCGCCGGAGGAGCCGCCACCGCCGCCACCGCGGGTGGAGGACGCCGGACCGTCGGCCCTCGAGGACGATGTACCCACCCGGCGGCTGCCCATCTACCAGTCGGTGCTGTCACGCTGGTTCAGTGAGGGCGACGACGCGGCTGCCGACCCGGTGCCGCCGCAGAGCGAGCGGGAGGACCCCAACCTGCCGCCGCTCACCGGTTACGACGAGCCCGCCGCGGAACCCGCCGGCGAGCGTCTGCCGGAGCGGGTCCCGGGCCACGTCCCGGACCGCGTCGAACAGGTGGACGAGCTGCAGCCGACCGCGGCGACCCGGCACCCCCTGCTCCCGCCCGACGACGGCTGGCACAGTGCCTCCGACGACGGCTGGAACGCGGCGCAGTCGCTGCTGGAAGCCAAGAACGAGGAGATCACCCCGGCCGGGCTGCCCAAGCGCGTGCCGAACCAGTACCTGGTCCCGGGGTCGATCAGCAGTCCCTCGGCCGGCGAACCGGCGCAGAACAACTTCGCGGACAACACCGCGGGCATGCCCGGAACGGGTGCGATCACCCGCTCGGCGTCCGCGGCGCGGAACCGGATGGCAAGCTTCCAGCGGGGGTACACCTCGGGACGACATGCGTTGAAGGAGCTCCCGGCCGAAGAGAGGCTGGAAGGCAGCGGGGTTCCGGGGCGTGGCAACACCACAGACAGCAGTGAGGAGTGAAAGTGACACGGGCGGGTGCAATGCAGCCGGGTGGCTCCGCGCAGCCGAACGGCCAGGCGCATGCCAAGGCGAGCAATGCCGGCAGCTTCGCATGGCTGATCACGGATTTTGTGCACCGGGTGCCCGGCGCGGCCCACGCAGTCGTGGTGTCGGCCGACGGCCTGCTCCTGGCGGCCTCGCGTGGCCTGCCGAAGGACCGGGCGGACCAGCTGGCCGCGGTGGCGTCGGGGCTCACCAGCCTCGCGCGCGGCGCGGCCAAGGTGTTCGAAGGCGGCACGGTGGCGCAGACCGTGGTCGAGATGGCCAACGGCTTTCTCTTCCTCATGTCGGTATCCGACGGTTCGTGCCTGGCGGTCCTCGGATCGCCGGAAAGTGACATCGGCCTGGTCGTCTACGAGATGACCCTGCTGGTGGAGCGGGTCGGCCAGCAGCTGACCCCGGAGATGCGGGCGCAGCTGCAGGGCTCGGCGATCCGCCGCTGAGGACCTGGGAACCGAGGAGAGAGCCGTGGACGACGGGCGCTTGAGGGGTGATGGCCGGCTCGGTGACGACTTCTCCGGCGGGTGGTCCGAGCAACCGGACGAAGGCCGGGAGGACTGGCAGTCGTTCCGGGAACGCGTCGACCGCGAATGGCGGCAACGGCGCGTCCAGGCCTCCGACAGCGACCCCGTGCGGGAACCACCGAACTGGCTGACCGACAGCAACGCCGGGCAGGAACCGATCCGGCCCATCCAGGCCGGCAACAACGGCGAGTACCGCGACCGCCTCCTGGGCGGTCCCGGTGCGGAGCTGTTCGGCGGGTCGAGCGGGCCGCTGTACGACGCGCACGACTTCGCCGCGTACAGCACCGAGCGGGACTTCTCGTCGGGACCGGACTCCGGTGAGCTGGCCGCGGCGCTGCCGCGGCAGGCCCACCAGGAGTACGTCGACGAGCCCGCGCCGACCGAGATGGAGACGTCCGGCCTGGTCCGGCCGTACTTCCGGACCCGGGGCCGGACGAAGGCGACCCTCGATCTCGCGATCGAGGCGCTGATTTCGACAAGCGAACAGGGCCGGATGCTCGACCGGGTCCGGGTGCCCGAGCACCGGTCGATCTGCGACCTGTGCCTCGACACCCGGTCGGTGGCCGAAGTGGCGGCGCTGCTGCGCCTGCCGCTCGGTGTGGTGCGGGTGTTGATTGGTGACGTGGCGGGCCTCGGCCTGGTGCTGGTGCACTCCAGCAACCAGACCGTGGGTGACCGCCCGAGTATCGAGTTCATGGAAAGGGTGCTCAGTGGGCTTCGGAGAATTTGACTCCGACGCGAACGCGCCGCAGGTGACGGGTCCGACCTCGTCGGCCAAGATCGTGGTCGCCGGCGGGTTCGGTTCGGGGAAGACAACGCTGGTCGGGGCGATCTCCGAGATCGACCCGCTGACCACCGAGGCCATGATGACCGAGGCGAGCGTCGGACACGACGACACCTCGGCCACGCCCAACAAGACCACCACTACCGTGGCGATGGACTTCGGGCGCATCTCGCTGGACTCGGACCTGGTGCTGTACGTGTTCGGCACCCCCGGTCAGCACCGGTTCTGGTTCATGTGGGACGACCTCGCGGTCGGCGCCATCGGGGCGGTCGTGCTGGTGGACACGCGGCGGCTCGCCGACGCGTTCCCCTCGATCGACTTCTTCGAGAACCGGAAGCTGCCCTACGTCGTGGCCATCAACTGCTTCGACCGGTTGCTGCACCACCAGATCGAGGACGTCCGGCACGCGCTCACCATCGCGCCGTCGGTCCCGATCATGGCGTGTGACGCGCGCGAGCGCGACTCCGCCAAGCAGGTGCTGATCTCGGTCGTCCAGCACGCGATCGCGCACGATTCGGCGTTGCGCGCGGGATAACCGGATGACGTCCCGAACCGGATGCGGCCGTTGGAGTGAACTCCGCGCGCTTCACCCACTTCGGGGAGCGTGTCGGCCGTCCGTGACGGCGACCCGTCCGTCAGGGGCTGCAGCGCCCGGCGCGGGGTCGCTCGGCGGACCCCGCCGGACCGACGCTGACCTGCGCGGACGCCGATCGGCGGCCGGGCCCGGCACACCTCACCGGGTGACCCACGAACGCGTGGACCGGCGCAGGTCGGTGCGGTGCGCGCTCGCGCGCACACGTAGGGTGCGCAGCGGCCTGCCGGTGGTGGACTCGACACCACCGGCGGTGCGAATACGCTTTATCGTGGCGTCGTCGACCGGCCACTCCGGTGTGCGGCGCGTGGCGCCGCACGAGCAAGGAGGGGCAGTAGTGACGGCATCCGGCCAGGGCACATTCGGCTGGCTCATCACGGACTTCGTGCGCCGGGTACCCGGCGCCGCGCACGCCGTGCTGGTGTCCGCGGACGGGCTGCTGCTGGCGCCGTCGGAGGGGCTGCCCCAGGAGCGTGCCGAGCAGCTGTCCGCGGTGGCGTCCGGGCTGATCAGCCTGACGCACGGAGCCGCACGCTGCTTCGAAGCGGGCGGTGTCAACCAAACCGTGGTGGAGATGGAGCGCGGCTACTTGTTCCTGATGTCCGTTTCGGACGGTTCGTCGCTGGCGGTGCTGGCCGCGCCGACGTGCGACATCGGCACCGTCGCCTACGAGATGACCCTGCTCGTCGAGCGGGTCGGCCAGCAGATCACCCCCGAGCTGCGCGCGCAGCTGCAGGGCGGCGTGCGTGGGTAGGTTGAGATGAGGATTTCGGGATTCGACGACCCGGACTCCAGCGGCTGGGACGCACTGCACCGCGGCACCGAGCGCGAGGGGTTCGACTCGCCGAGCAAGTTCGACATGTCGACGCTGTCGACGATCATGCCCAAGCGCAAGCCGGCCCGGCCGAAGGCGGATCCGCAGGGGTACACCGACGAGGACACCCGCGAGTGGGGTGCCGAAGACGAGTACCCGGCCGCCGCGCCCGCCGAGGAAGAATGGCGTGACGCTCCCGCCGAGCGCGAGTGGCGCGCCGCCCCGGTCGAGCGCGAGTGGGACCCCCGCCGCGCCGCGGCGGCCGAGCGTGACTGGGACGCGCCGGACGACGGGTACGACCCGGGCGAGCCGGAGTGGCAGGACGGCGACACGTACGCGCCGGAGTCCCCGGCCCTGGAGCCGGCGTGGACCCCGCCCCGCGGCGCGCGTCCGCCCGCACCCCCGCGTCCACCGGCCCAGCGCCCGCCCGCGCAGCGGCCCCCGGCGCCACGCCACCCCGCGCCCCGGCCTCCGATGTCGAGGTCGCAGGCGGCGCCCCCGCCCGCGTGGGCCCCGCCGATCGACCCCCGGACCGGCTGGACACCCCCGCCGGACCCGGAGACCCGCTGGGTCCCCCAGCCGGAGCAGTGGGACGACGCGGCCCGCAGCGTGTCGAGCCCGGTCCCGGTCGCCTCGGTGGGCTCGCGAGTGCGCCCGTACACACGCACGGGCGGCCGCACGCGGTCCGACCACAACCTGGCGCTGGAGGCGCTGGTCTCGACGTCGGACGACGGCCGCCGTTACCGCGGAGTCCGTTCGGTCGAGCACCGCCGCATCTGCGACCTGTGCCTGGACACCCGTTCGGTGGCCGAGATCGCGGCCCACCTGCACCTGCCGCTGGGCGTGGTGAAGGTGCTGGTCGGCGACATGGCCGACATCGGCCTGGTGCTGATCCACCAGACGGAGCTGATCCTCGGGGACCGCTCGTCCCGCGAGTTCATGGAACGCGTCCTGGCGGGCCTGCGCGCGCTCTAGACGTGTCGTGAGTGGTAATTAGGGTTCTAACCCTAATTACCATTCACGACACCTGAGCGGACGCTCGACGATGGATTCAGGTCCGGCCCTAGTCCTCGACGAGGGCGGCCGACGTGATGCGGTGCAGGGAGTACCGCTCGTTGTTGTCCCCTTCAAGAATCCCGCCGCCGACGCGGATGGGCCGGACCACGCGCTGGCTGGCCGTGCCGCGGGAGTCGACAAAACCGATCCACACCTCGCGCCGCTCGAGCGTTGCGCGGGACAGCAGCTCCAGCGTTGCCGATGTGTCCGCGCCGCCGCCGACCGGGGCTCGGACCGCCGAGCCGCGACGGCGTGCCGAGGCCGCGTCGCCGGCTCGCAGGTTCGACACGATTCGCGCCGCCTGATCCGACGTCAGGATCGCCTGCTCACCCGGGTTCCGCCGCGCCGCGCGGGCCTTCGCCGGCAGGCGGCGGCCGCCCGGGCGGATGTCGACCACGCGGCCGTCCGGGCCCTCCGCCGCCGGGGCGAAACCGGCCGCGCGCAGGCCCGCCAGCACCTCGTGCAGGGGGTCCGGGCTGATCACGACCGTCGGCGCGATCAGCCGCAGGTCGTGCTCCGCCGTCACCGGGTGGGCCAGCACCTCGGCCAGCAGCGCCTCGTCGTCACACCGCAGGAACGACGCCGCCACCCCGCCGCGCAGCCGGCCGTGCCGCCGCGCGACGTCGTCGATCAGGTAGCTCAGCGACTGCGGCACCGGTGTCGCCGACTTGGCCTTGAACAGCGCGTGCAGCTCGTCCGCCGTCCGGCCGGTGTCCAGCGCGCGCCGGACCGACGTCTCGGTGATCCGGTAGACCGTCGCGTGCCCGGCCGACTCGACGTCGGCGACCGCGTCCATCTCCGCCGCCAGCTCCGGCTCGAGCGGGCCCGGCGCGACCACCGTCAGGTCGGCCTGCAGCAGCACGTGGTCCACCGGTGCGGGCAGCGCGTCCAGGATCGCCTCGACCGCGCCCGGCCGGTCGTCGGCCAGCAGCGCCCGCGTCGCCGTCGTGACGCCGCCGAGCCCGACGATCCCCAGCGCGGACGCCTCGGCCATCGTCCAGCGGACGGTCTCGTCCCGCAGCCGCCCGCCGCGCCGCGGGGCGCGCCAGGCCAGCACCGCGACGAGCTCGTCGACGCTCTTCACGCCGGCGCCTTCGGGCAGGTCAGCCAGCGCGGCGAGCACCCGCCGCCGCGCGACCGGCGCCAGCGGGCGGCGAAGCTCCTCCGACAGCGGCGCGATCGGCTTGTCCTTCGTGTCGCGCCCGCCGGCCATCCCCGGCAGCCGCGGCAGCTCCAGCCACGCCTGCGCGAGCGTCATCCAGCGCTGCGCGGTCGGCGACGCGAGCCACGAGTCGGTCAGCGTCGTCGGCACCCACTCGGGCGCGGTCGACTCGCTGTCCGCGACGAGCCCGGCGCCGACGACCAGCTCGGCGAACAGCGTCGCCTGCGTGTCGTCGACCTCGAGGTCCTTGGCCAGCTTCTTCAGCTCGCGCACGCCGAGGCCGCCCGACTTGAGCACCGGCGGCGGCGCCGCCGACCACGCACGCAGCAGGGATTCGGTGCGGCGCAGGAACTCCATCGCCTCGCCGGCCGCCGCCGCGTCCAAAGTGGACGTCTGGTGCGGGTGCACCGGCAGCGCGGGCTCGGTGAGCGTGCCGGGTCCGAAGACCCCGCCGCGCACGGCGACGCCGACCTCGCGCGGCAGCTCGACGGTCTGGTCGTCGCGCCGCAGCAGCAGCCCGCGGGCCAGCAGCTTCTGCACCGGCGTCTTGGCCTTCTCGAGCGACGCGTCGTGCCCGGCGTCGCGCGTCCGGCCGATCGGCGGCCCGGCGGCGAGGGCGGTCAGCACCCCGCGTTCGTCGTCGGGCAGCTCGGCCAGCCGCGCTTCGAGGTCCACGTCCGCGAGCGACGGCGAAGGCGCGCCGAGCCCGGCGGGGAACGGCCCGAGCGCCTCCCGGACCGAGGGCGCCACGCGCAGCGCGTCGTCCGGGCCCCAGGCCAGCACCCGCGCGCGCAGCCGGGCCAGCGGCGCGGTGATGTCCGCGCCGACCAGCTTGGCGACGTCTTCGACCGGCACCGGATCCCGGTCCGCGCCGGCCAGCAGGCACGCTTCGAGCACGGCCACGGTGAAGGTGTCGAGGTCTTCGCAGGCGCGCGCCACCGAGCCCGGCGTGCCGGCCCGGGTGGCCAGCACCGTGCTGTCGGACGGCGGGGGCGTGGACAGGTCGCGCCGCGTTCGGAGCAGCTCTTCGAGTGCGCCGTCGGACTCGGTGCGCAGCCAGTCCGCCAAGGAGGTCGCGGGCATAGAAGGCCAGGATACCGGGCGGTTACGCGAAGCCGCTCGGGCTCGGGCACACTGTCTCCCGAGAGAGCGAACACCGGCTGTGGAGGACGTTGTGGCCAAGGGCGAGAAGAAGAACAAGGGTGTCGACCCGACCTGGCCGGGCGAGGCGGGCGAGCACCCCGTGACCGAGCTCGCGGCCGACCGCCAGGGCTCGCTGTCGCCGTTCGGCGACATCACCTTCCCGCTCGACACCGTGCCGTACGTGCACCCGGAGACCGAGATCAATCGATGACCGCATAGTTACTGGTCAGTACCGGTTCCGGGGCCTCGTGAGGGCGGTCACGGGAGTAGGTTCGCTCCCGTCCCAACCGACTTTTCCCATGCGGGGGTAAGTGCCATGCCGGTTCCCGGTCCCGGATATTCGATCACCGTCCGGGTCGAGGCCCCGGCTTCGTCCAGCGCGGCCGGTGACCTCACCACCGCCGTCGGGCGGGTCGGCGGCGTCCTGACCGCGTTCGACGTCGTCGAGTCCCACTCCGACGCGATCGTGGTCGACATCAGCGCCAACGCGCTGTCGGAGAACCACGCGAACGACATCACCTCGGCACTCGACTCGCTGCCCGGCGTCAAGGTCCGCAAGGTCTCCGACCGGACGTTCCTGATCCACCTCGGCGGCAAGATCGAGGTCACGCCCAAGGTCGCGCTCCGCAACCGTGACGACCTCTCCCGCGCCTACACCCCGGGTGTCGCCCGCGTCTGCCAGGCGATCGCGAACAACCCCGAGGACGCGCGCCGGCTGACCATCAAGCGCAACACCGTCGCGGTGCTCACCGACGGCTCCGCGGTGCTCGGCCTGGGCAACATCGGCCCGGCCGCCGCGCTGCCGGTGATGGAGGGCAAGGCGGCGCTGTTCAAGAAGTTCGCCGACGTCGACGCGTGGCCGGTCTGCCTGGACACCCAGGACACCGAAGAGATCATCCTGATCGCGAAGGCGCTGGCCCCGGTGTACGCCGGGATCAACCTCGAGGACATCGCCGCGCCGCGCTGCTTCGAGATCGAGAAGCGGCTGCGCGAGCAGCTCGACATCCCGGTGTTCCACGACGACCAGCACGGCACCGCGATCGTGGTCGTCGCCGCGCTGCGCAACGCCCTGCGCGTGGTCAAGAAGAACATCGAGGACTGCAAGATCGTGGTCAGCGGGGTCGGCGCGGCCGGCTCGGCGATCATCCGGCTGCTGCTGCGCAAGAACCCGGGCGACATCGTCGCCGCGGACATCGACGGCATCGTCCACTCCGCGCGCGGCAACCTCGACGACAACCTCGCCTGGATCGCGTCGCACACGAACAAGGAGCAGGTCAGCGGCACCCTGCACGAGGCGCTGGTCGACGCGGACGTCTTCATCGGCGTCTCGGCGCCCAACCTGTTCGGCGCCGACCAGGTCGCCACGATGAAGTCCGACGCGGTCGTCTTCGCGCTCGCCAACCCGGACCCGGAGATCGACCCGCTCGAGGCGCAGCAGCACGCGGCCGTCGTCGCGACCGGCCGCAGCGACTTCCCGAACCAGATCAACAACGTGCTGGCCTTCCCGGGTGTCTTCCGCGGCCTGCTCGACGCGAACGCGCACAACATCGACGACTCCATGCTGCTCGCGGCGGCGGACGCGATCGCCGACGTCGTCGACAACGGCAAGCTCAACGCGTCGTTCATCGTGCCCAGCGTGTTCGACAGCGCGGTGGCGCCGGCGGTCGCCGAGGCGGTCCGGAAGGCCGTGCGCGCCGAGCGCGACTAAACAGTTCGGCGGACCCCGGGTCCGCCTTCGGACGGAAGACAGCGGGGTTCCGGGCGGCCTAGGCTGGGTCGCCGAGACCAACCGGCGAGCGCCGGCGCCCGGGACCCCCAGCTCGCGGCGCCGGCGCAGCTCCACCCGGCGACCGGCGGCGGGCCGGCGGAAGTAGCCTCGGCTGGTGAGTGAACTCAGCCACGTCGACGAGACCGGGGCGGCCCGGATGGTCGACGTCTCCGGCAAGACCGCCACCGCGCGGACCGCGCTCGCGGGCGGCACCGTGCGGACCACTGCGGAGGTGCTGCGGCTGCTGGCGTCCGACGGCCTCCCCAAGGGTGACGCGCTGGCCACCGCCCGGATCGCCGGGATCATGGGCGCCAAGCGCGTGCCCGAGCTGATCCCGCTGTGCCACCAGATCGCGCTTTCCGGCGTGAAGGTGGAGTTCGAGCTGGGTGAGACCGACGTCCGGATCCGCGCGACGGCCAAGACCACCGACGTCACCGGCGTCGAGATGGAGGCGCTGACCGCGGTGGCCGTCGCCGGGCTGACCCTGCACGACATGATCAAGGCCGTCGACCCGGCGGCGACGCTGGACGAGGTCCGCCTGCTCCGCAAGGACGGCGGCAAGATCGGGACCTGGGAGCGGCCGTGAAGCGCGACGCGCGGGTGATCGTGGCGTCCAACCGCGCCGCGAAGGGTGTCTACGAGGACAAGACCGGCCCGGTGATCGTCGCCTGGCTGGCCGGCCGCGGGTACGACGTGTTGGCGCCGGTCGTCGTCGAGGACGGCGACCCGGTCGGCGTGGCGCTGCGGGCGGCGCTGGCCGACGGCGTCGCCGTGGTGCTCACCACCGGCGGCACCGGCATCTCGCCGACCGACCGCACCCCCGACGTCACGCGCGGGGTGCTGGACCACGAGCTGCCGGGCGTCGCGGACGCGATCCGCGCGGCCGGGCTGCCGAAGGTGCCGACCGCGGTGCTCTCACGCGGGGTCGCGGGCGTGGCCGGGCGGACCCTGGTCGTGAACCTGCCGGGCTCCAGCGGCGGTGTGAAGGACGGCCTCGGCGTGCTCGACGGCATCCTGGACCACGCGGTCGACCAGCTCGCCGGCGGTGACCACCCGCGGCCCGCCGCTTCCGCGCCTTCGGTGCGTGTCGCGCGGGCGCTGGTCACCGAGGAGGAGCTGTCGGTCGAGGAGCACGCGCGGCTGGTCGAGGACGACGCGGCGGGCGCGGTGGTGACGTTCGCCGGGGTGGTCCGCGACCACGACGGCGGCAAGGGTGTGCGCGACCTGACCTACGAAGGCCACCCGAGCGCGGGTGAGGTGATCGCCGACGTCGTCGCGGACCTCTCGGCGCGCTGGATCGGGGTGCGGGCAGTGGCGGTGAGCCACCGCGTCGGGCACCTGACGATCGGGGACGTGGCGCTGGCGTGCGCCGTCGCGGCGGAACACCGCGGCCAGGCGTTCTCGGCGTGCGCGGAGCTCGTGGACGAGGTCAAGGCGCGGCTGCCGGTCTGGAAGCACCAGCACTTCACCGACGGCACGGACGAGTGGGTCAACTCGCCGTGACCCGGCGCGGCGCCTGAGGGGCGCTGTGCGCGCCTGAAGACTCGAGGCGGTCCGGGAGGCCGTTCACGGGTCACGAGCTCGCACGGGCGAACTCAGGCCCGGATGTGCGCGAGCCCTCCACCGCCCGGGGGATTGGCGGTGGAGGGCTCGGCTGTCACGGCTCGAGGCCGGACCTGCGCATCAGAGCGCGATCGTCACTTGGTGGCGATCTTCTGGCCGACGAGGATCATGTCCGCGTTCGGGATGTACTTCGCGTTCAGGTCCTGCAGCTTGGCGTAGCCGCCCTGGACGTTGAACTGCTTGGCGATCTTGGACAGCGTGTCGCCCGCCACGACGGTGTAGTCACCGGCCGGGTTCGAGGACGACACACCGGTCGCCGCCGGAGCCGCGGGGGCCGCCTTCTTCGGGGCGGTCGTGGTCTTCTTCGGGGTCGACTGCTTGGTGGTGGTCTTGTGGGTGGCCTTGGGGGCCGACGAGCCGCCGCCGCCCTTCTTGCCACAGACCGGCCACGCGCCGATGCCCTGACCCTGCAGGACGCGCTCGGCCACGGCGATCTGCTGCTCACGCGAAGCGTTCTGCGCGCTGCCGGTGCCGCCGTAGGCCTTCCACGTGCTCTGCGAGAACTGCAGACCGCCGTAGTAGCCGTTGCCGGTGCTGGTGCCCCAGTTGCCGCCGCTCTCGCACTGCGCGATGGCGTCCCAGTTCGTCGCCGACGCGGGGGTCGCGGCGATAGCGAGGGGAGCGCCGACCGCGATGCCCGCGATGGCGACGCGAGCGACGGTGCGGGTGGCAGCGGACATCTTGCGGTGCTTGCCTCGGTAAGACATCTGAATGCATCTCGGTTTCCCTGCGCCTACGAGCCGGTGCTGAGGGTCAGGATCGGGGTCCTGGCGCCGGCTTCGGGGGCCGGCAGACGAGTCCGACGCACGTCGCGTCTTCGTCGTCCCCTCGTCCCTGTCCGGAAATGCTTTCGCTCGGGGTATGGGTCCGGGTATCCGTCGGACAGGGCTAGGCGCTACGGATTCCCGGTCGTGCTGGTTGGTCGGGGCCAACCGAAAAGCGACGGTACGTAACGAGCGCCGTGATCGGAAATCATTCGGGGCGTGACCTACGTCACAGTAACAGCACGCAACCCCCATCGATGTGGGTGTCTTCGCAGGTCAGCGCGCCGTTATCTGGTCGTTTCCAAGCCGAGATAAAACACGGATCGTGAGGCTTGCATCACGTGTTTTGCGCAGCGAATGGGCCATTCGCGACGTCGGGCGAGCGAATGAAGCGCGCATCTTATGGCGCACTCCCGTAGTCCGCCAGACTTGACAATCCTGCCTCAGGTGCCCCTTGCGTCACAGCAGTCCCACCTGTTCGTGGGGTTTGAAGTCCCGCCGGATGCGCTCTTCCGGCCGGGGCGGGCCCCGCGGGCCGACGCAGTGCGACGGACCAGGCGAAACACGTCACCGGATGGCGTTGTGGACAGCCACCGTTCAGCCTGCCGCGAACAGCCGGATCCGGTGACGCGCCACGCCGGGGGAGAAAGAGGTGTCGGCGAGCGGTCGGCTGCCGTACCCGAGCGGTAGGTCGAGTAAGGAGAGGACGAACCCGCGAACCGCGCCGGACGGCACCCGTACCTGGAGGGACGACACGCGTGTTGGGAAGGTCAACTCGCGTGATTAGAGGGTCGACACGCGTGTTGGGAAGGTCAACTCGCGTGATCAGAGGGTCGACACGCGTGATGGGGAGGTCGGCGCGCGTGATCAGAGGGTCGACACGGGTGGTGGGCCGACCCGGCGGCGTGTTGACCCTTCAATCACGCGTGTCGACCCTCCAGACACGCGAGTTGACCTTTGGATCACGCGTGTTGACCGTTCGGTCACGCGGGAGGAGGGGTCAGCCGCCGGCGAAAGGGGGGAGGACGTCCAGCTCGGCGCCGTCGGTCAGGGGGCGGTTTTGGTCGCGGACCGCGATGCCGTCGAGCAGGTAGCTGACCGCGTCCAGGATCTTCGGGAGGCTCTCGGGGTGCAGGCGGCGCAGCTCGGCCACCGCGTCGGCGACCGACGCGCCGGACGGCAGCTGCACCTTCTCCTCTTCCGCGCCCGCGGCGGCGCGCGCCGCTGCGAAGTACCGCACCACGATGGTCAGGGTCGTCATCTCAGCCGCCGATCGCGCTCATCGGCCGGATCGGCTGCGCGAACCCGGCGTCGTTGATCTCGTGGCCGGCCAGCTTGCCCCACATCGTGGCCCGCCAGGCGTCCGCCACCTCCTCATCGCGCGCGCCCGCGCGCACGAGAGACCGCAAGTCCGTTTCGTCGTTGCTGAACAGGCAGGAGCGCACCGCGCCGTCGGCGGTCAGCCGGGTCCGCTCGCACGCCGAGCAGAACGGCCGGGTCACCGACGCGATCACGCCGACGTCGCCGGGCCCGCCGTCGACCAGCCAGCGCTCGGCCGGCGCGCCACCGCGGGCCACCGGGAACGGCGTCAGCGTGAACGCCTCGCCCAGCATGCCGAGGATCTCCGACGCGGTGATCATCTCGCCGCGGTTCCAGCCGTGCTGGGCGTCCAGCGGCATCTGCTCGATGAACCGCAGGTGGTAGCCCTCGGCCAGGCAGAACTTCAGCAGCGGCACGGCTTCGGCGTCGTTCACGCCCCGCATCAGCACGGCGTTGACCTTCACCGGCGACATCCCGGCGTCGCGCGCGGCGGCCATGCCGGCCAGCACGTGCGAGAGCCGGTCCCGGCGGGTGATCTCGAGGAACGTCTTCGGGTCGACGGTGTCGAGCGAGACGTTGATCCGGGCCAGGCCCGCCTCCGCGAGGGCCGCCGCGCGCTTGGCGAGGCCGATCCCGTTGGTGGTCATGGACAGCCGGGGCCGCGGCTCCAGGGCCGTGATCCGCGCGACGAGGTCCTCGAGGCCCGGCCGCAGCAGCGGCTCGCCGCCGGTGAGCCGGATGTCGGTGACGCCGAGCCGCTCGACGGCGATCCGGACCAGCCGGATCAGCTCGTCGTCGGAGAGCACCTGCTCGCCCGGCATCCAGTCGAGACCCTCCGCGGGCATGCAGTAGGTGCAGCGCAGGTTGCACCGGTCGGTGAGGGAAACCCTCAGATCGGTGGCGATCCGGCCGAACGTGTCGATGAGACGGGGGTTCTCGGGCCGGGGCGCGCGAGATGAACCTCGTGTGCCGGGAACACGAGGAAACCCGAGATCCACTGCGGTCATTACGCACAGAGTAGCCCGCATGTCGCGCAAACCTCAGTGATCGTCCGGATACTTTGGGCAGTAAGCTGTTCAGTGGGCGAACGACCTGCGCGAACCGAAGGACAGTGATGACGGGCACAGCGGAAAAGAGCTATCCGGTCCCGGAAGAGGAGCTCTTCCGCTTCGCGGAATTGGGTCGCGCCGGCAGCACGCTCACGGTGATCCGGCACGCCAGGATCGCCGAGCGGATGGGCCTGTCCGGCACCGACCACAAGACGTTCGACCTGGTCGTCCAATCGGGCGGACCGTTGACCGCGGGGCGGATCGCCGACCTGACGGGGCTGTCCACCGGGGCCGTGACCGGCGTCATCGACCGGCTGGAGAAGATCGGGCTGGTCCGCCGCGTCCGCGACCCCGAAGACCGCCGCAAGGTCCTCGTCGAGGTCGTGCCCGGGGCCGGCGAGCGCTTCGCGCCGCTCTTCGAGTCGGCCTTCGACTGGCTCCGCGAGAGCCTGGCGCAGTTCTCACCGGCCGAGCGAAAAGTCATCGAGCGTTATCAGAATGTCATGCTCGAACAGCTGCGCGCGGAGATCATGGACAATTCGCGCCCCGCATAGCTTTTCCTCAAGTGCGGAGATAATCTTCCCCCCATGCCGCAATTCCGGTTGTCCGAGGCCGCGCACCTGCTCGGAGTCAGTGACGACACCGTCCGGCGGTGGGTGCGCGCGGGGCAGCTGACCGCCACCGACGACGCCGCCGGCCGCAAGGTCGTGGACGGCGCCCAGCTGGCCGGGTTCGCCCGGGCGCAGGCCACCAGCCCCGAGGACCCGTCCGCGGTCGGGCGCTCCGCCCGCAACCGGTTCGTCGGGCTGGTCACCGAGGTGGTCGCCGACAAGGTGATGGCCCAGGTGGAGATGCAGTGCGGGGCACACCGCGTGGTGTCCCTGATGAGTACGGAAGCCGTCCGCGAGCTGGGCCTGCGCCCTGGGGTGCTCGCGGTCGCGGTGGTCAAAGCGACCACTGTTGTGGTGGAAACACCGGAAGGAAGTCGATGAAGAAGCTTGCTCTGGCCGTCGCGGCCGTCGCCTTGTTCGCGGGCGCGTGCAGCAGCTCGGACCAGCCCAGCACGCAGTCCGGCGGGTCGTCGGCCAGCGCCCCCGCGCCGAAGGGCACCGGCGACGCCGGCGGCACGATCACCGTGTTCGCCGCCGCGTCCCTGACCGAGTCGTTCACCGCGCTCGGCAAGGAGTTCGAAGCCTCGCACCCGGGCGTCACCGTGAAGTTCAGCTTCGCGGGTTCGTCCGGCCTGGTCCAGCAGCTGACCAACGGCGCGAAGGCCGACGTCTTCGCCTCGGCCGACCAGGCCAACATGGACAAGGCCGTCCAGGCGGGTGTGATCGACGGCCAGCCGACGGTGTTCGCCACCAACAAGCTGGCCATCGCGGTCGCGCCCGGCAACCCCAAGGGCATCAAGTCCTTCGCCGACCTGAACAAGGCCGGCCTGACCGTGGTGACCTGCGCGCCGCAGGTGCCGTGCGGTTCGGCCACCAAGAAGGTCGAGACCGCGACCGGCGTCACGCTCAAGCCGAAGAGCGAGGAGCAGGACGTCAAGCAGGTGCTGGCCAAGGTCCAGTCCGGCGACGCCGACGCGGGCCTGGTCTACGTCACCGACGCCACCTCGGCCGCGGGCAAGGTCGACAAGGTCGACTTCCCCGAGGCGAGCGGCGCGATCAACAACTACCCGATCGCCGCGGTCAAGGGCGGGCAGAGCGCGCTGGCCAAGGAGTTCGACGAGTTCGTCCTCGGTGACCAGGGCAAGGCCCAGCTGAGCAAGGTCGGGTTCGGCCCTGCGCAGTAAGCGTCTCGCGAACGGCCGGCCGGGATCCGTCCCGGCCGGCCGTTCGCGTGTCCCGTGGGTGCTCGCGATCCCCGCCACGCTGGCCCTGGCGCTGGTGGTGCTGCCGGTCGTCGGGCTGCTGGTGCGCTCGGACCTGTCGCGGCTGCCGTCGCTCGTCGCCACGCCGTCGTCGTGGCACGCGCTGCGGCTGTCGCTGATCACGGCCGCGTTGTCCACTTTGACCTGTGTGGTGCTCGGGGTGCCGCTGGCCGTCGTGCTCGCGCGGGCCCGGTTCCGCGGGGTCAGGCTGCTGCGCTCGATCGTGCTGCTGCCGCTGGTGCTGCCGCCGGTGGTCGGCGGGCTCGCGCTGCTCTACCTGCTCGGCCGCAAGGGCTTCCTCGGCATGCTGATCACCACGCTGACCGGGGAGTCGGTGCCGTTCACCACGACCGCGGTGGTCATCGCGCAGACGTTCGTCGCGATGCCGTTCCTCGTGGTCAGTCTCGAAGGCGCGCTGCGCGGGTCGGGCGACCGCTACGAGCAGGTCGCCGCGACGCTCGGCGCGCGCCCGTGGACGGTGTTCCGCCGGGTCACGCTGCCGCTGCTGCTGCCCGCGCTCGGCTCTGGCGTCGTCCTGAGCTTCGCCCGCGCGCTCGGCGAGTTCGGCGCGACGATCACCTTCGCCGGCAGCCTCGAAGACGTCACCCGCACGCTGCCGCTCGAGGTTTACACGCAGGCCGAAGTGGACATCGACAGCGCCGTCGCGCTGTCGCTGCTGCTCATCGTCGTGGCGGTAGTCGTCATCGCCGTCGCGCGGCCACGCTCGTGGGAAGGCGGCCTGCGGTGAGCCTGACCGCCCGGATCGAGGCCGTCCGTGGCTCGTTCTCGCTGGACGTCGACCTCGACGTTCCCACCGGGACGGTGCTGGCTCTGCTCGGCCCGAACGGCTCCGGCAAGTCGACGGTGCTGGGCTGCCTTTCGGGGCTGATCACGCCGACGTCGGCGGAGATCACGGTGTCGGGGCGCGCGCTGGCCGGCGTGCCGCCGCACCGCCGTGGGATCGGCCTGCTGTCCCAGGACGCGCTGCTCTTCCCGCACCTGTCCGCGGCGGACAACGTCGCGTTCTCCCCGCGCTCGACCGGCGCCGGCCGCCGCGCCGCGCGGGAACGCGCCTACTACTGGCTGGCCGAAGTGGACGCCGTCGAGCTCGCCGACCGGCGGCCCGGGCAGCTGTCCGGCGGCCAGGCGCAGCGCGTCGCGATCGCCAGGGCGCTCGCCGCCGAGCCGGACCTGCTGCTGCTCGACGAGCCGTTCGCCGCGCTGGACGTCGACGCCGCGCCGGCGATCCGCGGCCTGCTGCGGCGGGTGCTCAAGACCGGGCCGACCACGGTGCTCGTCACGCACGACCCGCTGGACGCGCTGGCGCTCGCCGGCCACGTCGCGGTGATGAACGGCGGCCGGATCGTCGAACACGGCCCCACCCGCGAAGTCCTGTCCGCCCCGCGAACGGCGTTCACCGCGCGGATCGCCGGGCTCAACCTCATCTCCGGGACCGCGGTTCCGGACGGCCTGCGGACGGCGTCGGGTGACGTGGTGGCGGGCATCGCGGCGCCGGACGTCGTGGCCGGCGAGCCCGCGGTGGCGGTGTTCCCGCCGAACGCCGTCGCCGTCTACCCGCACGACGGTGAGCACCGGGGGAGCCCGCGCAACACCGCCGAGGCGCATGTCGCCGCGCTGGAGCCGCACGGGCCGGTGATCCGGGTCCGCGCCGAGGGTGACGGTTGGGCCCACGGCCTCACCGCGGACCTCACGCCGGCCGCCGTGGCCGAGCTCGCGCTGGAGCCCGGCTCGGCGGTGACGCTGTCGGTGAAGGCCGCGACCGTGTCCGTCCACCCGGCCGCGGCCTCCTAGACCTCAGCCCTCGTGGTGGTGGCCGCCGCCGGGGTGGACGTGGAACTTCGCCACTTCCGGCGGGTGCACGACGAACGGCCGCATCATGCCTTCGTCCTCGTGGTCGAGGATGTGGCAGTGGTACATGAACTCGCCGGTGCCGCCGCCGAACTGCCCGGCGACGCTGACCCACTGGCCGGGGTTCACGATGATCGTGTCCTTCCAGCCCTCCTCGTACTTCTCCAGCGGGACGTCGGTGAAGCCGCTGATCGGCGCGGTCGTGCGCTCCGCGGCCTGGTCGAACGTCGTGGTGAAGCTCCGCCGGAACAGCGCCTGGAACTCCGTCAGGTGGATGTGGACCGGGTGCGCCGGGCCGCCGTTCGCGACGTGCACGAGGTTCCACACCGCCCAGCGGTCGTGGTTGATGAAGATGCCGGTGGTGTCGTCGAAGAGCCGGCCGATCATCCGGAACGTCTTGAGCCCGCCGGCCGGGTCGTCCAGCTGGATGATTCCCGCGCCGCCCGGGTCCGCGTCGACCTGCTCGAGGTCCCACATCTCCGGGTGGCCCTCGGCGTTGAGCAGCAGCGCGACCCAGACGTGGTCGTGGTCCTCCGGCAGCGTCGAGCCGTGCACCAGCCGCGTGTAGGACGTCGAGACCTTCTCCGGCAGCCGGAACGAGTCGTGCTTCGCGCAGCCGTCGACGCGGAACTCCATGACGTCCGGCTCGATCCCGCCCAGCCGCGGGTCGGCGTTGCGCAGCCTGAGTTTCTGCCCCTTGAAGCGGCTGAAGTCGATCAGGACGTCGAAGCGTTCGGCCGGGGCGACGGTCAGGCCGGCGGCGGGCAGCGCCGCGGGCGCCGGCAGCAGGCCGCCGTCGGTGCCGATCAGGCGGACGGCGTCGTTGACCGGGGTGTTGTCCTCGTCGACCAGGTTGAGCGTGAAGAACCGCGAGTTCGCCGCGTTGAGCAGCCGGAAGCGGTACCACTTCGCGTCGACGTCCAGGTGCGGCCAGATCACGCCGTTGACCAGGGTGAACGGACCGGAGAACGGGATCATCGGGCCGTTCGGGACGTACGGGAACTTGAACAGCAGCTGCCCGGTGAGCGCGCCGGTCGCGTCGGTGTCCAGGTTGCGGTCGGTGAGGATCAGCGGGATTTCGCGGTCGCCGTGCGGCAGGTCGAGCGCGTCCTCTTCGTCGTCGCGGATCAGGTACATCCCGGCGAGACCCGTGTGGACGTTGAAGCGGGTGATCGCCATCGCGTGGTCGTGGTACCAGAGCGGCATCGCCGGCTGGCGGTTCTGGTACTCGGCCAGCTGCGACGTGCCCTTGAGGCCGGCGTTGTGCGCCCAGCCGTCGTTGCCCGCGTTGGTGCGCGCACCGTGGAGGTGCACGACCGTCCACGCCGGCAGGTCGGCGACGCCGTCGACGATCGAGTAGCCGGGCTTGTCCAGCTCGCGGCCCGGCCGGCTGGTCGGCGCGTCCGTCACCGGGCCCTGAACCGCGACCAACGGGAACTCGCCGTCGATTTCGTTCGACCACGAAATCCGCAGCTGCTTGCCGCTTCGGACGTCGATAGTCGGACCCGGGAAATGGCCCGCGTACGTCCACAAAGTACTTTCGGGCAATTGTGAGTGCAGCCGCTGCTTCCTCGTCACCATCGGAATGGTGATCGTGTCCCGGCTCCGGAGCCGCAGCACCGGCGGAACCCGCAGTGGGTCGAGGAACTTGGTGAGCCCCCAGTTCGGCCCGGTGACGAGCCCGGCGGCGGCCGGGCGTTCGATGATTTCGGTCATTCGATTCTCCCCCTCACATGTTCGGGGGCAGGACGAATTGCGCCCCGGCGATTACGCCGGCGACGTCGAAAAGTATTCCCCCGAACCCCCTCGGTGGCCGGATACGCGACTTCCCTCGCAACACCGGCAATTCCCACTGTAGCCCTTTTCGGCGAGAGCCGCAGGCGCCTCGCGCGCGTGATAGGTTTCGCGCATGAACGAGCGCCGGTGGACGTATCTCTCCGACATGGACGGCGTCCTGGTCAAGGAGGAGCACCTCGTCCCGGGCGCGGACGAGTTCCTCGCCGAGCTGAAGGCGAACGGCATCGACTTCCTGGTGCTGACCAACAACTCGATCTACACCCCGCGCGACCTGCGGGCCCGGCTGGAGCGCACCGGGCTCGACATCCCCGAGGAGTCGATCTGGACCTCGGCGCTCGCGACGGCGAAGTTCCTCTCCTCGCAGCGGCCGAACGGCTCGGCGTACGTCATCGGCGAAGCGGGCCTCACGACGGCGCTGCACGAGGTCGGTTACGTGCTGACCGAGCGCGACCCGGACTACGTCGTGCTCGGCGAGACGCGGACGTACAGCTTCAGCGCGATCACCCGCGCGATCCGGCTCATCGAGGGCGGCGCGAAGTTCATCGCGACCAACCCGGACGCGACCGGGCCGAGCATCGAAGGCTCGATGCCGGCCACGGGGTCGGTCGCGGCGCTGATCGAGAAGGCGACCGGGCGCTCGCCGTACTACGTCGGCAAGCCGAACCCGCTGATGATGCGCTCGGCGTTGCGCCGATTGGGTGCGCACTCGGAGTCGACGCTGATGATCGGCGACCGGATGGACACCGACGTGCATTCGGGCATCGAAGCCGGGCTGCAGACCATCCTCGTGCTCACCGGCATATCCACCCGGGAGTCGGCCGAACGCTATCCGTATCGGCCCACCCTCGTGCTCGACTCGATCGCCGACCTGATCGGGCGAACCACGGACCCGTTCGGCGAAGGCTGACGGTGAGCCGGGTGGAAGAAGGGCTTATCGTCAGCGGATGAGCAAGTCCACGTACGTAGTGGGCGACGTGCACGGCCACCGTGACGAACTGGCCGACGCACTACGCGCCGAAGGCCTGGTCGACGACGAAGACAACTGGTCGGGGGCCGAGGACCAGCTGTGGTTCCTCGGGGACTTCGTCGACCGCGGCCCGGACGGCGTCGGCGCGATCGACCTGGTCATGCAGCTCGAAGCCCAGGCGGCCGAGGCCGGCGGCCAGGTGCAGACGCTGCTGGGCAACCACGAGATCCTGGCACTGGGGATGTACCACTTCGGCGACGAGCCGGTGCCGTCCGACTTCGGCCCGCGCAGCTTCGCCCGCAGCTGGGAGATCAACGGCGGCCTGCTGTCGGACCAGGACCGGCTGACCCCGGAGCACATCGAGTGGCTGACCGCGCGCCCGCTGGCCGCGCTCGCCGCCGACCACCTGCTGCTGCACTCGGACACGCTGGAGTACCTCGACTGGGGGTCGTCCATCGAGGCGATCAACGAGGCGGCGGCCGAGATCCTCACGGGGTCGGACCTCGAGTCGTGGTGGGACGTCTGGCGCCGCATGACGACGCGCTACGCGTTCCGCGGCCCCGACGGCGAGGAGAACGCCGAGAAGCTGATGGGCGCCCTGGGCGGCTCGCGGATCGTGCACGGGCACAGCGTCATCGCCGACCAGCTGGGCATCCACCCGACGCAGATCGAGGGGCCGTTCCTGTACGCGGGCGGCAAGGCCCTCGGTGTCGACGGCGGGCTGTTCGTCGGCGGGCCCTGCCTGGTGGTGGAGCTGCCCTACGAGCCGGAGTCCTGATCAGCCGATCTCGACGATCTCCTTGCCGAGCGGCATCAGCGACACGGGGATCATCTTGAAGTTCGCGATGCCGAGCGGGATGCCGATGATCGTGATGCAGAGCGCGACGCCGGTGAAGATGTGGCCGATCGCGAGCCAGAGCCCGGCAAAGACGAACCAGATGACGTTGCCGAGGCAGGAGGCGGCGCCGGCGTCGCGCCGCTCGACGACCGTGCGCCCGAACGGCCACAGCGCGTAGGCCGCGATCCGGAACGACGCGAGCCCGAACGGGATCGTGATGATCAGGATGCAGCAGATGACGCCCGCGACCAGGTAACCCAGCGCCATCCAGAGGCCGCAGAGCAGGAGCCAGATGATGTTCAGCAGCGTGCGCATCAGACGTGCAGCTCCCCGCTCACGACGGTGACGGCCTGACCGGCGAGGTGCACCCGGTCGCCGTCCTGGCGCGTCCGGACGATCCCGCCGCGCTGCGAGACCTGCTCGCCGGTGAGCTCCTTCTTGCCGAGCCGCTCCGACCAGTAGGGCGACAGGATGCAGTGCGCGGAGCCGGTCACCGGGTCTTCGTCGATGCCGACGCCGGGCGCGAAGAAGCGGCTGACGTAGTCGTCACCCTTCGCGGTGACGAGCAGGCGGCCCTTCCAGGTGTCCTTGAGCCGGGCGAGGTCGGGTTCGAGGGTTCTGACCGTCTGGGCGTCGGGGAGGACGGCGAAGAGGTTCTCGACGCCGCGCCCGGTGTACTCGATCTCGACGCCGGGGAGGATTCCGGACAGGTCGTCGTCGGTCGGCGTGGGCGGGTCGGAGGGGAAGTCCAGCTCGACCCAGCCGTCGTCGGCCCGGGCGCGGAGTTCGCCGCTCTTGGTGGTGTAGACCTGCTCGCCGCCGAGGACGTGGGTGGCGGCGACGGTGGCGTGCCCGCACAGCGCGACTTCGACCTCGGGCGTGAACCACCGGAGCGACTTCGGGCCGTCCGTGGTGACGACGAAGGCGGTCTCGGCGTGCTTCATCTCGGCGGCGACGGCTTGCATCCAGGCGGCGTCGGCGGGCTCGTCCAGGAGGACGACTCCCGCGGAGTTCCCGGTGAAGGCCCGGTCGGTGAAGGCGTCGACGATGAAGAAGCGCATGGCTTCCAATCTAGCGGCGACCCGGTTCCCCTCGGCGAGATTTAGGGGTTCGCCCCTAGGAGGTCTCCCCGATGGTGGGCTTGACGATCTTCTCGCCGTCCGGCCCGCGTTCGGGCTTGAGGTCGAAGACGTCTTCCTCGACGGCGTACTTGTTCTTGTGCTCCTTGTCGTCTTCCTTCTTCTTGCCCGCACCACCGGCCCCGGCGGCACCGGAGGCCCCGGCCTTGGCCCCGACCTTGCCCTTGGCCGCCGCGGCGGCGGTGGCCCCGCGTTCCAGCCGTTCGCCGGGAACCTTGCCCCCGGTCTTCTCCGCACCGGCTTCCTTCGGGCCACCACCGGCCCCGGAGACCCGCGACCCGGCAAACCCGGACCCGGCGCGGCCGGCGCCGGACTTGCCCCGCGTGATGTCACCGCTACCTGAGCCGACGCCGGGATTGCCGCCACCGGTCATGGCGAGGCCGTCGGGGGTCATGCGCGGGAAGGCGCTGGGGGCCGGGCCGCCGCCGCGGAAGCTCGTGTTGCCGCCGCCGAAGGTGCCGCCGGTGCCGCTGGTGGCACCGGGCGGGACGTAGGCGGGCGGGGTGGTGCCGGGAGGTGTTGTGGTTCCTGGGAAACCGCCACCGGTCGTCCCGCCGGGTCCGGTTCCGGTGATGCCGCCGGTGCCGGTGCTCGTTCCTGTTCCGCCGCCGATGGTGGGGGTGCCGGTGAAGCTGGTGCTGCTGGTGCCGTGGAAACCAGCGGCGGAGGTGGAGTCCCCACCCCCCAACTGCGGCGGCGGCGCGTAGGTGGGTTGGGAGCTGGCGGTTTCGTGGTAGGTGCCATCGAGGTTCTGAAGCACCTGAACGGCTTGCTGGTGCGCAGCGTCGGCTTGTTGTTGCTTGGCCTGGATGTCGACCATGGTGGAGCTCATGCCGATGAGGTCACCGGAGTTGTACTGCTGCTTGGCCTTGTCGAGCTCGGCCTGCTGGTTGAAACCGGTGGGCTCAGGCATGTTGGTCTTGGCGTAGTGCGCGGCGGCCGACTGCTGGGAGTAGTGGTTGGAGACGAGCTGCATGGCATTGCCGGTCTGCTCGGTGTGACCCGCAGTGCTCTGGAAGAACCCGTTCGCCTGGTCCGCTGCGGGGCCTTGCCAGGAGCCGCCGGCCGCGGTGGCCGCGTCACGGAACTGGTTGGAGGCGTCGGCGAGCCAGTTGCCATACGTGTTTGCTACGCGGCTTCGGTTGTTGATGCCCTCGATGTCGAGGTCCTTGTGCACCATGTCGTACAGGACTTCGTGCGGGCTGTTCGCGTAATTCTCGCCTGGTGCCGGAGAATCGCCCCGCAGGTTCTGCCCCGCCTGCAGGAGTTTGCTTTGTGCGACCGAGTAGTCCGATGCGGCTTTCTGCGTCAGCCGCTGGTCGTCTGCGCCGTGACCTTGAAGCTTCTGCTCGGTGGCCGCGTAGTAGTCACCCTCGGACTGGCGATGTTGCGCCCGGTGCGGCTGACTCATGACAGGACTCCGTATCAGTTCTTCGGCAGTAGTGGCTCGACCTTCGCGGCGATTTCTTCAACCTGCTTGCAGGCTTTCGCGGTATCCGTACCCGAAGCGAGCAGAACGAAAGCTCGGGAGCTGGGTTTCACTTCCAAGAAGACGTCGCACTGGCCGGATGAATTCTCCGGTTCGCGCTCTTCGATCGCGGCTCGGCCGTTGACCGTTCCCTCACTCGCCTGGCTCGGGTTCCCGACGTTGTCCTTGTAACCTTTGCCAGCGTCGAGGGAGAGCCCCACGTCCACGCCAGGCGTGTCGCCGGCCGTCGGTTTTGTGGTGCGGCAGGCGTGTTTCGGGTCTGCGACCAGCGGCTCCGCCTTGGGAAACCCCTGTCCGGCAAGGGCTTGGTCGAGGATCGAGCAGGGACTCAGTCCGGCGAACGGATCGCCCGGATCCGCGGTTGCGGTGGACGTGCTCGACACCTGTGAACTGGGGGTCGCCTGGCCGCCGACCTGACTCGTGCACGCTGTCAGGGTGAGGGTCAGCGCGGCGAACGCGACTGCGGCACGTCGTGCGCTCACTTCTCCTGCAGCCCCTTGTTGAGCTGGGCGAAGGTCATGCTGTGGGCATCCTCGGTTTCACGATAGTTCTTCCTCGCGATCACCATTGCTTCGCGGGCCTGCTGGACGCCATCACGCATCCGGATCAGGTTGGGGATCAGCGACTGCTCGTCACCATCAGCCACCTTCACGTTGAAGGCGGCGACAGCCTTGGCGTATTCGCTGCCACCCATCTTGGCCTGCGCACTCAGGTCGCGGACGTCGAGGATCATCCGGTTGTAACCGTCGAGGAAAAAATCGCAGGCCTTGATATACGCCTGGAAGCCTTGTTCGTTCACCGCGAACTGACCGCCTTCGGCGAGCGCCTTCAGGTTGTGGCCGCCCTCGCTGACCCTCCTCGCGGCCTCCGAATCGACCGGCCCGTCGACGATCCCGGACAGGAAGTTCGCTCCTGCGTCGCCCGCGGTCGGCGGTGGTTTGAAAGACCCAGGTGCGCCGAACTGTGAACCGCTCATGACGCCCTCCCCGTCGTTCGGCACCACCCTGCGTGGTCCCTCTGCACTGTACTAGTGACGAACCGGCCGCGTCAGTGGTTCCGGCCACGGTCGTGGAGCCAGGTGCGCAGGTGGGAACCATCCGATGGGGTGAACCTGACGCGGGTCTCGCCGCCCGGTAGGGGCTCGTTGAACATCAGGAAGCGGCCGCCGTCGTTGTCGATGAACGTCACCGTTCCCGTCGGGCGCAACGCCCCCGACATGCGGACCGACAGCTCGAACGTCCCGTACCGGTGCAGGGGCCACGCCGAAAACTCCGCCGCCGCCTCGACGTCGCGGGCCGGGGCGCCGCGGGTGATCGTCAGCTCCGGCAACGGGACCGGGCGGTACGCCGGCAACATGCCGACCACCAGGTCGACCAGGCGGTCCGGCCGGGACTGGGCGAACAGGATCTCCTCGCCCGCCAGCTCCGAGAACACCCCCAGCCCGTGCCCGACAGCCGCCCGGTAGAACACCTGGCGGCCCTCCTCCGCCGCGCGGACGACGATCAACACGTCCGGCTGGGTCCAGGCGCGCAGCGTCTGCTCGACCTCGATGTCCAGTTTGTCCGGGCCCGCCAGGCCGCGTGCGCGAAGGGACTCCCACGCCTCCGCCGCGATGCGCGAGTGCTCGTCCAGGGTGTGGCCGGGGCTGCGGATTTCGAACGGGTGCCAGCTCGCCGGGAGACCGGTGCGCCGGATCGCCGTGTCGACCTCGGTCAGGCCCAGGGAAAATTGCTCCGGCACGTCCCCGAGCGTAGCGGACCCGCCACCCCGCGCTCAGATGTCGAGCTGCCGGACACCCGTCTCGCGCAACGGCACCCGCCCGGCCGTCGCCCGGGTGCGCAGCCGGACGATCTCGTGCGGCTGCAGGCCGATCGCGACGCCGAACGCCTCGACGTCCGGGAAGCCGCCCTGCCGTTGCCGCAGCTCCAGCGCCCGGGTCACCTTGTCCGCCGGAAGCAGCTGCGCCAGCTCGGGTCCGGAAGCCGTGTTGACGTCCACAAGCGCGAGAGGAACCGGGGCAGGTGCGGGCGGCGGCGCCAACGCAACCGCGTCAGCCGGGACGTACGCCTCGATCGTGTCGTTCTGCCGCAGGTCCCGGAACGCGATCCCCACGGTGAACGTCCGCGACCCGGCGTTCGTCCGCGTCGCGACCCCGCCCCGGGCCAGCGACAGGATCCGCAGGTCGGCCGCGACCACCGTGCTCCGCTCGTTGAACGTCGTCCCCGCCGGCCGCAGCACCCGGGCCTGCCGGCCCACCGTGAACAGCGCGCCGCGCCCCTCCGGCACCTCGACCGCCGCGACGACGGTGCCGTTGCCGAGGTCGTTCAGGCCGTGCACCACCGCCACCCCCTCGCGACGCTCCAGGTGGTCGGCCTCGGGCTCGGGGAACGCGGCCAGCGTGTCACCCGCCATCGGCGGCACGTCGCACTGGAAACCGAGCAGCACCGTGCCCGGCTGCCCCTCCGGCAGCTCCTCGACCGGCCCCGCCGGGCCGAACAGCCCCAGCACCCGCATCGGCTCGCCGACCGCCCGGCCGGCGCGCAGCAGCGTGGTCAGCACCCCGAACCGCAGCACGCCGTTCTGTGGCCGCACCTGCAGGTGGAACCCCGTCACCTGGTCGTACGCCGGCGCGAGCACCGCGGCGACGGTGTCCGGCCGGCTCGTGTCGGGTCCGACGGCGTCGTCGGTGTAGAGCTCCAGCGCGTCGCCGTTCCCGATGTCGCGCCGCCCGACGGCGACGAAGACGTCCTTGAGGAACCCGGCGTCGGTCACCGCTTCGACGTCGCTGGAGAAGAACTTCTTCCGCACCATGATCCCGAGACGCAGGTTGTCCGCCAGGATCCGGTCGCCGCGCTTCAGCCGCGCGCGGGCGCCGCGGACCGCGCGCCCGATGCTCACCTGCCCGCCGGGCAGCTCCCCGAGGCCGGGGAGGGTGACCGAGTCGTTGAGCGCCTTGCCGAACTCGATCAGGCCGACCCTGACCTCGGTCACGACGTGGCGGCCAGCGTGACGCTGATCGACTGGTCGGCGTTGACGCGCTCGGACTCGACGACCATCCCGTTCGAAGCCGCGCGCTCCTTCAGCCGGGCGAGCACGGCGCGCTGCACTTCGGCCGCGTACGCCTCGTCGACGGACAGCACGAGCCGCTCGGCTTCCGCCGGCGCCAGGCCGGGGCCGTCGACGTGCGCGAGCTGCACCCCGTCCGGGCCGTAGACGAACGTGATCCGCCGGCCTTCCCACGCGGCCGTGACGGCGTTGCCGGTGTCGCTGACCTGGGCGCGCAGCCCGGTGAGCGCGCGGGTCAGCAGGTCGCGGTGCCGCATCCGCGTCCGCACGGTGACGACGCCGGGCTGCGCCTGCGTGTGCGCGGCGATCGTGGCCGCGTTGAGCTGGGCCAGCGCCTCGCTGCGCAGCTTGAGCGTGACACTCATCGGTGATCCCTTTCGAGCAGGGCTTCGAGCACTTCGGTGGTGGCGAACCCGTTCAGCTCGATCGCGCCGTCCGGGGCGATCGTCACTTCGAGGCGGTTCGGGGCGGTGAAGATCGACTCGTCGTAGCGGTCGGTCAGGAAGTGGAACCGCTGGTTGACCGAGCCCGCCCAGGGCCGCGACGGCTCGGGCCGCTCGGCCAGGAAAGGCCCGTCCACCAGCAGATCCGTCGACGCGAGCAGCTTCGACTGCGGCAGCTCCTCCCGGACGTGCCCGGTGAACGTCATGACGGACAGCCCCTCGGCGCGCACCGCCGAAGCGAACTCGCCCAGCGGCGACGGCTGGTCGAACGGCTCCCCGCCCAGCAGCGTGACTCCCTCGATCCCGGGAATCGCCAGGACGCGCGAAACCAGGTCGGGCCACGCCAGCCGGAACCCGCCGCGGGTCGTCCACGTCTGCGGGTTGAAACACCCGGGGCAGCGGACCGAACAGCCCTGGGTCCACACCGCGCACCGCAGGCCCGGGCCCTCCGCCGCCGTCGTGTCGACGATCCGGTGCAGGTTCAGGAGTTCCATTGTGACTGCTGCTGCGACGCGGTGTTCTCGGCGGACGCCGACGTGCGCCGGTAGTCCTCGGTGAACTCCGACGTTTCCGTTTCCGCGCCGAGCATGTCCTCCAGCAGCGGGATGTAGTCGAGGCATTTGGAGCCGGTCACGCCGTGGGTCTCGGCGCTGATCGACCCGTCCTTGCCGATGGTGACGGTCACGCGGTGCGTCATACGTCGATCGTCCTTCCCCTCGGGGATTCCGGCGGCGCGACGGGCGGCGGGGGAGCCTCGACGTCTTCGCCGTTGTCGGTGGCGGCGACGGCGCGCGTCTCCGCCCAGTTCCGGATGGCCAGGATCTCGTCGGCCTGGGTGACCGACAGCGGCACGGTCGACTTCACCGCGCGCACCAGGTCGTCCCGGCGCAGTGGCCGCTTCTCGGCGAACGCGTCCACCAGGCCGGACAGCACGGCCTGCTCGATCTCGGCGCCGCTGTAGCCCGCGCTGACGTCGGCGAGCTCCGTGAACAGCGCGTCGTCCATCCGCAGCTCACTGCGGACGAAGTCGTCGGTGACGCGCCGGTGCAGGTGGATGCGCCAGATTGCGGCGCGTTCGGGCGCCGAGGGCAGGTCGACGAAGAAGATCTCGTCGAAGCGGCCCTTGCGGAGGAACTCCGGTGGCAGCGAGCCGACCTGGTTCGCGGTGGCCATCACGAACACCGGCGCCGTCTTCTCCTGCATCCAGGACAGGAACGTGCCGAACACACGACGCGCGGTGCCGCCGTCCCCGCCGCCGCCCGCGCCGGCGAGGCCCTTCTCGATCTCGTCGACCCAGAGCACGCAGGGCGCGATGCCTTCCGCGGTGCGGATGACCGTGCGGATGTTCTTCTCGCTGGAGCCCACGAGCCCGGCGAAGACGCGGCCCAGGTCGAGCCGCAGCAGCGGCAGCCGCCACATGTTCGCGACGCACACCGCGGACAGGCTCTTGCCGCAGCCGGGCACGCCGGTGAGCAGCAGGCCCTTCGGCGCCGCGAGGTTGTACGCCGCCGCGGCGGGGGTCCAGGTGCCGGTGCGCTTGGTGAGCCACCGCTTGAGCCGGTCGAGGCCGCCGACGGCGTCGAAGCTCGTTTCCGCGGGCACGATGTCGAGCATCCCGGACCGGCGGACGGCCTGGCGCTTCTCGGCGAGGATCAGCTCGAGGTCGCTGGGGTCCAGCCCGCCGCCTTCGACGAGCGCCCGCGCGAAGGCGTTCTCGGCTTCGGGCAGCGTGAGGCCCCGCGCGGCGGCGACGATCATGTCGCGGTCGTCCCGGTCGATGCTGATCCGGACGTTCTGGCGGTGCGCGGCGACCATGCCGTCCAGCAGCTCGCCGATCTGGCGCTGGTCGGGCAGCGGGAAGTCGACGACGGTCGCGTCGTGCTCCAGCTCCGGCGGCACGGGCAGCGACGGCGACACGAGGATCAGGCTCAGCGGCACCGGACGCGTCTTGAACGCGGCGGCGAGCTCCCGCAGCCGCCGGACGACGTCGGGATCCGGCCGGTGCCCACCTTCGGAGACCAGCGACGGGTGCAGGTCCACGAAGACGAACACGGCGGGCTCGCCCCAGCTGTAGACCCGCTCGAGCGCGGCCGCGGCGGCCCGCGTCTCCGAGATCGGCGGCCCGCCCGCCGGCGCCAGGCCGGTGGTCGACGACCAGACGTAGACGCGCCGCGGGGTGCGCAGCCGCTGCTGGTCTTCCGCGACCGCGCGGATCT
Organism: Amycolatopsis sp. NPDC104863; assembly: GCF_055582965.1. Taxonomy (NCBI): domain Bacteria; kingdom Bacillati; phylum Actinomycetota; class Actinomycetes; order Pseudonocardiales; family Pseudonocardiaceae; genus Amycolatopsis; species Amycolatopsis sp. NPDC104863. The sequence continues at coordinate 738,520 of NZ_JBVJOW010000004.1, forward strand.
CCCGAAGCACCCGCTGCTCTTCGTGCGTCTCGACGACCAGCAACGGGTAGCGCGCCTGCAACAGCTGGGTCAGCTCGTCGCGAAACCCCTGGCCGGCCATCGATCGCCCCCTCGATTCGGGTCCGGATGCTACCAGCGGGGGGTGGTTCGGCCCGGCTACCTCGGGGTATCCGCCGACGGTGATCGACAACGAACGGGCCGCGATCCCGCCGCACGTCCTGGTGATCTTCGGCGCCACCGGCGACCTCGCCCGGCGGCTGCTGCTACCCGGCGTCGCCCGGCTGCACGAGCGGGGGTTCCTGCCGGACGGCTTCCGCGTGATCGGCTCCGGCCGCCACTCGCCGGGCACCGACGACGAGTTCCGCGAGAGCCTCGGTGACACGATCCGCGGCTTCGAGGACCGGGTGTCGTTCGTCGTCTCCGACAGCGACGACGGCGCCGACCTGGCCGAGGCCGTCCGCGAAGCCCGCCGCGACCTGGGCGAGGACGCCCGGACGCTGTTCTACCTGTCGGTCCCGCCGGCCGCGATGGGCCCGATGGTCGAGATGCTCGGCGCGTCCGGCCTGGCCGAGGACGCGCGACTGGTGCTGGAAAAGCCGTTCGGGCACGACCTCGCGTCGGCGAAGGAGCTGAACCGGACCGTGCACGGCGTGTTCGACGAGGAGCGCGTGTTCCGGATCGACCACTTCCTCGGCAAGGCCGCGGTCCGGGAGCTCGCCGAAGCCACCCCGGACGCGAAGCCGGTGCGGATCGACGTCCCGGAGGAGATCGGCATCGAGGGCCGCGGGTCGTTCATGGAGGCCACCGGCACCTTCCGCGACATGGTGCCGACGCACCTCTGCCAGGTCCTGGGTGTGCTCGCGGCGGAGCCGGGCACCTCGAAGCTGGACGTGTTCCGCGCGCTGCGGCCGTTCGACCCGGCGCGGGCCGTGTTCGGGCAGTACGAGGGCTACCGCGACGAGGACGACGTCGACCCGGACTCCGACCGCGAGACGTTCGTCGCGCTGGAAGCCTTCGTGGACAACGACCGCTGGCGCGGAGTGCCGTTCTCCCTGCGCACCGGCAAGGCCATGGCGGAGACGCGCGCGGAGGTCACGGCCGGTTCGCTCCACGCCGACCTCACCGACGACAGCGAGGGTGAGCCGTACGCGCGGCTACTGCTCGAGGCGTTGCGCGGCGACCGCTCGTGGTTCACCGGCGCCGACGAGGTCGAACGGCTGTGGGAGGTGTGCGCGCCCCTGCTCGACGCGCCGCCGGAGACCCGGCGGTACGAGCGAGGTTCCTGGGGACCGGAGGCGGGGGCATGAGCGAGCGGTACCCGCCGATCGCCGAGCACGGCCTGATCGGTGACCTGCGCACGGCCGCCGTCGTCGGCACCGACGGGCGGATCGGCTGGTTCTGCGCGCCCCGCTTCGACTCGCCGAGCGTGTTCGGCGCGCTGCTCGACGCCGACGGCGGCGGGCACTGGAGCCTGCACCCGGTCTGCGAGGTGACCAACCGCCACCAGTTCTACATCCCGGACTCGAACATCCTGGTCACGCGCTTCCTCACCGAGGACGGCATCGTCGAGGTGCAGGACTTCATGCCGGTCCTGCGCCCGCGCGACCCCGCGCACCGGCAGCGGCTGGTGCGGCGGGTCGTCAACGTCCGCGGCCACATCCGGCTGACCACCGACGTCCGGCCGCGGTTCGACTACGCGCGGGCGTCGCACCGCGTCGAGAGCACCGACCACGGCGTGGTGTTCGACGGCGGCGACCTGCGGCTCGGGCTGCGCACATCGGTGCCGCTGAAGGACGACGACGGCGGCGTCACCGGCGAGTTCGAGCTCGGCCCCGGCGAGACCGCGCTGTTCGTCCTCGAGGTGCTGGACGGCGACCCGCCCGAAGCGCCGCTCGAAGACGACGAGGCCGAGGAGCTGTTCCGCGCGACGGTGGCGTTCTGGCGGGACTGGCTCGCCCAGTCCACCTACACCGGGCGCTGGCGGGAGATGGTGCACCGCTCGGCGCTGCTGCTGAAGCTGCTGACGCACGAGCCGTCCGGCGCGATCATCGCCGCGCCGACGTGCGGGCTGCCCGAACAGGTCGGCGGCGAGCGCAACTGGGACTACCGGCACGTCTGGATCCGGGACGCGGCGTTCTCGCTGTACGCGTTGCTGCGCCTGGGTTTCACGACCGAGGCCGAGGACTTCTTCGGCTGGCTCACCGGCCGCTTCGAAGACCCGGGCGACGGCGACCTCGGGCCGTTGCGGGTGATGTACACGATCGACGGCGAGCCGGCCCGCGAGGAGGAGGTGCTCGACCACTGGGAGGGCTACCGCGGCTCGTCGCCGGTCCGGATCGGCAACGCGGCGGGCGAGCAGCTGCAGCTGGACATCTACGGCGAGCTGATCGACTCGATCTACCTGTTCGACAAGCACGGCTCGGGGATTTCGTACGACGCGTGGCACAACCTGACCCGGGTGCTGGACTGGCTGCTGGAGCACTGGGACCAGCCGGACCAGGGCATCTGGGAGACCCGCGCGGGCCGCCAGGACCACACGTTCTCCCGCCTGATGTGCTGGGTGGCGATCGAACGCATGGTGCGCGTCGCCCGCCGCCGCGGGCTACCGGCCGACCTCACCCGCTGGACGACCGTCCGCGACGAGATCCACGAGCAGATCCAGACGCGCGGCTGGAGTGAAGCGGACGGCGCTTACTCGCGGCAGTACGGCGAGTTCGTCCCGGATGCGTCCCTGCTGCTGATGCCGCTGGTGAAGTTCTGCGTCCCGACGGACCCCCGGTTCACCTCGACGCTCCGGGCGGTCGAGCGCACGCTGGTGGTCGACAGCCTGGTGTTCCGCTACGACCCGGCCCAGGCCCCGGACGGCGTCGAGGGCGCTGAAGGGACGTTCTCGATCTGTTCGTTCTGGTATGTGGAGGCCTTGGCTCGCAGCGGGCGCGTGGAGGAGGCGCGGTTGGCGCTGGAGAAGGTGTTCACCTATGCCAATCATGTGGGGTTGTACGCCGAGCAGATCGGCCTGACGGGGGACCAGCTGGGCAACTTCCCCCAGGCGTTCACCCACCTGTCGCTGATCAGCTCGGCGATCAACCTGGACCGCGTGTTGGCCGGCTGATCTGGCTGACCAGGCCGTGTGTTCTTAGACTCGGCCCTAGTCACCGCCGACTTCAGGAGGCACCATGCCTGACGCGCCCGCCCTGCCGAGCTACGCCTCGGGGATCTCGGAAGTCCCCCTGCTCGGGGACACCATCGGCGACAACTTCGACCGGACGGTCGCGGCCCACGGCAACCGGGACGCGCTGGTCGACCGCTTCGCCGGGCGGCGGTGGACCTACCGGGAGCTCGCCGCCGAGGTCAACGCGCTGGCGCTGGGGCTCGTCGCGCAGGGGATCGGCAAGGGTGACCGGGTGGGGATCTGGTCGCCGAACCGGGCGGAGTGGACCTTCCTGCAGTACGCGACCGCGAAGATCGGCGCGATCCTCGTCAACATCAACCCCGCCTACCGCTCGCACGAGCTGGAGTACGTGCTCAACCAGGCCGGCGTCCGGCTGCTGGTGGCGTCGGACAAGTTCAAGACCTCCGACTACCCCGCGATGGTCGACGAGGTCCGCGAGAAGTGCGCGGGCCTCGACCACGTCGTGATCCTGGGCGGCGAGAGCTGGCAGGCGCTGATGGACGCCGGCTGGCAGGGCGACCCGGCGTCGCTGGCCGAAAAGCAGGCCGCGCTCTCGGCCGACGACCCGATCAACATCCAGTACACCTCGGGCACGACCGGCTTCCCCAAGGGCGCCACGCTCAGCCACCACAACATCCTGAACAACGGCTACTTCGTCGGTGAGCTCTGCAACTACACCGAGCAGGACAAGGTGTGCATCCCGGTGCCCTTCTACCACTGCTTCGGCATGGTGATGGGCAACCTCGCGTGCACCAGCCACGGCGCCTGCATGGTCATCCCGGCGCCCGCGTTCGATCCGAAAGCGACGCTCGAAGCCGTCGCCGCGGAGCAGTGCACCTCGCTCTACGGCGTGCCGACGATGTTCATCGCCGAGCTCAACCACCCGGACTTCGCGAGCTTCGACCTGTCGTCGCTGCGGACCGGGATCATGGCGGGCTCGCCGTGCCCGGTCGAGGTGATGAAGCAGGTCATCGACCGGATGGGGATGGCCGAGGTGTCCATTTGTTACGGCATGACCGAGACGTCCCCGGTGTCGACGCAGACGCGGGCGGACGACTCGATCGAGCGTCGCGTGTCGACGGTCGGCCGGGTCGGGCCGCACCTGGAGGTCAAGGTCGTCGACCCGGAAACCGGGCTGACGGTGCCGCGCGGTGAGCCGGGTGAGCTGTGCACCCGCGGGTACTCGGTGATGCTCGGGTACTGGGAGCAGCCGGACAAGACCGGCGAGGCGATCGACGCGGCCCGCTGGATGCACACCGGCGACCTGGCGGTCATGGACGGCGACGGGTACGTCAACATCACCGGCCGCATCAAGGACATGGTCATCCGCGGCGGCGAAAACCTGTACCCGCGCGAGATCGAGGAGTTCCTGTACACCCACCCGGACATCCTCGACGCGCAGGTCATCGGCGTCCCCGACGAGAAGTACGGCGAAGAGCTGATGGCGTGGGTCCGCATGCGCGAAGGCGCTTCGCCGCTGACCACGGAGAAGGTGCGCGAGTTCTGCGAAGGCAAGCTCGCGCGCTACAAGATCCCGCGGTACGTGCACGTCGTCGAGGAGTTCCCGATGACGGTGACCGGCAAGGTCCGCAAGGTCGAGATGCGCGAGAAGTCGATCACGCTGCTGGGCCTGGAATCCGCGGCCGCCGCGAAGCACGCCTAAACCGGGAGCGCCGGTCGTGCGTTGCCCTTCGCAGTGTTTGTCACACGAAGGGAGATCCGGCGTGGTCCGAAGCTGGGAGTGGTCCCGCAACAACGAGTGGAACCGTCAGTGGGAGTGGTGACCGATGGCACGAGTCTGGGAGTGGTGACCGTGAAGCGCGGCTGGGAGTGGTGATCGTCGTGAAGCGTGCTTGGGAGTGGTGACCGTGAACCGCAACTGGGATTGGTGATCGTATGAAGCGCGTCTGGGACTGGTGATCGAGTGAGGGGCACCTTCGAAGGTGCCCCTCACGGCCCGGCTCAGCCGACCGCGGCGGCCGCTTCCGCGATCGCCTTCGCGTCCTCCTCGCCGAACGTCTCTTCCAGGACCTCCGGGGAGTAGTCGAGGTCGATCTGCTCCACCGGCGTCCCGCGCGCCGACTCGATCGCGCCCAGGCGGCGCTGCGCGCGGTCCGCCGCGTACTGGATGATCTCCTCGGGGTCGTTGTCGAACGGGACCTCCTCGAACTGGTCCTGCACCCACTGGATCATGTTGAGCGCGTGCGGCAGCAGCTCGCCCATCCGCTGCTGGACGGCGTCCCACATCGAGTCGTCCGCGGCGACGTGGCGGCGGCAGGTGAAGGTGCCCCACGCCATGTGACGGCGCTCGTCGTCGCCGATGCGGCGGACCAGCTCCTGCATGCCCGGCAGGATGTCGTTCTGCGTGCAGATCAGCTGCCACGAGTAGTACCCCGTGAGCGCGAGGCTGCCCTCGATGACGTGGTTGTACGTCACGCTCGCGCGGATCTGGTTGAGCGGGCTGGGATCGTCCTCCAGCGCCCGCAGCGACTGCGGCAGCTCTTCGTAGAACAGCTTGCGGTAGTGCGGGTTTTCCGCGACGTACGGGTGCAGGTCCTCGGTCAGCCCGACCGCGTCCATCCAGCGCCGGAACACCTCCGTGTGCTTGGCTTCCTCGAAGCAGAACTGCGTCAGGTACATCTCGTCGCCGAACCGGCCGGTCGCCGACATCGCCCGCATGAACGGCTGGATGTCCTCGGTGACGGCCTCTTCGCCGGCGATGAACTGCGCGACCAGGTACGTCGTGCTGCGCTTCTGCTCGTCGTTGAGCGTGTCCCAGCCTTCGCGTTCGCGGCTGAAGTCGATGTCGGCGGGGTTCCAGAACTTCTTGTTGCCCTTGACGAACAGCCGCAGCGGGAACGAGTCCCAGTTCAGGCCGCCCTTGCGCAGCGAGGAAAAGCCGGTCCGCAGTTCGGAGAGCGTGTCGGTCATCGTTTCACTCCGATAAGGATTCAGTGGACGAATTGGCGGATGGCGGGAGCGAGCACGGCGGTGACGGCGTCGGCCGCCTCCGTCGCCGAATGCGTCGGGAGGACCAGGTGCGACAGCGAAAGCCGTACGACGGTCTCCGCGAGCAGGGCGGCCGCTTCGGCCGACAGGTCCGGCTCGAGCTCCCGGTACTGCCCGGCGGCGAGCTCCGCGGCCGCGCTGAGGATCGGCTCGCCCTTTGTCGTCAGCAGCGGCAGCAGGTCCTCGCCGGCTTCGGTGCCGAGCGCCGCCGCGACCAGGCGGTTCTCCCGCGCGTGCTCGATCGTGTAGACGACGGCGTGGTGGATGCCGGCCAGCAGCCCGTCCGCCGTTTCGAACCGCTGCCGGATCCCGTCGAGGAACTCCGACGCGGTGCGCAGCGCCACCGCCTGGGTCAACGCCGCCTTGTTGCCGAACTCGTTGTAGACGGTCTGCCTGCTCACCCCGGCTTTCGCCGCGACGTCGGCCATCCGCAGGGCCGCGTGCCCGCGGTCCGGCAGCAGGTCCGCGGCGGCGTCGAGCAGCGCTTCCCGCAGGGACGCCTTCGTCCGGTCAGTGAAGCTGGTCACACCCTCACCTTGACACAGATCACTCCGCTGTCAAGGTGCTGTACATGATCGGCTGACGTGTAAATTTGTCGGTGGTGGCGGCTAACGTGTTTGTCGTGGGCATCACGGTGGGGTTCGACCTCGACATGACACTGATCGACGCGCGGCCGGGCATGGCCGCGGCGATGAACGCGCTCGGCGTGGAATCCGGCCTGCCGCTGGACGGCGACGCCTTCGCGGCCAACCTCGGCCCGCCGCTCGACGACATCCTGCGCGGCTTCGAGGCGCCGGAGGAGCGCATCCCCGGGCTCGTCGACCGGTTCCGCGCGCTGTACCCGGAGATGGTGGTGCCGAGCACGGTCGCGCTGCCGGGCGCGGTCGAGTCGCTGCGCGCGGTGCGGGCCGCGGGCGGGTGCACGCTCGTCGTCACCGGGAAGTACGGGCCGAACGCGCAGCTGCACGTCGACGCGCTGGGCCTGGACGTCGACGAGGTCGTGGGCGAGCTGTGGTCGACGCGCAAGGCCGAAGCGCTGCTGGCGCACGACGCGCGGGCGTATGTCGGAGATCACGCCGGTGACATTCGCGGTGCGCTGGCCGCGAACGCGATCGCGGTGGGCGTCACGACGGGTCCGTGTGATCGCGCGCTGCTGCTGAGCGAAGGAGCGGAGGTGGTCTTCGACTCGCTGACGGAGTTCCCGGACTGGTTCGAGCGGACCTTCGCAGCGGTGCGTTAGCTCTTGGCGCGCGCCTCGCGGACCAGCGCGATCAGGCCCAGCAGCAGCCCGAGCGGGGTGATCACGCCGGCCGCGACGGACAGCCAGACCGGGAGGTTCTCGAGGCCGGCGGCGAACATGACGAACACCGTCAGCACGGCGAGCATGCCGAGGCCGAAGAGGCCGATGCCGATCCGCATCAGGAACGGTTTGCCGGGAGACGCCACGGCGGCCTCCTTCGTCGCGGTCTTCATGGGCAAGAGCGTATCCGCGGTACCGATCCGACCGGAAGCAGGCCGACCCGTCGGCGGTGAGAAACCGCTGGTGCGAGAGCCATCGGCCGTGGCTTGAGCCGGATTGGTGTCGAGCGGCACAGTATCGGCTTCTCCCCAGGGCAGGTGGCGAGATACCCTTTACCCAGCGCGCCCTGGGTACGCCCCCGGGCGCGTTCGTCGTGAGCGGGACAGCAGAAGGACTGGTGAGGGAAGTGCCGACCGGCAAGGTCAAGTGGTACGACGCGGAGAAGGGGTTCGGGTTCGTCACGCAGGACGGTGGCGCCGACGTCTACATCCGCAAGGCCGCGCTGCCGCAGGGCGTCGAGGGGCTCAAGGCCGGGCAGCGCCTGGAGTTCGGCGTCGCCGACGGCCGCCGCGGTCCGCAGGCGCTCTCCGTCCGGCTGCTCGACCCGCCGCCGTCCGTCGCCGAGGCGCGCCGTCGCCCCGCGGAGGAGCTGCACGGCCTGATCGAGGACATGATCAAGCTCCTCGAGCTGAAGGTGCAGCCGGACCTGCGGCGCAACCGGTACCCGGACCGCAAGCACACCAAGCAGATCGGCGAGATCATGCGCGCCGTCGCCCGGGACCTGGATCCCTGAGCCGCTGAGCCGCTACGCCTCGAGCCGGAGGCCCCACACGTCGCTGGGCAGCAGGCCCGATTCGCCGGTGCCCGCGTTCAGCACCGCCGTGTACCGCTGGACGTCGACCGCCGAGATGCGGTCCGCGGGGGTCGGCGGCGTGACCGTGTAGGCGTAGCGATCCAGTGACGTGAACGGGATCGGGTCGCTCTGCTTGTACTCGCCCTGCGGGGTGACGTACTCGTAGACGATCTGCCACGGCGCTTCCGCGACCTCGCCGGGCACGGAGATCTGCACCGGCTTGCCCGGGCGGACCTTCAGCGTCTGCGTGCCGCCCTTCGCGCTGCACGGCTGCGCGAGCTGCTGCGAGTAGTCGCACCTCAGCACCGGCGTGGTGTTGATCGTGTGGCCGTCGGCGTAGAACGTGACCTCGGCCGGGCCGGGCGCCGAGCAGCCGGCCACCGCGAACCCACCGGCCGCAAGCAGGGCCACCACCCGGGAACGTCGCATGGGCCGGAGCCTACCGGCGGGCCGACGGGTCCCTGGGCAGGCCCTGGGCCGGGAAGCTGCCGGTCGGCTCCGGGCGCAGCGGCCGGTCGCCGCCGAGGCCCGGGATCAGCGAGCCGCCGCGGCGCACCAGGTACGTCTGCGTCATGCCGACCGCCAGCAGCACGCTGATCACGAGGAAGCCGATCCAGTACGTCGGCGGCAGCAGCAGGCCCACCGCGCCGCCGAAGCACCAGGCCAGCTGCAGCACGGTTTCCGAGCGGCCGAACGCCGACGCCCGCGACTCCTCGGGCAGGTCCTCCTGGATGACGGCGTCGAGGCTGATCTTCGCCAGCGCGCTCGCCGTCGCGCCGATCAGGCCGACGATCGCGGCCGTGGCCAGGCCGGGCAGCAGCGTCGCGACCAGCGCGGCCAGCACACAGCCCGCCACGCAGCCGACGATCACCTGGTCCGGGCTGCCGAAGCTGAGCCGCGACCCCAGCGCGTTGCCGATGAACCCGCCCGCGCCGGCCGCGGCGCCGATGATCCCCAGCAACAGCAGCTGCATGAACGGGCTGTGCCCGCTGCCCTCGGTCTGCGCCTTCACCGCGAAGGCGGCGAACATCATGAGGAAGCCGGTGAGCACGCGCACCGAGCCGTTGCCCCACAACGCGACGACGATGTGGCGCCCCAGCGGCTGCCGTCGTTTCTTCTCCTTCGGGTGGGCCGAAAGCGACGTCGGGACCTCGCCTTCGGTCGCTTCGACCCAGGCCGGGATCCGCATCGACTGCACGGCCGCGGCGACGCAGATCAGCGCCGTGAACCACAGCGCGCCCGCCGAACCGGAGATCGCGTTGATGCCGCTGGCCAGCGCGCCGAAGACCCCGGCGGCGACCAGGCCGAACGTCGTCAGGCGGGCGTTCGTCTTGGAGAGCGTGATCTCCGAGGGCAGCACCCGCGGGGTCACGGCCGCCTTGAGCACGGTGAAGGACTTCGAGAGCACCATCATCCCGAGCGCGGCGGGGTAGAGCAGCCAGTCGTCGAAGTGCAGCGCCATCACCACGGCCATCAGGCCCTGGCCGACCGAAGACGCGCACATCGCCAGCCGCCGCCCGCGCTGCACCTTGTCGAGCGCGGGCCCGATGACCGGCGCCACCAGTGCGAACGGCGCGATCGTGATGAGCAGGTAGAGCGCGACCTTGCCCTTGCTCTCCCCGCTGGTCGCGGCGAAGAACAGCGTGTTGGCCAGCGCGATCGCCATCGCCGCGTCGCTGGCGTAGTTCAGCATCACGGCGTAGGTCAGCGAGGTGAGGCCGGACTTCTCGGCGCCGTCGGCCTTCGTCGCGCGCTGGAAGGCGCCGACGGCCTGGCCGGTCAGCTGCCGGCTGCGCATCGCCGCCACCCGCGTGACGGTGATCTTCTTCGGCAGCTTCGGCGTGCCACCCGGCGTCCGCGGCTCTTCCCGCGGCAGCTCGGGTTCGGGCTGCGGCGGGCGCGGCTCGCCCGCGTAACCGCCGGTGTCGTAGTGCTCGTACTCACCGCTGCCGGGCCGCTGTTCACCCTGGTAGAAGCCGGGCTTCTCGCGGCGCACCGGCTCGGTGCGGTGCGGGTCGTACGGCCGGGCGCCGCGCGGTGGCGGCGGCCGGTGTCCCGACGGCGCGGCCGCGGTGGGCGCCTCGTTCGCGTTCGGCACGCGGTCGTCGTAGTACCCGCCGCGCGGCGGGGGCGGCGGCGGGGCCGGCCGTTCGACGCGGGTGGGCGGCGGCGGGCTCGGGCTCTGGTGCTCGACGCGGGTGGGCGCCGGGCTCTGGTGTTCGGCGCGCGCCGGGCTCACCGAGTCCCGCCAGGACCGGGCCTGCGCGGCGCCCGGCTCCGGCGCCCAGCGCCGCTTGGACTTCCGGCCGCGCTGCTGCGAGCCGGAGCCGTCGGAGCGGGAGCCGAAGAGTGCCACGTCTCAATCCTGCCTTACCGGAGGTCGGTCCCGCCTGCTCATCCGTGCTTTCCCGGCGTTACCGGGACGAACCTCACCCGGAACGTGACCTGCCACTGCTTCCCGGCGAGCAAGAACTCGTCCGTCCCGGGAACGGCGGCGATACCGTTGAGCACGTCTTCGGCGCCCGTTTTGTTCAGCTGGGCACGCAGCTGACCTGCGTCGATCGTCCCGGTGACATGTCCGGTGGCCGCGTTGATCCGCAGGACGGTGTCGGTGTGCCAAACGTTTGCGTACACCTCGTCGCCGACACACTCGAGCTCGTTGAGCTGATCACGGCCGACGTCGACGCTGCCGGTGACGGCGAAGGTCTTCGGGTCGCGGAAGGTCAGCCACGACGAGCCGTTGCTCATCACGAGCCGGCCGTCCGGCTGGTGGCAGAGGCCCCAGCCTTCACCCTGGTAGGGGACGCGCCGCAGCTCGGCGAGGGTCTTGGAGTCGCGTTCGATGGCGAAGCCGTCCTGCCAGGTGAGTTGCCACAGCGTCGGCCCGAGCACGGTGACGCCCTCACCGAAGAGCGGCGCGGGCAGCGTGGCCTTCGTGATGGGCGGGCCGCCGGCCGGGCCCGCGGTGAGCGTCGACGCGCCGGCGAGGCCGGTGCTCTCGTAGAGCGTGTCGCCGGCGAACTCGAGGCCTTCGGTGAACGCGGCGGGGTCATGCGGCAGGGTCGAGAGCACCTGGACGGTCAGCTGTTCGGGGCCCGGCTCCTGCTCGGGCGCCCCGGCGCAGCCGCCGAGCGCGGCGGCCAGCAGCAGTGAGGTGATGATCGGCGTGCGCACGTAGAACAGCCTGGCACGGGCGCCGAGGATGCGTGCGGCACAATTGGCCGCATGACTCTGCTGCTGACCCTCGACGACGGCTCCGTGCAGCGCAAACTCGCCGACGCGGTGGAGTTCGCGCGAGCCGCGGTGCTGGAGGACGCGCCCGAGGAGCAGATCGGCGCCCACGTGGGCGCCGCCCGCGAGGACGCGGTCACGGCGAGTCACCTCTTCGAGGCCCAGGTCCCGGGTTATCGCGGCTGGCGCTGGTCGGTGACGATCGCGCTGGCGGGCGACGACGAGCCGGTGACGGTCAGCGAGGTCGTGCTGGTGCCCGGCCCCGAGGCCCGGATCGCCCCGGCGTGGGTGCCGTGGGAGCGCCGAGTCCGAGCGGGCGACCTCGGCGTCGGCGACATCTTCCCGACGGACGAGAACGACCCCCGCCTGGCCCCGGCATACGTCCAGTCGGACGACCCGGCAGTAGAGGCAGTGGCCCACGACGCGGGGCTCGGCCGGGTACACGTGTTGTCCCGTTTCGGCCGCACGGACGCGGCGGCCCGCTGGCACTCGGGCGAGTTCGGCCCCCGGTCCGACATGGCCCGCAGCGCCCCGGACGTGTGCGGGACGTGCGGGTTCTTCGTGCCGTTGGCGGGTTCGCTGCGCGGAGTGTTCGGAGTGTGCAGCAACGACATAGCCCCAGCAGACGGCCACGTGGTCGACGTCGAGTACGGCTGTGGAGCCCACTCGGAGGTCGAGGTCGAGGTGACGTCGTCTGTTCCGGTGGCGGAGCTGGTTTACGACGATTCGCTGTTGGATTTCACGCCGGCGCCGGAGGTGGAGGAGCCGGAGAAGGCGGAGCCGGAGTCGGCGGCGGAGCCGGAGTCTGCGAAGGCGGTCGAGGCGGCGGCGGAGCCGGAGACGGTGGAGTCGGCGGCGGTCGAGTCGGAGACGGCGATCGCGGAGGCGGATGTCTCACCGGCGGAGGTGGAGCCGGGGGTGGTTTCGGAGAGTTCGCCGGCTGAGGCGGTCGCCGAGCCAGAGTCCCCCGAGGCGGCGACCGGTGCGGCCGCCGAGCCGGAAGTTCCCGAGGCGGCGGTGACCGGCGCGGTCGCAGAGCCGGAGCTCCCCGGGGCGGCGGCGACTGGTGCGGTCACCGAGTCATTGGCGGTCGAGGTGCCGGAGGCTGTGAACGCGGAGCCGGTGAAGGAAGCGGCCGCCGAGCCGATCCCGGCGGCGGACACCGCGGCTGCGGAGCCGACGCAGACCGAGGCGACAGATGCAGTCGCCGAGCCGGTTGTGACCGAGGTGCCGGAGCCCGCGGATGCGGAGCCGACTCAGGCCGAGGTCACCGATGCGGTCGCGGAGCCGCAGGCTCCCGAGGCGGCGACCGGCGAGGAGCAAGCACAGCAGGCCGAGGCGACCGATGGAGTTGCGGAGTCGGTGGCCGAGCCCGCGGTTGCCGAGCCGACGCAGACCGAGGCAACCGATGTGGTTGCCGAGCCGATGGTCGCTGAGGTGGCGGAGCCCGCGGATTCTGAGCCCACCCAGCCTGAGGTCACCGATGCGGTCGCAGAGTCGCAGGTGGCCGAGGCCGCGGCGGTCGCCGAGGCACCGGAGTCGGCGCAGGCCGATGTGGTTGCTGAGCCGGTCGCGGCGGAATCTGCCGGCGCGGACCAAGCCCAGGTCGAGGTGACCGATGTGGTCGCCGAGCCGGTGGCCGCTCAGGCGGCGGAGCCCGCCGATGCGGAGACAACCCGGCCCGAGGTGACTGATGCGGTCACAGAGCCGCAGGTGGCTGAGACCGAGGCGCCGGAGTCGGCGCAGGCCGATGTGGTCGCCGAGCCGGTTGCTGCCGAGGTGCCGGAGCCTGCCGATGCCGGGCCGACGCAGGCTGAGGTGGCTGATGCGGTCGCTGAGTCGCAGGCGGCGGCCGAAGCGGTGGTGGAGCCTGCCGAGCCGACCCAGGGCGACGTGACCGACTCCGCCGCTGAGGCGCACACAACCCCTGGCTCGCACGAATCCGCGGCTGAAACTCAAGGGATTCCCCCGGAGGCGAGCCGGCTTTCGGCGGCTGGGGTTGCTGAATCCCTCGCGACCGACACCTCCGGTGAGCGGCTCGTCGACGTGACCGACCAAGACGTCGAGGCGACCGACGGCGGGACCGAAGAGCGCGGTGACCAGCGCAACGGCTGAGCCGCACGGTGCCGATCCCTTCGGCACTGCGCGGCTCCGCGAAGCGACCCTGCGCGCCTGGCAGGACTCGCCCACCCGGCTCACCGAAGACACCAACGTCGAGCGGGACCTTCGCGTCGGCGCCTATCGGGATCGGCTTTTTGTCGAGCTCGCCCAGAATGCCGCCGACGCCGCCATGGCCGCCGGTAAGCCTGGGCGGGTTCGGGTGTCTCTTGTGGACCGTGAACTCCGGTTTGCCAACACCGGGGCTCCGCTTGACGCACGTGGCGTCGCGTCGCTCGCTTCGCTGCGGGCCTCCGGTAAAACCGGTGAGACCGTCGGGCGGTTCGGGGTTGGTTTTGCCGCCGTGCGCACCGTTTCCGACGAACCCCGCGTCGTCTCCACGACCGGTGGGGTTGTCTTCTCCGCCGATCGCACTCGGGAAGCCGCCGGTATCAGCGGTGACGTCCCCGTGCTGCGGCTGCCGTGGCCCGTGGCCGCCGATGTTCCCGCTGGCTTCGACACCGAAGTTCGGTTGCCGCTTCGGGACGACGTTGACGGGCGCGCGCTGCTCGACCAGCTTGCCAGCGACGTCGCCGATCTGCTCCTTGCTCTGCCCTGGCTGGCGGAAGCCGATGTGGACGGTCGCGTTTGGACTCGGGTTGCCGAGGGTGACGTTGTTGTCGTGCGGGGGCCGGAGCGGGAGACTCGCTGGCTGACCCACCGCGGTGACGTCGTCTGGGCCGTTCCGGTTGACCGGGAAGGCATTCCGCAACCGCTCGACGAGGACGTCCTGCACGCGCCGACGCCGACCGATGACGCCTTGTCGCTTCCCGCCCGGCTTCTTGCGTCCGTGCCGGTCGAGCCTTCGCGTCGGCGCGCGCTGCCTGGCGACGAACTCGCCAAGGCACTTGAGAGTGCCGCTGCCGAGTACGTCGGGCTCGTTCGGCTTTTGCCGGACGAGAACCGGTTCAGTCTTGTTCCCAAGCCAGGATTTCCGAAGTCCACTGTGGACGCCAAGCTGCACGACGAAGTGCTGGCGAACCTTGCGAGGGAGCCTTGGCTGTCCACTCAGGACGGCGTCGAGGTGAGTGGACGCCAGGCGCGAGTCATCGACGTTGAGGTGCCTGGGCTCGCGAAGCTCCTGGCTGACGTTGTGCCTGGGCTGATCAAGAGTTCCGCGCCCGCGCAGACGTTGAAAGCCGTCTCCGTCCAGGTGATCAGCATCGAAGAGGTGCTGGAAACGCTTACCGGGATCAGCCGGGAGCCCGGCTGGTGGCACGACGTCTACGCCGCGCTGACGATCGCCGTCGAGTCGCACGCGCTGGCCGTGTCCAGGTTGGACGGTCTTCCCGTTCCGCTGTCGGACGGCCGGACGTTGCCGGGGGCCAAGGGGTGTCTGCTCGTCGAAGGTTCCGCCGAGCTGCTCGAACTGCTGTCCGATGTGGACATTCCGGGACTGCGGCTGGTGCACCCGGCCGCGTCGCACCCGCTGCTGGAACGCCTGGGTGCCAAGCAAGCCGACGCTCGTGAGCTGCTCAACGCCGATGAGCTGCGGGACGCCGTGGAGCGCAGTGTCGAAGACGTTCGGTCCGGATTGGACGGTACGACTCTCGCGGGCGCTGTTCTCCGGTTGATCGCCGACTGCGGAAACGACGCCCCGCGCTGGGTGGGCGCACTTGCCTTGCCCGCCACAGATTCCTGGCGACGCGCCGATGAACTGCTGCTCCCGAACTCGCCGTTGCTCGACATCTTCGACGAAGAGGTCTTCGAGGAAGACGGTGCACTCGACGTCCTCGACGAGGACTTCGCGGAAGACTGGCCCGCCGAGACGCTGCAAGCCGCCGGGGTGCTCGACTCCTTCGCGCTCGTTGTCGACGACGAACCGCACGAACCTGACCACGACCTGCCGGACGAAGAAGCCTGGTGGGACTCGTTGACGGAGCCGCCGTCGACGCTCGTTGCGATCCGGGACCTCGACCTCGTCGCCGACGACGCCTGGCCCGCCGCGCTCAAGCTGCTGGCCGCGCGGCCGGAGACGTTCCGCGCCCTGCGTGGACACGCGTCCTGGTGGATCGCGCAGTACGCCCTGCTCGGCGGGTTCGCGCCGAACGAATGGCGACTCGGGAACGCCGACCTGGCCGGGCTTTACGACGAAGTTCCCGACGTCGGACTGAGCACGGACCTGCTCGAAGTCGCGGGTGTGCGCACGGACCTGACGCTGTCCACTGTGGATGAAGCGGAAGACGTCCTGAAACGGCTTGCCGATCCCGATAGGACAGTCTCACCGGGACTGACCACCCGCGCCTACGACGCCGTTGTCGAGTCCGGGTTGGACCCGCGACCGCCGGAAGCCGTCCGGGCCGCGGACGGGTCCGTTGTGGACGACGCGCTGGTCCTCGACGTGCCCTGGGTGGCCGGCGCCCTCGAACCGAACCAGTACGTCGTCGCGCCGGAGGAGCCGGAGCGGCTCTCGGCCCTGCTCGACCTTCCGCTGGCCGGCACCGAGGACGCCGAGGTGACCAGCCAGGGTGAGTACGCGCCCTGGGCCGAGCTGCCCGCGCTGAAGCTCGTCGCCGACCAGCTCGGCATCCGGCTGCCTGAGGGCGGGGTGCTGGTGCACGACCCCCTGACCGTGGTGATCCGGGGCGCCGAACACGACGTCCAGTGGTGGTCCGACGATCGGCTGCACGCGGCCGACACCTCCGAGGGCCTGGCCCGCGCCTTCGCCTGGGCGGCCGGGCGCTGGCCCGACCGGCACCTGGTCACGGCGCTGCTCGACGACCCGTCGCCGAGGACACTCTTGGCGTAGCGGTCAGAGCCGCTGAGCCGACTTCGAGCCCCGCCGAGCGGCCGCGCGCTGCCAGGCGATGATCGCCAGGCCGATGAACCCGAGCACGAACCCGGACAGCGCCGTCTGCACCCACAGCCCCGAAGTCGTGAAGAAGAGCACCACCAGCGCGACAGTCCAGATCGAGGTGCCTACGATCACCACCGGCGTCAGGTCGGTCAGCCGCTTGGGCAGCTCCGGCGTGTGCCGCAACGAGCCCGTAACCTCCGGTGGATTGCTCGGATCACTCACGAGGTGCAGGGTACTCCGCAGCAGCGAGAGAATGGGCAGGCGAATGGCGGAGCAGGAGACGACCCGCACCGGGACGTCCACACTGGACCGGTTCTTCAAGATCACCGAACGGGGTTCGACCGTCCCGCGCGAGCTGCGCGGCGGCCTGGTCACCTTCGTCACGATGGCCTACATCGTGGTGCTGAACCCGCTGATCATCGGCAGCTTCGCCGCTGACGACGCGGGCGCGCACAAGGACCTCCTCGGCGGCATCCTGCCGGTTCCGCAGGTGGCGGCGGTCACGGCGCTCGTCGCCGGTGTCATGACCATCCTGATGGGCCTGGTCGCGAACTACCCGTTCGCCATCGCCACCGGCCTGGGCATCAACAGCCTGGTCGCGGTCACCATCGCCCCGCAGATGACCTGGCCCGAGGCGATGGGCCTGGTGGTCATCGAGGGCGTCATCATCGTGCTGCTCGTGCTCACCGGCTTCCGCACCGCGGTGTTCCGGGCCGTGCCCGCGTCGCTGAAGTCGGCGATCGCGGTCGGCATCGGCGTCTTCATCTGCCTGATCGGGCTGGTCGACGCCGGGTTCGTCCGCCGGCTGCCGGACGACGCGCACACCACCGTCCCGGTGGGCCTCGGCATCAACGGCTCGATCGCCTCCTGGCCGACCGCGGTGTTCGTCGTCGGCCTGCTGGTCACCGGCATCCTGGTGGTGCGCAAGGTCAAGGGCGCGATCCTGATCGGCGTGCTGTCCTCGACCGTGCTGGCCATCGTCGTGGAGGCGATCGTCAAGGCCGGGCCGTCGCAGGGCACGAACCCGAAGGGCTGGAACCTCGGCTACCCGGCGCTGCCGGACCAGGTCGTCGGCCTGCCGAACCTGTCCCTGGTGGGCGACGTCTCGTTCGGCGCCTGGACGCGGCTGCCGATCATCACCGTCTGCCTGCTGGTGTTCACGCTGGTCCTGGCCGACTTCTTCGACGCGATGGGCACCATGACCGGCCTCGCGAAGGAGGCCGACCTGCTGCCGAAGGACGGCCAGCTGCCCAACGTCGGCAAGGCACTGTTCGTCGAGGGCCTCGCCGGCGCGGCCGGTGGTTTCGGCTCGGCCAGCTCGAACACGGTGTTCGTCGAGTCCGCGTCCGGCATCGCCGAGGGCGCGCGGACCGGCCTGGCGAACGTCGTCACCGGCGTGCTGTTCATCGCCGCGATGTTCCTCACGCCGCTGTACCAGGTCGTGCCGGTCGAGGCGGCCGCGCCCGCGCTGGTCGTGGTCGGCGCGATGCTGATGGCGCAGGTGCGCGACATCGACTTCACCGACTACTCGATCGCGCTGCCCGCGTTCCTGACGATCGTCGTCATGCCGTTCACGTACTCGATCGCCAACGGCATCGGCGCGGGCTTCGTCAGCTACGTCGTGATCCGCGCGGCCACCGGCAAGGCGCGCCAGGTGCACCCGCTGATGTGGGTGATCGCGCTGGCGTTCGTCGCCTACTTCGCCGTCGGGCCGATCCAGGCGGCGTTCCGCTGATCAGCCCGCGCCGCTGACCTCGAGGGCGTCCGCCAGGACGTTCAGGTGGCTGAGGAACTCCGGTTGGGGAGCCTCGTAGCGGATGGTGATCAGCACGTCGCCGACACCGACGCCGACGAGGTTCACCTGCCGGAGCACGCCGTCGCGGACGTAGGAGTAGTCCCATTCGGCGGCTTCGTCGTAGGCGACATCGGCGTGCTTCGCGACGGTGCCGGGGTGGGGGCTCGCTTTCGCGATGGCCTGCAGGGCGCTGAGCGCGTCCTCCTGCGTGATCGGCACGCGGTCGGTCTCCAGGACGAGCTCGCCGCTGCGGTAGGTCGCGCGGTCCTTGTCGTGCGTGGCGGCCCAGCCGGTCGGGACCGGGATTTCGAAGTCGAAGCCGCCGGTCTCGCTGCCGGGCTGGGCCGGGAAGTCGTAGATCTCCTTCGTCTCCTGGTACGGGAGCGTGGTGGTCGTCGGCATCGACGGCAACGGCGGTGGTGGGGCGGCCGCCGGAGCGTCTTCACCGCGGAAGAACTGCGCCGCCACGATCACCAGGACCGCCGCGCCGACCACGGCCGAGCCCACCAGCTTCTTGTTCATCCGACTCCCCAGGTGCGTCCCCCTGGTGAGGACGCGCGGCCCTCTTCCGGGTTGCGGTTGACGGAGATCACCCGTGCGGTGGAAGTTTCGTAAGGTATGCTAACTATATGTCCGGCGACACGCACGAACGCTCCTTGGCGAGCCGTCTGCGTCTCGCGGTGGTCCGGCTCAACCGCCGGCTGCGGGCACAGCGCGTCGGGGACGACCTCACGCTGACGCAGGTCGCCGCGCTGTCCACCCTGCACAAGTGCGGTCCGCTGACCCCGGGTCAGCTCGCCGCGAAGGAAGGCGTCCAGCCACCTTCGATGACGAGGGTGATCGCCGCGCTCGAGGAGATGAAGTTCGTCGAGCGGCGCCCGCACCCGACCGATGGCCGGCAGGCCATCGTCGAGCTGTCCGAAAGCGGGCTGGCGTACGTGCGCAAGGCCATCTCCGTGCGAGAGGCCTGGCTGGACCGGCAATTGGCGGAACTCGGCGACGAAGAGCGCGAAGTGCTCTCGAAAGCCGCCGAAATCATAGACAGGATGGCGGGGAACTAACCACGGTGACGGCCACGGGTAGCGAAACCAAACGTTCCATCGAGACCACTGCTACCCGGGACACGGCCCCACCGCCGTCCGCCTCGCCACCATCTCCTCCGAAGCGCGGCAGCATGTTCGCGTCGCTGCGGGTCCGCAACTACCGGCTGTTCTTCACCGGCCAGGTCATCTCGAACATCGGCACCTGGATGCAGCGCATCGCCCAGGACTGGCTGGTGTTCACCCTCAGCGGCAACAACCCGATCGCCCTCGGTGTCGCCGTCGCGCTGCAGTTCACGCCGACGCTGTTCCTCTCGCTGTGGGCCGGCGTGCTCGCCGACCGTGTCGACAAGCGCCGGCTGCTGACCTGGATCCAGGCCGCGGCGTGTTCCCAGGCCGTGGTGCTGGGGGTGCTCGACCTGAGCGGGTTCGTCGAGCTGTGGCAGGTCTACGTCCTGTGCTTCACGCTCGGCGTCACCGCGGCGCTCGAAGTGCCGACGCGCCAGTCGTTCGTCGCCGAGATGGTGGGCCGCGACCAGGTCGCCAACGCCGTCGCGCTCAACTCGTCGATCTTCAACATGGCGCGCATCGTCGGCCCGGCCATCGCCGGGTTCGCGATCACCTGGATCGGCACCGGCTGGCTGTTCATCGCGAACGCCGCCAGCACGGTCGCCGTGATCACCGGGCTGATCCTGATGAACCCGGACAAGCTCTTCCGCGTCGCGGCGGTGCCGCGCGAGAAGGGCCAGCTGGTCGAGGGCCTGCGGTACGTCCGGCGGCGCTCCGACCTGATGACGGTGATGGTGCTGGTGCTGTTCGTCAGCACGTTCGGCATCACGTACTTCAGCTCGCTCCCGATCGTCGCGGCGAACGTGTTCCACACCGCCGCCGACGGCTACGGGCTGCTGTCGACGCTGGTCGCGGTCGGCACCTTCACCGGCGCGATCATGTCGGCCCGCCGCGGGACGAAGGGCCGGCCGAGGGTGCGGCTGATGTTGATCTCGGCGTTCTTCCTCGGCGTGTTCGAGCTGCTCACGGCGTTCATGCCGACGTACCTGACGTTCGGTCTCGGCCTGATCCCGCTCGGCTTCGCCACGATGACGTTCCTCAACACCGCGAACGCGCTGGTGCAGACCTCGGTCAGCCCCGAGATGCGCGGCCGCGTGATGGGCCTGTACGTGCTGGTGCTGATCGGCGGCAACCCGATCGGCGGGCCGATGGTCGGCTGGATGGCGCAGGCGTTCGGCGGACGGTCTCCCTTCTACATCGGCGGGGCGGTTTCGGCGCTGGCCGCGGTGGTGTGCGCGGTGGTTTTGATCCGGCGGGGCGGGGTTTCCTGGCCGGTGCAGCGCGGGTTCGGGCTTCGGGTGTTGAAGCGGGCGAAGGTCTAGCGACCGAGCAGCGGAGGCACCACCTTCTCGGCCAGGTCGCGGATCCCCGGCAGGGTTCGTTCGAAGTCGTACCTCCGGATGACGAGGGTCTGCGCGGAACCGTCGACGAGCTGGACCTCGATGACCCCGCCTGGCTCGCTCACGTCCGCCGGCCGGCCCGCGAAGCGATCGCCGAAAGCCCGGGTCGAGCTGGCCGGGTTGTACGAGAGCTCGACCTCGGCGCCGTCCGTGTTGTGCTCACAGGTGCCAGGCCATTTCGGCTCGACGGCGTCGGGACCGAGGCCCAGCGCCCGGGCCAGCTGGGTGCAGAGCTGCCGCATGATCAGGGGGTAGGCGGTGTCGGCGATGCCGGTACCGGTGATCGGGGTCATCTCGGGTGGGTGCGCCTGCTCCTCCTGACTCGGCAGTGCCGGCCCCGGCGTGGTGATCGCGCGGACCATCGTGGTGCCGAGCTCCTCCGCCATCCCACGGAAGTCGCGCTCGGCGTGGACGCCGACCTGGTTCGCGACGCGGAGCTGGAGTTCGGGCGCCGCCCACGGGTCACCGGTGTCGGCGAGCCGGACAGTCAGCACGGCGTCGATGGCGGGCCGGGTCGGGCTCTTCGCCACCTTCCCTTGGCGCCCGGCCACGGTGACCGGGGCCGGTTCGACGCCGTCGACCGGAGGCCGGTCGTAGGTGCTCGCGGTGACCTCCAGCTCGGCGGTGACCACGTGGCACGAGGTGCCCGACACTTCGCGGAGGACCGGGCCGCCCAGCACCCTGCGCCAAGTTTCTTCCGGGACGGCGTTGCACAGCACCTGACCCCGGCTTCCGGCCGGCAGCGCCGCGGCCATTTCCCCGGTCGGCATCGGGACCGGGCGGATCGCCTCACCGTTCGCCGACGGCCACGAGAACGGCAGTGCTCGTGGTGGTTCCGCCGGTGGATCACGGGTCAGGAACCAGGCCGCAGTGCCCAGCAAGCTGACCGCGGCAGCCGTCGTCACCGCGATCAACACAGTGTGGTCCTTGTACTTCCCCCTGGTGTTCACGCTGTGACCGTATCGGCACGCACCGACAGAATCCGGCGTTTTCGCACACCTGAGGCCACACGAACGGGTGAGATCGGGGTCTCCGCAAGGAGCCTCTTGCCCGGGAGATGAGGTTAGGCTAACCTCATACATGTCCGCTTCGTGGTGGGAGCGGCAGTCAGTTCGGGAACGGACGGAGCCCCGGCCCTGGGAACCCCAGGCCGGGGCTTCGTTCATTGCACGGGAAGTGTCGGGCTGAGCGATCCGCTCGTCAAGGGGCTCTCACCCGGCGGAGTGGGCAGCCGCGTCAGCGGGAGGCCGAAGTAGACGCGGTACGCCGTGCGGATCGCGGCTTCACCCGTCAGCGTGATTTCGTGCCGGACGCCGTCGACCGTCTCGATCAGCTTGCTGCCCGACAGCGTCACCCGGCCCTGGGACGTCGGCCGCGAGCACGTCAGCGACTTCGTGAAGTGGGACTCCGGGGACGTCGCCTGCCACCAGGCCATCGGGACGAAGTCGGACAGCGGCCGCGGCCGGCGCTCGAGGCGGTACTGGGGCTTGCCGTCCATGACGACGTCCACGTCGCCGTGCGGCGCGTCCAGGAGCAGGAACTCACCGTCCGGATCGGACTGGCCGTCCACGCCGGACAGTCGCAGCGGGTGGCGGGAGAACCGGCCGAAGCCGACGTCGACCAGCCAGGGCTCATCCAGGGACACGATGATCGCCGCGTGGTCCAGCGGGGGGCCGAGCGTCCCGTCCGGCCGGAACACCTGCGCCGCGTGCAGCGAGGCGTCGTAGCCGAGCTCGCGCAGCAGCGCCGCGAACAGGCCGTTCAGCTCGTAACAGAATCCACCGCGACGCCGGTGGACGATCTTGTCGAACAACGCCTCTTCGCCGAGTTCGACGGGCTCGCCGAGGTGGATGCTCAGGTTCTCGAACGGCACCGTGGTGAGGTGGCGTTCCTGCAGATGGCGCAAGGTCGTCAGGTCGGCCGTCGCGGGCCACGCGACCCCCAGGCGGGCCAGATACGCGTCAACGTCCATGCCGCCACTCTCACACCTCGACCGCACTCGAGGTCAAGCGATTTCACCCGCCGACGAAAAACGGGGCCCTTCCGGGTGGAAGGACCCCGTTGCCGAGGGAGAAACTCAGCCGAGCAGCAGGCCGTTGCCACCGGCGACGGCGTTGTCGAAGCGCTTGGAGATCTCCGCCCAGTTGAAGATGTTCCAGAGAGCCTTGACGTAGTCCGGCTTCACGTTCTTGTAGTCCAGGTAGAACGCGTGCTCCCAGACGTCGACCAGCAGGATCGGCACGGTCGGCAGGATCAGGTTGTTGTGGTGGTCGCGCAGCTGCTGGGTGATCAGCGTCTTGCCGATCGGGTCCCAGGAGAGCGCGCCCCAGCCGTTGCCCTGGATCGTCGTCGACACGGCGGTGAACTGCGCCTTGAACTTGTCGAAGGAGCCGAAGGCCTCGTCGATCGCCGCGGCCAGCTCGCCGGTCGGCTTGTCGCCGCCTTCCGGCGACAGGATCTTCCACCACACGACGTGGTTGGCGTGGCCGGCCAGGTTGAAGGCCAGGGTGGTCTCCAGGCCGACGATCGAACCGAAGTCGCCGGCGTCGCGCGCTTCGGCGATCTTGTCGAGCGTGTCGTTCGCGCCCTTGACGTAGGTCGCGTGGTGCTTGCTGTGGTGCAGCTCGTTGATCTCGCCGGAGATGTGGGGCGCGAGGGCGCTGTAGTCGTAGTCGAGATCGGGGAGCTCGTAGCGGGCCATTGGCCCTCCTTCTGTCTTCGACACAAGTTTCCGGTATCGAACCTAGTAGCACACGCCCGCTCGCGGCGAGCGGGGGCGCGTGGCCGTCACTGCGTGGGACGACCGGGGCTCGACAGTGGCGTACCCGGGGGTCCGCCACCCGAAACCGAGCCTGCTACCTGGACCTAACTGGAGGTCAACGAGCTGTGACGACGATCATTCAGGCGCGGTACTCGTCCAGCCGCGAAGCGAGCTCCTCGAACACCGCGACGTTGCACTCGAACGCCACCAGCGTCTCGTCGATGACGCGGGCGCGCTCGGCCTCGTCCCACGGCGCGTTGTCCAGCTTCGCGCGGTACTGGTCGCGGAAGCGGGGCGCGCTGCCGATGCCCTCGAAGTGGTAGAAGAGCGTGCCGGACTCGGCGACGTCGTACTTCTTCTCCAGCAGCCGCCGGATCGCCTGGCCACCGGCGATGTCGCCGAGGTAGCGCGTGTAGTGGTGCGCGACGTACCCGCCCGCCCACGAAGACGCTTCGCCGATTCGCGCGACGTACGCCTGCGTCGAGGCCAGAGGGGAGATCGTCGAACGCCAGTCCGGGCCGACCAGGTGCGCGAGGTCGCGCTCCAGGTTGGGCAGCCGCCGCAGCTCGTCGAAGACGAACTCGCCGCCGACCGGGTGGCCGGCCATGCGGTCGCTCGCGGCCTCGATCGCGCCGTAGACGAAGTAGTACTGGATCGCGAGCTGGGTGTAGCCCTCCTGCGTCAGCTCGCCGCCGAGCAGGGCGCGCATGTACGTCGAGTAGTTCGCCTTCTCGTGCACCTCGAGCGTCGACGCGCGCAGGGTCGCCGAGAACGGGCGAGCATCCGTGGTCACCGACATGGGGCAGCCTCCCGGCGATCGATCTGACACGCTGTCAGAAAGATCGTAGGGCATATTTCCGGGTTAGGCTACCCTAAATGGCGGCTCCGACCGCTCGGAGCACAAACCGGACCGCCGCCTCGACGACGTCTTCCAGCTGCTCGGCGGGCCCGTCGACCAGCGTCCGGTTGCCCAGCGCCGCCGTGATCATCGGGATCAGGACGTCCGGGTCGGCCGCGGGCCAGCGCCCCAGGTCGACGCCGCCCGCGAGGATCGCGCGCAGCCGGTCGGTGATCGGGTCGGCGTGCGCGCTGATCCGGCGGTACGCCGCGGGCGCCAGCGCCGACGCGAGCGCCGCGCCGGGCGGCATGTGGTACTCGGCCAGCACGCGCAGCTGCAGCCGGACGAAGGTGGCCAGCTGGTCCACCGGGTCGGCCTGCGCCTCGACGGCCTCGGTCAGCCGCGTGACGTACCGGGCGGCCTCGTCCTCGACGAAGGCGACCAGCAGGCTTTCCTTGTCCGGGAAGTGGTTGTACAGCGCGGTGCGGCCCACGCCGGCCGCCGCGGCGACCCCGGCGAGCGTGATCGCGTCGAAGCCGCGTTCGTAGAGCTGCGCGCGCATGACGTCGAAGACCCGCGCCCGGACCTCGCGCCGGTGCGCTTCCAGCGACTCACCGAGAATCTTCGGCATCGGCCCAGGCTAGCGCTCAGTCGTCGAGCGGCCAGGTGTGCACCGGCTCACCGGACTCCGACAGCTCCAGGTAGCGCGCCAGCATCCGGGTGAGCGCCGCCTCGCGGTCGAGGCCGCGTTCCTGTGCGCGCACGACGTAGTCGCGCTGCCAGGTCGCCCCGGTCTTCCGGGCGAGGCACCGGCGCTCGATGATGCCCAGGTAGCGCTCACGGGCCTCGTCGGAGACGTCGGAGCGGCGCAGCCCCTCGTGGGCGAGCGGCAGCAGGACGCGCAGCGCCAGCTCGTCCGGCGGGATCCAGCCGATGCCGGGCCAGTACAGCTGCGCTTCGAAACCGCGGCGCGCGCCGGCGTAGAGGTTCTCCTCCGCGGCCTGGAAGGACATCTGGCTCCACACCGGGCGTTCCGCCTCGGCGAGCGCGCGCTGGGCGCCGTAGAAGAACGCCGCGTTCGCCACCGTGTCGACAACCGTCGGCCCGGCCGGCAGCACGCGGTTCTCGATGCGCAGGTGCGGCAGGCCGTCGACGACGTCGTACACCGGCCGGTTCCAGCGCCAGATGGTGCCGTTGTGCATGCGCAGCTCGGTGAGCTTCGGCGCCTGCCCCGCGTCGAGCGCTTCGATCGGGTCTTCGGCGTCGGTTTCCGGGAGCAGACCGGGGAAGTAGCGGACGTTCTCTTCGAACAGGTCGAAGATGGACGTGATCCACCGCTCGCCGAACCAGACCCGCGGCCGCACACCCTGGTTCTTGAGCTCTTCCGGCCGGGTGTCGGTCGCCTGCAGGAACAGCGGGATGCGCGTCTCGTGCCACAACGCCTTGCCCAGCAGGAACGGCGAGTTCGACGCGAGCGCGATCTGCAGCCCGGCCAGGCACTGCGCCGCGTTCCAGTGCGCCGCGAACTCCTCCGGCGCGACCTGGAGGTGCAGCTGCACGCTGGTGCACGCGGCTTCCGGCAGGATCGACTCGGCGTAGCTGCGCAACCGCTCGGGCTGCTGGCCCGACAGCGGCGCGCCTTCCATGGCCAGCACCGTGCGCTCGCCGCGCGCGGCGAAGATCTGGTCGTTCAGCGTCGAGTACCGGGTCTTGTTGGTGAGCCACTTCTGGTCGAAGTGCTCGTGCTTCAACGTCGGCAGGATGCCGATCATCGCCAGCGCCGATCCCGTGTCGCGCGCCTTCGCCGACGCCGTCGCCAGGTACGCGCGGAGGTCGTCTTCCAGCTGGAGGGCCGAATCGCCGGCCAGCGGCCGCGGCGGCACGTTCAGCTCGAGGTTGTGCTGGCCCAGCTCCGTGGTGAACGACGGGTCGTCGAGCGCCTCCAGCACCGCGGCGTTCGTCATCGACGGGCGCATCTCGCGGTCGACCAGGTTCAGCTCGACCTCGAGGCCGATGTTCTTGCGGGGGAACGAAAAACTGCCGTCCGTGAGCATGCGGGCCAACGTGTCGAGACAACGCTGCACCTTGCGGCGGTACCGTCCGCGGTCGAGCGTGTTGAACGGTTGAGCCGCGAGGTCCATCCCCATGACCATCCCTGCTTTGTGTCGGTGTGGAACTAGGACGTGTTTCAAGTCCTGGCGGACAACCGTTTCACAGCCGTTGCAACCGGGCTAGCGGCCAAACTGGTGCTCTCCGTCACGAGGGGTTAACCGACAGCAAAATAGACCCGTTCGTACCACTCCGGGATCGACGTTCGGACCAGTCGGGCACCCGGTGGGCGGATGACAGACTGGGCGGATGGGCGTGATCCACATCGACGACTCCGGCGACCCGCGCGTCGACGACTTCCGCGACCTGTCCACAGCGGACCGCCGCCCGGACCGCCCGGGCGGCAAGGGACTCGTCATCGCGGAGGGCACCGTCGTGGTGTCCCGGCTGCTGGCGTCCCGGTACCCGGTGCGGGCGCTGCTGGGCGTCGAACGGCGGTTCGCCGAGCTGGCCGGCGATCTCGACGGGACGGATGTGCCCCAGTACGTCACTTCCGCGGAGACGATGGCCGACGTGGTCGGCTTCCACCTCAACCGCGGGATCCTCGCCGTCGCCGGCCGGCCCGCGCCGCTCACGGTTTCCGACGTCGTGGCCGAAGCGCGCACGATCGCCGTGCTGGAAGGCGTGGGAGACCACGAAAACCTCGGCGCGCTCTTCCGCAACGCGGCCGCGCTCGGCGTCGGCGGGGTGCTGCTCGGCCCGGGCTGTTCCGACCCGCTGTACCGGCGCAGCGTGCGCGTGTCGATGGGTCACGTGCTGCGGGTGCCGTTCGGGCACCTGACGGACTGGCCCGGCGGCCTGGACGAGCTGCGGGCGCACGGCTTTTCGGTCGCGGCGTTCACCCCTCGGCCGGGCTCGGTTCCGCTGCGCGAGCTGCGGAAGCACGCGCCCGGACGGGTCGCGCTGCTGTTCGGCGCCGAAGGCCCCGGACTGACCGAGGCGGCGCTGGCGGCGGCTGATCACGCGGTCCGGATACCCATGCCGGCGGGAGTCGACTCCCTCAACATCGCCACGGCCGCC
Source organism: Amycolatopsis sp. NPDC104863 (assembly GCF_055582965.1). Classification (NCBI taxonomy): domain Bacteria; kingdom Bacillati; phylum Actinomycetota; class Actinomycetes; order Pseudonocardiales; family Pseudonocardiaceae; genus Amycolatopsis; species Amycolatopsis sp. NPDC104863. The sequence continues at coordinate 766,071 of NZ_JBVJOW010000004.1, forward strand.
GCCGTGGCCTTCTACGAACTGGCGGACGCCGACTAAGGTTCTGGTCTCGGGACTGGTCGAGCGGCGCGAAAGGACCCCATGGAGCTGCGGATCCGCGGTGAGCGCGCCGTGCTGGCCGGCCCCGGCGGGGAACACGCCCGTGAGGTGGACCCGCACAAGCTCGCGATCGGCGCCGACCTGGCGCAGGCCCTGCACGAGTGGGCGCGCGTGGCGGCCGCGGTGTCGGTCGACTCCGGCGCCGAGGCGGGCGCGGTCGTCTCCCAACGCGGCCGCCAGCTGGCCGGCCGGCTGGCCTCGGTGATGGGCACGACGGTCCGGTTCGTCGACCCGGTCACCGGCGCCGACACGGTGGTCGAGCCCCCGCCGCGGCCCACCGAACCCGGCCAGCGCCTGGTCCGCTCGCTGCTCGGCCCGCCGGGCGAGCCGGGGGAGCCGACGCCGTGGCTGACCGGGCTGACGGTCTCGGCGTTCATCGCGGCGGTGGTCGTGGTCGCCATGCTGGCGCTGGCCTCGACGTTGGCCCGCGAGACCAGCGGCTGGCTGGCGCTGGTGGCGTCGGTGGTCGTGACGGCCGGGATCGCGCCGTCGTTGTGGCTGGTCCGCCGGACGCCGATTTTGCGCTGGGCCGCTTACGGGGCGGCGGGCGGTGTGGTCATCGCTTGGATCGGGGTGCTGGTCATCGCGCTTTAGCGGGTGCGATGACCTCCAGACGACGACCCGCCGCCGAGCATCGGCAGTCTGGCGACGAGCAGAACCAGTGGCCCGACCGACCCAGAGGTGCCGGGTCGAGCCCCCACTGTCCGGATGCCACGGGAGAACAACCGGAACTTCAGCTCACCGCGGCGCCTGTTCAGCAGACGGCGTCGGACGCAGGTCGTAACCTGGCGGGATGAAGCAGCTCGACGCGTTGCGGAAGGTGTGCCTGGCCCTGCCGGAAGCGACCGAGCGCCTCAGTCACGGCTCGCCCGCCTGGTTCGTGCGCGGCAAGAAGACCTTCGTCATGTTCGCCGACGACCACCACGGTGATGGCCGGCTCGCCTTCTGGTGTCCCGCTCCGCCCCGGGGCGCAAGAGGAACTCGTGCGCACCGAGCCGGGGCGGTTCTTCCGGCCGGCCTATGTCGGGCATCGTGGCTGGCTGGGCGTGCGGCTGGACGTCGACGTCGACTGGGCTGAAATCGACCGGATCGTGCGCGAGGCCTACCGGCTGGTCGCGCCGAAGACACTCGCGGCGCTGGTGGACTAACCGCGCTGCGAGCGGACCCCGAGGAGCACGTCCTCCCAGGACGGCACGATCGGGTGATTCTTCTTGGCCTTCGGCCGCGGCTCGTCGTTAGCCGCGGTGTCGTCCTCCGGGTCGGCCGGGACACGCGGGATCTCGCGCGTGTCGTCGTCCGGGTCCGGCTCGGCGGCCGGCAGCTCGGCGCGTTCCGGCGTGACGGAGTCCAGCGTCGGCTGGAACTCCGCGTCGCGGGCCGGGTCGAGGGCGCGGACCGTGCGGGGGGCGCGGTAGGCGTTCGGGTCGAGCAGGACCTCGGCGTTCTCGTCGAGCGCCACGACCGTGCCGCCGTGCGCGCCGGGTGCGAACGCCCAGTGCGCGCGGTTGTCCGAGCGCCCGGCCTTCCACTGCAGCACGACGACCCAGCGGCCGTCGTCGCCCTTCCAGGCGTCCCAGGCGGCCTTCGAGTAGTCGTGCCCGCGGACGCCGAAGCCGTACGCGACGACCTCGCCGAGCGTCTGCACGTCGGGGCCGTCCTCGCGGACGGGGTGGGCGCTCTGGGCGAGCTCGGCGGTCCGGGACCGCTCGAGCAGGACGGGGTAGGCGTACCGCTCGACGCGCTGCTCCGAAATCCCGGCGCCCGCCGCGACTTGCTGGACTGACTCGCCGGCACGGATTCGCGCCTGGATCTCGCGTGGCCGCATCTGGCTCTCCAACTCGATTTCGATCTGGCCGAGGCGGGTGAGGTCACCCCGCGCCGCCGCGCGCAGTCTTTCATCGGCCGGGAGGAGGAAGCGCGTACCGCTCGCCGAGTCTTCGCACACGATGGACTTACCGTCCTCGTGCAACCCGACTACCCGAAGCGCGCGCATTGTTCGCCTTCCCCGATGCTTCACCGTTGTGGGTGCCCACGTTAGAACGGCGCGTCGGCTTGACGTGCGAGGCGCGCCGAGTCCGCACCGAACTGCCCACTGTTCACTTAGCGACGTCCGCATCATGGATCACCCAGGTCGGCGGCCGCCGGGTGACACGCCGGACACGGTCAGTCACGATCGAGTGGATCACGCCGGCGGCAGCCGGACGACCACGGTGAGGCCGCCGCGCCGGCCGGGCTGGGCGTCCGCGTACCCGCCGTGGGCCTGGGCCACCGACCGGACGATCGACAGCCCCAGCCCCGCGTTGCGCGTGTCCCCGGTCCGCTCCGACCCCACCCGGCGGAACGGCTCGAACAGCGTCGGCACGGCTTCGGGCGGCACCACCGGCCCGGAGTTGCGCACCTCCAGGGCCGGATCCCCGCGGACCTCGACGTACACCCAGCCGCCCGCGGCGTTGTACGTGATCGCGTTGACCACCAGGTTCGTCACCAGCCGCTCCAGCAGCACCGGGTCGCCCGCGACCACCCGCGGCCGCAGGCGGGTCTCCACCTTCACCCCGGCCGACTCGGCCTGCGCGGACGTCGCCCGCACGACCGACGCCACCACCTCGTCGAGCCGGACCGGGGTGCGCGCGGTCAGTCCCCGGTCGCTGCGGGCGAGGACCAGCAGGCCCTCGATCATCCGTTCGCTGCGCTCGTTGGTGTGCAGCAGGTGCGTGCCGAGCTTCCGCAGCTCGGGCGCCACTTCCGGGTCGGCCATCGCGACCTCGATCAGCGTCCGCTGCACCGCCAGCGGCGTCCGCAGCTCGTGGGACGCGTTCGCGACGAACCGCTTCTGGCTGTCGAACGACTCCGCGAGCCGGTCGAGCATGCCGTCGAAAGTGTCGGCGAGCTCCTTCAGCTCGTCGGGCGGGCCTTCGAGGTTGATCCGCCGGTCGAGCTTGCCCGCCTCCAGCCGCCGCGCGGCCGAGGTGATGTCGTGCAGCGGCCGCAGCGCGCGGCCCGCCATCAGCCAGCCGAACAGCACCGCCAGCGCCGCCGTCACGACCAGCGCGATCGCCGAGCCCACCACCAGCGAGGACAGCGTCGAGGAGCGGTAGTCCGCCAGTGAACCGCTGAGCAGCCGCACCGCGACACCCTGGGAGCCCACCGTGTCGGCCGGGACGCCGTAGGTCAGGTCGGCCGTGCCGATCGTCGAGGAGGCGACCCGGGCCGGGTCCGGCAGCGTGCTCTGCACCAGCAGGTAGTTGATGACGACCAGGACCAGCCCGGCCAGCAGGAACAGCCCGCCGTACCAGGCGGTGAGCTTCGCGCGGACCGAAATGCCGTTCACCGGGCGCCGAACCGGTAGCCGGCGCCGGGCACGGTCTCGATCACCGGCGGGTCGCCGAGCTTGCGCCGCAGGGTCATCACCGCGACGCGCACCGCGTTGGTGAACGGGTCCGCGTGCTCGTCCCACGCCTTTTCCAGCAGGGCCTCGGCGCTGACGACCGCGCCCTCCGCCCGCATGAGCACCTCGAGCACGGCGAACTCCTTCGGCGAGAGCAGCAGGAACCGGCCGTCACGGGCGGCCTGGTGGCGCGGCAGGTCGAGCACGACGCCGTCGCGCTCCAGCACCGGGGGCAACGCGGGCCGCGCGCGCCGCGACAGCGCCTGCACCCGGGCGACCAGCTCGGCGAAGGCGAACGGCTTCGTCAGGTAGTCGTCGGCGCCGGCGCCCAGGCCGGCCACCCGCTCGGTGACGTCGGCGGCCGCGGTCAGCATCAGCACCCGCGCCTCGCCGCCCGCCCGGACCACGGCGGCACAGACGTCGTCACCGTGCACCTTCGGCAGGTCGCGGTCCAGGACCACGACGTCGTAGCCGTGTACCCCCACGCGTTCGAGGGCCTGCTCGCCGTCGTAACAGACGTCGACGGCCATGGCGAACCGCCGCAGCCCCTCCGCGACCGAGTCGGCCAGCAGCCGTTCGTCCTCCACCACCAGCACCCGCACCCGCCCAGTCTGCGCAGGAGGGCCATAAGGACCGCATAAGCGACGTCGCTTAGCGCGCCCGAATCCCCCGATCCGTAGACCTGGCACCCAACCGAAGGAGAAAGGAGCGAGCCATGCGGACACGGATCGTCGTCGCGGCGCTCGGGGCGGCCCTGCTGCTCGGGGGCTGCGGCGCGAAGGGCGACGACGGGTCGAAGGTCGCGTCGATCTCGACGCCGCCGAAGCCGGGCGGCCCCACGGCCGCGGACAACAGCGGCAAGAGCGACGAGGACAAGATGCGCGACTTCGCCAAGTGCATGCGGGAGCACGGCGTCGACATGCCCGACCCGAAGCCGGCCGGTGAGGGCGGCGGGATGGCGGTCACCCTCGGCGGCGACGGCGCCGACATGGGGAAGATCGAGGCCGCGCAGAAGGCGTGCAAGCACCTTATGCCCAACGGCGGCGAGATGAAGCCGCCGAGCGCCGAGGAGCTCGACAAGATGCGCAAGGACGCCAAGTGCATGCGCGAGCACGGCATCGACATGCCCGACCCCGACCCGAGCGGCAAGGGCGCGACGCGGCTCGGCGGGCCGGGCGACGACCCGAAGAAGTTCGAAGCCGCCGCGAAGGCCTGCGGGATGGGCGCGAGCATCAGCGCCCGCGGGGCGGACCAATGAGCGAAGTGACCCACCTGAAGCCCCGCCGTCGTGGCCGGACGCGCTGGTTCGTCGCCGCCGCGGTGATCGTCGTGGTGCTGGGCACCAGCTCCGTCGTGATCCTGACGCGGGTTTCGAGCGCGACCCCCGTCAAGGAGGCCGCGCCGCCGTCCGTCGAGACGGCGGAGGTGGCCAAGACCGACCTGAGCGAGGAGGAGGAGGCCGACGGCACGCTCGGGTACGGCGACGAGGACGGCGTCCAGGGCCGCAAGCCCGGCACGATCACGTCGCTGCCCGCCGCCGGCGCCACCCTCACCCGCTGCCAGCCGGTGTACGGAGTCGACGCCAAGCCGGTGCCGCTGTTCTACGGCACCCTGCCGTTCTACCGCGACCTCGCGGCGGGCGCGGCCGACGGCGCCGACGTCAAGCAGCTGGAGGAGAACCTCAAGGCGTGCGGGTTCGGCGGCTTCGGCACGCCGGACAAGAAGTTCACGTCGGCGACGGCGTCGGCGCTGAAGAAGTGGCAGAAGTCGCTCGGGCTGGAGCAGACCGGCGCGTTCGGCCAGGGTGACGTCGTGCTCGCGGCCGGCGAGGTCCGGGTGTCCGCGCTGTCGGCCAAGCTCGGCGCGCCGGCCCAGGGTGACGTCCTCAAGACGACCGGCACCGTCCGCTCGGTGCAGGTGAAGCTCGACGCGGCGAAGCAGGATCTCGCGCAGCAGGGCGCGAAGGCGTCGGTGACGATCAACGGGAAGACGACGCAGGGCACGATCACCGACGTCGGGCGGACCGCCGTCGAGGGCAAGGACGCGGCGGGCCAGGACGACGGCAAGCCCAAGATCACCGTGACCGTCCGGCTCGACGACCCGGCCGTCGCCGGCTCGCTCGACTCGGCCCCGGCAACCGTCCGGTTCACCAAGAGCGTCCACTCCGGGGTGCTCGCGGTCCCGGTCGGCGCGCTGCTCGCGCTCGCCGAAGGCGGTTACGCCGTCGAGGTCGACGAAAACGGGCAGCGCCGGCTGATCGGTGTCCAAACGGGACTGTTCAGCGGCGGGAAGGTCGAGGTCACCGGCGCCGGGCTGACCGAAGGCATGAGGGTGGTGACGACGTCGTGACGCCCGTGCTGCGCGTCCACGAGGTCACGCGCACCTACCCCGGCGGGGTCGCCGCGCTCGACGGCGTCTCGCTTTCGCTGGAGGACGGCGAAATGGTCGCGATCGTCGGGCCGTCCGGGTCGGGGAAGTCGACCCTGCTGCACCTGATGGGGACGCTCGACCGGCCGTCGTCGGGCCGGGTCGAGCTGCACGGCCACGACGTCGCCGCGCTGTCGGACCGCAAGGTCTCCGCGTTGCGCTCGCGCTGGATCGGGTTCGTGTTCCAGCAGTTCTTCCTCGACGAAGGGATGAGCGCGGTGGACAACGTCTGCACCGGCCTGCTCTACGCGGGGGTGCCGCGGCGACGGCGGCGCGGGCGGGCGCTGGCCGCGCTCGACCGCGTCGGGCTCGGGCACCGGGCGTGGCACCGGCCGGGCGAGCTGTCCGGCGGGGAACGCCAGCGCGTCGCGATCGCGCGGGCGGTCGTCAACAACCCGGCGATCCTGCTGGCCGACGAGCCGACCGGCAACCTCGACACCGGGACCGGCGCGTCCGTGCTCGGGCTGCTCGGCGAGCTGTCCGCCGACGGCACCACGATCGTCGTGATCACCCACGACCGGGAGATCGCCGCGGGCATGCCGCGGCGGATCGAGCTGCTCGACGGGCACCTGCGGCTCGACACCGGTCTGGTGGGTGCGCGATGACCATGGTGACGCTCCCGGAGCCGGCCCGGCTCAAGCCGCCGGACGTCGTCGCGCTCGGCGCCCACGGCATGCGCACGCGGCCGGTGCGCGCGGTGCTTTCCGCGCTGGGCATCGCGATCGGCGTCGCGGCGATGGTCGCGGTGCTGGCGATCCCGGCGTCCGGCGCGCAGGCCCTGCACGACCGGCTGGCCGCGCTCGGCACCAACCTGCTCACCGCCGGGCCGGGCCAGACGCTGTTCGGCAAGGACGCGACCCTGCCCGACGACGCCATCCCGATGGCCCAGCGCATCGGCCCGGTGCAGGCGGCCAGCGGCACCGGGAACACGTCGGCGAACGTCCGCCGCAGCGACAAGATCGCGGTGGACGACACCTCCGGGCTCGCGGTGTTCGCCGCGCGGCCGGACCTGCTGGGCGTGCTCGGCGGGAAGGTCCGGGTCGGGTCGTTCCTGGCGGCGGGGAACCAGGACTACCCGGTGACGGTGCTCGGTTCGCAGGCGGCGGCCCGGCTCGGCATCGACCGCGTCGACCCGGCGCGGCCACCGCAGGTGCTGATCGGGACGCAGTGGTTCACCGTCGTCGGGATCCTCTCCCCGATGCCGCTCGCGCCGGAGGTCGAGCGGTCGGCGCTGGTCGGCTGGGACGTCGCGAAGCGGCTGCTCGGCTTCGACGGCCACCCGTCCACCGTGTACGTCCGCGCCGAAGAGTCCCAAGTGGACGGTGTGCGGTCGGTGCTGGCCGCGACGCTGAGCCCGCAGGCGCCGAACGAGGTCGAGGTGCGCCGCCCGTCGGACGCGCTCGCCGCGCAGAAGCTGACGGACACGACCTACAGCGCGCTGTTCCTCGGCCTCGGCGGGGTCGCGCTGCTCGTCGGCGGGGTCGGGGTGGCGAACACGATGGTGATTTCGGTGCTCGAACGACGTCGTGAGATCGGCCTGCGCCGCGCGCTCGGGGCCACCAAACGGCAGGTCCGCGGGCAGTTCCTGGCCGAGTCGGTGCTGCTGTCGGGGCTCGGTGGGCTCGCCGGGGTGCTGGCCGGGGTGCTGGTGACGGCGGGGTACGCGCTGAGCCAGGGCTGGCCGGCGGTGCTGCCGTGGGGCGCGCTGGCCGGCGGTGTCGGCGTCGCGGCGCTGGTCGGGGCGGTCGCCGGGGCCTACCCGGCGGTGCGCGCGGCGCGGCTCGCCCCCACCCAGGCCCTCGCCTGACCGACGTCCCGGGGTGACGCCTCGTCGCCCCGGGGCGGCGGTGAACGCCAGGTCAGTGCGGTTGCCGGTGGGAGAGGGCCGCCGCGCGCCCGGTAATCTCGGCCGGTCGAAGACCTGGCTGAGGGGGACGCGTGGTGCTGTCGGGGCGGAAGCTCGCATGGTCGCTGGCCGTCCTCGAGATCGCGGCCGTCGTGCTGGTCCTCCTGCTGAAGCGGTTCGACGGCCTCGACCTGGAGGTCTACCTGGGCGGCGCGAAGGCGCTGGCCGAGCAGGGCTCGCCGTACGAGGCCTGGGTGCCGACCACGCACCAGATCCTGCTGCCGTTCACCTACACGCCGTTCGCCGCCGCGGTGTTCCTGCCCGGCACGCTGCTGCCGTTCGCGGCGACGATGAAGCTGGTCAGCATCGCGTCGATCCTCGCGACCGGCGTGGTCGCCTACCTCTACGTCGCGACGCTCAACGGCTCGCTGACCGATGCGTCGAAGGTCCGTGGCCGCGCGGTGGCCGCGCTGGTCGCCATCGGCGCGCAGCTCGCCGGGGCCTTGCTCGAGCCGGTCCGTTCGACGCTCGGCTTCGGCCAGATCAACGCGCTGCTCATGGTCCTGGTGGTGCTCGACGTCCTGCTGCCCGGGGAGCGGCGGCGGACGAAGGGCCTGCTCATCGGCGTCGCCGCGGCGATCAAGCTGACGCCCGCCGTTTTTGTCGTGTACTTCCTGTTCCGCCGCGACTTCAAGTCGGCCGCGCGGGTCGTCGTGGGGTTCCTGGCCGCGGGCGCGCTGCTGTGGCTGGTCCGGCCGTCGGCGTCCTTCACCTACTGGACGAAGCTCGTTTTCGACGCGGGGCGGATCGGCGGTGTCGACTACGTCGGCAACCAGTCGCTACACGGTCTGACCGTGCGCGCCGGCTGGCCGGAGTTCGCCTGGGTGCTGGCTGCGCTGGTGGTGATGGCCCTGGTCGCGGTGGTCGTCGCGCGTGCCGAGCCGGTGCTCGGGCTCACCGCCTGCGCGCTCGGCGGGTTGCTGGTCTCGCCGATCTCGTGGACCCACCACTGGACGTGGTGCGTGCCGATCCTCGTCCTCGCCGGGTGGTACGCGTGGCGCTTCGGCCGGGCGATCCGGTGGACGGCGACCGCGGTGGTCGTCGCCGGGCTCGCGCTGTTCATCTGGGGCCCGATGTGGTTCGCGCCGCGCCCGGCGCCGTCGGCCGGCTGGTGGCTGGCGACGGAGTCCTACGAGCTGTTCGGCCTCGCGCTGCTGGTCCTGGCCGCGTTCGGCGCCCGTCGCCTGAGCACGGAAAAGGGGACCTCCGCCACCGAAGCGGCGAAGGTCCCCTCGAAGGAGCCTCAGGTCAGCTGAGCCGCTCGACGACGTACTCGATGCTCTGCGTGAGCTTCGAGATGTCGTCCGGGTCGATGGCCGGGAACAGGCCGACGCGCAGCTGGTTGCGGCCCAGCTTGCGGTACGGCTCGGTGTCGACGATCCCGTTGGCGCGCAGCACCTTCGCCACCGCGGCGGCGTCGACGTCGTCGCTGAAGTCCACCGTGCCGACGACCTGCGAGCGCAGCTCCGGGTCCTTCACGAACGGCGTGGTGTAGCTCGTCTTCTCGGCCCACTCGTACAGCCGCGACGACGAGTCCTTCGTGCGCGAGGTCGTCCACTCGAGGCCGCCCTGGCCGTTCATCCACTCGATCTGCTCGGCGAGCAGGAAGAGCGTCGCGACGGCCGGGGTGTTGTACGTCTGGTCCTTGCGGGAGTTGTCCAGCGCGGTGGTCAGCGAGAGGAACTCGGGGATCCAGCGGTCGCCGCCGCCGATCTCACCGATCCGCTCGACCGCGGCGGGCGAGGCCAGCGCGATCCACAGGCCGCCATCCGCGGCGAACGACTTCTGCGGCGCGAAGTAGTAGACGTCGAAGTCCTCGGCCTTGACCGGCAGGCCGCCGGCGCCGGAGGTGGCGTCGATCGCGACCAGTGCGCCGTCACTGCCCTCGGGGCGGCGGACGGGCACGGCGACCCCGGTCGACGTCTCGTTGTGCGCCCAGCCGACCAGGTCCGCGCCGGCTTCGTAGGCGATGTCCGGCGCGCTGCCGGCGTCGGCCTTGACGACGATCGGGTCGGCCAGGAACGGCGCGCCCTTGGTGACGGAGGCGAACTTCGAGGAGAACTCGCCGTAGGTGAAGTGCTGCGAGCGCTCGCGGACCAGGCCGAACGCGGCCGCGTCCCAGAACGCCGTGGTGCCGCCGTTGCCGAGGATCACCTCGTAGCCCTCGGGGAGGGAGAACAGCTCGGACAGCCCGGCCCGGACGCGCCCGACGAGGGACTTGACCGGCTTCTGCCGGTGCGACGTGCCGAGGTAGGTGGAGCCGGACTCCGCCAGGGCGCTCAGCTGCTCGGCGCGGACCTTCGACGGTCCGCAGCCGAAGCGGCCGTCGGCCGGCTTGAGGTCTGCGGGGATGGTCAACTCAGCGTCGGTCATGCCGCCAGTCTCTCAGGTCGGGACGCGGCAGGTCGAAGCGGTGCGGAACTGCCCGGTATGTGGAATAGCGGCTGTTCCGCGCAGTGGGACCGGTCCGGACGGAACCCGCCGTGACCGTAAAAACACGGTTACCGGCGGGCCCGGCGGCCGCTAGGTTCCCGGTCGTGACGACTGTGCAGCTGGCCTTCGCGGCGCCGCCCGAGGTGCTGTGGAACGCGCTCCCGGCGGGTCCAGGCTGGGGCGGTCTCGTCGACGGCCGGGATCGACGCCCATCGTCCAGGCGAACCTCGAGTTCGGCCTCTTCGACTGGGCCGGGGGCAACCGCCTCGGGGCCGCCGTCGCCCAGGCCGCCGGCGTCCCGGCACTGACCTGAGGGCCCCGCTCACCTCACTCTGGGGGTGTGAGCGGGGCCCGGCTCGGGCTCAGTGCCAGTTCTCGACGCCGCCCGGCACCGGCGCGGCCGGGTCGTACGGCGTGCGTGTGAAGACGAACGTGGCGAGGTCGAGGTGCGTCGCGACGCCTTCGGTGTTTCGCCCGACTACGAGCGTCTCGCCGGCGTAGTAGCCGTCGAGACCGAGGTAGGTGTCTTCGCCCGTCGCCTGGAAGCGGGAGCTGCGCCCGGGACCCTCGGCCGGGGCCAGCTGGAGCAGGCCGTCGCCCTGGATCCGCAGGTGGTACGGCGTCGGGCCCCAGTGCCAGAGCCCGGTCAGCGCGAGCAGCGCGGGGTCGACGGCGGACGGCTCCCACTCGGCGGGCACGCGCGGCTCGAGGGTGTCGGTTGTGGTGATCAGATCGAGGCAGAGCTGGGTGATGCCGACCCCGGACGTCGAGTTGGTGAGCACCAGCGCCCCCGTCTGCGCAACCGGGTCGATGATCGACGCGGCGAGGAACCCGGGCATCGAGCCGGTGTGCCCGGCCAGCCGCCGGCCCTGGTAGCGCACGAGCATCAGGCCGAGGCCGAACCCGGTCGTCCAGACGTCGGTGTCGTCGACGGTCACCATCGTCCGCATCTCCTCGATGGTCTCCGGCGCGAGCACCCCGCCGCCGTGGCCGCCGAGGAACGCCGTCCAGCGCCCGAGGTCGGTGGCGGTCGACCACAGCTGCCCGGCCGGGGCCATCGCGCCGGCGTCCGGGTGCGGCTCCGGCAGCAGGACGTCGGCGAAGGGGTGCACGGCGAAGCCCTCGGCGTGCGCGCCGACCGGGTGCGGGGTGGTGCGGGTCATCCCGAGCGGGCCGAGGATCTCCTCGTCCAGCACGGAGAGCCAGCCCTTGCCGCGGTGGCGCGCGACGAGCTCGCCGAGCACGCCGTAGCCCACGTTCGAGTAGTGGAACCGCGCGCCCGGCCGGTGCTTGGTGGCGCCGTCGGCGAGGCTGCCGGCGAGCGCGTCCCAGTCGGCGCCCGGCGTCCGCTCCCACCAGAGCCCGGGTGACTCCGAGGTCAGGCCGGAGGTGTGGGAGAGCAGCTGGGCGACGGTCGCGGCGCCGAAGGGCGTGCCGGGAACGTGCTTTTCGAGGGGGTCGTTGAGGTCGAGCAGGCCTTCGTCGCGCAGCCGCATGACGGCGGTGGCGACGAGCGTCTTGGTGATCGAACCCAGCCGGTACTGCGTGTCGGTGCCGGGCCGGGAGTCCCCGACGCGCCCGCGGGCCCCGGACCAGACGATCTCCCCGTCCCGCACCACGGCGGCGACGAGCGACGGCGCGCGACAGGCCGCCTGCTCATGGGCGATCCGGCGGAGCAGGACGTGTTCGGTCGACTCAAGCATGGGGGCATTCTGCCGCGCGGCGCCGGACCCGGCAGCCACCGGGACGACGAGCGCCGGGGTCAGCCGAGGAGGTTGCGGGCCATGGCGGTGGTCACCGCGGCCGTCCGGTCCGAGACGCCGAGCTTGCCGAACACGCGCAGCAGGTGGGTCTTCACCGTGGCCTCGCTGATGTGCAGCGCCCGGCCGATGTCCGCGTTGGTGCCGCCCGTCGCGACCAGCCGCAGCACCTCGGCTTCGCGGGCCGACAACGTCTGCGGCTCCGGGTTGCGGACCCGGTTGACCAGCTTCCCGGCCACCGACGGCGCGAGCACCGTCTCGCCGCGGGCGGCCGCGCGGATCGCGTTCGCCAGCTCCGTTCGGGAGGCGTCCTTGAGCAGGTAGCCCGACGCGCCCGCCTCGACCGCGCGCAGGATGTCGGCGTCCGTCTCGTACGTGGTGAGCACGACGATCCGGCGGCCGGGCTGCTCGCGCAGGATCCGCTTGGTAGCGCCGACGCCGTCCAGGCCGGGCATCCGCAGGTCCATCAGCACCACGTCGGGCCGGGCGACGCGGTCGAGCGCGACGGCTTCGTCCCCCGAACCCGCTTCGCCGACCACCGTGAGGTCGGGCTCGGCTTCGAGCATGCCGCGCAGCCCTTCGCGGACGACGGGGTGGTCGTCGACGAGCATGATGCGGATCAAGCGGGCACCTCCAAGGTGAGTTCGGTGCCGCTGGGGCCACTCCGGACGCTCAGTGTGCCACCGACCTGTTCGGCGCGGGACCGCATGCCACGCAGCCCGAACCCGGCGGTGCGGTCCGGGTCGAAGCCGACGCCGTCGTCGCGGACGGACAGCCGCACCGCACCGTCCACAAGGGACAACCGGACCGCCGCTTCGGCCGCGGACGCGTGCCGCCGGACGTTGTTCAGCGCCTCCTGCGCGCCGCGCAGCAGCACGACTTCGCTCGCCATGGCCAGCGTGGGCAGTCCTTCGTCCACTTCGTACCGCACCGCGAGCCCCGTCTCGTCGGCGAGCCGGTCGGCCTGACGGCGGACGGCGTCGACGAGCGACCCCGACGTGAGGTCGGCCGGCGCCAGCGCGGCGACCATCGCGCGGGCCTCGGTGAGGTTGTCCCGCGCGGTGCGGGTGGCCAGCTCCGCGTGCCGCCGCGCCGCCGCCGGGTCGGTGTCCACTTCGGACTCGATGGCCTGCGCGAGGGTGACGATGCTGGTGAAACCCTGGGCCAGGGTGTCGTGGATCTCGCGGGCCAGCCGTTCGCGCTCGGCCGCCGTGCCCGCCTCCCGCGAGAGCCGGGCCACCTCTGCCCGGCTCGCCTCGAGCTCGTCGATCAGCTCCGCCCGCGCCCGGCTCTCCTCGATGACGTGCAGGATGAACTTGCCGGACAGCACCCCGAACACGATGAGGATCGCGGTCATCGGCAGCAGGATGTGCAGCACCGGGCCCCGCAGCCCGTCGTTCACGATCGACGACGCCGGCGACATCAGGATCACCACCGTGGTGAGCACCGCCGCCGGGCGGAAGGTGAGCGTCGTGAACAGCAGCGGGCACACCATGAACAGGATGAAGCTGGCGGTGGTGTTGGCCAGCAGCGCGACCGCGACCAGGACGACGACGAGCACGGCCAGCGTCCACCGCTGTACCGGGTGCCCGTCGTCCCGCACGACCCGGCGGCCCCACACGAGGTAGGTGAGGGCCAGTGCGGTGAGCGCCCCGACCGCGACCACCGTCCGCACCGGATCGGTTTCGTCGAGGATCACCAACGCCGTCGTGGCGGCGTAGGCGACCGCGAAGAGGATTTCCCAGAGCCAGTTGAACCGGTCCCAGGCGTCACTCACTTCGCGTCGGTCCACCGGAAGCTCAGCCGCGCCAGCACCGCGCCCACCACGCACCAGATCCCCAGCACCAACGCCACCCGCGGGAGTTCCCATGACCCAGCCATCTCCATTCCGACCGCGCCGTCCGGCAGGAACACCGACCGGAAGCCCTGGCAGATCCACTTCAGCGGGAAGAACGACGCGATGTCCACCATGATCTTCGGCAGGTTCGTGATCGGGCTGACGAACACGCCGGAGATGAACTGCAGCACCAGGTACACCATCTGCACCACGGCGACCGTGCCGGTGGAGGACTTCCCGACCGAGCTGAGCGCGATCCCGAGCAGCGTGCACGAAATGATCCCCAGCAGGAAGATCCAGAACAGCGTCAGCCACTTCGCCGGCTCGGTGGGCAGCTTCAGCCCGAACAGCAGCACGGCGACGGCGGACATCAGCACGGTCTGCGCCAGGCTGGACACCGCGACCAGCACCATCTTGCCGATGAAGTAGGACGCCGAGGGCATCGGCGTGCCGCGAAGGCGTTTGAGCGCGCCGGCTTCCCGGTCGGCCGAGACGCCGGTCGCGATGCTGTTGAACGACGTCGAGACGATGCCGGAGCCGATCATGCCGGCCGCCAGCAGCTGCCCGGACGTGACGCCGGCGAGCGCGGTCGGACCGTCCAGGATGGACCCGAGCAGGATCATCAGGACCGCGGGTAGCGAGAAGGTGAAGACCACCTGCTCCTTGTGGCGGAAGAACTGCCGCAGCTCGGTGCCGCCGCGGGCCAGCCCCAGTGACAGTGTGCCCGGCAGCGTCAGCGTGGTCATGCCTTGTCTCCGATCAGGTCCAGGTAGACGTCTTCCAGGCTCGGCCGCGTCACGGTCAGCCCGGCGAGCTCTCTACCCCCAGCAGAGAGCTCGTTGACGAGCTTGGTCGGGTACGACGTGCGCTCGACGTGGTCGCCGCGGTCGTCGGTCCACCGCACGGTGGCCTCGGCGGCGGCCCGCCCGCCCAGTTTCTGCGGGGTGTCCTGCGCGACGATCTCGCCGCGCGCGATCACCGCGACGCGGTCGGCGAGCGCTTCGGCCTCGTCGAGGTAGTGGGTGGTCAGCAGGATGGTGGTGCCTTCGGCGGCGAGCTCGCTGATCAGCGTCCAGAAGTGCCGCCGCGCCTCGGGGTCGAAGCCGGTGGTCGGCTCGTCGAGGAACAGCAGCTCGGGGCGGCCGATGATGCCGAGGGCGACGTCGACGCGGCGCCGCTGGCCGCCGGAGAGCGACTTGACCCGGGCCTTCGCCTTCTCGGTGAGCCCGACCTTCTCGATCACCTCGTCGGGGTCGCGCAGGTCCGGGTAGTACTTCGCGAAGTGCCGGACGGTCTCGGCGACGCTCAGCTCGGCGGCGTCGTTGGCCGTCTGCAGGACGATGCCGATGCGCGAGCGCCACGCGCGCCCGGCCTTCCCGGGGTCCTCACCCAGGACGGTGACCTCGCCGGCGGTCCGCTGCCGGTGGCCTTCGAGGATCTCGACGGTCGTGGTCTTCCCGGCGCCGTTCGGGCCGAGCAGGGAGAAGACCTCCCCCGGGGCGATGTCCAGGTCCAGCCCGGCCACCGCGAGGTGACCGGGGTACTGCTTGCGCAGGCCGCGCACGCTCACTGCTGTGGTCATGGCTCAAGCTTGGTCGCCCGGAGCCGCGGAGAGGAGCAACGGCCAGCTGAATCCGGCTGTCCACCGATCGGTGGACAGCGGTGTCAGCCGGACCCGGCTTGGTTTCCCGTGGAACCACAAAAACGCTGTCATACAAGCAAAAACGGGCCTTCTGCATGAACGGCGGCGGTCCGCCAGCCGCCGCGTGGGTGAACCGCACTGTTGACAAGTTGTCTAACATGACAGAATGTCTCACAAGTGGGTGACCGCCAGCGACGGTGTCCGCCTCTCGGTCCAGGTCGAAGGCCGCGAAGACGGGCCCACGGTCGTGCTCGTGCACGGCTATCCCGACAACAGCTCGATGTGGGGTGGCGTGGCCGCCGAGCTGACGCCGAACCACCGCGTCGTGACCTACGACGTCCGCGGGGCCGGACAGTCGGACAAGCCGTCGGGACGCGCGTCCTACCGGCTGGACCAGCTGGCCGACGACCTCCGGGCCGTCGTCGACGAGGTCCAGCCGCACGGCAAGGTCCACCTCGTCGCCCACGACTGGGGCTCCATCCAGACCTGGCACGCGGTCACCGGCGACGGCCTGCGCGGGCGGATCGCGTCCTACACGTCCATCTCCGGGCCGAGCCTCGACCACGCCGGCGCGTGGTTCCGCGCCCAGGTCACCCGCCCGACGCCGAAGCGGCTCAAGAACGCGCTCAGCCAGTTCCTGCACTCCTGGTACATCCTCGCGTTCCAGATCCCGCTGGTCCCGCAGCTGCTTTGGCGCACGGGCCTGCTGGGCGCGCAGATCCAGCGCATGGAGCCGGACGCGGCGAAGCCGAGCGTCCAGGACGGCATCCACGGTCTCGAGCTCTACCGCGCGAACATGTTCACGCGGCTCTCGCGCCCGGCGCCGCGCGCCGCCGACGTCCCGGTGCAGGTCCTCGCGCCGACCGGCGACGCCTACGTCACCACACCGCTCCAGACCGAGATCGCGCGCTGGGTGCCCGACCTGCGTGTTCGTCCGATCGTCGGGACGCACTGGGTGACCCGGGCGCGGCCGGCGGTGATCGCGGGCGCCGCCGCCGAGCTGATCGAGTACGTCGAGACCGGCGTCGAGAGCCGCGCGCTGAAGCGGTCGCGGGTGGGCGCCGGCCGCTTCGAACACAAGCTGGTCGTCGTCACCGGCGCCGGGAGCGGCATCGGCCGGGCCACCGCGCTCGCCTTCGCCGCCGAGGGCGCCGATGTCGTCATCACCGACATCAACCCGACGGCGGCCGCGGAAACCCTGAAACTCCTGGAAGACCACGGGGTCGCTGAGTACACAGTGGACTCCAGTGACGGTGAAGCCGTGCACCGCTTCGCTCGTGATGTCCGCGAGAACCACGGTGTGCCGGACATCGTGGTCAACAACGCGGGCATCGGGATGTCCGGCCCGTTCCTCGACACGTCCGTCGAAGACTGGGAACGTGTCATCGACGTCAACCTCTGGGGCGTGATCCACGGCTGCCGCGCGTTCGCGCCGATGCTCGCCGAACGCGCCGAGGGCGGCCAGATCGTCAACCTCGCCTCGGCCGCCGCCTACTTGCCGTCGAAGATCCTCACCGCGTACGCGACAACCAAGTCCGCGGTGCTGACGCTGAGCGTCTGCCTGCGGGCCGAGCTGGCCGAGCACCACATCGGCGTCACGGCCGTGTGCCCGGGCATCGTGAAGACGAACATCACCAACACGACGACGTTCGTCGGAGTGTCCGAAGAGGAACAGCGACGGCGGCAGAAGGAGAGCTCGAAGCTCTACGCCCGGCGCGGGTTCGGCCCCGAAGGCGTCGCGAAGGATATCCTGCGGGCGGTCGAAAAGGACACCGCGATCGCACCGTCCACACCGGAGGCCAAGGCCGCCCTGGTCCTTTCGCGACTGACACCGGGACTGCTGCGCCAGGCGGCCAAGCTGGACCTGACACCTTGACCGTCCGACCGCGGCGGATGTCCCCGCAGGCCCGCCGGGACGACCTGATCCGCGCCGCGCTCGACCTGTTCGGCTCGCGGGCGCCGGAGCTGGTGACGGTGGACGACATCGTCGCGCGCGCCGAAGTGTCGCGGCCGTTGTTCTACCGGTACTTCTCCAGCCTGCGCGAGCTGCAGGTCGAGGCGTTGCGCACGGTCACCGACGGGCTGATCGACGGCCTGGCCGGGCTCGAGGAGGGCCCGCCGGATGTGCGGCTGCGCGCGGCCGTGCGTGGCCTGGTCGACGTCGCCGACCACTACCG
This sequence comes from Amycolatopsis sp. NPDC104863, assembly GCF_055582965.1. Taxonomy (NCBI): domain Bacteria; kingdom Bacillati; phylum Actinomycetota; class Actinomycetes; order Pseudonocardiales; family Pseudonocardiaceae; genus Amycolatopsis; species Amycolatopsis sp. NPDC104863. The sequence goes on from NZ_JBVJOW010000004.1 coordinate 783,734, forward strand.
CGCGGGCTACATCGCCTTGCTGCGCAGCGGTTCGGTGATCGCGACGTCCGAAACGGACGCGGCGGTCGACGAGGTCCGCAACCGCGCGGTGGCCCTGATCCTGGACGCGCTGGCCGTCGAGCACCCTTCGCCGTTGCTGCTGCTCACCCTGCGCTGCTGGACGGCGGTGGTCGAAGGCGCCCTGCTCAGCTGGCTGCAGGAGCGCACGGTCCCGCGAGAGCTGCTGGACACCTGGCTGGTCGACCAGCTCACGGCCATGCTCGGCGCGACCGCCACCCACGAAGAGGCCGCCACCTTCCCGGGAAAGTGACGGCCTCCGAGCGGGTCAGTGCTTGGTGACGAGCTCCCAGCCCTCGACCTCTTCCGGGGTGCGCGGCGCCGGGCCGACGTACTTGGCCGACGGCCGCACCAGGCGTCCGGTGCGCTTCTGCTCCAGGATGTGCGCGGCCCAGCCGGCGGTGCGGGCCGAGCTGAACATCGCGGGCATCATGTGCGGCGGGACCTGGGCGAAGTCCAGGATGACCGCGGCCCAGAACTCGACGTTCGTCTCGATCGGGTGATCCGGACGCCGCTCGCGCAGCTCCTTCAGCGCCGCCTGCTCCAGCGCGGCGGCCGCCTCGAAGCGGGTCGCGCCGAGCTCCTGGCACGTGCGCCGCAGCACGCGCGCCCGCGGGTCCTCCGCGCGGTAAACGCGGTGGCCGAAGCCCATCAGGCGTTCCTTGCGGTCGAGGATGCCCTTGACCAGGCCCGCCGGGTCACCGGTGCGTTCGACTTCTTCGATCATCGGCAGCACGCGCGCCGGCGCGCCGCCGTGCAGCGGGCCGGACATCGCGCCGATCGCGCCGGACATGGCCGCCGCGACGTCGGCGCCGGTGGACGCGATGACGCGGGCGGTGAAGGTCGAGGCGTTGAGGCCGTGTTCGGCGGCCGACACCCAGTAGGCGTCCAGCGCCCGGACGTGCGCGGGGTCCGGCTCGCCGCGCCAGCGGATCAGGAAGCGCTCGGTGATCGAGTGGGCCTCGTCGACGCGGGTCTGCGGGACGGCGGGCTGGCCGATGCCGCGCGCGGACTGCGCGACGTAGGACAGCGCCATGACCGAGGCGCGGGCCAGCTGCTCGCGCGCCTCTTCGTCGGTGATGTCGAGCAGTGCGCGGTAGCCCCAGATCGGGGCGAGCATGGCCAGCGCGGCCTGGACGTCGACGCGGACGTCACCGGTGTGCACCGGCAGCGGGAACGGCTCGGCGGGCGGGAGGCCGTGGCCGAAGCGGCCGTCGACGAGGAGGCCCCACACGTCGCCGAAGGTCACCTTTCCGGCGAGGTCCTCGATGTCGACGCCGCGGTAGCGCAGCGCACCGCCGTCCCGGTCGGGTTCGGCGATCTCGGTGTGGAAGGCGACAACGCCCTCCAGACCCGGTCGGAAGCCGTCGTCGGGTTGGCCGGACGGCTGAGGCTTGCTGATCGTGGAGGTAGTCACTGTTTCGCGGAACCTTTCGGTGCGCTTTTTCCCCGTCTTGGTGGTGGTGCTCGCGCGGACGGAAATGCGCACGGAACGCGCGCGCCATCGCACGGATGGATAGACCTTGCTCCCTCGATCGCCGGGGGGCAATCGAAAGAAGCGGTGGTTTCGGTCACGATTACGAGAACGATTCAGTCACCGAGGCCGTCCGACCGGAGAATTTTCGCCACGGACTGTGACGAAAGCCAGGTTAAAGGTATGTTTCCGAACCAGGCGGGACCGTGGTCCGGGTGATAGACCTGAGCGATGCACCTCAGTCCGCAGGAGCGCGACAAGCTGCTCATCCACGTGGCGGCGGACGTCGCGCGGCGGCGGTTGGACCGGGGCGTCCGGCTCAACTACCCGGAGGCCGTCGCGCTGATCACCGACCACGTCCTCGAAGGGGCCCGTGACGGGCGCACGGTCAGCGAGCTGGTCGCGAGCGGCCGGACCGTGCTCACCCGGGCGCAGGTGCTCGACGGCGTGCCCGAGATGGTCGACTCCGTGCAGGTCGAGGCCACTTTCCCGGACGGCACGAAGCTCGTCACCGTGCACGACCCGATCGTCTGAGAGGTCCGCGATGCACCCTGGCGAGATCATCCCCGGCGACGAGCCGGTCGAGCTGAACGCGGGCCGCGCCCGCGTCCGGCTGCTCGTGCGCAACCTCGGCGACCGGCCGGTGCAGATCGGCTCGCACTACCACTTCGCCGCGGTGAACCCGGGCCTCGAATTCGACCGCGACGCCGCCCGCGGGCACCGGCTCGACGTCCCGGCCGGCACGTCCGTGCGGTTCGAACCGGGCGTCGAGCGTGAGGTCGACCTGGTGCCGCTCGCCGGGGCTCGTCGTGTTCCGGGCCTGCGGTCCGAATTTTCGGGAGAGTTCTGAAATGCCGCAGATCGACCGCGAGCGTTATGCCGAGCTTTTCGGGCCGACCACCGGTGACCGGATCCGGCTCGCCGACACCGACCTGCTGATCGAGGTCACCGAGGACCGCTCGATGGGCCCCGGCGGCTCGGGCGACGAGGTGCTCTTCGGCGGCGGCAAGGTCATCCGCGAGTCGATGGGCCAGGGCACGGCGACCCGCGCCGAGGGCGCGCCGGACCTGATCATCACCGGCGCCGTGATCCTCGACCACTGGGGTGTCGTCAAGGCCGACGTCGGTGTGCGCGACGGCCGGATCGTCGGCATCGGCAAGGCGGGCAACCCGGACACGATGGACGGCGTCGACCCAGCGCTGGTGATCGGCCCGTCGACGGAAGTGCTGTCCGGCAACGGGAAGATCCTCACCGCGGGCGGCATCGACTGCCACGTCCACTTCATCTGCCCGCAGCTCGTCGACACGGCTCTGGCGGCCGGACTGACCACTTTGGTCGGTGGTGGCACCGGGCCCAACGAGGGCACGAAGGCCACGACCGTCACGCCCGGCGCGTGGAACCTCGGCCGGATGCTGTCCGCGATGGACGGTTACCCGGTCAACGTCCTGTTGCTGGGCAAGGGGAACACCGTCCGGCACGAGGCGCTGCGGGAGCAGCTGGCCGCCGGCGCGGGCGGGTTCAAGCTGCACGAGGACTGGGGGACGACGCCCGCCGCGATCGACGCGTGTCTCACGGTGGCCGACGAAGCCGGGGTCCAGGTGGCCATCCACACGGACACGTTGAACGAAGCCGGGTTCCTGGAATCCACTGTGGACGCGATCGGCGGCCGTTCGATCAACGCGTACCACACCGAAGGCGCCGGCGGCGGGCACGCGCCGGACATCATCCAGGTCGTCTCGCTGCCGAACGTGCTGCCGTCGTCGACCAACCCGACCCGGCCGCACACGGCCAACACCCTCGACGAGCACCTCGACATGCTGGTGGTCTGCCACCACCTCAACCCGTCGGTGCCCGAGGACCTCGCGTTCGCCGAGAGCCGGATCCGGCCGTCGACCATCGCCGCCGAGGACGTCCTGCACGACATGGGCGCGATCTCGATGATGAGCTCGGACTCGCAGGCGATGGGCCGGATCGGCGAGGTGATCATCCGGACCTGGCAGACGGCGCACGTGATGAAACGCCGACGCGGTGCCCTGCCCGGCGACGGCGCCGCGGACAACCTGCGTGCACGTCGGTATGTCGCCAAATACACCATCAACCCGGCCATCGCGCACGGCATGGAGACCGAGATCGGCTCGGTCGAGGTCGGCAAGCTCGCGGATCTGGTCCTGTGGGAGCCGAAGTTCTTCGGCGTGCGGCCGCATGTGGTGCTGAAGGGCGGTTTTCCGGCGTGGGCGGCGATGGGCGACGCGAACGCGTCCATCCCGACCCCGCAGCCGGTCATGGCGCGCCCGATGTTCGGCGCTTCGATCGGCGCGGCGCTGAGCCTGCACTTCGTCGCGCCGTCCGCTTTGGACAGTGGTCTGCGGGAGACGTTCGGCATCACGCGTCCGCTCGTCGCCGTGTCGAACATGCGGGCGCGGACGAAGGCGGACATGGTGCTCAACGACGCCACCCCGGACGTCCGGGTCGAGCCGGACAGCTTCGCCGTGCACGTCGACGGTGAGCTGATCGAGCCGCAGCCGGTGACGGAACTGCCGATGGCCCAACGGTACTTCTTGTTCTGATGGACCTTTCGGCGCTCATTCTCGCGGACTCCCGCTTCCCCGGCGGCGGGCACGTCCACAGTGGCGGGCTCGAGGAAGTCGTCGCCCGTCGGCTGGTGACTTCGGTGCGCGACCTCCCGGGATTCCTTTCCGGACGGTTGCGGACGGCGGGCTCGCTGGCGGCGGTTTTTGCTGCTGCCTCGGCGCATGCGGCCGCTCGGTCTGTCGCTAGTGGACACTGGACGCGCTTGGACGCCGAGCTGGACGCGCGAACGCCGTCACTCGCGCAGCGGGAGGCGTCGCGGGCGCAGGGGCGGGGAACCGCGCGGGCCGGGCGGATCGCCTGGCCGTCACCGGTGCTTTCCGCTCTGCTGGAGGAAACTCCGCGGCCGCACCACCCGATCGTGCTGGGTGCGCTGGCCGGTGGTGCGGGCGGTTCGCCGTACGACGCCGCGATGGCCGTCGCCTACCTGGCGGTGAGCGGGCCGGCCAGTGCGGCGGTGCGGCTGCTGGGACTGGATCCGTTCGCCGTCAACGCCGTCGTCGCGCGGCTCGATCTTCGTTCGGTTTGTGAGGCCGCGGCCGCGGTCGCCGGGGACGATCCGGCGGCGCTGCCGTCGCCGGGGTCACCCGCGTTGGATCTGTTCGCCGAGGCACACGCCCGGCACCACCAGGAAGAGGTGCGTCTCTTTGCCAGCTGAAGGCCACGGCCACGGTCACTTCCACGAGGTCAACTTCGACCCGACGGCCGCCGAACCCGACCACTACGACGCGGCGCCGACGGCCGGGCGCGCGTACCGGATCGGCATCGGCGGCCCGGTCGGCTCCGGCAAGACGGCGCTGACGGCGGCGCTGTGCCGCGCGCTGGGTGACGAGGTCAACCTCGCCGTGGTCACCAACGACATCTACACCACCGAAGACGCGGACTTCCTGCGCCGCGCGGGTGTCCTCGACCCGGAGCGGATCGAGGCGGTGCAGACGGGAGCGTGCCCGCACACGGCGATCCGCGACGACATCACCGCGAACCTCGACGCCGTCGAGCGGCTGGAGGAGAAGTTCCCGGACCTGGACCTGGTGATCATCGAAAGCGGCGGCGACAACCTCACCGCCGTGTTCAGCCGCGGCCTGGCCGACAGCCAGGTGTTCGTGGTGGACGTCGCGGGCGGCGACAAGGTGCCGCGCAAGGGCGGCCCGGGTGTCACGACGGCGGACCTGCTGGTGATCAACAAGATCGACATCGCGCACCTGGTCGGCGCGGACATGGACGTGATGACGTCGGACGCGCACCGGATGCGCGGATCGCTGCCGGTCATCACCCAGTCCCTTGTGGACACACCGGACGCCCCGGCGGTGGCCGACTGGGTCCGCTCGTTGCTGCCGGTCCGCGCGGGGTGAAGGCCCACGCCCGGCTGACGGCGTGCTTCGACGGCTCGCGCACGGTGTTGCGCGAGCTGCGTTCGATGGCGCCGTTGACGCTGTTCCCCCGCCGCGGCGGCGGAAGGACGGCGGTGGTCCACCTGGTCAACTCGGCGACGGCGCCTTTGGGTGGCGACGACCTGCTGCTGACTGTTCATGTCGGCCCGGGTGCGTCGTTGCGCCTTTCGGGCGTGGCGGCGACTTTGGCGCTGCCGGGGCTTCGGGGTGAGGGTTCGCTGTCCACAGTGGAGGTTTCGGTGGAGGATGGTGGCTCGCTGGAGTACCTGCCTGAGCCGACGGTGGTCACGGCCCGTGCTCGACACACTGCCGTGTTCCGGGCGTCGCTGGCTGCCGACGCGTATTTGCACACGCGTGAGGTGCTGGTGCTGGGGCGGGCGGGGGAGCGTCCGGGTTTGTTGACCACCACGCAGAACGTGACGCGGGGTTCGGTGCCGGTGCTGCGTCAGACTTTGACGGTGGGGGATTCTACTTTGGACTCCAGTCTGGCGGTGCTCGCGGGGCGTCGGGTGCTGGCGACGGATCTGGTCGTCGGGGGGCCGGAGCTGCCGGCGGAATCCGGTGAGTGGTGGTCGCGGACGCCGCTCGCGGCTGGCGGAATTCTGACGACTTCGTTGGCGCCGGACGCGGTTACGGCGTTGGCGCCGTTCTGAGCAGCCCCCGATTTCCACGCTACCGGAGGGCACCGACAGTTTCGGGTGGCAGCAGGGCGGTCGGCGGCTGAACCGCGGCTTCACCCTGGCCGGCGGTGCGAGTTCCTCGATGGCCTCGGGTGTCCGATCGCTCGCCGGGCCACCTCGGCGGGCCGTTTTCGCCACCGTCGAGTCGCTGATGATCACCGGCTCGCCTACCCGATCGCTCGCCGGGCGCTTCGGGCCGTTTTCGCCACCGTCGAGCCGCTCATGATCGCTGGCTCGGCTACCCGATCGTTTGTCGGGGCGTTTCGGCGGGCCGTTTTCGCCACCGTTGAGTCGCTGATGGCCGCCGGCTCGGCTACCGGATCGCTCGCTGGGCGTTTCGGCGGGCCGTTTTCGCCACCGTCGAGCCGCTCATGATCGCCGGCTCGGCCACCCGATCGCTCGCCGGGGGCACTGCCGCGGGCTGCTTTTGCCACCGTCGAGTCGCTGGTACCCGATCGCTCGCCGGGGAAGACCCCCTGCGCCGTCCCCGGCGAGCGTCAGAACTTGGTGCCCAGCCAGCTCATCGCCAGCGGGCCGCCGATCGACACCCCCGCGATGTGCTCCAGCAGCGGGAACTCCTGCCACGTCACCGAAGCGCCCGAAGACCTCCAGCGGTCGCGCAGGGCCGTGCCGACGCTGAACGGGATCAGCTCGTCCGCCGTCCCGTGGTAGAGGAACACCGGGGCCGCCGGCGCCACCGTGCCCAGCAGGTTCGCGTTCAGCCGGGCCTGCCAGCGCGGGTCGTGGATCGGGTCGGGCACCGTCACGAAGTCCCGCAGGTGCGCGAACGGCGCCGCCGCGCCCAGTTCGACCGTGCACGCCTGGGACACCTTCGAGACCGCCGCGCGGCCGCGGTCGTTCAGGATCGAGTCGAACGGCAGCTCCGGGTACGCCGCGGCGAAACCCGTTGCCGCGCCGAGGACCAGGCCGAACGCCGCGCCGCCGTCGTTCGAACGGAACACCGCGTTCAGGTCCGCCGGCACTCCGCCCGCCGCGACCCCGACCACCCGCAGCGAAGGCGCGTAGGAGGCCTGCAGCTCCGCCGCCCACGCCGCGGCCTGGCCGCCCTGCGAATACCCGAACACGCCGACCGGCCCGGCGGCCGACAGACCGGCGCCGGGAACCCGGGCCGCCGCGCGGGCCGCGTCGAGGACCGCCCGGCCCTCGGATTGCCCGACCGCGTACGTGTGCGTCCCCGGTGTGCCCAGTCCTTCGTAGTCCGTGACAACCACCGCCCAGCCCTGGGACAGTGCCTGCGCCAGCAGAGCGCTCTCGTTCTCGATACCGTGCGCCAGGAGGTTCGACGGCGCGCACCGGTCGCCGAGCCCGTGTGTGCCCACCGCGTACGTGACCAGCGGACGCGGGCCGCCGCGCAGCCAGGGTGCCGCCGGCACCAGCAGAGTTCCGGAGACGGCGTTCGGCGCGCCGGTCGCCGACGTCGAACGGTAGAGGAGGTGCCACGCCCTGACCGGCGCCGGGAACGGGCCGACGAAGACCGTCGTCGGGCGCTGGTCCAGCAGGGTCCCGGGTGTGTTCGACGCGTTCGCCGCGGGGGCGGCCGCCACGAAAAGGAGCGTGACGGCGACCAGTAACCGACGAAGCACCCTTGCCTCCGGCTGGTGGTAATCGAGATTTTCACAAGTTAGCCACCCCGGTAGGATCTGACAATCCCTCGAAAGGAGGAGAGAGCCGGTGGCTCGCACCTACGGCGGGGTCACGGCCGAGAAGCGCCGTGCCGACCGGCGCGAGCGGTTGCTCGTGGCCGGCCTGGAGCTGTTCACCTCCACCGGTTTCCGGCACACCAAGATCACCGAGCTGTGCGCGCGGGCGGGGGTGTCGACGCGGAACTTCTACGAGGAGTTCACCAGCAAGGAAGACGTGCTCCGCACCCTCCACGACCGGATCAACAGCCTCGCGCTCGCCCACGTGACGGCGGAGGTCGAAAAGGTCGCCGACGCCGACGCGCTCACCCGCATCTCGACGCTGCTGGACGTCTTCATCGCCACTGTCACCTCGGATCCGCGGATGCCGCGCCTCAACTACGTCGAAGCGGTCGGCGTCAGCGCCGAGCTGGAGGCGCAGCACCAGGTGTGGGTCGACCGCTGGGCGAACTTCATCGCGGCGGAGGCGAGCCGCGCCGCGGACCACGGTGTCGCGCCCAAACGGGACTACCGGCTGACGGCGATCGCGCTGGTCGGCGCGGGCACCGGGCTGCTGCGCGAATGGCAGGCGCACGAGCCGCCGCTGCCGGTGGAAGAGGTCGGCGCGGAGTTCCGCGCGATGATGCTGGCGGCCATCATGCGGCCGGAAAAAATCTTGGAACTGCCGGGCAACCCCGGTGCTGTCCCGGACGTGAACGAGTCGAGCCGGGAGGGGGAGCAGGGGGGACCCCGGCCGAAGTGAAGGCCCTGTTCCCGGCAGCGGACGCCGGGAACAGGGCCTTCACGGCACTTTACGCCGGGCGGACCGTCGGCAGGCCGAGTGTCACCGGGCCGGCCGTCTGGCACAGGTCGTGGCAGGTGTTGTCGAGCGTGCAGCACAACGAGCAGATCGGGCCGCTCTGCTTCGCGCAGTCGGCGATGTCCGGCAGCTCGTACGGATCACCGCAGACCGAGCAGGTGTAGGTCGCCTGTAGGTCGGCGTCGGGCCCGGCGACGTCGTTCGGCCGGGCCAGGTAGTACTTCCCGCGTGTCACGACGGCCAGCGTCGGCACCAGCACGATCGCGATCAGCAGGGCCAGCAGCGGGCTGAACGCGGCCAGGAACTGCCCGAAGGCGCCGAAGTACGCCACGATCGATACCGCCGAGGCGACGAGCATCGAGCCGAACCCGACCGGGTTGATCTTGTGCAGGTAGGCCCGCTTGAACTCGATGTGCCGCGGGGACAGCCCCAGCGGCTTCGCGATCACGAGGTCGGCGCAGACCGCGCCGATCCACGCGATCGCGACGTTCGAGTAGAAGCCCAGGATCTTGTTGAGGAAGCCGAACGCGCCGAACTCCATCAGCGCGAGCGCGATCCCGCAGTTCACCAGCACGTACCAGACGCGGCCGGGGTGCTTGTGCAGCACGCGGGAGAAGAAGTTCGCGAACGACAGCGACCCCGAGTACGCGTTCGTCGTGTTGATCTTGATCTGCGAGACGACCACGAACAGCGCGGCGAACGTCAGCGCGACCGGGCCGAGTGCCGGTTTCACCGCCTCGAGGTACGGCGCGATGGGCTCGAGCGCGTGCGTCTGGCCGACCACGCCGAGCGCGAGGAACGCCAGCAGCGCGCCGCCGATCTGCTTCGCGGCCCCGAGGATCACCCAGCCGGGCCCGGCGGCGAGCACCGCGGCCCACCACGAACGTTTGTTCTCCGCCGTCTTCTCGGGCATGAACCGCAGGTAGTCGGCCTGTTCGCCGATCTGCCCGATCAGCGACAGCGCGACGCCCATGCCGAAGCCGAACCCGATCGCGGAGAACCCGGCGCCGGCGCCCTCGGTGCCCCCGAAGTGGGTGAACTCGGCGAACTTGCCGGGCTCGCGGACCAGCACGACGACAAACGGCAGCACCAGGCCCGCGATCCACAGCGGCTGCGTCCAGGTCTGCATCTTCGCGACCGCGCCCATGCCGTAGAGCGCGAACGGCAGCACGATCAGCGTCGCCAGGAGGTAGCCGATTGGCAGCGGGATGCCGAGCGCCAGCTCGAAGGCCTGGCCCATGATCGAGCCTTCGAGCGAGAAGAAGATGACGGTGAAGCTCGCGTAGACGAGCGAAGTGAGTGTTGACCCGAAGTAGCCGAAGCCGGCTCCGCGGGTCAGCAGGTCCATGTCCACTCCGGACTTCGCGCAGGCGGCCGCGATCGGCACGCCGGTCGTGAAGATCACGACGGCCGCGGCGAGGATCGCGAGCACCCCGGACGTGAAGCCGTAGGAGAGGACGATGCTGGCGCCGATCGCGAAGTCGGCGAGGTAGGCGATGCCGCCCAGCGCCGTCGTCGCGACCACGAACGGTGACCATTTCCGGAACGAATGAGCGGCGAAGCGCAGTGAATAGTCCTCGCGGTTCTCGTTGGCCGCGAGCGGGGCGTACCGGCGTTTCGGCGGAGCGCTTTCTTCGGCGTTCGACAGGGTCTCGGTCATGCCTGCCTCCGGGGGGGTGGTGGGGAACGCGCCGAAGGTAGGTCCGTCCTGTATCGATCCTGGTCCGGCGGGTAACGCACGGGTTACGGCTTGTTGTCCAGCGGTTACGCCGCGGTGGTGTCGGGTGTCACCGTTCAGTGGGTTCCGCCGCAGCTCGGAAGGCCCTAACGTGCCTAGGGCCGAAGTCGACTGATGCCCCGACCGGGCGTGGAGGTTTGGCGATGACGCCGAGGATCGAGGACCAGGTGGAAGACGCCGTAGTTCGCCTGCCCGGAATGCGGGTCGCGTACGACGGCGCGGCGTTCGACGAGTCCGCCCTGGCGGCCACGTGGACCGACCAGCTCCAGGGGTGGCTGAACCAGGCCGTCTCCTCGGGGATGGCCGAACCGAACGCGATGGTGCTGGCGACGGCGGACGCCGAAGGCCGGCCGTCCTCGCGCACGGTGCTGTGCAAGGGCCTCGACGACCGCGGTGTCGTGTTCTACACGAACTACACGTCCGAGAAGAGCCACGACCTGACCGCGACGCGGTACGCCTCGGTGACCTTCCCCTGGTACCCGCTGCACCGCCAGGTGCACGTCCGCGGCGAGGTCGAGAAGGTCGGCGTCAAGGAGACGGCGGAGTACTGGGCCCAGCGCCCGCGCGGCTCGCAGCTGGGGGCGTGGGCGTCCCCGCAGTCCCGGGTGGTCGACGGCCGCCGCGCGCTCGACAACGCGCTCCACGGCATCGAGCGCCGCTTCGCCGACACCGAGCAGATCCCGGCCCCGCCCCACTGGGGCGGCTGGCGCATCCGCCCGGACCTGGTGGAGTTCTGGCAGGGCCGCGAGGACCGCATGCACGACCGGCTCCGCTACGTCCGCAACGACGACGGCTGGCAGATCGAGCGCGTCGCCCCCTGAGCCGGGGCGTCAGCCGCACTGCATGGTGCACCTCGCTTCCCCGAAGCGGCCGGCTTCGAGGTCGGCGGTCCGGATGACCCAGTAGAGCGACCCGACGTCGCCCCACATCATCTCGGTGGCCTTTTCGCTCGTGATCTCCGCGAGCAGCACCCAGCGGGCCGCTTCGTCGGCGAGCCGGGGATCGGCCCAGGAGCCGTCGAGCAGCGCGGCGGCGACTTCGACCTCGACCGCGCCCTGAACCGGGCTCGCGAACCCGCCGACGTGGTGGCCGAGCCCGTCACCGGCGGCGTCGTAGACCAGGTCGCCGAAGACGTCGGTGCCTTCGGCGAGCTCCTCGGCCGCCTCGGTCAGGGTCTCGCCGCTCGCGGTCGTGGTGCGGTCCAGCAGGATGTGCTCCCGCTCGGGAGCGGTGGCCACGACCTCGGCGTACTTGTCCTGCGCAGGGTAGGGGACAACACCGCCGGGCGCGCTCCTGGGCGTGACTGGTGCGTCCGCCGGGACGAAGAGCACCCGGCTGCCCTCGGCGTCTTCGACCGCCGCCGAATCGGCTTGGACGGGCCGCCGGTCGCCGTCGAAGTAGAAGAACAGCAGCGTGCCCGCGGCCGGCAACGGAACACTCAGGAACTCCCGCGGCAGCGCGCCGCAGTCGACGGCCGCGACGAAGTTGAGCGGGCCGTGGCCCGGCCAGGTGGGCCACTCCGTCTCCGCCGGCAGTTCCGGATCACCGCCGAGCCGCGCCACGCGCGGCCCTTCCCCGGCCGGGACCAGCCGGATCCCCGGCCGCATCAGCCCGGTCCACGCCGTCGCCAGCTCGGCGGGCAGCCGGTCGTGGGCCAGGGCACTGAGTCGATCTCCCCAAGAAGTCACTCGCTGATCTTGGCAGGAGGGTCCGACAAAACGCCGGTTTCGAGCGCCTCGATCCTGGGTTGTGCACAGCCCGGCCGTGATGTGGACAGCTGCGGCAGAGCGGCGGCTCTTTCGGCTTTTCGTCGGCAGCCGCCGATAGGCTGGAGCGGGGACGGCCCCCCCAGGGAGGGCGGGAGTCTGTCTTCGGGGACGTCGGCCGCCCGGGGAAGGCGGTTTCCGGCGGTCAGCGCAACACTGCTGGTCGGTGGTGCCAAGCAACCGTGAAATGCGTTCGGCTGGGCTGTCCCAGCCGAGGGGCATCCGCAGCCACCGCTGATCCGGCCGGACAGGCGGCCGGCGTTGATCCCGGCCTGCCGCGCGGCTGCTGCCGACGGCTCGGTCTCGTGTGGGCGGGACGCGACTCCCGCGTGCTCAGGGTGTTGCAGCCACCCCAGTAACCGCCGAAGGGCGGGGCTGTTCGAGGATGTCAGCCGCCACCGCAGAGCTCCCGGGCGACGAAAATCACGCGCGGGTTAATAGTTAGCCGAGCTAAGCTCGTTTGTTGTGACTGGTGAACCGGGGACCTTGCCGCCCCGCTCGGGACTGCGGGGGCTGCTAGGCCGCATCATCGTCGACACCCGGCCGCTGAAGATCCCGGCCTTCCGGCGGCTCTGGCTGTCCACTGTGGTCACCGCCGTGGGCACCCAGCTGACCGCCGTCGCGGTGCCCAAGCAGGTCTTCGACCTCACCGGCTCCTCCGCCTACGTCGGCCTCACCGGGCTCGTCGCCCTCGTCCCGCTGCTGGTCTTCGGCCTCTGGGGCGGCGCCATCGCCGACGCCGTCGACCGGCGGAAGCTGCTGCTCGTCACCAACGTCGGGGTCGCGATCACCTCCGCGTTGCTCTGGCTGCAGGCGTTCATGAACTTCGGCTCGGTCTGGCTCGTGCTCGCCCTGCTGGCCCTCAACCAGGCGTTCTTCGCGATCAACATGCCCACCCGCGGCGCGGTGGTCGCCCGGCTCGTCCCGGCGAAGCTGCTGCCGTCGGCGAACGCGCTGAACACCACCATGTCGACCTTCGGCGCCGTCTTCGGGCCGCTGATGGCCGGGGCGCTGATCCCCGTCCTCGGCCTCTCGACGCTCTACCTGATCGACGTCGTCGCCCTCACCATCACGCTCTTCGCGGTCTGGCGGCTGCCGTCGATCCCGCCGCTCAACGGCCCGTCGCGCCGCGCCGGCATCGGTGACGTCGTCGACGGCTTCCGGTACCTCGGTGGGCAGAAGATCCTGCTGGCCTCGTTCGTCGCCGACATCATCGCGATGGTGTTCGGGATGCCGCGGGCGCTGATCCCCGAGATGGCCGAACGCACCTTCGGCGACCCGCCCGGCGGCGGCCCCGCGCTCGGCTGGCTCTACGCCGCGCTGCCCGCGGGCGCGATGCTGATCGGCCTGTTCTCCGGCTGGCTGACACGCATCCACCGCCAGGGTGTCGCGGTGGTCGTCTCGATCTGCGCGTGGGGCGCCGCGGTGGCCGCGTTCGGGCTCGCGCACTCGCTCTGGCTCGCGGTCCTCTTCATGGCGCTGGCCGGCGCCGCCGACATGGTCAGCGCGGTCTACCGGATGGCGATCCTGCAGACGGCGACCACCGACGAGATGCGCGGCCGGCTCCAGGGTGTGTTCACGGTGGTCGTCGCGGGCGGCCCGCGGATCGCCGACCTGACCCACGGCTGGGGCGCCGCGGCGTTCGGCACGGAAGCCGCGGCGACCGTCGGCGGGCTGCTGGTCATCGTGCTGGTGTGCGCCTCGATGCTGGTGCTCCCGGCGTTCTGGCGGTACCGCGCGCCCGGAGCGTGACGAAGCGGGTACGGTGCGGGACATGCGCACCCTCGCCGTCGTTTTGGTCGCTTTTGCCGCTTTGACTGCCTGCTCCTCGGGGGACGAGCCGTCGAAGGCGCCTTCGTCCTCGAAGCCGTCCCCGGCGCCCAGCTCGAAGGCCGCCGCGGCCTCGCTGGACCCGTGTCAGCTGCTGCCCGCCGACGCCGTTTCGAAGGCGCTCTTCCTCGACAACCTCAAGGCCGTCCCGGGCCCGGTGCAGGACAACGCGGCCAACGGCGGCAAGGCCCGCAGCTGCGAGTACCAGCACGACGGCAAGGCCGCGGGCGCGCTCGCGGTGACCCGCTACGAGGGCCGCCAGGCGAAGCCCGCCGACATGGTGGCGTCGATCAAGAAGGCGAAGGCGGGCGCGCAGGACGTCGCCGGCTTCCCGGACGGCGCCGTGTACTACGTCGACGACCAGAAGACGGCGACGCTCGCCTCGGCTGAGCTCGTGTCGGGCACACCCGTGCTGGTCAACTACACCGGCCCGGCGAAGATGACGCCGGACGTGATGGCGCCGCTGGTCAAGAAGGCCCTCGAAGCCAGCTGACGCTCACCGGCGCAGCGCGGCCAGCTCGACCGGGCTGTGCGCCGAGAACACCGTGACCTCGTTCTGGTGGTCGCGCGCCAGCTCGTGCAGCCGCGCCAGGTTCTCCAGCCGCGGCCCGCGCAGCGTCTGGACGATGTTCTGGAACGCCGTCAGCCCCGGCGGGCAGTGCGGCGCGACCGGGTCCAGCTGGCCGTGGAAGAAGTACGCGTCACCGGCGTGCAGCAGCCAGCCGTCGCCGGTGTCGACCGCGACGCCGGTGTGGCCGCGCGTGTGGCCGGTGAGCGGGACCAGCAGGATCTCCGCCGGCAGGCCCTTGAGCGCGCGGACGGCGTCGAAGCCGAACCACGGCTCGCCCGTCTCGTCGTAGGTGCTCCACAGCGGGTGGTGCGCGAACTGCGCGGCCCGGTAGCGGTTCTTCTCGGCCGCGTTCGCCGGGGCCGTCGCCGCCCGGTGCTCCTCCGCGCGGACGTGCACCACGGCGTTCGGGAAGTCGGCGAGCCCGCCCGCGTGGTCGACGTCGAGGTGGGTCATCACGATGTGCCGGACGTTCGCCGGGTCGAGGCCGAGCGCCTTGATCTGCGCGACGGCCGTCTCGGCGGCCCGGGGTTTGGCGCCGACCATGGTCAGGAACGGCCGGCCGAGCCACTCGCCGGGCCGGGCCACCCCGCGGCTGCCGAACCCGGTGTCGACCAGCACCAGGTCGTCGCCGGTCTCGATGAGCAGGCAGTGCGCGACCAGCTCGGACCGCCGCAGCAGGCCGGGCTCGCCGTCGAGCAGCCTGCCGCCCGCCGGGCGCATGGTTCCGCAGTTCAGGTGGTGCACCTTCATACGCTGCTCCTGGTGCTCAGCCGGAGGAACTCGGTCTCGTCGTGCGCGGCGAAGACGGTGACCTCGTCGCCGTGCTCCTGAACAAGCTGGCGCAGGCGGCGATGATTGTCCAGCCGGGCGCCGCCGACGGTTTCCATCCGGCCCTCGAACCACTTCAGGCCCGGCGGGCAGTGCGGGGCGGCGGGGTCGACCTGGCCGTGGAAGAAGTACGAGTCGCCGGCGTTGAGCAGCCAGCCGCTGCCGGTGTCGACGGCCACGCCCGCGTGCCCGCGCGTATGCCCGGAGAGTGGGATCAGCAGGATCTCGGGCGGCAGGCCGTCGAGCTGCCGGACGGCGTCGAAGCCGAACCACGGCTCGCCGCTGTCCGCATAGGACGTCCACTGTGGACCATGGGCGAACTGGATCCGCCGGTATCGGCCGCGTTCCTTGCTGTCACGCGGTTCCTGGAACGCCCGCAGCTCTTCGGCGTAGACGTGCACGCGGGCCCACGGGAAGTCGATGAGCCCGCCCGCGTGGTCGAGGTCCAGGTGCGTCAGCACGATGTCGCGGACGTCGGCCGGGTTGAAGCCGAGCGCCCGGATCTGCGCGATCGCGGTCTGCGCGGGGTCGGCGACCGGGTTGGACTGGCGGACGAACCCGGCGCCGAGCCAGGCTTCCCGGTCGACGGCGGCCGGGGTGCCCATGCCCGTCTCGGCGAGCACGAGACCGGTGTCCGTCTCGAGCAGCAGGCAGTGGCAGACCATGGTGGCGCGCCGGAACAGGCCCGGCTCGCCGTCGACGAGCTTGCCGCCGAGCGGCCGCATGGTGCCGCAGTTCAGGTGGTGGACGCGCATCAGGAGAACTCCCGGTCGAGGGTGGTGTGCAGGTGGGCGGCGACGGCGCGCAGCGGCGCGACGTCCTTGCGGGTGCGGGCCAGCAGCAGTCCGCCTTCGATCGTGGCGAGCACCACGGTGGCCAGCTCGTCCGCGCGGTCCGCGGAAAGTCCTTGGGCGGCCAGGTAGTCCGCGAGGATGCCGTGCCAGGACGAGTAGCCGTCCGCGCAGGCTTCCCGGATCGGCTCGCTCGCCGCGGCGGCGTCGAGCGCGACTGTCGCGAGTGGACAGCCACGCTGGAAGTCCGACTCCGTCAGGAATCCCGCGAGCGCCTCGACGGCCTGGGTGATCGCGGTCGGGGCGTCGGGAGCGGCCTGCACGATCGCCTTGAGCATCGCGCCGGTGCGCTCGCTCGAAAGCTGGACGGCCTCGGCGGCGAGCTGCTCCTTGCCGCCGGGGAAGTGGAAGTAGAGCGACCCCTTGGGCGCGCCCCCGGCCGTGGTCAGCTGGGTGAGGCCGGTGGCGTGGTAGCCCTGGGTCTGGAACAGGTCGGCGGCGGTGTCGAGCATCCGCTGCCGCGTGTCGGTGCGGCGAACCATGCCACGACCGTAGCGCAAACTATGAC
Source organism: Amycolatopsis sp. NPDC104863 (assembly GCF_055582965.1). Lineage (NCBI taxonomy): Bacteria > Bacillati > Actinomycetota > Actinomycetes > Pseudonocardiales > Pseudonocardiaceae > Amycolatopsis > Amycolatopsis sp. NPDC104863. Next base: position 800,477 of record NZ_JBVJOW010000004.1, read on the forward strand.
GACCGGTCTAGTGACTTCGCGGATCGGTAAGGTCGTCCGCATGGGCAACCCGACCGGTCAGCAGTTCGAGATCACCCGCGGCAACGCGCGCGCCGTCGTCACCGAAATCGGCGCCGGGCTGCGCGCGTTCGAGGTCGGCGGAGTGCCGTACGTCGAGGAGTTCCCCGAAGACGCGAAGCCGCCGAAGGGCGCCGGGCAGGTCCTGCTGCCCTGGCCGAACCGCACCAAGGCCGGCAAGTGGACGTTCCAGGGCGAGGAGCAGCAGCTCGAGATCACCGAGGCCGCGCGCGGCAACGCCATCCACGGCCTGACCCGCCACCTCGAGTGGGAGCTGCTGGAGCACGCCGAGTCGTCGATCACGATGGCCGTCGACGTCGAGGTGCAGCCCGGCTGGCCGGTGCCGCTGCGCGCGACCGTCACCTACGAGCTCGCGCCGCGCGAACTGACCATCACCCACGAAATCCGCAACGAGGGTGAGCAGCCGATCGGCGTCGGCGTCGGCACGCACCCGTACTTCCGGATCGGCGACGTCCCGACCGACGACCTGACCCTGACGCTGCCCGCGAGCCGCGTCCGGCCGTACGTCGGCGACGAGCAGATGCCGTACGCGCCGGAGCAGGACGTCGAAGGCACCGAGTACGACTTCCGCGGCGGGCGGGTCCTCAAGGACGTCGACCTCGACACGGCGTTCGGCACGCTGTCGGCGGCTTCGGACGGCACGCACCACTTCGTCCTCGGCCACGAGGACCAGCAGCTCGTCGTCTGGACCGGCCCCGACTTCCGCTGGGCGCAGGTGTTCACCCCGGACGACCTGGTCGGGCGCGGCCGGGCCGTCGCGATCGAGCCGATGACCTGCCCGGCCGACGCGCTCAACACCGGCACCGACCTGATCGACCTCGAGCCCGCGGCGTCGTGGTCGGGCAGCTGGGGCATCCGGGTCCGGTGACGCCGCTTCGCCTGAGCGTCGCCGACGCGGGCGAAGTGCTGACGCTGCAACGCGCCGCGTACGTGACCGAAGCCCGCGCGCACGACGACTTCGACCTGCCTCCGCTGCTGGAGACGCTGCCCGAGACGCGGGCGGCGTTGGCGACCGGACTGTCGTGGGGCTTCCGGGACGAGGGGCGGCTGGTGGCGTCGGTGCGGCTGACGGTGTCCGGGCCGGTCGCGACGGTCGGCCGGCTGGTCGTGGCGCCGGACCGGCAGGGTGAGGGGCTGGGCAAGGCGCTGCTCCTGGCCGCGGAGGCCGCGGCGCCCACAGCCGTGACGGTCTTCCGGCTGTTCACCGGGTCGAAGAGCGTGGGGCCGCAGGCGCTGTACCTCAAGCTCGGCTACCGCGAGACGCACCGGACGCCGGAGCACGGCTACGAGCTCGTCCACTTCGAGAAGGCCCGTGTGGAGAGTTCCCGGGCAGTTCGTTAGCGTGGCGAACTATGGCGAAGGCAATTGTCGGGGGCTACGTCGTCCCCATCACCGGTGATCCCATCGACGGCGGCACGGTCCTGATCGACGACGGCAAGATCGTCGCGGTCGGCGCCGAGGCCGACGTCGACATCCCGGAGGACGCCGAGCTGGTCGACGCGGCCGGCACCTGGGTGCTGCCCGGGTTCTTCGACGCCCACGCGCACCTCGGGGTCCACGAGGACGGGGAAGGGTGGGCCGGCAACGACACGAACGAGATGACCGACCCGAACGGCGCCCGCTTCCGCGCGATCGACGGCATCGACCCGTACGAGCCCGGCTTCGACGACGCGCTGGCCGGCGGCGTCACGAGCGTCGTCATCAAGCCCGGCTCGGGCAACCCGATCGGCGGCCAGACGATCGGCGTCAAGACGTGGGGCCGCAGCATCCTCGACATGGTCTTCGCGGAGCAGGTCAGCGTGAAGAGCGCGCTCGGCGAGAACCCGAAGCGCGTGTACGGGGAGAAGAAGCAGACGCCGTCGACCCGGCTGGGTGTCGCGGCGATCCTGCGCGAGGCGTTCACGAAGGCCCGCAACTACCAGGCCAAGCGCGCGCACGCGGAGTCCGAGGGCAAGCCGCACGAGGTCGACCTCACGATGGAGACCCTGTCGAAGGTCCTCGACGGCGAGCTGTACTGGGACCAGCACGTCCACCGCGCCGACGACATCGTCACGGCGCTGCGGCTGGCCGACGAGTTCGGCTACAAGCTGGTGATCAACCACGGCACCGAGGGCCACCTGATCGCGGACCTGCTGGCTTCGCGCGACGTCCCGGTGATCCTCGGGCCGCTGTTCACCACGAAGTCCAAGGTGGAGCTGCGCAACCGGACGCTGCGCTCGGCCGGCATCCTGGCCCGCGCGGGTGTGAAGATCGCGATCACGACGGACCACCCGGTGATCCCGATCAACTTCCTGGTCTACCAGGCGGCCCTGGCGGTCAAGGACGGCCTCGACCCCGCGACGGCCCTGCGTTCGCTCACCGTGAACCCGGCTGAGATGCTGGGACTGGACGGGCAGATCGGGTCGCTGAAGCCGGGCCTGGACGCGGACGTGGTGCTGTGGAGCGGCGACCCGCTCGATGTGATGAACCGCGCGCTGCGGGTGTTCGTCCGCGGCGCCGAGGTGTATCACTTCGACGAGCAGCTGGGCGAGGGAGTTTCCGCGGACCGCAGGTACCGCGAAACCCGCTGAGTTTCGGACGGCACGCCGGTTACCGGGCGGTTCCGGCGTGTCGTCCGATCAGTCGAGGAGCGCGTCCAGGTCGATCTTGACCGGGAACGGGACGTCGGTGGTGAATGTGCCGGTGACCGCTGAGGCGTCCATATACCCGAACTCGCCGCCTTGGTGGCATGCGACCAGGGAGATGGGATCGGTGATGTCGACAATCCAGTAGTGCGGGATTCCCGCATCGGCGTATTCGTCGTGCTTTACCTGGTAGTCGGTGCGCTTCGAGCCCGGCGAGACGATTTCGACGACAACGGCCACTTCGTCGGCTCGAAGCATGTGGTTGTCGTCGCGAGCGAGCGCGGCCTTGTCGAAGATCAGCAGGTCCGGCCGGCGAGAGAAGCCGGGTTCACCGGCGGATGCCAGGCGCAGGTCCAGGTCGATTCCGTGGACGAAGTCGAGCTCGGGTGGCACCTGCGGTTCGAGCTGCCGGCACAGCTCGAACGCTGCGCAGTTGTGCGCGGCGCCCGGATTCGGCGACGTCACCACGCAGCCCTCCACGAGTTCGGTGTAACCGACTTCGGTCTCGCCGAGCGCTGCGTACTCGTCGATGGTCAGCAGGCGAACAGGAATCACGGGCACGGCACTCCACTGAAGTCGGACTGAACGTGAAGTGACGCTATCCGTACCGTGCGTGTGACAGCATTCGCTCAGCCGGGTCAGCTCGCCTTCAGCTCCCGCGCGATGACCATCCGCTGGATCTGGTTCGTCCCCTCGAAGATCTGTGGCACCTTCGCCTCCCGCATGTACCGCTCCACCGGGAAGTCCCGCGTGTACCCGGCCCCGCCGAGGACCTGGACCGCGTCCGTCGTCACCTTCATCGCGCCGTCCGTCGCCACCAGCTTCGCGATCGACGCCTGGCGCTGGAACGGCAGCCCGCGGTCGCGTCGCCGGGCCGCCTCCAGGTACGTCGCGCGGGACGACTCCACCGTCGCCGCCATGTCGGCCAGGAGGAACTCGACGCCCTGGAAGTCGATGATCGGGCGGCCGAACTGCGAGCGGCCCTTCGCGTACTGCACCGCTTCGTCCAGCGCCGCCTGCGCCAGGCCCACCGCGCACGCCGCGATGCCGAGGCGGCCCGAGCTCAACGACGACAGCGCGATCCGGAGACCGTCGCCCTCCTCGCCCAGCCGCCGGGAAGCGGGCACGCGCGCGTTGTCGAAGATCATCTGGGCCGTCGGGGACCCGGTGAGGCCCATCTTGCGCTCGCGCGGCGCCGCCGAGAGGCCGTCCGTCGACGCCGGGACCAGGAGGCATGAGATGCCGTGGCCGCCGTCGTCGCTCGTGCGGACCATCGTCGTGTAGAAGTCGGCCGCTCCCGCGTGGGTGATCCACGCCTTCGTGCCGTTCACGACGTAGTCCGAGCCGTCGAGACGCGCGCGCGTGGTCAGGGCCGCCGCGTCCGAGCCCGCCTGGGTCTCCGACAGCGCGTACGCCCCCAGGAGCGAGCCCTCCAGCATGTCCGGGAGCCAGCGGTCGCGCTGCTCGTCGGTGCCCCACTCCGCCAGCGCGTAACAGGACATCGTGTGCACCGAGAGGCCGACGCCGACCGTCATCCACGCGGCCGCGAGCTCCTCGAGGACCTGCAGGTAGACCTCGTACGACAGCTCGCCGCCACCCCAGCGCTCCGAGTACGGCAGCCCCAGCAGCCCGGACTTGCCGAGCAGGCGGAACTGCTCGCGCGGGAACTCCTCGGCCTCCTCGGCCGCGGCCGCCCGGGGCGCGAGCTCGTCGCGCGCGATCTCGGTGGCCAGCGCGAGCAGGTCCTCGGCGGCCGAATCGGGCAGCAGGCGTTCGGCGGGCATCGTCGTCCTCCAGCAAAACGGTACTGAAAACAGTACTGTGGGCCCGCTTAGAGTACAGTACGAAGAGCCTGGGGTGGCCGACTAGAGGTAAGGGATAGTGGTCCGATGGAAGCCCGTCGCCGGCCCACGGCTCGCCAGCGAGCCCTGCTCGCCGACCTCGAGGCGCTCTTCCTCGCCGAAGGCTTCGCCGTCTTCACGCTGGAGGACATCGCCACCCGCCTGCGCTGCTCGAAGTCGACGCTCTACGCGCTCGCGCCCAGCAAGGAGCAGCTCGCCGTCAAGGTCGTCACGCAGTTCTTCCGGGGCGCCGCGGAGCGGATCGAGGAGCGGATCGCCGGCATCGACGACGCCCGCAAGCTCATCGGGGAGTACCTGGACGGCGTCGCCGAGCACCTGAACCGGGCGTCCGCGGCGTTCATGCGCGACCTCGCCGAGTTCGGCCCGGCCCGTGAGGCCTACCAGCTAAACAGCCGGTACGCGGCGAAGCGGCTTCGCGACTTCATCGACCAGGGCGTCGCCGAAGGGGTGTTCCGCGACGTCCACGCGCGCCTCGTGGCGGAGATGACCGGGCTGATCATCGAAGGCATCCAGACCGGGGTGCTCGGCCGGCGGACCGACGTGTCCGACGCCGAGGCGTTCACCGCCCTGGGTGAACTGCTCCTCGGCGGGCTGAACAAATAGCGGACAGGAATTGTCAGCCTCCGGTCACTTAAACTCCTCCTCGTGATCGTCGTAGGCGGAGAAGCTCTGGTCGACCTGGTTCCCGGCGACCCCCTGGATTCCACTGTGGACGGTGGGTTGCGCGCGCTGCTGCCGCGGCTCGGCGGCGGCCCGTACAACGTCTCGCTGGCCGCCGGCCGGCTCGGCGTGCCGACGGCCTTCCTCTCGCGCGTGTCCACCGACCGCTTCGGCGACGCGATGGTCGAGCGCCTGCACGCCTCGGCCGTCGACACCACGCTGCTGCAGCGCGGAGACGAGCCGACGACGCTGGCCGTCGTCGCGCTCGACGCGAAGGGCGCGGCGCACTACACGTTCTACGTCGAGGGAACCGCCGACCGGCTCGTCGCCGACCCGGGTCCGCTGCCGGAAAACGTGACGGCGCTCTCGCTCGGCACGCTCGGCATGGTCCTCGAGCCCGGCGCCTCGGCGTACGAAGCGATGCTGCGGCGCGAGGCCGCCCGCGGCGTGCTGACCGTGCTCGACCCGAACATCCGCGAAGCGCTCATCACCGATCCCGCCGCCTACCGCGCCCGGTTCACGTCCTGGCTGCCGGACGTCCGGCTGCTCAAGATCTCCGACGACGACGCCGCGTGGCTCACCGAAGGCGCCGACCCGGTCGCCGCGGCGAAGACGTGGATCGAGTCCGGTGTGGACGCCGTGGTGCTCACCCGGGGCGCCGACGGCGTCGCGGTGATCACCGCCGCAGGTGAGCTGGCCCACCTGCCGTCGCGCAAGGTGACCGTCGTCGACACGATCGGCGCGGGTGACACGGTCCAGGGCGCGCTGCTGGCCTGGCTGCACACCCACGATGTCACTGACCTGGCCGCACTGGACGCGGACGCGTGGCGCGAAGCTCTCACGTTCGCCGCGAAAGCGGCCTCGATCACCGTCTCCCGAAGCGGCGCCGAACCGCCGACGTCGGCCGACATGGCATCCACCGTGTGAACCTGGTCCCAAAGGGGCCCCCAGGAGCAACGTCACCGCTGCGCGAACACACGTTTCTCGACTAGCGTAGAGGGGCATTCTTCATACCCCAGCGGGGCGGTGTGCAGCGAGGCGCCAGTGTTTCCTCGCGTGAACACGTGGCTACCTGTGGAACGTACAGGCGCCGCCGGCCCGTGCCCAACGTGAGAGGGACTTGCATGTCCGACGCGACGACTGCGGGGCAGTCCGGCGGCGAAACCGCGAAGCTGACCCTGCCGAGTGGCGAGCACGAGTTCAAGATCGTCCACCCGGTCGAGGGCGCGCCCGGGATCGAACTGGGGAAGCTGCTGGCGCAGACGGGGCACATCACCTACGACCCCGGCTTCGTCAACACCGGCGCCGCGTCGTCCGCCATCGCCTACATCGACGGTGACGCCGGCATCCTCCGGTACCGCGGGTACCCGATCGAGCAGCTGGCCGAGAAGTCGACCTTCGTCGAGGTCTCCTACCTGCTGATCTACGGCGAGCTGCCGACCGAGGCCCAGCTGGCCGACTTCACCGAGAAGATCCAGCGCCACACGCTGCTGCACGAGGACCTCAAGGCGTTCTTCAGCGGCTTCCCGCGCGACGCGCACCCGATGCCGGTGCTGTCCAGCGCGGTGTCGGCGCTGTCGACGTTCTACCAGGACTCGCTCGACCCGTTCGACGAGCCGAACGTGGAGCTGTCCACCATCCGCCTGCTCGCCAAGGTCCCAACCCTGGCCGCGTACGCGTACAAGAAGTCCGTCGGCCAGCCGCTGCTGTACCCGGACAACTCGCTCGGCCTGGTCGAGAACTTCCTGCGGATGACGTTCGGCTTCCCGGCCGAGCCGTACGAGGTCGACCCGGACGTCGCGAAGGCGCTCGACCTGCTGTTCATCCTGCACGCCGACCACGAGCAGAACTGCTCGACCTCGACGGTGCGCCTGGTCGGCTCGTCCGAGGCGAACCTGTTCGCGTCGATCTCGGCCGGCATCAACGCACTGTTCGGCCCGCTGCACGGCGGCGCGAACGCGGCGGTCCTCGACATGCTCGAGGGCATCCAGCGCGACGGCGGCGATGTCGCCAAGTTCGTCGAGCGGGTGAAGAACAAGGAAAAGGGCGTGAAGCTGATGGGCTTCGGGCACCGGGTCTACAAGAACTACGACCCGCGCGCGAAGATCATCAAGAACACCGCGGACGAGATCCTCGGCAAGCTCAAGGGCGGCGACCAGCTGCTCGACATCGCCAAGAAGCTCGAAGAGACCGCCCTTTCGGACGACTACTTCATCGAGCGCAAGCTGTACCCGAACGTGGACTTCTACACCGGCCTGATCTACCGGGCGCTGGGCTTCCCGACGAAGTTCTTCACGGTGCTGTTCGCGCTCGGCCGCCTGCCGGGCTGGATCGCGCACTGGCGCGAGATGATCAACGACCCGGCCACCAAGATCGGCCGCCCGCGGCAGATCTACACCGGCTACCCGTCGCGGGACTACATCCCGATGTCGGAGCGCTGAGCGGCTCACCCTGGCAAACGCCCCGTCGTGCACTGGCACGGCGGGGCGTTTATCGTTGGGCCGCGTGACCAGAGAAGCACCCGTTGTCCTGTGGTTCCGCCGCGACCTGCGGCTGGGCGACCACGCCGCGCTGCTCGAAGCGTCGAAGCACAGCAAGCACGTCCTCGCGTTGTACGTCCTCGACGAGGCGCTGCTGAAGCCGGGCGGCGCGCCGCGGGCGGCGTTCCTCTACGGCTGCCTGGAAAAGCTGGACGAGCAGCTCGGCGGCCGCCTGATGGTGGTGCGCGGCGAGCCGGCGGCCGAAGTGGTGAAGGCGGCCAAGAAGATCGGCGCCGCGGCGGTGCACGTCAGCGCCGACACCGGCCCCTATGGACGACGTCGCGACGCCGAGGTCGCCAAGGCGCTGGCGGACAACAACATCGACTGGGTCGAGACGGGATCGCCGTACGCGGTGACGCCGGGGCGCGTGACCAAACCGGACGGTGACCCGTACCGCGTCTTCACGCCGTTCCACCGCGCCTGGACCGCGCACGGCTGGCGGGGTCCCGCCGACACCGGACCGTCCCTTGTGGACTGGGTCGAGCCGCCTCGCACGCTGAAGATCCCCAAGCCGCCGCGCGTTTCGGCGTCGCTGCCCGAGCCGGGTGAGCAGGCCGCGCTGGACGTCTGGCACGCCTTCCTCGACGGCGGGCTCGAGACGTACGACACCGACCGCGACCGGCCGGACCGGGAAGGGACCACGCGGATTTCGCCGTACCTACGCTGGGGGTGCGTCCACCCGCGGACGCTGCTGGCGGACCTCGCCGGGAACGACGGCGCCGGCGCGAAGTCGATGCGGGGCGAGCTGTGCTGGCGCGAGTTCCACGCCGACGTCCTGTGGCACCGGCCGGAAACCGCGCGCAAGAACTACGACGTGCGGTTCGACAAGATGAAGCACGACAACGACAACGAGGCTTTCGAGCAGTGGTGCGCCGGCCGGACCGGTTACCCGATCGTCGACGCCGGGATGCGGCAGCTGCTGGCCGAGGGCTGGATGCACAACCGCGTCCGGATGGTCGTCGCGAGCTTCCTGGTGAAGGACCTGCACCTGCCGTGGTGGCTCGGCGCGCGGCACTTCATGAAGCACCTGGTCGACGGCGACCTCGCGTCGAACCAGCTGAACTGGCAGTGGGTCGCGGGCAGCGGCACCGACGCGGCGCCGTACTTCCGGATCTTCAATCCGACCACACAGGGCGAAAAGTTCGACCCGAACGGCGACTACGTCCGCAAGTACGTGCCGGAACTGTGTTCGGTCGAAGGGAAAGCGGTCCACAAGCTGAAGGACCGCCCCAAGGACTACCCGGAGCCGATGGTCGACCACGCCCACGAGCGCCAGGTGTCCTTGGAGCGGTACGGCACGATCACGTCGTGATCAGCCGCGCAGGGCCTCCGACAGCTTGATGCGGCTGCCGATCCGCAGCACGCTGTTGCCGTAGATCCGCCCGCCCAACCACGTCAGCAGCGCGACCAACGCGACCGTCAACCCCAGCGACAGCGCGATCTCCCAGCCCGCCGCCGCGCCGGTCGAGATGCGGGCCGGCATCAGGATCGGCGAGAGCAGCGGGATGAGCGAGAGCACCTTCGTCCCGGTGCCCGACGGGTCCTGCAGCAGCAGGTTGATCCCGGCGATGAACCCGACGATCAGGACGATGTTGAGCGGCGAGACCACCGACTGCGTGTCCTCCTGCCGCGACACCAGCGACCCCAGCGCGCCGTAGATCGTCGCGTACAGCAGGAAACCGAGCAGGTACCAGAGCAGGCCCCACAGGAGCGTCCCGGTCGCGAAGCCGGACAGCGAGAACACGCCGGTCGCCGACGCCGCCGCCAGGCCGGCCGCGCCGAGGATCACCAGCTGCGTCAGGCCGACCAGGCCGAGCCCGATCACCTTGCCCAGCAACAGCTGCCACGGACGGACGCTGGCGAGCAGGATCTCCACGACCCGGCTCGACTTCTCCTCGACGACCCCCTGGGCGACCATCATCCCGTAGGTGATGATGCTCATGTAGAGCAGGAAAGCGACGATCAGGCCGACGATGAGCCGCTGGGTCTGGTCGGCCGGCTCCGGCGACAGAGCGTCGTCCTGCACGTGGGTGCCGTGGACCTGGGCCATCACCTCGGCGGGCTCGAGCTGTGCGGACGAGAGCACGCCGTCGAGCACCTGCTGCTGCGCGACCTGGTCGAGGACCCGGCGCAGCTGGTCGTCCAAAGAGGACTTATAGGTGGCGGTCAGCTTCGCCGCGCTGCCCGAGACGAGCGCGTCGAGGTCGCCGTCCTCGACCTGCTTCCGGCCCTCCGCCGGATCGGTCACGACGGCCGTCGAGATCTCCCGCCCGGACAGGGCGGCTTGCGTCTGCAGCTGCTGGGCGATCCCGATCGCCTGGCCGGTGAGCCCGACCTTGCTCCTGCCCGCCGAGCCCGCCAGTGAGCTCTGGAACCCGACGTACCCCAGCAGCAGCACCAGCAGCACGACGGTGCCGATCACGAACGAGCGTGTGCGCAGCCGCGTGTTCAGCTCGCGCTTCATCACGAGCCAGACGGCCCGCCGGCCACTCAGCTTCCTCATCGCGGTTCCCCCTTGTCGGCCACGGCGTCGCGGAAGAGCTCGGTCAGCGACCGGCGACGACGGCTGAACTCGGTGACCGGCCCGGTCGCCAGCGCGGCGGCGAGCACGGCCTGGTCGTCGGCGCTCGGGTCGAGCTCGAGCACGGTGGTGGCGCCGTCTTCCTCCAGCACACGCACGCCGGGCAGGCTCGCGGCCCAGCCGGGACGCGCGGCCGGAGCGGTGACCACGAGCTTGCCGGCCGCCCCCGACGTCAGCTCGTCGACGGTGCCGACGGCGACCATCCGGCCGTTGCGGATGATCCCGACCCGGTCGCACAGCCGCTCGACGAGGTCGAGCTGGTGGCTGGAGAAGACCACCGGCACCCCGGCGGCGGCCTTCTCCCGCAGCACCCCGCTCATCACGTCGACGGCCAGCGGGTCGAGGCCGGAGAACGGCTCGTCGAGCACCAGCACGGCCGGGTCGTGCACCAGCGCGGCGGCCAGCTGGACGCGCTGCTGGTTGCCGAGGCTGAGCTTCTGCACCTCGTCGCGGCGACGCTCGGCCAGCCCGAGCCGGGTGATCCAGTTCTCGGCGTTGCGGTGCGCCTCGTTCGCGCTCAGGCCGTGCAGCTCGGCCAGGTAGACGAGCTGGTCGAGCACCTTCATCTTCGGGTACAGCCCGCGTTCCTCGGGCATGTAGCCGATGTGCGTGCGCGCTTCGTGCGTGATCTTCTCGCCGCCGAACCGCACCTCACCGCCGTCGGCGGCCAGCACCCCCAGCGCGATCCGCATGGTCGTCGTCTTGCCGGCGCCGTTGCTGCCGACGAAGCCGAACAGCTCCCCGGCCCGGACGTCGAACGTCACGCCGTCCAGCGCGACCTTGGCGCCGTAGCGCTTGGAGACCGTGTCGATCTCCAGTGTCCCCTCACTCATTCCCCATCCCCTCCTCGAAGTCCTCGGGGTCGTCGTCCGGCAGCGACCAGCCCAGCACGATCGGCGGGACGGTGGTGCCGGTGACCAGCAGCGCGGACAGCATCATCGCGCCGCGGACGCCGCCCTCTTCGGCGTGGGCGATCACCAGGCTGTAGATCAGCGCGACGACCATCAGGAAGGCCAGCGTCTGGTAGCCGATGAAGGTGACGCGGTGGCGCCACTCGCGCTCGCGTTCGTCCAGCAGCCGCGAGAACCCGCCGCTCATCCGGCCGGTCAGGATCCGCAGCAGCATGAAAGCGGTGCCGCCGAGCAGGATGCTGCCGGCCCACAGGCCGAAGTAGAGCCAGTCGTTCGCCACGGTGAACATGGTGGCGCTGACGATCAGCACCAGATCGGCCCCGGCCAGCACGACGGCCAGCGACCGCCGTCGCCGCCGCGTCCGCCAGCGAGGCAGCTGCCGCGCCGCTTGCCGTTCTCGTTCGTCAAGTTTGTCCAGCTGACGTTCCCAGTAGGCCGCGAGCCGGCCTGGTCGTTCGGTCATGCTCCCCCCTCGCGGTAGACCTGGGTGGACAGCGGCGTGAACGGCGCGCGGCTGAACACCGCTTCGACGGGCAGGTCGAACACCGCGCAGATCCGGAACGCCAGGTCCAGGCTCGGATAATGGTCCCCGCGCTCGAGCGCGCCGATGGTCTGTGGGTTGACCTCGACGGCATCGGCGAGCGCGGCCCTGCTCAACCCGCGCTCGGCTCGAAGCACGGGAAGCCGGTTGTAGATCGGCAGCTCCTTGCCGCGTCTGACCGGACTCATGGAACGTACTGTTGCAAAAACCCAACGAGTCGTCAACTTAAGAGAACATCAAGAAGGGTTTGGGCAGGGGTGGGCGGACTGCCGCGGATGTTCTCGGGCTCGCTGGGTGAAGGCTGCTCGGCCCAGGCGCTGCCCGCGGTTGGCGGCCGCGCGACGTCTGGCGCCCGGCCGCGCAACCGGTCAGGTCAGTCCGGCCAGCGACTTGTCGACAAGCTCCGCAACCCGCGGCGCAGCCGCAGCGGCATCCGACGGGATCAACGCCAGCCGAGTCCGGCGCTCCAGCACGTCCTCGACGTCCAGCGCCCCCTCGTTCCGGACCGCCCAGACCACCTCGGCCGCCGTGATCTCGGTTCCCGGGGCCACCGGCGCCGCGAACTCCGCGTCCAGCTCGCCCAAGGCCGCCACCCGCGGGGCCTCCGTCCCGTACCGGGCCACCAGCCGCGGAGCAGCGTCCACAAGAGACAGACTCGACCGCGCCGCCGCGCCCAGCAACGGCAGGCGAGCAGTCCGGCAAGGCGACGCCGTCAGCCCGGCCAGCCGCACCGCCGCGTCGACGGCGTCCTCCGCCATCCGCCGGTACGTGGTGAGCTTCCCGCCGACCACCGTCAGCAGGCCGTCGGAACCGGCGAGCACCGCGTGCTTGCGGGACAGGTCCGCCGACCGGCCACCGCCGCCCTCGACCAGCGGGCGTAGGCCCGCGTACGACCCAGCCACGTCCGCGCGGGTCAGCTGGCGCGCCAGCACGGAAGAGGCCAAAGAAAGCAGGAAGTCCACATCGGACTCAGGAACAGCCGGCACATCGGGAATCTCGCCGGAGACCGGCTCGTCCGTCAGTCCCAAGTAGACCCGGCCGTCCGGCTGAGGCAACAGGAAGACGAACCGGTTGGTCTCGCCCGGCACGCCGATGTTCACCGACGTGGTCCCCATCGGCACCGTCCCCGGCGCGAGCACCAGGTGTGAGCCGAGGGACGGCCGCAGCCGCACCGAGCCGGTCAGGGTTCCCGCCCACACGCCCGTCGCGTTGATCACCTGGCGGGCGTGGATGTCCAGCGTGTCACCCGAAACGCCGTCGCGGACCTGGACCCGGTCGGCGGAAACCGACAACGCCGAAAGCCGTGTCAGGATGCGCGCGCCGAACGTCGCCGCCGTGCGGGCCAGGGACACCACCAGGCGGGCGTCGTCGACCAGCGCGCCGTCGTACGCGAGGAGCGCTCCGCGCAAGCCCACCGGCGACAATCCCGGGGCCAGCGCCAGCGCCTCGGCGGTGGGGATCGACCGCGGCCGGGGCAGCACGGACGACGGCGTGCGCGCCGCGCGGCGGAGGCCGTCTCCCGCGTGCAGGCCGGCCGCCACGATGGCCTGCTGGGCCCGGGAAGTGCTGGGGTACAACGGAAACAGCTGCGGCATCGCCCGCGTGAGGTGCGGCGCCGTGCGTGTCATCAGAACACCGCGCTCGACAGCGCTTTCGTGCGCCAGTCCGAGCTCGCCGTGCGCCAGGTACCGCAGGCCGCCGTGGACGAGCTTCGACGACCAGCGGGACGTCCCGAACGCCAGGTCGTGCGCCTCGACGAGCGCCACCGACAACCCGCGCGTCGCCGCGTCCAACGCGATTCCCGTGCCGGTGACACCGCCGCCGACCACCACCACGTCGACACGCTCGCCCGACGCCAGCTCCGCGAGCTCGCGGTCCCGGCGCCGGGCGTTGAGTGAGCCGGACGTCATGGTTGCAACGCCGAATCGAGCACGTGGGTGAACTCCGCCAGCAGTGCTTCCTCGTCGACGTCCGCCGTGGCCGGGCGCAGGGAGAACGCGAAGGACTGGACCACCAGCAGCACCGACCGGGACTGCGCCGCGACCGGCGCGCGCCGGACCGAGCCGTCCTGGTGGCCGGCCTCGAGGAGCTGGTGCAGCGCCTGCTCGGCGAACTTCTGCGTCGCGCCGAGCCGCTCCACGATGTACGGCAGCAGCAGTTCCGGGTCGACGTCGAGCAGCGTGCGGAACAGCGGGTCGGCCGACAGCGAGCGGACGCCGGCCGAGGCGATGAGCACCAGCCGTTCACGGCTGTTCGCGGCGTCGGCGCCGCGCTCGCTGGCGGTGCGCAGCAGTCCGCTGAACTCCCGCGTCATCAGGGCGGCGAGCACACTGCGGACGTCGGGAAACCGGCGGTAGACCGTCATCCGGCTGACGCGGGCGGTGCGGGCGATTTCGGCGAGTGTGGTGCGACGCACACCGACGGCCAGCACGCAGGAGCGCGCGGCGTCGAGCAGCACGTCATCGGCCACGCGCGTCGCCGTCTGGCGGTTACGGGTGTCCGCGAGCGCGGAGGAACCCGCGTTCTGTGTGGTGTGACGTTTCACGTCCATATGTCACACTGTAGTCGTGAACGAGCTGATTGACCACCGTCTCCGACGGTCCTGGACCCCGGAAGCCGCCGACGCCGCCGAGCTGCCCGCGCGGGCGGCCAAGTGGCTCGACCAGCGTATCGGTCCGATCGGGGCCGGCGCCGCCCCAGCGGCCGAAATGACGGCGGAAATACCGTCACCGAAACTCGGCGAACCTGCGTCCGAGGCGCTCGTCGCGGTGGTCGGCGCGGAAAACGTGCTGGTGAACGACGCTTCGCGGCTCGCGCGGGCGACCGGACTGTCCTACCTCGACCTGCTGCGCCGCCGGTCGGGGTCGGCGGACTTCCCGATCCCCGACGCGGTGGTCCTGCCGGCCGACCCGGACGAGGTCCAGGCCGTGCTCGACGTCTGCGTCCGGCACGACGTCGGGGTGGTGCCCTTCGGTGGCGGCACCTCGGTGGTCGGCGGCGTCTCGGCGCTGCGCGGGGACAAGACGTCGGTGATCGCGCTCGACCTCGTCCGGCTCGACGCGCTGGTGTCGGTCGACACCGAGTCGCGCATCGCCGTCCTGCAGGCGGGGGTTCGCGGTCCCGAGGCCGAGCGGCTCCTCGGCGAGCACGGCCTGACGCTCGGGCACATCCCGCAGTCCTTCGAGCGGGCCACGATCGGCGGTTTCGCGGCGACCCGCTCGGCCGGGCAGGCGTCGTCGGGGTACGGGCGGTTCGAGGACATGGTGACCCGCGTGCGGCTGGCCACCCCGCGCGGCGAGTGGAAGCTCGGTGTCGCGCCGGCGTCCGCCGCCGGGCCGGACCTGCGTCAGCTCGCGGTCGGCAGCGAAGGCGCGCTCGGCGTGATCACCGAGGTCGCGCTGCGGGTGCGGCCCGCGCCGCCGGTCCGCCGGTACGAGGGTTATGCGCTGCCCAGCTGGGAAGCGGGGCGGGAGGCCGTGCGCGACCTGGCGCAGAACCACGCGCTCGCCGACGTCACACGACTGTCCGATGGGGACGAAACCGCGGTTTCACTGGCGTTGAACGCGGGACTCAAGACGACGGCGCTGCGCCGGTACCTCGCGGCACGCGGTGTGCCGCACCCGTGTTTCCTCATCGTCGGCTGGGAGGGCACCGCGCACGACGTGGCTTTGCGCCGCCGGGAAACCATTCGACGGCTCAAGGCTTCGGGTGCCGTGCGGGTCGGCAAGGCGCTCGGGGAGTCCTGGCGCCACGGCCGGTTCGCCGGCCCGCGGCAGCGGGACATGCTGCTGGATCAAGGAGTCTGCGTCGAAACGCTGGAGACCGCCGCGTACTGGTCCAATGTGGACGAGCTGCGTGACGACGTCCGCGCGGCGCTGACGGCGTCCTTGGGACGGGCGATCGTGATGTGCCACATTTCGCACGCGTACGAGACCGGCGCGTCGCTCTACTTCACCGTGCTGACCGCGCGCGACGAGAGCGACCCGGTCGGCCAGTGGCAGCGGGCGAAGGCGGCCGCGTGCGAGGCGATCTCCGGCCTGGGCACGATTTCGCACCACCACGCCGTCGGTGTCGACCACGCGCCGTACCTGAAGGCGGAGATCGGCGAGCTGGGTGTCGAGGTCCTGCGCGCGGCGAAGTCCACTGTGGACCCGACGGGGATCCTCAACCCGGGGAAGCTGGTCTGAGCACTTCGCAGGGAACACCGTGGCCGTCCGCGGCGACGCCGTCGAGCGCGGCCGCCTCGGCTTGCGGGACGTCGGCGGTGCGCACCGGTTTGCCGTCCACCAGCAGGGGATAGCGGATCGGCGCGGCGCCGACGTAACTGCACACCTCGGTCAGGCGCGTGCCGTCTTCGAGGGTGATGTCGGGCTCGGTCAGCCGGGCCAGGTGGTACCGCGTGCCGCGGCCCTCGCAGCGGTCGAGCACCGCGAGCTGGTCCGGCGTCACGAACCAGACGGCGTGCTCCTCGACGCCGTCCATCGCGGTGAGGGTGGCCGGGCGCTGGTCGTCGACCACGCGGAGGCCGGCCGCCCACACCGCGGCGAGCCCGCCGCAGCGCGCGTGCGCGACCACGACCGGGCCTTCGAGCCCGAGCCGCGCCCGCAGCCAGGTGATCTTCGACGGGTTCGCGTTCGAGCCGTAGGCGAGCACGGCCATCCGGTCGCGCCAGCCCGCGGGCGCGGCGTCGAGCGGGTGCCCGACGCCGTCGACGTGCACGAACGAGAAACCCGGCCGGGCGCCCGGGTAGGGCTCGGCCGGGTACTCGTCGTCGGTGAACAGGGTCAGAACGTCACCACGCTGCGCAGGACGTCCCCGTGGTGCATGCGCTCGAAGGCCTGCTCGACGCCGTCGACACCGATCCGTTCGGTGACGAACTTGTCGAGCGGCAGCCGGCCCTGCAGGTAGAGGTCCACCAGCATCGGGAAGTCGCGGGAGGGCAGGCAGTCGCCGTACCACGACGACTTGAGCGAGCCGCCGCGCGAGAAGAAGTCGATCAGCGGCAGGTCGTTCAGGCGCATCTCCGGTGTCGGGACGCCGACGAGAACCACGGTGCCCGCGAGGTCGCGGCCGTAGAAGGCCTGCCGCCAGGTCTCCGGGCGGCCGACGGCGTCGATCACGACGTCGGGACCGAAGGAGTTCGTGGCGTCCTGCATGGCCTCGACGACGGCTTCTTCGCTGAGCCCGCGGCTGTTGACGGTGTGCGTCGCGCCGAAGTCCTTGGCCCACTCGAGCTTCCGGTCGTCCATGTCGATCGCGACGATCGTGGTGGCCCCGGCGAGCTTCGCGCCGGCGATGGCGGCGTCACCGACCCCGCCGCAGCCGATGACGGCGACCGAGTCGCCGCGGGTGACGGCGCCGGTGTTGATCGCCGCGCCGAGCCCGGCCATCACGCCGCAGCCGAGCAGCCCGGCGACGGCCGGTTCGGCGTCGCGGCTGACCTTCGTGCACTGTCCGCTGTGGACGAGCGTCTTCTCGAGGAAGGCGCCGATGCCGAGGGCGGGTGACAGCTTGGTGCCGTCGGCGAGCGTCATCGGCTGGGCGGCGTTGAACGTCGAGAAGCAGTACCACGGCTTGCCGCGCCGGCAGGCCCGGCAGGTGCCGCAGACGGCGCGCCAGTTGAGGATGACGTAGTCGCCGGGCTCGAGATCGGTGACACCGTCGCCGACGGCTTCGACCACCCCGGCGGCCTCGTGGCCGAGCAGGAACGGGAAGTCGTCGTTGATCCCGCCCTCGCGGTAGTGCAGGTCGGTGTGGCAGACCCCGCAGGCCTGCACGTTCACGACGGCCTCACCCGGCCCGGGATCGGGGACGAGGACGGTCTCCAGCGAGACGGGCTCGCCCTTCGCCCGCGAAACAACCCCCTGGACCTCGTACGGCATGCGAATCCACCTTCCGGCCGCGCTGCTGGTGCTGCCCGCAGCTAATCACGGATCATGCGGAGATGGCGACATCCGCATGAGTGAGGTTCGGTGGTGAGGGTGCAACGGGTTGCGTAGTCCGCAACTCCAGGCCGCGATGACATCCAGGTCGCGGGTCGTCAGACCGGCACTCGCGGAGACGGTGTGGAGCAACGCCGGGCCCGGGTGGTGGCCCGCCACCCAGGAGCGGTCCGCGTCGGTGGTTTCGTCGTCGATCCAGGCGAACGGGTGTCCCGCCGCCCGCTCGACGATGCGCCGCGTCTTCCAGTGCGTCCCGGGACCGGTGTCCTCGTCGGGGAAGTCGAGCACCGGGAGCGGCGGCAGACCGAGCAACGGGGCGATGCACTCGTTGGCGTCGTCCGCCCAGGTGGTGGCCCAGACGAGGTCGCACCCGAGGGCGAGCAGCCGCGGGCCGAGGCTCGGGTCGATCCGGCGAAGCAGCGGATTGCCCGGGCCGGTGTCCGTGAAGACTTCGTACTCGCCGGAGCTGCGCCCGAACGGGATCAGCGGGCCGTCGACGTCGAGGAACAGCAGAGGCCGGTGCATGGCTTTGGCAGTCTTGCATGGGCCTCCGGCCCCCGGCTTCCAGTTTACCGAGACCCACCGACAGTTCCGGGCGGCTCCGGCAGCGCCATCGACGCCAGCCGCGCCGGGTCGGCGACCGCCGCTATCGCCGAGATCAGCTCTCCCACCACCGTGAACGCCACCACCGACAGCGGGCTGCCGTCCGGGCGCCACGCCACCACTCCCGGCAGGCCGCCGACCAGGACCTCGCGTCCTCCCGAAGCCGCGCCGAAACGTGCTCCCGCCGCCACGCTCGTCGCGCCCAGGACCACCACGACGCCGCCCGGGGTGTCGACCGTCAGCTGGACCTGGGGGTCGAGGACCCGCAGCAACCCCTCGAAGTCGCCGTCGCGGGCCGCCGTCAGGAACGCCTCGACCACCTTTCGCTGCTCGCGGCCCGGCGTCGCCGGGCGGGAGGCCTCGCGCACCTTGCGCCGGGCGCGGCTGGCGAGCATCTTCGTCGCGCCCGGGGACTTGCCGACGATGTGGGCGATCTCGTCGAACGGGACCGCGAACAGGTCGTGCAGCACGAACGCCACCCGCTCGCCCGGCCCGAGCGACTCCAGGACCACCAGCAGCGCGAGCCCGACCGAGTCCACCCGCGCCGCGTCCTCCTCCGGGCCCTCCTCGGCCGCCACCACGATCTCGTCGTACGGCGACTCGGGCCGCGACTTGCGCGAACGCAGGACGTCCAGGCTGATCCGGCCGACCACCGTGGTCAGCCAGCCCTCGAGGTTCCGGATCGCCGCCGCGTCCTGGCGGGACAGCCGCAGCCACGCCTCCTGGACGACGTCCTCGGCGTCGGCGTGCGAGCCGAGCATGCGGTGGGCGACCGCGCGCAGCCGGTCGCGCTGGGTCTCGAACGCCTCGGCCAGGGTGTCGGGCATCTTGTTACCTTCCTCGGTTCCGTTCCGTCGTGGTGGTGACGAGCCCGGAGGGGCACAGGTAACCGATGGAGGACCGATGGAAGCACGACTGAAGAGCGCCGGCAGCCCCGAGGTGACCGAAGCGGTCCAGCAGCTGTTCGCGGCGGTGCACGCCGGCGGCGTCGACCCGCTGCTGCTGGAGCTGGTCCACCTGCGGGCCAGCCAGATCAACGGCTGCAGCCCGTGCGCCTACGCCGGCGTCCAGGCGGCGAAGCGGCAGGGTGAGACGGACGAGCGGCTGCACGCCGTCGTCACCTGGCGCGAGACGCCGTTCTTCACCGAGCCGGAACGGGCCGCGCTCGCGCTCACCGAAGCCGCCACCCGGATCCAGGACGGAGAGCCGGGCGTGACCGACGAGATCTGGGACGCCGCCGCCGGGCAGTTCGACGAGAAGCAGCTCTCCGCGATCATCCTGAACATCGCGTTGACCAACTTCTTCAACCGGATCAACCGCACGGTCCGGGAGCAGGCCGGCAAGACCTGGTGAACTACGCGGGCGTGACGATGTACACGACCCCGCCCGGGCCGCTGGCCACGGTCCCGTCCGCCCGGTACCGCTTCGTCCGCTGCCAGATCTTCTCGAACTGGTCCCGCTTGTAGACGTTCCGGACCCGGTCGTTGCTGCTGGACGCCGGGTCGTTGACGATCACGTCGCCGTCCTTCGTGAACCCGACGACCACCATGATGTGCCCGGCCGTGCCGTAGCCGGCGCCGTCGAGCTCCTCGGACAGGAAGGACTGCGACGTGATCACCGGGATGCCGCGGGCGATGTAGGTCTCGAGCTCGTTCAGCGAGTGCAGCCGCGTGATGTGCCCGCGCAGCCCGCGCGACGCCGCGTACGCCGTGTTGAACGGCCAGTTGCCGGTGCCGTCGTACGCGTGGTCGTAGGTGTAGCGCGCCGCGAAGGCCACCGACGGGTCGACGTAGTCCGCCGGGATCCAGGACATCTCCGCCGCCGACGGCTTCTTGCCCCAGTACTCGGCCACCATCTCGGTGGAAGTGGGGCTGCACCAGGCTTCGCCGCCCCCGCCGTACTGCGGGAACTGTCCCTTGTGGAGGTTCTGCGCATACGCGGGCACCTTCAGCTCGATCCCGGTGGCACGGCCCGGCTTCGTCGTCTGGACGTCGAAGCGGTCCGGCACGGCCGAGGTCATCGCGCCCAGCGACGTCACCGACGGCGTCGCGCGCGAGCCCTGCTCCCGGTACAGGCTGATCCGCAGCTTGAACGACTTCAGCGTCACGCCCGCCTTCGTCACCAGCGTGTCGACGTCGACGAGCGCGTTGGTGTCGTCCTGGCCGTCGACGCTGGTGCGCAGGATGTCGGCGTCCCCGCTGGCCCAGCGGCCCATCACGTACCACGCCGTTTCGGCGCCCGCGGACGTCTTGCCCTGCGCCTCGACCTGCAGCCAGGTCTTCGCCGGCGTCTGCGCGTTCCACGACGCGACCAGCTGCGTCGCGCCGAAACCCTGGCGGTAGGACGGCGACGTCCACTGGCCGTACTCGTACGTCTTCGTGGTGCCGAGCTCGGGCTCGGTGTGCTCGACCGTGCCGACCGGGCGGGTGATGCGCAGGCCGTCGTGGGTGAGCGCGAGCCCGGCGAAGCTGCCCTCGTGGAGGCGGCCGCCGGCCCATTCGTGGTAGTCGATCGCCTCGTCGTCCCGGGGCACCGCCTCGGCGACCTGCGCGGTTACCGCTGTCAGCATGACAACCGACAATAAGGTGAACAGACTGCGTACGCGCATCCCGGCTCCTCGTTCGACCCACCCAGTAGCCAGGGATTTTTGCCGGTCGGGCCCGGTATGTAAACAGGTACCTAGAGGACGGCCTGGGTCTGTGTCACTTTCGCGACCAACTTGCCGTTGTCGTCGTGGATCTCCGTCTCCACCACGACGAACCTCCGGCCGGCGTGCAGTGGTCTGGACGACGCAGTCGCGTAGCCCGAACGCACGCCGCGCACGAAGTTCGTCTTCGACTCGACGGTCGTGGTGCCCTGCGCGCCCTCGGGCAGGTTGAGGAACGCGCACACGGCGCCGGTCGAGTCGGCCAGCGCCATGAGCGCGCCCCCGTGCAGCACGCCGCCGAGCGTGCAGAGGCTCTCGTCCCACTTCACCCGGCTGCGGACGAGCTCGCGCCCGTGCGCCAGCACCTCGACGCCGAGGCGCTCGGCGAACGGCATGGTCCGGTGGAAGAGCTCGGTGCCCTCGGGATCGGTCATGCCCCGCAGCTTGCCGGACGCCGGGCCGCCGCACGATTACCTCCGGGGTAACGCGGGTCAGCTCAGCGGGTTCACCAGCAGCAGCTCGGTGTTGTGGTCGACGGCCTCGCCGACGCGGCCGAGGTCGACGTGGATGTCGTTGTACGACAGTTCGCGGTACAGCGACGCAAGCGCTTGCGGCGTCCGGGCGTCGTAGTCCACGGCGTACGGCGCTTCGGCCTCGACCAGCGTGGTGAACAGGGACAACGTGCCGTCGGCGTTGTCCGCGACCTCGACGATCCGGGCCTGCTGCGGGAAGTCGACGTGCGACGCGGTGTTGATCTCCCAGAAGCTCTGCTTCGGCGTGCTCCCGGCGTGCGCGGTGATCTTGTTAAGGTGCGTGTGGCCGTTGACCCACGCCAGCACGTTCGGGAACCGTTTGAGCAGCGCGACGAACGCGTTGCCGTCGAGACGCGGGTCGAGCAGGTGGCGCGAGTCCGGCAGCAGGTTGCCCATCGAGCCGCTGGTGTGGTGGCTGAACAGGACGAACAGCTCGTCGGTGACGCCGTGGGTGACCTTGCGGCCGAAGAAGTCGTAGTAGGTCGAGCTGCCGGCCTTGAGCGTCGACTCGACCCAGCTGTACTGCGCGAGGCCGATCGAGCCGTCCGCGAGCCCCGCGTCGGTGGTCGTGTCGAGGCTGATCCCGGTGATGCCCGGCGCGATCCGGAACGTGTAGTAGACGTTCTTGCCGTCGGAGTTCGCGCTGGTGAAGCCGTGCCCGACCGGACCGGGGCCGGTGTTGGCGGGGTCGAGGTGCGCGCGGACGAACTCGGCGGTGCTGAACGGGCGGCGCCGCGCGTCCGGCGTGATCTCGCGGATGGTGCCCCCGCCGCCGAACAGCTCGGCGACCGGCACGCCCGACCCCTTCTTGACGGCGGCGGCGAGCTTCTTCGCGGTGGCCTCGTCCTTGCCGATGACCTTGTACTTCCCGGTGTACCAGGCGCTGACGCCCGGGATCTGCGCCGGCAGCGAGCCGACGATGCTGTCGTCGTGGTTGCCGAAGGTGCAGAACCACGGCACGTCGAGGCCGGGCGCGGTGAACGTCCGCTGGCCGGCTTCGAGCAGGCCGGGCAGCTGCGGGAAGCCCTTCGCGGAGTAGTCGTCACCCACGCCGGGGATCGACGGGTTCCAGAACTCGCTGTTGCCCGAGCTCTGGACACCTTCGTAGGCGTTCGTGTCACCCGAGTTCGGCGTGACGCTGCCGCCGTTGAGGACCTTGAGGAACCAGTCGAGCTCGATCAGCTCGTGGTTGTCGGTGTTGTCGCCGGTGGTGACCATGAGGTCGAACGGCCGTCCGGTGAAGGGGCCCTGGCGAACGCTGTTGACACGCTCGACGAGCGCGCTCGTCGCGACGGTGCCGAGGGCTTCCTGCGGCCGGTGCGCGGAGCCGATGAAGGGGTGCAGGTACTCGAAGCGCGCGGGGCTCTCGGCGTCGGTGATGTGCAGGTCGGTGAACTGCACGAACGCGCTGAGGGCGCGGCGCCGGTCGTCGCGGCCGGCCTGCGGAGCGGCGAGGTCGCCGCGGACGACGAGCGGCCAGCCGGGACCCGCGCTGAGCCGGCTGTAGCTCGTGGTGCCGCCGCCGGTGGCGACCTGTTCAAGCGTGGTCCCGGTGGTGCTGACCGAGCGGGTGGCGGTGCGCCGCAGGGCGCGGTCGAGGGCGTTCGCGGTCGGCGTGCACAGCAGGAGTCCGAGTCCGGCGGCGCCCGCGGTGGCGAAGGTGCGCCGGGTGAGTTCGGCCATGTGTTTTCGCTCCCCAGTTTCTCGGTTGCCCAGCACCGTGCCGGACGCCGGTGTCCGGGCGGTGAACGTGACATTTCGAGGTACCCTGTCACAGGTGTCGGGGTGGGTGTACCGCCGAAGGTCGTGGTCATTTCCGCCGGTGGGCGATGTGGGCCAGCCGGTTCGGGCCGGGCGGGCGGTCGCGGAGCAGGGTGGCGGCGTCGCGGTGCTTGAGGAGCAGCGCGCGGAACTGGTTCAGGCCCTGCTCGAGCTGGTCGCGCCACGGCCGGGTGCCGTCGATCTCGAAGGCGTCTTCGCAGATGGTTTCGGCGAGGAGGTCGAGGGCTGGGCCTTGTCCTTGACGTGCCAGTAGAGGGTCGGCGAGCTGACGCCGAGCCGCGCGGCGAGCCGCCGGGTGCTCAGGCCGGCGAGGCCGGCTTCGTCCAACAGTTCGAGGGCGGCTTCGGTGATCCGGCGGCGATCGAGCGGCTGGGGATGCGGTGGTGGGTGGCCGGGTGTTCGCTGGATTTCGCGATCGGGACGGCGGTGCAGAACTTCGTGGTGATCTCACCCGAACTGGTGGCTCGCGCGGCTTTCCTGTCGGGCGCGCCGGCGTCGGACGGCTTCCTGACGGGGCTGCGCCTGGTGGGGACGTCTACCTGGCGGGCAACCTGCTGGGCCTGCTGGCGTTGTCCGGGCGCGCGTGGGTGTGGTGGGTGGTGCTGGCGGTGAATGCGACGCAGGCGTTGGGCGTCTTCGTGATCCCGTCGTCGGTGACGGACGGCGGCGCGCTCGTGCTGACGGTGGTGCCGGTCAGCAGGCTATTCCGCACGCGGTTCCGGCCGCGGCGAACATACCGAAGAAGAACAGCATCACGACCAGAGCCGGGATGACCGCGATGATGCCGCACACCAGGCCGGCGATGCCCATGCCGTTGCCGGTGTACCCGGGCCGGCCGGCCTGGACCATCCCGGCCCACGACAGGCCGATCGCGAGGAAGCCGAGGAGCAGGTCGACGAAGGGGACCCAGAACGCCAGCAGCGCCACGATGCCGAGCACCATGCCCGCGACCGCGAGGCCGCTCGTGCGCAGGATCGGGTACGCGACCATGGGGTACGGCTGCTGACCGTAGGGCTGTGCGGGGTACGGCTGGGAAATGTGGGGCTGCACGGGGTACGGCTGCGTCCCCCACGGCTGGACCGGCCCCGAAGGCGGGTACGCCGGATCGATCGGCGGCTGGTCAGCCTGGTAAGGGTCGTAACTGGTCACTGTGCACCTGCTTCTGTCCGTCCACAGCGGAGTCGCGCGGACGGCCTCGCACGTTACTCAGGTGCCGCCCAGACCGGACTCCGTCACCCCGCGGACCAGGTACCGCTGCAGGAACACAAACAGCAGCACGATCGGCAGGATCGACACCGCCGCCGCCAGGAAGAGCAGGTTCAGCTGCGGGTTCTGCGCCGTCAACAACCCCGACAGCGCCACCTGGACCGTCCACGAGTCCGGGGACTGGGCGATGATCAGTGGCCACAGGAACGCGTTCCAGCTGCCGATCACCGTGATGACCGCGATCGCCGCGAAGAAGCCGCGGGAGTTCGGGACCACGATGCGCCAGAACACTCCCCAGCGCGTCAACCCGTCCACCCGGCCCGCTTCCTCCAGCTCGCGCGGGAAGTCCAAAAAGTACTGCCGGAACAGGAACACGCTGAACGCGCTGAACAGCCCCGGGATCACCAGGCCGCGGAAGTCCGACAGCCAGCCGAGCGTCGAGACCACCACGAAGCTCGGCACGAACGTCACCGACGTCGGGATCATCAGCGTCGCCAGCACCGCGTAGAACACCAGGCGGGAGTGCCGGTACGGGATGCGCGCCAGGCCGTAGCCCGCCAGCGAGCAGATCACCAGCAGTCCGGTCGTCTGCAGGGTCGCTACCAGCGCCGAGTTCAGCAGGCTCCGTCCAAAAGGGACGTCCGAAAGGGAGAACAGCCGCGAGAAGTTCTCCCAGTGCACTGTGGACGGGAAGAACGTCCACTCCGGAGCGGTGATCTCCGCGCGCGACGCCAGGCCGTTGCGCAGCAGCAGGTAGAACGGCAGCAGGAACAGGACCGCCGCCACGGCGAGGGACGCCCAGCGCAGGACCGCCTTCATGACGCACGCCCGAAGCGGAGCATGCGGCCCTGCAACAGGGTCACCAGCGCGATGATCAGCGCCAGGATCACCGCACCCGCGCTGCCGCGGCCGAGGTCCTGGCCGCCCGAACCCAAGGACGTGTAGTACAAGTACACCAACGGTGGCCGGGCGAACGGCGGGTAACCGCGGGAGTCGCCCATGATGTTGTAGAACTCGTCGAACGCCTGGTACGCGTTGATCAGGTTCAGCAGCAGCACCGCCACGGCCGTCGCGCGCAGCTGCGGCAGCGTGATGTGCCGGAAGACCTGCCAGCCCGGCTTCGCGCCGTCGAGCCACGCGGCCTCGTACAGGTGCCGCGGGATGCGTTGCAGCGCCGCGATGAACAGGATCATGTAGAACCCGAGCTGCAGCCACAACCGCGCCGTCACCAGCACGACCCAGTACAGCGGCGGGCTGACCGTCCCGGTCCAGGCCACCGGGTCCGCGCCGAACAACGCGAGCACCGTGTTCGCCAGCCCGTACCGGACACCCGAGAACAACGACGTCTTCCAGATCAGCGACGCCACGACGTACGAGCACGCGAACGGCAGGAAGAACACCGACCGGAAGAACGCCTGCGCGAACCGCAGCTGATTGACCCCCAGCGCCAGGGCCAGCGACAGCACGAACGTCAGCGGCACGATGAACACCGCGAACACGCTGAACGTGCCCAGGCTCGACAGGAACGGCTCGTCGGTGAGCATGTGCCCGTAGTTGTCCAGCCCGACGAACTCGGTCGGCGTCACCGTGTTGCGGGCGTCGAAAAAGGACAGATACGCACTCCAGCCGATCGGCAGGTAGGCGAAAACCGCCAGCCCCAGCAGGAACGGCCCGACGAACAGCCAGAACGTCCGCGCGTCGCGCCGGTTCATCCGAACAGGCGCTTCAGTTCAGCCTGCGCGACTCCGACCGCCGTCTTGACCTGCGCCGCCGGGTCCGCTCCCTCCTTCGCGATCTTCGCGACCGCGTCCGACAGCGCCGTGTTCGCCTGCTGTGTCCACACCGGACCGCCGACGAGGTGGCTGTTCTCCTTGACGAACCGGGCGGCGTCGGCCGCCGGTCCCGAAGCCAGGCTGTCCGCCTTGGCGACCAGGCTCTGGCGGGCCGGGACGTGGAAGCCGAACTTCGTCGAGAACTCCAGCTGGTCCTGCGTCTGGTCGACCCACAGCCACTTCACGAACGCCTTGGCCTCGCCGACGTGCACACTCTTGGCGTTCACCATCGCGCCGTACGCGCCGACCGGGACCGAAGGCGCGCCGGTGCCGTCGAGGCGCGGGAACGGCAGCACGCCGAAGTCGTCGTCGAACGCGTCACGGATCTTCGGCACGTTCCACAGGCCGGTCCACTGCATCGCGGCCAGCCCGTCGATGAACGCGCCCGGGTCCGACCAGTCCGCCGGCGCGCCGAGCAGCAGGGAACCGTTGGTGTTCAACGTGTGCAGCTTGCCGAGCGCGGTCGCCGCGCGCGGGTCGTCGAAGCCGACTTCACGGTTGCCGTTCTTCAGGTAGTCGAGGCCGGCCGACCACAGGAGCGGGCCGGTGAGCACCCCGACCCCGCCGTCGTTGCCCGCGAAGAAACCCTTGACGCCGTCCTTCGTCAGCTTCGACGCCGCGTCGATCAGCTCGTCGACGGACTGCGGCGGCTGCACCCCGGCGGCCTGCAGCAGGCTCTTGCGGTAGAAGAGCACCTGCGTGTCGGTGGCCTGCGGGATGCCGTAGACCTTGCCTTCGACGGTCTGCGCGGCGAGCACGGCCGGGCTGAAGTCGCCCTTGACCGGCGCGATGACGTCGTCGAGCGAGACGACCTGGTTCTGCCGCACCCAGTCGATCTTGACCTGCGCCTCGAAGACGTCCGGCACCTTGCTGTTCTGCAGCGCGGTGACGATCTTCGAGTCGTAGTCGCCGGGGTTCCACTGGACGTCGACCTTCGCGCCCGGGTAGCTCGCGGCGTACCGCTTGACGGCGTCCTGGACGCCGTCCTCGCCGTAGGCGTGGTACCACTGCTGCAGCGTCACCTTCGGCGCGTCGGACGGTGGCGGGCCCGCCGAGTAGGCCGTCGACGGCGGCGGGTCACCCTGCCGCCCGGTGTTCGACCCGCAGGCCGCCGTCAGCGCGCCGACGCCCGCCAGCGCCAGGAACTTGCGCCTGTTGTGCATCCCCGGAACCCCTCCGTGAAGTTCGTGAAGGCCACGATGAGGAACACAGGGTTCCGCAAAGTGGCCTTCACGAACATGAAGACTCGCCGGAGATTTACCCGTTAGAGCTGCGCGATGTCGAGCTTTCCCTCGGAGTAGGACGCGCGGATCCGCTTCTTGTCGAACTTGCCGACGCTCGTCTTGGGCACTTCGTCCACGAACGTCCAGTTCTCCGGCAGCTGCCACTTCGCGACCTTGTCGCTGAGGAACTCGCGCAGCTCCTCGGGGGTGACGCTCTGGCCCTCCTTGAGCACGACGGCGACCAGCGGCCGTTCGTCCCACTTCTCGTCGGGGATGCCGACGACCGCGGCCTCGGCCACCGCCGGGTGCCCCATCACCTGGTTTTCCAGGTCGACCGAGGAGATCCACTCGCCGCCGGACTTGATGACGTCCTTGGCGCGGTCGGTCAGGGTCAGGAAGCCGTCCGGGCTGACGCGGCCGACGTCGCCGGTGCGCAGCCAGCCGTCGTGGAACTTGTCCGGGTCGATTTCCGACCCGCCGTAGTACGACCCGGCGATCCACGGGCCCTGGACCTCGAGCTCGCCGACGGCCTCGTCGTCCCAGGGCAGCACCGAGCCGTCGTCGTCGATCAGCCGGGCCCGCACGGACGCCGGGAAGCGGCCCTGCGTGTAGCGGTAGCGCCAGGCGTCGTCGCCGGTCGCGGTGGCGGGCGGCCGCGCGACGCTGCCCAGCGGCGACGTCTCGGTCATGCCCCAGGCGTGCAGGATCGACACGTTGTGCTTCTCCTGGAACGCGCGCATCAGCGACGGCGGCACCGCGGACCCGCCGACGACGACCTCGCGCAGGTGCGAGATGTCCTGCGGGTTCGCCTCGAGGTGGGCGAGCAGCCCCTGCCAGACGGTCGGGACCGCGCCGGCGAAGGTCGGCTTCTCGGCGGCCAGCATCGCCGCGATGGGCGCCGGCTGGAGGAACCGGTCCGGCATCAGCAGGGACGCGCCGACCATCAGCGCCGCGTACGGCAGGCCCCACGCCATCGCGTGGAACATCGGCACGATCGCCAGCGCCGTGTCGCTCTGCGCGAGGTTCATGCTGTCGCTCATGCAGACCTGCATCGAGTGCAGCCAGATCGAGCGGTGCGAGTAGGCGACGCCCTTGGGGTCACCCGTCGTGCCCGAGGTGTAACACATCGCGGCCGCGGAGCGCTCGTCGACGTCCGGCCAGTCGAAGGTGTCCGGCTGGCCGGCCAGCAGCTCGGCGTAGGAGTGCACCTGGATGCCGTCAGGCGCCTGCAGCGACGCCGCGTCGCCGTTGGCCACGATGACGTGCCGGACGGTCTTGAACTCCGGCAGCTGCTTCGCGAGCAGCGGGACCAGCGTGCCGTCGACGATGACGACGTGGTCCTCGGCGTGGTTGGCGACGAAGGTCAGCTGCTCGGGGAACAGGCGGATGTTCAGGGTGTGCAGCACGGCGCCCATCGCCGGGACGGCCAGGTAGGCCGCCATGTGCTCGGCGTTGTTCCACATGAACGTGCCGACGCGCTGGTCGCCGGTCACACCGAGGCCGCGGAGGGCGTTCGCGAGCCGGGCGGCGTTCCGGCCGAGGTCGCCGTAGGTCTCGCGCCGGCTTTCTGAACCGGTCCAGGTGATGACTTCGCTCGCCGAGTGCACCGACGTGCCGTGGCGGAGCAGGTTCGCCAGCGACAGCTGGCCGTCCTGCATGGTGCTCAACATGGTCGCTCCCGGGGGTCGTTCGCCGGTGAACTGGGGTTGCGCCGACTCTAGTGCGGATCGGGTGAAGCGGGCATGGTCAACAACGGCTCCGTTCGGTCACGGTCGTCCCGCGATCGGGCGACGACCGAACGGTGATCATGATCGACTATTTTTGCGCTTTTCGTTGTGAGCAAGGAAATATGCGTCGAAACCCGGTGTAGCGGAGGCTTCACTTCCGGGTGAGTATGGCCACTCGGGACGGTTCTTGGGAGCGTTTCCGCAGGCCGGAGCGGGTTGCCCGCCGTCACCTCCGGGGGTAATAAGTGCGTGTCGGTTGCACGGCGTTGAACCCGGTGGCGTTTACTGGGGCCGTGGTAAGAGACGGCTGGCCAGCGCTTGCAGCAGCAAGCACTCACAAAAGCCGTCGGCCGCGAAAGCGGAGACCTGAGAGGAAAGGACTACTACGTTGGCTCTGCCTACGTTGACTCCGGAGCAGCGCGCCGATGCACTCGCCAAGGCGGCCGAGGCTCGCAAGGCGCGTTCGGAGCTGCTCGCGTCGATCAAGTCCGGCAAGGAGAGCATCGAAAAGGTGCTCAAGCAGGCCAAGGAGAACAAGACGATCGGGAAGACGAAGGTCACCCAGCTGCTGAAGGCCGTCCCCGGCCTCGGCGCGGTGAAGGTCGCCGCCCTGCTCGAGCAGGCCGGCATCGACCCGGACCGGCGCGCCGCCGGCCTGGGCGAGCGCCAGCGCGAGGCGCTCATCGACGCGCTCAAGTAGCCCGTCACCAGGAGCTCCCGCGAGGGGAGTGTCGCTCGTGACACTCCCCTCGCGGATCTCCCGAAGCCTGGGACGCTGGTGAGGTGAGCTCACCTGACCCGGCGACCCCGGCACTCGACCTCGCCGCCCGCTACCAGCGTGGCGACTTCCTGTTCACGACGGCTTCGCGCGCACTACTGGCGCAGGGCACGATCCGGACCGTCACCGAGACGGACCCGAGGCGGCTGGCCTCGGTCCTGCCCGGTGTGCTGGCCGAGACCGGCGCCCCGCTGGCCGTCGGCGTCCTGCCCTTCGACACCGGGCCCGACACGAAGGTGCCGGGTCACCTCGTGGTGCCCCGGACCGTCCACCGGTCCGAAGGCGCGCCGACCCTGCCGCGCGAGGTCCTCCCCGCGCCCGTGCGGGTGCGTGCGGTGCCCTCACCCGCGCAGCACATGTCCGCCGTCGCCGCGGCCGTTGACGCTCTTCGTGAGCGTGACCTGCGGAAAGCCGTCCTCGCCCGGGCCCTCGACCTCGAGTTCGACGCGCCGGTGTCCGCCGAGCGGATCGTGCGCAACCTCGCCGTCGGCAACCCGCGGCACTTCACCTACGCGGCCGAGCTGCCCGGCGGCCGGTCGCTCGTCGGCGCGACGCCGGAGCTGCTGCTGCGCCGCACCGGCCGCACGGTGTTCTCGTCACCGCACGCCGGCTCGATGCCGCGCTCGGCCGACCCGGCGACCGACCGCGCCAACGGCGAGGCCCTGCGGACGTCCCGCAAGGACCAGCTGGAGCACGCCGTGGTGATCGACTACGTCGTCGAGGCGCTGCGGCCGTTCTGCCGGACGCTGGACGTCCCGGCCGGGCCGGAGCTGGTCACCACGCCGGCCATCTGGCACCTGCGCACCCCGATCACGGGCGAGCTGGCCGACCCGGACGTCACGGCCCTCGACCTCGCGGCGGCCCTGCACCCGACCCCGGCGATCTGCGGCACCCCGACCGAGGGCGCGCGCGAGCTGGTCAAGGAGCTGGAGCCGTTCGACCGCGACTACTACGCGGGCGCGGTCGGCTGGGTCGACGCGGCCGGCGACGGCGAGTGGGCGGTGGCGATCCGCTGCGCCGAGATCGCGTCGACGTCGATGCGCCTGTACGCCGGGGGTGGGATCGTCCCGGCTTCGGACCCGCGGGCGGAGCTGGACGAGACGACCGCGAAGTTCCGGACCCTGCTGGCCGCCATGGGCCTGGCGGACATCCCGGGCTGAGCGGTCAGGGGACCCAGTGCTCCTCGGTCACCGACAGCTCGTCGGTGGTCAGCACCGCGATGGCCGCGCGGTTGCCGTCCGACGCCTTCAGGTCCACCAGGCGCGTCTTCGCCGGGTCCAGCGCCGCGTCGCCCGAGGACACCAGGCGCGCCGGCTCGTCGAAACGGGAGAACGTGATGCTCTGCAGCGGGATGCGCAGGCCCTTGCCGGTGGCCTTCATCACCGCTTCCTTGCGTGTCCAGTAGACGAAGAACGCGCTCGCCTTCTCGGCCTCGGTCAGGCCGGTCAGGTGGCCGGCCTCGGCCGGGCTCAGTGCGTACTCGATCAGCCGCTCGTCGGCGGTGCGGGTGGCCGTCTCGACGTCCAGGCCGACCGGGACCGACGGGGTCGCCGCGACGCCGATCAGGTCGCCCGAGTGGGAGATCGACAACGTCAGGTCCGCGCCCGGGACCCGCGGGCGGCCGTGCGGTTTGCCGCAGTCTTCGCAGGTCGCGTCGAACTTCACGGCCTCGACCGCGAGACCGAGCCACTCCGCCGCGACCGTCTTCGCCAGCACGCGACCGGTCAGGAAGCGCCGCTTGTCCGCGTCCTGGCGGTACGCCGCGAACCGGTCTTGCTCGACGTCGTCCAGCAAGCGCAGGAAGCGCTCTTCGGCGGGCAGCGGGGGCGACCAGCGGACCACGATCTCCATCACGCCCCCGATCCTTCCGGGCGCCGAAGCCGTTGTCACGAACCTGGGCACAGGACTGGGGTAATTCCGGGGGCGCTACGACCAGTTCGGGGCCGGCACCCAGTTGCGCCGGACGAACAGGAGGCCCTTCTCCGCGTCGGTGATGAGCCGGGCGACCGCGCCGGCCGCTTCCCAGCACACGAGGTCGCCCGCCTTGACGAACGACTCGAAACACCGGTAATAGCCGAGGTGGATGTCGCTGGTGTTGATGCCGAAACCGGTGTCCTTCTTGTTCTCCGACACGGAGTCGACGGCGGACTTGACCTCGCTCACCACCTTCACCGCGGCGTCCTTCAGCGTCTTCGGGAAGTTGGAAAAACGCGGTCTCCCCAGCGGGTCACTGGCCACGGCCTTGTGCAGCGAGTCCGCCAGTTTGCCCATGAGCTCGTTGATGTCGGTGCGGGCCTTCAGCATGATGGCGGCGTAGGCGACCGGAACTTGTTCATCGCCGTGAGGGCCGGGTCCCGGTGATTCTCGTACCACTGCGTCAGCTGGATGTACCGCTCGCGCGGCTTGCGTCCGCGGTCTGGTCCGGGACCGTGAGCTCGATCGAGCGCCGGAGGCGGACTTCTTCGAGCAGGTCGAAGGTCGCGCCGAGCACCTGGGTGTTGGCCACCTCGCCGTGCTCGTCCAGGCTGCCGATCTTCTGGCCGGAGAGCACGTCGGCGTGCGCGAAGAACCGGTCGACGGTCAGGTCCCGGAGCACGGAGCGTTCCCCGGAAATCTCGTACTCGTCCCAGGGCAGCTTCCGTGAGGTCTCCCACTTGCTCCCGTTCCGGAACTCCGTCACCCGGGGGCCTTCATTCTGCTCGGGGTGCGCCAGGTACTCGATCCAGCCGGCCGGCGCCGCCGCCTTCCCGTTCGGCCCGGTGAACACCGGATCGAGGTGCACGACCTGCGGGTGCCGGGGCGCCCGCAGCATGCTCACGTGGTTCTCCTCGGCCGAGCGCACCAGACCGTGCGCGGTCCCGAGCCGTTCGGGCATCCCTTGCAGGAACGCCACCAAAGCGCGTTCCTCCTGCGCGAGGACATCCATCTGCGCCGGCCACTCACGGCCGAACTCGCGGATGAGCCCCTGGAACATCCCGGTCACCCCGTAACCGCCGGAAAGGGCTTTCCCGTCACGCAACGCATTGAGGTTCGCCTCGAGCGCCCCGGCCAAGGTGCCGTAGTGCGCGGCGGCGGCATCCCCGACGTACGATGTGTCCGATTTCACAATTTGCCCGGCGGCGGCGCGGGCGAACCCGTGATCGATCCGGTCGTGTCCTTGCATGCCGGTGGTGGTGCGCGCAAAATGGCGATGTAAGCAAGCGCTTAGCCAGTGTCGGAGGAGCAGCTCACCGATGGACTTTTCTCTCAGCACCGAAGAACGTGAAGTGCGCGACTGGGTCCGCACGTTCGTCCAGCGCGAGCTGATCCCGCTCGAGCAGGAGGTCCTCCGCCGCGAGCGCGCGCACCAGCCCGGCCTCACCGGCGAAGAGCTCAAGGACCTCCAGCTGAAGGCCAAGGAGTCCGGCTTCTGGGGCGTGCTGACGCCGGAGGAGTACGGCGGCATGGGCCTGTCCGCCGTGATGGCCGCGCTGCTGGAGGCCGAGCTCGGCCGCACCTTCGTGCCGTTCCGCTTCGGCGGCGCCGCGGACAACATCCTGTTCCACGCCAACGAAGAGCAGAAGCAGACCTACCTGCTGCCGACCATCTCGGGCGAGCGCAAGTCCTGCTTCGCGATCACCGAACCGGGCGCCGGGTCGGACGCGAAGGCCATCCGCACCACCGCCCGCAAGGACGGCGCGGACTGGGTCATCAACGGCGAGAAGACCTTCATCACCGGGGGCAACGAGGCCGACTTCACGATGGTCTTCGCGATCACCGACCCGGAAAAGGGCGCGAACGGCGGTGTCACGTGCTTCCTGGTCGACCGCGAGGCCGGCTGGAAGTCCGAATACATCGACACCATGGGCGAGTGGGGCCCGGCGTCGCTGATCTTCCAGGACGTCCGCGTGCCCGAAACGCAGATCCTCGGTGAAGAGGGCCGCGGCTTCGAACTCGCCATGCAGTGGATCGGCCAGGGCCGGTACCTCCTGCCGGCGCGCGCGATCGGTTCGTGCGAGCGGCTGATCACGATGGCCATCGAACACGCCAACACGCGCGAGACGTTCGGGCAGAAGATCGCGGAACGCCAGGCGATCCAGTGGATGATCGCCGACTCCGGGGTCGAGCTGGAAGCGCTGCGGTGGCTGGTGCTCAACGCCGCCTGGCAGGTCGACCAGGGGGTCGACTCGCGGCACGCGCAGTCGATCGCGAAGCTCTACGGCGGCCAGAAGGCCAACGAAATCGTCGACCGCGTCCTGCAGATCCACGGCGGGATGGGCTACACGCGGGAACTGCCGGTCGAGCGCTGGTACCGCGAGCTGCGGCTGCTGCGCATCTACGAGGGCACCGACGAGATCCAGCGCCGCACGATCGCGCGCAACCTGCTCAAGGGGCACGTGAAGGTCGGTGGCGTCCTCGGCTGAGGCCGCGAAGTGCGTCAAGGCCACCTCCCGGACGTCCGCGAGGTGGCCTTGACGGCAAGTCGGAGCTACTTCTTGTTGCGGATGGCGATCGGCACGCCCGCCAGGTCCTCTTCGTTGCACAGCAGTTTCACGTCGTAGTACGGCGAGCCCTGCCGGTCGTCGTAGTCGAGGTGGATGGCCAGCACGTCGAGCGGCTCACCTAGCCACTCCTGAGCCTGCCGTAGCCACTTCGAGCACCGCTCGAGGGCGGTGGGGAGATCGTCATCGCGGAACTCGACCGGGCGGTAGGGTACGTCCTGCACCTGATCGCGGGGGTGTGCCGGCGCCGGGAGGCCCGGCGCGAGACCCGAGTCGTCCAGTTCCAGTTGGATCGTTTCCTCAGTCACCCTTCGAGCGTCCCCCACGCACGCGTTCTGAGCAAGGCGTACACAGGTAAAAGCGCCGCTAAACGGACATGCCCCACTCTTTCGCGACGATTTCCCGGCAGCGTCGCAAGTCGGTGACTCCGGGCGGGGACGTGCAGGCCAGAGCCCTCGACGCCAGCTCCGCGTAGTGCTCGGCGAGCTGGTCCAGCGCCAGCGGGCCGCGGGGCGAATACCACCGCGCGACACCACTGCACATCTCCAGCAGCGCCAGCCGCGTCACCGCCGGGTGTTCGGTGTGGAACACCCCGGCCGCGACCCCTTCGTCGATCGCCGTGGCCCACAGCCGTTCGTACGCGTCGCGCAGCGCCACGACCGGTTCGCGCGCGGCGGGGGAAAGCACGTCGACTTCGTTGTCCACCACGCGGGTTTCCGCCGGCCCGACGGCGTGCGCGAGCACGTGCAGCGCGACCAGCGTGCGCAGCCGATGCACCGGGTCCGCGCTCCCGGCGGTCGCCTCGCGGGCGGCGTCGAGCAGGCGGTTCAGCGCGGTGTGCATGATCTCCGCGAGCAGATCTTCCTTGGTGCCCATGTAGTGGTACAGGCTCGCCGACGAAAGTTCCGCCTCCTGCGCCAGATCCCGGATGCCAGTGCCGTGGAAGCCCTTGGTGGCGAACAGTTTCACGGCCGCCGCGCGGACCCGTTCCCGGCTGCTCACAGCCATGTCTCCGCCTTCGTGTCCCACGAGCCGGCGCGCGGGTCGGCCACCTTCCGCAGCTCACCCTTGGCGACCCGCTCGGACGGCGTCATCGGCAGCTCACCGGCGAACGCCCAGAACCGCGGAACCTTGAAGTAGGCCAGCTTTTCCGCGCAGAACGCGGCCAGCTCGGCCGGGTCCGGGCGCTCGCCGTCACACACGACGTACGCCTTGACCTCCTCGCCGCGCAGCTCGTCGGGCACCGCGACGACGGCGGCGAGCCGCACCGCCGGGTGCAGCAGCAGCGCGCGTTCGACCTCGTCGGCGGAGATGTTCTCGCCGCTGCGCCGGATCATGTCCTTGGTGCGGCCCACGTAGTACACGCGGCCGGCGTCGTCCTCGCGGGCGAGGTCGCCGGTGTGGAACCAGCCGTTCTCGAACGCCTTCGCCGTCGCCTCGGGATCGTCGTGGTACCCGTGCATCAACCCGATCCCGCGGATCAGCAGCTGGCCGGTTTCCCCGCGGGGCAACGGTTTCCCGTCGTCGCCGGCGATCATCACCTCGCGGTCGCGGCTGGGGCGGCCGAGGCAGCCGGTGCCGACGGTCTCGTCGTGGTCGGCGACGCCCATCCGGATGTCCCCGCCGGTCTCGGTCATCCCGAACGCTTCGTACCACGGCACGCCCCACCGCCGTTCGAGCTCGGCGTGCAGGTCGTGCGGGATCGCGGACGCGCAGATCGCGCGGACCCGGTGTTCGCGGTCGGCCGCCGACGGCTCCTGGCGCAGCAGCAGCGTCGGCATCAGGCCCAGGCAGTAGAACCACGTGACGCCGTGTTCGCGTACCTTCGCCCAGAACGTGCTGGGGTGGAAGCGGTCCAGCACGACGAGGGTGGCGCCGCCCGCGAGCCCGAGCGCGACGTTCCACTGTGGATCGATGTAGTGGAACGGCTGCGCGGTGAGGATGACGTCGGACTCGCCGATCGCCGGGAAGTCCGTGGCCAGGCCGACGGCCAGGGTGGTCCAGTACCGGTTCGGCAGCACGCAGCCCTTCGGCGCGCCGGTCGTGCCGGAGGTGTACTGGATGTTCACCGGCGTCTCGGGAACGGAGCTTTCACGTGAAAGCCCGGCCCCCTGGTCGGAGCTTTCACGTGAAAGCTCCGCGGGGGTGACGACTCCGGTGAGGCCGATCCGGGTGAGCAGATCGGTGAACTCGGGTGCGGCGACGGCCAGCTTCGCGCCGGAGTGGCGGAGGACGTGGGCGCCGTCGAACTCCTGGTAGTTCGTGTTGACCGGCACCATGATCGCGCCGAGCTTGGCCAGCGCCAGCCAGGTCAGCGGGAACTCCGGCTGGTTGCGCAGCATCACGGCGACCCGGTCGCCGGGGCCGATGCCACGCCGGCCCAGGCCCGCGGCGACGTGTGAACTGAGCCGGTCGACGTCGGCGAAGGTGAAGCGCTGGTCGTTCTCGTCGAACACCCAGGCCGTGCGCTCCGGCCACAGCTCGGCCGCGCGCGTGACGAGCTGGTGCAGCGTGCCGATGTCGGCGAGCGGCGTCACGTCCGGCTCCGGAAGGCCTCCGTGGACGCGGCGACCGCGGCCGAGTGCTCGGTGATGAGGGCGTGGCTGACTTCCAGCTCCAGCGCGGGTTCGACGTCGATCGGGGTGTCGAGCACGCGCTTCGCCATCGCCGCGGCCGCCGGCGGGTGCTCGGCGATCCGCTTCGCCCAGCTCCGCGCCTCGGCCTGGAGCTGGTCGGCGGGTACGGCCGCGTTGACCATGCCGAGCTCCGCGGCCTTCCGGCCGTCGAAGCGCTCACCGAGCAGGAGGAGCTCCTTCGCCTTGAGCGGGCCGACGAGCAGCGGCAGCAGCCGCGACGCGGCGCCGGTGACGCTCAAGCCGAGCGAGACTTCTGGGAACGCGAACACGGCGTCTTCGGCGGCGAGGATGAGGTCGCAGCCCAGCGCGAACTCCGCACCGGCGCCGATCGCGTAGCCGTGTACTGCGGCGATCACGGGCTGGCGCAGGGCGCGCAGCCGCCGGGTGACGTCCTGGAGTCGGTCCAGCCGGGCCCGCGAGTCACCCTCGGGGGTGGGCTCCTTGAGGTCGTGACCGGCGCAGAAGGCCCGGCCGTTGCCGGACAGCACCACGACGCGGGCGTCGCTGCGGGCGGCCGCGTCGAGCGCGGTGAGGAAGTCGTCGACCAGGACGGCGGCGACCGCGTTCAGCCGCTCGGGCCGGTTCAGCCGGATCTGCGCGATGCCGTCCTCGACGGCGAACTCCACGGTGGGCATGACGCCGATGCTAGACGTTCGATCGATCGATCGATAGCCTTGAACGGCACAGCGGCGCGAAGCGCCTCCGTTGAGGGTGGGGGTGGGGAGGAAGGCGGAGTCATGCGGGTCGACGCGGTCTACGAGAACACCACGGTGTGGACGGGCACGGGCGTGACCAGCGCGGTCGCCGTGCTGCACGGCCGGGTCGTCGCGCTGGGGGACGACGCCCGGGCGCTGTCCGCGCGCACGCGGGTCGACCTCGCGGGCGGGTTCGTCGTGCCGGGGTTCCACGACGCGCACAACCACATGGCGTGGTTCGGGATGGCGCTGGACGACGTCGCGCTGGGGAGCTGCCGCAGCGTCGAGGAGGTTTACGACGCCGTCGCCGCGCGGGCCGCGTCGCTGCCCGCCGGGAGCTGGGTCGTCGGGAGCGGGTACGACCAGAACAAGCTCGTCGGCGGCCACCCGGACCGGCACGGCCTGGACCGCGCGGCGCCCGGGATGCTGGTGCGGCTCAAGCACACGTCCGGGCACATGACCGTGGTCAACTCGGCCGTCCTCGACCAGCTGGACCTGGCGAACGTGCCGGTCGGCGGGGACGTGGTGCTCGACGCCGGCGGCTCGCCGACGGGATTGCTGCGCGAGCAGGCCCAGCTGCTACTGCGGCCGCTGATCTACCCGACGCCGGTTTCGCGGGTCGTGCGCGGGCTCGACCGGGCGTCCGAGCAGTACCTCGCGGAAGGCATCACCAGCGTCCAGGAGGCCGGGATCGGCGGCGGGCTGGTCGGGGAGAC
Source organism: Amycolatopsis sp. NPDC104863 (assembly GCF_055582965.1). Taxonomy (NCBI): domain Bacteria; kingdom Bacillati; phylum Actinomycetota; class Actinomycetes; order Pseudonocardiales; family Pseudonocardiaceae; genus Amycolatopsis; species Amycolatopsis sp. NPDC104863. The sequence goes on from NZ_JBVJOW010000004.1 coordinate 839,075, forward strand.
CCCCGCGGAGCTGGCCGCCTACCAGGAGGCGCGCGAGGCCGGCGTGCTGCGCGTGCGGAGCACGGTGATGGTCGCCGCGAGCGTGCTGCACGACCTGCCCGACGGCGCCGGGTTCGGCCTCGACCTCGGTCTGCGCACCGGCCTCGGCGACTCCTGGCTGCGCGTCGGGCCGATGAAGCTGTTCGCGGACGGCTCGCTGGTCGGGCGGACGTGCGCGATGCACGAGCCGTTCGACGGCGAGCCGGACAACCGCGGCTACTTCCAGGTGCCCGAGGACTCCCTGGCGACCACGATCCGGCGCGCGCACGACGCGGGCTGGCAGATCGCGACGCACGCGATCGGCGACCGCGCGATCACCGTCGTGCTCGACGCGTACGAAGCCGCGTTGGCCGCTTCGCCGCGTACGGACCATCGGCACCGCATCGAGCACTGCGCCGTGCTTCAGCCCGCGGAGCTGTCTCGGCTCGCTTCGCTGGGCCTGATCGCTTCGCCGCAGGGACGGTTCGTCAACGAGCTCGGCGACGGCATGCGTGCAGCGCTCGGCGAGGCACGCGTGCCGTGGTGCTACCGGCTGCGAAGCGTCCTCGACGCGGGTTGTGTGCTTCCCGCGTCTTCGGACCGCCCGGTCGTGAACGGCGCTCCGCTGCTCGCGCTGGCCGACATGGTGCGCCGGCGCACGGCGTCTGGCGCGCCCTTCTCACCCGGAGAGGCGCTGACGCCGGCGGAGGCGTTGCGCGCGTACACGTACGGCTCGGCGTACGCGACCTTCGCGGAGGCAGATCTGGGCACGCTCGAGCCGGGGAAGCTCGCCGACTTCGCGGTGCTCTCCGGGTCGCCGCTGGAGGAGTCCGCTTTGGACGACCTGCGTGTACTGGGCACGGCCGTGGGCGGCGAACTGCGTTATCAGGCGCCGTCGTGACGCATCACCGCCTCCCGGTAGCCGGCGTGCTCGCTCATCGCGCGCCGCCGGCGAACTCGAGCGCCTCGTCCGCCAGCCCCCGCCACGGCTCGGGCGAGTCGTTCGCCAGCGCCAGCCACTCCTTCATCGGGGTGCCCTTGTTCGCGTCGAAACGCACGCCGTGGCCGGCTTCGACCAGTTCGTCCACGCGCGCCTTCGGCAGCTTGAGCACCAGCTGCCCGCGGACGAACATGGCGAAGATCCGCCCGTGCGAGCGCAGCGCCGAACGCCCGAAGCCGCCGGTCGCGCCCGGTGGCGTGATGCCCGGGCGCCCGGTGTACTCCTCGACCAGGTCCTCGAACCGCTCTTCTGGTGACATCGACCACCTCCTGAGCCGACAGTAACGACCACCACCGACAGAAACGGGAGGCGAGATGCCCGTCCGCGACGCCGTCTTCGAAGACATCGAAGAGATCTGCGCGCTCATCGAAGAGCACGCCGTCTACGAGGACAACCACGACCTCAAGCTGGACCGCGCCGAGATGAGCGGTCACCTGTTCGGGCCCGACCCCAAGGCGTGGGTGCTGATCGCGACCCCGCCGGGTGAGCCCGGCACGGTCGCCGGCTTCGCCTTCTGCAGCTGGAACTTCTCCACGTGGGAGGCCCGGCCGGGGATCTGGCTCGACGACGTGTTCGTCCGGCCCGCCCACCGGCGTCACGGCCTCGGCGGCGAGCTGCTCAACGAGCTGCGCAACCGCACCACGGGCCGCGTCGAGTGGGACATGCAGGCGGGCAACGAGAAGGGCGAGGCGTTCTACGCCCAGCTCGGCGCGGAACCGGTGCCCGGCTGGATCCGCTACCGCTGGCGGCCGTGAACTTTCACGAGAAAGAACCGGGCCCCGTATCGTATGCGGCATGGGAGATGGTTCGGTCCGGAGGTCCTCGTCGGTCGAGGACTACGTCCGGGTGATCTACGGCCTGGTCGAGCGGGGTGAGGCGGTCACGAACACCTCGCTCGCCGGCCGGCTGGAGGTCAGCCCGTCCTCGGCGTCGGGGATGGTCACGAAGCTGTCCCAGCTCGGGCTGGTCACGCACGTCCCGTACCGCGGGATCGAGCTGACCGCGGACGGCAGGCTGCTCGCGCGCTCGGTCCTGCGGCGGCACCGGCTGATCGAGACGTACCTGGTGTCCGAGCTCGGCTACACGTGGGACGAGGTCCACGCAGAGGCCGACGCGCTCGAGCACGCGGTGTCCGACCGGCTGGTCGAGCGCATCGCGGCCAAGCTCGGCAACCCGGTCCGCGACCCCCACGGCGACCCGATCCCGGCCCCGGACGGCAGCGTCGAGGAGCTGTCGGTCCGCATCCTGGACGACCTCGAGCCGGGCGCGGTGGGCGAGATCGTCCGGGTGTGGGACACGGACCCGGAGCTCCTGCGGTATTTGACGGAGCACGCGATCAACCTGGGCGAACGCATCGAGGTCGTGGAGCGGCAGCCGTTTGGCGGGCCGTTGGTGGTGAAGGTGGGTTCGCCGCCGGATGCGGCTACGCATGCCATCGGTAAGGAGATCGCGCAGGCCTTGTCGGTCACCCTGCGCTGAGCGGCGTCGTGACGAGCCGTTCAGCCGCCGATGGAGAGCTGGAACCCGACGCGCTCGGCTTCGTCGGCGTCCTTCCACAGCGTCCCGCGATTGCCGTTGCCGACGTGCACGCCGTAGCGATCCGCGGTCGGGACGTCGGCGAAGGCGAAGGTGAACGTACGCACCCACATCCCGTCGACGATCTTCGTCTCCTCGCCCGGAGTCCGGCGCAGCTCGGTGCTCGCGACGACTCGGCCGCTTTCGTCCATGAGGGTGACCTGTGAACCGTCGGCGAGATCGCCGTACCCGTCGTACCCGTCAGCTGTGGACTTGATGCATTGCATGTCGCACAGCAAGGACAGCGTGCCGTTGACCGCTGTGCTTCCCGAAGCCGTGAGCACGACGACCAGAACAGTGGCCAGCGCCGCGGCGACAACAGCGGCGATGATGAAGACGAGCGGTTTGCGTCGTTTTTGCACAGGCTGCGGAACGGGCTCGGACTGCGCTGCCTGATCGGTATTCGCTTCGGTGGTCATCGTCTGCCCTCGCTCTCGTCGCCGGACGTGCATTCAGACGGCATGGCCGTGAGCGTTGTTACGAAAAGTGACCAAGGTGTGATGGCGGTGGGTGTGCGCTGAGCGGCGTACGCGCGGATGACGTCCTGAAGCGGATGTGGTGACAGGCCCGCGAAGCCGACCATGGCCCGCATGACTCCCTTCTGCTTCGGCATCGTCGCCGGTTACGCGCCCGACCTGGCCGCCTGGACCACCCAAGCCCGGCGTACCGAGGAGCTCGGCTTCGACACCCTGCTCGCCACCGATCCCGTCGGTGCCGCCGATCCCTTCGTCCTGCTCGGGGCCGCGGCCGCCGTCACCACCAACCTGCGCCTCGGCACCTTCGTGCTCGCCGATCCCTTCCGGGACGCTCGCGCCCTCGACTGGCAGGTTCGGACCCTGCACCAGCAGACCGGTGGGCGGTTCGAGCTCGGGCTCGGCGTCGGGCGGCCCGGGGCGAAGGAGCACACCGAAGACCTCGGCCGGGAATTCGCCTCACCGGGTGAGCGCATCACACGGATGGCCGAGACGATCACGTACTTCAAGCGATCGATCGACCGCCCGCGGCTGGTTCTCGCCGGCGGGGGGCCGAAAATGCTGGCGCTCGCCGCGCAAGAAGCCGACACCGTCACCTTCACCTGGGCGCCGAAGACCACCGAGGCCGAGGCGCAGTCCATTGTGGATCGATTCCGGGCGCTCGCCGGGGCGCGGCTGCCGGAGATCGAGCTCGGGCTGAACCTCATGGCCGTCGGGGATGCGCCGGCGCCGGGGATCGCTCGGTGGGCCGGGGTCGACGTGCCCGAGCTGGCCGCGGCCGGCGCCGTCACCGTGCTGCCCGAAGATCCAGGTCAAGCGGTGGAAAGGCTTCTCGGCTGGCGGGAGCGGTGGGGGATTACCTACGTCACGATCAACTCGGGCTACGCGGAACCGTTCGCGGCGATCGCGGCCGAGGCGCGCACGGCAGGTGGGTGAGGGCCCTTCCGATCTTGCGACGCTGGGCCTACGCTCCAATTTTCCGTATTCGGGAGTGCTTCGGAGCGTTGTGATGACCGGTCAGCGAACACGCACCATCGACCGGGGGGAACAGGCGGAGCTGAGCCAGCTGCTCGCCGCCGGGCCGTTCGACCTGGCCCTGCGGGCGGCGATCCGGGCCCGTGGGCTCGGCCTCGACCGGATCCGCTATCGCTTGCGCGGCAGGGGAACCACGGTCAGCCTGGCCACCCTCAGCCACTGGCAGTCCGGGCGGTGCCGGCCCGAGCGGCCGGAATCGTTGGAGGCGTTGCGGAATCTCGAGGACATCCTGAACGTGCCGGACGGCTCGCTCAGCAGGCTCCTCGGGCCGCCGCGCGGCAGAACGCGCTTCCACGTTCGGCAACCGCCGCTCAATTGAGCGGTACCAACGGAAAACCGCTCAGGTGAGCACGTAGGCTCGCGAGCATGCGAGCTGTCGTGATGGAGGAGTTCGGTCGCCCGCCCGTGGTGCGGGGCGTGCCGGAGCCGGTGGCCGCGCCGGGTGGCGTGGTGATCGAGGTCGACGCGACCGGGGTGTGCCGCAGCGACTGGCACACCTGGCAGGGCCACGACACCGCGGTGAAGCTGCCGCACGTCGCCGGGCACGAGCTGGCCGGCCGGGTCGTCGCGCTCGGCGAAGGCGTACGCGGGTGGGAGCTCGGCGCGCGGGTCACCGTGCCGTTCGTCTGCGCCTGCGGGACGTGCGCCCAGTGCGCCCGCGGCGACCAGCAGATCTGCGACCGCGAGTTCCAGCCCGGCGCGACGCACTGGGGGTCGTTCGCCGAGCGCGTCGCGATCGAGCACGCCGAGACGAACCTGGTGGCGCTGCCGGACTCCCTCGGCGCGGCCGAAGCCGCCGCCCTCGGCTGCCGGTTCGGGACGGCGTTCCGTGCGGTGCTGCGGCAGGGTCGCGTCAGCGCGGGGCAGTGGGTCTCGGTCTACGGCTGCGGCGGGGTCGGGATCTCCGCGGTGCTGCTGGCCGTCGCGGCGGGCGCGAAGGTCGTCGCGGTCGACGTCTCGCCGGCCGCGCTCCGGCTGGCCGCCGAGTCCGGCGCCGTCCACACCGTCGACTCGTCCGCCTTCGGCGGCCCGGAAGCCGTCGCCGAGCACGTGCGGGAGCTGACCGGCGGCGGCACGCACGTCTCGCTCGACTGCCTCGGCGCGCCGTCGACGTGTGCCGCGTCGGTCGGCAGCCTCCGCAAGCGCGGGCGGCACGTCCAGGCCGGGCTCATGCCGCCCGCGCAGGGTGTCGCGCCGATTCCGATGCACCGGGTGATCGGCGGGGAGCTGGAGCTGGTCGGGATCCACGGCCTGCAGGCCCACGAGTACCCGGAGCTCCTGCGCGTCGTGGACGCGGCGGGGATCAACCTCGCCGCGCTGATCGGCCGCCGGATCGGGCTCGACGACGTCCCGGCCGCGCTGGCCGCGATGAACGACCCCGTCCCGGCGCAGGCGGGCGTCACCGTGGTGACTTTCAGTGACTGAATCGCGGCGTCCGGTCAAGTGACCCGTTCGTAGCTGATCGACGCTGGTCTTGTGACATTCAGGTGTGGGAACGTCTAGCGATGGTGGCCCAACGCGAGGGGAATAGGCCGCAGGAGCGTCCCGCTGGTCCATTGGGACGCCTCCTGCGGCTGTACGCCGCCGCGGGTGTCACGGTCCGCGGTCACCGGGTTGTTCCTTCGTCGGTGACCGAGAGTGTGCGCCGGGAGTCTCCGGCACAATCGAGGTGATGGACGCCCTCCTGCCGCGCCCCCGCGCCGAACTCGCGCCCGGCGCCGTGCACGTGCCCGACTGGCTCGGTTTCGACGAACAGCGTGAGCTCGTCGCCGCCTGCCGCGGCTGGCCCGGCTACCGCAACACGACGTACCCCAACGGCGGCGTCATGTCGGTCAAGACGGTCTGCCTCGGCTGGCACTGGTACCCGTACGGTTACTCGCGCACGACCGACGAGGGCAAGCCGGTGCTGCCGTTCCCGGAGTGGCTCGGCGACCTGGGCCGCCGCGCGCTCGCGGACGCGTACGGCGAGCCGGCCGAGGACTACGAGCCCGACACGGCGCTGGTCAACTTCTACGCCGCGAAGACGAAGATGGGGCAGCACCAGGACAAGGACGAGCAGAGCTCGGCGCCGGTGGTGTCCCTCAGCCTCGGCGACACGTGCGTGTTCCGCTTCGGCAACACGGAGTCGCGCGCGAAGCCGTACACCGACGTCGAACTGCACTCGGGTGACCTGTTCGTGTTCGGTGGCGCGTCCCGCTTCGCCTACCACGGCGTGCCGCGGACGCTGGCGGGCACGGCCGACCCGGCGCTGGGCCTGACCGGGCGGTTGAACATCACGCTACGGGTGTCCGGGCTCTAGTCCTCCGTGGACTCTTCCTCGGGCACGACGATGAGCCGGACCGCGAGGCCGCGGGAGCCTTCCGGGTGCTTTCCCGGTTCGGTGACGTACTTCCAGAGCAGGTTCTGGTACTCCTCGACGAACGACGTGACCTGCTCCTTCGTCAGGTGCAGGCCGGCGCGGTAGATCTGGTTCCAGCCCCTGGAGTTGTCGTAACCCGCGTACGCGCGCGTGACCAGGCCGAGGTCATGGCTCATCTTCAGGGCGCCGAGCTTCGTCGCCGCTTCGCGCTCGTCCGGGGTCATCTCGAGGCCCGGTGGGGTGTAGATGTCCTTCATCAGCGACTTCCACCAGCGTTCGCGGCCGGTGGAGCGCTCCTCGATCTCCGCGATGAGGTCGAGGTCGGCGAGCTTGCGGAGGTGGTAGCTGGTCGTCCCGGTGCTTTCGCCGAGGGCCTTTGCGACGCTCGTCGAGTTCGCTTCACCGTGTTTGCCCAGGTAGGACAGGATGTCGCGGCGCACCGGGTTGGCCAGGGCCTTGTAGAAGGCCTTGAGATCCGCGCCGGTGAGGACGCGCCGTTCGGGACGTTCGACCATGGGCGGAGCGTACTACAGAGGATGTTTGCAAAGAATCTCTGCAATCGCTACCGTGGCTCGTATGGGGACAAGGCGACGACTTTTCGGGGCGGCGGGACTGTGTTTGCTGCCGTGGATCGCGGTACTGGGGGCAATGCTGCCGGACGTGGCGGTCGCGCAGCACTGGCGGCTGGCCTGGACGGGGTTCGACGCGGTGGAGGCGGCCGGGCTGCTGGTGACGGCCTGGCTGCTCGGCCGGGCCGACCCCCGGGCGCCCCTGGCGGCCATGGCCACGGCGACGCTGCTGCTGACGGACGCCTGGTTCGACGTCGTGACGGCGGGGGACGACGTGGTGCTTTCGCTGCTCATGGCGGGCCTGGAGGTGCCGCTGGGGCTGGTGTGCCTGTCGGTGGCGGTCCCGTGGCGGGAGCCGGCGCATGTCTGACCTGAGCCCGCAGCTGCGCGACGAGATCGACGACCAGGTCGCGGAGGCGCTGGACGCCTACCTGGCCGAGCCCGGCAGGGTGCCGGGCCGCCGCCTGTGGCCGTTGTGGCTGGCGATCGTCCTCACGAACGTCGCCTGGCTGGTGGTCGTGGGGGGGGGGGGGGGGGGCAGACGCGCTCCGCAGAGGGGGGGGAGGGGAGGAGGTGGGGCAGGGG
>NZ_JBVJOW010000004.1:846698-971054 GCF_055582965.1 Amycolatopsis sp. NPDC104863
TCTCGCGGCGGATCAGGGGGGTTTCTGTTTTTTCTTTTGGTGTTTTTTTTTTTGTCCTCCCTCCCCCACCTCTTTCTTGGTGTTGGTGTTCCCCCCCCCCCCCCCCCCCCCCCCCCCCCCCCCGACGCTGGGCGGAAGCGCACGGTCTGGCCCGGGCGCAGCTGCGCCGCGAGGTCCAGGTCCTCCTCCTCGACCACCGCGATCACCGGGTAACCGCCGGTGGTCGGGTGGTCGGCGTGGAACAGGATCGGGCGGCCCGACGGCGGCACCTGCAGCGACCCGGGCACACACGCCTCGGACGGCAGCTCGTCGGTGCGGGCCCGCGAGAGCGGCGGCCCGGTGAGCCGGATGCCGACGCGGTCCGAGTCCGGCGACACCGTGTACACAGTGGACAGCAGCTCGTCCGGGGACACGAACCAGTCGCGACGAGGTCCCGGCGTCACCCGCAGGACCGGCGACGCGGGCAACGCCGCCCGTGGCGCCAGGTCGACCACCGGGAACGCGCCGGGGGTGCCCACCGGCAGCAGCATCCCGGCGGCGAGCGGGGGCGGGCCCAGCTTGCCGAGCGTGTCGGTCGACCGGGAACCCAGCACCGGCGCGACGTCGATCCCGCCGCGGACCGCGACGTAACACCGCAGACCCGAGGAAGCCGTGCCCAGCGCGAGTTCTTCGCCCGGCCACAGCGTGATCGGCGCGTTCAGCCCGCCCTTGGACAGCGGGCACGGCGCGCCCGTCACCGCCACCGTTGTCACGCTCGATGCGCGCAGCACCAGCCCGCCGAGCGTCACCTCCAGGGCCGCGGCGCCGGGCGGGTTGCCGACGAGCCGGTTGGCCAGCTGGAACGACCCCCGGTCCGCGGCGCCCGAGCGGCCGACGCCGAGCGCGGCGTGCCCCGGCCGGCCGAGGTCCTGCACCGTCGTCGCGAAGCCCGGCCGGAGGACTTCGAGCTTCACGACGGCACCGCCTTGAACCGGACCCGCGTGCCGGGCGGCAGCAGGTTCGGCGGGTCGCGGTCGACGTCCCACACCGGCACGTCCGTCCGGCCGAGCAGCCGCCAGCCGCCGGGGGACGCGCTCGGGTAGACCGCGCTGTACTCGCCGGCGATCGCCACCGAACCCGGCGGGATGCGCGTCCGGGGTGAGGACCGGCGCGACACGTGCAACGCCGGGTCCAAACCGGACAGATACGCGAACCCCGGTGCGAAACCGCAGAACGCCGAGACGTACGCACCCGAGCTGTGCCGGTCGACCAGCGCGGCGACGCTCAGGCCAGCCTCGGCCGCGACGTCGGCCAGGTCTTCGCCGTCGTACACCACCGGGATCACCACCTCGGCCGAAGCGGACACCGCACTGTCCACAGGGGACACCTCACGCAGCACCGCGCCCAAGCGGTCCGCGTCCGTCACCTTCGGGTCGAAGCGCACCAGCAACGTCCGCGCCGCCGGGACCAGCTCTTCGACGCCGGGCAGGTCCAATGACGTCACGGCGGCCTGGAACCCCAGCACGTCCTCCAGCTCCACGAGCACCGCGCGCCGCCCGCACGGCAGCAGCCGCACGGTCATCCGGTGAACGCGCCGAGCGGGACGTCCGCGGCGGCGAGGCCGTCGCGGATGCGCCGGGCCAGCTCGACCGCGCCCGGCGTGTCCCCGTGCACACAAAGGGAATCCGGGCGCAGGTCGAGCTTGCCGCCGTCGGCTGTGACCACTCCGCCGCCCGACGCCATCGTCACCGCGCGCTCGGCCACGGCGGCCGCGTCGTACAGAACGGCGCCCGGCTGCTTGCGCGACACGAGCCGGCCTTCCGGGGTGTACGCGCGGTCGGCGAACGCCTCCGCGTACGCCACCACACCCGCTTTTTCCGCCTGCCGCTGCATTTCCGAGTCCGGCAGGCAGAGCAGCGCGAGCGCGGGGTCGTACCGGCGCAGGCCGTCGACGATCGCCGCGGCCTGCTCGACGTCCACCGCCGCGGTGTTGTACAGGGCGCCGTGCGGCTTCACGTACGTCACGCGGCTGCCCGCCGCGCGGGCGAACGCGTCGAGCGCGCCGATCTGGTAGAGCACCTCGTCCGCCAGGTCGTCGGGCGCGATGTCGAGCGCGCGCCGGCCGAACCCGGCCAGGTCGCGGTACCCCACGTGCGCCCCGATCGCGACGCCACGCTCGGCCGCCAGGTCGCACACCCGCCGCATCACCGACGGGTCGCCGGCGTGGAAGCCGCAGGCGACGTTCGCGCTGGTCACGATGTCGAGCATGGCTTCGTCGTCGCCCATCTTCCAGGCGCCGAAACCCTCACCGAGATCGCTGTTCAGATCCATTTCAACCCACCCGGTATTCGCTGTCGTGCCGGTCGGTGATGAACATGTACCCCGGCGCGTGGGTGATCGCGAACGGGGGACGCGACGCCATCAGCGCCGCCTGCGGAGTGACCCCGCAGGCCCAGAACACCGGGACGTCACCGGGGCGCGCGTCCACCGGATCACCGAAGTCCGGCCGGGAAAGGTCTTCGATCCCCAGCGTACGCGGATCACCGATGTGCACGGGAGCTCCGTGCACGGCCGGCATCGCGCGGGTGATGCGGATGGCGTCGTCGACGCGCTCCTCGGGGATCTGCCGCATCGAGACCACCATCGGGCCGAAGAGCCGCCCGGCGGGCTCGCACTGCCGGTTCGTCACGTACATCGCGACGTTGCGGCCCTGCTCGACGTGCCGCAGCGGAACACCTTCGGCGGCCAGCGCCGTCTCGAAGGTGAAGCTGCAGCCGATGGAGAAGGCGACCATGTCGCTGCGCCACAGGCCGGTCGCGTCCGACACCTCGCCGGCCAGCACGCCGTTCTGCCAGATCCGGTAGCGCGGCAGGTCGGTGCGCAGGTCCGCGCCCTCGGCGAGCCGCGTGCCCGGGTCACCGGGGTCGGTGACGTCGAGCAGCGGGCACGGCTGCGGGTTGCGGGTGCAGAACAGCAGGACGTCGTAGGCCCAGTCCTGGGGCACGGCGATCAGGTTGGTCTGGGTGAAGCCGTCGGCCCAGCCCGTGGTGGGGCGGGCGTTGCCGCGGCGGAACACCGAGCGCGCCTGCGCCGGGCTGAACGTCGCGGGTTCGTCGAAAGTCGTCACGAGCTCCCCCTCAGTCGACAAGTTCGATGCCCCGGGTTTCCGGGAGCCCCAGCAGAGCGAGCGCGGCGATGCCGTACCCCAGCGCGCCGAACACGATCGCGCCGCCCGCGCCGAGGAAACCGACGACGGTCGGGAAGATCGCGCCGACCGCGCGGCCGAAGTTGTAGGTGAAGCCCTGTCCCGTCCCGCGCAACGTCGTCGGGTACAGCTCGGCGAGGTACGCGCCGAAACCGCTGAAGATCGCGGACATCGAGAAGCCGAGCGGGAAGCCGAGCACGAGGATCAAGCCGTTGGCGCCCTTGGGGATCTGCGTGTACGCGACGATCAGCCCGGCCGAGAGGATCGCGAAGGTCAGGAAGGTTTTCTTGCGCCCCATCAGGTCCGTGAGGTACCCGCCGCAGACGTACCCGACAAACGCCCCGGTGATCAGGAAGGCGAGGTACCCGCCGGTGCCGATCACGGTGAGCTCGCGTGTCTTCTTCAGGTAGGACGGCAGCCACGTCGAGATCGTGTAGTAGCCGCCCTGGACGCCGGTGGCCAGCAGCGCGGCGAAGAACGTCGTGCGCAGGAGGTCACCCTTGAAGATCTGGACGAGCGTGCCCTTCGGCCGCTCGGTCTTCAGCCGCTCCTCGGCGCGCGGCGCGTCCTTGACGCTCTTGCGCACCCACAGCACGAGCAGCGCGGGGATGACACCGGTCCAGAACATGATCCGCCAGGCGACGTCGTCACTCGCGACGCTGAAGACGACGGTGTAGACGATCACCGACAGGCCCCAGCCGACCGCCCACGCGCTCTGCACGAACGCTACGGTCCGGCCGCGGTAGCGGGCCGAGGAGTACTCCGCGACCAGCGCCGCGCCGGCCGCCCACTCCCCACCGAAGCCCAGGCCTTGCAGGGCGCGGAAGATCAGCAGCGTCTCGAAGTTGGGCGCGAACCCGCAGAGCACGGTGAAGATCGTGTACATCGCGATGGTGATCTGGAGCGTGCGGACGCGGCCGATCCGGTCGGCCAGCATGCCGGCCCCGACCCCGCCGACGGCCGACACGACCAGCGTCGTGGTGCCGAGCAGGCCGGCTTCGCCGCTCGATATGCCGAAGTACGCGGTGATCGCGGCGAGGCCGAGCGGCAGGGTCTGGTAGTCGAACGAGTCCAGGCCGTAGCCGCCGAACGCGCCCGCGAAGGCGCGGCGTCCGCGTTTGCCGAGTGTGCGGAACCAGTCGAACGGCCGGGCCTCGGTTGCTGTGGCAGTCATGTCGGGCACCTCCTGGCCAGTGTCTCATCGTGGCGTGCCTCACACAGTAGGGATTGTTGAACAATTCCACAAGATGGCAATTACATCGTCCTCAGTGTGACGGGTACCATCCGTGACGTGGTCATCGAAGACAGCGTGGTTCCGGGCCTGGAGGCCGATCGTGGCCTGGTCAGCCGCAAGAGCACGGCCGAGCGGGTCGCCGGCGTCCTCCGCAAGCGCATCGCGGAGGGCTTCTTCCTGCCCGGCGGCCGGCTCTCGGAGCAGGACATCGGCAACGCGCTCGGCGTCTCGCGCAACACGCTGCGGGAGGCGTTCCGGCTGCTCACGCACGAGCGGCTGCTGGCCCACGAGCTCAACCGCGGGGTTTTCGTCCGCATCCCGAGCGTCGAAGACGTCGTCGACATCTACCGGGTGCGCAAGATCATCGAGTGCGCGGCGGTCCGCGGGGTGACGGCGAAGCCGGCGTCGTTCACGAAGATCCGCGAGAAGGTCGAGATCGGCGACGAGGCCGCGCGCAGCGGCAACTGGAAGGACCTCGGGACGGCGAACGTCTGGTTCCACCAGGAGCTCGCCGCGCTGTCGGGCAGCGAGCGCGTCAACGAGCTGGTCGGCCGGCTGACCGCCGAGCTGCGGCTGGTCTTCCACATCATGGCCGAGCCCCGGCGCTTCCACGAGCGCTACCTGCCGCGCAACCACGAGATCCTCGACCGCATCGAGGCCGGGGACGGCCCGGGCGCCGAGCAGCTGCTGATGAAGTACCTCGAAGACGCCGAAGAACAGCTGGTCGGGGCCTACGCCGACCGCGCCGCGGCAGCCCGGGCGGCGATGTCGGAGTAGTGGCCGTTCGGGCACCGTCCCCGTCCGGACGGGCCGAGTGCTCGTCTACGCCGGGCCCGGCTCGATAACCTCGATGCGGTTTCGCGGCCGGAGTACCCCCAGCGGCAGCGGAACCGTCCGGCTGCCGGGTCGCGGCCTCCCCAGTGTTGCGGCCCGGCAGCTCCGGGCTGGGACACTGACCGGGTGCGGATGAACTCACGAGCGTGGCCGGGCCCGTTCGACGAAGTCCCCTGGGCGGAGATCGTCGACCGGTTCCAGGAGCTGGCCGCGAAGCACCCCGAACTCCGGGCGATGGCGGACATCGCCGACAGCGTGGCCGCCAGTGGCGGCGACCGGCTGGCCGGGCTCACCTCGATGCACGACCTCGTGGTCACGCCCCGGCCGGTGCCGGACCACCGGCCGATCGAGGTGGTGGTCGTCCGGTCGCCTTCGTCCGGTTTGGTCGGTCCCGGCGGGGTTCTGGTCGAGCACCGGTCCGTGACCGGGCACGACGACCGGATCCACCGCCCCGCCGCCGAGGCCGTGCCGCTGTTCTGGCGGTTCGTGATCGAGAAGTTCGGGGTGACGCCGGAAGGGCCCGGCCGGGAGTCCCGGCCGGGCCCTTCGGCTTGAGGAAACCCCGTCAGCCGGCGTAGCGGGCGAAGATCCTCGTGAAGTCCCACGCCTGCTGGGAAACACCCGAACACGTGTCGTCGTTCGGGTAGGCGCCCGGGCAGGGGCGGTCGCGGTTGGCCGACCAGAACGTCAACCGGGCCAGGTGGTGCTGGTTTGCGTAGGCCAGGATGGTGGTGAAGTCGTTCAACGTGACCGTCTCGCTGTTGTCCGTGATGCCGTTCATCGACGAGATGCCCATGTGCCGGTAGGCCGTGTCGTCGTCGTAGCCGTAAGCCGACTTGACGACGTTCTTGAGGCCTTCCGCCGCGCGCTGGGTGAGCGTGCCCATGTTCTGGCCCGCGCCGCCGAAGTCGAACGGCATGATCACCCAGCCGTCGACCGTGAGCCCGGACTGGGCCGCGCGGTTGACCAGGCTGTTGTCCGGACCGGACTGTCCGGTGCCGAACGTGACGTACAGCTTGATGCCCGGGTTGTTCGCCCGGACCGTCTTCAGCGCGTCGACCGTGCGCTGCTGCACCGTCGGGTTGCTGTAGGCGTCGGCCTCGATGTCGATGTCGATCGCCTTGAGGCCGTAGGCGCTGATCACCTTCTGGTAGCCCGCCGCCAGCTCACCCGCGCTGCCGCACGACGACTCCAGCTTGTTGCCGGAGTACCCGCCGAACGACGGGATGACGTCGCCGCCGCCCGCGCGGACCGCGTTGATCGTGTTCTGGTCGACGCCGCCGGTCAGCGCGCGCCCGCCGTCCCACATCGGGTTGCAGTAGCCGTTGGACAGGACGAACGCCAGCGTGAACCACTTGACGCCGGTGGCGTTCTGGATCGTCTGCGGGCTCGGCGGGTTGCCCCAGCCGTTGTAGAGGTACGGCGCCACGGCCATCACGCCCGGGCCGGACGGCGGCGGGGTCGTGCCGCCGCTCGGGAGCGTCCACTGCTGGTTGGCGCTGGTGGCGCACGTCCAGATCTGCAGCCGCGTGCCGTTCGCGCTCGAGTTGCCGGTGGCGTCGAGGCACTTGCCCGACCCGGTGTTCACGAGGTTCTTCGCCGCGTTGGCCGTCCACTTCTGGGCGTTGGAGCCGTTGCACTCCCAGAGCTGGATCGTGGTGCCGTTGGCCGTGCCGGCGCTCGTGACGTCGAGGCACTTGCCCAGCGCCTGCAGGGATCCGTCGGACCCGACCGTCCACTGTTGAGCGCCGGAGCCGTTGCAGTCGTACAGCTGGATCGCCGTGCCGTTCGCGGTGCTCGCCGCGTTGACGTCGACGCACTTGCCGGCGAGGCCGGTGATCGGACCGGTCGCCGCCTGCGCGACACCGGGCGCGAGCACCAGGGCCGACGCGGCCGCTACGAGAGCAGCGAATGCTGCGAGTTTTTTCATGCGGGCACGTTCCACTTCTGGTTGGCGGCGCCGGTGCAGGTCCAGATCTGCAGCCGGGTGCCGTTCGCGCTGGAGTTGCCGGTCGCGTCGAGGCACTTGTTCGAGGCCGCGCCGACGATGTCCTTGGCCGCGGTCGCCGACCATCTCTGGTTGGCTGTCCCGCCGCAGTCCCACAGCTGCAGCAACGCACCGTCCGCTGTGGACTGTCCGGTGACGTCGAGGCACTTGCCCAGCGCGCGGAGCGTGCCGTCGGTGCCGACCGTCCACTGCTGGGCGCCGGAGCCGTTGCAGTCGTAGAGCTGGACCGCGGTGCCGTTGGTGCTGTTCGCGCCCGCGACGTCGAGGCACTTGCCGCCGAGGCCGGTGATCGCGCCGGTCTTGCCGCCACCGCCGCCCGTGCCCTGGTTGCCGGCCCAGGTGAACGTCGCCGACGTGTGGCCGGGCAGCGTGTAGGTGAACGAGGAGTTGCCCCAGTTCACGCGCACGCTCTGGTTGCCGGTGCCGCTGTTGTACGCGATCAGCGCCTTCGAGCCGTCCGGGTTCTTCCACGCGACGTTGCGGACGGTCGAGTTGTCGTTCGAGTCGATCCGGTACGCGCCCGGCTTCACGAACTTCGTCAGGTGACCCATCGTGTAGTACTCGACGGTGTAGTCGACCTGCCCGCTGCGCGAGTCTCCGTTGTGGACGGTGATCAGGCCGGTGCAGGTGCCGCAGCCGCCGTTGTGCGGGCCCATGTTCTGGTCGACGGCGAGGCTCCACTTGGTGACGCTCTTCGACCAGTTCCGTGTGTAGTCGACGATGTTGTTCATGTCCTCGGCCTGCTGGTTCGAGATCCAGGTGCCCCCGGAGTGCTCGGTCGAGTAGGCGTTGACGTTCGGGTACTGGTTGTGGGTGGTCGTCTGCTGCGCGATGTTCCCGCCGTACCCGTGCCAGGCGACACCACCGAAGTTCGGGTGGTTGCGGATGGCCGAGTCGTCCAGCGTCGGCGCGCCGTAGGACGCGTAGGTGTCCCAGTTCCAGTCGAGCGCGAGGACCTTTGTGGACAGCCCGGCGCCCTGCAGGGCCGGCAGCAGGTTGTTCTTCGCGAAGTAGGCCAGTCCCGCGCCGTTCCAGTTGGTCGACGGGTAGCTCGAGCAGCACGTCGGCTCGTTCTGCATCGAGACGTAGTCGATCGGCACCCCCGCGGCCTGGTAGGCCTGCAGGTACTTGACGAAGTACTGCGCGTACGCCGGGTAGTACTGCGACTCGACCCAGCCCAGCAGGTAGCTGTCGTTGTCCTTCATCCACGGCGGCGCGCTCCACGGCGACGCCATCACCTTGGCCTGCGGGTTGAGCTGCTTGGCCTGCTTGGTCAGCGGCAGCACGTCGGCCTGGTCGTGCGCGATCGAGAAGTGCGTCAGGTTCGGGTCGGTCTGGCCGGCCGGCATGTCGTCGAAGGTGTAGCTGTAGCGGGCCAGGTCGGACGCGCCGAGCGGGTTGCGGATGAAGCTCAGCCCGATGCCGCTGTTCGGGTCGAACAGCTTGCGCATCGTGTCGTCGCGGGTGGCCTGCGACAGCGCGCCGCTGGAGTTCATCAGCCAGGCCGCGGTGTCCGTGAAGGACGCTCCACCGCCTTCGAACTGCTGGTAGGTGGTGTTTTCGTTGACGTTGATGGTCACACCGCCGGTGCCGGTGCCCGAGGCGAAGGTGACCGGCGTCTGCTGCTGGAGGCCGCGGGTGACCGTCCGGCCGCCGGAGTCGCTGGTCGTGGTCAGCCAGACGTTGACGGTCTCGCCCGCGGCCTGCGCGGGCACGGCGAAGGTGGCCGCGGCGAGCGCAGTCACGCCGAGGAGGGCGAAGAGAGAGCGTTTTCTCATGGCAGCGTCCACTTCTGGTTCGCACCGGACCCGCAGGTCCAGATCTGGAGCCGGGTGCCGTTGGCACTCGAGTTGCCGGTGGCGTCGAGGCACTTGCCGGACCCGGCGTTCACGAGGTTCTGCGAGCCGTTCGCCGTCCACTTCTGGGCGTTGGAACCGTTGCAGTCCCACAGCTGGATCGGCGTGCCGTTCGTCGTGCCCGCGCTGGTGACGTCGAGGCACTTGCCGAGCGCGCGGACGGTGCCGTCGGCGCCGACCGTCCACTGTTGAGCGGTCGAGCCGTTGCAGTCGTACAGCTGCACGGCGGTGCCGTTGGTGTTGCTGGCCGCGTTGACGTCGACGCACTTGCCGCCGATGCCGGTGATCCGCCCGCCGCCACCGGTGGGCGGGGTGGTGGTGCCGCCGGCGAACTGCGTGGCGACCTGCTCACCGAGGCTGGTGGCGTTGTTGTGGTTCTCGATCGGGTTGACGTGCGTGTTCGGGAACACGATGTAGGTCACCGGGCCCTCGGTGCCGCCGTTCGACGGGTCCGGGTTGATGCCGAGGTTGACGGCCGTCGCGTAGGACGCCTCACCGATGATGCTCGTCGGACCGGTGTCGCCGACCACGGCGTAGGTGACCTGGTTGTTGTAGATCACCGCCACGACCGAGCCGCCGTCGATGCCGTAGTTGCGGTAGTCCCATGTGGACGTCGGCTGCGGCAGCACGATGTACGGCAGCTGCGCGGCGTTGAGCGGCTGGTCCGTCGAGGTGTGGAACGCGGTGTCCGGGTAGAAGCAGCAGTCGGTCTGCTCGTTGCACTGGCTGGTCCGGACGCCGTCGCAGTCGATGTCCATGTCGGCCTTGAAGAAGACCGCGCCGTTGGCCTGGCAGACGGGCACGGTGGCCGCGCCGCCTTCGTCGAAGGAGTACTTGCCGTTCGAGATCTGCTGGCAGGACGTGGTCTTGGCGAGCAGCTGGCTCGCGGACGGTCCCGCTTCGGGAGCGGCCTGTGCCGACCCGGTCGTCAGGCAGGTAAGCGCTATCAGGGCACCGCCCAAGAGCGCGAGGAGCTTTTTCCGCACTGGATTCTCCTAGTGGAAAAGGGAAAGAGGGTACGACGACCAGGCGGACCGAGCCGGTCCGCCTGGTCGAGGGCGTCAGATCAGGGAGTGGTCCACTTCTGGTTCGCGCCGCCGCCGCAGGTCCAGATCTGCAGCCGGGTGCCGTTCGCGCTCGAGTTCCCGGTGGCGTCCAGGCACTTGTTCGCGTTGGGGTTCACGATGTCCTTGGCCCCGCTGACGACCCACTTCTGGGCCACGGTCCCGTTGCAGTCGTAGAGCTGCACCGCCGTGCCGTCCGCGGTGCCCGCGGCGTTGACGTCCATGCACTTGCCCAGCGCGCGGATCGTGCCGTCACTGGCGAGCGTCCAGTTCTGCGCGGCGTTGCCGTTGCAGTCGGTGATCTGGATCGGCGTGAGGTTCGCGGTGCTGGCGCCCGCGACGTCGACGCACTTGCCGCCGATGCCGGTGATCCGCCCGGTGCGCCCGCTCGGCGGGGTGCCGCCGCCGGTGTCGTTGGTGACGTGGACGTAGTCGACGACCAGCTGCTGCGGGAACTGCGTGCTGCTGTTGGGGTCACCCGGCCAGTACCCGCCGACGGCGAGGTTCATGATGACGAAGAAGTTGTGGTCGTAGACCCAGCGGTTGCCGTTCAGGTCGGACGGCGTGCGCGTCTGGTAGAGGTTCCCGTCGACGTACCACTTGATCTGGTTCGGGGACCAGTCGATGGCGTAGGTGTGGAAGTCGTCGGAGAAGTTGGGGCCGCTGTACCCGGCGCCGATGCCGCCGGAGCCGGAGTAGCCCGGGCCGTGGATCGTGCCGTGGACGGTGTTCGGCTCGAACCCGACGTTCTCCATGATGTCGATCTCGCCGTCGGTCGGCCAGTTGCCGCCGCCGAGCATCCAGAAGGCCGGCCACATGCCCTGGCCGCGCGGGAGCTTCATGCGCGTCTCGAAGTGGCCGTAGGCCTGGGTGAACTTGCCGGCCGTGTTCAGCCGCGCGGAGGTGTACTCGCAGCGGCCGTACCAGCAGTTGTAGTTGCCGGGGTTCTCGCGCTTGGCCGTGATCACGAGGTGGCCCTGGCCGTCGAGCTGGGCGTTGTTGGTGCCCGACGTGTAGTACTGGCGTTCGTGGTTGTTGACGTTGTCGCCGGTTTCGAGCTGCCACTTCGAGCCGTCGACGGCGGCGCCCGCGGGGCCGTTGAAGTCGTCGGTGAAGGTGGCCGCGGCTTCGGCCGCGGGGGCGGTCAGCGCCTGCTGCCCGAGCAGCAGCAGGGAGCAGGTGGCCAGGAGCGCCGCTGCTCTTCGGAACTTGCGGAACGAGGTGGACATCGTTGTCGCCTCTCTCACCGTGGGGACCGGCGTTCCGCGCGCAGCACGAAGCGCCGGGGAGGGGGAGGTGGCCTCGCATGCCGGGGCGGCGGCAGGCGCGACCGGCTTCGCGACCCGGGGGCGGGGGATGGGCCGCGAGGTGGTTCAGACCTTTGTTGTGCTTGGCAACAAAGTATGCATGGTCCAGACAAGCCGGGCAACCGTCGGGCGGTCATTTTTTTTCAACCCGAATTAAGGGTGGGTGGGTTGCGGGAGGGGTTCCCGATGGGCGGGACATGTGGTTGTCCACAGGTCGGGTGAGTTGTGGACAGGTGGGGTGGGGCGGGGGGCTTTGGCGGGGTTTTGTCGGGGGGTGGGGATACGCTGGAGCGGGGATGGCCCCCTGGGAGGGTGGGCTCTGCTTGGGTGGCTCGTGGCTCGTGGCTCGTGGCTCGTGGCTCGTGGCTCCTGGCTCCTGGTCTCTGGCACCCCCGAAGCCCCTCCTGGCTCTTCGGCACCTCGAACGCCCGCCTGGTTCTCCGGCACCCCGAAGGCCCTCCTGGTTCTCCGGCAGCCCGAAGCCCCTCGTGCCTCTCCGGCACCTCGAAGCCCCTCCTGGCCCTCCGGCCCCTCCTGGCCTTCCGGCACCCCTGAAGCCCCTTCTGGCCTTCCGGCACCCCGAAGCCCGATTGTGACTACGGCCGGCAGCGCCGCGTCAAGGCGGGAAAGATGCCTTGACCCGGTGCCGCCGGCCGTGTTCTGGCTTCGGATCGGGGTGCGGGGGGTCTGGGTGCTCGTTGGTGCCTGTTCTCGTGTAACTCGCTTGCGTGCTCTCGCCTTACGCCGCGTCTGAGTCTGGGGCTCCTGGCTTGGCCAGTCTTGATGTTGCTCCCTGCTCCAGGAGGTCTGCCACTGGCAGTGTTGCCGCTCCTGTTGCTACCGCGTCCAGGCCCAGTGAGCCCAGCTGGATCGATGTCTGGCTGAATGGGTGCCGCAGTGCGTGCTCGCCTGCTGCCTCTCGGATTCTTGGCAACAGCTGCTCGCCCAGGGCCAGGCCTGCCCAGCCGCCGATCACTATGCGTTCTGGGTTGAACAGGTTGATCAAGTTTGCTATGCCTGCGCCCAGGTAGCCCGCCGTCTCGTCCAGGACTCGGGCTGCCGTCTTGGACTTTGCCGCTGCCTCCAGCAGGGCCGCGAACTGGGCCTGTTCGTCCTCGCCCGGGACCTCCTTGCCGCGGACCTTTCGGTACCTCGCCAGGACCCCGCCCGCTCCGATGTACGCCTCCAGGCAGCCTCGGGCGCCGCAGCGGCAGTCCTGGCCTCCGTACGCGATTGTTGTGTGGCCCCACTCGCCCGCACTGCTCGTTGAGCCTCGGTACGTCGTGCCGTCCGTTACCACCGCTGCGCCGACGCCTGAGCCGATCAGCGCTATCACCGCGTGCCTTGCTCCGCGGCCTGCGCCGAACCACATCTCTGCCTGCCCCTGTGTCTTCGCGCCGTTGTCGACGAACAGGGGGAGCGTCACTCCTGCTTCGTGCAGCAGCGAGGCGAACGGGACCGCCTCCCAGCCGACCGTGGGGGCGTGGACCAGGACCTCCGCGCCCTGCTCGACCGTGCCCGGGACGCCGATTCCGACGCCGAGGACCGCCGAGTCGTCGATGCCCGCGCTTGCGAACACCTCACGCAGTCCGGATGTCACCTGCTCGACCGCCGTTGCCGGGTCCGGGGCCTTCGGGAGCGGGTGCTCGACCGTTGCCAGGCGGTTCATCGCCAGGTCGAACAGCTCGACCTTGACGCCGGTCTCGCCGATGTCCACCCCTGCGACGTGCCCGTACGCGGGGTCGACGCGGAGGAGCACCCTTGGCCGGCCGCCGTCCGACTCGACCTGGCCCGCTTCCGTGATGAGGCGCTCTTCGCCCAGTTCGGCGGTCACGTTGCTGACCGTCGCCGCACTCAATCCGGTGAGCTGGCTGAGTTCGTGCCGCGACAGCGGGCCGTCGAAGTACAGTTTCGACAGCAGCAGGGAACGGTTGTGCCGCCGCAGATCGCGGACGGTGGTGCGCTTGCTCGCCATGGGCAACCCATCTGAACTCTTACCGGCTCACTGACAGGATGCCTGATCACCGTAAGT
The DNA here is from genome assembly GCF_055582965.1 of Amycolatopsis sp. NPDC104863. Classification (NCBI taxonomy): domain Bacteria; kingdom Bacillati; phylum Actinomycetota; class Actinomycetes; order Pseudonocardiales; family Pseudonocardiaceae; genus Amycolatopsis; species Amycolatopsis sp. NPDC104863. The sequence goes on from NZ_JBVJOW010000004.1 coordinate 860,218, forward strand.
TGTGGCTATGTATTAAGTAGTGAACTAAGTCCCGAACTGATGGTCGCACGGTCAGTCTCTGGCACAATCCCCCAGGTGACCCAGGTGGTACGCCAGACGACCCGAGACCTCCGACGGCACAACCGCGCGGCCCTCCTGTCTTCCCTCTACCTCCGCGGCCCCGTCAGCAGACTGGAACTAGTAGCTGAATCGGGACTGTCGGCCGCCACCGTTACGAACGTCGTCTCCGAGCTCATCGCGGACGGCGTCGTCGCGGAGGCGGGATCGGTCGAATCGGACGGCGGACGGCCCCGGACGCTGCTGGCCGTGCGGCCGGACTTCGGGCACGTCGTCGGCGTCGACGTCAGTGAGACGCACGTCGAAGTCGGCCTGTTCGACTGCGCCCTCGGGACCCTCGGCACGGTACGGCACCCGCTCGTCGGCACCCGGCTGGATCCGGACGAAGTGGCCGGACTGGTGCGAACCGGCATCGCCGAAGTGCTCGAAGACGGCGAACCGGGCGCGGTGTTCGGGGTCGGCATCGGGGTGCCCGGCGCGGTCCGCGACGGCGGGATCGTGCACGCGCCGACCCTCGGCTGGCGCGGGGTCGCCTTCGCCGGCCTGATCCGGCCGCACATCGACGCGCTGTTCCCGCCGGGGCCCGGGCCGCGGCCGGGGCGTGAGCTCATGGCGCTCCACCTCGACAACCGCGCGCGCACGCTCGGCCAGGCCGAGACCTGGCGCGGCGCCGGCCGGGGCGCCGAACGCGCCATCGTCGCGCTGCTCGGCGTCGGGGTCGGGGCCGCCGTCGCGACGGCCGGGCCGTCGCACCCCGGCATCACCACCAGCGAGTGGGGCCACACCGTCGTCAAGGCGGCCGGCGCGGCCTGCCGGTGCGGCTCGCACGGCTGCCTGGAGGCCTACGTCGGCACCGAGGCGGTCGTCCGGCACTACGCCGACCGGGTCGGCCAGGAACCGGTCATCGGGGACGAAAGCGACGCCGAGCTGGCCCGGATCGTCGCCGAGGCTGAGCACGGCGGAGCCGCCGCCGACGTGCTCGCCGAGACCGGCGAGTACCTGGGCATCGGCATCGCGAACCTGATCAACCTGCTCAGCCCCGACCGGGTGGTGCTTTCCGGCTCCGCGGGGGCGATCATGGGACCGGCGATCCTGCCCGCGGTGCGCGACGCGGTGGGCCGGCACGCCCTGGACTACCTCGCCGAGCGCACCGAGGTCGTCCTCGGCCGGCTCGGACCGGAGGCGGTCGCGCTCGGCGCGGCGACGCTGCCCGTCGCGCAGCTGCTCGCGACGGGTGGCCGGACCGGCTGAAACCCTTGCGTCGCAAGGAGTAGCACCGCCAAGTGGTCCAACCATCCAGTTCTTTCAGTACTTAAACTTAGGCACAAAACGTTACCCGCGTGTTATTGACGTGACCCGAGTCACCCGGGTTGACTTCGGGACGTCGTTCGGTCGCCGGCGGTCGGGGCTCGCTACCAGTCGACATCACGCACGTCGTCGCTGAAAGCAGGAGAAACCGATGCGAGTCAAGCGCGCAGTAGTCGCAGCGCTAGTGGGACTGATGGCCGTCACCGGCCTGACCGCGTGCGGGGGAGGCAGCTCGAGCGCCGGGCAGGGCAACCCCGACGCGGTCCTCAACGTCGGCAAGCCCGACGGCCCGCAGTCGGAGAACAACAACCCGTTCCTCGAGACGTCCGCCCTGTCGAACATGGGCTACCGGTGGATGATCTACGAGCCCCTGGTCATGCTGAACCGCGTCAAGCCGCAGGAGCCCGGCAAGCCGTGGCTGGCGACGAAGTGGGACTGGTCGGACAACTACAAGAAGCTCGTCCTCACCGTCCGTGACGGCGTCAAGTTCTCCGACGGCCAGCCGATGACCGCCGAGGACGTCGCCTACACGTTCCAGCTGCTGCGCGACAACAAGGCGCTGAACGTCGACGCCGTGCCGTACAAGGACATCACCCCGGCCGGCAACCAGGTCACGCTGGCCTTCGACGGCTCCCAGTTCGTCAACCAGGTCAAGATCCTGCAGACGCTCGTCGTGCCGAAGCACGTCTGGCAGTCCATCAAGGACCCGGCGCTCGACACGGTGAAGAACCCGATCGGCACCGGGCCGTACACGCTGAAGTCGGCGACGCCGCAGACGATGATCGTCACCCGGCGCGACACCGGTTACTGGCAGGAAGCGCCGAAGGTCAAGGAGATCCGCTACACCTCCTACACCGACAACAACGCGCAGGTCAACGCGCTGGTGAGCGGGGCGTCGGAGTGGAGCTTCGTCTTCATCCCGAACTACAAGGCCGTCTACACCAACAAGGACCCGCAGCACTACAAGCTGTGGTTCCCGGCGCAGCTGGCCGTGCACGGCCTGTGGTTCAACACCGAAAAGGCGCCGTGGAACGACGCGAAGCTGCGTCAGGCCGTCAACAAGGTGATCAACCGCGACGACATCTTCAACCAGGGTGAGGCCGGGTACTTCTACCCGAAGAACGACCAGGTCACCGGCATTCCGACGCCGGCGGGCGACCCGTTCATCGCGCCGCAGTACAAGGGCCAGTCGGTCCAGGTCGACGTCCCGGGCGCGAAGTCGCTGCTCACCGGCGCGGGCTACAAGTTCAACGGAGACAAGCTGGCCGACCCGAGCGGCAAGCCGGTCACGCTGAAGCTCACCGTCCCGTCGGGCTGGTCGGACTACATCACCGACCTGGAGATCATCAAGGACAACCTCGCGCAGATCGGCATCACCGCCACGGTCGAGAAGATGAACCAGGACGCGTGGATCAAGTCGGTCGACACCGGTGACTTCGAGGGCCTGATGCACTGGACCAACGACGGTGCGACGCCGTACGACATGTACCGCGACGTGATGGACGGCTCGCGCTACAAGCCGACCGGCCAGGGTGGCATCAACGGCAACTACGGCCGGTACAAGAACGACGAGGCGACCCAGGCCCTGGCGACCTACGCCAACGCCGAGGACGACGCGTCCCGCACCGCCGCGATGGCCACGCTGCAGAAGATCATGATCGAGCAGCAGCCGATGATCCCGACGTCGGCGGCGAACTCCGGCGGCGAGTACAGCACGAAGAACTGGGTGGGCTGGCCGGACGAGGCCAACCCGTACGGCCCGGCGCAGCCGACGCTGCGCAACGCGCTGGACATCGTCCTCCACCTGAAGCCCGCGGCCTGATGGCGGATTCGGTCATGACGGAACACGGGGACGGCCGCGACACCGCTGCGGCCGCCCCCGCCCCCTCCGACCCCGTCGCCGTCGGGTCGGAGGGGGACCTCCCCGTCGTTCTGGAGGCGGCGGGGCTCACGAAACACTTCCCGGTCCGGCGCAAGGGCCGCGCAGCGCTCACCGGCCCGCGGCGCGCCGTGCAGGCCGTCGACGACGTGACCCTCACGTTGCGGCGGGGCCGGGTCACCGCGCTGGTCGGCGAGTCCGGCTCGGGCAAGTCGACCGTCGCGCGGCTGCTCGCGGGGCTCTACCCGCGCACCGGCGGGGACATCCGGCTGCACGGCGAGACGGTGAACGTCAAGCACGGCAGGGCGTTCCGGGCCTACTGCCGCCGGGTCCAGATGATCTTCCAGGACCCGTTCGCGTCGCTGAACCCGGTGCACACCGTGCGCTACCACCTGACGCGGGCGCTGAAGATCCACGGCCGCGCGGGTGACGACCTCGAGAAGTCGCTGCACGAGCTGCTCGCACGCGTCCAGCTGACGCCGCCGGAGCGGTACATCGACAAGTTCCCGCACGAGCTGTCCGGCGGGCAGCGCCAGCGCGTCGCGATCGCACGGGCGCTCGGCGCGGACCCCGAGGCGCTGCTGGCCGACGAGCCGGTGTCCATGTTGGACGTCTCGATCCGGCTCGGGGTGCTGAACCTGTTGCGGGACCTCAAGGAACGCCTGCACCTGGCGATCCTCTACATCACCCACGACATCGCGTCGGCGCGGTACTTCGCCGACGAGACGATGGTGATGTACGCGGGCCGCATGGTCGAAGGCGGCGACAGCGAGACCATCACACAGAACCCGGCGCACCCGTACACGCGGCTGCTCATCAACTCCGCCCCCGACCCCGACCGGCTCCAGGTCGGCGCCGTGGACACCGAGCTCGCGCCCGGTGAGGTGCCCGCCGAGCGCGGGGCCGGCGAGCCGCCGAGCCTGATCGACCCGCCGCCGGGCTGCCGGTTCCACCCTCGCTGCCCGGTGGCGATGGAACGCTGCAAGACCGAGCTGCCGCCGCGGTTCGAGGTCGACGACGCGCCGGGCCACTGGGCCGCGTGCTGGCTGTACGACGGGGCCGCCCGATGAGGTTCCTGCTGCAACGGCTGGTCTTCTACGTCTTCACCGCGTGGGCCGCCGTCACCATCAACTTCTTCATCCCGCGGATGATCCCGGGTGACCCGGTGCAGTCGCTGATCGCGAAGAACCAGGGCATGATCAGCCAGGACGCCGTCCAGTCGCTTTACGTCCTCTTCGGACTCGACAAGAACGAAAGCCTGATCTCCCAGTACTTCGACTACTGGGGTCAGCTCTTCCGGGGTGACCTCGGGATCTCGTTCACGTTCTTCCCGACGCCGGTGTCGGAGCTGCTCGGCGACAGTCTGCCGTGGACGATCATCCTGGTCGGCATCACCACGATCGTCGGTTTTGCGATCGGCACCGGGCTCGGCGTGTTCGCCGGCTGGAAGCGCGGCTCGTGGGTCGACGGCCTGCTGCCGGTGACGACCTTCCTCTCGTCGATCCCGTACTTCTGGCTCGGCCTGATCGCGTTGACGCTGCTGGCCGGCCCGGGCAGCTTCTTCCCGTCGTCCGGCGGGTACGACCCGGGCACGGTGCCCGGCTGGGACGGCACGTTCATCGGCAGCGCGATCCAGCACAGCCTGCTGCCCGCGCTGACCATCCTGATCAGCTCGATGGGCAGCTGGATCCTGGGTATGCGCAACATGATGGTCACCGTCGCGTCGGAGGACTACGTCACCGTCGCGCACGCCAAGGGCCTGCCCGAACGCCGGGTGATGGTCGGGTACGCCGCCCGCAACGCGCTGCTGCCGAGCGTGTCCGGCTTCGCGCTGGCGCTCGGGTTCATCGTCGGCGGCACGCTGCTGGTGGAGATCGTCTTCTCCTACCCCGGCGTCGGTTACCAGCTGTTCCAGGCGGTCGGCTCGCAGGACTACCCGCTGATGCAGGGCATCTTCCTGATCATCACGCTGTCGGTGCTGGTGGCGAACCTGTTCGCCGACGTCGCGTACCTCGCGCTCGACCCGCGCACCCGGAAGGAGGGCTGACATGGCTGTGCCCGCAGCGGACGTCAAGGCCGTGCAGGCCCTGCCGGTCGGCGCACCGGCCCGCCGGCGCCGGTTCCGGTTCCTCACCGGCGGCAAGACGGTCACCGGCCTCGCCGTCATCGTCTTCTTCCTGGTGCTCGCGATCATCGGCGAGTGGATCGCGCCGTACGACCCGTCGGCCCGCAGCAGCGACCTGCTGGAGGCGCCGTCGGCCCGGCACTGGTTCGGCACCACCCACCTCGGCCAGGACATCTTCAGCCAGGTGGTGGTCGGCACGCGCAGCGTCATGCTCGTCGGGCTGGCCGCCGGGGTGGTGGCGACGATCCTCGCGGTGGTCGTCGGCGTGACCTCCGGCTACCTCGGCGGCACGCCGGGTGAGGGTCTTTCCGCGCTGTCCAACGTGTTCCTGGTGATCCCGGCGCTGCCGCTGATCATCATCATCGGCAGCGCGGTGCCCACCGGCGGTGACTTCCTGGTGGCGGTGATCATCGGGTTCACGTCGTGGGCGTGGGGCGCGCGGGTGCTCAGAGCGCAGACGCTTTCGTTGCGTGGCCGGGAATACGTCGAAGCGGCCCGCGCGACCGGCGAGTCGACGTGGCGGCTGATCTTCTTCGAGATCCTGCCGAACCTGACCGCGGTGATCGCGTCCAGCTTCGTCGGCACGGTGATCTTCGCCGTGATGTCGGAGATCACGCTCGCGTTCGTCGGCGTCTCGGGACTGTCCAACTGGAACTGGGGCACGATCCTGTTCTGGGCGCAGAGCCAGCAGGCCCTCGCGCAGGGCGCGTGGTGGTGGTTCGTGCCGGCCGGGCTGGCGATCGCGATCCTCGGCACCGCGTTGTCCCTGCTCAACTTCGGCATCGACGAGTTCGTCAGCCCGCGGCTGCGCGGCAGCGGCAAGGCGCGCGTCAAGGGCGCCGACGGGCGGACGCATCGCATGCGCGTGGGCTTCACGCCCGTGCTCGGGCGGGAGGAACAGCCATGATGGACCCGGTCCTGGAGATCAAGGGCCTGGACGTCGACTACGGCGTCGGCGACGAGGCCGTGCGCGCGGTCCGGGACGTGCACCTGACGCTGCACCGCGGCGAAGTCCTCGGCCTGGCCGGGGAAAGCGGCAGCGGGAAGTCCACTTTGGCCTACGGGCTGACGCGGCTGCTGGCGCCGCCGGGTGTGATCCGCGGTGGTGAGGTGATCTACCACCCCGGCGACGGCGAGCCCTACGACGTGCTGAAGCTGACGGACAAGCAGCTGCGGGACTTCCGGTGGGCGGAGACGTCGATCGTGTTCCAGGGCGCGATGAACTCGCTGAACCCGGTGCACAAGGTCGTCACCCAGCTCGTCGACGTCATCAAGGCGCACGAGCCGCGGTCGACGAAGGCGGGGCGGGTGGCGCGGGCTCGTGACCTGCTCAAGCTGGTCGGGATCTCGGCCGACCGGCTGGAGGCGTACCCGCACCAGCTGTCCGGCGGTATGCGGCAGCGCGTGATGATCGCGATGGCGCTCGCGCTCGAACCGCGCGTGGTCATCATGGACGAGCCGACGACCGCGCTCGACGTCGTGATGCAGCGCCAGATCCTCGGCCAGCTCGTGGAACTGCGGGAACGGCTGGGCTTTTCGGTCCTGTTCATCACGCACGACCTTTCGCTGCTGGTCGAGTTCTCGGACCGGATCGCGATCATGTACGGCGGCCGGATCGTCGAGCAGGCGCCGGCGTCGGACCTCTACCGGGACGCGCTGCACCCGTACAGCCACGGCTTGCTGAACTCCTTCCCGGCCTTGCGCGGTCCGCGCCGCGAGCTGGCCGGGATCCCGGGCTCACCGCCGGACACGCGGGGCATGCCGGCCGGCTGCGCGTTCCACCCGCGGTGTCCCAAGGCCTTCGAGCCGTGCGACTCGAAGGTGCCCGAGCTGGGCTTGCCCGGCGGTGACCGGAGCCGGGAAGTGGCCTGCTTCCTGCACCCGGTCGCCACTCCCTGAACGCCGTCCGTCCCTGTCCGGCACCACTGGAGGAGACCTGCCTTGACCGAGACCACAGCCGCGACCGCGCAGCAGCAGGCGCTGATCGACAGCCTGCCGCCGGACTTCCGCTGGGGCGTGGCCACCGCCGCGTACCAGATCGAAGGCGCGGTCTCCGAAGACGGGCGCACACCGTCCATCTGGGACACTTTCTGCCAGGTCCCGTGGGCGATCGACAACAACGACACCGGCGACGTGGCGTGCGACCACTACCACCGGATGCCGGCGGACATCGGGCTGGTCGGCGAGCTGGGCGCCGACACCTACCGGTTTTCCGTGGCGTGGCCCCGGATCCAGCCGCGCGGGCGCGGCGGGGTCAACGAAGCGGGCATGGGGTTCTACGAGCGGCTGGTCGACGAGACGCTCGAGCGCGGCATCACGCCGTGGCTGACGCTGTACCACTGGGACCTCCCGCAGGAGCTCGAAGACGCGGGCGGCTGGCCGGCGCGCGACACGGCGTACCGCTTCGCCGACTACGCGATGCTGGTGTTCGACCGCCTCAAGGACCGGGTGCGGCACTGGACGACGTTGAACGAGCCGTGGTGCTCGGCCATGCACGGGTACGTGCACGGCGTGATGGCGCCGGGCCGGCGTGACTACGCGGCCGGGCTGCACGCGGTCCACCACCTGCTGCTCGGCCACGGTCTCGCGACCCAGCGGATGCGGGAGGCCGCACCGCCGGACACGGAGTTCGGCATCACGCTCAACATGTGCACGGCCGACCCGGCGACGGAGTCCGAAGAGGACGTTCGCGCGGCCCGGCAGGCGGACGGCCTCGGCGTCCGGATCTACCTGGACCCGCTGGTCCGCGGGGAGTACCCGTCGGACGTGGTCGAGGACCTGGAGGCCCGCGGCGTGAAGCTGCCGATCCAGGACGGCGACCTGTCGGTCATCTCGACCCCGCTGGACTTCCTGGGCGTGAACTACTACTTCGGCCAGCAGTTCTCGGGTGTCGACGAGACCGGCCGCGCGGTCGACGACGACGGCGTCCCGACGTCCCGCACGATCCCGTTCGGCGAGCCGACGACGGCGATGGGCTGGGAGATCCTGCCGGACAAGTTCACCGAGCTGCTGACCCGCCTCGGGCGTGACTACCCGGGTCTCCCGATGTACATCACGGAGAACGGCTCGGCCTTCGACGACGACCCGGACTCGTCCGGTTTCGTCCGCGACGAGCAGCGAACGGCTTACCTGGCCTCGCACATCGCCGCGGTGGCGGCGGCGCGCAACGCGGGTGCGGACGTGCGTGGGTACTTCGCTTGGTCCCTTTTGGACAACTTCGAGTGGGCTTATGGCTACGCGAAGCGGTTCGGGCTGATCCGCGTGGATTACGAGACGCAGGAGCGGACGATCAAGCAGAGCGGTTACTTCTACCGCGACACCGTGCGGCGAGTCCGGGGCAGCTGACTCCACGCTCGTGAAGGCCACCTCGAAATCTCGAGGTGGCCTTCACGGCTTTTCGGCGGTAGGGCGAGCCCCACCGCGTGGCCGGTGGTGCGCCGGATGGTTCCGGGTGGGGCACGCCCCTAGCGTCGGACGGGTAGCCGACTTGGGGGTTAGCCATGACCGTCCGGACCGAGATCAGACCTGCGCCCGCCCAGGAGAGACCGAGGTGGTGGCGACGGCCCTGGCTGGCGCCGCTCGCCGTGGTCGTCGCTGTTTTCCTCGCGTACTCGCTCCCGCCGTACCTCACCTTCGATCCCGCGCAGTCGCGGGTGCCCGCGCCGGCCGGGTTCGCCGCGCACTACTGGTTCCTCGTCGGGCACATCCTCTTCGGCAGCATCGCCATCATCGGTGTGCTCCTGCAGGTCTGGCCGTGGCTGCGGCGTACCCACCCGGTGGTGCACCGCCGGGTCGGCCGGATCTACGTCTTCGCCGGCGCCATCCCGTCCGCGCTGATGGCGCTGACCATCGCGCTGTTCAGCGCGTTCGGCCCGGCCGCTGGTGCCTTCAACGTCTTCGCGGCGCTGCTGTGGCTCGGTTTCACCGTCGCCGGCTGGCGCGCGATCCGGCAGCGGCGGTACGCCGACCACCGGAAGTGGATGATCCGCAGTTTCGCGATGACGATGAACACGTTGCTCAGCCGGGTCTACGCGCCGCTCGCGTTCCTGGGTCTCGGCCCGTTCTACCCGGACCAGACCTCGCTCATCCAGGCCGCGTCGACGTTGTCGGGCACGATGAGCCTGCTCAGCCTGCTGCTGCTCAGCCAGTGGTGGCTCGACCGGAAGCCGAAGCCAGCCATCGTGCGATGATCGTCCGCTGGATCTCCGACGCGCCTTCGTAGATGCGCGGTGCGCGGACCTCGCGGTAGAGGTGCTCGAGGAGGTGCCCTCGCCGCAGGGCTCGCGCGCCGTGCAGCTGCACCGCGGAGTCGACGACGAACTGCGCGGCTTCGGTGGCGAACAGCTTCGCCATCGCCGCGCGGCCGCCGAGGTTCGGCTCACCCGCGTCGTAGGCGGCCGCGGCGGCGTACACCAGCAGCCGCGAGGCTTCCGTGCGGGTCGCCATCTCGGCAAGGGTGTGCGCCACGGCCTGCTGCTTGATCAGCGGGCCACCAAAGGCTTCCCGCTCGCTCGTGTGGTCCACAGTGGCGTCGAGCGCCGCCTGCGCCATCCCGACGGCGAACGCGCCGACGCTCGGCCGGAAGAGGTCGAGGGTCCGCATCGCCACCGCGAAGCCGCGGTTCTCTTCCCCCAGCAGCTCCTCACGCCGGACTTCGACACCGTCGAACGTCACCGTGCCGATCGGGTGCGGGCTGACCAGGTCGAGGTGCTCACCGCCGAGCCCGGGCCGGTCGCCGGGGACGACAAACGCGCTGACGCCACGGGAACCCAGGCCTTCGGCCGTGCGCGCGAACACCGTGTAGAAGTCGGCCTCGGGCGCGTTGGAGATCCACATCTTCTCGCCGGTGAGCCGCCAGCCGTCGCCGTCGGGCTCCGCGGCGAGCGACAGCGCGGCCGCGTCCGAACCGGCGTCCGGCTCGGTCAGGGCGAACGCGGCGACGGCGTCCCCGGCCGCGACGGCGGGCAGCCACTTGGCGACCTGACCGTCCTGTCCGGACTGCAGGACCGGGTAGCTTCCCAGGCCCTGCAATGCCAGCGCCGTCTCGGCTTCGGTGCTCACCGTGGCGAGGTTCTCCCGCAGGATGCAGAGATCCGTCGCGGCGGCCTGCCGCGACGGCTTTCCTTCGGCGACGCCGGGGAAGAGCCGCGCGAGCAGGCCGAGCGCGCCCATCGCCTTGAGCAGCGGGCGGTTGACCGCACCCTCCACACCGGACTCCGCGAGCGGGCGCAGCTGCTCCTCGCCCAGCCGCCGGACCTCACCGGCGAACTCCTTCTGTTCCGGGGTCAGGGCGAAAGCGGTCATGACGAGGCTCCCGGTCGCCAGCGGGCATGGGCGGTGCCGGTGGGCCCGGACCGGACGAGGTCGAGCCGCGGCTCCGGGCCGTCGCTCCGGCCGGTCTGCGGTTTGCGGCTGCCGGCGGCGAACGGCCTCGGCCACGGCATCGGATACCCCTGCTCGGCCGCCGCGTGCAGAGTCCACTGTGGATCGTAGAGGTGGGTGCGGCCCAGTGCGCAGAGGTCGGCGCGCCCGGCCAGGATCAGCGCGTTGACGTCGTCGTAGGACGAGATCGCGCCGACCGCGATCACCGCGATGCCGTACTCCTGCCCGATCTCGTTGCGGATCCGGTCGGCGTAGGGCGTCTGGTAGCTGCGGCCGTACTGCGGTTTCTCGTCGCAGACGACCTGCCCCGTCGAGACGTCGATGCCGGCCGCGCCGTGCTCGGCGAAGGCCCGGGCGATCTCGACGGCGTCGTCGGCGGTGATGCCGCCCTCGGCCCAGTCGGTCGCCGAGATCCGGACGGTCATCGGCCGCTCGGCCGGCCACACCGCGCGGACCGCGTCGAAGACTTCGAGCGGGAACCGCAGCCGGTTCTCGAGCGAGCCGCCGTACTCGTCACGACGCCGGTTCGTCAGCGGGGAAAGGAAGGACGACAACAGGTAGCCGTGTGCGCAGTGCAGTTCGAGGACGTCGAACCCGGCCCGCGCGGCGGCTTCCGCGCAGGCGACGAACTCGTCCCTGATCCCGGCCATGTCCGTTGTGGACAGTTCGCGCGGCACCTGGTTCCGGTCGGAGTAGGCCAGCGCCGAGGGCGCGCTGATCTCCCAGTTGCCGTCCGGGAGCGGCTCGTCGATGCCGTCCCACATGAGCTTGGTCGAGCCCTTGCGGCCGGAGTGTCCCAACTGGACACCGATGCGCGCGGGTGACTGCGTGTGCACGAAGTCCACGACGCGCTTCCAGGCCGCTTCCTGCTCGGCGGTGTACAGTCCGCCGCAGCCCGGCGTGATCCGGCCTTCCGGGGAGACGCAGACCATCTCGGTCATCACCAGCCCGGCGCCGCCGAGCGCCTTGCTGCCCAGGTGCACGAGGTGGAAGTCGCCCGGCACACCGTCGACCGCGGAGTACATGTCCATGGGGGACACGATGATCCGGTTGGCCAGCTCGAGCTCACCGAGCTTGAACGGCTGGAACATCGGCGGCCGCGACGTCGTCCCGAGCGACCGCGCGAACCAGTGGTCGAGCTCGGTGGCGAACTCCGGGTCACGCAGGCGGAGGTTGTCGTAGGTGACGCGGCGGCTGCGCGTGAGGATGTTGAACGCGAACTGCGGCGGCTCCTGGTGGGCGTACTGCGCGATGTTCTCGAACCACTCGAGGCTCGCCTGCGCGGCGCGCTGCGTCGACGTGACGACCGGGCGCCGTTCCAGCTCGTACGCCTTGAGCGCCTCCGCGACACCTTCGTGTTCGTGCAGGCAGGCGGCCAGCGCGAGCGCGTCTTCCATCGCCAGCTTCGTGCCGGAGCCGATCGAGAAGTGCGCGGTGTGCGCCGCGTCGCCGAGGAGGACGACGTTGTCGTGCACCCAGCTCTCGCAGCGCACGGTGCCGAACGAGACCCACTTCGAGTTGTTGGCCATGACGCCGTGGCCGTCGAGGACGTCGGCGCACAGCTCGCGGATCAGCGCGATCGACTTCTCGTCGCTCTCGCCCGGCTTGAGGTTCGTGGCCGCGATGGGCCCGAACGTCCGCTGCCAGACGTCCTCCTGCACTTCGAGGATGAACGTGCTGCCGTCGCGGCCGTACGGGTAACCGTGGATCTGCATGATCCCGGCCGGCGTCTCGAGGACGTAGAACTTGAAGGCGTCGAACACGAGGTCCGTGCCGAGCCAGATGTAGCGGCACCGGCGCGTCTCGACGCTCGGCCGGAAGTGCTCGGCGTGCCGCGCGCGCACGGCGGAGTTGACCCCGTCGGCGGCGATGACCAGGTCGTAACCGGACAGGTCGGTGGGCGCCTCCTCGCGGAAGCGCAGCGCCACGCCCAGCTCGGCGCAGCGGTGCTGCAGGATGCCGAGCAAACGTTTGCGGCTCATCGCGGCGAAGCCGTGGCCGCCCGAGGTGGTGACCGTGCCGCGGTAGTGGACGTCGATGTCGTCCCAGCGCGCGAACTCGGCGCGCATGGCCTCGTGCACGGCCGCGTCGGCGTGCTCGATGCCACCGAGCGTCTCGTCGGAGAAGACGACCCCGAAGCCGAACGTGTCGTCCGGGGCGTTGCGCTCCCAGACGGTGATGTCGTGCCCGGGACCGAGCTGTTTCGCCAGCGCGGCGAAGTACAGGCCCGCCGGGCCGCCGCCGATCACACCGATTCGCACGCCGCCCAGGGTATGTCGTCGGCGGTACGACCGTCAATGAGGCGAAAGATGGGTTACGGTGTCGGGCATGGAACGCATCAACCCGCCCGAGCTCGGCAAGCCGTCCGGGTTCTCGCACGCGGTGGTGGCGGAGGGGCGGGTCGTCTTCCTCGCCGGGCAGACCGCGCTGGACGCGTCGAACAAGATCGTCGGCGACGGCGTGGTGGAGCAGTTCGAACGCGCGCTCGGCAACCTGCTGACGTCGCTGCGCGCGGCCGGCGGTTCGCCCGAGGACCTTTGCAGCGTGACGATCTACATCGTGGACATGCCTGATTACCGGGCGCACGCGCGCGAGATCGGCGCGGTCTGGCGGCGGCTCGCGGGCACGGAGTACCCGGCGATGGCCGGCATCGGCGTCTCGCGGCTGTGGGACGACGAGGCCCTGGTCGAGGTGCAGGGCTTCGCGGTCGTCAGCCCACGTTGATCGACTTCGCGACGTACGCGCGCGCCGGGTTCTCCAGCCGGGAGTGCAGCTCGAAGAACAGCTCGGCCGCGCGGATCCCCGACCAGTCGTCCGGCAGGAACTCCGCGGGCAGGCCGGGGTCGAGGTAGGGCATCCGCCGCCAGCCGGTGAGCACCCGGACGTAGTCGGCGAAGGCCTCGTCTTCGGCGACGGACTTGCGGCGCTGCCAGCGGCGCAGCGCCGGGCCGTGCTCGTCGAGGAAGGTCGTGTAGAGCTCGTCGAGCCGCTCGAGGTCCCACCAGTCCCGGACCTTCGCGGCGACGTCACCGAAGGCCAGGTGGTCGGCGCGGAAGAGGTCGGCGTACCCGGCGAGGCCGAGCCGGGTCAGGGCCTCGGCGGCGGCGTCGTGGAGGTGGGCCGGCGCGATCCAGACGCCGGAGGCGGCGGTGCCGAAGCCCATCCGCGCGAGCTGGGTGCGCAGCAGGTGCCGCTTGTGCCGCTCGGTCTCGGGCACGGAGAAGACGGCGAGCAGCCAGCCGTCGGCGGGAGTCGCGCGCTCGCGGCGGAAGATGCGCTCGTCGCCCTCACGCAGGATCTCGCGGGCTTCGTCGGACAGCTCGTACCCGGCGGTGGCGTCCCGGCGCACGGCTTCGAGGATGCCGCGCCGCTTCAGCCGGGAGATGGAGGACCGCACGGCGGGCTCGTCCACCCCGACGGCGGCCAGCAGGTCGATGAGCGAGGCGACGGAGAGCCAGCCGCCTTCGGTGCGCGAGTAGAGGCCGTACACCGTCACGATGAGCTGACGAGGCTGCGCCGCACGGCCGGAGCCGTCCAGGTCGGTCGCCTCGGGTACGGCCGTCATCGGGCCACAATAACGGCTGGGCCGCCCCGGGGAAGAGCACGTTTTGGGCGCGTGCTCGTGAAGGGGGCGTTTCAGCTGGTCGAGGTGCCTGCTAGCCGGCCGGCTTGAAGTGTTCGGTCCACCGCGAGCCGTCCCACCACTGCGTCGCACTCGGCTGCTGCGGTGAGGGGTACCAGCCGGCGGGCGGCCCGGCGGGGGCCGGAGGCTGAGCGGCGGGCGCCTGAGCCTGCTGCGCGAGGGCTTCGCGCTGAAGCCGGGTCTGGGCCTGCAGCTCGCGAAGCGACTTCTTGGCGACACGCTGCTTCTTGCTGCTGCCGCGCACGAGCCCGGCCGTGCCGATCATGAGGGACTTGCGGATGAGACCCACGCGGGCCGCCTTTCCGTCGGGTGTACCCGCAGGAGTCGGCGATCACTCGGGCGGCGTTACGCGTCGGCGACTCGGCCTCGTCGTCCCGTTCGCGGACCGGGCCACCGCCGCTCCGCTACGATTTCGCCGCGATGCTGCCAGCCACCAAGGGGATCTTCGACCGGCTCACCCGGCGCGGGCGCCTGATGACCAAGCGGGCCTGCGACCGGCAGGGCCATGTGGTGCGCAGCGGGCGCTTCCTCTTCCGGACCCCCACCGCCTGGGAGTACGCCGCCGCCGTGGCGTGTGGGAGCGACCCCGCCGCTCAGCGGTGGCTCGGGTGGCAGCAGGACTCCATCGTCGCGCGGGGGGCGCGGGCCGATGCCATGCGGGTGGTGCCCGGGACCGGCCCGGACTGGGTTTCGCCGGATCCGCAGTCGCTCGACCTGGTCATGATCGACGTCGAGGCCAACCGGTGCGTCGGCCTGGTGAGCGTCCACACCGGGGAGGACGGCGGCCCCGAGACCGGCGGCTACCTCGCGCCGGACTACCGCGGGCGCGGGAACGGCCGGGTGCTCTTCGCGGCCGGGCTCGTGCTGGCCCACGAGCACCTCGGCCTGCCGCGGGTGCGCGCCGGCGCCGAGGTCGGGAACATCGCGAGCGCGCGGTCGCTGCAGGCCGCCGGGCTCGCCCGCGTCGCCGGGCCGCCGACCTACCGGCTGCCCGACGGCCGCGTCACCGCGGCGTGGTGGTTCCAGCACGACGTCCCGCGGCCGGACCAGTGCGGCGGCCCGCAGGCGACGTGGTTCCCGCCGCCGCGGCTGCTCTGAAACTTCGGCCGCCGCCGACGTTTCCGGTGGCTACCTTCACGCCATGACTTCGCTGGCCGCCCCGGTTCCGCCCGTTCCCGCCGACGGTCCCGAACGGAGCGTCGCCTGGCTGCGCGCGTCCGTCGCCCGTTTCAGCAACGGCTCCGACCACACCCGGCGGCGCGCCCTCGCCGTCGGGCTGCTGTCCCGCGTCGATCCGGAAGTGTTGCGGCGCAAGGCTTCTGAGGCTGACCGCGACAATCACCGCCTGGTCGTCGTCAGCGTGCTGGCGGGCGAGCTGGGCCTGCCGGTGGTGGCCTCGGACGTCGTGGCGGTCGCGGCCGCCTACCACCCGCACGTGACGCCGTCCGCCGAAGCCGAAGCCGCCCTGGGGCGGCTGGTCACGGCGTGCGGCGGGACCGCCGACGAGCTCGTGGCCGCGCGGATCTGCCTGCTGGTCCAGGCGTGTGAGGCCACCGCCGGGCTGATCGGCGCCGCGGTTCCGTTGGTGCTGGCGGGAAAGCCGCCCGAGGACGCGGTGGCGGACGTGCTGCGCGGGGACCCGCCGGTGGCGCAGACGCGCCGCCGGATCAACGGCGAGGACGTCTCGGTTCCGTTGACCGGCAGGCCGTTCGGCGAAGGGCCGCGCGAATGTCCGGGGCCGGCGCACGCGGTCGCGATCGCGACCGGCGTGCTCGAAGCGCTGCGGGTGACCCGCGCCACGACCGGCGGCGGCCTCTGCTAAGACTTACCGCGTTCACTTCTGGGGAAGGTGCGGTAATTGCTGTACATGGATGGCCTGCTGGGCTTCGTCACGCTCGGGTTGTGGATCTTCTGTCTCGTCGACGTGATCACGACCGACGAGTCGTCCTGCCGCAACCTCCCGAAGCTGCTGTGGCTGCTGCTCGTGCTGGTGGTGCCGCTGGTCGGGTCGATCGTCTGGCTGGTCGCGGGCCGGCCGCAGCACGCGACGCGGGCCCGCGGGGCGTACGAGCGCAACGCGCCCGCGTATCCGGAGTACGACCGCCCGGGCCGGTTCGCGGCGACGAGCGCGGACGACGACGAGGAGTTCCTCCGCAAGTGCCGGGAACGCGCGGAGGCGCAGCGCAAGCTGGCCCGCGAGAAGCCCGCCGAGGACTGAGCTAGCAGCCGGGACCCTCGCAGGTGCCGCGCTCGTAGGCCTCCAGCGTCGAGATCACCAGCTGACGCTCGGCCGGGCTCAACGGCGCCAGCGCGTCGCTCCAGGCCTTCGCACCCCGGGCCAGCCAGGCGTCGACCGCCGGGCGGCGGTCTGGGGTGATGCTGACGATGGTGCGGCGGCGGTCGGCCGGGTCTTCGTCGCGGTTCAGCACGCCCTGACGGCTGAGGTCGCCGACCATCAGGCTCGCCGTCGTCGGCGCCACCTGGAGGCGGGTGGCCAGCTCGGTGACGGTCATCGGGCCGTCGAAGAGCAGGTACGACAGCAGCGACAGGTGCCGGGGCGCCAGCGTGCAGCCGTTCAGCTCGTCGGGGACCGGGGTGCGCTTCGCCCGGCCGACCAGGCGTGGCATCAGGAGCAGCAGCTGACGCACGCCGTCCTCGACACTCGGCCCGGCTTCCGTTGACATGACGCTCGTCCCGTCGGTAGCTTTGTTTGCAAAGCAAACGCTTCGAACGCTCCCGAGCCTACCTCGGGGCACCGATCGAGCGTACCGGCTGGAAACAGGGGTTGAGATGACATCCGAGGTCCCGGGCCTGAACGAAGTTCGCGAGATGAACAAGGGGGTCACCGAGGAGTTCCGCGCGAACGCGGGCGTGGTCGGCGGCATGTTCGCGGGCAAGAACGTGCTCCTGCTCACGACCACCGGCGCCAAGAGCGGCGAGGCGCGCCTTTCCCCGCTGGTCTACACCCGTGACGGCGACCGCCTCGTGATCGCGGCGTCCATGGGCGGCGCGCCGAAGAACCCGGCGTGGTTCCACAACCTGGTGGCGAACCCGAAGGTCACGGTCGAGGTCGGCGAAGAGACCTTCGAGGCGACGGCCACGGTGATCGAGGACCGCGCCGAGCGCGACCGCCTGTACGCGGGGATGATCGCCCACGCCGAGGGCTTTGCGGACTACGAGAAGAAGACCACGCGGATCATCCCGATCGTGGTTTTGGAGCGCTAGGAAGGTGTCGGGGCTCGGCGCGGAACTGCCGGCGGCCGAGCACCGGCACCATCCGAGGCACCTTGAGCGCTAGGACGCCGACGACGCCACAGGAGCGGGCTCCGCGCGCGTCTCAGCCAACGGAGCCACAGCCTCCCGAGACTCCCGCCGGGCTTCCTTCCGGGAAATGATCCGCTTCCCGACACCGATCAGCGGCTTCTCCACCCACCGGTGGATCAGATCCGCGATCGCCAACCCGACGAGGAACACCGTCAGCCCCGACACCGTCCGGTGCTCCGCGAGCCCGGGCACCGCCTGCACCACGACGAAGTGCACCGGCCCCTGCAGCAGGTACAGCGAGTACGACCGCTCGCCCACGAAGCGCATCGGCGCCGTGCCCAGCAGCCAGCGCAACGGGCCCGGGCTCACCAGGACGATCAGCAGCAGCATCGTCAGCACCGCGTACCCGACGAGCAGGAACAGGTTCTGGCCCGTCTCGGTCCAGAGCCGGTCGAGGTTCGCGGTCATCAACGCGAACGCCGCCACGATCGGGATCGCCGCCAGGGGGTGTGTCAACGGCTTGAGGACCGCGTAGCCGCGGCGGTAGTGCAGCAGGATCGCCAGCAGGCAGCCGCCCGCGAGGATGAAGTAGTGGATCGTGGAGCGGTAGATCGCGGTCTTCGAGCCGTCGAGGGTCCAGCCGCCGGTGGTCAGCGGGACCAGGGCCAGCAGGATCACCATCGCGGTCCCGACCAGCAGGAACTTGCGCTTCGCCGCGCCGATCCCGATCGCGACCAGCAGGAACGGCCAGACGAGGTAGAACTTCTCCTCGATGCCCAGCGTCCACGAGCCGCTGAAGAAGTTGTCCTCGCCCGTGGTCACCTTGGGCAGGAACTCGTTCAGGAACGTCAGGTAGTACTTCAGCGCCTGCGGGAAGTCGCGCGAGAGGAACTCCGCGCGCAGCAGCACGAACGCCACGATCCCGCCGAGGATCACCAGGTACGGCGGCAGGATCCGGAACACGCGCCGGATGTAGAAGTTGGACAGCGAGATCCGGCCCGTCCGGTCCTGCTCACGCAGCAGCAGCGTCGTGATCAGGAACCCGGACAGCACGAAGAAGATGTAAACGCCGACCCAGCCCGACAGGAAGGTCCAGTTCGGACCGCCGAAGTGGTAGAAGATGACCATGGTCGCCGCGATCGCGCGCAGGCCGTCGAGCCCCGGGAACCGGCGGCTGCCGAGATAGTCCTCGTGGCTCATCGTGCGCAAGGCGGTTCCCCCGTCAGTGTGATCGTCGGGGCGAGTATATGGCCTGGATTACCTGTCCTTTGCCGACGGTCGCCGGGTGCTCAGCCGACCGGGCGGAAGGCGCCGCCGGCGTCTTCACGGCGCTTGAGCTCCCGCAGCTTCCGGAGGTCGGCGGCCGGGTGGACGCTCTCGGCGACCTCCGCCGGCGCGTGCTCGCCGTACACGAACGGCAGCAGCCGCCCGGTCGTCCACGGCGCCAGCGCGTCGAACAGCTTCGCGTGCGCGCGCCGGATCGACGGCACGTCGTCGTCGCCGACGACCGACAGCGTCCGGACGACGAACTCGGCTTCGCGGTCCCAGCCGACACCCGGCGTTTCCGGCGGCCGGGTGAGCGCGCCGCCCAGGCGGTCGATGATCAGGACGGTCGGCACGGGCGCGCCGGGGCCCGCGTGCTCGAGGACCGCGTCGAGCATCGCGTCGTTGAGCTGCGACACGGTCGCGTTGCCGCCCTGGTACCCGTGCGGCTGCCGCGGCTCGGCCGCGATCGAGCCGGACTCGGTGAACGGCATCGGCTTCAGCGTGTCCATCAGGGTGGGCGCGGCGGCCCGCAGCGGCGCGACCAGGTCGTCGCCGTCCTCGCCGAGGTAGGCGATCCGGATCTGCGCGATGTGCCTGCCGCGCAGCGGTTCCGGCAGCACCGGCAGGTCGGGGTACTCGATCATGGCGAGGGACGTCGTCAGCGTGTCGGGCGCGGCCGCCGACCACGTGCGCCAGGCCCGCAGCGCCGTGGCGAGGTCGGGAGTGTCGAAGGTGAGGCTGCCGCCGTAGAGGCCGGTGACCGGGACCAGGTCGAACTCGATCGCCGTGACGACGCCGAAGCTGTCGCGCCCGCCACGCAGCGCCCAGAACAGGTCGGACCCCGGCTCGGCGCGCCGGAGCTCGCCGTCGGCGGTGACGACGTCGAGGGCGCGGACGTGGTCGGCGGCGCGGCCGTACCGGCGGGCCATCAGCCCGAAGCCGCCGCTGAGCGTGTACCCGACCACGCCGACGTCCGGCGACGAGCCGCTGAGCGGCGCCAGCCCGTGCGCCCCGGCGGCTTCGAGCACCGCGCCCCAGCGGACCCCGGCCTCGACGCGCGCGGTCCGGGCCTCGGCGTCGACCTCGACGCCGGTCAGCCGGCGGGTGCTGATCAGCAGCCCGCCGTCGGCGGCGGTGGTCCGGCCGTGCCCGGTGGCCTGCACGGCGACCGGCAGCCCGTGCGCGGTGGCGAACCGGACGGCGGTGACGACGTCCTCGGCCGTGGTGGCGCCGACCACCACCGCGGGCCGGCTGGGGACGGCGAGCTGGAAGCCCGCGACCTCCTCGTCGTAACCGTCCTGGCCGGGCTGGAAGATCTCGCCGGTGAGCGGGGTGACGTCCATGGTGGCTCCTTTCGTCTGCGTCCAGCTTCGGACGGTTTCGATCAGAAGTCCAAGATCTGGTTTGTCTACCGACTAGAATCAACGCTTATGGAACTGCACCAGCTCGCGTACTTCGTCGCCGTCGCCGAGGAAGGCAACTTCACGCGCGCGGCGGAACGGCTGCACGTCGCCCAGCCCGGGGTGAGCGCGCAGGTCCGGCGGCTGGAGCGCGAGCTGGGGCAGGAGCTGCTGGACCGGTCGGGCCGCGCGGTCCGGCTCACCGACGTCGGCGCCGCGGCCCTGCCGCACGCCCGGGCCGCGCTCGCGGCGGTGCAGGGGGTGCGCGAAGCCGTCGACGAGCTGGCCGGGCTGGTCCGCGGCCAGGTCGCGATCGGCGCGGTGACGTCGGCGGGCCCGGTCGGGCTGCCGGACCTGCTGGCCGGCTTCCACGAGCGGTACCCGGCGGTCGAGATCACGCTGTCGGAAGCCAACTCCGACACGATGCTGGCGGGGCTGCTCGAAGGACGGCTGGACCTGGCCGTCGTCGGCCTGGCCACCGATCCGCCGGCCGGCATCGCGACGCAGGTGCTGCTCGACGAGCCGTTCCTGGCCGTGACGGCGCCCGGCGGCCCGCTCGCCGACCGGACGGCGGTCTCGATCCCCGATCTCGCGGGCCGGCCGCTGATGGCGCTGCCGAAGGGAACGGGCCTGCGGACGGCGTTGGACACCGCGTTCGCGCGGGCGGGGCTGACCCCGCGGATCGCGTTCGAGGCGGCCGACCCGAACGTGCTGGTGCAGCTGGCGATGCGCGGCCTGGGTGTCGCCGTCGTGCCGGAGTCGCTGGCCCGCTACCACGCGGCGGAGCTGCGGGTGGTCGAGATCGAGGGGCCGGGGCTGCGGGGCGCGCTGGCGCTGGCGTGGCGGACCGACGGCCCGCTGAGCCCGGCCGCGCGGGCGCTGATCGCGTTCGCCCGGGCCGCCTACCGCTCTTGACACGACGTCAACAGGCGCGTTTCCTGAGGTGGTCAACCGCTCACGCGAGGAGGCGTGACCATGGCCGAAACCGCCCTCCACGACGCCGTCATCGGGGCCGGGCTGCTGGCCGGGAGCGCGAACGTGATCATGCAGCTCTCCCGCGCGCCGGTCGGGTACGGCGTGCTCGAGAGCAAGGTCGACAGCGGCAACCTCTTCCGCCACCCCGCGAAGCGGACGCGGACCACCCTCACCTACCTCGCGGTCGCCACGATGGGCACCGACGCCGAGCGCGCCGCGTACCGGAAGGGCGTCAACCGGGCCCACACCCAGGTCCGGTCGAGCGCCGGAAGCCCGGTCGCCTACAACGCCTTCGACACCGACCTGCAGCTGTGGGTCGCGGCGTGCCTCTACAAGGGCTTCGAAGACGTCTACCGCGCCTTCGTCGGCGGTGAGCCGGCGCTCTTCTACCGTGACGCCGCGAAGCTGGGCACCACGCTGCAGGTGCGTCCGGAGATGTGGCCGGACGACCGCGAGGCGTTCGAGAAGTACTGGGCGGACGCGCTCGCCGACGTCGGGATCGACGACACCGTCCGCCGGTACCTCACCGCCATCGTCGACCTGCGGTTCCTGCCGCCGGCCCTGGCCGTGCTCGGCCGGCCGTTCCACCGGTTCGTCACCACGGGCTTCCTGCCGCAGCGCTTCCGCGACGAGATGCGGCTGCCGTGGACCCCCGCCGACCAGCGCCGGTTCGACACGCTCCTCGCCGGGATCGGCCGTGTCGTGCGGGTGCTGCCGACGCCGCTGCGGCGGTTCCCCTACAACCTTTGCCTCTGGGACCTGCGCCGGCGGCTGCGCACCGGGCGTCCCCTGGTCTGAGCCACCCCGGTTACAGTGTCGGGTCGGCACAGCCACCCGAGGGGATTCCATGACGGCGATCCAGGCGGACGTCGAGTCCGGCCAGCCCGCCCCGGTCCGTTCCGCCCGCCGCGCGCCGCTGGTCGTCGTGTCGGTGGTGCTGCTCGCCGTGTTCCTCGTCGGCGCCTGGGCGGCCTGGTTCTTCACGATCGACGACGCGTTCATCAGCTTCCGCTACTCGGCGAACCTCGCCGACGGCCACGGGCCGGTGTGGAACGTCGACGGGCCGCGCGTCGAAGGCTTCACCAACTTCGCCTGGGTGGTCTGGTCCGGCCTCGGCGCGGTGCTGGGTGTCGCGCTGCCGCTGTTCACCAAGGTGACGTCGCTGCTGCTCGGGCTGGGGACGCTGTACCTGCTGATCCGCGAGGGCCACAAGCGCGCCGGGCTCACCGGCGTCCTGGTCGGCGCGGGCGCGTACGTCGTGTTCCTGCCGACCTACTTCCACATCACCGCGGGCCTGGAGACGGCCGCGTTCGCCGCGGTGCTGCTGCGGGTCGTCGTGCTCGGGCTGCGCGTGCTGAACGACGAGCGGGTGCGCGTCTGGGAGCCGCCGGTGCTGCTGCTCCTGCTCGGCATGCTCCGGCCGGAAGGCGTGCTGGCCGCGTTGCCGGTGTTCCTGCTCTGGTTCTCGCGCACGCGGGGGCCGGCGCGCTGGTGGTGGAGCGGCGCGGCGGTCGTCGTCGGCGCCGGGTACTTCGTCTGGCGCTGGCAGTACTACGGACAGCTGCTGCCGAACACCTTCTACGTCAAGTTCGGCAACCTCGACTCCGGCTGGGTGTGGACGAAGCACACGACGCTGCTGCTGCTCCCGCTCCTGCTGCTGACGCTCTCGCTGGTGTTCCGCAAGGCGACGCGGGGGATGGGCGTGCTTCTGGTGGTGACCGTCGCGGTCACGTACGTCACCTATGCCGTTTCCGGTCCGACCATGGACTACCTCGACCGTTTTGCCGACCACGCGATCCCCGTTCTCTGCCTGGGCGCCGGGCTCGCCGCCGGGACACTGGCGCCGCGTGTCGTCGCCGCGCTGCTCGGGCTGGTGGCCGTCGGCTGGTCGGCCGTCGCCGGCGCGACCGCGCCCGACCTCGGCGTGATCGCCAACTACGGGCCCGACCTGCAGCGCGCGCACATCGCGATCGGCAAGGGGCTGGCCGAGGCCGACGTCCCGGCGCCGGCCCGCAGCCTCGCCGTCACCGACGCCGGCGCGATCCCGTACTACAGCGGCTGGCGGTCGATCGACTACATCGGCCTCAACGACGCCGCGATCGCCCGCGGCGCCGACCCGACCCAGGTGGTCATGCAGGCGCGGCCGACGGTCATCGTCGTGACCGCGAACGGCCCGGACCCGGTCGGCAAGCGCTACGGCTTCGACTTCGCCGCGGCGACCGCGGGCTACCAGGAGGTCGCGACGGTCGAGATGCGCGCCGGGTACTGGCAGGACGTCTACGCGCTGCCGCAGTACGCGTCGACGATCGGCGAGCACGTCCGCGCCAGTGCGGACGCCGCCCGGCAGGTCAACGACCGGGACCAC
Source organism: Amycolatopsis sp. NPDC104863 (assembly GCF_055582965.1). Lineage (NCBI taxonomy): Bacteria > Bacillati > Actinomycetota > Actinomycetes > Pseudonocardiales > Pseudonocardiaceae > Amycolatopsis > Amycolatopsis sp. NPDC104863. Next base: position 883,882 of record NZ_JBVJOW010000004.1, read on the forward strand.
GCGGAGGACACCGTCGAGCGCTGGCTGGACCGGCTGCGCTCGCAGCTGCCTTTCTGAGAGTTGACCGCTTCGCGCGGGAACGCGAAGGTGGGCCGATGAGCAGCGACGAACAGCGCCACGGCGTCAAGCTGAGCAGCCTCGACCAGGAAATCTTCGCGGACGCCGGAGTCACCAAGCGCGAGCTGCTTGACTACCTCGAAGCCGTCGCCGACCGGATGCTGCCGGAGCTGCGCGACCGGCCGCTGACCGTGCTGCGGGTGCTGCGCGGGCAGGGGCCGTTCATGCAGAAGAACCTGCCGAAGTACACCCCGGACTGGGTCGAGCGGACGACGATGTGGTCGTACTCGTCCAAGCGGGACGTGTCGTACGCGCTGTGCAACGACCTGCGCACGCTGGTGTGGTTCGGCAACCAGCGGGCGATCGAGTACCACACGGCGCTGTACCGCGGTGAGCCCGAGAACGGCCCGACGCACCTGATCCTCGACCTCGACCCGCCCGAGGACGGCGCGTTCTCGCTGGCCATCGCGGCCGCGCAGCTGGTGCGGGAGGCGTTGCGCAACGACGGCCTCGACGGCGCGGTGAAGACCAGCGGCTCAAAGGGGCTCCACGTGTTCGTGCCGCTGGCGCCGGGCCAGTCGACGGAGGACATCGCGGCGGCCACCCGAGCGCTCACGGCCCGCGCCGAGCGCATCGACCCGTCCCGCGGGACGACGGAGTTCGTGAAGGAACGCCGCGAGGGCAAGGTGTTCCTGGACTCGACCCGCGCGGGCGGCGCGACGGTGGTGTCGGTCTACAGCCCCCGCCACCGCCCGGGCGTCCCGGTGTCGTTCCCGGTCCGCTGGGCCGACCTCGAGGGAGTGAAGCCCGCCGACTTCACGGTCCACACGGCGACGGACCTCCTCGCCGACGGCGACCCGTGGACCGACGAGATGCCGGAGCCGTTCGTGCTGCCGGAGGACCTGGTGGCGGAGGGCCACACGATCCCGATCGCCCGGGTGGTGGCGATGCACGAGGGCAAGCGGCGCGCGAGGGCGGCTCGCGAAGCGGACTGAGCCGCTAGGCCGCCTGGTTGTGGCCGTGCCGGGCGGTTCCGGCGCCGAACGACCGCCGCAGCGTCGCGCGGCTGATGTCGACGATCCGGGCCGGGGCGGTGGACCGCACCGGCACCTGGACGCGGTGCCGGGCCAGCCACACGACGTCGCGGCCGAACGACCACACCAGCGCGGCCAGCGCCGCCGCCACGAAGGCGAAATCCAGAGCCGAAGGCAGCAGCCCGGACACCGCGACCACCAGGACCACACCCTGGACGGCCGCCACCGTCTTGCGGGCCATGCTCGGGTACAGCGGCGCGGTCAGCCACGGCAGCGCCCACGACACCGCGACGAACGCGTACCGCATCAGGCCGATCGCCAGCACCCACAGCCCCAGCGTGCGGGACACCTGAAGGCACAGCAGCAGGATCAGGAACGCGTCGACCTCCATGTCGAAACGCGCGCCGAACTCGGACGCCGTGCCCGTGCGGCGGGCGACCTGGCCGTCGAAGCCGTCCATCGCCAGTGCCACCGCGGTCAGGCCGACCAGAAGCCAGAGCGGGTGCCCGCCGTCGGCGATGAGCTCGGCCGCGCAGCCGACGAGGACCGCCCGGGCGAACGTGATCCAGTCCGCCGGCCCGAACCTGCCGCGGCCGCTCTGCCGCAGGCCCCAGCCCGTCAGCAGCACCAGCGCGACGCCGTACACGGCCCCGGTCGTCCAGGCGAGCGGGGAAAGGAATCCGGCCCCGGCGGCGAGCGCCCACGCCGGGACCGCCGAGCGTAGGAGAAGTCCGTTCTTGATCATCTTCAACTCCGCGAATCGGCACGGCTGCTCATAGGGTGGCGGCGACACAGCCTCCGGTCGCCTGCAAGGGAGAACACGTGGAACAGGCTTTCTGGGTTCAAAGTCCCGACGAAGGCGCGCTCCGGCCGGTGACGCTGCGTGAGCCGGAACACGGTGAAGTCCGCGTCCGCACGCTCTTCTCCGGCGTCTCCCGCGGCACCGAAACCCTCGTCTTCCGCGGTGGGGTCCCGGCGAGCCAGCACGACGTCATGCGCGCGCCGTTCCAGGAGGGCGACTTCCCCGGGCCGGTCAAGTACGGCTACCTCAACGTCGGTGTTGTCGAGGCCGGTCCGGACGACCTCGAAGGCAAGACCGTGTTCTGTCTCTACCCGCACCAGACCGCGTACGTCGTCCCCGCGAGCGCCGTGACGCTGGTGCCCGACGCGGTCCCGGCGAGCCGCGCGATCCTCGCCGGCACCGTCGAGACCGCGGTCAACGCCGTCTGGGACGCGCGGCCGCGGCTCGGCGACCGCATCGCCGTGATCGGCGCCGGCATGGTCGGCTGCAGCGTCGCGAAACTCCTCAGCGGCTTCCCGGCCACGCGGGTGCAGCTGATCGACGTCGACCCGGCGAAAGCCGAGACCGCCGAAGCCCTCGGCGTCGGCTTCTCGACTCCCGAAGCCGCGGAAACCGACTGTGACCTCGTGGTGCACGCGAGCGCCAGTGAAGCCGGGCTCACCAAGGCCCTCGAGCTCCTCGCGCCGGAAGGCGAGGTCGTCGAGCTGTCCTGGTACGGCGACAGGAAGGTCAGCGTGCCGCTCGGCGAGAATTTCCATTCGCGGCGGCTGACGATCCGCAGCAGCCAGGTCGGGACGGTCGCGCGCCCCGACCGCACGTACGCCCAGCGGCTCGGCGTCGCCCTGGAGCTGCTCGCCGATCCGGCGTTCGAAGCACTGGTCAGCGCCGAGTGCGGGTTTGAAGATCTTCCGTCCGTGTTACCCCGGTTGGCCGCGAATGAACTTTCCGCCCTCTGCCTCCGTGTCATGTATCAGCCGCAGTGACCACGTCCACCCGAACGCATCGGAGGTCTTGGTGTTCAGCATCACCGTCCGTGACCACGTGATGGTCGCCCACAGCTTCCGCGGAGAAGTCTTCGGACCCGCGCAACGCCTGCACGGCGCGACCTTCGTGGTGGATGCCACCTTCCGCCGCACCGACCTCGACGAGGACAACATCGTCGTCGACATCGGCAAGGCCACGGAAGAGCTCGGGGCGGTGCTGAGCGACCTGAACTACCGCAACCTCGACGACGAGCCGGTGTTCAAGGGCATCAACACCTCGACCGAGTTCCTCGCGAAGGTCATCGCCGACCGCCTCGCCGACGCCGTCCACGCCGGACGCCTCGGCGAAGGCGCGCGTGGCCTCGAAGGCATCGTCGTCTCGCTGAAGGAATCGCACGTCGCCTGGGCGAGTTACGAGCGTGCGCTGTGAACAGCCTTTACGTGGTCCTCCCCGGGGACGTCGACGACACGTCCGTCCCGAGCGGCGGCAACACCTACGACCGCCGGATGTGCGACCGGCTGACCGAAGCCGGCCTCGACGTGCACGAGATCGCCGTCTCCGGCAGCTGGCCGCGGCCGGACACCGAGGCCCGCGCGGTGCTCGGGCACCTGCTCTCGGCGCTGCCGACCGGGTCCGCGGTGCTGCTCGACGGTCTGGTCGCGTGTGGTGTCCCCGAGGTGATCGTCCCGCAGGCGCGCCGGCTGTCGCTCTCGGTGCTGGTGCACCTGCCGCTGGCCGACGAGACCGGCCTGCCGCCCGCGCTCGCCGCCGAGCTCGACGCCCACGAGCGCGAGACGCTCAAGGCCGTGGGCTCGGTCGTGGCGACCAGCGAGTGGGCCGCGCGCCGGCTGATCGGCCACCACGGCCTCGCGCCGCACCGCGTCCACGCCGTGCCGCCGGGCGTCGACCCCGTCCCGCCGGCCATCGGCACCGACGGGGTGTCCCGCCTGGTCTGCGTGGCCAACGTGACCCCGCGCAAGGGCCAGGGGGTGCTCGCCCAGGCCCTCGAAACCGTCGCCGACCTGCGCTGGACCTGCGAATGTGTCGGCGGGATCCGCCGCGAGACCAAGTACGTCGAGCGGCTGCGCGAGCACCGGCTCGGCGCCCGCTTCACGCTCACCGGCCCGCGCACCGGCGCGGCGCTGGCCGCGACCTACCACACGGCCGACCTGCTCGTGCTGCCTTCGCGCGCCGAGACCTTCGGCATGGTCGTCACCGAAGCCCTCGCCCACGGCGTGCCGGTGCTGACCACCGACGTCGACGCGCTGCCGGACACCGTCGGCGTCGCGCCGGACGGCTCGGTGCCCGGCATGCTCGTGCCCGGTGACGACGTCGCCGCGCTCGGCGCGGCCCTGCGCCGCTGGTTGACCGAGCCGGCCCTGCGGACGCGGCTGCGCGCGTCGGCGAAGCTGCGCCGCGAGACCCTGACCGGCTGGGACGACACCGCCCGCCGGATCGCCGAGATCCTGCAGCGGCAGGAGGCGGCGGCATGACCGCGTTCGCCCCGGACTGGCTCTACCTGCGGGAACCCGCCGACGCCGCGGCCCGCGCCACCGAGCTCGTCGACACGCTGCGCGAGCACCTCCCGGAAGACGAGCTCGTCATCCGCGACCTCGGCTGCGGCACCGGCTCGCTCGGCCGCTGGCTGGCCGCCAGGCTGCCCGGCGCCCAGCGCTGGATCCTGCACGACGAGGACGCCGAGCTGCTGACCCGCGCCCGCGCCGGCCTGCCGGCGGCCACGCTCGACGGCAGCCCGGTCGACGTCGTCGCCGAGCAGCGGGACGTCACCGCGCTGCGCGCCGCGGACCTCGCCGGGACGTCGCTGGTCACCGCGTCGGCGCTGCTCGACCTGCTGACCAGGGACGAGGTCACGACGCTGGCCACGGCGATCGTGGAAGCGGGCTGCGCGGCGCTGCTGATGCTCTCGGTCACCGGCCGGGTGGAGCTCTCGCCCGCCGACCCGCTCGACCCCACCGTCTGCGCGTCGTTCAACGCCCACCAGCGCCGCCTCACCGGCGGGCGCCGGCTGCTCGGCCCCACCGCGGTGGACGTCGCCGCGACCGCGTTCGGCCGGCTCGGCGCCACCGTCGTCCGCGCCGAGAGCGCGTGGCGGCTCGGACCCGACCAGGCCGAACTCCAGCGGCAGTGGCTCGAAGGCTGGGTCGGCGCCGCCGTCGAGCAGCTGCCGGAGCTGCGTCCGGCCGCCGACGTCTACCTGCAGCGACGGCGGGAAATGGCCGCGGCCGGCGAGCTGCACGCGGTGATCCACCACGGCGACCTGCTGGTCCTGCCGCCGAGCCTGGAGGTGGCGGCGTGAAGCGCTTGTTCGCGTGGCTGCGCATCCTCGGCGCGTTCGCGATCCTCGGGGTGCTCGTCTGGCAGCTCGGCAGCGGCGCCTTCCTCGACGGCTTGAGCCGGATCGACACCGTCGGCGTGCTGGCCGCGCTCGGCATCGGCTTCGCGACGACGCTGTTCAGCGCGGGCCGCTGGCAGATCGTCGCCACCCGGCTCGGCCTGCGGCTTTCGCTGCGCACCGCCGTCGCGGACTACTACCGCGCGCTGTTCCTCAACGGCGTGCTGCCCGCAGGGGTCCTCGGTGACGTCCACCGCGCGGTGCAGCACGGCCGCGACTCGGGGGACGTGCCGCGCGGCGTGCGCGCCGTCGTCCTGGAGCGCACCGCCGGGCAGCTGGTGCTGATCGCGTCCGCGGTCGCCGTCGTGCTGGCCGCGCCGGAGGTCGTGCCGGGTGCGTTCCGCGAGGTCGTGACCATCGCCGGGGTCGTCGTCGTGCTGGCCACCGTCGCCGCGCTGGTCGCCGGCCGGCTGTTCGGCGGGCGCTGGATCCACAGCGGCTCGAAGGTCCACCGCGGCTTCGCCGTCACCCTCGCCGACCTGCGGCTGGGCCTGTTCACCCGCGAGACCTGGCCCGGCGTGGGCTTCCTGTCGGCCGCGACGCTGGCCGGCCACCTGGCGCTGTTCGTCGTCGCCGCCCGCGTCGCCGGGGTCGACGCGCCGGTCGGGCAGCTCGTGCCGCTGATGATCCTCGCGCTGCTCGCGATGGGTCTCCCGCTCAACGTCGGCGGCTTCGGCCCGCGCGAGGGCGTCTGCGCCCTGCTCTTCGGCGCGGCCGGTCTGGGCGCCGCCCAAGGTGTCACCGTCGCCGTGGTCTACGGCGTGCTCACGCTCGTCGCGAGCCTGCCCGGCGCCGGTGTCCTGCTCGTCCGGAGCGTCGCCGGGTTCCGCGTGACCCGCGCTCCGCACACCGGTGTCGTGCCCGCGCCGCGCACGGCGGCCGACACCGGGATCGAATCGGAAGTGGGGTTGAAGTCATGACCGCAAGCGACGTCAGTGACCTTGCGGGGGGCCTGCCGCACCGGCCCGTGGTCGAGCGGGTGGTCGACACCCGGCTGCCGACCCGGCACGGGGTCTTCCGCGCGGTGGGGTACCTCGACCGCGCCGGCACCGAGCAGGTCGCCCTGGTCTACGGCGAGATCGCCGAGCTGGGGACGCTGACCCGCGTGCACAGCGAGTGCCTGACCGGCGACGTCTTCGGCTCGACGCACTGCGAGTGCGGCGACCAGCTGGCGGCGGCGCTCGAGCGGATCGTCGAAGAGGGCTCGGGCGTGCTGGTGTACGTCCAGGGCCACGAGGGCCGCGGGATCGGCCTGCTCGCGAAGCTCAAGGCGATGCGGCTGCAGGACGAGGGCCTCGACACGGTGGACGCGAACGTGGCGCTCGGCCTGCCGGTCGACGCCCGCGACTACCACGCGGCGGCGGGCATCCTGCAGGACCTGGGGGTCCGGTCGGTGCGGCTGCTGTCGAACAACCCGCAGAAGGTCGAACAGCTCACCCGCTACGGAATCCGGATCAGCGAGCAGGTTCCGCTGCTGGTTCCGCCGAACCCGGAGAGCCTGCGCTACCTCCGGACGAAGGCCGAGCGGATGGACCACCTGCTCCCGCACCTGGGCCAGGCGTTCTCAGGCGCCTAGGGCCGCCAGCACCCCGGCGAAGCGCTGGACCAGCGTGTCCAGCACGACGTGCCCCTTCGCGGCGCTCGCCAGCGAAGGACGGCCGACCACCCCCGACTCCGTGTACGCCCGCAGGCCCAGCGTCAGCAGGTGGTCCCGATCGGTGACGTGGTCGGCCGTCTCGTAGCCGGGGGTCACCAGGTGCGGGTGCGCGTGCAGCAGGATCGACGTCTCCAGTTCGCCCGCGTGCATGTCGTCGTCCAGCGACGTGCGCAGGCCGGCCGCCGTGTGCGCCGCCTGCCAGTCCGCGACCCCGGGGAACAGGGCCATCGACCCGGCCGCCTCCTGGACCACATTGGACAGTACGTAGTTGCCGCCGTGCCCGTTGACCAGCACGAGCCGGTCGATCCCGGACGCCTTCAGCGACGCGGCGACGTCGGTGACCACCGCGTGCAACGTGCGCGCCGAGACGCTCACCGTGCCGGCCCACGCGGCGTGCTCCTGGGAGCAGGAGATCGGCAGCGGCGGCAGGTGGCGGACGGGGTAGGCGTCGGCGACGGCTTTCGCGAGGGTCGCCGCGATCACCGTGTCGGTCACCAGGGGGAGGTGTGCGCCGTGCTGCTCGAAGCTGCCGACCGGCAGCACCGCGACCGCCGCGCCCCGCCGCCGCTCGTCTTCGGTGGTCGCGAGCGGGAAGAGGTCGGTCATGCGCACGTCCCTTCACTAGGTTGGAGTCCATGAGCGAGCATGCCGCACTACTCGACGTCGCGCGCGAAGCCGTGGCGAAGGCGACCGCGATCATCCGGTCGCGCCCGAGTTTTTCCGTTTCCGCCAAAGGCGATCGTGACCTGGTGACCGACGTCGACATGGCGGTCGAGGACGCGCTGCGCGAGTTCCTCGCGGCCGAGACGCCGGAGATCGGGATCCTCGGCGAGGAGCGCGGCCGCAGCGGCGACGACGGCGGGCGCTGGTGGGCCCTCGACCCCATCGACGGGACGGCGAACTTCGCCCGCGGAATTCCGCTCTGCGGTATTTCCCTGGCCCTGGTGGACGGTGAGCACAGCACGGTCGCCGCGATCACGCTGCCGTACCTCGACGTCACGTATACGGCTTCGCGCGGGGAAGGCGCCTTCGCGAACGGAAAGCGGATCGCCGCTTCGACGGCGACGGAAATGTCCGACGCGATGATCGCCGTCGGTGACTTCGCGATCGGCGAGCTCGCCGACGAGAAGAACCGCGCGCGGCTCCTGCTGCTGTCCGATCTCGGCGCGCGGGCGCAGAAGATCAGGATGTACGGCAGCGCGGCGGTCGACCTCGCCTGGGTCGCGGACGGAAAGCTCGACGCCGCACTGATCCTGGCGAACAAACCGTGGGACACCATGGCGGGCGTGCTGCTCGTGCGCGAGGCCGGCGGGGCCGTCGTCGACCGCGACGGCAGCGAGCACACGGTGGGTTCGTCGGCGACGATCGCCGTCGGCGCCGGGCTGCGCAAGGAGATCGTGGACGCGCTTGATCGTGCGTACGGGGTTGTTCGTTAAGCTTCCGGGGTACACGGTGGGCAGCGCCACAGCGCGCGATTGCGCTGTCCGCGCAAGGTTTTCGGTTACGTTGGTACCGGTCGGCGCGTGAGCCTGGCATGCTGACCGGATCTCGGCCGCTTCGGAGAATGGTGGATGCTCGTGGAAAGTCGCCGGATCCGCGATCGGTACCGGCTGATCGAGCCGATCGGCGGCGGCGCGATGGGCACGGTGTGGCGCGCGCAGGACGAACGGCTCGACCGCACGGTGGCGATCAAGGAACTCCTGCTGCCGCACGACCACGACGAGCACCGCACCGAAGAAGCGAAGAACCGCGCGATGCGCGAGGCGCGGATCGCCGCCCGGTTGCAGCATTCCCACGCGATCACCGTGTTCGCCGTCCTCGAAGAAGAGGACCGGCCGTGGCTGGTGATGGAGTACCTGGCGTCGAAGAGCTTCGCCGTCGTGATCGGCGAGGAGCCCGTCTCGGTCGACGACACGATCCGCATCGGCGCGCAGATCAGCTCGGCGCTGGCCGGCGCGCACCGCGCCGGGATCGTGCACCGCGACGTGAAGCCGGCCAACATCCTCGTCTCCGACGACGGCACGGCGAAGATCACCGACTTCGGCATCTCCCGCGCGATCGGTGACGTGAAGCTCACGGCCACCGGGGAGATCGCGGGCACCCCCGCGTACCTCGCGCCGGAGGTGGCCCGCGGCGAGGACGCGGACTTCGCCTCCGACGTCTTCTCCCTCGGCGCCACGCTGTACGCCGCCGTCGAGGGGCAGCCGCCGTACGGCACGGCGGACAACCCGATCGCCTTGCTCTACAAGGCCTCCAGCGGCGAGATCGAGCCGCCGGCCAAGGCGGAGCGGCTGACCCCGCTGCTCGAGCGGATGCTCGCCACCGACCCGGCCGGGCGGCCGTCGATGGACGAGGTCGAGCGCGAGCTGCGCGCGCTGCTGAACGACGCCGAGCCGGGGGAGTCGGTGCTCGCGACGACGGTCCCGGACGCCGACGTCGCGCCGGCCCCCGTGCTGATGCCGACGGTGCCGGCCGCGGTCACCGTGCCGGCCGGGCAGGGTCAGGTCAGCGCGGTCTCGCCGGGCGCGCGCAAGGGCATGATCGCCGTCGGGGCGGGCGCGGCGCTGCTGTGCGTCGCGGTCGTCGTCGCGATCCTGCTGGTCGTGCGCCAGAGACCCCCGCAGGACAACGCCGCCCCGCCGGCCTCGCCGGTGCTCTCCACTTCGGCTTCCGTGACCCCGTCCGCGACGCCGTCGCCCTCTCCGTCCCCTTCGTCGGCCCCGCCGACCACGTCACCGACGGTCTCGTCCGTCGCCCAGACGAAGTCCGCCGCGGACGCGCTGTCCGCTTACTACGCGTTGCTGCCGGGCAACCCCGCGGAGGCGTGGAAGCTGCTCACCGAGAAGTTCAAGGCGTCGCGGAGCCAGACGTACGAGAAGTACACGAGCTTCTGGGGCCGGTACAAGGTGGTGACCGCGACCAGCGTCAAGGAAGCCGGGCCGGGCCGGGTCACGGCGCACGTCGTCTACGACGGCGGCAACGCCGAGAACGACACCTTCACCATGGTCCAGGTGAACGGTGTTTGGATGATCGACGCGCAGAACTGAACCGTTCGGCACCGGGGCGCGTGTGACGTATGAGCCGTCACCGCCGTCGACCCGCGCTGGAGGTAGCCGTGTCCGTTCCCACCCTGTTCGGGCGCGCGCGATGAGGCCCGCCGACCCGATGGTGTTCATCCTCCCGGCCGCGCCGCCGGGCAGTGACACCTACGACAAGCGGATGTGCCAGAACCTCCCGGCCGTCGGCCAGCCGGTGCTGGAGCTGCCGATCGCCGGGGACTGGCCGGAGCCGGACGCGACGTCCCGGCGCCGGCTGGCGAGATCCCTGGCCGCCCTGCCGGACCGGACGGTCGTTCTGCTCGACGGCACGATCGCTTCGGGCGTGCCGGAGATCGTCGTCCCGCACGCGCGCCGGCTGCGCCTGGCCGTGCTGGTGCACCAGGCCCTCGCCGACGAGCCCGGCCTCGACCCGGCGCACGCCGCCGAGCTGGACGCGTGTGAGCGCGAAACGCTGCGGATGGCCGGCATGGTCGTCGCGACCAGCCCGTGGCTGGCCCGGCTGCTGATCGACCGCCACGACCTGGACCCGGGCCGCGTGTTCGTCGCCAAGCCCGGCACCGACGCGGCCCCGCTGGCGGCCGGCGCCGACGGCGTGTCGCGGCTGTTGTGCGTCGGGGACGTCACCCGCCGCAACGGCCACGACCTGCTGGTCCAGGCCCTCGGCGAGATCGACCACCTGGCGCTGTCCTGCGTTTTCGCCGGGTCGCTGGAGGCGGACCCGGGGTTCGTCGACGAGCTCGGCTGGTCGATCGAACGCCTCGGCCTGGGTGGCCGCATCACGCTGGCCGGCGACTCGGTGGACCTCGGCGTCGCGTACAACGCCGCGGACCTGCTGGTCGTCCCGGCCCGCGCGGCGACCCCGGGGATGTTCGTCGCGCAGGCGCTGGCCCGGGGCATCCCGGTGCTGGCGACCGAGGTCGGCGGGGTCTACGACGCACTCGGTGTCGACGCCGACGGCGAGGTGCCCGGCCTGCTCGTCGAGCCGAACGACCCGTTCGCGCTGGCCGACGCGCTGCACCGCTGGTATGCGGACCCGGAGCTGAGGCGGTCCTTGCGCACGGCGGCGCTGGGCCGGGGCAGCGCTTTGGAGGAGTGGGACGTCGCGGCCCGTCGGCTCACGAACGTGCTTTCGCGGCTGGCGTCGGAACCCCGCATCGTCGCCTGAGGCTTGCCGCGGCGGCCGCGGCTCCGCCAACCTGACGCCATGGCGTCCCCTCTCGATTCCGAACGCGGGTTCCTCGAAGTCGCCGGGCGGGAACCGGACCGCCCGCTGCGCGACCAGCTCCTGGGGTTCCGCGACCTGGTCTCGGCCGACATGGACTGGGCCGACAGCCGGAAGCGCCGGTTCCGCCGGCGCGCGTCGGCGGTGCGGGTGGCCGCGCTGCTGCTCACTGCGGCGTCGACCGTGGTGCTGGGCATCTAGGAGATCCCGGCCCGGGCGTCGATCGCGCTGCCGATGGTCGCGCTGGTCACCGTGCTCGGCGGGCTCGAGACGTTCTTCAACTGGCGCTCGCGCTGGGTGCTGATGGAGGAGACCCGCTACAACCTCAACCGCATCCGCGACGAGATGGACTACTACCTCGTCGGGACCCCGACGGCCGAGCTGACCCGCGAGCGGCTCGAGGAGTACTTCGACCGGCACCAGACCACCTGGGCCGACGCCAGCCGCCAATGGGTCGAGTTCCGCAAGCTCGACCGGCCACCGCAGGCGCCGGAAGTCCGCGCCTGACCGATTCCTCCCGGCGGTGAAGAGCACCCCGCAGCGCGCCCGCGCCACCCTCGGCGACGCCCCGGCCGTGACCGAGCCGACGGAGCCCGAGCAGCGGGCGTTGCCGGAGCGCTACATGAGCGCGTTCGTCAACGCGGACTTGGCGGCCCTGGAGCAGGTCCTGCACGACGACGCGGTGATCGAGCCGGTGCCGTCGCGGACGTGGCCAGTCACGGCATCGCGAGGATCACCGTCTTCGGCTTCCCTGGCCTGGTGGAACGGTTCGCCGGCGCCCCGGCGAACCGAACCATCACGCCAGGGTGAGCGCGTAGATCTCGACCCGCGGGTCGTTCGGCAGGCTCACCGACTGCAGCGTCTTACCGCCGTCCAAAGCGGCCGAGATGCCGAACAGTCGGACCGGCGGGCCGTCGACGCCGCTGCCCGCCTTGATGCGGTGCGGCATGTCGAGCACCACCGGGGAACCCGAGCCGGCCCAGTCGCCGAACGTTGCGGCCAGGTCGGTGCTCGTGCCGTCCGTGTAGTGCGCCGTCAGCGTTGTGGTCACCGGTCCGTTGTGCGACGACCCCACCAGCCGAAGCGCCGTGTGCTGTCCCGCCGGGAGCAGCAGCGACTGCCCGCGCGCTTCGACGAAGTTCGCCGCCGTGCCCGACGCGTCCGGGGCCGCGTACGTGACGCCGTCCCAGGTCACCGGGCCGGCCGCTGGGAGCAGTGACGCGTCGTAGCTCCAGCCGCCGCCGTCGAAGTTGCCCTCCGTCGACGCCGAAACCGTTGCCGTGCCGTCGTGGTTGTAGTCGCGGCCGAGGTCGACCGCGCACTGCGTCCCCGAGGTCACACACGCCGACGGCGTCCGCACCTCGATCGTCGCCGACCGCGAAACGCTGTTCGCGCCCAGCCCGGACACCTTGACCTGCACCGGGTACGTCCCGGCGGCGGCACCAGCGGGCACCGTCACCGTGATCGGCACCGTCTTCTGCACCGGCAGCCGTCCCGACCAGATCACGTCGACCGGCTGGACCTTGGTCCTCCACCCGGCCGGCGCGGTCGCGGAGATCGTCACCGGCTGCAGGAGCGGGTTCTGCGCGAGGACGTCCAGGTCGAGGTGCACCTGCTGCGCCGCGCCCGCCGGGATCACCACGGACGTCTGCCGCAGCGACGCGTCGACGTGCCGCCGCAGGTCACCGACGGCGTTGTTCACCGAAGGCGGCTCGGAACCGGTCCCCCACGAAGAGGGCTTCGACCCGAGCTTGTGGTTCAGGACACCGCCGTGCGCGACAGCCGACCAGTCGAGCGACGGCTGCCGGACGTCCCGGCCGTTCAGCGACACGCTCTGGACGTACCGGTTCGTGTCCGAAGCCCCCGGCGCGTTCACGGTCAGCGTGCCGCCCTGCGACCGGCCGTACTGTCCGATCCGGACGGTCGCCGACTCGAACTGCGGGCTCGACACGGCGAGGAAGTTCGCGCCGCTCATCGTCGGGTACAGCCCGAGCGACGAGAAGACGTACCACGCGGACATCGTGCCGAGGTCGTCGTTGCCGGTCATGCCGTCGGGGCCGGTGGTGAACAGCGTCATCGCCGCGCGGACGACGGTCGCCGTCTTCGCCGGCGCGCCGACCCAGTTGTACATGTACGGCGCGAGCAGGTCGGGCTCGTTGTTCGGGTTGTACGTCGCCTTGCCGTAGTAGTCGTACGGGCTGGAGATCCAGTCGTTGCGCGCGGTGCCCGCCGGGTCCTTCAGCAGGTTGCCGTAGGCGAAGAAGGAGTCGAGCCGCTTCTCGGTCGTCTTCTTGCCGCCCATCAGCGACACGAGCCCGGCCGGGTCCTGCGGCGCGAGCCACTGGTACTGGTAGGCGCCGCCTTCGTGGAACTGGTGGTCGGCGTCGACCGGGTTGTACGGCGTGAGGAACGTGCCCTCGGTCGTGCGCGGCCGGAACTGCTGCGTCGACGAGTCCCAGAGGTTCTTGTACCACTGGCCGCGGTCGGCGAACATCCGCGCGTCGGCCTGGTGGCCGAGCCCACGGGCCATCAGCGCGAGCGCCGCGTCGGCCGCCGAGTACTCCATGGTCGCGGACGCCGGGTGCTCGCAGTCGTTGTCGCCGCCCTTGGCCGCGCAGTCCTTGCCGAGCACGAGGCCGCTCGGGATGTACCCGCGGTCGTTGTAGTAGTTGACGCCGGAACGCCCGTTGTACGGCGAATCGGCGGGCGGCGTGCTCGTCGCGTTCTTCTTGAGCAGCCCGTACGCCTCTTCTTCGTGGCCGGCAAGCAGGCCCTTCGACCACGCCTCGACGAGGAACGGCGTCACCGGGTCGCCCGTCATGATGTTGGTTTCGCTCTCGGCCAGCGCCCAGCGCGGCAGCCATCCGCCGTCACGTCCGATCGCGACGACCGACAGCGCGACGTCGCGCGCGACCTGCGGTTCCAGCATTTCGAGCAGCTGGTTCTGCGGCCGGTAGGTGTCCCAGAGCGAGAAGTTCTGGTACGGCGTGTAACCACTCGCCGTGTGGACCTTGCCGTCGAAGCCGGTGTACGCGCCGTCCGTGTCGCCGGCGAGGTTCGGGTGCAGCTGCGAGTGGTAGAGCGCGGTGTAGAACGCCGTCTGCCGCTCGGTGGTGCCGCCGCCGATCTTGATCGCGCCGAGCCGGTCGGCCCACTGCTGGTGCAGCGCGGTCTTGGTGGCGTCGAAGTCGAAGTCCTTGGTCTCTGCCGCCAGGTTCTTCCGCGCGCCGTCGAGCCCGGTGTAGGACAGGCCGACCTTGAGGACGACGTCGTGGTCGGTGGACGCGTCGAAGCTCGCCCAGGCGCCGTTGCCGCCGGTGCCCGCGGCGTCACGGCTGCCTTCGGTGCGCGTCGAGCCGCGCCAGGTGCCGTACGAGCTGAACGGCCGGTCGAAGGTCGCGGTGAAGTAGACGGTGTGCTCGTCGTGCCCGGCGCAGAAGCCGCCGGCCTTGACCCGCCCTTCGAGCGTCCGGTCGCCGACGACGTGGATCTCGGAGTCCTTCACGGACTGGTTGGCCTGACCGGTGTTGAACAGGACGTTCGCCTGGCCGGTCGAGGGGAAGGTGTAGCGCTGCCAACCGGTGCGCGCGGTCGCCGTCAGCTCGGCGTTCACGCCGTACTTCTTGAGGCCGACGCGGTAGTAGCCGGGCTCGGCGTGCTCGTCGTCGTGGCTGTACTCGGACTTGTAGGCGTCCTTGTCAACGTTGTCGACGGCGCCGGTGGTCGGCATGATCGGCAGTTCGCCCATCACGCCGCAGCCGACGCCGGACAGGTGCGTCTGGCTGAAGCCGTAGATCGCGTTCTGCAGGTAGTCGTACCCGCCTTGCCCGCCGGTGTCCGGGCTGACCTGCACCATTCCGAACGGCGCGCTCGCGCCGGGGAACGTGTTGCCGAAGTTCTGCGTGCCGACGAAGGGGTTGACCAGGCTCACCGGATCCACCGGCGCGGGCGCGGCCTGCGCCACGGCGGGCGCCAGGCCGACGACCACCACCCCCGCGGCCACCGCGGCGGCCAACCGTCTGCTCTGCGACCACATGGGCGCACCTCCCAGGAGATGACAACGTTGTCAGAAGCGGACCTTTGGTCAGGCCCTCGGTTCGGTCAGCAGCTTTCCACCTCGATGGGCGTTTGAGAAGCCCTCAACCGGCCGCTTCGCGCAGTAACCGGGCAGCGTCACTGACAGCGTTGTCGGCGAGATTGCCGTATCCGAGCACCAGCGCGGGCTCGCCGGGAGCCACGCGGTAGCCGTCGAGGTCCGCCACCTTGACGCCGTTTTCCGCGGCCTTGCGCACCACCGCGCCGGCGTCGCGCTCCAGGTGCAGCACGAGGTGCAGCCCGGCCGCGACACCGGAAAGCCGCGCGGGCCCGAGCGCCTCGACGAGCCGGTCGCGCCGCGCGCGATACCGCAGCCGCGCGGCCCGCAGGTGCCGGTCGTAGCCGCCGCTCTCGACGAACGCGGCGAGCGCGAGCTGGTCGAGCACAGGCGGCGCGTGACCCTGGATCGTCCACTGTGGAGGGAGGGCGACCCAGCCGAGCCCGAGCGCCGGGCTGAGCGTCTTGCTGACCGAGCCGAGCAGTGCGACCCGCGCCGGATCCATGCCCTGGACGGTGCCGACCGGCCGCCGGTCGTACCGGAACTCGGCGTCGTAGTCGTCCTCGAGGATCAGCCCGTCGACGTCCCGCGCCCAGGCGAGGAGCTCGGCACGCCGTCGCGGGGAAAGGACAGTGCCGGTGGGGAACTGGTGGGCCGGCGTGACGAGCACGGCCCGCGTCCCGCGTGGGATCCGTCCGGGATCGATGCCTTCTTCGTCGACCGGCACCGGGTCGATCACCATCCCGGTCGCCGCGGCGGCGTGCCGCAACCGCGTCCAGCCGGGATCTTCGACGGCCAGCCGCGTGACGCCGTTCTCGTGCAGGGCCCGGCAGACGCGGGTCACGCCGTCGGTGACGCCGCCGCAGATCACGACGTCGTCCGTTTCCGCGCCCCGGACTCGCCGCAAGTACCCGGCGAGGGTCGTGCGCAGCCGCGGGTGACCGGCCCGGTCGGGGAGCCCGAAGTCGGCGTGCGGCGCGGTGGTGAGCACCCCGCGCACGGCGTCCGCCCACCGCTGCCGCGGGAAGTGCCGCAGGTCGGGCAGCCCGGGCGCGAGGTCGTAACGAGGCGACGGTGCTTTCCTCGAGGGGACTTTCGGCGGCGGTTCGCTCGCGACGCGGCGCACGCGGGTGGCCGATCCGGTGCGTCCGTCGAGGTAGCCCTCGGCGACGAGCTGGGCGTAGGCCTGGGTGACGACCCACCGCGAACAGCCGAGGTCGGCGGCGAGCTGGCGGCTGGGCGGCACGGCGACGCCGTCGTCGAGCCCGCGGATCGCCCGGCGCAGGGCGCGGGCGAGCTGGTCGTGCTTCGGCCCCGGCCCGCTCAGGTCCAGCAGGACGTCCCAATTGGTCTGTGATCCGGCCACGTCATTGGACTGTAGTACCGGACCGATTTTTGGTTAGCGTCTTCGGTATGAAGAAGGTGGAACTGGGCAGGACCGGTCAGCAGGTGAGCCAGGTGTCGCTGGGCTGCATGACGATGGGCACGTCGACCGACGAGCAGACCTCGGCGCGGATCCTGGACGCCTACCTCGACGCCGGCGGCGACTTCCTGGACACGGCGAACTGCTACTCGTGGTGGGCGGGTCCTTCGTTCACCGGCGGCGAGAGTGAAGCTCTCCTCGGCCGTCTTTTGAAGGGTCGCCGAGACCGCGTCTTCCTGGCGACGAAGGTGTCGGCGCAGCCCACGGACCTCCCGGCGGCGCGCGCGGCGGCCCGCCCGGACGGCACGACGGACTGGGAAGCGCGGGAGCGCACCTACGAGGGTGCGAGCGCCGCGGTGATCCGGCGTTCGGTGGAGGAAAGCCTGCGGCGCTTGGGAACGGACCACATCGACCTGTACTACATCCACGTCGACCTCCGGCGTGATCCGCTGGAAGAGACACTGTCCGCATTGGACACTTTGGTGCGCGACGGCAAGGTCCGCTATACGGGCTGGAGCAATGTCCGCACGTGGCGCTTGGAGCAGATCCACACACTGGCGTTGACCCACGGGTGGTCACCACCGGTGGCGGTGCAGGTCCAGCACTCGTACCTGCGCCCGACCGGCGGCGACACGTCGTCCATCGCGGGCGGCGAGCTACTGGACTGGCTGGCGGCCCACCCGGACGTTTCCCTCGCGGCGTACTCCGCTTTGCTGCGCGGAATCTACGACGACGCGGCCTATCGCGAATCCACGCCGGTGTGGCGCGCGTACGCCGGACCGGACTCCGAGGCACGGCTGGCCGCGGTGGCCAAGGTGGCGTCATCCTTGGGGGCGACGGGCAACCAGGTGGCGCTGGCGTGGTTGCTCCACAAGGGAGTGATTCCGTTGATCGGCCCGCGCACCTGGGAGCACTACGCGTCGATCGCCCCGGCGTTCACTTTGGAGCTTTCGGACGAGCAGCTGTCCATATTGGACAATGCGTAGGTGAGCAGCGCGGCGATGCTCGGCTTGTGCTCGTCGCGCCGCCGCCAGGTCATGGTGACGGCCGTCGTCTCGCCCGCCAGCGGCACGGCGACCGCCCCCGGGTGGTCGACAACGGCGGGCACGATCCCGCACCCCATCCCGGCGGCCACACAACGCGCGAGCGCGGCGAGGCTGCCGACCTCGGTGTCGACGACGGGCCCGTCGAGCCGGTCGAGCATCTCCCGGAAGCCGCAGCCCTGCGGGGTGGCCAGGAAGCCGATTCCGCGGAGATCGCTCGTCCGGATCTCTTCTTTGCCCGCCAACGGATGCGCGGGCGGAACGATGACAACCAGCGGCTCGTCACCGAGTGTCGCGCTGGCGAGCGCGGGATCGTCCGGCGCGTCCCCAAAGGTGAAGCAGACGTCCATTTCGGACGTTCGCACGGCTTGGTAGAGCTCGCCGCGTCCACCTTCCTTGAGGAAGAGCCGCACGCGTGGCCACCGGTCCCGGTAGGCGCTGAGGAGCCCGGGCATCCGTTGCGCACAAAGGGTTTCGAGCGCGCCGACGGTCAGGTCGCCCTCGGGTTCACCGCGTTCTTCGTCCACGGCGGCCTTGGCTTCCTCGACAAGCGAAAGCACCCGACCGGCGTACCCGACCAGCCGTTCCCCGGCGGCGGTGAGCCGCAGCCGTCGACCGCGTTCGAAGAGCTTCGACCCGAGCTCGGCTTCGAGGGCCTGGATCTGTTCGGTGACGCTGGACTGCGCATAGTGCAGCTCGGCCGCGGCGTGGGTGAAGTTGAGCGTCCGCGCGACGACGCGGAAGGTGCGCAGGTGGCGCAGTTCCATGGTGTCCCCCATCGGAGTTCCCGATACCGGCCATCGTAACTCCCTGCTTCCGCGGTTGTCACGGAGCGTCCAGGGTTGAGGGGTGGCAAGACTCCTCATCGGCCTTTCCCTGGGCTACTTCCTGGTCATGCTGGACACGACGATCGTGACGGTGGCGCTCCCGTCGCTGTCGTCCTCGTTGGCGGCGCAGCAATGGATTTCGAACGGCTACACGCTGACGTTCGCGGCGTTCCTGCTGACGGCGGGAGCGTGGTCCGACCGCTTCGGCGCCCGCCGGATGTTCTTCACGGGCCTGCTCTCGTTCGCGGCGCTGTCGCTGTTGTCGGCGCTGTCGGTTTCCGCCGCGATGCTGATCGCCTTGCGAGCGTTGCTGGGAGTCGCCGGAGCGCTGTTGGTGCCTTCGTCGCTGTCCCTGATCACCGCGGCCTACCCGGCACCGGCGTCACGCGCGAAGGCGATGGGCGTGTGGGCGGCATTGAGCGGAACAGGCCTGGTAGCGGGCCCCCTGCTGGGCGGCGTCCTGACGGAGGCGTTCGGCTGGCGGGCGATCTTCGTGGTGAACGTCCCGGTGGCCCTGATCGCCCTGGCGTTGTCTTCAGCTGCCCCACACACCCCGGCTCGCCCGACCCGCACGGACCTTACTGGCCAGCTCTCGACAATAGTCGCTTTGTCGACACTGACATACGCGCTGGTGGAGCACGCTTGGTGGGCCCTGGCGCCGACGGCGCTGGCAGCGGCGGTGCTGGTGATCTCCCAGCGCCGCCCAGGCGCAATGCTCCCGCCAGGCTTGGTCTCCCGAAACCTCCTGGCGGGCGCGATCGTGAACTTCGGACTGTCAGGGGTGTTGTTCGTACTGTCGCTGTACTTCCAGGAAACGCGCGGCTACTCCCCAGCGGCGACAGGCTTGGCATTCCTCCCGCTGACGATCCCCACGGCGTTCAACCCGATCTTCACCGGCCGTTTGGTGGCCAGGATCGGCCCCCGCACCCCAGCAGTGTCCGGCTTCCTCCTGATGGCGCTGGGCACGCTGCTTCAAGCGTTCGCCCCGGCGTTGTCGGTGGTGGCGTTGGCCGCACTGGGATTCGGGGTCTCGCTGGCCATCCCAGCACTGCTGACCGCAGTGGTCGGCTCAGCCCCACCAGACCTGGCCGGCACCGCGGGAGGGGCGTTGAACGCATCCCGCCAGACGGGCGCGGCCTTGGGCGTGGCGATCCTGGGAGCCCTGGCCCCCACGGGCTGGGCCCTCCCGGTCGCCGCAGCGGTCCTCGCAGCCGGCGCGGCGATCGTGTCCACTTTTTAGCCCGTTTTTGGACATTCCCGCGGTTATTGGCCACATTTTTGTCCTGGTGCCGCACTGTTCGGCCTGCATATCATCGTCCGCGTGTCCGGCTACAAGTACGACTTGTTCGTCAGCTACCCCCGGCGGGGAACTGCGGCGAAGTGGCTGTTGAACAACTTCTATCCCTGGCTCATCGATTTTCTGATCGACGAGATCGGCGCGGAGCCGCATGTCTTCATCGACAAGGGGATGAATCGCGGTGTTCACTGGCCTTCGCAGCTGGAGAATGCCTTGCGGCACAGCAAGATCATGATAGCCGTCCTGTCTGGTCCGTACTTCACGTCGAAGTGGTGCATGGCCGAGTGGAACAGTATGCAGGCGCGGGAAAAGGTCCTCGGCTTGGCCAGTCCGCAATGCCCGCAGGGCTTGATCTACCCCGTTCGCTACTCGGACTCGCTCGTCTTCGAAGAAGAGGGACGTCGTCGATCATGGTGGGATTTCAAGGGGCTGGACAATCCGGGGCCGGGTTACCAGGACACCCGTGACTGGCATGCCTTTCAGCAGAAAGTGCGGCAGTGTGCGCAGGACCTCGCCGACCTGCTGAGACAAGTGCCGCCCTGGCAGTCCGACTGGCCGGTCATCACCAGGCCGGATCCCGTGCTGCCGCCACCGCCGCTGTTGCCGAGGTTCGGGTCATGACCGGGTCGGTCACCACTTTCTACTCGTACAAAGGCGGGGTCGGGCGCAGCTTCACCCTGGCCAATGTGGCGGTGGTCCTGGCGCGGTGGGGCTACCGAGTTCTCACGATCGACTGGGACCTCGAAGCGCCCGGCTTGCACCACTACTTCCGTCCTCTGTTGCCCGGGATGCCCCAAGGCGGAGTTGTCGACCTCGCCGCCGACTTCCTTGCCGGCGCTGACCGTCCCAGTCCCCACGCCGTCCGGCTCGATCTCGCCGGCGGGGAGTTGTCGTTGCTGGCCGCCGGTCGGCAAGACGACGATTACACCCGCCTGGTTCAGGACATCAACTGGGAAGACCTGTACCGGGACGGGTTCGCCGAGTTCTTGGAGTGCTGTCGGGCCGAGTGGATCGAGAACTACGACTTCGTCCTGATCGACAGCCGGACCGGCATTTCGGACATCGGCGGAATCTGCACGGCGCACCTGCCGGATCGCCTCGTTGTGTTGTTCACCGCCAACGACCAAAGCGTCAACGGTGTTGTCGACATCGCAGGCCGCGCGAACCAGGCCCGCGACCGGATGCCCTACGACCGGCCGCCGCACCTCGTACTCCCGGTCTTGTCCAGACTGGACAACCGGGTGGAGTACGAACGAGCCGAGTACTGGCAGAACCGGTGCGCCGAGGTCACCTCGCCACTGTTCAGGAACTGGCTCTCCAAGAGCGTGCCGCAAGACTTGATGCTGAGGCACACCACCGTGCCGTACGTGTCTTACTGGAGCTTCGGCGAACAACTGCCCGTGCTGGAGGAACACACGCCGTCGTCCGACCAGATTTCGTTCGTGTTCGAGACGATCGCCGCCGTCGTGGCGCAGCAGTTCGACCGCACGGACCTGCTTGCGGACAACCGAGACGCTTACGTGGCAGCTGCTCGCACACAGCGACGTTCCTACAATCTGGACTTGCTGGTTTCACTTCCCCGGCCGGAGCCGAAAGTCGGCGTCGAACTGATCAAGGAGCTGAGCTCCTTCGGTCTCCGGGTGGACCGGTCCCTGTCCGGTGATCCGGAGTTCTTGGAGCTGGCCGCCGATCCGGCGAAGCACCTGTGCCTCGTCGTCGACGGTGAAGTGAGCAGATGGCAGCAGATGGAGGCGGAGCGATTCCTGCGGCACGCCCTGGACGCGGACAGCGGCAGGCGCCTCTTCTGTGTCTTGACCCCCCGGACCAACCAGGCTGTGTTGCCGGCCTTCCTGCGAAACCTGCAGTTCTTGCGCCTAGGGGCGACGTCCCAGCCCCGTGACGTGGCTCGGCAGTTGCACGCTGTCATCATCAACGATTCGCCGGTCGGCCGGCCCGAGTCCGACGAGGCTGCGTTGCGGGACGCCGCGTCGGCCTTGAAGAAGGTCCCTGACGCCGCAGGGCACCGCGGCCGCTGGGCGTTGGTCGAGCAGACCGTCCGTGACATGGCCAAGGCTTTGATCGATGGCGACATGCCACTGCTCAAAGACCTGACGACTGACCTCGAGCAGCTCAGCGAAGTCCACGCAAACAGCAACCGCGTTACCTCACCGGCCGGCCTGCGCGCCGAAATCGACGCCCTGCTCAGCCGGTTGGAGCGCCGCATCACCGTGTTGACCAAGTGAGGAGGCCAAATGGCAGGGACTTACGGAACCAATGAACGCGCCGCGCTCATCGCGCTGACCTTCCTGAACAGGGAGGTGCCGAACTCGGAACTCGTGAACGATTACGGGGTGAGGCTCTCTCCTGCCGGTCGGCAGAACCTGAAGACAGATGGCATGCTCGCGTTTCGCACGGAAAGCAGTCGGGTGTACCTCCGAATCGAGGAAGACGGAGTCGTGTGGTGCGAGTCGGAGCTCGCCGATGTGGAGCCTCCGCAACGCAGTGGCCCACTGGCTCGCGTCGTGTTCGAAGTCCTGCGGCGACTCGTTCGACGTCTTCAGCGTCAGGACATCCGCCTTGTCGACTTCCTCCGTGAGGGGTCTTCGGAAGGGCCGCTGACCCGGACCGGGCCTCTCAGACCGGATGAGAACGCCGACCTGGAGTCTCTGATTCGTGCGGCCTATCGGAAGCTCGCGAACAGGCCCCAGCAGTTCGTTCGCCTGACCCTGCTCCGCGACCGGCTCGACGGCGCCGACCGCTCCGAGGTGGACAAGAAGCTGCTGGAACTCATGAAGACCGGCGACGCCCAATTCGCGCCGGAATCGAATCGCCGTGGCCTCACCGATGCGGACCGTGCCGCCGCGATCCGGATCGGCCGGGAAGACAAGCACTTGATGGCGATCGGGGAGTCATGACCGAAGAACAGCTTCGGCAAGCACTCGCGGCGGTTCGGTTCAACTCCGCGGAAACGCCGGACGACGTTTGGGGTTCTTCACCTTTTCACGTCGAGGGGTTGCATACCCTCGCCGAGAACCGGATTCGCGCGGGCATCCGAGACGTGAAGAACAGTCGTGGCTCGAATCCCATCGGCCTCGCCCTGCAGGGAGAGAAGGGAGTCGGCAAGACCCACTTGCTCGGCCGGGTGCGGCGGTTCGTGCAGCAGGAGAGCGGCTACTTCTTCTTGATCGACATCACGACCGGTGGAGCCTTCTGGTCTGACGTTCTGCGCGCCATACGGAGTGAACTGTGGCGTACAGGCGACGATGGTGAGCGCCAGTTGGCCAAACTGCTGCAGCGGTTGTGCGACCGAGCCGGGGTAGCCGAGCCGGTGGCCAAGGCGGTTGCCGGGCAGGCACCCCTCACCGTGGAGGACGTCAACGGGTTCCTTGGTGCCGTCCGTGCCGTAGAACCGCAGATTGCCGTCGAGTGCAGCGATACTATTCGTGCCCTCGTTCTGTACGCTTCCGCCGATATCGACCAGGCAGCCACAGGTAAGGACTACCTGTCGGGCCTGGTGAGTGAAGACAAGAAACGGGAACGCAAGTATTGGGGCCTGCCCGGTGTTTCGAAGGATCCGCGCGACCTGGTGAGGGAGATTTCGCAGCTGCTCGCGCTCACCGGTCCTAGTGTTGCGGCGGTCGACCAGCTGGACTCGTTGATTCCCAACGGTGAACCGACGGCAAGAACGATCGATGAGCTGGCCAAGATCGCGGACGGTCTGATGCAACTGCGGGAGATATCCCGACGGACGCTGACGATTGTGGCATGCCTGCCCGCCACGTGGAACCTGCTGGGAGAGAATGCGCCCGACTCGTTCGACGACCGGTTCACCGGAACGCTGAATCTGGGAGCCATCTTCGACGCCCGGCTCGGCCGTGCGGTGGTCCAGAAGTGGCTGAGCATGGTCTACTTGAGCATCGATTTCGAGCCGCCACACCCTGTCTGGCCAATTGCGGTCGGGGCGTTCGATGCTGCGTCCTGGAGTGCGTATACGCCACGTCAGCTGCTTCGGCGTGTGCAGCAACACGCCGAAGTGTGCCTGTATGGCAGGATCCGCGAGCTGCCGTCATTCGACGAGGAACCGGGCGAGGTCGTCGTCGAGGTGCCGCAGGATCTCGATTCCGAGGCAGAGTATTACAGCGAATTCGATCGCCGTTTTTCCGAACTGCGCAAACGAGCCGATGTCGACTCGGCGATGAACAAACACTCGGTGGATGTAGTCATGCCGGGCCTGGTCCAGGCTGCCTTGAAGTCGTGGATTACCGAAGTCGGCAATGACGACCGGTCTTGGGGGACGGAAGCAACGGACGATACCGGTGACCTTCATGCCGGGTTGCGCCGGACCGTCAATGAGAAGCGGGACGTCTGGGAACAGTGGGTGTTCCGTGCCATCGCATCGCAGCACGGAAACATCGTGCTGCGCAAGTTGCGCGGAGCCAAGTCCGCGTCCGGAGTGAAGGAAGGGACCCACAACCGGCACCTGGTGGTGATCCGTGATGGACCACGGGGGTGGGGAGGCGGTGTAACCAAGAATGAGCTCCGCCGACTGGAAAACCTTGGCAGCCTCCAGGTGACGATCAGCAAGGACGACCTTCGGACGTTCTGGGCTCTGAGTCAGATGCTCACCCACCAGAGTTATGAGCTGCTGAACTGGCTCGTGTCCCGCAAACCGGCAAGCAAGACGGGACTGCTGCGGAAGATCCTCCCGGACGCAGGGCAGCCGGGTGGCAACCAGCGGGAGACCCGCCCTCCACCGGAATCGCCGAAAGTACAAGCTCCGAAGGCGACCGAGCAGGAGCCCGCTGCGAGGCGGCAGTCGCAGCCGGAACCGGTGGCACATCAGGAGAACGCTTTCACCCTCGGCCTCGACGGTGAGATCCGCATCGAGCTCGAGTCCCTCCGCAAGCATGCTGTGATCTTCGCCGGTTCCGGCACCGGCAAAACCGTCCTCCTCCGCAGGATCATCGAGGAGTGCGCGCTCCACGGGGTCTCCGCCATCGTGCTGGATCCGAACAACGACCTCGCGCGGCTCGGGGATGCCTGGCCGCAGGCACCCGACGGGTGGCGGGCCGGGGACGCCGACAGTGCCGCCGACTACCTCGCTCACACCGAAGTTGTCATCTGGACGCCCGGACGCGCCGGGGGGCGGCCGCTCAGTTTCCACCCCCTGCCGGACTTCGCCGGCGTTCGGGACGACGAAGACGAGTTCACCGCCGCTGTCGAGGCGGCTGTGGCGCGGCTCGTGCCGCACGCCCGGCTGAGTGGCAGCACCAAAGGCGCCCTTCGTGGGCAGGCCGTCCTCCGCGAGGCGCTCACGCACTTCGCGCAGGAGGAGTCGCGCAGCCTGTCCGGGTTCGTCGACCTGCTCGCCGACCTGCCCGTCGGGGTCAGCAAGCTCGCCACCGGCACGAAGACCGCCGCCGACCTGGCCGAGACGTTGCGGGCCGCGATGGTCAACGATCCGCTGCTCGGCGGGAGCGGTGAACCGGCCGATCCCGCCGTGCTGCTGACGCCGTCGCCCGGCAAACGGGCGCGGATCTCGGTCGTCAGCTTTGTCGGGTTGGCGTCCGAAGAGCAGCGGCAGGGGTTCGTCAGCCAGCTGCAGCTGGAGGTGTTCGCCTGGATCAAGCGCCACCCCGCGGCCGACCGGCCGCTCGGCGGGCTGTTCGTCATGGACGAGGCCCAGACGATCGCCCCGTCCGGGAGCCGGACGGCCAGCACCCAGAGCACCATCCTGCTCGCGTCGCAGGCCCGCAAGTACGGGCTCGGCCTGCTGCTCGCGACCCAGGCGCCGAAAGGCCTGCACAACCAGGTCACCGGCAACGCGACGACGCAGTTCTTCGGCCGGCTGAACAGCCCGGCCCAGGTCGCCGCGGCGAACGAGATGGCGAGGGCCAAGGGCAGCACCGTCGGGGACATCTCGCGGCTGGAACGCGGGCAGTTCTACGTCACCGGCGAGACCTTCGGGTTCCGCATCATGCGGGCCCCGCTGTGCCTGAGCCACCACCCACCCAGCCCGTTGCGCCTGGAAGAGGTACTCGACCGGGCCCGCGACGGTCGCTGACGGAGAAGGCCGCGTTCCGAGGGGGAACGCGGCCTTCTTCGTGCGTTGACCGTTTCCCGCCACAGCGGGAAACGGTCAACTCCTTGTTGTCGAATAGCGCATGACGAATCCTGGTTGCAGGGCGCGGAAATACCGCGAAAGCCCTGAACAATCACCCTCTCCAAGGAGGATTCGCCATGTCCAAAAAGCTGGCCAAAATCGGTGGTCCGATCCTCGCCCTCTGCATCCTCGCGGCGGCCCCGGTGATCGGCGCGACCTCGGCGTACGCGGACGGCGACGGCGGCACCCCGCCGCCGCCCACCACCAGCACGCCGCCCCCGGCGGGCACCAACGGCAACCCCTGGCACGGCTGATGCGTCACCGGGCCGGCCGTGCCGGGTTCACGGCCGGTCCGGTAATTGCGTGGAAGGCACTAAAATGGTGTACTCGGAGGTGGCAGGAATGGAGGTCCGCATGGCCGGGACATTCGGCGCGCAGTTGCGGGAATGCCGGGCTTCGGCCGGGATCTCGATGGGGGAACTGGCCAGGCGGGTCAACTACAGCAAGAGTTACATCAGCAAGATCGAAAACGACCTCAAGCCGCCGAACGCGACGCTGGCCCGGCTCTGCGACCGCGTGCTGGACGCCGGCGGCGCGCTCGTCGACTCGGCGCAGGAGGCGCTCGCGCGGAGCCGGGCCGCCAACACGCTGGACCGCCGCCAGATGCTCGCCGGCGCGGGCGGGGCGGTGCTCGGCATCGCGCTGTCCGGCGGCCCGAGACCGATCCTCGACGACCACGTCGTCACCGGGCTGCGCGCGTCCTTCGAGCACCTGCGCACCCTCGGCATGCAGACCAGCCCCGCGGTGATCCTGGAGTCCCTGGTGACACAGACGCACACCGTGCATGCGCTGGCCAGAGGGAACTCCGAACCCATCCGGTCGCGGCTGCTGCTGCTTGCCGCCCGGATGGCCGAATACACCGGCTGGCAAAGTCAAGAGGCCGGGAGCGAGCAGGACGCCCTGAAGTGGACGAAGCACGCTTCGGAACTGGCCCGTGCCGGCGGGGACCAGGAAATCGCGGGTTATGCGTTCAGCCGGGAGGCCGGGCTGGCGCTGTACCGGCAGGACCCGATCGCGACGATTGACCTGGCCCGGCAGGCACAGCGCCGAGGGCGGCCCGGAACGCGGACGTTCGGCTTGGCGGTGCGACGGGAGGCTCAGGGGCACGCGCTCGCCGGTGACCACGATGCCTTCGAACGCGCGCTCGACAGAGCGGCCGGACCGTTGTACTCGCCGACCGCGGACGATGCCGATTACCCGGCACTCGGACCGTCCGCACCGGATCCGCTGGCGCTCGCCCGCGGCTGGTCGCTGGTCGATCTCGGCCGGTCCGGTGAAGCGGCGGCTCTGCTAGACGCGGCGCTGTCCGGTGTGCCCGATGCCAACCATCGCACCAGAGCGAGGTTCGGCGTCCGCCGCTCCCTCGCGCACGCCCTCGACGGTGAGATCGACGAAAGCTGCCGGACACTGACTGGAGTGATCGACGATGTGGCGCGAGTCGACTCCGCGACGGTGCGCATCGACCTGCGAGAGCTCGGCCGGTGTCTCAGCCGGTGGCGTGGGCATCACTCCGTCCGCGAGATATATCCGGAGCTGAGCCGGGTCTTGCACCGGTACTGAAGCGCGTGAGCGGCCGACGTGAGCCGGCCGGGCCGGCTGAGCCGGTACGGGGCCACGAAGAGCATCGTGACCACGCCCCGAACTCAGCCGCGTCCTGCGTCGGCCCTGACGCCGCCGCAGGCGCACGCCAGCGCCGCGCGTTCGTCGTGCGTCTGCGCTGCTTCCGGTAGGTCGAGCTCGGCGAACCCCTCCTCGGCGGCTTTCCAGTGCGCCACGGCTTTTTCGTGCGCACCCATCGCATGCAACGTCTTCGCGACGTCGTGGTGCGCGCGAGCCTCATAAGCGCGGTTCCCATGGCCCGCGGCCAGGTCCAGCGCCGACTTGCCGGCGCTGAGCGCGTCCCGATGCGCGCCCTGGGCGAAGGCCGTTGCGCCGCGGTCGAGGTAGAGCTGGGTGCGCAGGTCGGCGTCGGGCACGTTCGCCGCCACCTCGCGGGCCTTGTCGTGGTAGCGCACGGCTTGCGTGAACCGGCCCTGCTGGCGGTGGACGTTGCCGATGTTGTTGAGCGCGTACGCCTCGACGCAGTGGTCGCCGACCTCGGCCGCGTGGCCGTGTGCCTCCGTGTAGCTGGCCAGTGCCTCCGTGAGCAACCCCAGTTTCTCCTGCGCGGCACCGAGGTTGTTCAGCGCGTGCGCGACGCCCTGGATGTGCCCGACCTCGCGCAGCATCCGCGCGGCCGCCGCGTTTTGCTCCAGCGCGACGGCGAAGTTGCCGTGCTGCTCGTTGAGGTACCCGAGCATGCTCAACGCGTGGGCCTCGCCCCGCCGGTCCTCGGTCTGCTCGTACTTCTCGCGCGCGGCCTCGAGGTGGGCCATCGCCTGGTCGTGGCGGCCCAGCTCCATCGTCGGGATGGCGAGCGCGCACAGCGTCGCCGCCTCGCCCCGGACGTCACCGAGGCGGCGCCACTTCGGAAGGGCCTGGGCCGCGAGTTCGAGCGCTTCGGACAGCTGCCCGCGCCGGTCGTTCGCGGTCGCCAGCCGCAGCAGCACGTGTGCCTGGCCGTAGTTGTTGCCCGCGTCGGCGGCGACGGTCTCCCACGCGAGCTCGAGCGTGCCGATCCAGTCCTCGAACTGGTTCGTCGTGTTGAAGTACCGCCACAGCAGCACCGCCAGCCGCCAGGTGTGCTCGGGCAGCTCGTGCTTGGCGGCGTACCGGATCGCGGCGACGAGGTTGTCGCGCTCGGCGACGATCCACCGCAGCCCCGCGGCGGGGTCGGCGAACACCGGCGTCACCGGGGAAGTCCGGTCCGTCTCCGGGAGCTGAGCCCGGTCGAACGGATAGGCGGCGCCGACCGCGGCCGCCAGCGTGACCAGGTAGAAGTCGAGGAGCCGCACCAGCGCCTGCCGGGACGCCGGCTCCCGGCCGGCGAACTCCTTGAGCGGGTCGAGCATCAGGTACCGCTCGGGCGCGGCCTCCTCCAGGAGGCTGACCTCGTGCAGGTCGTCGAGTAGCGACCGGGCCTCACCGACGTCGCAGCCCGCGAGGGCCGCGCCGCCGGTGACGTCGACGTCCGGCCCCGGCAGGCTGCCGAGCAGCCGGAACATCACGCGCTGCGGCTCCCCGAGCTGCTGGAACGACACCCGCACGGCGGCGATGCCGTCGTCCTCGCCCCACGGCCCGCTCTCTTCGAGCAGGTGGAGCAGGTGCTCCAGCGGCCACCCGCCGTGCCGCCGGAACAGCGCGGCCGCCACCCGGATCGGCATCGGCAGGTACCCGCACCGCTTGACGACCTCGGCGACCGCGGCCGCCCGGCCGCGCACTCGCTGCGGCTCGGTCAGCGCGTGGAACAGGTCGACGGCTTCTTCCGGGGACAGCGGGGAAAGCCGGACGGAGTCGCCGGTGTCGGCGTCGCCCATCCGGCGGCTGGTGACGACGGCGAGGCAGCCGTCCGCCTCGGGCAGCAGCGGCCGGATCTGCTCGGGTGTCGCGGCGTTGTCCAGCACGATCATCGTGCGCGTGCCCCACAACGTCGTCTGGTAGAGCGTGGCCTTCCGGCCGACGGTGGCCGGGATCTGCTCGGCCGGCACGCCGAGCTCGACGAGCAGTTCGGTGAGCGCGTCGCCGACGCTCGTCTGGGCCACTCCCGGCGTGAAGCCGTTCAGGCGGGCGAGGAGCTGGCCGTCGGGGAACCGGTCGCGCAGGCGGTGGGCGGCCTCGATCGCCAGCCCGGACTTGCCGACGCCGGGGGCGCCGCTGACCCAGACCGCGCGGCGCCCGGTCGCCGCGGCCGTCTCGATCGCGGCGAGCTCGGCGGCGCGGCCGGTGAACCCGCCGGGCCGCGACGGCAGTGAGCTCGGCGGCTCGCCGTGCTCGGCCCGCGCGGCGAGGTTGCGCAGCACCGGACCCGGCTCCATCCGCAGCTCGGCGAGGGCGTCGCGGGTGCCGTTGAAGACGCGCAGCGCGCCGACCCGGTCACCGCCGGCGACCAGGGCGCGCATGAGCAGTTCGGCGTGCTTCTGCCCGGCCGGGTCCGAGCGGACGAGCGGCCGCAGCCGGTCACGCGCCGAGCGGTGGTCACCGGTTTCCAGCTCCAGCTCGGCGAGGTCACCGACGGCGTCGGGCAGGCTCTCCTCGGGGAAGACGACCTCCGGGCCGCCGACGCGGTCGATGTCGATGTCCTCGAGGAAGGTCCCGCGCCACAGGCCGACGGCTTCCCTCAGGAGCTCGATCTTCCGGCGCGGGTCGTCGGTGCGCCCGGCTTCGGCGCGGAGCCGCGCGAACCGGATGGTGTCGAGCTGGGCGTCGCCGATGCGCAGCAGATACCCGGTGGGCGTGGTCTCGATGGTGACGTCGGTGTCCTGGACGACGTCGCGCAAGCGTTTGATGTAGCCGCGCACCAGGGTCGGCTTGGTTTCCCGGCCGGTCCAGACGATCTCGGTGAGCCGCGCGGTCGACACCGGCTTGTTCGCGTTCAGGAGCAGCACGACGAGGACGAACCGCTGCTGCTGGTCGCCCAGCGGCACCGGGACGCCGTCGTGCCACGCCTCCAGCGGGCCGAGCATCCGAAACTCCACGCAGCCTCCCCGGCCGTCAGCTTGCTGTCCGTGATTGACATCGCGCAATCGGCCGTAAGGGTTTCGAAAATCCGCATTTCTTCCACGTTCGATACACACCGGCTTGCCACCCTGCACCGGTGAACCAGGGGCGTGAAGGAGAAACCGGAATGGGGTCCGATGTGTTGCCGTGCTACGTCGCTTGTGATGTGTCGCTTTCGATGGCCGACCACATCGACGAGCTGAACACCGGGCTGCGGGAGTTCCGCGGCGCGGTGCACGCCGACGCGTCGGTCACCGGCCGGGTCCTCTGCAGCGTGGTCGGCTTCGGGGAGACGCCGCACGTGGTCCAGTCGCTGCTGCCGATGGACGACCTCGCCGAGCTCCCCGCGCCCCGCGCGTGCGCCGGCACCAACTTCGGACCGGCGTTCACGTTCCTGCGCGAGGTCATCGACGGCGACGTCGGCGCGCTGGAGAAGCACCGGATGCGGGTGCGCCGCCCGGTCGTGTTCTTCCTGTCCGACGGCCAGCCGACCGACCCGGTGACCTGGCCGGCGGCGTTCGCGACGCTCGACGACCCGGCGTGGGCGCGCCGCCCGCACGTGGTCGCGTTCGGCGTCGGCGACGCGGACGAGGACGCGCTCGGCCGCATCGGCACCTACCGCACCTACCTCGGCCGCGACGGCGTCCGCATGGGAACCGCGCTGATCGCGTCGGTGATGCACGTTCTGTCCACTTCCCGTCCACCGGCCGAACGCACCCTGCGCGGAGAGGAGACGTCATGGAAACGCACTGAAGGAGACCATCGTGGAGCGTTCTGAGCTGGTTCAGGAGCTGAAGACCCTCCGCAAAGGGCGTGGCCTGCAGGGCCGGATCGAGGAACGGGTGGGCCCGGGTCTCCGCACGGCGTGCTCGGTTTCGGAGGAAGACGGCCTGGTGGCGATCCGGAACAAGGTGGCGGGCCGGCTGTCCGAGCTGGCCGCGCACCTGCCGGAGGACCTGCGCCTGGCGGCGTTGGCGGCCTTCGCGATCGCCGCGGAGGCCAACCAGCCGCTGTACCAGGACCGCGTCCGCTGGGCCGCGCGCCGCGTCGACCGCGACCCGCGCACGGTCCGCCGGCGCGTCGACGAAGCGATCGACCTGCTGGCCGAGCTGGCGGCGGGATCACCGGAGGCCCCGGTCGTTGTGCCGGCCGACCGCTGGCACACGACGTCGCTGGCGGTGGCGATGGTGCTCGACCAGCCGCGGCCGTCGGTACTGGAGCAACGCAAGATCGTCGCGGACCAGGACGGCCTCCGGTCGCTCGACCTCGCGATCTCCCTCCCCGCCGGGCGTGCGGACCTGGAGGTCACGGTGCTCTACGGCGGCACGCTGGTGGACCGCGGCATGGAGGCGACCGACCGGTGGGGCTACGGCCTGGAGCTGCCTCGGCCGCTGTCACGCGGCGAGTCGTGGGAGGTGGCGATCCTGTTCCAGCCGCCGTCCCTGCGGCCGTACATGGTGTCGGTGCCGCGGCACGCGTGTGACGTGTTCGACCTGCGGGTCCGGTTCGGCCCCGAGCGCCCGCGGGAGGTGTGGGCGCTGGACGGGGCGTTCCAGCGCGACGTGTCCGACTCGGGTTATCGCGGACGCCGTCACGACGTCGACCCGGCGGGGGAGGTGCACCTGCGGTTCCAGCACCTCACACCGGGGATGGCCTACGGCGCGCGGTGGGCGTGATCAGTCCAGCAGCCGTTGTTCCTTGGCCACCGCGACCGCGCCGGACCGGGTGTCGACGGCGAGCTTGCCGTAGATCCGGCTCAGGTGGGTCTTGACCGTCGCCTCGCTGATGAACAGCGCGCGGGCGATCTCGCGGTTGCCCAGGCCCTGCGCGAGCTGCCGCAGGATGTCGCGCTCACGATCGGTGAGCGCGGGCCGCGGGGTGCGCAGCTGCGCCATCATCCGGTCGGCGACCGGCGGCGACACCGCGGTGCGCCCGGCCGCCGCGGCCTCGATCGCGGCGTACAGCTCGTGGGCGGACCCGGCCTTGAGCAGGTACCCGGTGGCGCCGGCCGCGATGGCGCGGGTGATGTCCGCGTCGGTGTCGTAGGTGGTCAGCACGAGGATCCGGGGCGTGCCGGGACCGGTGCGGATCCGCCGGGTCGCCTCGATCCCGTCGATGCCGGCGCCGAGCTGCAGATCCATCAGCACGACGTCCGGGTGCGTGGTGGCCGCGGTCGCGACGGCTTCCTCCCCGGTCGCTGTCTCCGCGACGACCTCGATGCCGTCCGCGCCCGCCAGGAGGGCGCGCAGCCCGGCGCGGACGACGGCGTGGTCGTCGCAGACCAGGACACGAATGCTCATGGGGCAGTCTCCAACGGGATCGCGGCCGAGATCACGGTGCCCTGGCCGGGGGCGGATTCGACGGTGAGCCGGCCGCCGAGCTGCTGCGCCCTGGCTCGCATGGCCGGGAGTCCGTGACCGCGTTCGCCCGGGTCGTTTTCCGTCAGGTGGAACCCCCGGCCGTCGTCGGCGACGTCGAGCACGACCTGGTCGTCGAGGTAGGTGAGGGTGAGGACGGCGCGGCCGGCGCCGGCGTGCTCGAGGGCGTTGGCGAGCGCGCCCTGGGCGATCCGGACCAGCGCGGACTCGACGCGCTCGGGCAGCGGCCGCCCGGTTCCGTCGACCCGCACCTCGACCGGCAGCTCGGCCTGCCGCCCGGCCACGGCGTGGAGCGCCTCTTCGAGGGTGGCGTCGGCGAGGTCGGCGGGCGCCAGGTCCTGCACGAGCCGGCGTGCTTCCGAAAGGTTCCCGACGCCGACGCGCTGCGCGGACCGCAGGTGTTCACGGGCCAGCTCGGGCCGGTCCCAGGCCTGGTCGGCGGCCTGCAGCAGCATCGCCTGGCTGGACAGGCCCTGCGCGAGAGCGTCGTGGATCTCCCGGGACACCCGGTGCCGCTCGGCCAGCACGCCGGCCTGCCGTTCGGACTCGCGCAGCCGCTCGGCCTGCCGCCGCATGAAGGTGATCACCGCCGCGGTGACCACGGCGATGGCGATCGGAACGACGGTCAGGTTCGGGTCGAAGCCGTCGGACAGCCGGTTCTGCGAGACGACCACGAGCGCGGTGACCACGGCGACCAGCGCGAGGGCCGGGCCGGTCGGCAGGGTGCGCAGGCCGGTGACGAAGAGCGGGATCGCCGACCAGGCGAAGCTGGGCGCGAGCACCACCAGGACGACCCAGAAGAGCAGGACCACGAGCAGCCAGGCCAGACCGGGTTTCAGCAGCAGGCCCGTGCTGTAGGCGAGGACGAGCGCCGCGGTCAGCGCGATCACCCACGGCGCCAGCGCGGTGCCTTCGTGCCGCGTCAGGAAGCGGACCGCGGAGCCGAGCACCAGCAGGAAGAAGGCCGAGTGCATGGCCGCGGCGAGCCAGCGCGCGTCGGTCGTCATGCCGGTTTCCTCCTCTCTCGGCACCAGCGTCAACCGGGCTTCCGGCCCGCGCATCAGCCGATCGGATGACCTCGGTGTCGGCCGGGACGATGACCGGAACGACCTGGTCGCGGGGTGAAGCTGGAGCCATCGAACCCCACGACGCCAAGGAGCGCACCATGATCTCGACCCGCACCCGGATCGCCGCCGTTGCCGCCGGTCTCGCCGCCGTTTCGGCGGTGGCGGCCCCGGCCGTCGCGGCTCCCGCGCCGGCCCGGAACCTCGTGCAGACGTCGCACCTGACGATCGCCGCCGCGCAGAAGGCGGCCCAGGCGGCGCTGGACGCGGCCACGAAGGCGGGCCAGCACGTGTCGGTGGCGGTGGTGGACCGCGACGGCAACACCGTCCTGACGCTGCGCGGCGACGGCGCGGGCCCGCAGTCCTACGGCTCGGCGCAGCAGAAGGCGTTCACGGCGGTCTCGTGGAACGCGAAGACGTCGGAGCTGGTCGGCCGCCTGCAGCAGAACCCGACGCTGAAGGACATCGACGGCACGCTGTTCCTGGCGGGCGCGGTGCCGTTCGCGGCGGGCTCCACCCCGATCGCGGCGGTGGGCGTCGCGGGCGCGCCGTCGGGTGCGCAGGACGAGTCGTTCGCCCAGGCCGGCGTGGACGCGCTGGGCAAGTAACGTGGCCCCGGTGCTGATCAGTGACGTCCGCCCCTGGGGCGGCCCCCGCAGCGACGTCCTGCTGGACGGCGACCGGATCGCTTCGATCCGGCCTCACTCGCCCGGCGCGCCGGCGTCGCTCGAGGGCCGCGGCCGCCTGCTGTTCCCGGCGTTCAGCGACGTCCACGTCCACCTCGATTCGACGCGCATCGGCCTCCCGTTCCGCCCCCACACGGGCGGCCCGGGCGTGGTGGCGATGATGACGAACGACCGTGACAACTGGCGTTCCGCCGAGGTCCCGCTGCCGGAGCGGGTGGCCGAAACCCTCTCGCGCATGATCGCTTTCGGCACCACCCGGGTCCGCAGTTACGCGCAGGTGGACGTGGACTGCCGCCTGGAGAAGCTCGACGCGGTCCTGGCGGCGCGCGAGAAGTTCGCCACCCAGGCCGAGGTCCAGGTGATGGCGTTCGCCCAGGCGGGCATCCTGCGCGAGCGAGGCACGTTGGAGCTCCTGGACGCGGCAATGCGCGCAGGAGCAACGGTGATCGGCGGCATCGACCCGTGCACCCTGGACCGCGACCCGAAGGGGCATTTGGACGCGGTGTTCGCCCTGGCGGAGAAGCACCAGGCGGAGATCGACATCCACCTGCACGAGCCGGGCCACCTGGGTTTGTTTTCAACGGACCTGGTGATCGAGCGAGTCCGCGCCCTGGACATGCGCGGCAGGGTGACGATGTCCCACGCGTACGACCTGGGCTCGATCTCGGAGTCGGTGAGCCGCAGGGTGATCGAGGACTTCGCGACGTTGGACATCGCGATGACCACGGTGGCGCCGTCCGCGGCGGGGCAGCTGTCGTTGCTGGATCTGGTGTCCGAGGGAGTCCGGGTGGGCCTCGGCGAGGACGGCCAGCGGGATTACTGGAGCCCGTACGGCAACTGCGACATGCTGGACCGGACGTGGCAGCTGGCGTTCACGCGCGGCTTCCGCCTCGATTCGCATGTCGAGCTGTGTCTTGCGGTGGCGACGATGGGTGGGGCGTCGATCATGAGCCACGCCGTGCCCCGGCTGTCCGGTATTGCGGATCGCCCGGGTTTGGCGGTGGGTGACCGGGCGGATCTGGTCCTCGTGGATGGGGAGACCCCGACGAGCGCGGTGATGGACCGGGGTAAGGACCGCACGGTGCTCCACAACGGCGTCGTAGTGGCCGACGGTCTCGAGGTGCTCTCCTAGCTCGTCATCTCCTCGAGGAAGGCCTGGGTCTCGGGGTCCGTCGAGTAGACGGCTGTACCCCGCATGCCCCGGGTGAGCAGAACCTTGTAGGTGTTCTTGATCAGCGCGCCGAAGTGCGGTTCGGCGGCGCGCTTGACGGCCGGGTCCTTCGAGCCGGACTGCACAGGCCTCCACATTCCGTCGCGGCGCACCAGGTCCGGCCCGAAGATGACTCCGGACCAGTCGTATTCGAAGCCCTGGGCGGTGTAGATGCAGCCGACCTGGCCGAAACCGCGGGTGTCGGTCGCCCAGAAGTCCGATTCGGGAACGCCTGGGACCGCCCGTTTCCCCTCGGACTTGGCGTTCCACGGCCGTTCCCACGAGCCGATACGGACGTCGTCGACCAGGCGCCGCTCGTCGCCTTCGCCGACCGGGTCGCTCCATCGCCAGCAGTACCCGGCGGCCAGGCGGGCTACCCCGCCGTGCGCGGCCTGCTGGTTGAGCACCCACGCCTCCAGCGCTTCCGGTGAGCCCACTCCCGCCAAGGTGATGCCCTCGTCGAGCGGTCCGGCGAGCTTGCTCCACGCGATCGGCGGTTCGGCCGTCCCCCCGAGGCCGAGCAGCCGCGCGACCCAGGTGTCGTAGGAGACCGAGCCGCCGCACCGCATCTGGTCGTGCAGCCGGACCACCTCGACCTCGCAGCCGAGCGCTTGCGCGGCGGCGGTGATCTGCGTCAGCGAACCCATCTCGCCCGGCCGCACGATCTGGTTCTCGTCGAGCAGGAAGACGGGCACGTTCGCGACGTTGACGAGCTCGTCGATCTGCCGGCCGGCCCGTTCCCGCTGTTCCTTCTTCGTGAACCGGTTGACCCCGTTCTCCCGGATGCGGTGCGCCTCGTCGCAGATCACGACGTCCAGCTCCCGGGGATGGCTGCCGACGTAGGAGTTGAAGTACTTGAACAGTCCCTTGACGCGCTGGTTCCCGCGACCGGCGTACTTCCGCATGGTCTGGGTGAACGCTTTTGAACCCGTGGCGTGGTGAACCGCCAGACCCCGCCGGGCGAGCTCGCCGAGCAGGCTCAGCGCGATGACGCTCTTCCCCGACCCGGGACCGCCTTCCACCACCACGACGGTCCGGGTCTGTGCGGCGCGCGACCGTTCGACGGCGTTCAGGACGAGCTCGTAGGCGACCTTCTGCTCGTCGAGGAGGACGAACTGTTCCCGGTCCTGGATCTCCTGCGCGGCCAGCGTCAGCAGCGGCTTGGTCGGCCGGTGTTCGAAGTTCAGGAACTCGTCACCGGACGCGAGGCCGGCGGCCCGCCCGGTGGCCGGGTCGAGGAGCGCGCGCAGGTGGCTGACGAGCTTCGCGTTGTCGTCCATGGTGAACAACCGGCCGAAGTCGTCGACCCGGTGGTCGAGAAGCGCGGCGACGTCCGCGCGGCGCGCATTGTGCAGGTAGGCCAGACCGTGCACGGCGCGAGGCCGCTCGACCAGGGCCGGGGTGTGGTCGACGAAGTATTGGCAGTAGCCCCGCACCTGCTCGACCGGGTGCAGGTGCCGGCCGGGCAGGCCGGGCACGTTCAGCACTTCGGCCAAGTAGAGCTCGGCCTTGGACCACTGCTTCAGCTCGACGAAGACGAAGGTGTGCTCGGCGGTCCGGGGACGAACGCCGCAGAGGACGACGTCGATGCGCTGCCGGCTGTGCGGCAGCTGGTGCTCGAGCAGGACTTCGACGTCGCCGAGGCCAGCGTCCGCAACCTGCTGGAGGAGGACGGGCAGGCTGCGCTGCCAGGAGGTGACCTCACCGATCCCCACCCGGGTACCGGTGATGTACCCCGCCTGTTCCCGGAGCCGGGTGTGCAGATGCCCGGCACGCGCTTCGGCGAGCAGGTCACTTGCGCTGCCGCGGATCAGTGCCAATGGGTCCCCCTGGGCGTGCGTCATCGACGTACGGTTTTGGGGGCAGCAACGGAGTTCTCCGGTGCCCGTCGGGCCGTGGTCGGCAAGCCTAGTGGAAACGGGTCCCGCTGCCCGGGACCCTCGCCGTCGTCCAGGCGCCACGAACCGTGGCAATAGCTACTCCGTTCGGAGTAACCGTGTGGCTGAATGTCGTAACTTCGACGTGATTGTGGAAGTGATTCACGAGATTTGGTTGCGGACTGTGGTCCCCGCTCGAATGATCGTGCCCGATCGAGGGGTATCGACGTTGTCGGGAGGGACAGGGTTGGTGCAGGGTGCCGCGCGGATTCTGCTGCGCGAATTCGAAGAGGGAAAACTGGTTCCGGCCCTGGCGGCACATGTCGGTGTTCGTTACCGGCCGGATGAGAAGCACGGAGAGCACGGAGCCTGGCGCAACAGCGTTCCGGCGCTGCTGCGACTTCTCTGCGACTGCGGTTTGGGTGATCTCGAGGTCGTCCTCGAATATCAGCTGCCGTACAGCCCGAAGCGGGTTGACGCACTCCTTTGCGGCGTTCATCCGGAAACGGGATTGCCTTCCTATGTCCTGATCGAGCTCAAGCAATGGAATGACGCCGAGGTCGTCGGACGAGGACTGGTTCGTTACAACGGACGGAAGGGACAGCCGGTGCTGCACCCGGCGGAGCAGGTTCGCCGGTACTGCATGCACCTCCTGGGCTTCGTCCCGTCGTTGGCTCGCACGCCCTCGTGCGTCAAGGGCCTGGCGTACCTGCACAACGCCCACCGTGGTGACGACTGGCAACTGGACGACTTCGAATCCGACGACTACAGCCGGCTGTACACGGCCGATCAGCTGGGTGATCTCGCCACCGATCTGACGGGGGCGCTTCAGGTCGCCGCAGGTGCCGCGGACGTATTGATCCGTGCCCGGCGAGCTCCGGCGCGGTCGCTGCTGACGACGGCAGCAGGATCGCTTTCGGCGCGCACGGATTTCGTGCTGCTGGACGAGCAGCAGGTGGCTTTCGAGGCGGTCCGGGCAGCGGTTGCCGGCGCTTTCGGGAACGAGGGCGGCCGGAAGAAGGTAATCCTGGTTCGAGGAGGACCGGGCACGGGAAAGAGCGCCATCGCGCTGAGCCTCTATGCGGCGATGGCACGTCGCGGGATCAAGGTGGTTCACGCGACCGGTTCGAAGGCCATGACCGAGACGCTGCGGCAATCGGTCTTCGGCGAGAACCAACGACAGGGCGAAGACGTCTTCAAGTACTTCAACAACTTCGCCCGTGCCCGCCGGAACGAGCTCGATGTCGTGATCTGCGACGAAGCACACCGCCTTCGAGGGCAGGCCAACGTGCCCGATCACTGGCGGGGGCGGTTACGCGGGCAGATCCACGAGTTGATCGACGCGGCGAAGGTACCGGTCTTCCTCCTCGATGATCACCAGGTCGTCCGGCCGAGTGAGATCGGCTCGCCGGGCGACGTCTTGGACATCGCCCGGGCGATGGACTGCCAGATCGTCGAGGTCGACCTCGACGGGCAGTTCAGGTGCGGCGGATCACCGTTGTTCGACCTGTGGGTCCAGCGCCTGCTCGGCTTGATCGACGAGACGCCCGTTTCGTGGTCGGAGCTCGTTGCGGACGCCGACGACGAATACGTGGTGGAGTCGGTCGATGCTCCGCACGCGCTCGAGGCGTGGCTGCGAGCGCGAACCAGGGACACCGAAGCCGGCGCCCGGATCGCGGCCGGCTTCTGCTGGAAGTGGACACCACCGGTGGAGAAGGACGGAAAGCTCAGCCTGGCCACCGACGTCCGGATCGGCGGCTGGCACCGTTCGTGGAACGCGTGGCCGGACGTGGCGGTCCCGGGCGTGCCGGCCACGTCGTTCTGGGCGTCGGACCCGAGGGGCTTCGATCAGGTCGGCTGCGTCTACACCGCCCAGGGCTTCGAATACGACTGGGCCGGCGTGATCATGGGCGAGGACCTGGTGATTCGCGACGGGCGATGGGTGGCGCAACACGACCGCACGGAAGACCCCGCACTGCAGCGGACAACCGGGCAACGGTTCGATCGGCTCGTCCGGAACGCGTACAAGGTGCTCTTCACGCGCGGGATGCAGGGAGTCTGCGTCTACTCGGCAGATGCGGAAACCAACGATTTCCTCCGGAAGCACACGGCATAGGTCCCCTACGATCGCGTCGGCGGTGAGCCGGATTTCCGTGCGCGCTTGTGCGGCCCCTTCGGCGAATTGGAGTGATCTGCTGGGCCGAACGGGTGTAACGGCGGCGACCGGGCTCCGAAACTGTCGGAGGTCGACCCTACGGTGAGGGGCCGGCACGCCGAGGGGGTGACAACGGTTGAGCGACCTGTCAGCTATGGGCCGGGCGGTGTTCGACGAGTCGTTCGGCGATCGGGTGCGGGCCCTCCTTCGTGTTCGGCCCGTAGCGGACGCGGCGGACAATGCCACACGCCAGTCATGGGGCGCGGACGGCTACGACGTCGTGACGCTGGCACTGGCGGCCATCGACACGGTCATCGCCCGGCAGGGGTTCGACGACGAGATCACCTATGACGAGGTTGTCGCCGGGGTTGGCGCACTGGCGGCGAACGCCCGCCCGGAGCGAACCGCCGACGAACACGGTGTGGTCGCGCGCTATGTCGTCGATGCGCTGCTGAACCGCCGTGAACGTGAGGCGCCGTACAGCTACCAGATTTCGGTCTTCGGCCGCGACGTCAGCGGATCCGTCCGCCACAGACTGGTATCTGCCGAGTTTCGCCTGCTCACCGAGCACGAGGACCACGCCAGAGGGGTGAATGTGCTCCGTGCTTCGACGGACGCGATCAACGCGTTGGTGGGTGGTCTGGAATTCGACGTCGAGGACGAGCAGGCCGCGGTCGAGCTCATGCTCACCCGGCAACTCGAACGAGGTGCGTTCGGGCAGGCGGAGAAAGCCGCGGAACGGTCACGGCTGCTTTCCGTCCGTTATGCCGACGAGTTGCGGACGCTCATGGCGGACACCGTGCGTGACATCAGATCGGTGCTCACTCAATGGGCCGAGCAGGTGCCCGAACAGCTGGAACGCAACCGCACGCACCTCGAGGACCGGCTGGCGGCGGAAGTCAAGTTGCTCGAGCACGTCCGCGGTGCGCTGGACACCGCCGACGCGGAGCCCGCGGTCGCCGGCACGGCCGCGCGCATCGCGGGGTTGCTGGAGGAGTGCCGTCAGCGGCACACGGAGCTGCACGGAAGACTGGTCAGCGCGCGGACGATCTTCCTCGACGAACAGACACGGCAATCGTTCCGGCCGGTCGGTGGCCTGCGAAATCCTGATGTCGCCGATGGCGTGTTGCTCCCGCTGCTCACGATGCCGGCCGGCGACGCGGTCGGACCCGCCGAGACTTTTGCCGTGCTGCTGGCCGGCACCCAGGTGCCCCGGATCGTCCGCTTCGCCGACCTGGTCGACGATCTGCTCGCTCCGCGTCGGGAGAGCACGCCGGACGATCCGCCCGCCCTCGATGACGAGCTCGGTGATCCGGACCCGCCCGCGGTACCTCCGGAGGTGCTGGTGGCGGCTGCGCACGTGGTCGACACCACCGCGCTGCCCGCACGCCTGTCGGAGCTACTCCTTGCCGTTCGGGCGGCAGACTTGCCAGAACAGCTCGATCGCACGGCGGTCGAACGGATCATCGTCCTCGCCGTGCTCTGGAGCTACGCGCCCGAGACAGCTCAGGACGTCTCCACAGCGGTGGATACCGCTGCACGTGTTCTCGGGCCTGCCGCGGCGGTCGATGCCGATGGCACGACGATCAGCGTTCCCGGCTGGTCGGGTGATGACTTGATCGTGGCCGAGGACGAAGAGGCGCTCGCCTGGTGGGCAACCACAACGCATTCGTCGGTGCAGGAAGGTCGGGAGGCGTCGTGACTCTCAGCCGGCGCGATCTGGCCGACGTGGGTGTGCTCATCGGCTGTGCGCTTCGCCCGAAGATGCGTCCTGGCGCCGAGTCCGACTACCGGACTCTCCTCGGTCGGTATCGCGCAGACGCGGAGTTCCGCACCGCGGTCGACAGCGTTCTCGACGGATTGGACGCGCAGGTGCTCTCCGACTCGGACCTCGGCCTGGTACTCGGCGTGCGTCGCGAGTCGGTGTTCGCGTACCGCGTGTCGGACCTGCCGAACGTCGGCGGTGTGAGTGAGCGGTTGCTGGTGGGGCTCGTGAGCGTTGCGGTTGCCGCCTACGCCTTTCCGACGCCGGCCGACTTCGACGACGACCGCGTGCGGTGGGTGTCGGTCGACGAGATCGAACGCTTCTTGCGTGACACGTGCGACCGGCTGAAACGGACGCCGGAACGGGCTGCGCGTGAGGATGAGTCGTTCGACGAGGCATGGCGCACCTTCGACCGGCTGTCGCCCGGTTACAAGGCCGACCGGGGCAGGGGCAAGGCTCGCCGCTCTCCGGCCTCGTCGACCTACTGGGTGGCCCACGTGCTCACCTGGCTGGCGGACCAGGGCCTTGCCCGTTCAGCGCCTGCGCGTGGTCCGGAAGCGTTTCAGCTGCTCGAACGATTCCGAATCCAAGCCGGCGAGCTGGCCGGCAATG
Organism: Amycolatopsis sp. NPDC104863; assembly: GCF_055582965.1. Classification (NCBI taxonomy): domain Bacteria; kingdom Bacillati; phylum Actinomycetota; class Actinomycetes; order Pseudonocardiales; family Pseudonocardiaceae; genus Amycolatopsis; species Amycolatopsis sp. NPDC104863. Next base: position 926,299 of record NZ_JBVJOW010000004.1, read on the forward strand.
CGACGTACGACTTGCTGGCCGCGATCCGCCGCGGCGACCACCCAGCGGAGGAGGCGCCGTGACCTACCAGCTGGCACGCCTTCGGCTGGCGAGCGTCGGCGATCGGGCCGCTCGGTTCACCGACCTCACACTCACCATGTCCTCGCTCGAACGAGCCGATGTGATCGAGCCCGTCGACTCGATCCTCTGGTTGCGCAACGGAGGTGGTAAATCGAGCCTCCTGTCCCTCTTCTTCGCCCTTTTGCTGCCCTTGCGGAGGGACTTCATGGGCAGGTCGGTCAAGCGGCACTTGGAGGACTACGTTGCGTCCGGCGACACCAGCCACACAGTGGCGGAATGGGTGGCGCAGTCCGATGACAGCCTGATGCCGGCACCTCGGCTCATCACCGGCGCGGTCTACGAGTGGACGGATCGGCGCAAGCCGGTCGACCCCGACCGTGACCGCGACAAGCTTCGGGGTTGGTACTACACCTTCTTCGCGGTACCGGGGGTGCTCGACCTCGCTCTCCTGCCCGTGCACGACGAGGCGGGCCGGGTGCGGCCGATGCCCGAGTTCGTCCGCCTGTTGCGGGAGATTGCGGCATCCCGGCCGCAGCAGTTCCTCTTCTCGATCACCGACCAGCGCGGTCAGTGGATGGAAACGCTCACCGCGCGGGACCTCGATCCAGCGCTGTTCGGCTACCAGAAGCAGATGAATCATTCGGAGGGCGGCGTTGCCGAGCTGTTCAACTTCCCGTCCACCGACAAGTTCGTCGACTTCCTGATCGATCTCACCGTCGACAGTGCACAGCCCGACCTCGTCGCCGCCAACCTGCGAAAGGTCATCAGCGTGCTCGGCCGCAAGCCGGACCTGCTCGTCGATCGCGACTTTTGCGGCGAGATGGCGAGCCGGCTCGACGTGCTGGCCGAACGGCACGACCTCGCCAAGAAGGCCGCGGGCGAGGCCGCCGCGGCGAGGGAGGCGGCTGCACGTCTCGCCGGCGCGTTTCGCAGTGCGGCATCGGCGAAAGAGGGCGACAAGGACTGGTTCACGGACGAGGAGCAGCGGCTTCGTGAGGACGCCCTCAGGCTGGACCGGGAGCGCAACCGGGTCAACGATGTCGCGAACGAGCTGTTCAGGATCGCGGCGGCACACAGGCACACAGCAGCTGTTGCAGCGCGGGAAGACGCGGCGGCCATCGCGGCCGACACCAAGCGCGAGAACCAAGCATGGGAGGTCGTGGAGCCGCTGGCCGAGCGGCTGGATGCTGAGCGCCAGGCGGCGTCGGTGCGCCTGCAGATGGCAGAAGAGGAGCGGCAGACTGCACCACTGCGCGCAGCGCGAGACGAAGCCGCCGCGGCTCTGAAGGCCCGCTACTCGACACTCGCCGGCGATGAGCGTGCCGCCGAGGAGATGGAGACCACGGCTGCTGACGATGCGAATTCGGCATTCGAAACGGAGTCCGGTCGAGCACAGGAGAATAGCGTCCTCGCCGCCGCGGCCAAGGTGCGGATCGAGAACCTGCGAGCTCAGGTTGCGGAGATCGATGACGCTCTGGAAAGTGCGGTGAGCCGAGGAGATCTGCCGGATTCCGAGGCAGTTCCGGCCGTTGTCCTCGCCGAATCCCGCGCCACCAGACGTGAGGCCGTAAAACGGATCGAAGCGGTCCGTCGGCAGCGGGCGGCCCGGCCGGCACTGCGCAAGGAGCTGGGCAGCCGGCGGACGAAGCTGGCAGCCGACAAGGCCGAGAGAGTGGCGGAGCGGGATCGCCAAGTTGCTGAACGTGCGAAGCTGGTCGCACGTGTTGACGAACTCGCAACGGATGCCCGGCTCGCCGAGCTGATGCAGCTCGAAGAAGGTGGTCGGATCGCGCTGTGGGCCGAAGCCGCCGACCTGCGTTCCGCCCTGACCCACGCATCCGCGGCGGGCGAGTCGGCGATCGTGGACAATCGTGTCGACGCGGCGGACGACGACCGTGCGCTGGAAGCGTTGCGTGCCGACGACTTCCTGCCCACCACCCGTGATGCCCAGCGCGCCGCCGAGGTGCTGGTCGCCGCGGGCGTGCCGGCCCGGCCGGGGTGGGAGTTGTTGCGTGATCTCGTCACCGAAGCAGAACGCGCCGAGGTGCTGGAGAACGCTCACGTCGCCGAACTCGCCGCGGGCGTCGTCGTGGCCGATGCTGACGCCGACAGCGCCCGCGGTGTGGTGGCGTCTCACGACTGGCATTCGATTTCCCATGTCACTGTGTGCACCGCCGCGCAGATGCAGCAGGCCCTCACCACCGCCGCACCAGGGTGGTCGGTGGTTCCCAGCGACCCGGCGTTGTTCGACGGAAATGCGGCCGAGAGTGCGCGAACGGAGCGTGAGCTGCGACGCCACGAGCAGGATCGACGGAACGCCGCGCTCCACGAGCAGCTGAATGCGGACCGGACGCTCCTGAGCGCGCTGGAATCCTTGCTGCGCGACTGCCCCGCGGGTCATCTGGATGCGCTGGAAAAGACTGCAGGCGAACAGCAAGAGGCGATCGACGCGATCGACGCTGCCGACGGGACACTGCGAGAGCAGGTCGACGAACTCGATCGCCGGGACGCGGATGACGCAGCCGAGGAGGAGGTTGTTGCCGAGCAACTCGTGACGTTGGCGGGGAAGATCGAGCGGCTGGCGACTCTGGCGAACAGGGTCTTCGGGCTTTCAGGGCTGCGGCATGAGATCGAGCGGCTTGTCAAGGAAGTCGAGTCGCACGAACGCATCGCCAGCGAAGCCGCTGGCCGCGCGAGAGGTTACCAAGAAACCGAGCGAAGTGCCCGAGGCCGGGCGAGGGACCACAAGTCCACCTGGGAACGGTATGAACGAGACGAGCGCGGGATCTCCCTGCTCGATCACGATCACGTCGGCGCTGTCGCGGAGGTCGGTGGTCCTCTGTCGGTGTTGCAGAGCCGGTTCACCGAGCTTGACTCGCAGTGGGCGACGGTCGCGGCGCAGTCCGTGCTGGCCGAACGGCTCAGCTCCCTCATCCATCGCGGCAAGCGAGCGGACCGAACGCTGGCAACCTATCCGGATCGGGTTCGTGAACGGGCAGCCACCTTGCTCGAGACCGGTGATGGTCAGGATCCGGAGCGCCGCACCGCTGCGAAAGATCGTTCACGAGAGGCGGCCGACAAGGCTCAGCGTGAGCTGAGCAGCGCCGACTCCGAGCTGAAACACGCGCAGGACGAAGTCGGCCGCAGGAAGCCGAAGGACAGGCTGCGGCACGCGCAGCTCGAGGTTGAACCCGAAACCGAGGCCGAGGCACGCGAACTGGCCGAGGAGGAGTCGGCACGCGCCACCGAAATGAGTGGCAGGGTGACCGGCCTGCACCGGGACGCGGACGAGGCGAAGAAGGCCGCTCAGGAGGCGGACACCGTTGCGCAGGTGTTCGGCCAGCAAGCCAGCCGGCTCGGCGATGCCGCCTTTCCGGCCCCTGTTCCCGAGGGGGTACCCGCCTACGGCGGCATCGATGCGGAGGCCGAGTTGAAGACCGTGCTCGAACGTCTCACCTCGGCCGCCAACCTCGCGTCGTCGACGGGACGCGGTGCGGACGAAGCGGTCCGCGAGGTGCGGAAGCTCGCGGCGGAAAACCGGTTCGCCGGGATCCCCGATGCCATCCGGGACCGGTTCACCGGCGACGATTCCGACGTACTGGCCGATCGCGCGGCCGCACGTGCGGGCGAAATGCGGGTGCGTCGCACGACCATCGAAGGACAACTCGCCGACATCGGCCGCGATCAGCGACTCGTGGTGGTCGAAGTCGCCGCTCTGGTGCAGGACGTGCTTGCCAACCTGGACTCGGCGCAACGGCACTCGAAGTTGCCGGGCACCCTGGGTGGGTGGGGGAACGAGCACTTCCTGCGAATCCGGTTCGTCCGCCCCGGCAGCGAGGAGGACCTGCACGCCCGGATCGACGCCGTTGTGGACCGGATCGTTTCGGAGAATTCGAAACCCGAAGGCCTCGCTCTGCTCAAGCGATGTGTGCACGAGGCCGTGGCGCCGCGCGGTTTCACCGTCAAGGTCCTCAAGCCGAACAGCGACCTGGCTGTCGAGCCGGTCGACGTGACCCATCTCGGCAAGTTCTCCGGCGGTGAGAAGCTCACGGTCTGCGTCGCTCTCTACTGCACGCTTGCTCGTCTGCGCGCGGTCAACCGCGGCCGGGGCAAGGGCGCGCTCGGTGGCACGCTCGTGCTGGACAACCCGTTGGGCACGGCCAGTCACGTTGCCCTTCTCCGGCTGCAGCGGGACGTGGCGGCCGCGCACGGGGTACAGCTCGTGTACACGACCGGTGTGGAGGATCTCGGCGCCGTGGGCCAGTTCCCGAACGTGCTGCGGATGCGCAACTCGCCAGGGGCCCTTCGCACGCGACGCTACGTCGTCGTGGAAGACCAGTTCGGGTCAGCTGCCGAGGGCATCACTGGCGCTCGTGTGGCCCGCGACGACGGTGCCGTCTCATGACGATGAGTGCGCTCGCCAGGCACCTCGCCGATCATGTGGCCGCGGCACCGGCGCAACGGATAGCGATCGAGGCCCTGTACGCCGCGGCGGTCGCGTTCGATCGCAGCCTGGCGACCGCGCCGACTGCGCGTGGTGACCTTCGCGCCGCGCTGGACGAGCTGGCGGCGGCCGAGCTGGTGATCCTGCCGAGCTCGCCACGCCATTTCGACGGGCGGGCAGTGCCCGCTCTGCCGCTGTGGGTGCGCCGGCCGCCACGCGAGCGGATCGTGCGAGAGCCGCGTGGCGCACGTGTATGGCCGGTTGCGCTCGAAGAGGCCGGCCGCATCGCCGTCCGGGACGATGAGGTCGCTCTGCTCGAAACGGTGGCAGCCTTTCTGCGGGACGGTGGCCCGTCGCGGCCGAGAGTGCCGATGCGAGAACGCTCGTTGGAGCTCTTCGGTGACGAGAAACGGCTCAACAAGCTCATGACCACTCGGTTGTTCAAGTCCGGGGCGCTGACGCCGGACCTGTTGCGGTGCTATTCCGTGCCCATCCCCTTTGTCTCTCAGTGGGTTCCAGGCGCGGTGGACGCCAGGGGGACTGCGTTGCTCATCGCGGAGAACCACCACACTTACGCATCGCTGCTGGAGGTCACGCGGCACCATGCCGCGGAAGGCGGCCCGGGACGCCACGTCGGTTACGGCACGGGCAACCAGTTTCCCTCCGCGGTGCTGACAGTGCCGTTGCTGGTGCCGGCACCAGCTCGGATCGTGTACTTCGGCGATGTGGATCTGAAGGGACTGCAGATCCCGGCCGCGGCGAACACCGGAGCCGGCCTGGCCGGCCTCCCGGCGGTCGGTCCCGCGTATCCGCTTTACGAGCTGCTTTTCGGCGCGCGGCACAGGAGCCCGGCCGCCCGAGTGCCGGCAGCCGAGGCTGCCGAAGCCGCCGAGTGGCTGGGCCAGTACGCCGAGCCGGCCCGCGACGCACTGGTCGATGGATTCCGTCTTCCTCAGGAAGCGGTCGGGTACGAGCTGCTCATGGACCACCGCGACATGCTCGATGCGATTTGACGGCCGCGAAGACGGCGACACGTTGCCGAAACCAGCCGGTGAAACACGAAGCACCCGGTCGTCTTGTCGACCACGAGTTGTGGGTGCCCCCGGCAGGATTCGAACCTGCGACACCCGCTTTAGGAGAGCGGTGCTCTATCCCCTGAGCTACGAGGGCATGTACTGCCGAGCCCAGCTTAGCGGGCCCGGGGCGGTCGCAGCAGGAGGGGCACGGATGGACTAACACGACCTCCGTCGTCACCCAGGTGAGTGGTTCTCAAGCTCCTCGCTGACCGGAGATATACCCTGCCGGACGGTCCGCCGCATCTGACCTGGACGGACCAGCGCCTCACCTGGTCGTGTCTGGTTTCGAACTGCTGAACAACAGTAGGTAACCTTCGTTAACGGGACGCGGGGAGCCGCCTCCTACTGGCTGTTGCGGAGGGCTTCGTTGATCAAGCTCATGTTCGCCGACGACGAGGAACTGGTGCGCTCGGGGCTGCGCGCGATGATGTCCGGGGCCCAGGACATCGAGATCGTGGGCGAAGCCTCCGACGGCAGATCCGCGGTCGAGGTCGCCCGGCGGTACCACCCTGACGTCGCCCTGCTCGACATCAAGATGCGCGCCCCCGACGACGGCATTCGCGCGCTCCGGGCCATCCTCGCGCTCCCCGATCCGCCCACCGTTGCCATGCTGACCACCTTCGACATCGACGAGTACGTCAGCCTCGCGCTGCGGCTCGGGGCCAACGGCTTCCTGCTCAAGGACATCGACCCCGCCGCGCTGCTGCGGGCCGTGCGGGACCTGAGCCGGGGTGGGGCCGTGCTCGATCCTGGGGTGGCCGCGCGGATGGTCCAGTCGCACCGGGACGAACAACGCGCTGCTCAGCCCGCTCGCAAGCTGCTCGCCTCGCTGTCCGAACGGGAACGCGAGGTCGTCGCGCTGATCGGGCAGGGACTGAGCAACGCCGAGATCGGCGGGCGGCTGCACCTCTCCGAGGCCACCGTCAAGGGGTACGTTTCCGCCGTGCTCTCCAAGATCGGGGCGGCGAACCGCGTGCAGGCCGCCCTGCTGGCCTACCGCGGCGGCCTGCTCGACCAGTAGATGCTGCTCACGGCGCTGGAGTTCCTCGGGCTCGTCGCCTTCGCGGCGTCCGGGGCGCTCGCCGCCGTGCGGGCTCGTCTGGACGTCTTCGGCGTGGTCGTCGTCGGGCTCACCACCGCGCTCGGCGGCGGGGTCATCCGGGACGTCCTGCTCGGCATCCACCCGCCGACGACGCTGCGGAACTGGCCCTACCTCGCCGTCTGTGCCGCGACCGCCCTGGTCGTCTTCGTCTTCCACCCGCAGGTCGCGCGGCTGCGGCGGGGTGTGCTGCTCGCCGACGCGCTCGGGCTCGGCGTCTTCGCCACCGCCGGGACGACCATCGCGCTCAACGCCGGCGCGACCGTCTACGCCGCGTGTCTGATCGGCATGACGACCGGGATCGGCGGCGGCGCCGTGCGTGATCTGCTGCTCCGGGAAATCCCTCTCGTCCTGCGCAAAGAGATCTACGCCGTGGCCGCGCTGGCCGGCTCGGTGCTCGTCGCCATCGGTCACGCTGTGCGACTGCCCGAAGGTCCGGTCACCGTTGTCGCGGCCGCCGCGGTGGTCACCGTGAGGATGGTCGCGCTCTGGCGGCACTGGAACGCGCCGGTCGCGCGGGCGCCGGAGTAAGGGAATCTCTTTGTTAGTTCTGTGTGTGTTCTTAGGCGAGTCTCAGCACGCTGAGTAAAACTACAGCCATGCGCATCCTTGTGGTGGACGACGACCGCGCCGTCCGTGAGTCGCTCCGGCGGTCCCTGGAGTTCAACGGCTACCAGGTCGAGCTGGCCAGTGACGGTGCGCAGGCCCTGGAAGCGATCATCGCCGACCGGCCGGACGCCATGGTCCTCGACGTCATGATGCCGCGGCTCGACGGCCTGGAGGTGGCGCGCCGGCTGCGCAGCACCGGCGACGACCTGCCGATCCTCGTGCTCACCGCCCGCGACACCGTCTCCGACCGGGTGTCCGGGCTGGACGCCGGCGCCGACGACTACCTGCCGAAGCCGTTCGCGCTGGAAGAGCTGCTCGCCCGGCTGCGGGCGCTGCTGCGCCGCGCCGTCCCGGAGGGCCAGAACGGTCAGGCGTCCGAGATGCTGTCCTTCGCGGACCTGACGCTCGACCCGGGCACCCGGGAAGTGCGCCGCGGCGGGCGCGAGATCAGCCTGACCCGGACCGAGTTCGCACTGCTGGAGCTGTTCCTTTCCTACCCGAAGCACGTCCTCACGCGGGGCCGGATACTGGAGGAAGTATGGGGTTACGACTTCCCGACGTCGGGCAACGCGCTGGAGGTCTACGTCGGCTACTTGCGCCGCAAGACGGAGGCCGAGGGGGAGCCGAGGCTGATCCACACGGTGCGGGGGGTGGGCTACGTCCTGAGGGAAACCCCGCCGTGACCGAACCCGGCGACCCCCGGGGCACGCGGTGGGGGACACGCCGGTTCTCGCTGCGCGGCCGGGTGACGCTGCTCGCCGCCGCCTGTGTCGCCGGCGCCGTCGCGCTGGTGTCGCTCGGCGCGTACATGGTCGTGCGCAGCAACCTCTACCAGCAGCTGGACGACGGCCTGATGGCGCGCGCCCAGGCGGCCGTCGCGTCGCCGCAGGTGCAGACCGAGCTGCGGCAGGTGCCCGGCGCGTTCCTGGCCAGCGCCGACCTGCAGATCGGGCAGCTCACCGCCGCGCCCGACGTCCAGCACGCCGTGATGACCTACCCGCTCTCGAGCTCGGCGCCGCCGTTCGGCCAGGACGAGCTGAACGTGGCGAACGGGGATTCGCCGGAGTCGATGCGGACGGACTTCCGCACCGACAGCCGGGTCGTCGCGCTGCCCACCGGGCACGGCGAGGCCATCGTGCTCGCCCAGTCGATGCAGCCGACCAAGCGCACGCTCAACGAGCTCGCACTGGTGCTGTTCCTGATCGGCGGCGCCGGCATCCTGGTCGCCGCCGCGGCGGGCACCGCGGTCGCGCGGACCGGCCTGCGCCCGGTCGACCGGCTGACCTCGGCCGCCGAGCGGGTCGCCAAGACCGGCGACCTGCGGCCGATCCCGGTCAGCGGCGACGACGAGCTGGCCCGCCTCACCCAGACCTTCAACACGATGCTCGGCACGGTCGCGGACTCGCAGGAGCGGCAGCGCCAGCTGGTCGCGGACGCGGGCCACGAGCTGCGGACGCCGTTGACGTCGCTGCGCACCAACCTCGAGCTGCTGCTCGCCGCGAGCAAACCCGGCGCGCCGCCGCTGCCGGACGCCGACCGCGTCGACATCGTCGCGGACATCAGCGGCCAGCTCGACGAGCTGACGCAGCTCATCGGCGACCTCGTCGAGCTCGCTCGCCAGGACGAGCCGCGCGAGCGCTTCGAGCGCGTCGACCTGCTGGACGTCGTCGAACGGGCCCTGGACCGGGCGCGGCGGCGCGCGGGCGAGATCAACTTCGACGTCTCGCTGCAGCCGTGGGTGCTCACCGGGGACAACAGCTCGATCGAGCGCGCGATCCTGAACCTGCTGGACAACGCCGTGAAGTTCTCGCCGCCGGACGCGACGGTCTGGGTGCGGCTCTACCCGCTCGGCGACGGCACCGCCGTGGTCGAGGTCGCGGACGCCGGCCCGGGCATCGCCGAGGAGGACCTGCCGAAGGTGTTCGACCGCTTCTACCGCTCTTCGGAAGCGCGGACGCTGCCCGGTTCGGGCCTCGGCCTCGCGATCGTGAAGCACGCGGCCGAGCGGCACGGCGGGGCCGTGTACGCGGCGCGGGCGCCCGAGGGTGGCGCGCTGATGACGGTCCGGCTGCCGGGAGCGCCCGGCTGACCGGTTGTCCGTCGCGGTGTTGTTCGCCCGGGGCGCGCCGCCCCGGGCGTGACCTGGTCATTCGAAGTTCACCCCCGTCGGCCCTGCGGATCCCGTGTTGAATCGTGTAGGATTTTGTGTGGTTGGGGCTCGAAGTTCAGCGGGGACGGAGTTGAACGGTGCTGGCGCGTCAGCGACAGGCGGTGATCCTGGAAGAGGCACGCCGGACCGGTGCGGTCCGGGTCAGTGACCTCGTGACCAGGCTGGGCGTGTCCGACATGACGGTCCGCCGCGATCTGGACGTCCTGGCCGGGCGCGGGCTCGTCGAGAAGGTGTACGGCGGCGCCACCTCGGTCATCGGCAAGAGCACCGACGAGCCCGGCTTCGAGGCGAAGTCCGTGCGCCAGCGCGCGCAGAAGGAAGCCATCGCCGAGCTCGCCGCCACGCTCGTCCGGCCCGGCACCGCGATCGGCATCTCGGCCGGCACCACCACGTGGACGCTCGCGCGGGCGCTCGACGCCATTCCCGGGCTCACCATCGTGACCAACTCGATCCAGGTCGCGGACGTGCTCCGCGGGTCGACCCAGCCGGATCGCACCGTCGTGCTGACCGGCGGGGTGCGGACGCCGTCGGACGCGCTGGTCGGGCCGGTCGCCGTGCACAGCCTGCGGTCGCTGCACCTCGACGTCGTCTTCCTCGGGGTGCACGGGATGGCCGACGGGCCGGGGTTCACGACGCCGAACCTCACCGAGAGCGAGACCGACCGCGCGCTGGTCGAGGCCGGGCGCAAGCTCGTCGTGCTCGCCGACCACACCAAGTGGGGCACCGTCGGGATCTCGACGATCGCCGACCTGGACGAGGCCGACGTCGTGGTCACCGACGACGGGATTTCCGACGAGGCCAAGGAAATGCTCGCCGAAAGGGCAGGGGAACTCATGATCGCCGAAACGGCGGAGACGGTCGAGGCCGAGGAAGCGTGAAGCGCACCGTACGACACCTGGCCGACGGCCGGGAGATCATCTACTTCGACCAGCCCGGCGCGCCCGACCGCGTCGCCGAGGACACCCGTGACCTGCCGCCGGTTTCGGCCGCGTCGGAGATCCGGCTCGACCCGCTGACCCACGAGTGGGTCGCGATGGCCGCGCACCGGCAGACGCGGACGTACAAGCCGCCGGCCGACCTCTGCCCGCTGTGCCCGAGCAAGCCCGGCAAACCGAGTGAAATCCCCGAAAGCGACTACGACGTCGTCGTCTTCGAGAACCGGTTCCCGTCGTTCGCCGAGGATGTTGTCGGCGAGCCGTCCACTGTGGACGGTCTCGGGCTGGTGCCGGTGCGGCCGGGTCGTGGACGGTGTGAGGTCGTCTGCTTCACCAGCGACCACGACGGCGCGTTCTCGCGGCTGAGCGCGAAGCAGGTGCGGGCCGTGGTGGACGCGTGGGCCGACCGCACGGCCGGACTGTCCGAAGTGCCCGGTGTGGAGCAGGTCTTCCCGTTCGAGAACCGCGGCGAGGAAATCGGCGTCACGCTTTCGCACCCGCACGGCCAGATCTACGGGTACCCGTTCGTCACGCCGAAGACGGCGCGGATGCTCGACGTCGCCCGCGCCTACCAGGCCGAACACGGCCGCCCGGTGCTCGGCGACGTGCTCGCCGCGGAAATCAAGTCCGGCGCGCGGGTCGTGGCGTCCGGCGAGCACTGGACGGCGTTCGTGCCGCCGGCGGCGCGCTGGCCGGTCCAGGTGCAGATCGTGCCGCACCGGCAGGTTCCGGACATCCCGGCGCTGACCGACGCCGAGCGCGACGACTTCGCCGACGTCTACCTGGACGTGCTGCGCCGCTGCGACGCGCTGTACGACCGGCCGCTGCCCTACATCGCGGGATGGCACCAGGCGCCGGTGCGCCGTGACCGCGAGCTCGGCTGGCTCCACCTGGAACTGTTCTCCGTGTTGCGCGCCAAGGACAAGCTGAAGTACCTGGCGGGGTCCGAATCGGGTATGGCGGTGTGGATCAACGACGCGACGCCGGAGCAGATCGCGGAACGGCTCCGCGCGGCGGGCTGAGCGGCCATACTCATCTCCGATGCACAGGTTCGGCTCAGGAACCTCTCAGGACCATCGCGCAAGGTGAGGGCATGACCGAGAACGACCCCAACGCGCACGACGCGGCGGCGCCGCGGCACCCCGCGGACGCCCAGCCCGGCCAGGAGGCCGCTCAAGGCGGGTGGGCGGGTACGCCGTACGGCGAGCAGGCCGCGCCCGAGTCCGGCGGCACGCCGCAGTACTCCGAGCCGTCCTACCACGCGGTGACCGGGGCCGATCCGGCGTACGGAGCGCAGCAGGCGAACCCGTGGTCCGCCCCGGGTGCGCAGGTGCCGTCCGGCCAGACCCAGCAGAGCGTCTACCCGCCGCCGAACCCGTACGCGCAGTCCGGCATGCCCGGCACGTCCGTCTACAACGCACCGGCGCCGCAGCCGAAGCGCACCGGCGGGAAGCTGCTCGCCGGCGTCGCGCTGGTGGCGCTGCTCGTCGGGGGCGTCGCGGGCGGGGCCGTCGGGTACCTGACCGGCGGGTCGTCCGGCGGCCCGGCCGGCAACGCGCTCGACGCGCCGAAGCCGGCCCAGCAGACCGGCAACGCTCCGGCCGGTTCGGTCGAGTCGGTCGCGCAGAAGCTGTCGCCGAGCGTCGTCGAGCTGCAGGTGAGCGGGCAGCAGGGGGCCGGTGAGGGCTCCGGGTTCGTCATCAGCACCGACGGCTACATCCTGACCAACAACCACGTCGTCGAGGTCGCCGCGAACGGCGGCCAGATCCAGGCCGTGTTCCAGGACGGCAAGAAGGCCGCCGCCAAGGTCATCGGCCGCGACCCGACCACCGACATCGCCGTGGTCAAGGTCGACGGCATCGGCAACCTGACCCCGGTCGAGATCGGTCGGTCCGACGACCTGCGCGTCGGCCAGTCCGTCGTCGCCATCGGATCGCCGTTCGAGCTGGCCGGCACGGTCACCTCGGGCATCGTCAGCTCGCTGCACCGGCCGGTGCGCGCGGGCGGCAGCAGCGGCGGCCAGGAGACGGTGATGGACGCCGTCCAGACCGACGCGGCGATCAACCCGGGCAACTCGGGCGGTCCGCTGTCGAACATGTCCGGCCAGGTCATCGGCATCAACTCGGCGATCTACAGCCCGCAGTCGGCTTCGGGCGGCCAGGGCCAGGGCGGTTCCGAGAGCGGCAACGTCGGCATCGGGTTCGCCATCCCGATCGACCAGGCCCGCCGCACCGCGGACACGATCATCAAGACCGGCCAGGCGATCCAGACCTACATCGGCGCGCAGGTGAAGGACGCCCCGCAGGGCGGCGCCGAGCTCGGTGCCATCACCGCCGGCAGCCCGGCGGAGAAGGCCGGCCTGAAGGCGGGCGACGTCGTCACCAAGATCGACGACCGCGCCATCGACAAGTCCGACACGCTCGTCGCGGCGATCCGCACCCGCGCGCCGGACGAGAAGGCGAAGTTCACACTCGCCGACGGCCGCACGGTCGAGGTGACCCTCGGCGGGCAGCCCGTCCCGGCCAACTGATCCATTCCAGACGCTCGGCCGCCTCGGCGCGGCCGAGACCAGCTATGGCTCGACCCCCGTGATCCGGGGCCGGACCCACTAGGCCACGCGCGACCTGGCACTTGATGCCGGTCGCGCGTGGCCGTTTTTGTGGCTGGGTCAGGTGGCGGGTGGGTCGGTTCGTGGGCCGGGTGGGTTGGTTCGCGCGCTTGGACGGGCGGCTGGTGTGCCGGGTGGGGCGGCTGGCGCGCCTGGGGAGTCGGTTTGCGCGCCTTGAGGGTGGGCTGGCGTGCCTGGGGAGTCGGTTCGTGCGCCGGGAGGGGCGCTTGGCGTGCCTGGGTAGTCGGCTGGCGCGCTTGGCGGGGCGGTTCGCGTGCCAGGTGAGTTGCCTGGCGTGCCTCGGGAGTCGGTTGGCGTGCCTGGAAGGGCGGTTGGCGTGCCAGGTGGGTCGGCTGGCGTGCCTGGGGAGTCGGTTCGTGCGCCAGGAGGGTGGACTGGGGTGCCGGGCGGGGCGGTTGTCGTGTCTCGCGGGGCGTCTCGCGTGTCTGGCGGGGCGTCACGCGTGATTGAGGGGGCATCTTGCGTGATTGGAGGGGCATCACTCGTGTCTGGAGGGTCGACACGTGTGTTTGGAGGGTCGACACGTGTGATTGGGGGGACGACACGGCGGGCCAGTGGGGTCAGGAGGGCTACCAGCCAGACTGCGGCCAGGGTGAGGGTGAGGCCCAGGGTGGGGTTGCCGTCGTGGAGGCCGGGCATTGGCGGGGTGCCGTACGGGCGCCAGAGCAGCGGGAACGCCAGGATCGCCAGGACCCCGGTGAGCACCGTCGCGACGACCACCGGGACCTTCCACGGGTGCGGCAGGAGGCGGCCGAGGAGGATGCCGAGCACCGCTGTCAGGGGGGCGACCACGCCGTCGTTCAAGAGCGGGCCGCCGATGATCCAGGCGATCGTGCCGTAGACGTCCGGGCGCAGCGGGAGCGCGTATTCGGCGAACAGCACCACACCCCACGCGAGCGCGGCGAGGCCCGGCAACGCGAGTAAAGCGCGGGTGACCTTCACAGCACCTCCAGCTTCGAGACCCATTTCGTCTGCAGCACGCCCGGCCGGTTCGGGGCAATGATCCGGCACGGGAAGCCGTGGTCGATGTTGAGCACTTCGCCGTTCAGCTCCAGTGCGAGCAGCGTCAGCTCGTCGGCCGTGTGCTCGCCGGGGAGCACGCTGACGCCGTACAACCCCGAACGCTCCAAAGAGGACACTCGGACCGTCGCGCCCGGTTGCGCGCCGGTGGCTTTCAGCAGTGCCGGCAGGGAAACCCCGCGCCAGACCGCCGACTGGCTCCAGCCCTCGACGCACGCGATCGGCAGCTCCGCCGTCGTCTGGGGCAGCGCGCGCAGCTGGTCGAGTGAGAGCGCCGTCGTGCCGCGTGGCGTCAGGATCGAGAGCCGCCAGTCCGCGGCGCGTGCCGACTGCGTGACGCCCGCGGCCAGCGCCGTGCGGTTGACCGGGAGATCCTGCGTGCCCTTGCTCGTCTTCCACGCCAGGCCGGAAACGCCGCGCAGGAACGGAACCGTGGCACCGGCGGTGGCGACCACCGCGACACCCGTCGCGAGTCCCGTCGTCAGCAGGAAACCCCGTCGGGACAGCCCGGCGGACGGCTCGCTCTTCTCCTCTTCAACGGTCGCGCGGCTCAGCGCGCGGCGGACGACCGGCAGCTTCACCGCGACGTGCACCAGGATCGACCCGATCGCCAGCCACGCCACCGCGTAGTGCACCTGCGGGAAGTAGAACCCCCACGGGTAGTTCTGCGCGACGTTCAGCAGCCCGGTCGTCAGCTCGAAGAACGCCGCGCCCGAGAGCACGAGGATCGAGAGGCGCTCCAGCGCGTGCGGCAGCGAGCGGACGAGCGGCCGGCCGAACAGCTTCGGGTAGACGCTCCACAGCTTCGCCAGCAGCAGCGGGATCGACGCTACGCCGGAAATCACGTGGAGTCCCTGCGTGACGCGGTAGAGCCCGACCGGGCGGCTGGGCCAGAAGAACCACGTCGGCGGGTGCTGGATGAGGTGGCTGATCAGGCCGGTGATGAAGCACGTCGTGAACGTGACGGCCAGTGCCAGCCCGATCTTCGACGTCACGCGCTCGTTGTGCGCCGCCGCCTTGAACTGTTCTTCACTGGGAATCGGCAGCTTCACGGCCGCTCCAACCGCGCGAACCAGCGGTGGCCGTGCCGGGTCGTCCAGTCGACCCGCAGGCCGGCGGGCAATGCGACCTCGGCGATCGCGTCCACGCCGACCCAGGCCCACGTGAACCACGCGACGTCGGCGTGCCCGGGACGCAGCCGGACGCGCTCGTGCCGCAGGCCGTGGCCGGGCGGCTCCAGCTCGACGAGGACGTCACCGCCCGCGCCGAGCAGCCGGGCGGTGCGGCGCAGCAGCTCCACCGGATCGCCGCCGATGCCGATGTTGCCGTCGGCGAGCAGGGCGTGCCGCCACCGGCCTTCGCCGGGCAGCCGGTCGAAGATGTTGCGGCGCAACGCACTCCCGCCCCGACGGCGGGTCAGGCCGACGGCCGTGCGGGAGCTGTCCACGCCCAGTGCGAGGACCCCGCGTTCGGCCAGCGCGGCGGTGAGCCTGCCGGGCCCGCAACCGAGGTCGATCGTCGGGCCGGAACAGGCGTCGAGCAGCACGTCGTCCCCGTCGGACGGCTCGGTCCAGCGTTCGACCGGCAGCTCGATCCGCTCGCCGTTGGCCAGCTCGAGCCAGCACTGGTGGCCGAGCAGGCCGTGGTCGAACTCGTTTCCGGTGGTCGCCGGGGCCGTCATCACGCGACCGCCCGGCCGTCGACCGCCGCGACGGCGCGGGCGAACCGGCCGTCCGGGCACAGCGCCGCCACCGCGCGGGCGTCCGCCATCGTGTCCACATCGGACAGTTCAGCGCCCCGTCGCGGCCGTAGCCCGCACGCGATGAGCGCGCGCAGAGTACGTTCGCCGGTGTCGTCGCGGGACATCGGGACGCCTGCAAGGACTTGCGCGTGCGCCGGTTCGGCGAGTCCCAGCGCCCACCAGCCGCCGTCCATCGCGGGGGCGACCACCGAGTCGTGCCCGTCGACGACGACCGGTGCGGCCGCCGCGGCGAGCGACTCCGGCGTGACCTGCGGGGTGTCCATGCCGATCTGCAGGATCGGCAGGCCGGTGTGCACCGCGGCGGCGTCCGCGTGGGCGTTCGCGAGGCGAGCGCCGAAGTCCCAGCCACGCTGGGGGATCACGGTGGCCCGCCGCAGCGCGAGCCCGATCTCGGCCGAGCGGGCCGCGGCGCCGAGCTGGCCGGTCATGGCGACGACGGGCGCGGCGCCGGGCACCGCGCAGACGGCGTCCAGGGTGTCGAGCAGCGCGGCCGCGGCGATCTCCGCCGCCTGGGCCGGCGTCGCGGGCGGGCAGAGACGGGTCTTGGCGAGCCCGGGCACCGGCGCCTTGGCCACGACCAGCAGCACGAACGGGGTTGTCATCGCGCCAGCACCCGCCCGAAGTCGCGGACCGCGCGCAGCGTGCCCCGCACCGAGCCGGACACCTTCGACTTGGTTCCCTTCGCGCGCTCGCCGTAGCGGACGTCGAACTCGCGGACCCGCCAGCCGGCCCGCTGGGCCTTGATCAGCAGCTCGAGCGGGTAGCCGAACGCCCGGTCGGTGACGCCGAGGGCGAGCAGCGCCCGCCGGTCCGCCGCCCGCAGCGGCGCGATGTCCCGCACCGGCAGCCCCCGCCCGCGCAGCAGCAGCGCCAGCACGACGTTGCCCGCTCGCGCGTGCCAAGGCCACACCCCTGGGCCGGTCGGCACCCGGCGCCCGACGGCGAGGTCGGCGCCGCCTTCGACCGCGCTCACCAGCCGTGGCAGGTCGCCGAGATCCAGGGACCCGTCGGCGTCGGCGAAGCACACGATGTCTGAGGTGGCGGCTTCCAGGCCCGCGTGCACGGCCGCGCCGTACCCGCGACGCGATTCGTGGACGACCTTCGCGCCCAGCGAGGCCGCCACTTCCGGCGAGCCGTCGGCCGAGCCGTTGTCGACCACGATCGCGCGGTAGCCCGGCGGCAGGCCGGCCAGCACGCCGGGGAGCGCACCCGCTTCGTCGAGGCAAGGGAGGACGACGTCCACTTCCGAGTAAGTCACGCGCCGACCGTAGGTCCATGGTGGACACCAGAGAACCCTTGCGGCTATTACTGAATCATGACGTGTGACGAATTCTTACCGCGTCGTTACGGCTGCCGCTCCTAGGGCGCGCAACACCGCCGGAGGCCCTAGGTTGGACGGCGATGAGCGAGCCGAACCCGGCGGCGCGGCTCGCCGAGCCGCCCGTCCGCGAACCCGAACCCCCGACACTCGGTCGACCCGGGCGCCGCGCCCACCGGGCCGATCTCCTCGCCGTCGCGGCGGTCGCGGTGCTCGTGGCCGCGGCCGCCGCGGTCGGCCTGTACTACAACCGGCCGGGCTCCGGTGTGGTCATCTTCGTCAACTCGCCGCCGTTGTTCGCCGACTGGCTGCCGCACGTCGGCCCGGGCTCGGTGTTCGCCGTGCTGGTCGCCGCCGCGGTGGTGCTCCAGGGGCCGGCGCTGGCCGCCCGCCTGCCGTGGCGCCGCGCGCTCGCCTTCGGTTACCTCGCGTCGCTCGCGTGGATCTTCTCGCTGGCCATGGTCGACGGCTGGGCACGCGGGTTCGCCGGGCACCTGACCATTCCGCAGGAGTACCTCCACGAGGTTCCCGGCATCACCGACATCCCGCGGATGCTGCGCGAGTTCTCCTCGCGCATCCTCGACTTCCAGCCGAACTCGTGGACCACGCACGTGTCCGGCCACCCGCCGGGCGCGACGCTCGTGTTCGTCTGGCTGGACCGGCTCGGCCTGCACGGCGGCGCCTGGGCGGCGACGGCCGTGGTGCTCGTCGGCAGCCTGGTCGCGGTCGCCGTGCCCGCGACGGTCGCCCTGCTCGGCCGGCCCGACGCGGCCCGCGCGGTGCTGCCCTTCGCCGTCCTCACGCCCGGTGCGGTGTGGATCGGCGTCTCCGCGGACGGCCTGTTCGCCGGGACGACCGCGACCGGCCTGGCGCTGCTCGCGTTGTCCGCGAAGGGGTTCACCGACGGCCGCCGGTACGCCGTGCCGGCCGGGCTGGCCGCCGGGGTGCTGCTCGGCTACGGCATCTTCCTTTCGTACGGCCTGGTGCTGCTCGGCCTGGTCGCCCTGGCCGTGGCGGTGCTCGGCCGCCAGTGGCGGGCGGCCGCCCTGGCGATCGCCGCGGCGATCGCCGTCGTCGGTGTTTTCGCCTGGGCGGGTTTCTGGTGGCTCGACGGCTACCACCTGGTCGTCGAGCGCTACTACCAGGGTGTCGCGCTGGTCCGGCCCTATTCGTACTGGGTCTGGGCGGACCTGGCCGCGGTGTCCGTGGCCCTCGGGCCGGCGGTGATCGCCGCCCTCCGGCGTGGGCTCACCGAGGCCTTCCTGCCCCGCCAACGCCGTGGCGTGCTCACCGACCCGGTGCTGCTGCTCGGCCTCGCCGCCCTGCTCACCATCGTGTTCGCCGACGTCTCGGGCCTGTCGAAAGCCGAGACCGAACGGATCTGGCTACCGTTCGGGGTGTGGTTGCTGCCAATGACGGCCCTGCTGCCGCGGCCCGGCCGGCGCTGGTGGCTCGCCGCGCAGGCGGCGACGGCGCTGACGGTCAACCACCTGCTGCTGACCGGCTGGTGAGGGAGACGTGATGAACGATCAGGCCGGGCGCGTGCTCGTGGTCGACGACGACGAGACGGTCCGCGACGTCGTGCGCCGCTACCTCGAGGTCGCCGGGTTCACCGTCGACCAGGCCGGCGACGGCGCCGCGGGACTCGCGAAGTTCGCGGCGCACGAGCCCGACCTCGTGGTCCTCGACGTCATGATGCCGGGGATCAACGGCCTCGAGGTGTGCAAGCGGCTGCGCCAGGTCAGCCAGGTGCCGATCGTCATGCTCACCGCGCTCGGCGAAGAGGAGAACCGCATCGCCGGGCTCCAGCTCGGCGCCGACGACTACGTGACGAAACCCTTCAGCCCCAAGGAACTCGCCCTCCGCGTCGCCTCGGTGCTGCGCCGCGCGCGGATGCCGCGCCCGGAACCGGCGGCCGCGGAGCTCGTCGACGGCGACCTCCGGCTGCAGATGACGGCGCGCACCGCGACACTCGGTGGCCGCGAACTCCCGTTGACCACCAGGG
Source organism: Amycolatopsis sp. NPDC104863 (assembly GCF_055582965.1). Taxonomy (NCBI): domain Bacteria; kingdom Bacillati; phylum Actinomycetota; class Actinomycetes; order Pseudonocardiales; family Pseudonocardiaceae; genus Amycolatopsis; species Amycolatopsis sp. NPDC104863. The sequence goes on from NZ_JBVJOW010000004.1 coordinate 945,426, forward strand.
AGTTCGACCTGCTCGCGTTCTTCCTCGGCCACCCCGGCGTCGCCTATTCGCGGGCGGACCTGCTCGAAAAGGTGTGGGGCTGGGACTTCGGGGACCAGTCCACGGTGACCGTCCACGTGCGACGGTTGCGCGAGAAGATCGAGCGCGACCCGGCGAAGCCGACCCGGGTCGCGACGGTGTGGGGTGTCGGCTACCGCTACGACCGGGAGCAGCCGTGATCGAACCCGGCGAGTCCTTTCGCGAGATCCTCGAGCACTTGTCGCACATCCTGCCGCTGGCGCTGCTGTTCGCGCTTCCGGTGGCCGTGCTGGGCGGAGTGGTGCTCTACGTGCTGCGCCGCGGTTCCCTCGCCACCACGATGACCGTGCTGGTGCTGATCCCGGTGCTCGCCACACTGGTCGGTGTGCTCGGCGTCAGCGGGTTCATGTTCACCCCGGCCCTGACCACGATGCTGCTGGTCTGCCTGCTCGTCGCGGTGGTCACGGTGCCCGCGGCGATCATCCTCGGCCGGGCGATCGCGCGCCGCAGTGTGTGGGAGCGGGAGGCCCGGAACCGGGAGCGCGCGGCCGAGGCGTCCCGGCGGGAGCTGGTCGCCTGGATCAGCCACGACCTGCGCAGCCCGCTGGCCGGCATCCAGGCCATGGCCGAAGCACTGGCCGACGGCGTGGTGTCCGAACGCGGCGAGGTCGCCGACTACGCCCAGCGGATCAGCGGCGAGACCACCCGGCTCTCCGCGATGGTCGGCGACCTTTTCGAGCTCTCGCGGATCACCGCGGGCGCCCTCGAGCTGACCATGTCCGCGGTGCCGCTGCGGGACGTCGTCAGCGACGCCGTCGCGGCCCAGTCGCCGGTCGCCGAGCGGAAGCGGGTGCGGGTGCTCGCGAACGCGTCGACGTGGCCGGTGGTGAACGGCAGCGACCCGGAACTGGCGCGGATCGTGCGGAACCTGGTCTCGAACGCGATCCGCCACACGCCGCCCGACGGGACGGTCGCGGTCCAGATCGGGGTCGACGGCGACGAGGCACTGCTCGCCGTCGACGACTCCTGCGGCGGCATCCCGGACGACGAGATCAACCGGGTCTTCGACGTCGCCTTCCGCGGGACGCAGGCCCGGACCCCGGAACGCGGTGGCACGACCAGCGGCGGCGGGCTCGGGCTGGCCATCGCCAAGGGGCTGGTCGAGGCCCACCGCGGGAAGATCGGGGTGCACAACCACGGCCCCGGGTGCCGGTTCGAGGTCCGGCTGCCGTTGGCGATGTCCTAGCTGCACTGCCTGGCGAGATCGCGATCGTGGCCCGCGACCCACGCTGAGGCACGACGGGCCGCGGAGCGGTTCCAGGTGTCGGTCTCCACTTCGCCGGTTGCGGCATCACCGTTCGGCGGGTGCTGACCGACAGCGGCGCCTGCTACCGCTCACACGGCCGTAGACGAGCGGGTGCGGTCAGCGCCGTCAGACCGGGTCGCGCAGCTCGGCCGTCGCGAAGTCGGCCATGCCCTTGGCGAAACCGATCTCCGCGGTGAACCCCAGCAGCTCGCGGGCGCGGGCCGGGTCGGCCACCACGTGGCGCACGTCGGCCGTGCGGGCGCCGCCGACCACCTCGGGCGCCGGGCCGCCGCAGGCGCGGGCCAGCTCTTCAGCCAGCTCGCCCACCGTGTGCGGGGTGCCCGAGCAGACGTTCAAGGGCGTGATGTCGCCCTCCGGGCCGTCCGTCCGGAGAGCCAGGACGTTCGCCCTGGCGACGTCGTGGACGTGCACGAAGTCGCGCTGCTGGCCGCCGTCCTCCAGCACCCGCGGGGCTTCGCCGCGCTCCAAGGCCGAGCGGAACAGCGACGCCACTCCCGCGTACGGGGTGTTCTGCGGCATCCGCGGGCCGTAGACGTTGTGGTAGCGCATCGCCCACACACTGCCGCCCGACTGGCGCGCCCACGCGCCGGCGAAGTGTTCCTGCGCGAGCTTCGAGGCCGCGTACGAGCTGCGCGGATTCAACGGCGCGTCTTCGGGCACCAGCCGCCAGCCCAGCTCGGCGTCGCAGGCCGGACACCGTGGCTCGAAGCGGCCGGCGTCCACATCGGACTGACGGCGCGGCGACGGGGTCACCACACCGTGGTCCGGGCACGCGTACCGGCCTTCGCCGTAGACGACCATCGAGGACGCCAGCACCAGCTTCCGCACCCCGGCCGCGTGCATCGCGGCCAGGACGACCGCCGTGCCGTAGTCGTTGTGCAGCGCGTACGACGGCGCGTCCGACGGGTCGACGCCGTGGCCGACCACCGCCGCCTGGTGGCAGACCGCGTCGACGCCGTCCAGCAGCTCCGCGACGATTTCGGTGTCGGTGACGTCGCCGAGGAGGAAGCGGTGCCGGGAGGTGTACGCCGGTGGGGTGCGGGAACCGTGCGCCTTCTGGAGCAGGTTGTCGAGCACCACGACCTCGTCACCCCCCTCGACGAGCAGATCGGCGATGTGTGACCCGATGAACCCGGCTCCGCCGGTGACCAGTACGCGCACACCGGCCACGCTAGGGGGTCACGCGGGGGCGTGCCCAGGTGTGCGCCGCGGCGTCACCGGATCGTCAGAACTCACCCGGCACCTCCCGGCGCCGGGTGGCCGAAACCGACTACGGTGGGCGCCATGGAACGGAGTGCACAACGGCTGGGCCGGGCCCTCGTGGTCATCGTGGACGATCGCGTGGCGCACGGCGAGCACGAGGACACCACGGGACCGCTGGTCACCGAGCTGCTCGAAGAAGCCGGCTTCATCGTCGACGGTGTGGTGGTCGTCGGAGCCGAGATCGTGGATGTCCGCAACGCGCTCAACACCGCCGTGATCGGCGGTGCCGACTTGGTGATCACCGTCGGCGGCACGGGTGTGCTGCCGCGGGACAACACCCCCGACGCCACCGCCGGCGTGCTCGACCGGCCGATCCCGGGCATCAGCGAGGCGATCCGCGCGTCCGGCCTGGCCGCCGGCGCCGTCGACGCGGGGATCTCGCGAGGCCTGTCGGGCGTCTCCGGCAGCACCCTCGTGGTCAACCTGGCCGGTTCGCGCTCCGCGGTGCGCGACGGCATGGCGACGCTGACCTCGCTCGTGCCGCACGTGATCGACGAGCTCTCGGGCCTCGAGGAGGTCTGACCCCGGCTGGGGGTGACGGGATGCCCGTCGCTCCCGGCTTCGAGGTTCGCTCTGGAGTTGTCAAAGAACGCGTCGTGGGACACTGGGCGCATGCCGGGACCGGAGCGCGACCCCAAGACCAGTGGCGAGTGGCGCCGCCGGGTGGACGAGATCTTCGGGGACGTCCTGCCCGAGACGACCTCCGACGAACGTGACCCCGACCGGCGCACCGGCCTCCCGGACGACTGGTACCGGGAGAACCGGCCACCGCACCACGACCGCTGACGGCTTCAGCCGCGGCCGTTGTCGCGCTGGGCCTGGGCGCGCAGCAGGTCGCGGATCTCGATGAGCAGCTCGACGTCGGTCGGCTCCGCCGGGCCCGGCTCCTGGCCGCGCTTGCGCCGCTCCTGGACGTGCTTCACCGGCAGCACGATCACGAAGTAGACCACCGCCGCGACCAGCACGAAGTTGATCGCCGCGTTGATCACGTTGCCGACGTCCAGGAACGTCGAGGGGTTGTTGTCGAAGATCTGGTAGCCGAGGCCCTTGGCGGCCTCCGTGCCGCCGATCGTGCTGATGAGCGGCTTGACGAGGCCGTTCGTGAACGCCGTGACGATCGCCGTGAACGCCGAGCCGATGACCACCGCGACGGCGAGATCAACGACGTTGCCGCGCATCAGGAAGTCTTTGAAGCCTTTGAACACTGGTTCTCCTCACGAACGAGACGGGGGCGTGGGCTAGCGGAGAGTAACCGTTACCGGTCGCTCCAGTGAAATCGCCGCCACCCTCGTCGCAACCGCCTCCGGGAGCCGGAGCAGCACCAAGGGTCCTTTGGCCGCGGACGCCTCACGCTTTCCCACCGTCACCACCGTCGCACCAACGGCCAGCACGGACGCGGGCACCCCCGGTTCCGGCGCCGCCACGACGTCGACGCGCTGGCCAGGCCGCAGGAGCTCGGTGACGGCCGCGTCGGCCAGCCGGACCGGCACGGTCGCCGTGCCGGGATCACCCGAGGCGGGGATGGCCGAAGCCAGGCGGACGTCGGTCAGCGGCTCACCGGCCCGGACGGCGCCCGCCAGCAGCTGCCCGTCGACGACGTCGAGGGTGCTCAGCACGCCCGACGGACGTGCGTCGTCGGGGAGGTCGGCCAGCCGGACGTCGGCGGCGCGCAGAGCCGCGCCGGAAGGGAGGTCGTGCGCCGCGACGACCGTCGGAGTCGTCGGCGCGCCTCGCGCGGAGCCGGGATGGGCGAACAGCAGAGCGCCGGTCAGCAGCAGGCAGGCGGCGAGCCAGCGGCGCATCAGCCGCGTCCGCCGGCCCCGCAGCCGGGTCAGATCAGGTGGGTGGAACTTCGCCAGGACGTCCACGGGTCCCCCTCGGTCGGATCGGGTGCGGCGCGGTGCCGCACGAGATCGACGTTAGGGAAGCCGGACGAGCCGCCGGAAGGGCTTCGTCCGGCATCTGTGGACAACCGGGGTGTTGTGGACAACTCGCGGCTCAGGAGGCCGCGGCGGTCGTCTTCGTCGTGGTCGAGGAGGAAGATGCCGAGCTCGTGTCCGACTTCGTCTCGGTCTTGGTCTCGCTCTTCGCCGGGGCCGACGCGGTGCTCGACTTGCTCGAGTCGCGCGAGTCGGTGCGGTAGAAACCGCTGCCCTTGAAGACGACGCCGACCGAGCTGAAGACCTTGCGCAGCGTGCCGGAGCACTGCGGGCACACGGTCAGGCTGGGGTCCGAGAACGACTGCACGGCTTCGAACCGGTGGTCGCATTCTTTGCAGGCGTACTGGTACGTAGGCACTGACGGCTCCTTCACTGGCACTCATCCGACAAGAGTGCCAACCCAATTGTGCTGGATGACATTCCCCGAAAGCAATTCCTGGTTGCTCACATCGGCAGCTCCAGCACGCCTCGAGCGGGCGTCAAGGCCCCGCTCATGCGCACGTCGTGAGCCTCCCCGGGCAGCTGCTCGACCAGCTCTTCGTCCCGCACGACGGCGAGCAGGGCCGCTCCGGGCGCGGCGAACACCAGCGAGCGATCGTAGTGGCCGGCGCCCCGGCCGAGCCGCACGCCCCGGTGGTCGACGGCCAGCGCGGGCACCAGGACCAGCTCCGCCGCGCCCACGGCGCCGGCACCCAGGCGTTTCCCGCCGGGCTCGCGGATCCCGCGGAACAGGCTGGGGACGAGATCGGCCTCGCCGGTGTACTCGGCCCAGTCGAGCGGTTCCGACCGCGACCGGATGACCGGCAGCAGCACCCGCGCCCCGCCGGCGGCCAGCGCGTCGGCGAGCGTCGCCGTGCCCGGTTCGGCGCCGAAGGGAAGGTAGGCGCACACGGTCGTGGCTGTGACCTTCGACACCGCGTTGACCAGCGCCGACGCCTCCTGGGCGTGCGATTCGGGGGTCTGGGCCGCTCGCGCGCCCGAAAGCCGCGCACGCCACTCCGCCTTGCTCAGGTGCTCATTGCCCAGCGCATGCATGACCTCACGTTAGGCTTTGCGCCCATGACGGGCGCCGCAACCTCCCAGACGTTCAGAACCGCCATCGTGCCTGCCGCCGGCCTCGGCACGCGCTTCCTGCCGGCGACGAAGGCCGTGCCCAAGGAGCTGCTGCCGGTGGTGGACACGCCGGGGATCGAGCTGGTCGCGGCCGAGGCCGCCGCCGCGGGCGCCGAACGCCTGGTCATCGTGACCTCGCCGGGCAAGGACGCCGTCGTCCGGTACTTCGAGGAGCAGCCCGAGCTCGAGAAGAACCTCGAGGCCAAGGGCAAGACCGAGCTGCTGGAGAAGGTGCGTCGCGGGTCCGCCCTGCTCGCCGTCGAGACCGCCATCCAGGAGCAGGCGCTCGGGCTCGGCCACGCCGTCGCGCAGGCCGAGCCGAACCTGAAACCGGACGACGAGGCCGTCGCCGTGCTGCTGCCGGACGACCTCGTGCTACCCACCGGCGTGCTCGAGCGGATGAGCGCGGTGCGGGCGCAGTACGGCGGCAGTGTGCTCTGCGCGTTCGACATCCCGAAGGCCGACATCTCGCCGTACGGCGTCTTCGACGTCACCGACACCGACGACGAAGACGTCAAGCGCGTGCACGGGATGGTCGAGAAGCCGAAGCCGGAGGACGCGCCGTCGACCTACGCCGCAGCCGGCCGGTACCTGCTCGACCGGGCGATCTTCGACGCGCTGAAGCGGATCACCCCGGGCAGCGGCGGGGAGCTGCAGCTGACCGACGCCGTCGCGCTGCTGATCACCGAAGGACACCCCGTGCACGTCGTCGTGCACCGCGGCGGCCGCCACGACCTGGGGAATCCGGGTGGTTTCCTGCGCGCCGCGGTCGATTTCGCGCTTGAAACGCCCGAGTACGGTCCATCTTTACGGGCGTGGCTGACGGAACGGATCGGGACAGATCGCCCATGACGGAATCCCTCGACGCGGCACGGCCCGAAGTGGCCGAGGAGGAGGCCGAGTTTCGCTCGGTCGACGCGCAGATCTCGATGACGCTGGACGCCGCCGTCCGGCCCCAGCCGGTGCGGGTGGCGATCTCCGAGGCCCAGGGCCTGCTCTGCGCCGAGGAGGTCGTCGCCGAGCACGCGCTGCCCGGCTTCGACCAGGCCGCGGTCGACGGGTACGCGGTGCGCAGCGTCGACGTCCGCGCCGCCGGCGAGGAGCCCGTGCAGCTGCCGGTCGTCGGGGAGATCGCGGCGGGCTCGCGCCAGCCGCGGCGCCTGCAGCCCGGCCAGGCGGTGCGGGTCGACACCGGCGCGCCGCTGCCGACGCTGGCCGACGCCGTCGTGCCGCTCGCCTACACCGACGGGCACCAGGCCCGGGTCACCGTGCACCGCTCGGTGCCGTCGGCGGGGTACGTGCGCCGCGCCGGCGAAGACGTCCAGATCGGCGACGTCGCGGTCCGCAACGGCGACACGATCGGCTCCGCGCAGGTCGGCCTGCTCGCCGCCGTCGGCCGCGCGAAGGTCCTCGTCTACCCCCGGCCGCGGGTCTCGATCGTGTCGGTCGGCGACGAGCTGGTCGACATCGACCGGACGCCGTCGGTCGGGCAGGTCTACGACGTCAACTCCTACGCGCTGGCCGCGGCCGCGCGGGACGCGGGCGCCGAGGTCAGCCGGGTCGGCATCGTGGCGAGCGAGCCGAAGCGGCTGCGGGAGATCGTCGAGGGCCGGCTGCTGATGTCGGAGATCGTCGTGGTCGCCGGCGGCGCCGGGGGCTCCTCCGGCGACGAGGTCCACGCGGCGCTGTCCGACCTCGGCCGCATCGACATGACGCGGGTGGCGATGCACCCCGGCTCGGTGCAGGGGTTCGGCCGGCTCGGGCCCGACTCGGTGCCGACGTTCCTCATCCCGGGCAACCCGATGAGCGCGCTGGTGGTGTTCGAGGTGCTGGTGCGGCCGCTGATCCGGGCGGCGCGCGGGACCCGCAACCCGCACCGGCGGATCGTCGGCGCGCGGCTGCTGTCGCCGATCACCTCGACCGAGGGGCGGCGTGGTTACCTGCGCGGCCAGCTCCTGCGCGACGAGGCCAACGGCGAGTACCTCGTCCAGCCGCTCGGCCAGTCCGGGGCGCACCTGCTCGCGTCGCTGGCCGAGGCGAACTGCCTGATCAACGTGCCGGAAGAGATGACCGACGTCCCCGCGGGCGAGCAGGTCCAGGTCACGTTCCTGGCGCAACGGGCCTGATGAACTCCGTGTCCGGCGTGTCCTACCCGGTCGAAAGCCGCCACCCGGGCTGGCCGGCGCGGCTCGGGCCGCTGCGCGTGCCCGCGGGCGAGGTCGCGGTCCGGCCGGTCCGGCTGCGCGACGCCGGCGAGTGGAGCCGGATCCGGCTCCGGGACCGGGCGCACCTCGAGATGTGGGAGCCGACCGGCGTCGGCCCGTGGCCGGAACGCAACGCCTTCTGGTCGTGGCCGTCGCAGTGGGCGGCGCTGCGTTCGCTCGCACGGCGTGGTCAGTGCCTGCCCTTCACGATCACCCTGAACGGTCGTCTGGCGGGCCAGATCACTGTGGGTAACGTCATCCGGGCGTCGCTGCGGTCCGCCTGGATCGGGTACTGGGTGTCGTCCGACGTGGTCCGCGGCGGGGTCGCGACGGCCGCCGTCGCGCTCGTCACCGACCACGCCTTCGGCCCGGCCGGGCTGCACCGGCTGGAGGCCACCGTGCGCCCGGAAAACGTCGCCAGCCTGCGGGTTCTCACCAAGGCGGGCTACCGGCAGGAGGGGCTGTTCGAGCGCTACCTCGACGTCGCCGGTGCTTGGCGCGACCACTACTGCTTCGCCGTGACGCGCGAGGAGACCGGGTCCGGGCTGGTGTCCCGGCTCGTCTCGGCGGGCCGCGCGGACTACGCCTGACGGTGATTACCCACCCGGGTCAGTGAGCGCGTTACCACATGCTGTGAGAATCACCTAATCCGGTGAGGCATTTCCGTGATCGAACCCGGCGAGCCTCCGCCCGATCTGTTACTCCTGTGACTAGCGTGATTTCAGGTGAAGGATCGGGGGAGGTGACGGGAGATGCCCAGTTCCGTGATCATCGTCGCGCTGGCCGCGGCATGGCTCGTCGTACTCGTGCCCATGGTCGCGCGCAGACGGCAGCAGGTCGCCCGGACGACCGACTCCGCGCTCGCGGCCAGGGTGGTGCGCAGTGGACGCAACGAAGACCGGGAGGAATTCGCCATGTCCGACCAGCCGGTGAAGTCCCGGCCCTCGGTCGAGGACGACCTCGCGGAGCTCGAAGCCGAGCTCGACGAGGACCTCGAAGACGAGGAGCCCGAACCCGACCCGCTCCCGCAGCCCAAACGCGGCTCGCGAGCCGAGCGCGACCGGCCCGGCTACCGGCCCGGCCGCGGCGGCTTCGACCCCGAAGCGGCGGAGATCGCGGCCCGCGCGAAGTACGGCTTCCGGCAGCGCGTCGTCGTCATCCTGCTCGTGATCGCGGTGGCCACCGCCGCCGTGGCGGGCTTCCTCACCCCGCTGGCTTGGTGGGGCCACGGCGCCGCCGACGTCGCGCTGGTCGGGTACCTCGTGTACCTGCGCCGGCAGGTGCGCATCGAGGAGGAGATCCGGCAGCGCCGGCTCGCCCGCTTCAACAGCACCCGCGCGCCGCGGCACCCCGAGCCGCGTCCGGAGATCGAGGAAGAGGAGCCGGTCGAGCTCGACGAGGCCGAGGACGTCGAGGTCGTCGAGCCGGTCCGGCGCGAGGTCGTCGAGCGCCGCCCGTCACCGACGTCCCGCGTCCGCCGCAGCGCGGTCGTCGTCGACCTCGACGACGAGGACCCCGCGTTCGAGGAGCTCGACGAGCCCGGGACCGGGCCTTACCGCCGGGCCGTCGGAGAGTGACCCCCCGGCGGATTGTGCTCGCAGGGCACTGCTAAGCTCTACGAGCACGATCAAGGGGCTGTAGCGCAGTTGGTAGCGCGTCTCGTTCGCATCGAGAAGGTCAGGGGTTCGATTCCCCTCAGCTCCACGCTTAGGTGGCCCGTGCCCGCAAAGGGCGCGGGCCTTTTGCGTGGAGCTTCTCTGTTTTGTGGGGGTGCAACCCCCACGCCCCGCCCGGAGGGCTTCGCCCCCGGACCCCCGGCCGTGGTCACCTTTTGTTGTCAGCGATCTTTGAGTCGTTCGATGAGTTCGTCGCGGTAGTCCTGGGCTGCCTGGAGCTCTGGTTCGTTGCCGGTTGCTCGCTTCAGGGCGCCTTCGAGGATCTTCAGGCCTTGGGGTTCGTTGCCGCGGGCGTCTGCCTGTCTTGCCGCGTTCTCCAGGGCTTTGGCCAGCTTCGTCTGTGCCTCGGGTTCCTTGGTGGCCCTGTTGATCCGGATCCAGTTGCCGCCTGGGTCGATGACCGTGAAGCCCGTGTAGCGGTCGTTGCGCAGCCGGGGGCGGGTTATGCGGGGGATGCCGGAGACGAGCAGTTTTCCGTGTACCGAGCGCATTCCGGCCGCGAACGCCTCGAACAGCTCGCTGGTGTCCGGGACGATCACCAGACACGTGCTGTACGACTGCGCCGGGTCGTAGCCTTCCATGCCGAAGAAGTGCAGGTTGATGTCTTCCCGTCGCACCGCTACGTGCGGGTTCGGCCGCGTCTGCCGGTAGGTGATCTCGAAGCCGAGCATCTCGTAGAACGACGCGATCTCGTTGATGGACGGACAGGGCAGGAGGGGAATCGTCAGTTCGTTCGCCACCGCCCGAACGTAAGCCCGGGACCGCCGAAACGACACGGAGCTATTTGCTCGTGCGAACGGGACTCGGGTCCGGGAAGGCGCGAAAGCCACCTCGAGGTCTTTTCCCCGAGGTGGCCTTCAGCATGGTGGACTCAGCCGCGGAGGGGGCTGGTCTGGTAGTTGACGAGCTTGTAGTCACCGGATTCCTTGCGGACCACCCAGGTGGCCCGGTTCTCGTTCTCCGGGGCGATTTCGGTCGCTCCGTCGGCGAGGATGCCGCCCTTGGTGATGGCCAGCGCGACACCGTCGGTGAGGAACTTGATGCGGACCGGCTCGTCGGAGACCTTGGTGCCCCGGTAGTCGCCGGCGAACAGCTCGGTCAGGTGGGTGCGGATGGCCTCACGGCCGCGCAGCTGCTCGTCGCCGACCAGCATGCTGCCGTTGTCGGTGAACAGGTCCGCGATCGCGTTGGCGTCGCCGGCGTCCCACGCGGCCCGCAGCCGCAGCGGCACCGTCAGCACCGCTCCTTCTTCGCCGTTGGGGAACTCGCCGTAGTACCCGGCCCACTGCTTCGCCTGCGCGACCAGGTCGGCTGCCTTGGAACTCATGAATTTCTCTCCTTGGGGAACGAGGGGAACTACCAACGAAGGGTGGCGCCGGCGCCGCGCGGGCTGTTCTGGTAGCCGGCCAGGTACCACTCGCCGTCGCGCTTGACCGTGATCCAGCTCGAGCGCACCGCCAGCTCCGGCGCGATCTCGGTCTCGCCGGCGGCGAGGATGCCGCCGTGGGTGCGGATCAGCGCGACGTCATCGGTCACGAACCGCAGGTCCACCGGCTGCCCGGTGACACCGCTGTCCTTGAACGGCCCGGCGTAGGCCGCCTTCATGAAGACGCGGATCTCCTCGCGGCCTTCCTTGTACACGTCGCCCGGCAGGATCAGGATGCCGTCCTCGACGAAGACGTCGGCAACACCGTCGGCGTCGTTCTTCGCCCAGGCCGCCACGAGCCGCAGCGGGACGCTGAGCACCTCCTTCTCCTTGTCGCTGGTGAACTCTCCGTAGTAAGCGTCCAAACGAGCCTGTTCGGTCGTCGTCATTCCGGCCCTCTTCTCGCGGGTTACGGGGGTCGGTCTGCCGATGAGGACACGACAAACCTCCCCACGATGGTCGCGGCCGACCCGGCGGCGACGCGTCTTCATTCATGCGGCAGCTCAGGAGACGCCGGGGTCGTGGCGGCGCTGCAACGCTGGCGCGGACCTGTTCCGACCCAGAAAGCGGTCCAGTCCATGAATGCGATTCCCGAACGTGCCGGAGTGGTGACCTTCCGCGGCCGCCCGGTCACCCTCGTCGGCCCGGTTGTGACGACGGGGGACGCGGCGCCGGACTTCACTGTCGTCGCCCCCGACATGTCCCCGCTGACCTTCTCCACGCTCTCCGGGACGGTCCGCGTCATCTCCGTGGTGCCGTCGCTGGAGACGCCGGTGTGCGACCTGCAGACCCGCCGCTTCAACGACGCCGTCGCGGAGCTCGGCGAGGTCACCGTGCTGACCGTTTCGGTCGACCTGCCCTTCGCGCAGGCCCGCTGGTGCGGCGCGACCGGAGCGGACGCCGTCCGCGTCGTCTCCGACCACCGCGACCTCTCGTTCGGCACGGCGTACGGCGTGGCGATCAAGGAGTTCCGCCTCCTCGCGCGTGCGGTGTTCGTGGTCGACGCGACCGACACCGTCGTGTACGCCGAGTACGTCCCGGCGATCGAGGAGCAGCCCGACTACGACGCCGTCATCGCCGCCGCGAAGGCCGCCGAGGGCACCCGCCGGGCCGCCTGACCGGCCGCACCGGCAATGCAGAAGGCGCTCCTGGCCTGGGCGGCTGCCACGCTGGGAACGACAACCGACCGGTGACAGAAGGGAGGGGACACCCGTGTCCTCTGAAGTCGACGAGTCCACATTGGACGACTACTACGGTCCGTTCACCAGCGAGCGCGAAAAGGAGGTGCTCGGCGTGCCGCTGCGCCTGGTCGAGGCCTGGGCGCGCAACGACGTGGACGCCGTGGTGAACGTGTTCACCAAGGACGGCACCCTGATCCTGCCCGGCGACGTGTACAAGGTCGGCCGCGACGAGATCCGGTCGTTCCTGTCCGCGGCGTTCGCCGGACCGTTCAAGGGTTCCCGGATCACCGGCAAGCCGGTCGACCTGCGGCTCGTGAACGACTCCGTCGCGCTCATCCGCACCCACGGCGGCATCCTCGCGCCGGGCGAGACCGAGATCTCGCCGGAGCTCGCCGTCCGCTCCACCTGGACCGTGGCCAAGGCCGACGACGGCGTCTGGTACCTGGCCGGCTACCAGAACAGCCCGCGCGGCACCGGCGCGACGCTGCGCTGGTAGCCCCGATCCTCGGACGAAGGAGACCCGCTATGACCGCTCCGACCACCGCGCCGGAAATCCTGGCCTCGTACGGGATCGAGGAGGACACCTCGTTCTACCACGAGTTCACCGATCCCCGTGACCGCGTGGCGCTGACCGTGCCGCTGCGCATCACGCACGCGTGGGCCGCCAACGACGCGGACGAGTTCGCGTCGGTGTTCACCGAGAACGGCAGCCTGCTCATGCAGGACGAGCAGCTGACCAGCCGCGAGCAGATCCGCGCGTTCATGAAGGCCGGCTTCGAGGGCGGCCTGCGCGGCGCGCACGTGAAGGGCTGGCCGCTCCAGGTGTCGTACCTGACCGACGACACCGTCATGGTGATCACCCAGGGCGGCATCGTCCTCGACGGCGAGACGGAAACCGCGCCCGCGCGCCGGATCCGCGCCACCTGGATCGTCACGAAGCAGGACGACGGGACCTGGGCGCTGCTGTCCCACCAGAGCAGCCCGATCGGCGGCTGAGCTCACCCCTGAGCCGCACAAAGCCCCCGGTCTCCTCGAAGTCGAGGAGACCGGGGGCTTTTCCTTGTGCCGGAAACGGAAGCCGGGTCCCCGGCGTGATGCCGAGGACCCGGGCCGGCTCAGATGTAGGGCGTGTTCGGCTCGAGCCCGCAGAGGGAACGGCCGTACAGCTCGAAGTTGGTGTGCGGGTGCATCAGGCCGTGGAGGCTGAACGCGTGGATGTCACGCCGGATCCGCTGGATCGGCTTGCTCAGCTTGATCGACGACCCGCCGCTCGCGCGCGCCAGGATGTCGACGGACTCTTCGACCAGCTGCACGAGGCGGCCGAGCCGGCCGCGGTTGTGCATCCGCTCTTCGAGCGTCCACTTCTCGCCGGCTTCGCCCTTCTTGTCGAGGCCGGAGGCCATCCGCCAGGCGTAGTACTCGGCTTCTTCGAGCTTGAGCGCCGCCTCGGCGATCTCGAAGTGCGTGATCGGGGCTTCGCTCTGGAGGCCGTAGTCGGTGAACGCGATCGGACGCCCCGCCAAGGACTTCTTGAACTCGGCCAGGGCCGCGCGGCCCATCCCGATGGCCACGGCGATGAAGCCGGACGCGCCGGTCGGGATCATCGGGGTGCGGAACACCGGCGAAGTGGCGTTGAGCTCGGAGGCGAACTGCTCCTGGAGCACCAGCGGCATCGGCAGGACGCGCTCGGCCGGCACGAACAGGTTCTCGGCCACCGTGTTGACACTGCCGGTGCCGGCGAAGCCGGAGGTGTGCCAGTCGTCGTCGATCGTCAGGTCCGACATCGGCACCAGCGCGGCCACCGGCCACTGGCTGCCGTCCGGGGCGGGCGCCATCGCCATGATGGCCTGCCAGTGACTGTGCTTCGCGCCGCTGACGAAGTGCCAGCGCCCGTTGACGATCAGGCCGCCTTCGGTCTCGGTCGCGACGGCGGTCGGGCTCAGCGCGACGCAGATCCGCGTGGCCGGCGTGGCGAACACCTCGTCCTGGACGTGGTCCGGGAACGCCGCGGCCATCCAGTCGCCGATCGCCCACACCGCCGTGTTCCACCCGGCCGACGCGTCGGCCGCGGCGATGGTCGCCAGGACCTCGCCCATCTCGACCGCGCTCGTCTCGTGGCCGCCGTACCGGAGCGGACGGCGCATGTCGAACAGGCCGGCCTCGGCGATCGCCTCGACCACTTCGTCGTCCAAGGAGCGGTTCTGCTCCGACGATGCCGCCTTCGACTCGATCAGCGGCACCAGGTGTTCGGCCCGCTTCCGGAGCTCGTCGGCCGACACCAGGGCGTTTCCGGACATGACGTCCTCCAAATATGTCATCTGTCATCGCCGCTGCGTCGCTCGCGCGCGTTCCCCATCGACGATGCGGGAGGGGCCGGTGCGGGATCGTCTCCTCCGTTGCGCCGCGCCCGGGGGCCCGCAGCGGAGCAACGGTGGAGACGCCGGGGCACCCGGTCGCGACGACGATGGACCCCGGGTCTCCGGCGGGCACGCACGGACCCTTGTCCACCCCCCGGCCGAGGAAAGGTGACCTCGATGCGTCCCTATCGGATCGACATCCCCGATTCCGAGCTCGCAGACCTCCGTACGCGCATCGCCGCGACCCGCTGGCCGACCGCGGTTTCGGTCCCGGGCTGGGAGCGCGGCGTCCCCGCCGACTACCTCCGCGAGCTCGCGACGTACTGGCAGGGCACGTACGACTGGCGCGCCGCCGAGCGCGAGCTGAACCAGTACCCGCAGTTCATCACCGAGATCGACGGCGCCGACGTCCACTTCCTGCACGTCACCTCGGCGGAGCCGGGCGCGACGCCGCTGCTGCTCACGCACGGCTGGCCCGGTTCGATCGTCGAGTTCCTCGACGTCATCGGCCCGCTCACCGACCCGCGCGCGCACGGCCTCGACCCCGCGCAGGCCTTCCACCTGGTCATTCCGTCCATCCCCGGGCACGGCTTCTCCGGGCCGATCACCGAGCCCGGCTGGGACGTCAAGCGCGTCGCCGCGGCGTGGGCGGAGCTCATGGGGCAGCTCGGTTACGACCAGTACGTCACCGCGGGCGGGGACTGGGGCTCGATCATCTCCCTCGAGCTCGCCCACATCGCGCCCGAGCACGTGCGCGGTGCGTACGTGTCGATGCTGCTGACCGTGCCGTCCGGCGACCCCGCCGAGATGGGGACGCTCGACGAAGAGGACTTCGGCCGCCTGGCCGAGCTGGGCCGGTTCGACGCCGAGCTGTCCGGCTACATGAAGGTCCAGACCACTCGCCCGCTCACCGTCGGGTACGGCCTTACCGACTCGCCGGTCGGGCAGCTCGCCTGGATCGTCGAGAAGTTCCACGACTGGAACAAGGCCGTCAAGACGCCCGAGGAGGAGGTCGGCCGGGACCGCCTGCTGACCAACGCCACGCTCTACTGGCTGACCGGGACCGCGTCGTCGTCAGCTCAGTTCTACTACGAGTCCGCCGCGCACCTCGGCGCGATCTTCACCCCCGGGGTGCCGCCGGCGCCGGTCACCGTCCCGATCGGTGTCGGCGTCTTCGGGCAGGACCCGGGGCTGCCGATCCGGAAGTTCGCCGACCGGGACTACAGCACCATCACGCACTGGTCGGAGTTCGAGCGGGGCGGGCACTTCGCGTCGCTGGAGCAGCCGGAACTGTACGTCGGCGACCTGCGGACCTTCGTGGCCTCGCTGAACGGCCGGTAAAAACCGCAAAAAGAAACGGACGCCGGCGCTGCCCCTCTCGGCGGCGCCGGCGTCCGTTTTTCGGTGGTTCGGACTTTTTGCTTACTTCTTGACCGCATAGCGCAAAAGGACAACGCCGTTTTCGAACGAGGTGGCTTCGATGACCTCGAGGTTCTCGCTGCCCTCGAAGTAGCGCGTTCCCTTGCCGCGGGTGGCCGGGCAGACGCGCATCTGGACCTCGTCGACGACGCCCGCTTCGAACAGCGCGCGCACGAGGGTGAGGCTGCCCCACACCCAGATGTCCTTGCCCTTCTTCTTCTTGATTTCCTTGATCGTGGCGACCGGGTCGGCCGTGACCGTCGCGGCCGGCCAGTCCTCGCCCCACGGAGCCTCTTCGAGCGACGTGGACGCGACGTACTTGGTCAGGGCGTTGACCTTCTTGCCGTAGACACCCTGGTCTTCGGCGGTCGGCCAGTAACCGACGGACATGTTGTAGGTGTTGGCGCCGAGGATCATCGTGTCGACCGAGTCGATGAACGCCATCACGCTGTCCTGGAACGGACTCGTGGTGTTGTCGTCGAACGGCTCGCCGGACACGAAGCTCAGGCCGCCGTCTTCCTCGGCGACGATGTTGTCGACAGTGGCCCATTGCTGAACGATGAGTTTGCGCATGCGCCCGATGCTAGCAGAAAGCATTCCGCATACTCCCCATATGCGTTTCTCATAGGCTGTCCCGGTGATTCCGCATGGAATTCCCCGGCCAGCTCCGACGTTGCGGGGACGTCGTTTCGGCGCAGCAACGGAGAAGCCCCCGGGCGAGGGGTGCGCCACCCTGGACACGACCGCGAGCGGCGGCCCATCCCCAACGGCAACGAGAGCTGCAGGTAGCCATGAACCAGTCATCCCCACCACCGGAAAACCGGCTGCGCGGCACCTTGGGCACCCCGAAGATCGTGTTCCTCGTCGTGGCGGCGGCGGCGCCGATGGCGTCGATGATCGGCACCGTGCCGCTGGCGTTCGCCATCGGCAACGGCGCGGGCTTCCCCGCCATGTTCGTGTTCGCCGGGCTCACCCTGCTGTGCTTTTCCGTCGGCTACGCCACGATGAGCCGCCGGATCGTCGACACCGGCGGTTTCTACACCTACATCGGCGCCGGGCTCGGCAAGCGCGCGGCGGTCGGCGGCGGGCTGGTCGCGGCGATCGCCTACAACACCGCCACCGTGGGGCTCACCGGCGCGTTCGCCTACTTCGCGCAGCTGGCCGGGGCCGCGTTCGGGCTCGACCTGCCGTGGCCCGTCTGGGCCGGCGTCGGGCTGCTCCTGATGGGGCTGCTGGGGTACCGCGCGATCGACCTGAGCGTCCGCGTCCTCGCCGTGCTCATGCTGGCCGAGGTCGGCATCCTCGTGCTGCTCGACGGCGCCGTCATCGCGCGCCACGGCTTCGCGTCGTTCCCCAGCGCCTCCTTCTCGCCGGGCACGGTCTTCGGGACCGCCGTCGGCGTCTCGCTGATGTTCGCCTTCATCTCCTACATCGGCTTCGAGTCCGCGGCGCTGTACGGCGAAGAAGCCCGCAACCCCAAGAAGAGCGTGCCGCGGGCGACCTACATCTCCGTGGTGCTCGTGTCGGTGTTCTACGCGCTGAGCAGCTGGGTCGGGGTCGGCGCGGTCGGCCCGGACCGCCTGCAGGCCGCCGCCGGCGAGCAGCAGGGCCTGCTGTTCTTCAACCTCAGCGACGACTACCTCGGCACCGCCATCACCGGGATCATGCAGCTGCTGCTCGTCACCAGCCTGTTCGCCGGCATGCTCGCCATGCACGGCGCCGCGAACCGCTACCTGTTCGTGCTCGGCCGCGAGCGCGTGCTGCCGCGCTTCCTCGGCGCGTCGCGGCCGAAGTCGGGCTCCCCGCACAAGGCCAGCCTGACGCAGACCCTGTTCTGCGTGCTGGTCGTCGCGATCTTCGCGCTCGCCGGCGCCGACCCGTACCTCGGCCTGTCCACCACGATGGTCGGCCTCGGCACGCTCGGCATCATCGTGATCCAGGCCGCGGCCGCGCTGTCGGTGATCGGGTTCTTCGCCCGGCGCTCCGGACGGCACTGGTGGCGGACGTTCCTGGCGCCCGGGCTGGGCTTCGCCGGCCTCGCGGTGTCGGCCGTGCTGCTGATCGGCAACTTCTCGCTGCTGACCGGGAGCGAAAACCCCGTGGTGGCGTCGCTGCCGTGGGTGCTGCTCGTCGCGGCCGCCTTCGGCGTCGGCTACGCCACGTGGCTGAAGGCGCGCCGTCCCGAGCGGTACGCGGAGCTGGCCGCCGGCGCCGAGCGCGACCCGGACGGCGACGGCACCCCGGCCACCGGCCCGGTCCGGCTCGTCCGGCCGGAGCGCGACGACCTCGCCGCCTGACCCACCCACCACGGACTTCCCTTTGAGGAGCGCAAGAATGTACGACTACGTCATCGTGGGCGCCGGTTCGGCGGGGGCCGTGCTCGCCACCCGGCTGAGCGAGGACCCGGACGTCCGCGTCTGCCTGGTCGAGGCGGGCGGCCCGGACGCCGAGCAGGACATCCACGTCCCGGTCGGCTTCGCCAAGCTGTTCCGGACCGACTTCGACTGGGACCACGACACGCACGAGGAGCCGCACCTGCAGCGCCGGCGCGTCTACCTCGGGCACGGCCGGGTCCTCGGCGGGTCCAGCGCCACGAACAACATGATCTACGTCCGCGGCAACCGGCTCGACTTCGACGGCTGGGGACAGCCGGGCTGGAGCTACGCCGACCTGCTTCCGTGTTTCCTGCGCGCCGAGGACAACGAGCGCGGCGAGTCGGAGTTCCACGCCACCGGCGGCCCGCTGCGGGTGTCCGACGGCCGCTCGAAGAACCCGATGTCGGCCGCGTTCGTCGACGCGGCCGCGGAGGCCGGGTTCAAGCGCAACGACGACTTCAACGGCGCCGAGCAGGACGGCTTCGGCGAGTTCCAGGTCACCCAGCGCGACGGCCGCCGGGAAAGCACCGCGACCGCCTACCTGCACCCCGCCGCGGGCCGGCCGAACCTCACGGTCGAGACGAACCTGCGGGTGCACCGGGTGCTGGTCGAGAACGGCCGCGCGGTCGGGGTCACCGGCGTCCGCCACGGCGAGGAGGTGACTGTCCGCGCCGAGCGCGAGGTGGTCGTCTCCGCCGGGGCGTACAACTCGCCGCACCTGCTGCAGCTGTCCGGGATCGGGCCGGCCGGCCTGCTCGGCGCGCTCGGCGTGCCGGTGGTCGCGGACCTGCCCGCCGTCGGCGCGAACCTGCAGGACCACGCGATGATCCCGCTCGTCTACACCCACGAGCAGCCGATCAGCCTGCTCGCCGCGGGCGCGCCGGAGAACGTCGCGAAGTACATGGAGTCGGCGACCGGGCCGCTCGCTTCTAACGGTCCCGAAGCCGGCGGCTTCATCCGGACGTCGTCGGCGCTCGCCGCCCCGGACGCGGAGTTCCTGGCCGCGCCGGTGATGTTCTCCGACGGCGGGCTCGGCACGCCGACCGGGCACGCCGTGTCGTTCGGCCCGAGCATGCTGACCCCGCTCAGCCGCGGCAGCGTGTCGCTCGCTTCGCCGCACCCGACGGCGAAGCCGAAGATCGTGCACAACTACTTCGCCGAGCCCGAGGACCTGGCCGCCGCGGCCGAGGCGCTGCGGGTCGCGCTCGAGATCGCCCGGCAGCCGGCGCTGGCGCCGTACACCACGACGCCGTACCGCGTGCCCGAGTCGGGCTCGGACGCGGACCTGCACGCCTACATCCGGGCGTACGCGCACTCGACGTACCACCCGGCCGGCACCTGCGCGCTCGGCGCGGTGGTCGACCCGGGGCTGCGCGTGCACGGCGTCGAAGGCCTGCGGGTCGCCGACGCCTCGGTGATGCCGACCGGGGTGCGCGGCAACCCGAACGCGGCGGTGATCGCGATCGCCGAGCGCGCGGCCGAGCTGATCCGGGAGACCGCACGATAGGAGATGCGGCCGCCTGCCGATTCGTCCCAGAATCGCCAACAAACGCACTAGCCGGCCGAGTAGGCTGCCGATGCCATTTTCGCGTCGCCAGAGAGGGAAGGGGCGGCTATGAGCCTGCCGAAAATCGTTTCCCAGGACGAGTGGTACACCACGCACAAGGAATTCCTCGTCAAGGAGAAGGAGTTCACCCGGGCGAAGGATGCGCTGAGCGCGGCGCGCCGGGAACTGCCGATGACCGAGATCGAGAAGACCTACGTCTTCGACGGTCCGGCCGGCAAGCTCGACCTGGGTGACCTCTTCCAGGGCCGCCGTCAGCTCATCGTCTACCACTTCATGTTCCACCCCGACTGGGACGAGGGCTGCCCGGCCTGCTCGTTCCTCGTCGACCACTTCGGCAACTGGTCGCACCTGAACCAGCGCGACACGACGATCGCCGTCGTTTCGCGCGGGCCGCTGGCGAAGCTGCTCGCCTACCGGGAGCGGATGGGCTGGAACTTCGACTGGTACTCCTCGGGTGGCAGCGACTTCAACTACGACTTCCACGTCACCCTGGACGACAAGGTGGCGCCGCCGAACCACAACTTCGAGGACCGCGCGGCCCTCGAAGCGCGGGGCCTGACCGAGTTCCCCGGCATGGAGGTGCCCGGCATCAGCGTCTTCCTGCGTGATGGCGAGCGGATCTTCCACACGTACTCGACGTACGCGCGGGGGACCGAGGTGTTCGACTCGACGTTCCACGCGCTCGACCTGACGGCGCTGGGCCGGCAGGAGCCGTGGGAGAAGCCGGAAGACCGTTACTCCGGTCCGGTGAAGGGGATCCGCCGACACGACGAATACCCGGACGAGTAAAACCGGTTTTTCGGCGATTAAACCTTCCGGTGGCGATCGGGAAGGGCCTGCGGGCCATTCCCGGTCGCCATCTCGGCGTTCACGTGTGCGCCGCCGGGAAGGACCTCCGAAATTGCGGGGCCGCGCGGCGGAAAGTAACCGCGGCCCCTATACTGGGACCATGGCAATTCAACGACTGGACCACGTGGGCATTGTGGTCGAAGATCTCAAAGCCGCGGTCGCGTTCTTCCAGGAGCTCGGCATGGAGCTGGAAGGCGAGACGACGGTCGAAGGCAAGGCGACCGACCAGCTCATCGGGCTGGAAGGCGTCGTGTCGGACGTGGCGTTCGTCAAGACCCCGGACGGCAGCGGCCGGATCGAGCTGTCGGTGTTCCGCCAGCCGGTGGCCGAGGACTCCGCGCCCAAGGCGCCGCTGAACGTGCCGGGCATCCCGCGCATCACGTTCGTCGTCGACAACCTCAACGAGACCCTCGACCGCATGCGCGCCATCGGCACCGAGTTCGTGGGCGAGGTGGCGCGGTTCGGCAACTACTGCCTCTACTGCAACGTCCGCGGGCCCGAGGGTGTCATCATCGGGCTGGTCGAGGAGTTCTGACCGGCGGCACGAAAAAACGGACGCCGGCGATGTCGGGAAGAACGACATCGCCAACGTCCGTGCGGGGAGCTGCCGGGCGCCGGGAGGGCGTGCCGGCTACCGCATCACCATGCCGCCGTCGATGACGACGGACTGGCCGGTCATGAAGTCCGAGTCCGGGCCGGCCAGGTAGGACACGAAGTTCGCGACGTCCTCCGGCACCTCGACCCGGCGCAGGACGGCGCCCTGGGCGAACGTGGTCATCGTCTCGCGCGGCTCGTTGCCCAGCTTGGCGCCGAGCACCTTGTCGAGCTCCGCCCACATGTCGGTGTCGACGATGCCCGGGCAGTAGGAGTTGACGGTGATCTTGTGCTCCGCCAGCTCCATCGCCGCGCTCTGGGTGAAGCTCACGACGCCGAACTTCGTGGCCGAGTAGGCCGAGAATGCCGGGACACCGGTGTGGCCGGCGCCGGAAGCGGCGTTGATGATCTTGCCGCCACCGTTCTTCTTCATGGTCTCGGCGGCCGCCTGGATGCCGTACAGGACACCGAAGACGTTGACGCGGAACAGGTCTTCGAGGTCCTGAGGGGTGACCTCGAGCAGCTCCTTGGTCTGGCAGATGCCGGCGTTGTTCACCATGATGTCGAGCGAGCCCAGCGTGGTGAACGTTTCGTCGACGACGGCGAAGATCTTGTCCCGGTCGGACACGTCGCCGGGGACGACCACGGTCTTGCGGCCCAGGTCGTTGATCTCCTCGGCGGTCGCCTTGGCGGTGTCGGGGTTGATGTCGTTGATCGCGACGTTGGCCCCGTCCTTGGCGAGCCGCAGCGCGATCGCCTTGCCGATCCCCCGGCCGGCCCCGGTCACGAGCGCAGTTTTTCCAGCGAGAGTCAAGACCTTCTCCTTAGGTATCCGTGGTCAGTCGGGGCCACGGCGGTTTGCCGATGATCTTCTGGTTCTTTTCACGCGGCCGATTCGGAGCTCTGCTCGACCGGGGTCAGCACAAAGAGCGGAATCGAGCGGGTGGTCATCCGGGTGTAGTCCTCGAACTCCGGCCAGGTTTCGACGGCGCGGGCCCACCACGTGGCCTGCTCGTCACCGGTGATCTCCCGCGCGACGAACTCGCCCTTGACCGAGCCGTCCTGGATCTGCACGCGGGGGTCGCTGGAAATGTTGTAGTACCAGCCGGGATGCTTGTCGGAGCCGGCCGACGAAGCGACGAGGGCGTACTGCCCCTCGTGCTCGATCCGCATCACCGGGACCTTGCGCGTCTTGCCCGTCTTCGCGCCCTTGCTCGTGAGCAGGACGACCGGCCGGTCGTTGTACAGGTAACCGTCGGTGCCGTTCGAGACTTCGTACTTCTCGACGTATTGGCTGATGTACTCGACCGGACTCGGCGAGTATTCCCCGTCTGTAGGCATGATTCCATTTTCTCAGTCGTCGCGTGGCAAGGCCAGCAGTTCGGCAAGTGCGGAGAAGGAATTGGTTTTTCGATCTTTTCGACGACCGGGAGAACGGGAGCCGGCGGCGATCCCGCCACCGGCTCCCGTTTCCGGCTACCGGCTCTTGTGCTGCGCGGCGAGCCGCTCCAGGGTCGGGACGAACTCGCTCGGGCTGGGCTGCGCCAGCCAGTCGTTGCGCAGGCGGTCGGCCTGGTCCTGGAAGTGCTGCTCGTCCAGCACGCGCAGGATCTGCTCGCGCATCACCAGCGGGTCGGGCTTGCTGACGTCCATGACGAGACCGGCGCCCGAATCCGTGACGTACCGGGCCAGTGCCGGGCCGAGGCTGTAGCGCGAGCGGCCGAGCCGGTCGCCCGAGCCCGGGGTCACGTGGATGTCGTGGCCGACGAAGTCGACGACGATCTGCCGAACGCCGTTGGCGATCGCCGGCGTGACCGTGCCCATGCCGCCGTGGTGGATGAGCAGGTCGCACGTCTGGATCAGCTGGTTGAGCGGGACGAAGTCCACGACGCGCACGTTGTCCGGGATCTTGTCGACCTTCGACAGCTGCTTCTCGTTGAGCGTCGCGACGACCTCGATGTCCAGCACCGAAACGGCTTCCAGCAGCGCCGGGATGTGCGCCCAGCCCTCGGCCATGAACGACCGCTCGGACAGGCCGAGGGAGATGGCGACGCGGGGACGCTCCGGCTTCGGGTAGATCCAGTCGGGCATGACCTGCTGCTTGGCGTGCGGGATCCAGCGCAGCGACAACGGCTTCGCGGAGACGAACGGCCCGACCGCCGGCGGCTGCGGGTTCACCGTGAACTGCCCGACCAGCAGCTCCTGGTTCACCTCGACGCCGTAGCGGTCCGCCATCCCGCGGACGGTCTCGGCGAGCGGGTTGTCGACCTCGACGCCGGACTCCTTGACCCGGTTGACGCGGTCGATGCTGGCGCAGAAGACGTCCGGACAGGTCCACCAGCGCGCCTGCGCGGCCCCGACCGCCTTGCCCGCGACCGCGCCGCCCGGCATGCAGGGGTCCCACAGCACGAGGTCGGGCTGCCAGGTGCGGAAGAAGCTCACCAGGCCGTCCATCGCGGGCATCGGCTCGGCCGGGTCACCGCGGTAGGGCAGGAAGTCCCACATCGAAGGCACGTAGTACTGCGTGAGCACGTTCCAGTGCTCCCGGTCCGGGTCGTCCTTGGTGAACGCCAGGGCTTCGGTGATCTTCTTGAGGTCGACGCGCTCGTCGACGTACGGCGACGCCGGCCCGAGCAGCGGGGTGCTGTCGGCTTCGCAGATCGACACCGGGGTCAGGCCCATCGCGGCGACCTCGTCCGCGATCGCGGGGTGGGACGTGACGACGACCTCGTGGCCCGCCGCCTTGAGCGCCCACGCGAGGGGAACCAGGGGGTAGAGATGTGCTGAAGCCGGCCAGATGACGAATGCTACGCGCATTGCGAACTCCTTAGACGTTGCCTCGGTCCGACACCACGGTCTTCCGAAACCACCTTCACGGACCACCTCGGAATTGCGGTGAGTAAAAAACTCACGTCTTCGGGTGCTTGAGTGTGGGTTTTCGGGGCATTGTTTTCACCGGGACGACGGACGGGCGGGAACACGGGGCTCAGCGTGCGTAGGCTTCGAGGGCGTCGGCCCCCGCCTTCGCGCCACCGCAGTTCTCGATGATCTGCTGGTACCGCTTCACCCCGGCCAGGATCTCCTCGTCGTGCGTGATCTGTTCGACCGCGCTGCGCAGCGTCGCGGCGTCCAGCGTGGCGGGGTCGAGGACCCGAGAGAGGCTTTCCTGCTCGGCGCGCGTCGCGATCAGCTGGCACATCGGCACCGGCGGCACGATCACCATCGGGACACCGAGGGTGGTCGCGTCGAAGAGGGTCTTGATGCCCGTGTGCGACACGACCGCCGAGGCGTGCTTGAGGACGTCCAGCTGCGGGAAGTGCGGGCGGACGTCGAAGTTCGCCGGAATGGGGCCGAGCTCGCCGACGTCCAGCTTGTGCGCGGCCAGGGCGATGTTCCAGTCGAGGTCACCGAACGCCTCGAAGCACGTCTTGTAGAACTGCGGGTTGTTGTTGAACAGCGTGCCGAAGGAGATGAACAGCGTCTTCTTCGTGGGGTCCGCGGGCGCCCAGGTGCCGGCCTGCAGCTCGCTGTTGTCCAGCGGCCCGATGAACTGGAACCGCTCGTCGAACGTTTCGGGGCCGTACTGGAACTCCTTGGGGATCAGCACGAGGTTCAGGCCGTCCGGCGACGTCCCTTCGAGGGCGTCGTCCTTCCACTCGACGCCGTACTCCGCCGCGGTCTCCTTCATCGCCGCGAAGTAGTTGTGCCACGGCCACCCGGGGTCCTGCGCGGTCCAGTCGTCGGCGACGGCGATGGCGTCACGCATGCCGAGGGCTTCGTTGAACGCGAAGTGGGGCACCAGGGACGCGGCCGGCACGTCGAGGATCTTCGCCAGGATGCGGCCGGCTTCGGTGGTGAGGTCGTAGCAGAGCACGTCCGGCGGGTCGGCGGTGAACTCGCGCAGCAGGATCGGGAGGCTGTCGCGGACGCTGGTCGACATCGCCGACAGCATCTCGTCGACGCGCTCGTCGGTCGCGCCTTCCGGCCAGAACATGGGCGGCACCTTGGCCGGGATCTCGAGAACCTTCGCACCGGTGGCCGCGACCGCGGGCACGCACTCCGGGCCCGTCGCGTAGGTGACGCGGTGGCCACGGGCCAGCAGCTCCGGGACGAGCGGGAGCATCGGGTTGACGTGACCGTGGGCCGGCTGGACGACGATGGCGACATGCATGGATGTGGACCCCCGGAGTAGAGGAGTTTCGACGCGAAGAACGGGTGAATCGGGCTGGGGGGGGGGGGGGGGGGGGGGGGGGGGGGGGGGGGGGGGGGGGGGGGGGGGGGGGGGGGGGGGGGGGGGGGGGGGGGGGGGAAAAGGGGAGA
>NZ_JBVJOW010000004.1:971064-1065880 GCF_055582965.1 Amycolatopsis sp. NPDC104863
AACCGAAGGAGCAGGAGACAGAAGGAAGAAAGACACACCAAAACCACCCCGCCCCCCCCTCCCCCCCCCCCCCCCCCCCCCCCCCCCCCCCCCCCCCCCCCCCCCCGCGTCGTCAGGCCGCCTTGCGGGCGGTCCGGGTGCCGGCGACCAGGTCGGCGGCACGTTCGCCGATGACGATCGCGGACGCGTTCGTCGCGCCGCGGCCGATCGTGGGCATCACCGACGTGTCGGCGATCCGCAGGCCTTCCAGGCCCTGCACCTTCAGCTCGGCGTCGACGACCTTGCCCATCGCCGCGCTGCCGCCCGCGTGCCAGATCGGGTGGGCGATGCTGCGGATGAAGGCGAGGACGTCGTCCGCCTTGTCCGAAGCCGGAACCTGGTACGGGCGGGTGGTGTAGCGGCTCAGGGCCGGCTGGCTCGCGATCTCCATCGCCGCCCGGACACCCTCGACGGCCACTACGCGGTCGTCCTCCGTGGTCAGGTAGTTGTGCTCGATCTTCGGCTTCGTCGTCGGGTCCGCCCCGATGATCGACACCTGCCCGCGGCTTTCCGGGGTCAGCATGACCGGGCCGAAGGTGACCGCGTGCTCGGTCGGCACCGAAAGCCCGCTGTCCGGGAACATCATCGGCCCGCAGTAGAACGAGACGTCCGGCGCGGGCAGGCCCGGCTTGGTGCGGATGAAGCCGCCGCCCTCCGGCCCGTTCGAGGTGAACGGCCCGGTGCCGTGCTCGAAGAACTCGGCCATCTCGGCTTCGCCGGCCGCGATCGTGCTCACCGGCTCGTCGTGGGCGTAGATCAGCGGGACGAACAGGTGGTCCTGCAGGTTGCGGCCGACCTCCGGGTGGTCGACGGCGACGTCGACGCCCGCGCCCTCCAGCACCCCGGCGGGCCCGATCCCCGAGTACATCAGCAGGGTCGGGGTGTTGTAGGCGCCACCGGAGACGATGACCTCGGCCTCGGCGGAGAAGGTCAGCTCCTCGCCGAACCGCGTGCCGGTCACGCCCGTGACGCGCGTGCCGTCGAGGACCAGGCGCAGCGCGTGGAAGTTCGTGACCACCGTCAGGTTGGGCCGGTCGAGCGCGGGCTTCAGGTAGGCGTCCGCGACGCTCCACCGGCGGCCGTCGCGCTGGGTGAGCTGGAACCGGCCGAAGCCGTCCTGCGTCTCGCCGTTGAAGTCGTCGTTCGCCGGGTGGCCCGCCTCGAGGGCAGCCTCGATGAGCGCCGTCATGGTGATGTTGTTCGAACGGCCTTCCGAGACCCGCAGCGGCCCGCCGACACCGTGGTAGCGGGACTCGCCACGCTCGTTGTCCTCCGCGCGGCGGAACAGCGGCAGCAGCTCGTCGTAGCTCCACCCGGGCTGGTTCCAGCTGTTGTAGTCCAGCGGGTTGGCCCGGATGTAGAGCATGGCGTTGATCGAGCTCGTGCCGCCCAGGACCTTGCCCCGGGGGATGAAGATCCGGCGCCGGTCGAGGCCCGGCTCGAAGTGCGAGTCGTAGTCCCAGTCCACGCTGGTGCGGAACAGGTCGCCGAACAGGGCCGGGATGTGGATCGTGTCCAGCGTGTCCTGGCCGCCGGCTTCCAGCAGCAGCACCCGCTTGTCGGGGTCTTCGCTGAGGCGGGTGGCGACGACGGTCCCCGCCGAGCCGGCTCCGACCACGATGTAGTCGTACATCTGAACTTCCTTCCGAGTTTCGGGGGACACGCCGGTCACGGGGCGATGTCGCCGGCCGGGCTGAGCCGCCCGACCACTTCGGCCACCGCCTGGCAGGCCCGCGCGATCTCTTCGGTGGTGGTCACCAGCGGCGGGGCGAGGACCAGGTTGTGGGCGTACGGACGGGCGATCACGTTGTGGCGCGCGCGGATCTCGAACGCGACGGCGTCGCCGACGTGCCACTCGACCGGGATCTTGTGGTCGCGGTCCGACACGAGCTCGATCGCGGCGAGGGTGCCCTCGACGCGGACGTCGCCGACCGTGGGCAGGTCCTTGAGCCCGGCCAGGCCCTCGCGCAGCTCGGTCTCGATCTCGCGGGCGCGGCCCAGCAGGCCCTCACGCTCGATGATCTCGATCGTCTCGAGCCCGAGGGCGCAGGCGACCGGGTGGCCCTGGAAGGTGTAGCCGTGGAAGAAGCCTTCCTCACCGATGATCGTGTCGGCGATCGCGTCGGTCATCACGGTCGCGCCGAGCGCGGCGTACCCGCCCGCGATGCCCTTCGCCAGGGTGATCATGTGCGGGCGCATGCCGCGGTTCGGGGCGTCGAACCAGGAGCCGAGCCGGCCGAACGCGGTGACGACCTCGTCGGCGACGAGCAGGATCCCGTGCCGGTCCAGGACTTCCTGGATCCGCGGCCAGTAGTCCTCCGGCGGCGCGACGACACCGCCGCCCGCCATCACCGGCTCGCCGATCATGGCGGCGATGTTGCCCGCGCCGATCCGCTCGATGGTCTCTTCCAGCTCCGCGACGCAGAAGTCGGTCGTCTCGGCGCCGCCGTACATCTCGGCCCGGTACGGGTACGGCGGGGTCAGCTTCTCGAAGTTGGGCAGGTTCGGCCCGACACCGTGCTGCATCTGCGGGAGGCCGGTGGCCGTGCCACTGCCGTAGGTGGCGCCGTGGAAGGAGTAGTGGCGGGAGAGGATCCAGGTGCGGTCGGGCTCGCCACGGCGGAAGTGGAACAGCCGGGCGGCCTTGATCGCCGTCTCGACCGCTTCCGAGCCGCCGTTGGTGAAGAAGACGCGGTCCAGGCCCTCGGGGGCGAGACCGGCGATGCGGGTGGCGAGCTGGATCGCCTTGTCGTTGGAGAACTCGAGCAGGCTGGTGAAGAACTCGATCCGCTTGATCTGCTCGGCGGCGATTTCGGCGAGCTCCGGGCGGCCGTGACCGATCGGCGAGTGCCAGACGCCACCGCCGGCGGCGTCGAGGTATTCGTTGCCCTCGGCGTCCCACACCGTGGAGCCCCGGCCACGGGTGATGATCACGCGATCCTTGATGTACCCCCGCTGCATGGACCGCACGAGGTGGCGACGGTCCAGCTCGTCGAGCTCAGCGGCGCTGAGGGAGTCGTTGTTGCCCATGATGACGGAACCTCCGGGTGGAGAGTGGGTCGTGGTGGCTCGGTGCTCGCCTGCCAGGGTGCCGCCCGGGCACCCCGGCAGGCGTCTCTTCGGTTGCGGGCAGCCCCGGTCAGGCCGCGGCGCGGCCCGGCTCGGCGGTGCCGGTGCCGGTGTCCGGCTTGGTGTCCTCGCCGCCACCGGTGATCGGCTGCGGGCGGGCCGCGCGGCGCGAACGGCCCCAGCGCCGCATCGCCGGCCGCTCGACCGAGATGTACAGCAGCCGGGCCACGACCAGCGCGACACCCATCATGACCAGCATGAAGAGGATCCCGGGGAGCACGCCCATCTTCCCGCCGCCCGGCAGCACCTTCGCGGCGATGAACAGCCCGAGCGAGAGCAGCGGCAGGTGGACCAGGTAGAAGGAGTACGTGGTCTCACCGAGCCAGAGCGCGGGCTTGCTCTCCAGGAAGCCCGGGCGGCTGCGGTCGCGGGTCGCGGCCGAGCCGACCAGAAGGGCCGCCGGGAAGGCGAACATGCCCGAGAAGCCGTAGTAGGCGGGCAGGAACGCCGTCGTGAAGGCGTAGACGCCGATGGCGATGGCCGCCGCCCAGCCGACCTTGATCTTCGGGAACCGCTTCTCCTGCACCAGCCGCGCGGTGAGCATGCCGATGAAGAAGTCGGGCAGCCGCGTGATCGGGAAGAACAGGAGCGCCTTGTGCTGCGCCCAGGTGCCCGACGGGAAGAGCGGGCTGGGCGGGCCGCTGGGCAGAATCGCGCCGACGACGACCGTGGTCAGCAGGACGAGCAGCCCGGTGGCGAACCACCACTGCCACACGCGGTCGGTGCGGATCCGCCGCACCAGCTTGAAGGCCAGCGGGAACAGCAGGTAGAAGAGCATCTCGACACCCAGCGTCCACGTCACCGGGTTGGGCGACGGCGCGCCGAACGTGACGTCGGTGACCCAGGCCTGCTGCAGGAACAGGTAGTTCACCAGGAGCGGGCCGAGGCCGATCGTCGCGCCGAGCAGGAGTGTCACGCCGAGCGCCGGCAGGAACGTCACCAGGTGGTTCGGGATGATCCGCAGGAACCGGCGGCGCCAGAAGTCCCGCAGCCGGTAGCCGGCCCCGGTCGACCAGGTGAGGACAAAACCGCTGAGCACGAAGAAGAGCGACACACCGAAGTGGCCGCCGTTGATGCCGATGAACGTGAAGTCGTGCGCGAGCTGGGCGTTCGCGAACGGCGCCAGGTAAGCGGCGTGGGTGATGAAGACGAGCAGGGCGCCGAAGAGACGCAGGCTCGTCAGCGCCGGGCGCGCGTCCCCGCGCGCGTCGATCGAGTACTGGGTCACGCAGATCACTCCCGATGTTCGTGGGCGCGTCGCCCCGGGGGATCCCCGGCTCCGACTCACCTGGATGCGGCCCAACAATCCGCCAGCCGCAGGCGTGCGCACGTCTCGTCGCGTGCGGTCTCGGCGTCAGTTCGGGGTGCCGCAGAGGGCGAGCAGCAGGAACCGGGTGAGCGCGACGTCGATCGGGCCGCCGGCCGGGTACCGCGTGAGGTTGTAGGCGAAGCTGACCTGCCGGCTGCCGTCCACCCGGCGGATCGAGCCCGCGCCGTAGCCGAAGACGGCGCTGCCGTGGCCCCAGGTCGGGCCGCACGGCATGAGCGTGCGGCCGATGCCCAGGCCGTACCCGGCGCCGCCGGGGTCCTTCGGGTCGTTCGGCACCACGGTCAGCATCTCGGTGAGCAGGTCGGGGCGCAGCACGCGGCCGGTGAGCAGCGCGGTGTAGAAGCGGTCGAGGTCCGCGGTCGTCGACGTCAGGCTCCCGGCGGTCCAGGCCCACGACATGTTGTAGACGCTGAAGTCCCGCAGGGTGCCGTCACTCCAGGGCACATAACCCTTGGTGTGCGGGCCGACGAGGTACGGGTTGGTACCGGGGAAAGAAGTGTGCGACAGCCGCAACGGCGTCGTGATGCGCCGGGCCACCTCCTGCTCGACCGGCCGGTGGGTGATCTTCTCGATGATCAGCCCGGCGAGGATGTAGTTGGTGTTGGAGTAGAAGTACGCGGCGCCGGGCGCGCCGGTCCGGGGGAGGGCCAGGCCGAGCGCGACCAGGTGTTCCGGGGAGACGGTCTCGGTCTGGTAGCGCGCGATGTCGTCGTCCGACCGGATGAGCGTGGTCTGGTAGTCGTTGATGCCGGTGGTCTGCTGCAGCACCATCCGGACGGTCACCCGCGTGGAAAGGTCCGGCGGCAGCAGGTCGCCCAGGTACCGGCCTACGGGGTCGTCGAGGCGCACCCGGTGCTCGCCGACGAGCTGCAGGAGCGTGGTCGCCACGAACGTCTTGCCGATGCTGCCGGCGCGGAACGCCAGCCCGGGACGCATCGGCGCGCCGGTGGCTACGTCGGCGACCCCGCTGGCCCCGCGCCAGACCTTCTTGCCGTCACGCACTTCCGCGAGGAGACCGGGAACTCCGGCGTCCCGCACCGCGTCCAGCGCTGCTTGCAACGCCTCTGCGTCGCTGGAGCGCGACGGCGTGGCCGCCGCCGGCGTGCCGGACAGGGCCATCAGCACCACCGCGCCGACGGCGAGAACTGCGGTTCGTCGAAACACCGGACCTCCGGACACCCCACGATGCGAGTCTTGGGTTCCGACTGTGCCGTGCGTGCGCGGGTGACCACGTCTTGTCACGAGCGGTTTCGGCCCGGGAGCGCAAGCCGGGAGTGTCCGGGCGGTGGCGCGGCGATCATGCTGGCGTCAGGGGAGAAGCCTTACACGGAAGGGCCGACGATGGTGGACGCGCGCGCGACCGGCGGCTGGCTCATCCAAGGCCCGGCGCGGCCCGGCCGGCCCCGGCTGTTCTGCTTCCCGCACGGCGGCGGGGCGGGCGCGGAGTACGCCCGGTGGTCGCGGCAGCTGCCCGACGCCGAGCTCAGTGCCGTCCAGCTGCCCGGCCGTGGTTCCCGGCTCGACGAACCCGTGCTGACGCGGATGGCCGACCTCGTCGCCGAGCTCGTCGAGGTCCTCCCGGTCGGCGCGCCGTATTCGATGTTCGGCCACAGCCTGGGCGCGCTGGTGGCGTACGAGGTCGCGCGGGAGCTGCGCCGCCTCGGGCACCGGTTGCCGGATCACCTGGTGGTGTCCAGCTTCCCGGCGCCCTCGCTGCCGCGTGCCGAGCCGCCGATCCGCGACCTGCCCGACGACGAGCTGCTCGACGAAGTCGCGCGGCGCCACGGCGGCCTGCCCGGCGAGGTGCTGACGGACCCGGCGCGCAGGTCCCGGGTCGCGCAGTACGTCCGGGCGGACTACGCGATCCTGGAAACCTACGAATGGCGTCCCGAAGCCCCGTTGTCCGTGCCGCTGACCGTGTTCGGCGGCAGTGACGACACCCTCGGCGTGGATGTGCTGCGCGCGTGGCAGCACCACGTGACCGGCGAGATCGGCGTGCGCTGCTTCCCCGGTGACCACTTCTACTTCCGGCAGCAGAAGGCCGCGGTGCTGAGCGCGCTGGCCGACGTCGTCCGGACGACGTCGGCCGCGGACCGCGCGGCTTGAGCCCGGTCAGCTCCAGGTGACCGGCAGGGCGTGCACCCCGTAGATGTTCATGTCCGTCTTGAGCTGCACCTCCTCCGCCGGGACGGCCAGCGCCAGCGTCGGGAAACGGCGCAGCAGGGCCTCAAAACCGGCGCGCATCTCGATGCGGGCCAGCTGCTGACCGAGGCACTGGTGGACACCGTGGCCGAAGGACAGGTGGCCGCGGGCCTTGCGGTGGATGTCCAGCGTGTCCGGGTTTTCGAACCGCTTCGGGTCGTGGTTGGCGGCCAGCAGCGAGACGATCACCGTCGAGCCCGCGGGGATCGTCTCACCGCCGAGCTCGATGTCCTCGGTGGCGTAACGGAAGAAGATGTCGCCGATGGACAGGTACCGCAGCAGCTCCTCGACGGCGTCGGGCATGAGCTCGGTGTTCTCGCGCAGCTCGGCCAGCTGGGCCGGGTGCTCCAGGAGCGCAAAAGTGCCCAGTGCCAGCATGTTCGCGGTGGTTTCGTGGCCGGCGAGCAGCAGCAGGAACGCCGCGCCGGTCAGCTCCTCGATCGTGAGGTCGTCGTGGCGGGCCAGGTCGGAGAGGATGTCCTCACCCGGCTCGGCGCGCTTGCCCGTGACCAGCTCGGCCAGGAACGTCGTCAGCGCGCCGTATGCGCCCATCTTCTCTTCGAGCGTCACGTCCTTTTCGAGGAACTTCGCCGAGTTGACCTGGAACGTCTCCCGGTCCGCGTAGGGGACGCCGAGCAGTTCGCAGATCACCAGCGAAGGCACCGGCAGCGCGAACTCCTTGACCAGGTCGATCGGCGGGGTCAGCTTCGCGAGCGCGTCCAGCTGCCCCTCGACGACCTCGGTGATGTGGTCTTCGAGCTGCTTCATGCGCTTGACGGTGAACGCACCGGTGAGGCGCTTGCGCAGCCGGGAGTGCTCCGGCGGGTCCATGGTGATGAACATGCCCGGGATCTGCGGGGACGGCTCGGTGGCGACGGGCATGCCGGGCGTCTCGTACGGCATGTGGAGGACGCCGATGTCCTGGCGCGAGCTGAACCGCGAGTCGGCCAGCAGCCGGCGGACGGCGTCGTAGCCGGTGACGAGCCAGCCTTCGTGCCCGTCCGGGAAGAGCATCGGGCTGACCGGGCGGGCGTCCCGCAGCCGCGCGATCCGGCTGCCCGGGTCGAAGGGGCTCACGTCGCGCTCCATCGGGAGGCCGTTCGGGACGGGAACCGTCTGGGTCATCGGATTTCCTCTCGTGGTGGGTGCTGCGACCGACCTTCGCGGACGGTCCTGACACGGCCCTGACACGGCGAGGGGCGGCGCCGTGTCAGGACGGCGTCAGGCCGGGTGCCGAAAGTGGCGGCATGAGTGATTCAGCGATCGCGGTCTCGGGACTGCGCAAGGCCTACGGCGACAAGGTCGTGCTCGACGGCATCGACCTGGACGTGCGTACCGGCTCCATCTTTTCCCTGCTCGGCCCCAACGGCGCGGGCAAGACGACCACGGTGAACGTGCTGACCACGCTGGCGAAGGCCGACGGCGGGACAGCGCGGGTCGCCGGCCACGACATCACGGCGGAGGCCAAGGCGGTGCGCGCGGCGATCGGGGTCACCGGTCAGTTCGCGGCCGTCGACGAGCTGCTGACCGGGCGGGAGAACCTCCAGCTGATGGTCGACCTGCAGCGTGGCGGCAAGCGGGTCGTCGGCGAGCTGCTGGAGCGGTTCGACCTGGTGGAGGCGGCGAAGAAGCCGGTCTCGACCTACTCCGGCGGCATGCGCCGGAAGCTGGACCTGGCGATGACGCTGGTCGGCGACCCGCGGATCGTCTTCCTGGACGAGCCGACGACCGGGCTGGACCCGCGCAGCCGCCGCACGATGTGGTCGATCGTCCGCGAGCTCGTGGCCGACGGCGTGACGATCTTCCTCACCACCCAGTACCTCGAGGAGGCCGACCAGCTCGCCGACCGGATCGCGGTGCTCGACCGCGGCCGCCTGGTCGCCCAGGGCACGCCCGACGACCTGAAGCGGCTGATCCCCGGC
The DNA here is from genome assembly GCF_055582965.1 of Amycolatopsis sp. NPDC104863. Lineage (NCBI taxonomy): Bacteria > Bacillati > Actinomycetota > Actinomycetes > Pseudonocardiales > Pseudonocardiaceae > Amycolatopsis > Amycolatopsis sp. NPDC104863. The sequence continues at coordinate 979,687 of NZ_JBVJOW010000004.1, forward strand.
ACGCACGTCCGGCTCCGCTTCACCACCGGCACCGAGCTCGACGCCGCCGCGCGGATCTTCCCCGACTCCACGCGCGACGACGAGGCGCTCGCCCTGCGGGTGCCCAGCGACAGCGGGACGAAGTCGCTGCGGTCCCTCCTCGACCGGCTCGACGAGTACGGCCTCGGCGCCGAAGAGTTCTCCGTCCACACCCCCGACCTCGACGACGTTTTCCTCGCCCTCACGGGCCACGACACGGAAGTGACCGCGAAATGAGCACCCAGTCGCACTCGATCGTCATGCTGCGCCGCAACTTCAAGCACATCGCCCGGAACCCGACGTCGGTGTTCAACGCGGTGCTGATGCCGGTCGTCGTCATGCTGATGTTCGTCTACATGCTCGGTGACGCCTTCGACGTCGGAGTCGATTACGTCGACTACGCGACACCGGGCCTGATGCTGCTGGCCGTCTGCTACGGCCTCGGCGCCACCGCGACGGCCGTGAACTCCGACATGACCAAGGGCATCATCAACCGGTTCAAGGTCATGGACGTCTCCCGCGGCGCGGTACTGACCGGGCACGTCATCGCCGGTCTGCTGACCAACCTGGTCGCCATCGCGGCGATCATCGGGGTGGCCTTCGCGCTGGGGTTCAGCCCGGCGGCGGGTTTCCTCGACTGGCTCGGGGTGCTCGGGGTCGTCGTGGCGCTCGGGCTCGCCGTCGGCTGGCTGACGGTCGCGCTCGGCCTGGCCGCGAAGTCGCCGGAGACGGCCGGCCTGGCGTCGGTGCCGCTGGTCATGCTGCCGTTCTTCAGCAGCGCCATCGCGCCGGCGGACAAGATGGGCCCCGGGATCCGGCAGTTCGCCGAGTACCAGCCGTTCACGCCGATCATCGAGACGCTGCGCGGCCTGCTGAACGGCACGCCGTCGGCCGGCACCGCGGCCATCGCCCTCGCCTGGTGCGCGGGGATCGCCGTCGCCGGGTACCTGTGGGCGCGCTCGACGTTCAAGAAGCGAGCGTGACGGCGGCCAGCTCGCTCCCGTCCGCCGCTGTCCCCTCCCGAGCCGCCTCGGCGTACCCCTCGTCGCCGAGGCGGCTCCGCACGGCTTCTTCGACGCGGGCGCGGTCCGGGTTCGCCCGGTCCGGCAGCCCGCGCACGGCGGTGCTCGCCGCGAGCAGCCGGGCGGCCTGGGCGTGCTCGTCCCGGCGCAGGGCCAGGTCCGCGACCCCGACGAGCACCTCGGCGATCGTGGGCGCGTGCCCCACCGCGGCCGCGGCCCGCCACGCCGTCGCGTGGAACTCCCGCGCCCGCTCGAGGTCGTCGGCGAGGTACCCCAGCAGTTCGTGCGTCTTGGCCCGGATCGTCGGCTGCTCGGCTTCCGCGCCCCAGACGGTGGTCGCGACGTCGAGCTGTTCGTACGCTTCCTTGACGTCGCCGTGCCAGCGCGCGAGCTCGGCCTTTGCGAGGGCCAGCATGGCCAGCGAGTCCGGCCAGGTGACCTCTTCGGCGCAGCGGCCGGCCTCGGCGATGGCGGCCGCGCTCGCCGGTTCGTCGTCCAGCAGCCAGTACAGCTGGGCTTGGCGCGACCGCATCCGGATGACGTCGTCGACCGCGCCGACCTCGGCGACCACCGCGATCGCCTCGTCGTAGTACGCGCAGGCCCGGGCGAACTCGCCGCGGGTGGCGATGCGGTCGGCCAGCTCGGTCAGGGCGAACGAGATCCCGAACCGTTCACCGAGGGCGCGGAACTCGGTGAGCGCTTGCTCGAGGCACGCGTCTGCGGCGTCCCCGTCTTCACCCAGCGCGATCCGCAGCTTGCCGAGCTGGAGCCGGACCATCGCGCGCACCCAGGGATCTTCGCTGTCCAGCGAGGTTTCCCACGCGGCGACGGCCGAGCCCGGCTCCCGCAGCATCCGTTCGAGCGGGACGACCAGGCCCAGCATCGGGTTGGGGGACGCACTCCGCCGGCTGAGCTCGTAGGTCTTGTGGATCCACTCGGCCGCCTGGTGCTCGTCGCCCATGCCGGAGCTGGCGAACGTCACGAGCAGCGCGTAGACCCAGGCCCGGATGTCGTCGTCGACCTCGCCGGGGGTGGCGACGGCTGCGGTGACCAGCTCCATGCCTTCGGCCTTGTGGCCGACGAGCCACCAGTACCAGCCGGCGCCGGCCGCGAGCCGCATCGACGCCTGCGCGTCGCCGTCGGCGAGGGCGCCGCGCATCGCGGCGCTGATGTTGTCGTGCTCGGCTTTGAGCGTGCCCAGCCACTTGAGCTGGTCGGCGCGGCGCAGCTGCGGGTCGGCTGTGTCGGCGAGCTCGGTGAAGAACGCGAGGTGCGCGTGCCGGGCCGAGTCCGTTTCCCCCGCTTCCGCGAGGCGGTCGGCGGCGTACTCCTTGATCGTGCCGAGCATCCGGTAGCGCAGCACGCTGTCGCCCTCGGCGACCACCAGCGACTTCTCGGTCAGCGCGGTGAGCAGGTCGAGCACGTCCTCCGGCTCGACGGGAGCACCCGCGCAGACCCGCTCGGCCGCGTCGAGGCTCGCGCCGCTCGAGAACACCGAAAGCCGGCGCAGGACCGTGCGCTCGGTGTCGGAGAGCAGCTCCCAGCTCCAGTCGATGACGGCGCGCAGCGTCTTGTGGTGCGGCAGCGCGGTGCGGCTGCCGCCGGTGAGCAGGCGGAACCGGTCGTCGAGCCGGTGGGCGAGCTGGTCGAGGGACATCGTGCGCAGCCGGGCCGCGGCCAGCTCGATCGCCAGCGGCATCCCGTCGAGCGCCCGGCAGACGCGCGCCATGGTCGACAGCGTCTCGGCGTCCCCGGCGAGGTCCTTGCGCACCGCGCCCGCCCGTTCCCGCAGCAGGCGCACGGCCGGCGAGGCGTCGATCTCGCCGGGACCGGCGAGCCGGCCGGGCAGGGCCAGCGGCACGACCGGCCACAGCGCCTCCCCGGTGATGCCGAGCGGCTCGCGGCTCGTCGCCAGGATCCGCAGGCGGCGGCACTCCCCGAGCAGCCGGTGCGCGAGCGCCGCGGCGGCCTCGATGACGTGCTCGCAGTTGTCCAGGACCAGCACGGTGTCCCGCTCGCGGAGCGCGGCGACGAGCCGGTCGGCCGGGTCCGCGGACGGCGCGTCGCCGAGCAGCGCGTCCCGGAGGCCGAGCCCGTCGAGGGTCGCCTGGGCGACGTCGCCGTCCGCGCCGATGCCCGCGAGCTCGACCAGCCAGACGCCGTCCGGCGCGTCGCCGAGCAGCGTGCGCGCGGTTTCGGTGGCCAGCCGGGTCTTCCCCGAGCCGCCCGGCCCGATGAGGGTGGTGAGCCGGTGCGCGCCGACGAGCCCGCCGACCGCCGCGACGTCGTCGTCCTTGCCGATGTAGCTGCTCAGCTCGGCGCGCAGGTTGGTCTTCCGGGTCTCCGGCCGCCGTTTCGGCCCGCCCTGGAGCAGCTCGACGTGCAGCGCGGACAGCTCGGGTGAGGGGTCGACGCCCAGCGCGTCGGCCAGGGCTTCCCGCGTGCGCTGGTAGAGGAGCAGCGCCTCGTTCTCCCGCCCGGCGGCGGCGAGCGCCCGCATGAGCGCCCCGACGAGCCGTTCCCGCATCGGGTGCTCGGCGACGAGGTCGGTCAGCTCGGTGACCAGCTCCGCCCCACCGGGTTCGGCGTCGAAGCGGTCTTCAAGCGCGGCCAGGCGCAGCCCGTCGAGCCGCGTGACGGCGGCGTCGAAGGCGTCGCTGTCCTGCAGGCCGACGTCCTGCATGGCGGCACCCCGCCACAGCGCGAGGGCCTCACGCAGCAGCCGCGGGTTCTCGTCGGTGCGGGCCTGCGCGACGAGCCGTTCGAACCGCACGGCGTCGACGGCGTCGGGGTCCACGGTGAGCCGGTAGCCGTTCGGGTGGCCTTCGACCGCGCCTTCCGGCAGGACCTTCCGGAGCCGGGAAACCAGGCGCTGCAGGGCGTTCGCCGTCTCGGCGGGCGGGTTCTCACCCCAGATCCAGTCGACGAGCCGCGCCTTCGGGACGACGTGCCCGGGATCGAGCGCAAGAGCGACCACCAGCCCCCGCAACCGCGCCCCGGGCACGTCGGCGACCTCGCCGTCGTCCGCGCGCACTTCGAAGGGCCCCAGCATCCCGATCTTCACCCGGCCGATTTTGCCACGTCGCTGCGGGTCAGCGGTGGGTGCCGGAGCGCATCCAGAGGATCACGTCCAGGCAGCGCAGCAGGCTGATGTCCGCTATCCCGCCCGCCTCCGACCGCAGGTCCGCCACCGCCGAGGCGCGGGTCGGGTCCGTGTGGAACCAGCTCCACAGGCAGTTCCACGGGCTCGACGGTGCCTTCAGGACCGCCTTGACCCGGCTGTCGTAGACCGGGATCAGGCGGGGGCGCTTGCGGGCCATCAGCTTGGCCGCCGTCACCGGGCGGTGGTTGCCGCCGCAGCGGCGGAACAGCTCCCACAGGCGGTGCGCCGGTGAGCCCGGTTCGTACGTCGACCAGGCGACCGAGTGCATCGGGAGGTCCACCGGGATCTCCTCCAGCAGGTCCCGGATCTGGTGGGCGTAGGTGATCGTCGCGTCGATCGCGACGTCGGCGAGGCTGGTGATGCTGAGGAAGTTCAGGGCCAGGACGTCGGCCTCGGTCACCGTGTTGGCGACGTCGGGCCGGTCGCCGCCGCCGGCGAACCGCTCGAACCAGCGGCCCGTGTACCGCGCCGGGGAATGCTGGTCGAAGTACCGCCGGAGCGCCGTCAACGACTCGTCGCGGTGTGCGCCGCGGACGCATTCGTCCAGGAAGTGGTGTTGGTGGGCGTAGTCGGTCATGTCGAGCGTCCCCTCGTCGCCGACGGTGTCAGCTGAGGGTCGCGGGGGTCGGCCTGGTTGTTACGACAGCGTTTTCAGCCAGTTGATCACCACCGTGAAGTACGCCGGCGCGTTCGGGGCGTAGTTGATCGCGTGGCCGTACCCGTCGAGGATGTAGGTCTGCAAGGATCCGCCGAAGAACGGGGCTTCCGACGCGCGCAGGGCTTCCGGGGACGAGCAGTCGCTGCCGAGCTCGCCGCAGAAGTGCGGGTCGTTGCCCACCACCAGCAGGGTGGGCGCGGTGATCCGCCGGGACGCCGGGGTGACCACCGTCGTGAGCGTCAGGCTGTCCACCGCCTCGGTCGCCGCGAAGACGTCCTTTGTGGACTCGTCGTAGGCGATCGCGCCCGCGTCGTCCGGGCCCGGCGTGTGGAAAGCTTGGTAGCGCGTGCCCGGGCCGGTCGTCAGGTAGCCCGCGTCGAGGCCTCGGCTGCCGAGCACCGGGTCGAGCGGCGCCGGAATCATGTTGGCCAGCACGGGAATCACCGTGATCAGGTTCATCCGGTGGGTCATCCCGGTGACGAGCACCCCGTCGACGTCGCGGTAGGTGCCGGCCTCGATCATCGCCATGGCCGACCCGATCGAATGGCCGCCGACGACCACCTTCGCGAACCGCGGCCGCACGGCCTGGATCACCTGGTGCGCCGCGGTCGCCTGGACCGACGCGCTCAGCAGCGCGCTCAACGGCTTCGAGCTCTGGCCGGTGCCCAGGCGGTCGAGCGCGAGCGTCGCGATGCCGGCCTGGTTCGCCGCGAGGCGGAACGACCGGGTCTGCGGGGTGTACGCGATGTCCCAATAGGACGCGTTGTACGTGCCGCCGGGAATCAGGACCACCACGGTCGACGCGCCGGGCGGGGTGCACAGGCGGCCGTGCATCGTCTGTGGGAGCAACGCGACGGTGACCGGGACGTTCAGGTCTTCACACGTCGTCGCGGCGGCCTGGGCCGGAACGGGGACGAGCAACGCCGTCAGCGCGAGCATCACGGCAGCACAAAAACGCAAGGAGAACGACCTCCAGCTAGCGGGGGACCACCGTCATCGGCAGCCGGTCGGGGTAGGCGGCCGAGGTGAACTTCACGCGCACCGGCCGCCCCGGCACCGGGACGAGCCGCCAGCGCGCGGCCACGGTGGCCACCGTGATCACGATTTCGTTCTGGGCGAAGCGGTTCCCGATGCACTGGCGGTTGCCGGCGCCGAACGGGATGAACGCGCCCTTGGGCAGCCGCGCCTCGTCCTCCGCCGCCCAGCGGCCGGGGTCGAACCGGTCCGGGGCGGGGAACGACGCGGGGTCGTGGTGCAGCGCGTGCGGGCTGACGATCACCTCGCTGCCCTCCGGCAGCCGCACCCCGCCGAGTTCGACGTCGGTGAGCGTGCGGCGCATCAGCATCCAGAGCGGGTACCGGCGCAGCACCTCGTCGACGACCTGCCGGACGTAGGTCAGCCGGTGGAGGTCCTCGACCACGAGCGGGCGGCCGCCGAGCACCTCGTCGACTTCCGCGTGCACGCGGGTTTCCACCTCGGGGTGCTGCCCGAGCTCGTGGAACATCCAGGAGAGCGCGAGCGCGGTCGTCTCGATCCCGGCGGTGAGCAGGGTGAGGACCTCGTCCCGCGCCTGCTCGTCGGTCATGCCGGCCAGCAGGAGCGTCGAGAGCAGGTCGCCGTGGTCGGCGCCTTCGGTGCGCCAGTCGCGGATCACCTCGAGCACGATCGCCTGCATCCGCGAGATCGCCACGTCGAACCGCCGGTTCCCGGGAATCGGCAGCTTTTCGACGAACTTCGGCGACAACGCGCGAATCATTCCCTGCTGGATGATCAGATAAATGGACCGCCGGGCCTCGGCGATGGCCTCTTTCCCGAGCTCCGTCGAGAAGAGCGCTTCGCCGACGATCGTCACCGCGAGTCCTTGCAGGTCCTCGTCGATCTGCCGTACTTCGCCGGGGCGCCACGAGTCGCTCAGCTCGGCCGCCGCGCGCCGCATGGTTTCGGCGTAGCCGGCCAGGCGGTCGCGGTGGAACGCCGGTTGCATCAGCCGGCGCTGCTGCCGGTGGAAGTCGCCGTTCGAAAGCACCAGGCCGTTGCCGACGAACGGCCGGAACTTGTCGAACATGGCGCCCTTGCGGAACTTCGGCCCCGCCGTGACCAGCACTTCGGTGGCCAGCCTCGGGCTCGTCACGAAGTAGGTCGGCGACGGGCCGAGGTAGATCTTCACGAGTTCGCCGTGTTCGTGCAGGGAATCGGTGAAGGCGGAGCGTCGCCGTAGCAGTGCCGGAGTGTGCCCGAGAAAAGGCCACCGGCCCGGAGCGACCGGGACGGTCATACGGACTCCTCGTTTACGCCATTGTGTGGATATTCCGAAGGAGACGGCTTACGGTAGGCCTGTCCGGTCGTAGGAGACAGTGCCCGATCGGGTGGTGTGCGCTCACGCATATGGCGCAGTGGACGAACCGTCCGGAATCGCTAAGCTCTTTCCGGTCCGACCGACTGAGAAGGTGTTCTTCGTGACCCGATCTCCGGAATGGGTTCCCCCGGGTGTCGACATCTCGGTGCCGAGCATCGCCCGCACTTACGACTACATGCTCGGCGGCGGGCACAACTTCGCCGTCGACCGCGCGGTGGGCGAGCAGATCGAGCACGCGATGCCCGGCCTGCGCGACGCGGCGCGCGTGAACCGCGCGTTTCTCGGCCGGGCCGTGCGGTTCCTGACCGACCAGGGCATCCGGCAGTTCCTCGACCTCGGCAGCGGCATCCCCACCGTGGCGAACGTGCACGAGGTCGCGCAGGCGCGGCGCCCGGACTGCCGGGTGGTGTACGTCGACCGCGACCCGGTGGCGGTCGCGCACAGTGAGCTCATGCTGGCCGGCAACGATCGTGCAGCGGTTGTGCAGGCCGATATGCGCGACCCGGAAAAGATTTTCGATGCGCATTCGGTGCGCACTCTGCTCGACTTCGAAAAACCCGTCGGTCTGCTTATGCTGTTGATGCTGCACTGGGTCCCGGACGAATCCGATCCGCTCGACCTCGTCGCGCGCTACAGTTCGGTGCTGGCGCCGGGGAGTTTTCTCGCGATCACTCACGTCACCGGCGACCACCAGGGCGACAATCTCGGAGAAGCGACCGAAGTGATCAAAGAGAGCCGGAGTCCCGATCAAGTGACCCTGCGGACGCACGCCCAGGTTTCCGAGCTGTTCACCGGTTTCGAAATCGTCGAACCCGGATTGGTCGGCTGTGGTGAATGGCGGCCGGCCGGGCCGGCGGACATCTCCGACGCGGCCGCGATGAACATGCTGGTTTACGCCGGAATCGGCCGCAAGAACTGAACGGGCAGCCGGAATGCCGAACACCGAGCACCTGCCGCAGCGGCCCGCGGGTCCCGACCCGGGACGCGGGCGGACCGTGCTCGCCCGGAAGTGGGCCTACCTGTTGAGCGGCGTCACCGTCGTCTCCCTGAGCCGCGAGGAGCTCGACCGGGAGCTTCGCGGCCTGCTCGACACGCTGTGCGAAAGCCTGCGCGCGGGCGCGGACACCACAGCCGCCGTCCGTGTCGGCGAACGGCTCGTGGCGCTCGGTTACGTCGGCGAGCCCGGGCTTCGGTGCACGCTCGACGTGCTCGGCAAGGGGTTGCCCGCGCTGCCCGAGCTCCAGGGGGCCGACCGCGCCACCGAGCGGATCGTGCTCGCCCTGGGCGCGCTCTCGTGCGGGTTCCTGCTCGCGCACGAGCGCGGTGTCCTCGAGCAGCAGGAGATCATGCACCTCGCGCTGCTCAAAGCGGTGCGGGACGCCCAGTGGAACCTCAAGGAGAGCGAAGCGCGCTTCGACGAAGTCGTGACGTCGTCGGCGAGCGGCATCGCGCTGGTCTCCCTCGACGGCCGGATCGCGCGGGCCAACGCGGCGCTGGCCGAGATGCTCGGGCACCCGGCCGGCGAGCTGACCGGGTCGGTGCTCTACGACGTCGTCCACCCGGACTCCGTCGAGGTCCTGCGCGAGGCGATGGCGGCGCTGCTCGACGGCGGCCGGGACCGCGTCCGGCAGTCACAACGGCTGTTGCGCCGGGACGGCGACGTCGCGCGCATCTCGCTCACGGCGTCCCTGCTGCGCGACGCCGACGACCGGCCGGGGCACTTCGTCGTGGTGGTCGAGGACGGCACCGAGCTGATGCTGCTGCAGGGCGAGCTGAGCCGCCAGGCGCTGCACGACGTGCTGACCGGGCTGCCGAACCGCCAGTACTTCGGCACCCACCTGGAGGCGGCGCTGCGGCGGGCCGACCCGGTGTACGGCGTCACGCTGTTCCACGTCGACCTCGACGCGTTCGGCATGATCAGCAACAGCCTCGGCCGCCGCGTCGGCGAGCAGCTGCTGGTGCACTTCGCCCAGCGCCTGAAGGTCGTCATGGCGCGCGAAAAGGCGATGATCGCGCGGTTCCACAGTGACGAGTTCGGCATCCTCGTCGAGAACACCGCGACCACGCCGGACATCGACGCCATCGTGCGCGCGATCAACAACGAGCTGGCCGAGCCGTTCTTCGTCGGCGGGCACGGGCTCGCGCTGTCGGCCAGCGCGGGGGTCGTGCACCGGCCGGCGAAGGGCATCGACCCGACGGAGCTGCTGCGCGCGGCCGACCAGACCCTGCGCCGGGCCAAGGCGAAACGGCGCGGGCAGTGGAAGATGTTCGACCCGGCCGCCGACGCCGCGGACCGCCGGGCGCAGGCCCTCGCCGTCGGGATGGCCGGGGCGTGGGAGAACGGCGAGATCGGCGTCCGCTACCGGCCGGTGGCGCGGCTGGCGGACGGCGGGTTCGCCGGGGTCGAAGCCCGCCTGCACTGGGAGCGGCCGGGCGAGCCGGCGCTGGCGCACGAACGTTGTGCCGAGCTCGCCGAGGCGACCGGGTTCGTGCTGCCGCTGGGGGAATGGCTGTTGCGCACCGCGGCCCGGCACGGCGAGTGGTGGCGCCGGCACGTGGGCTTCCCGGTGGTCGCGGGCCTCACCGGGCACCAGGTGTCCGACGACGCGCTCGGCACCCGCGTGACGCGGCTGCTGAAGGACAGCGGCCTGCCGCCGGGGCAGCTGCTGCTCGGCGTCCCGGTCGGCGCGCTGCCGGTGCCCGGGGTCGTCGAGAACGTCACCGCGCTGGCCGGCCTCGGGGTCCGCGTGATGCTCGACGACTTCGGGCTCGGGCCCGGCGACCTGCGGGCGGTCGAGGACCTGCCGGTCGACATCGTGCGCGTCGACCGGCGGCTCGCCGAGTGGCCGGCGAAGACGTTCCTCGGCGCGCTCGTCCCGCTGGCTCGCAAGGCCGGCGCGACCCTGGTCGTCGACGGCGTCCACACCGGGGAACAGGCGGACCGGTGGCGCGAGGCCGGCGCGGACCTGGCGACGGGTGACTACTTCGGCGCCGCCACCGCGCCCGGCGAGCTCGTCGGCGCCTTCGCCTGAGCCCGCCACCGCGTCAGGCCGACGGCGGCCAGCACGATCACCATGCCACCGACGACCCGCGGGGTCAGCGGTTCGCCCAGGACGAGCGCGCCGAGCCCGACGGACACGACGGGGAGCAGGTAGCCGACCGTCGCGGCGGCGGTCGGGCCTTCGTCGGTGAGGATCCGGTAGTTGAGATAGAAGGTGATCCCGGTGCCGAAGACCCCGAGGATGGTCACCGCGACCACCGCCGTCAGCGTCAGGTGCGGCGCGGTGGAGGCGACGGGCAGGGCGACGGCCGTCAGCGCGGTGGCCGTCGTCAGCTGCGCGGCCGAGAGCGCGAGCGGAGCCCCGCCGGGCGGCAGTTTCCTTGCCATGTAAGCGAACGCGATCGCATAGCTGAGCCCGGCGCCCAGCAACGCGAGCGCGCCGCCGCTGAGCAGGCCGGACTGCTGCCACGGCGCGAAGATCACCAGCACGCCCGCGAAGCCGAGCGCGAGGCCCAGCAGCCGGGTGGGCGTGAGACGGCGTTCCGTGCCGAGCAGGACGCCGATCAGCAGTGACCACAACGGGGTCGTCGCGTTCATGACCCCCGCGACTCCGGAGTCGACCGTCCGTTCCCCGATGCCGAACAGCGCGAAGGGCAGCGCGTTGCAGAAGAAGGCCGCGACGACCAGCCGGCCCCAGGTCTGGCGGTCGCGCGGCAGCCGCTGGCCGGTGGCGAAGGCCATGGCCAGCAAGGTGAGCGCGCCGAGCGCGCAGCGCACCAGCGTCAGGTGGACGGGACTCAGCCCGGTCAGGGCCAGCTTGATCCACAGGAAGCCGGAACCCCACAACAGGGCCAGGACGGCGATGCGCACGGACGCTTTGCTCACGGATTCCACGGTGCCCGGGGTGATCCGTCAGGACAAGTGAAAAGTCCTGGACTGATCTTTAAGGTCTGCTACAACGTCACGCCGCCAGAGCCGCTCCCCGGCCAGGGCCAGCGCCGCCGGGAGCAGCACGCCGCGGACGAGGGTGGCGTCGAGCAGGATCGCGAACGCCATGCCGAGGCCGAGCATCTTGTACTCGATCGCGGCGAGGCTCAGGAAGATGCTGAACACCCCGGTCATGATCAGCGCGGCGCTCGTCACGACGCCGGAGCTGCGCGCCGTGCCTTCGACGATCGCCTCGCGCGCCGAGCCGCCCGCCCGCCGCCGTTCGCGGATCCGGCTGAGGATGAACACGTGGTAGTCCGTGCTCAGCCCGAACAACAGCACGAACAGGAACATCGGCAGCCAGCCGAGCACCCCGCCGTAGGGCGTGAAACCCAGTAGTGGCGCGAGAAAGCCGTCCTGGAACACGAGCGTGAGCACGCCGTAGGCCGCGCCGACCGAGAGCAGGTTGAGCAGGATCGACACCACCGGCACCACGACCGACCGGAACACCACGAGCAGCAGCACGAACGCGAGCACCAGGATGAATCCGAAGACGGACGGCGCCCGGTCGAGCACCTGCGTGGTGAAGTCTTCCGCCTCGGCGGTCCGGCCCGCCACCGCGAAATGGACGCCATCGATCCGCCCGATCGTTTGGGGCAGCTGGGTTTCCCGCAACGCCGTGAGCGTCCGGCCGGCGGCGCCGTCGTTCCCGGCGCCGCCGAGCGGGACCCGGACGACCAGCGCCTGGCCGACCGGGACGACCACAACCGGGTTCGGGGTCCCGGCGGTGAGCTCCCCGATCGCCCGGCGGACCGCGGGGGTGTCGACCGGGCCGTCGTCTTCGCGCCAGAGGACGACGTGTGCGGGCATCGTCACGCCGGGAAACGCTTCCTGGATCCGCGCGGCCGCGTCGATCACCGGAATGCCGCGCGGCAGGCTTTCGGTCGGCGCGGGGTCCTGCAGCCGGATCCCCAGCGCGGGCAGGGTGAGCAGCACCAGCACGGCGGTGGCGAGCCCGCTCCAGAGCGCGGGCCGCCGGGTGACGACCCCGGCCACCGCCGCCCAGAACCGCGAGCGCGGGCCGCGGTCGCCGAGCCACGGGATCCGGCCGCGGTCGATCCGGCGGCCCAGCACGGAAAGCGTCGCGGGCAGAACCGTCACCGCGGCCAGGACAGCCGGAGCGACCACGAGGATCGTGCTCACGGTCAGGCCACGGAGGTTGTCCAGCCCGGTGAACAGCAAGCCGGTCACGCAGAGCACGACCGTCAGCCCGGACACGACGACCACGTGCCCGGACGTCCGCGCGGCGATCCGGATCGACTCGTCGACGCCGTGCGCGCGTTCCTCGCGGACGCGGCGCAGGAAGAACAGCGAATAGTCGACGCCGACCGCCATGCCGATCAGCAGCGTCATCGCGGAAGTGGCGCTGTTGACCGGAATCCAGTTGTCCACAGCGGACAGGAAGCCGAAGGTGGCGAACACCGTCGTGCCCGCGAGCAGCACCGGAACCGCCGCCGCGACCAGCGAGCCGAACACGACCACCAGGATCAGCAGGGTGATCGGCAGCGACCGCGTCTCCGACCGCTTGATGTCCTCCTTGATGCTCTGGTCGACCGCGCCGGCCACGCTGAGGTCGCCGGCCTGCGCGAGCCGGGCGTCCGGGTGCCGGGCGGCGACGGTCGCGACGGCCGCGGTCGCCTTCGTGAGGTTCGCGCGGATTTCCGTGCCGGCGCCGAGGATCCGGAACGTGACGAGGCCGGACCGGCCGTCGGCGGAGACCTGGGCCGGGTCCTCGAGCGGGGAGCGGACGTCCGCGACCGCGCCGGACGTGGTCAAGGTCGTCACCAGGTCGGTGACGACGGCGGTGGCGTCGCGCGGGACGAGGACGTTCTCCCAGAACGGTTCGCGGGTGTCCTGGCGGTCGAGGACGGCCTGGCCGGTCCCGGCGTCACCGGCGGGGCTCGAGCGGGCGTCGGCGCCGGGGAGGAAAGTCCCGGCGGCCCAGGCGAACGCGACCAGCGCCAGCCAGCCGAAGATCGCCGCGGCGCGGTGGCGCAGCGACCAGTTCGTCACGCGTTCGACCAGCGGAGGCGGGGTGCTTGCGGGCAGCATGAACTAAGGTCCTTCCGTGAAGGAGTGATCCGATGAGAGCTCGCCCTCGGGCGAGTGGGTGCTTCTTCCTCCTGGGCCGCCGAGTTGCCGCTCGGCGGTCCAGGGCCTCAGGTCAGTCGACCTCCTTCAGCACGTGCTCGATGGACCGCAGGCGGTCCTGGACGTCCTGCAGCCGCCGTTCGGTTTCTTCCTGTGTCCGGACGGCTTTCTCGGCCAGCGAACGGTATTCGTGCTCCCGGGCCAGCGCGGCCTTCGCCCGCCAGGTCGAGGCCAGCTGCACGATCGCGATCGACAGCACGACGGTGATCAGGACGAAGACCCCGGTCACGCCGATGATCTCCTGCCACTGGTGCCAGTTCATGTCCGTCCCTCCTCGCCGTCCCGCTGGACGGAGTCCGGTGTGGTCAGCGTCGGCACGGCCGCCGCGATCGACTGCGGGGTCAGCACGACGGAAAACGGGGTGAGCTCGTAGAACCGCAGGGTCTTGCCGTCTTCGCCGACCTCGAAGCTGGCGGTGACCAGACCGGCGGCTTCGAGCTTGCGCAGGTGCACCTGCAGCAGCGCGCGGCTGATCCGCAGCTCGCGCGCGAGCTCGCTGACGTAGGCGCGTCCGGCCCCCAGTGCCGCGATGATCCGCAGCCGGTGTGGGTTGCCGAGGGCGCCCAGCTGCCGCAAGAGCTCGTCCCCGGTCACGGCTTCCACCACATGCAAAAGAAAGTTAGCAGGTGGCTCGCCGCAGGGCTATCAGGGTGATCCCTGAGGTCACATCGGGTGGTCCATCCAGACGTTCGGCTCGACGTAGGTCGCCGTGTCGTAGGCCGTCGACGCGTACACCGGGGCGATGCCGCCGGGGATGAAGTTCTCGCCGTCCTGGAGCTTGACGCCCGTCCATGCCCGCCAGTCGGCCAGGGAGCCCGCCAGCGTGACCGCGAACGGGCAGACCTTGACCACCCGGGCGCCGAGGCGCTCGTGGGTGCGCAGCCAGCGGTCGGCCAGGAGGCCGTCTTCGCGCCGGCGGGCCGCGTACTCCGGCATCGGGACCGCCGGCTCGGCCTCCTTGCCGATCGGGCGCACCGAGACGATCAGCTTGCGCAGCCCCGTTTCCGCGGCCCGCGCCTTCAACGCCTTCAGCATCGGCGTGGACAGCCCGCTGCCCCGGCGGTGCGGCGCGATCACGACTTCCAGCGCGCACAACGCGGTCGGCGCGCGGCCGTCCATCACGTCCTGCGCCGCCCACTCGATCGCCTGGTCCCAGCCGTGGTCGGGCAGCTCCGTGCGGTCCGGCGCCGGATAGGTGAGCGGGACCGACAGCGCGCGGGCCATCGGGACGCCGTCGTCGTCCAGCGCGATGAGGAAGTAGCGCGCCCAGTGCCGCAGGAACCGCTCGCCGGTGATCATCCGGCCGCTGGCGCCCTGGTAGATGAACTGGCCGCCCACGTCACCGAGGTTCAGGGCGGCGTCGAGCAGGTCGGGCCGGGACGCAAGATCGACAACGCGCATGCGCCCAGTGAAGCGAAAAGACGATCGGCCGGATAGCGGCATCCGGGCGACAGTCAGCGGGCGGGCAGCGCGTTCCGGCGGCGGGTGAGCGCGGACGGGTCGAGGTTCGCCCGCGTGCCGGCGTCGTGGCCGTCGAGGTACCCGCTGCCGGACAGCCGCCTCGGCGCGGCCGAGCGCAGGTCGCCGAACTGCTCGTCGAACGCGTGCTGCACCAGCTGCGCGCGGTCGCGCACGACCAGCTCCGCCGACCGCGCGCCGGGCGCCGCCGTCCGGACCGCTTCCTCTTCCGCGAGGGAAAGCCGCTCGTGCACAGCGCGCGCGAAGCCGTGCAGCCAGGTGCGCCGGTACGCGGCCAGCGACTCGCCGGGGAAGAAGCCGTCGGGCCGGACGCGGGTCAG
This sequence comes from Amycolatopsis sp. NPDC104863, assembly GCF_055582965.1. NCBI lineage: Bacteria > Bacillati > Actinomycetota > Actinomycetes > Pseudonocardiales > Pseudonocardiaceae > Amycolatopsis > Amycolatopsis sp. NPDC104863. The sequence continues at coordinate 994,842 of NZ_JBVJOW010000004.1, forward strand.
CTGCGTGCTCGCCTGCAGCAGCAGGCTGGTGAACAGCAGCTCGACGCGGCCGAGGTCGGACCGGTAGCCGAACACCGTGACGCTGTCGACCTTCTGGCCGTAGCGGTGCAGCAGCGTCCGGCAGCGCAGCGGGTACGCGACCGAGGTGAGCAGGCTCGCCTTGTCGCGGCTGTACGGGTCGTTCATCGGGATCTTGAGCGTGCCGATCTCGTCGCTGGCCCCGGCCGCGGCGAGCATCGCCTGGTCGATTCCGTAGCGGGCGACCAGCTCGGCGGCCTTCTTGTTGTAGGCCTCGGCCTCCGCCTCGGTGACCGCCGGGTCCTCGGCCTTCGCCAGCAGCTTGCGGATGCGCTCGAGCTGCGGGTCTGACTCGGTCATGGCGGTGAGGGTATTCGATCAGGTGTTCGGGCGGGTGCAGCGGGGGTTCGCGTGTCGCGGACCGGGGTCAGCCGAGGTAGGCGTCGAGGGTGATGGCCAGCGCGGACTCCGGTGACGGCGCGAAGCTCGCCCCGGCCAGCCCGCCCCACAGCCAAAGCTGGGCGAGGCCGTGCAGCGCCGCCCACAGCGACGCCGCGACCAGCCGCAGGTCGGCGCCCGACCGGGCGACCGGGGTCGGCACCGCCGCCACCAGCACGGCGAAGGTGTCGAACACCGCGCTCGCCGCCGCCGAGAGCGCCGGGTCGTCGGCGTCGATCAGGTCGCGGCGGAACATCAGCTCGAACATCGCCGGGTTCTGCAGCGCGAAGTCGAGGTAGCTGTGGCACGCGGCGGTCAGCCGGACGCGTGGTGAGGTGTCCGGCAGCGTCTCGCGGCGGGCGAGCAGGTCGGCGAACCCGCGGGTCGCGACGGCGGAGAGCAGCTCGGCGCGGCCGGAGAAGTGCCGCAGCGGCGCGCCGTGCGAGACGCCGGCGGCCTTGGCGATCCCGCGCAGCGTCACCGCGTCGACCCCGCCTTCGACCAGCAGCTGGGAAGCCGTCGTGATCAGGCGTTGCCGGGTGCCCATGCTTCCTCCCTCGTGATGGGGAGCAGGTCCGGGCGCTTCGGGAAGAAGCCGTCCCCGGGCTGGCGGCCGATCAGCCGGTTGCGCGTGCGCGTGACGGCGACCGGGGCGACCTCGTGGAGCAGCCAGTGCAGGTCGGCGCGCCAGCCGCTGGTCTCGGCGGCGCCGGGCAGCGGGGCGAGCCAGGAGGGGTCGGCCGCCCGGCCGAGCAGGTCGAGGACGTAGGCGGCGAGCCGGCGGTGGCCGTGCGTGGAGAGGTGGAGCCGGTCGGCGCCGAAGTACCGCGAGTCGGTGACGGCCTGGTCGGGCCACAGGTCGATGAGCCGGGCGCCGTAGCTGACGGAGGCTTCCCGGATGGCCTCGTTGAGCGCGACGATCCGCGGCCGCATCCGGCGGCCGAGCGGCATCCGGTGGGAGACGTCGCTGAGGGTGAAGGTGACGACAACGGGAGAGATGTCGGCGCAGGCACGGACGGCGGCGTCGACCCGCCGCGCGACGGTGCGCGCGTCCCAGCCCCGGCTCATGATGTCGTTGCCCCCGCCGAAGAGGGCGACGAGGTCGGGCTCGAGCCTCGTGGCCTGGGGAACCTGCTCCGGGACGATCTGGTCGAGCCTCCGTCCCCGCACGGCGAGGTTGGCGTACCGGAAGTGCGGCTCGTCCCGCGCGAGATCGGCGGCGACGAAGTCGGCCCAGCCGCGGTAGTGGTCTTCGCCGGGGTACGGGTCGTCGAGACCTTCGGCGCAGCTGTCGCCGAGGACGACAAAACGGTGGTAGCTCATCCCGATCTCCGTAACCCGTGGTTCACCTTGCAGACACTGTTTATCAAACTTCTGTAGACGGTGTCTACTTCGTGTTCACCCGGGGTGAGAGCGGGTCAAGGCTGCTTTGGGGTGCTCGGGGTGGGGCTGCGACGGCCGTTCGCGCGGAGGCTGCGGCAGAGCGCTCAGCGCAGGCTCGGCCCGGCCGCGCCGGTGGGCTGAGACAGCCGCTCGCGCCGAAGGCCACCGAGAGGCGCTCGGGGCGCGCTCAGCCCAGCCGCGTCCGGTGGGCCGCAACGGCCGCCCGGCGGGGATCCGTCGCCGGGAGCGTCCCCAGCAACCCGTCCAGCACCGCGAAATCGTCCACTCCGCAGGCCGTCTCCCAGAACGACCACAGCACGCCCGGGTCGCCGCTGTTCAGGGCCACCTGGCGGACCTGGGCCGTCAACGACTCGCGCTCCTCGAGGATCGCCGGGGCCTCGGACTCCGGCAGCAGCGGCCCGCGGAACACCCGCAACACCTCCGACGGCGAACCCGTCCGCAGCGATGCCCGCACCCGCAGGAAATCCGCGTCGACGTCGGCCGCCAGCCGGTATGGCCGCGTCTGGACCACCGAGGCCCCCAGCTGGGACCGCAGGCGGTGGATCTCCGCGCGGACCGTCACCGGGTTGCCCGACTCGCCGTACAGCTGCAACGCCAGCCGCTCCGCCGAAAGGCCGCTCGGGTGCAGGGCCAGCAACGTGAGAATCTCCGCGTGCCGCAACGTCAACGGGACGTCGCGACCGTCCACAGTGGTCGAATGCGCGCCGTCGGCGAGGAACTCCAGGTGCAGCCGGGCGCGCTGGCCCCCGCCGCCCGAGGACAGCCTCAGCAGGTACCCCTCGGGCAACGGCTCGACCGTCGCCAACCGGCCGTCGGGGAGGGCGACCGTGCCGCCGCCGCGGCGGATGTCCACTGTGGACGGCAGGAGGCACGCCTGGGCCGCCAGCACCCGGCCGCCCGCCGAAAGCAGGGCGCCCGGCCGGCCGCGCAACGCCTCCAGGTGTGGCATGTTCACCCGCCGCAGCCGCTCGTCGCGCACCGCGAGCTGGGCGCGCAGCTGACCCTCCGCGAGCTGCGCCGTGGCCGTGACCAGCGACAACATCGCCGGGTGCACCGTGCGCAGCGGCCCGCTGACGTCGATCGAGCCGAGCAGCACGCCCGTCTCGGGGTCGCGGACGGGCGCCGCCGCGCAGGTCCACGTGTGGTAACGCCGGACCAGGTGCTCGGCCGAGTAGATCTGCACCGGGTCGCCGGTCGCCAAGGCCGTGCCCATGGCGTTCGTGCCGATCGCCGCCTCGCTCCACTGCGTGCCCTCGACCAGGCCGACGCGGTCGCCGCGCAGCAGCTGGTTCGTCGCGCCCTCGCGCCAGAGGATCAGGCCGTCCGCGTCGGTCACGATCATCACGTGCTCGGCGTCGTCGGCGATGCTCACCAGCATCTGCCGCAGCACCGGCAGCACCGGCGCCAGCGGGTGGGCCTCCCGCAGCGAGGCGAGGTCGGCGGGGTCGAGGATGAACGGAGCCTCACCGTCGTCCGGGTCGACCCGCGCGGCGAGCGACCGGTTCCACGAGTCGGAGACGACCGAGCGTGGCGGCCGGGGCCCGGGAACACCTTGGAGCACGGCCTCGCGGACGTGTTCCAGCAGCCGCGCGTACGACTCGGGATCGCGCAGCATCTCCGGCTCGGGCGCCTCTGCCACGTCTCCAGCGTAGAGACCCAGCTCACAGCGCTGCAACGCTCGTGCAACGTGGCCGGACCTACGTTCGCGGTCTCCGTCACTCCGAGCAACGAGGCAGGGAAGATGGTCCAGTACGCCGCACCGAACACCGAAGGCAGCGTCGTCAGCTACGAGTCGCGCTACGACCACTACATCGGCGGCGAGTACGTGCCGCCGGCCGGCGGCCAGTACTTCGAGAACCCGACCCCCGTCACCGGGAAGACCTTCTGCGAGATCGCCCGCGGCACCGCTCCCGACGTCGAGAAGGCGCTCGACGCGGCCTGGGGCGCGGCGCCGGCGTGGGGCAAGACCTCGGTCGACGCGCGGGCGAACATCCTGCTCAAGATCGCCGACCGGATGGAGCAGAACCTCGAGAAGATCGCGGTCGCCGAGGCGTGGGAGAACGGCAAGGCCGTCCGCGAAACGCTCGCCGCCGACATCCCGCTCGCGATCGACCACTTCCGCTACTTCGCCGGCGCGCTGCGCGCCCAGGAGGGCGGCATCTCGCAGATCGACGAGAACACCGTCGCCTACCACTTCCACGAGCCCCTCGGCGTGGTCGCGCAGATCATCCCGTGGAACTTCCCGATCCTGATGGCGGTCTGGAAGCTCGCCCCGGCGCTGGCCGCGGGCAACGCGATCGTGCTCAAGCCGGCCGAGCAGACGCCGGCGTCGATCCACCTGCTGTTCTCGATCATCGGCGACCTGATCCCGCCGGGTGTGGTGAACATCGTCAACGGCTTCGGCGTCGAGGCGGGCAAGCCGCTCGCGTCGAGCAACCGCGTCCGCAAGGTCGCCTTCACCGGTGAGACCACGACCGGCCGGCTGATCCTGCAGTACGCCAGCGAGAACATCATCCCGGTGACCGTCGAGCTGGGCGGCAAGAGCCCGAACATCTTCTTCGACGACGTCGCCGCGCAGAACGACGCCTTCTACGACAAGGCGCAGGAGGGCTTCACGCTCTTCGCGCTGAACCAGGGCGAGGTCTGCACCTGCCCGTCGCGGGCGCTGGTGCAGAGCGGCATCTACGACAAGTTCATGGGTGACGCCGTCGAGCGCGTCCGCCGGATCAAGCAGGGCCACCCGCTCGACACGGACACGATGATCGGCGCGCAGGCGTCCAACGACCAGCTCGAGAAGATCCTGTCCTACATCGACATCGGCAAGCAGGAGGGCGCGGAGATCCTGGTCGGCGGCGGCCGTAGCGACCTCGGCGGCGAGCTGTCCGGCGGGTACTACGTCGAGCCGACGGTGTTCGCCGGGGACAACAAGATGCGGATCTTCCAGGAGGAGATCTTCGGCCCGGTCGTGTCGGTGACCAAGTTCGACGACTACGACGACGCCATGAAGATCGCCAACGACACGCTCTACGGCCTCGGCGCCGGTGTCTGGTCCCGCGACGGCAACACCGCCTACCGCGCCGGCCGCGACATCCAGGCGGGCCGGGTGTGGGTGAACAACTACCACGCCTACCCGGCACACGCGGCCTTCGGCGGTTACAAGGCCTCCGGCATCGGCCGCGAGAACCACAAGATGATGCTCGACCACTACCAGCAGACGAAGAACATGCTGGTGTCCTACTCCGACCAGGCGCTCGGGTTCTTCTGATGGCCGAGCGGGTGGGGCTGACGGAGGAGGCGGCCGACCTCCTCCGGAAGCTCGCGGCCACCCACGGGCCGGTGATGTTCCACCAGTCCGGCGGGTGCTGCGACGGCAGCGCCCCGATGTGCTACCCGGCGGGCGAGTTCAAGACCGGGCAGACCGACGTGCACCTCGGCGACCTCGTCGTCGAGGGCATGGCGGACATCCCGTTCTGGATGTCCGGGCCGCAGTTCGAGTACTGGAAGCACACGCACCTGACGGTCGACGTCGTGCCCGGCCGCGGGAGCGGGTTCTCCCTGGAGGCGCCCGAAGGCGTGCGCTTCCTGATCCGCTCGCGGCTGTTCACCGACGAAGAGTCGGCGGCGCTGAACTGAAGGCACCGAACAACGCCGTGGCGAGCACCAGCCCCTCCCGGGCGACCGGGGCGAGCAGGTGCTCGTCCGGCGCGTGCTGCAGGCACCCCGGGTAGGAGTGCGGCAGCCACAGCGTCGCCAGGCCGAGGACGTCGGTGAAGACGTGGTTGGGCAGGCCGCCGCCGAAGCTGGGCAGCAGCGCGACCGGCTTTCCGGCTTCCGCCAGTGCTTCGCGGGCCCAGGCCACCCACGGGTCCTCGACCGGCGTTCGGCTGGCGCGGAAACTCGCCTCGGTGGTCACCTCGATCATCGGAAACCCCTGTGCGGCAAGGTGTTCCCGGAGCACCGTCGTGAGGTCGCCGACGTCGGTGCCCGCGACGTACCGCAGCTGCAGCACCGCGCGGGCGCGGCCGGGGATGGCGTTGACCGGGCGGTCGGCGTTCCCGGCGTCGAGGGCCAGCACCTCCAGGGTGTTCCAGCCGTAGAGCCGCTCGGCGGGCGTGAGCCGCTGATCGCCCCAGCCCTCGTCCGGTGCGTCGACGACGACGCCGGCCAGCGCTTCGCGGACGGACTCCGGCAGCTCCGGCGGCAGCAGCGCGGGCACCTGGACGCGGCCGTGGCCGTCGACGAGGCTCGCGATCGCCGCGGCCAGCGTCGTGGCCGGGTTGCGCAGGATGCCGCCCCAGTTGCCGGAGTGGGAGCCGCCCGGGCGCAGGTCGACGTCCAGGTCGATCCGGACTCCGCCGCGCGCGCCGAGGAACAGCGTCGGCGTCGCCGCGTCGAGGCGCGGGCCGTCGGAGGCGATCAGGACGTCGGCTTTCAGCAGGTCTTTCCGCTGTGCGGCGAATTCGTCGAGACCCGGTGAGCCGATCTCCTCGCCGGTTTCGAAGAGGAACTTCAGGTTGAAGTCCAGGGCGCCGCGCGCTGCGAGGAGCAGCCGCAACGCCGTCAGGTTGATCAGGTGCTGGCCCTTGTTGTCGGCGGTGCCGCGGCCGTACCAGCGGTCTCCGTCGGCGGTCAGCGTCCACGGGTCCCGGCCGTCGCCCCACTCGCCGGCCTCCCCGACGACGTCGGCGTGGCCGTAGCAGAGCAGCGTCGGAAGGTCTTCTCCTTCCGTGCGGACGCCGACCAGGAACGGCCCGCCCGCCGGGTCGGGGTTGGGGTGCTGGGTGACGTCGCAGCCGAGCGCGGTCAACGCGGGCGTCAGGACCTCGTCGAGGTAGGCCTGGATCGCGGCTCGGCCTTCGGGCGCGTCACTGACCGTGGGATAGGCGACGAGCCGGGCCAGTTCGGTGAAGAAGGCGCCGGAGTCGACGTGAGCGCGGGCCTGGTCGAGCAGTTCCATGCCCGCCACCTTAAAGGCGTGAAACAATACGAACGGTCGTGCTATCTTCGAGAGCATGAACGTCGACAGCGTTTACGTGGGGGAACCGAGCGTGCTGGGGTACCGGCGGGAGCAGCCGGTCTGGAGTGGCATCACCAAAGCGCGGGTCGCGGCGCCCGAGCTGAAGCTGACCGAGCTGAACCTCGACGGGGACCGGCAGGCCGACCTCACCGTGCACGGCGGCCCCGACAAGGCCGTCTACGTCTACCCGGCCGAGCACTACGCGGCCTGGGCCGAGGACGGCTTCGAGGCCTCGACGGCCGACTTCGGGGAGAACATCTCGCTGTCCGGCCTCACCGAGGACGACGTCCGGATCGGCGACGTCTGGGCCTGGGGTGACGCGCTCGTGCAGGTCTCGCAGCCGCGGTCGCCGTGTTTCAAGCTCGCGATGAAGACCGGCCGCAAGGACGTCGTCCCGGCGATGATCGACTCCGGGCGCAGCGGCTGGTACCTGCGGGTGCTGCGACCGGGCACCGTCCCGACGTCGGGCGCGGTCGAGCTGGTCGAGCGCGCGGACGCGCCCACGGTGGCCGAGGTGTACCTGATCTCGTTCGCCAACTACGGGCAGCTGCCGCCGGAGAAGGTCGAGCCGGCGCTGGACTTCGCCGACCGCGTGCTGGCGACCCCCGCGCTCGCCGTGTCGTGGAGCGCCGGGATCCAGTCCACTGTGGACCGCTGGCGGGCGCGGCGTGCCGGTTGACGGCCGGCTCGCCCGCGGCGACGCGACCCGGCGCGTGGTGCTGCGCCGGGCGGTGGACGTCGCGTCGGTGGACGGCCTCGACGGGCTGTCCCTCGGCCGGCTGGCCACCGAGCTGGAGCTGAGCAAGAGCGGCGTGTTCGCGCTGTTCGGCTCCAAGGAGGAACTGCAGCTCGCGACGATCGAGGCGGCGCTCGGCATCTTCGAGACGCACGTCGTGGCGCCGTCCCGGGCGGTCCCGCCCGGCTTGCCGCGGCTGCGGGCGATCTGCGAGAACTGGCTGGAGTACTCGGAACAGCGCGTGTTCCCGGGCGGCTGCTTCTTCTTCAACGTCGGCGCGGAGTTCGACGCCCGCCCGGGCCGGGTGCACGACGCCGTGGCGGCGGCGAGCGGCGCGTTCGCGGAGTTCATCCGCGAGACGGCCCGGGAAGCGGTCGCCCTCGGCCACCTGGACGCCGACGCCGAAGTCCTGGCGTTCGAACTCCACGCGCTGGGCCGCGCGGCCAACGCCGACGCCGTCCTGAACGGCGGGACCGGCGCTTACGCACTGGCCAGGCGGGCGATCAGGGCCCGCCTGGCCGGCGCGTGAGCTACTTCCAGTCGACCTGCGGGGAGCGGTAGAAGTTGATCCCCTGGGTCACCCAGCGCGGAGACTGCTTCGCCAGCCGCGCGCGGTAGGCGTCCCAGTTGTGCGTCGACTTCGGGGACCAGCCGATCTCCGCGATCCCCGGCAGCCGCGGGAACGCCATGTACTCGAGGTCGGCGCTGGTCCGGAGCGTCTCGGTCCACAGCGGCGCCTCGACACCCGCGACCGACTTCTCGCCGACGCCGGTCACCAGCGAAGCCGGGTCCCAGCTGTAGCCGTCCTTGACCTCGACCAGCGCGGCCCAGTCCTGGCCCAGCGGCGTCGACTCGTCGTACTTCATGTCCAGGTACGCGTAGTTCGCTGGCGACATGAGGATCTTGTTGCCCCGGGCCGCCGCGGCCGCGACCGACTCGTTGTCCCCGCCGAAGTCCCAGTACTGCGGGACCGCCGACGTCGGGAGCGTGGACTTCGCGATCTCGTGCCAGCCGGTGACCTTCTTGCCGTACTTGGCGACGATCGGCTGCACCTTCTGCTGGAAGGTCAGGTAGTCCGCGGGCGGCGTCGCGTGGGCCTCGTCGCCGCCGATGTGCAGGTACTGGCCCGGCGTGATGGCCGCGAGCTCGCGCACGACGTCGTCGACGAACTTGTACGTGATCGGCGAGGAGATGCACAGCGAGCTGTAGCCGACCTCGGTGTCCGTGCGCACCGGGACGGCCTTGCCGTCGCAGTTCAGCTCGGCGTAGGTCGACTGCGCCGCGTTCGTGTGGCCCGGCATGTCGATCTCCGGGATCACCGTGATGTGCCGCGAAGCCGCGTACGCGACGATGTCCTTGTACTGCTTCTGCGTGTAGTAGCCGCCCGGGTCGCCGTCGACCGCCGTCTTGCCGCCGACCGTCGCCAGCTTCGGCCAGCTCTTGATCTCGATGCGCCAGCCCTGGTCGTCGGCCAGGTGCAGGTGCAGCGTGTTGATCTTGTACTGGGCGATCTGGTCGATGTAGCGCTTGACCTGGTCCGGCTGGAAGAAGTGCCGGGCGACGTCGAGCATCGCGCCGCGCTCGCCGAAGCGCGGGTAGTCGAGGATCGTGCCGCCCGCGACCGTCCACGTCCGGTGCTGGACGCGCTTCGCGTCGATCGCCGACGGCAGCAGCTGCCGCAGCGACTGGACGCCTTCGAAGAGGCCGTCGGCGGTGTTGGCCTTGAGCGAGACGCCGTCGCGCTTGACCTTCAGCTCGTAACCCTCGGTGCCCGTGCGGGCGTCGTGGCCCAGCTCCAGCGAGATCGCGGGCAGGCCCCACGCGTGCGGCACGACCGGCAGCGGGTAGCCGGTGGCCGGGCGCAGCAGGCCGCGCAGGTAGTCCGCGACCTGGCCGGCGCCCCGGTCGGCGCTGATGACGGTGAACGGCGTGAGCCGGAAGTCCGCCTTCGGGTCCGCCTTCGCCGAGACGGGCGCCGGGACCACGTCGGTCACGCTGCGTTCGGGCGCGGCCGGGGAGGCCGCCGCGGCGGCGGGCGCACCGACCGCCGTGAGACTCACGATCGCCGTGGTCAGGACGGCTCTGGACAAGCGCATCAGGGCACCTCCGGTCGGGGACTCCTCCCAAAGGTACAGACCAGCCGGAGCATTTGGAATGCTACTTTACGAACCGCGGAGAGCGGGCCGGATGGCGTCCAGCACCGCCGGATCCTCGATCGTCGAGGGCATGGGTTCGTCGCGGCCGTCGGCGATCGCGCGCATCGCCCGGCGCAGGATCTTCCCGGACCGCGTCTTCGGCAGTCCGTCCACAATGGACACGTCGCGGAAGGCGGCGACCGGGCCGATGTCCTCCCGGACCATGGCCACCAGCTCCGCGCGCAGCTGGTCCTCGGGGATGTCCGCGCCCGCCTTGAGCGTCACGAACCCGCGGGGCAGCTGGCCCTTGAGCTGGTCGGCGACGCCGATCACGGCGCACTCGGCCACCGCCGGGTGCGACGCCAGCACGGCCTCCATCGACCCCGTGGAGAGCCGGTGGCCGGCGACGTTGATGACGTCGTCGGTGCGGCCCATGACGAACAGGTAGCCGTCCTCGTCGAAGTACCCCGAGTCGCCGGTCAGGTAGTAACCCTCGTAGCGGGAGAGGTAGGCCTGGCGGTAGCGCTCGTCGTCACCCCACAGCGTCGGCAGCGACCCCGGCGGCAGCGGCAGCTTCAGCGTGATGGCCCCTTCGCGCCCGGCCGGCAGCTCGTTGCCGGCGCGGTCGAGGATCCGGATGTCCGAACCCGGGACGGCCTTCGTCACGGACCCGGCCTTGACCGGCATCGGCTCCAGGCCGCAGAGGTTGGACGCGGTCGGCCAGCCGGTCTCGGTCTGCCACCAGTGGTCGATGATCGCCTTGCCCAGCTTCCCGTGCGCCCAGTGATAGGTCTCCGGGTCGAGCCGCTCCCCGGCCAGGAACAGGGTCTTGAACGCCGAGATGTCGTACTTCGCCAGCTCCACGGCGTCCGGGTCGACCTTCTTGATCGCCCGCAGCGCGGTCGGCGCGCAGTAGAGCCCCCGGACCCGGTGCTCGGCGATGACCCGCCAGAACGCGCCCGCGTCCGGCGTGCCGACCGGCTTGCCCTCGTAGAGCACGGTCGTCGCGCCGACCAGCAGCGGCGCGTACGCGATGTAGGAGTGGCCGACGACCCAGCCGACGTCCGACGCGCCCCACCAGACGTCCCCCGCGTGGATGTCGTAGACGGCGTCCATCGAGTACGCCAGCCCGACCGCGTGGCCGCCGTTGTCCCGCACGACGCCCTTCGGCCGCCCGGTCGTCCCGGACGTGTAGAGGATGTACAGCGGGTCGGTGGCCGCGAGCGGCACCGGCGCCACCGGCGTGGCGTCCGCGGCCAGCCGGCGCCAGTCTAGGTCGCGGCCGGTCAGCTCGGCGAGCGCCTGCTCGCGCTGCAGCACGACGACGTGCTCGGGCTGGTGCTCGGTCATCTTGAGCGCGGTCTCGATGATCGGCTTGTACTCGATCACCCGCGTCGGCTCGATGCCGCAGGACGCCGCCAGGATCACCTTGGGCTTCGCGTCCTCGACCCGCGCGGCCAGCTCCTTCGGCGCGAACCCGCCGAAGACCACCGAGTGCACCGCGCCGATCCGGGCGCAGGCCAGCATCCCGATCACGGCTTCCGGGACGTTCGGCAGGTAGAGCAGGACGCGGTCACCCTTCGTGACCCCCAGGGAACTGAGCGCGCCGGCGAACCGCGCGACCGTGTCCCGCAGCTCCTCGAAGGTGTAGGTGCGTTGCTGTCCGGTCACGGGCGAGTCCCAGATCAGCGCGGCCTGCTCGCCGCGGCCGGCCTCGACGTGCCGGTCCAAAGTGTTGTACGAGGTGTTCAGCTCCCCGTCCGGGAACCAGCGGTAGAAGGGTGGCTGCGAGTCGTCGAGGGCCGTTTTCGGCGCCTTCGTCCAGCTGATCTTTTCCGCCGCTGCCAGCCAGAACGCCTCCGGCTCGGCCAGGCTGCGCCGGTAAGCCTCGGAGTACGCGCCCATTCTCCGCTCCTTCGTGACGCCGGGGTGCCGAAATGGCGGCCCGCTGTCCCTGTCAGGTTTCCGCGAACGGGGGTGCCCCGGCGTCTTCTCGACTGCGCGGGCCGCCGGCGGAACCGTGTGGCCACCGGAAGCGTCACGGAAAGACCCGGCAACCTCACGGCGGCCGGGAGCGTCCTAAGCTGGACTGCGAGGAAACGCCGCATGGCGATACGAAGTGAACACGGACAGTGAGGGGAGCCCGGCGGTGAACGGACTCGCGAGCGCGTTGCTCTCGCTAGCCCATTCCTTGTTCGGCCCGGGCTTCTGCCCCGGCGAATGGGTCTGGGCCACGAGTGCGGCCGGCGCGCTCGTCGCACTGTTGCCGCCGATCGGCGCGCTGGCGGTGTCGATCATCCGCAAGGGCACCGGCAACCGGTACGACGTGACGACACTCTCGGTGTTCGGCGGGATCGGCCTGGTCACCACGCTGGTGCTGCCGTGGCTGCTGTCCAACGGCGTGTCGGGGGTCTACCGCGCCGCGTGGGCGGGCGAGGAAAGCGGCCTGACCAGCAAGGAGTGGTCGAGCCTCAACAGCCCCGGCGGCTGCTGGGTGGACAACCAGCGCAACTACCTCGGCGGCGGCCAGTCCGTCTACGACGTGCTGTTCTCCCGCAACGGCAGTGACATCCCGTTCTTCGTCTACCTGCTCGCGTTCGTGGTGCTGGGCGCCGGCTCGCTGCTGTTCGTCATGCTGCAGGGCCGCACGGCCTTCCGCCGCGGCCCGAAGTGGCCGTCCCGGTTCTTCTGGATCCCGTTCGCCGCGATGCTGCTGTTCAGCGTCGGCATGGAGGCGAACACCGCGCTGCACTTCTGGCTCGGGTTCCTGCCGTTCAGCGTGCTGGGCCTGATCCCGGTCGCGATGGTCGGGCCGCCGCCGTGGTCGGTCATCAACCGGCCGGATGTGCCGCCGCGGCGCGACCAGGAGCCGCAGGGCCCACCGCCGTCGCAGGTCCAGCCGCGGCCCACCCCGCCGCCGCCCCCGCCACCCCCGGTCAACCGGCCGTACCCGAAGACGGCGCTGGCCTCGGCGCCCGAACCCCCGCCGCCGCCGATGGCGGGCGCGCTGGCCGCGGCCCCCGGCCCGGTCCCGCCGCCGCCCGGCTCGCGCAACGCCGGCGGCAGCCGCTACCGGCGTGTCAAGCAGCTCGGCGCGGGTGGTTTCGGCACGGTCTGGCAGGCCGTCGACACCCAGCTCAACCGCACGGTCGCGCTGAAGATCGCGCACGCGCCGGACCGCGACACCGCCGAGCGCATGCAGCGCGAGGCCCGCGCGCTGGCCGTGGTCAGCCACCCGAACTGCGTCAAGGTGTACGACCTGGCCGAGGAGCCGGACGGCCTCGCGCTGGTCATGGAGTACCTCGAAGGCCGCCCGCTGGCCGAGCTGGTCGACGGCCAGGGCCCGCTCGACGACGTCGCCGCCGGCCGCCTCTGGGCGACGATGGCGGGCGCGCTCGCCGCGGCCCACGAGAAGGGCGTCCTGCACCGCGACATCAAGCCGTCGAACATCGTGCTCGACCCCAGCGGCCTGGCCCACCTCATCGACTTCGGCATCGCCCGCAGCCAGGGCGACTCGAAGATGACGGCGACCGGCATGATGATCGGCACGCCCGACTTCGTCGCCCCGGAGCAGGCGATGGGCGCGACGGCCTCCCCGGCGTCGGACGCCTGGCAGCTGGCGGCGACGATCAGCTACGCGCTGTCCGGCCAGCCCCCGCGCGGCACCCGCGAGACCCCGATGGCGGCGCTGATGGCCGCTGCCCGCGCCGAACCCGTGTCCCGCCTCCCGCAGCGCAGCGCCCACGCGCGGCTGCTGGCGGCCTCCCTGGACCCCGAGCCACGCCGCCGCCCGACGCTCAACGCCGTGCGGCGCGAGGTCGAGGGGTGGCTTTCGCGGGCCGGCAAGTCGGCCGACGGCCCGGTGACGCGGGTGGTGCCGCGCCAGCCGGGCAGCCAGATGCCCCGCCGCTAAGCGGGCTTCACGGCTTCGAAGATCACGAGCTGCTTCGGCTCCAGCTGGACGTCGACCTGCTCGAACCCGGCCTTCTCGAGGCGGCCGGGGAACGTCGCCGCGTCGACGACGTTCATCGTGTCGCCGACGTGCAGCAGGCGGAAGCGCAGGTTGAGCTGGCCGTCGCTGCCGCAGTACGTGCCGCCCGGGCGCAGGACCCGCGCCGCCTCGGCGAAGATCGCGTCCTGCAGCGCCGCGGTCGGGACGTGGTGCAGCATCGTGAAGCAGACGACCGCGGAGAAGCGCCCGGACTCGAACGGCATCTCCGCGCCGCTGCCCTCGACGACGTCGGCGCGGTCGCCGAACTTCGCGCGCAGCAGCTCGGTGGACGCGTGGTCGATTTCCAGGACCGTCAGCTTCGGCACGACGTCGAGCAGCACCTTCGTGGTGGCGCCGAACCCGGGCCCGATCTCGAGGACGTCGTCACCCAGGTCGCGGTCCCGAAGCCACGGCGTCAGGCGCTCCTCGACGGTGTTCGCCCACTTCTCCGAGCTGCAGATCTTGCGGTGGATCAGGTTCATCGGCATGACTTCGACGCTAGGCAGCTCGTCGGGTGACCGGTAGCCGATAGGCTGCCAAGTGATGTCGCTGATCGGTCATTCCGGAGCCATGCTGCTGGGCGAGGTCGACCTGCCCGCCGGCACCTGGTTCCCGCTGCACGAGCACCCCGTGCACCAGCTCGTCTGGTCCGCGCGCGGGGTCGTCGCGGTGAAGGCGGGCGACGCGGGCTGGGTGCTGCCGCCGACCCGTGCGCTCTGGATGCCCGCCGGCGTCCCGCACCGCACCGGCGCCCTCGGCCGGGTGGCGCTGCGCGGCATCTACGCCGACCCGGCGCTGTCGCCGGTGAGCTGGCCGGAGCCGCGGATGGTGGCCGTCCGGCCGCTGCTGCGCGAGCTGCTGGAGTACCTGACCGGTGACGGTGTCGGGGCCGCCGCCCGGCTGCGCGCCGAAGCCGTGGCGTTCGACCTGCTGGAGCCGCTCGACGTGGTGCCGATCGCGGTGCCCTCACCGGCCGACCCGCGCGCCCGCGACGTCGAGGCGGCGGTGCTGGGCAACCCGGCCGACCCGCGCAGCCTCGCGGAGTTCGGCCGGGACGTCGGCGCGGCGGAGCGAACGCTGGCCCGGATCTTCGTGCGCGAGTGCCGGATGACGTTCGGGACCTGGCGCACGCAGGTGCGGTTGCGTGCGGCGCTGCCGTTGCTGGCCCAGCGGCTGCCGCTGGAGACGGTGGCCCAGCGCATCGGCTACAGCTCGGCGAGCGCGTTCGTCGCAGCCTTTCGCCGCGCGGTCGGCGTCACGCCGGGCGCCTACTTCGCGGGCTGAGCTACCGCCAGGACGGCAGCCAGCGCTCGGCCTCCCAATGGCCGTTCGTGATCGCGATGCCGTTCAGGATCGGCCACAGCCAGGCGAAGTTCGCCACCACCAGCCCGACGTACAGCGACACGACGAGCAGACCGGTCCCGCGTCTCTCGAATCCGCGGCGCGCGCTGCCCAGGACCTGGCCCAGGCACAACGTCAGCCCCAGCACCAGGAACGCCGCCAGCGGTGTCGCGTAGAAGAAGTACATCTGGCGGTCGATGTTGGTGAACCAGAAGACGTACCCGCCGAGGTAGCCGACCAGCACGGCGGCGTAGCGCCAGTCCGCGCGGAAGATCGAGCGCCAGACCGACCAGCCCAGCATCGGGATCGCCAGCCACCACATCGCCGGCGTGCCGACCAGCATCGTCGCGCTGACGCAGCGGGACTCGCCGCAGCCGGTGACGTCGCCGTCGTAGCTGTAGAGCATCGGGCGCAGCCCCATCGGCCACGTCCACGGCTTCGACTCCCACGGGTGCGGGTTGTCCTTCGGCGTCACCAGCGTCTCGTGGAAGTGCAGGACGTTCGCCGAGTAGTCGCCGAGCGAGCGCAGCGACGCCGGGATCCAGCCCCAGACGCCGGGCGCGATGTCCTTGATCTCGGTGTAGTGCCGGTCGGTCGCCGTCTCGCTGGCGAACCACGCCCAGTACGCGGCGAGGTACATCAGCAGCGGGACCAGCAGGATCGCCCACAGCGCGGGCAGCACGTCCCGGCGGATCGTGCCCAGCCAGGGCCGCTCGACGCCTGCCGCGCGCCGCGCCGCGACATCGAAGAAGACGCACAGCAGCCCGAACGCGACGATGTAGTACAGCGCCGACCACTTGACGCCGAAGGTGAGCCCGATCATCAGGCCGGTCGCGAACCGCCACCAGCGGAAGCCCAGCTTCGGACCCCACACGGACTCGTTGACCCAGCCCTCGCGCACGGCCGTCGCGAGCCGGGTGCGCACCTGGTCGCGGTCGACCAGCAGGCAGGAGAACGCGGCGAGTACGAACAGCGCGATGAAGATGTCGAGCATGCCCATCCGCGACTGCAGGTGCAGCACGCCGTCGCTGATCACCAGGACCCCCGCGATGCCGCCGAGCAGCGTCGAGCGGGTGAGCCGGCGGGCGATCCGGATGGTCAGGAAGATGATGAGCGTGCCGGCCAGCGCGGGCATGATCCGCCAGCCCCAGCCGTTGTAGCCGAACAGCCATTCGCCGACCGCGATCAGCTGCTTCGCCAGCGGCGGGTGGACGACCAGCTCGTAGCCGTAGTTGTCCTCGTAACCGCCGTTGCGCAGCACCTGCCAGGCCTGGGGCACGTAGTGCTTCTCGTCGAAGACCGGGCTGCCCTTGTCCGTCGGCGTGCCCAGGTTCTGCAGCCGGACGATGCCGCCGATCACGGTCAGCACGAGGGTGACGACCCAGCCGCGCAGCCGGTCGGCCGGCATGCCGCGGCCGAGCAGGGTCACTTCGCGGTCGGTGGGCGGCCGGAGCTCCTCCACCGGGTCCGGCCGGACGCTTTCGTCGTCGGGACGGGTCAGCACGGCGGTCACGGGGGCGATCCTACGGGCGGGCCGGGGCGTGCGTCGTCCGGATCCGCTGATCAGCCTAGGCTGGCCGGGTGAGCTCACCGGTTTCTTCCGGCCGCCTGGTCCTGGCGGCGACCCCGCTCGGCGACGTCCGCGACGCCTCGCCCCGCCTGGCGGAAGCACTGGCGGAAGCCGACGTCATCGCGGCCGAGGACACCCGGCGGCTGCGGTCGCTGACCGCGGCGCTCGGCGTGACCCCGCGCGGCCGGGTGGTGAGCTTCTACGAAGACGTCGAGACGGCGCGCCTGCCCAAGCTGCTCGAATCGTTACGCGCGGGCGAGACCGTGGTGCTGGTGACGGACGCCGGAATGCCCAGTGTGTCCGATCCGGGCTTCCGCCTGGTTTCGGCGTGCGTCGCCGAGGACCTTCCGGTGACGTGCCTGCCGGGCCCGTCGGCGGTGACCACGGCGCTCGCTTTGTCCGGTTTGCCGTGCGACCGCTTCTGTTTCGAGGGGTTCGCGCCGCGCAAGCCGGGCGAGCGCTCCCGCTGGCTGTCGTCGTTGCGCGACGAGCCCCGCACGGCGGTGTTCTTCGAGTCCCCGCACCGGCTGGCGTCGACGTTGTCGGACGCGGTGTCGGTGCTGGGCGCGGACCGGCGGGCCGCGGTGTGCCGTGAGCTGACGAAGACGTACGAAGAGGTGAAGCGGGGTTCGCTCGCCTCGCTGGCCGCGTGGGCCGCGGACGGGGTTCGCGGCGAGATCACGGTGGTGCTTTCGGGCGCGGAGCCGCGGTCGGTTTCGGTGGCGGACCTGGTGGACGAGGTCGCGTCCCGGGTGGCGGCGGGCGAGCGCCTGAAGTCCGCGGCGGCGGAGGTCGCCGAGGCGACCGGGGTGTCCAAAAAGGAGCTTTACGACGCGGTGCTGGCAGCTCGGGCGGCGAAGTAGTGCTCGACGAAGGCCGCTGACCGGGCCACGATCGGTTCGATCGGTCGAGTTCAAGGTGGTTCGTCACTTCGCGCAGGCGGCTCCGGTCTACGACCTCGCGGTGGATTCGGTCCACGATTACCCTGTGGCTCCGGCCGCCAGAGCCTGAACCGGCGGACCGCGCGTCAACACCTGAGGACGAGGAACCGCCGATGGAATCCACCTCTTCTGCTGACGGCGAATTCACCTGGTGGGAGATGCGGTGCGACCGCAACCACAGCTGGTGGCGGCTGCTCCCGAGCTCGGCCGAACCGTCGGTGGACGACCTGGCTCGCCAACCGCGTCGAGCTGCGGCTGCTTCCCGCGGCGTGGGAGTACGACGGGGTTGTCGGGTTCGAGGACGCGTACTTCGTCGAGATCGTCGACCGTGCGGGCTTTCCGGCTCGGCAGAAGGAGATGGCTGAGGTGAGGCTGCGCCTCGTCTTTCGGCAAGCGGTCGCCCGGGAAGCGGAACGTCCGCGAGTCCTCACTCCCGGGCGCGAAGCCTGGGGACTGACCTACGTCAGCAGCGCCGTCACCGCGGCGTGGGCCTTCCCGGCGTCGGGCGCGTCCCCGGTGATCACGTCCGTGTACACAAAGGACTCGCCGATCCGCACCAGCAGATAGGCCAGGTCCGGCACCGGAAGCGGCGTCACCAGCCGCCCGGCCTCCACCTCCGACGCCAGTAGCGACTCCAGCTCCGCGATGATCCGCCGTTGGCAGACGCTCACCCGGGTCGTCAGCAGCCGCAGAGCCCGCTCCGGCTCGCGGCGCAGGAAGTCGCGGAACGGCGGTGAGTCGTTCGCGTACCGGACGTACCCGCTCACGAAGTCCGCGATCCCCGCGGCGCCGCGCCCGGCGCACGACGGCAGCAGCCGGGCGATCGAAGCCGCCGACAGGGACCAGAGGATCTCGCCCAGCAGCCGGTCGCGCGACCCCACCCGGCGGTGGAGCGTCGCGCGGCTGATCGAGAGCGTCTCGGCCAGCTCGCCCATGTCCACCCGCTTGCCGGACAGGAACCACTCGCGTGCCAGTTCGAACTCGTGAGACATATGCCAGAATGTCTCACACCAGCCACCGGGAGGACAGCAGATGCGCGCAGTGCAGGTGACCGAGTTCGGCGGGCCCGAGGTGCTCACGCCGGTCGAGCTGCCGGATCCGGTGGCCGGCCCCGGCGAGGTGCTCGTCAACGTCGAGCGCATCGGCGTCAACTACGCCGACACCCACCAGGCCGAGAACTCCTACCTCGCGCCCAGCAAGCTGCCCCTCGTGCCCGGCGGTGAAGTCGTCGGGCGCACCGAGGCCGGCGAACGGGTCGTCGCCCTGCTCAACGGCGGGGGCGGGTACGCCGAGCGGGCCGTCGCGGCCGAGGCCATGACCTTCCCGGTGCCCGACGGCATCAGCGACCTCACGGCGTTGTCCATGCTGGTCCAGGGCGCGACCGCCTGGGTGCTGCTCCGCCGGAACGCCTACCTGGCCGAGGGCGAGTCGGTGGTCGTGCACGCCGCGGCCGGGGGTGTCGGGTCGATCGCCGTGCAGCTCGCCAAGGCGTGGGGCGCCGGCCGGGTGATCGCCACCGCCAGCAGCGAGGAGAAGCGCGCGCTCGCCCTCGAGCTCGGGGCCGACGTCGCGATCGACTCGCGCGCGGAAGACATGACGCAGGCCCTGATCGAGGCGAACGACGGCCGCCGCGTCGACATCGTGCTCGACATGGTCGGCGGGACGACGACCGACCAGAGCATCGCCGCGCTCGCGCCGTTCGGCCGGCTGGCCTTCTACGGCATGGCCGGGCGCGAAAGCCCGAAGCCGGTCGACCTCCGCAACGTCCTCGGGCACAGCACGACGATCAGCGGGATGTGGCTGCCGCACGTCTTCCGCCTGCCGGGCAACGTCTTCGGCTCGGCGCTGCGGGAGCTGTTCGGCCTGGTGCTGACCGGCCGGCTCAAGGCGATCGCGGGCGGCGAGTACGCATTGTCGGACGCCCGCGGCGCGCACGAGGCCCTGCGCTCGCGCGCCACCGTCGGCAAGCTACTGCTCGACCCCGGCAAGTAGGCGTTCCAGGGGTGCCGCCTTGTGCAGGCACTCCTGCCACTCCGCCTCCGGGTCCGAGTCGGCGGTGATGCCGCCGCCGACGCCCAGGGCGATCCGGCCGTCGGCGATCTCGAACGTCCGGATCGCGACGTTCAGCTCCAGCCCGGCCGCCGGCGACACCAGCCCGATCGCGCCCGTGTACACCCCGCGTCCGACGGGCTCCAGCGCCGCGATGAGGTCCAGCGCGCGGATCTTCGGCGCGCCCGTCACCGAGCCGGGCGGGAACGTCGCCGCCAGCAGGTCGGCGTCGGACACCGAAGGTCGCAGGACACCCGTCACCGTCGAGTCCAGGTGCCAGACCCCCGGCGCCGGCCGGACCTCCAGCAGCGACGGCACCGTCACCGTCCCGACCTCGCACACCCGGCCCAGGTCGTTGCGCACCAGGTCGGTGATCATCACGTTCTCCGCGACGTCCTTGGCGGACCGCCGCAGCAGCCGGGCGTTCCCGTCGTCCTGGGGCCCGCGGCGGGGGAGCGTCCCCTTGATCGGCGTCGAGCGCACCGCCCGGCCGTGCCGCGCGAGGAACAGCTCCGGCGAGAACGAGACGACCGAACCCCACGAGCCCGAGAGGAACGCCGCGCGGCGCGGGGACAACGACGACACTCCGGCAGCGAACAAGGCGGCGGGAGATCCCGAAAACGTGCCCGTGAACCGGCAGCAGACGTTGGCCTGGAACAGTTCCCCGGCCTCGATCTCGTGCACGCACGCCTTGACCGCGTCGCGGTGCTCCGAAGGCAGCGGCCGTCGCAACGGCGACGCCTGCCACGACGCCGGCGGCGGCGGCGGGGAAGCCAGCAGGGATTCCATTGTGGACACCGAGGGCCCGCCGCTGTCCAGGGACTCCAGGTGGCAGGTGCCCGAAGCGGACCAGCGCAGCACGTGGTCCGCCCAGCCCCATGCCGACGCGGGCAGCGCGCCGACGCGGCCCGAAGGGTCCGCCGAGTCGTACGACAGGTACCCGAACCAGCCGCCGCCGACCACGCCGGGCGGGGCGTCGATCTCGCCGGGAGAAGCCGGAAAGCCCGACGGGGAAACGGAAAGCGACGGCGCGATCACCGCCGGTGAGCCGAACCAGTCGCCCGACAGCATCGCCGGCGGCGGGAGCCCGTGCGAGGCGTTGTGGTGGGCGAGTGCCGAGAAAGCGCGCGCGGGTGTCACCTTCGTCCGAAGTGCCCTGCTCGTCACGCGCATGGCGCCATACCACCACACGTCAAAGCAGAAGGTCACCCAATGTGAACGGGTACACGACGGCGTTCTGCTCGACCGGCCCGGTGATGCCCGGCACGTCCGGCGCGCACGCGTGCTGGTGGATGCCGAGCCGCGAGTGGAACCACCCCGCCCGCCCCGGGATGCCGTTGTGGCGGATCAGCCAGAGCACCACTTCGGAGTCGGCCCAGCGGTCCGGGTGCAGCCGGTGCTGCCAGCAGTCGTAGTCGGCGTAGACGAGCACACGCTCGAGGCGCGCCGCGTGCCGGACGTGCTTGATCCACGCCTTGATGAACCGGTCGTCGACGCTCGGGGCCGCCACCTCCAGCGCCGGCGCCAGCGAGCCGGGCGCGAACGCGCCGAGCTTGCTGGCCGTCCGGACGAAGTGGTCGGCCTGGTCGTGCACCGCGCCGGGCCGCGCGTAGTGCCGGCCGCCGACGTGCAGCCCGGCCTCCTGCGCACCCGCCATGTTCCGTTCCGCGGCTGAGCTGCTCCAGTTGACGTTCTCGCTGATCGTCACCGACACAAACCGGTTCTGCGCGGCGCGCACGGCCTGCCAGTCGGCGACGCGCTCGCGGTGGGACAGCGAGATGCCGAGTTCGGCTTCCGGCTCCGTCACAGTCCGCCCCCGGCGCGTAGATGAGAGCACACCATACGTCGCCGGGAGCGGACCCGCAGTGACCCACGCCTGGTTTGATCAGGCGTTTTCTTTCTGGAACGTTCGGGTGCCCCACCACACGGACACCACCGCCATCACCAGCACCACGACGCTGCCGGTGAACAAGGCATCCATCGTGAAGTCGCCGCGGAAGGCGTTGCGCTCGACGTCCACCACGTGCCGGAACGGGTTGATCTGCGAAACCGTGTACAGCCACTGCGGCGCCTTGCCCGCCGTGATCGGCAGCAGGATCCCGGAAAGCAGCAGCAGCGGGATGAGCACGGCGTTGAGCAGTGCCGGGAACGTCTCCTCGCTCTTGAGCGTCAACGCCAGCGCGTAGGAGCACGATGCGAGCGAAACCGCCAGCAGGAAGACGATCACCAGGCTCAGCAGCACCCCGCCGACCGGCGCGTCGAGGTCGAACGCCAGGTACGCCAGCACGATGATCAGCACCGCCTGCACGACCGCCTGCAGGGCGCTGGCCAGCACCTTGCCCAGCAGCAGCGCGCCGCGGCTGACCGGCGTCACCCGGAACCGCTCGACCACGCCGGAGCGGTACTCGGCCAGCAGCCCGAACCCGACGAACGAGCTGCCGAACAGCGCCAGCTGCGCGACCAGCGCCGGGGTGAGCAGCATCCAGCCGTCCGCTTCGGGCAGGCCGACGGCCTTGACCATCAGCGGCCCGAACAGGAACAGGTACAGCAGCGGCTGCATGATCCCGATCAGGATCCACGTCGGGTTGCGCAGCGCCGCGGTCATGTCGCGGCGGAAGATCAGCCAGGTGTCACGCAGCACGGGTGCCCTCCTCGGCTTCGCGCAGCGAGCGCCCGGTCAGGGTCAGGAAGACGTCGTCCAGCGTCGGCCGGTGGACCTGCATCGACAGCATCGGGATGCCCTTGGCGTCCAGCGCCCGCAGCAGCTCCGGCAGCGCGACGTCGCCGCGCGGCACGCGGAAGCGCACCAGCCCGTCGGTGACCGACAGCTCGTGCGCGCCGGCCAGCCGCCCGGCGATCTCGGCGGCGTCCGTGCCCTGCCCGGGGTCGACGCCGGCCTCGACGCGGTCGCCGCTGACCCGCGCCTTCAGCGCGTCCGGCGTGCCCTCGGCGACGATCCGGCCGTCGTCGATGACGATCAGCCGGTCGGACAGCGCGTCGGCCTCGTCGAGGTAGTGGGTCGTGAGGAAGACCGTGACGCCCTGCTCGGCGCGCAGGCGGCGGATGTGCTCCCACAGATTGGCGCGGCTCTGCGGGTCGAGCCCGGTCGACGGCTCGTCGAGGAACACCAGGCCGGGCGAGTGGATCAGCCCGAGCGCGATGTCGAGCCGCCGCCGCTGCCCGCCGGACAGCGTCTTGGCCGGCCGCTGGTCCAGCCCGGTGAGATCGAGCTGCTCGGCGAGCTCGGCGCCGCGCGCGATCGCGTCGGCCTTGCTCATCCGGTAGAGCCGCCCCTGCAGCTCGAGCTCGTCGGCGACCTTGCTTTCGGGTGCGCTGCCGCCGCCCTGGGCGACGTAGCCGATCCGCTTGCGCACGCCGAGCGGGTCGGTCAGCAGGTCGCGGCCGCCGACGGTCGCGGTGCCCGCGGTCGGCTTGAGCAGCGTGGTGAGCATGCGCAGGGTTGTGGTCTTCCCGGCGCCGTTCGGGCCGAGGAAGCCGACCAGCTCGCCCGCTTCGACGTCGAGGTCGACGCCCTTCACCGCGTGGACTTCGCCCCCAGTGCGGCCCTTGCGGCGGAACCGCCGCTCGAGGCCGCGTGCCGTGATCTCCTAATCAAACTTGACTACTGGAAGCGCACACTGTCCCCCAAGAAGAGCTCGCTAGTCAAACTTGATTACTCGCCGGCCATCACGTACTCGCCCGCTTCCAGCCGGGCGATCAGGCCTTCGAGCCAGGTCAGGCTCGCGTCCGTGATCCCGCCCCACAGCCGGTACAGCTCGCCGACGTGCTCGGGCGTGCCCAGCTCCATGCTGGCCTTCACCTCGTCGAGCATCAGCACGGCCTGCCGCTGCTCGGCCTCCAGGTGCACCAGCCGGTGCCGGAGCAGGTTGACCACCCGGGCCCGTGGCAACGTCGTCATCAGCGAGATCCCGGCCGACAGGTCCGGGTGGTTGAGCTCCGGATCGGAGAGGGCCTTGGAGAGCAGGACCTGGTACTCCTGCTCACCGACGTCGGTGAGCCGGTAGGCGACGCGGTCCGGGCCGCCGTCGCCCGGCTCGACGTCGACCTGCTCCAGCAGCTCCTCGGTGGTCATCTTCTTCAGCGCGTGGTAGATCGACCCCGGCTGGACGTTGGCCCACTTGTCCGCCGACCAGCTCAGCAGTTCACGCCGCACCTGGTACCCGTGCGCGCGGCCGTACATGCGGACCACACCGAGCACCAGCAACCGTGTCGCGGACAACTGGGCCTCCCTCCCGACAAAGCGCGTGACGCCCTCCGTAGGCTAATAAGGTATGAGCACCCCCGTGTTGACCGCGGTGGCCTGGCCCTACGCCAACGGCCCCCGCCACATCGGCCACGTGTCCGGATTCGGCGTTCCGTCCGACGTCTTCTCGCGCTACCAGCGAATGGCCGGCAACCGGGTGCTCATGGTGTCCGGGACCGACGAACACGGCACCCCGATCACGGTCCAGGCCGACAAGGAGAACTCGACCCCGCAGCTGACGGCGGACAAGTACACCCGCCAGATCGGCACCGACCTGCAGGGCCTCGGCCTTTCCTACGACCTGTTCACCCGGACCACGACCGGCAACCACGCCGAGGTGACGCAGCAGATCTTCCTGGCGCTGCACCGCAACGGCTACGTCGTGCCGAAGACCACGCGCGGCGCGATCAGCCCGTCCACCGGCCGCACGCTGCCCGACCGCTACGTCGAGGGCACCTGCCCGATCTGCGGGTACGACGGCGCGCGCGGCGACCAGTGCGACAACTGCGGCAACCAGCTCGACGCCGCGGAGCTGATCAACCCGAAGTCGCGGATCAACGGCGAGACGCCGAAGTTCGTCGAGACCGAGCACTACTTCCTCGACCTGCCGGCGTTCATCAAGACCCTCGGCGACTGGCTGGGCACCAAGACCGACTGGCGCCCCAACGTCCTCAACTTCACCAAGAACCTGATCGACGACATGCGGCCCCGGCCGATCACCCGCGACCTCGACTGGGGCGTGAAGATCCCGCTCGACGGCTGGCGCGACCAGCCGCTGAAGCGGTTCTACGTCTGGTTCGACGCGGTGATCGGGTACTTCTCGGCCAGCGTCGAGTGGGCGCGGCGCTCCGGTAACCCGGACGCGTGGCAGGAGTGGTGGAACAACGCCGACGCCCGGTCGTACTACTTCATGGGCAAGGACAACATCACCTTCCACGCCCAGATCTGGCCGGCGCTGCTGTTCGGCCACAACGGCGAGGGTGACAAGGGCGGCGAGCCCGGCAAGTACGGCAAGCTGCACCTGCCGGACGAGATCGTCTCCAGCGAGTTCCTCACCATGAGCGGCTCGAAGTTCTCGACCTCGCGCGGGCGCGTCATCTACGTCGAGGACTTCCTGCGCGACTTCGGCCCGGACACGCTGCGGTACTTCATCTCGGTCGCCGGCCCGGAGACCCAGGACACCGACTTCACCTGGGACGAGTTCGTCCGCCGGACCAACTTCGAGCTGGCCAACGAGTGGGGCAACCTGGTCAACCGGTCCATCTCGATGGCGCACAAGAACGTCGGCGCCATCCCGCGCCCGGAGGCCCCGACGGCGGCCGACGAGGAGCTGAAGGCCCTGTCCCGCAAGGCCTTCGACACCGCGGGCGCGCACCTGGCCCGGTCCCGGTTCAAGCTGGCGGCGGGCGAGGCGATGAAGGTCGTCACCGCGGCGAACAAGTACATCTCCGACCAGGAGCCGTGGAAGCTCAAGGACGACCCGGCGCGGCGCGACACGGTGCTGCACACCGCGCTGCAGGTGGTCTCCGACGCGAACACGCTGCTGACGCCGTTCCTGCCGCACTCGGCCCAGAAGGTCCACGAGGCCCTCGGCGGCACCGGCGTCTGGGCCGCCCAGCCGGAGCTCAAGGAGGTCGACGACCTCGACATCGACGGCCGGGTCAACCCGATCCTCACCGGCGACTACGCGGCCGAGCAGGCGAAGTGGGAGTCGAAGCCGATCGAGGTCGGCAAGCCGCTGGCCAAGCCGTCGCCGCTGTTCACGAAGCTCGACCCGGCGCTGGGTGAGACCGGCCCGGAGTGGGCACCGATCGTCAAGGAGTAAGAGGTAGTGCATGGGTGACGAGAAGCGCGAGCTGCCGCCTGTCCCGGACAGGCTCCCGGTGTCGGTGGTGGACGCGCACACCCATCTCGACGCGTGCGGCGCGGTCACCGCGGCCGAAGTCACGGCCATGGTCGACCGCGCCGAGCGCGCCGGTGTCGCCCGCGTCGTCACGGTCGCCGACGACCTCGCCTCCGCCCGCTGGGCCACCGAGGCCGCGACCTGGGACCCGCGCGTGTGGGCCGCGGTCGCGATCCACCCGACGCGGACCAAGGCCTTCGGCGAGGCCGAGAAGTCCGAAGTGGAGCGCCTGGCCGGCCAGGACCGCGTGGTCGCCGTCGGCGAGACCGGCCTCGACTACTACTGGGACTACTCGCCGCACGACGCCCAGCAGGAGGCGTTCCGCTGGCACATCGACCTCGCGAAGCGGCTGGACAAGCCGCTGATGATCCACGACCGCGAGGCCCACGACGACGTGCTGCGCATCCTGGCCGAAGAGAATGCGCCGAATGCCGTAATCTTCCATTGTTTTTCCGGGGACGCGGAAATGGCCCGCAAGTGCGTCGACGCGGGGTACGTCCTTTCCTTCGCGGGCACGGTGACGTTCAAGAACGCGAAGGGGCTCCACGAGGCGGCCCGGCTCTGCCCGGCGGACCAGTACCTGGTCGAAACCGACGCGCCGTTTCTGACCCCCCACCCGTTCCGAGGGCGGCCGAACGAGCCGTTCGGCGCGGCTTACACCGTCCGTCACCTCGCGGCGCTCAGGGGCGAAGCTGTCCACGAAGTCGCCGAATCGGTCCGGACCACTGCCGAGCGGGTCTACCGACTCCCCAGTGTCACAACGGGATAAACGCACTGCGACATCGGTGTTCCTTGATCGCCCACTCGATCTAGTGACCCAGATCACGACACTCCGGGGGGTGTTTGCGCAACCCGCCGAGACCCGTTACTGTCCCGTGATCGTGCCGGTCGGGCCTGCGCTCAGCAGCTTCCGATCGTCACGCCCAGTCGTAGAGACGGCGCCCCCGACCGCCGTCTCGTGAAAGGGAACGATCCCCGGTGACAGGTAGCAGACAGGCTGGAGCACGCTCCGCCGTCCTCGAACGGAGCTATTTCGAGGACACCGCGTACGGCCAGCTCGACTTCTCCGACGACCCGAACATCACGCAGCAGGACATCCTCGCCGCGCTCGGCCCCGACGCCGACGCGATGATGGCCGAGATCGACGTCGACGTCGACGAGCTGATCCGGCTCATCAACGCCGAGACGACCTACCTGCCGCCGATCGTCATCCCGGACGAGATCGAGGCGGACCGCACCGCGTCCCCGCAGGCCAAGCGGGCCATGCTGGACGAGGGGCTGCGCGAGACCACCAAGGTCTGGAAGCGCCGGTTCCTCAAGGGCGCCGTCCTCAGCGTCATGATCAGCATCGCCGGTGGTGGCGCCGCCGCGCTGGCGATGAACAAGAGCGTCACCGTCGACGTCGACGGCCAGCAGCAGACCGTGCACTCGTTCGGCGACACCGTCGGCGAGGTGCTCGAGGACGCGGGCCTGTCCGTCGGCGCGCACGACTCGCTCTCCCCGTCCCCGCAGGCCGAGGTCGGCGACGGCGGGGTCATCAAGCTCGAGCGCGGCCGCCAGCTGAAGATGATCGTCGACGGCGCGGAGCACACCTCCTGGGTCCGCGCGACCCACCTCGGTGAGGCGCTCAGCCAGCTCGGCATGACCGGCATGGACAAGCCCGGCACGTGGATGTCGATGGCGAAGGACGGCGAGCTGCCCCTCCAGGGCGCCACCGTCGAGATCAAGACCCTCAAGAACATCACGCTGTACGACGGCGCGAACGCGCCGAAGCCGGTCAAGACGACCGCGGTCACCACGAAGGAGTTCCTGGGCGAGTACAAGCTCACCCTGGGCCCGGAGGACGCCGCCGAAGGTGGTCTGGACGTCAAGCTGACCGACGGCGCCGAGGTGCACATCAGCCGCACCGGCGTCTCGACGGTCGTCCAGAAGGAGACCATCGACCCGCCCGAGCAGAAGGTCGACGACCCGAACCTCGAGAAGGGCAAGACCGAGGTCGAGGACCCCGGCACGCCCGGCGAGAAGATGGTGACCTACAAGGTCACGCAGAAGAACGGCAAAGAGGTCTCGCGCGAGAGCGTCTCCGAGCAGGTCATCACGGAGGCCAAGCCGAAGATCATCCACGTCGGCACGAAGAAGCCGGCGAACCCGGTCATCGGCGACGCGTCCTCGTGGGACCGCATCGCGCAGTGCGAGTCGGGCGGCAACTGGGCCACCAACACCGGCAACGGCTACTACGGCGGCCTCCAGTTCGACAAGCAGACCTGGAACGCCTACGGCGGCTCCCAGTACGCGGCGCTGCCGAGCCAGGCGACGCGCGAGCAGCAGATCTCGGTGGCCGAGAAGGTCCGCGACGCCCGCGGCGGTTACGGCGCCTGGCCGGTCTGCGGCAAGAAGGCCTGACGAACTCCCGAACCGGCCCCCGTCCTCCCCGGACGGGGGCCTTTTCGCGTGCGCCGAGGGGCATCACGCGTGTCCGGAGGGGCATCACCTGTGATTGGCGGGGCATCACACCCGATGCCCGCCCAGTCACGCGTGATGCCTGCTCAATCACGCGAGATGCCCCTCCAATCACGCGAGTTCCGCGCTCAATCACGCGAGTTCCGCTCCTGATCACGTGAGTTCCGTCCTCGATCACCGCGAACCGACCGTCCGGGGGCGCGAGATGGCCCATCGGTAAGCTCGGCCGGTGGTTGAACTGCTGGGACCTGCCGAGATCCGCGGGCTGGCGGCCGAACTCGACGTGCGGCCGACGAAGAAGCTCGGGCAGAACTTCGTGCACGATCCCAACACCGTCCGCCGGATCGTCGAGCTCGCCTCGGTCGGTCCGGACGACGTCGTGCTCGAGGTCGGGCCCGGCCTCGGGTCGCTGACGCTGGGGCTGCTCGCCACCGGCGCGCGGGTCGTCGCCGTCGAGATCGATCCCAAGCTCGCCGAACGGCTGCCGAAGACCGTCGCCGAGCGGGGGCCGGACGCCGCCGAGCGGCTCACCGTCCTCGAGGCCGACGCCATGCGCGTCACCGACGCCGAGCTGCCGGCGCCGACCGCCCTCGTCGCCAACCTCCCCTACAACGTCGCTGTGCCGGTCGTGTTGCACCTGCTCGCCGAAGTGCCGTCGCTCACCTCCGGCCTCGTGATGGTCCAGACCGAGGTCGCCGACCGGATGGCGGCCGGCCCGGGCAGCCGGATCTACGGCGTGCCGAGCGTCAAGCTCGCCTGGTACGGCCCGGCGCGCAAGGTCGCCGCGGTGCCACGCTCGGTGTTCTGGCCGGTACCGAACGTCGACTCCGCGCTCGTCGCCTTCGAGCGCGGCGACGCGCCGGCGTCCGACGACCGGGAGCGGCTCTTCGGGCTCGTCGACGCCGCTTTCTCACAGCGCAGGAAGACGCTCCGGGCCGCGCTGGCGGGCTGGGCGGGCTCGGCCGAGCGCGCCGGCGAGCTGCTGGCGGCCGCCGGGATCGACCCGAAGACGCGCGGCGAGCAGCTCGACGTCCACGACTTCGCCCGGCTCGCCGCCGCCCGCTAGCCCCGGGCGACGTCCACTGTGGATGTCAACCGGCAGGGTGCTCGCCGACGTCTCCCGGCGTGCGCGTCTCGCCATCCGGACGCCGCCAGTCGTGTGATCTGGGCCAACGGGCTTGCGTTCGCTCTGCGGGATCGGTTTACTCAGTATGTCCATCCCGAGCGACTGAGAGACCTGGCTCGCCGAAGTCGCAGCAACCACCCTCCACAGGGCAGGTGCTACCGCCAGGACCGATGGAGGCCGTTTCCGATGAAGAGGGTAGCTCGCCCCCTGCTGCTGACCAGGCGTCGCGTAGTCGACGAAGGCCGCCGCTCCGTGACCGCATGTCGACGCTCCAACTGAGCTTTCCCGAGCCGGTCCACCTCTTCTTCTCGCACCGTCCATAGAGGACGGATTTCGCATGCGGCCGGGCGCCTCCGAGTGAGCGCGCCCCGTTTTCTGGAGCCTTCGTGATCACCGTCGAAAACCTGTCCAAATCCTTCGCCACCAACGGAAACTCGGTCGTCGCCCTGCGCGACGTGAGCGTCGACGTCCAGGCCGGCTCGCTGTTCGGCGTGGTCGGTCCCGCCGGTTCGGGCAAGTCCGTCCTCGCCCGCTGCATCGCGCTGCAGGAGCGTCCCGACCGTGGTGTCGTCCGGCTCGACGGCCTCAACACCGGCACCCTCGACGGCCGCCGGCTGCGGGAGATCCGCCGCCAGCTGGGGATCGTCGGCTCGAAGCCGGAGCTGATCGCCGAGCGCACCATCGCCGGCAACATCGCCTCCCCGCTGGAGCAGCTCGGGGTCGACGGCCCGCAGCGCCGCAGCCGGGTCGGCTCCCTGCTCGACCTCGTCGGCCTGACGCCGCGCGCCGCGCAGCGCCCCTCGGAACTGTCCGTCGGTCAGCTACGCCGGGTCGCGGTCGCGAAGGCGCTCGCGGCGGCCCCCGCCGTGCTGCTCGCGGACGACCCGACCGCCGGTGTCGACCCGGAGGAGGCCGGCGCGGTGCTCACCGTGCTCGACCGGGCCCGGTCCGAGCTGGGGGTCACCGTGGTGGTCACCACGCCGGACGCCGGGGTGGTCCGCCGGGTCTGCGACGACGTCGCGGTGCTGGAGGACGGCACGGTCGTCGAGCGCGGCACGGTGCTCGACCTGATCTCCAACCCCGCCAGCCGCACCGCGCAGGCGCTGCTGCCGGCCATCGAGACCCCCCGCTCGCAGGGCGCGCGTTACGACCGCTCGGTCGACGTCGTGCTGGTCGGCTTCGCGTCGGTCGGCGCGTTGCTGCCCGAGGCGGCGGGCCGGTTCGACGTCGAGTTCGCCACCATCGGCGGCGGCCTGACCCGGATCGGCGACACCCCGGTCGGCCGCTTCCGCCTCGGCGTCCGCGGCGAGCGCGCCGACGCGGCCCTCGCGTGGGTCACCGAGCGCGGTGGCCACGTCACGCACACGGCTCGCGGCCCCCAGGGTGTCGCGGCCGCCTGACCTGCAGCGGCCCCCCTGCGCCGCAGGGGGGCGGCTCTGGTCAGCGGGTGCCGCGAGGCAGGACCAGCAACGCGGTGAGTGCCGCGGCGCCGATGAGGCCCGCCGCCCAGGCCGCGGCCGTCGTGTAACCGTGGACGATCGCCGCCGGCGTGGTCAGCCCGGCCGCCGCCGCGGTGGCGATCGTGTTCAGCGCCGCCGTCCCGAGCGAGGCCCCCACCTGCTGTGACGTCGTCACGAACGCCGACGCCGCGCCCGCGTCACGCGCGCCGACCCCGCGGGTCGCGACGTTCAGCACCACCGGCATGCTCAGCCCGGCGCCGACCCCCAGCAGCAGCTGCATCGGCAGGATCACCGCGACGTACGACGCGTCCGGCGTCAGCCGTGTGGCGAGCAGGAGCCCGCAGCCGAGCACGAACAGCCCGCCCGCCAGCAGCGGCCGCGGGCCGACGCGGGCCAGCAGCCGGCTCGACACCTGCGTGGACGTCAGCATGTTCGCGCCGAGCGTCGGCAGGAACGCCAGCGCCGCGGCCAGCGCGCCGTACCCCATCACGACCTGCAGCTGGTAGGTCAGGAACAGGAACATCCCGAACGCGCCGAACGACGCCGCCCCGATCGTCAGGTACACGACGGCGCGGGCGCGGTCGCGCACCACCGTGAGCGGCAGCAGCGGGTGCGGGTGCCGGGCCTGCCGGCGCACGAACAGTCCGAGCAGCACAATGGACGCCGCCAGGGAACCCAGTACCACCAAGGAGTTCCAGCCCTCAGTGGCCACTTCGGACAGTGCGTGCACGAGCAGCACGATCCCGCCGCAGCTGAGCAGCGCACTGGTCCAGTCCAGCTTGGTCTCCCGGTGCGCGGCGGCCGCGGGCACGGCGAACCAGGCGCCCAGCCCGGCCAGCACGGCGATCGGCACGTTGACGTAGAGGCTCCAGCGCCAGTCGAGGAACTCCGTCAGCGCGCCGCCGACGGTGAGCCCGAGCGCGGAGCCGGACATCATGATGGCGCTGAAGATCCCGAACGCCTTCGCGCGTTCACGCGGTTCGGTGAAGGTCAGCGTCAGCAGGGACATCGTCGACGGCGCGAGCAGCGCCGCGAACACGCCCTGCGCGGCCCGCGCGCCGATAAGCCACGCCGGCGACGGCGCGGCGCCGCCGATCGCGGACGCGACGGCGAACCCGGCGACCCCGACCATCAGCGTGGTGCGGCGGCCGATCCGGTCGGCGAGCCGGCCGCCGAGCAGCAGCAGGCCGCCGAAGGCCAGCGTGTACGCGGAAATCGTCCACTGGCGGCCGGTGTCGGACATGCCCAGCGCGTGCTGGGCCGACGGCAGGGCGATGTTCACGACGGTCGTGTCGAGCACGACCATGAGCTGGGCCAGGCCCAGCGCGCCGAGGGCGAGCCAGCGGCTCGCCGTGCGTGGTGGTGCGGCTGTGGTCATGACGGACCCCCGAGGTAAGCTGTGGATGCATTGCTTGTCGGCCGACAAGCAATGCCAAGCTAAGTCATTGCTAGTCGGCCGTCAAGTAAGTTGAGGGGTGAGGCATGGCCGGGCGGCGCACCGACACCCGCGAGCGCATCCAGCGCGTCGCGCTCGAGCTGTTCGCCGAGCAGGGGTACGAAGGCAGCTCGCTGCGGGAGATCGCCGAGCGGCTCGAAGTCACGAAAGCCGCGCTGTACTACCACTTCCGCACGAAGGAGGACATCGTCTCGAGCCTCCTCGAGGACTGGGGCACCGCGCTCGACGAGCTCCTGGCGCGCGAAACCCGGCCGGCCGAGCTGCTCACCGCGTACGCCGCCCTGGTCGAAGACCGCTTCGGCCCGGTGATGGGCCTGGTGCAGCGCAACACGACGGCGTTGAAGGCCATCGCGGCGGGCGCCGGGCTGGCCGAGCGCATGCTCGAGCTGCACAGGCGGCTGAGCGGCGGGTCCGGTGACCCCGAGGCCGGCCTGCGGGCCCGGCTCGCCCTGGTCGCCGTCCAGCTCAACAGCGTCGAGGCCGAGCCGAGCACCCCGCCGGACGTCGCGCTCGCCGTCGCGCTGGACGTCCTTTCTCCTGGCCGGAGCGCGACCGGTGCGGGGACGTAGGCTGGTCGCGTGCTCGCCGTAGTTCCGCCCCCAGTCACCGTCCGGGTCCCGGCCAAGGTCAACCTGCACCTTTCGGTCGACGACCTGCGCGACGACGGTTACCACGAGCTGGTCACCGTGTTCCAGGCGCTTTCGCTGACCGACGAGGTGACCGTCGCGGTCGCCGACGACCCCGGCCTGGAGATCTACGGCGAGGGTGAGGGCACGGTGCCCACCGACGGCACCAACCTGGCCTGGCGGGCGGTCGAGGCGCTGGCGGCGCACGCCGGCCGCACCGAGGAGCCGAAGGTCCGCGTGGTGCTGCGCAAGGGCATCCCGGTCGCGGGCGGCATGGCGGGCGGCAGCGCCGACGCGGCGGCGACGCTGGTCGGGCTGGCCTCGCTCTGGAACCTCGAAGTGACGCGTGACGAGCTGGCCGAGATCGCGGCGGGCCTGGGCAGCGACGTCCCGTTCGCGCTCTACGGCGGCACCGCGCTGGGCACCGGGCGCGGTGAGCACCTGGTGCCGGTGCTGTCGCGGCACACCTTCCACTGGGTGCTGGCTTTCGACTCCGAGGGGCTTTCGACGCCGAAGGTGTTCGGCGAGCTGGACCGCCTGCGCGCGGACGGCAACCCGCCGCGCATCGGTTCGCACACGCCGGTCGTCGAGGCGCTGGCCTCGGGCGACCCGCGCCAGCTCGCCTTGCTGCTGGGCAACGACCTCCAGGCGGCGGCGGTTTCGCTGCGCCCCGGCCTGCGCCGCACGCTCCGGGCGGGCGTCAACGCGGGCGCGTTGGCGGGCACGGTCTCCGGCTCGGGCCCGACGTGCGCGTTCCTCTGCGAAGACGCACATTCGGCGGTGGAGGTGGCGGCCGAGCTGTCGGGCGCGGGAGTGTGCCGCACGGTCCGGGTGGCGCACGGCCCGGTCCCGGGAGCCCGGGTGGTCGGCGGCGACGACGCGCCGCGGCCCACGCCGCCGCGGGTGCACGCATGAAGAAGGCGGAGTTCGCGTTTCCGGGGCCGCTGCGGGACAAGCTGGTCGCGGCGATCCTGCGCGGGGAGAAGACGTCGACCACCGGCCTGGTCGCCGAGTACGAGAAGTACGGCGAAGAGCTGCCTGTCGTCGGCGAACGTGAGCTGATGATCGACTCGGCGGGCGAAGGTGTCGCGGTGCTCGAAACCACCGAGGTGCGCGTCCTTCCGCTGTCCGAAGTGGACTTGCAGCACGCGCTCGACGAGGGCGAGGGTTTCACGAGCGTCGCCGACTGGCGCGCCGACCACACGGACTACTGGCAGAGCGCCGAACTGCGTGCCGCGCTGGGAGATCCGGAATTCACCGTGGACGACACGACCCAGGTTGTGGCGACGCGGTTCGTCATCGTGGAAAGGAACGGCTGAGCGGATGGCCAACCTGGTCAACCTGGAGGCGGTGAGCAAGTCCTACGGGGTGAAGCCGCTGCTGGACGGCGTCTCATTGGGCGTCGCGGCCGGGCAGCGCATCGGTGTTGTCGGCCTCAACGGTGGTGGCAAGACCACGCTCCTGGAAGTCCTTTCCGGACTCGCCGAGCCGGATTCCGGGCGGGTGAGCCACGTCGGCGGCCTGCGGATGGCCGTCGTCACGCAGCGGACCGAGCTCCCGGACGGCAGCACCGTCGGCGAGGTGGTGCTCGAACGTTACGGCGCCGAGCACGAATGGGCCGCCGACGCCCGGGTCCGGTCCATTGTGGACGGCCTGGGCATTACCGCGATCGGGCTCGACACGCCCACCGCCAACCTCTCCGGTGGCGAGCGGCGCCGGGTCTCGCTGGCCGCCGCGCTGACCGGGGAGCTCGACCTCGTCGTGCTCGACGAACCGACCAACCACCTGGACGTCGAAGGTGTCCAGTGGCTCGCCGACCACCTGCTGACCCGGCGGATCGCGGTTGTGGTCGTCACGCACGACCGGTGGTTCCTCGACACCGTCGCGAGTGTGACCTGGGAGGTCGCCAACGGCCGCGTCGAGAGTTACGAAGGTGGTTACGCCGACTGGATCTTCGCGCGCGCCGAGCGGGCGCGCCTGGCCGCGACGGCCGAGGAGAAGCGGCAGAACCTGGCGCGCAAGGAGCTGGCGTGGCTGCGGCGCGGCCCGCAGGCGCGCTCGTCCAAGCCGCGCTACCGCATCGACGCGGCCGAGGCGCTGATCGCCGACGTGCCGCCGCCGCGCGACTCCGTCGAGCTGATGGCGTTCGCGAAGCGGCGCTTGGGCAAAACCGTGCTGGAGCTGGAAGACACGACGTACACGGTCGGCGACCGGACGCTGCTCGACCACGTCACCTGGCGGGTCGGGCCGGGTGACCGGATCGGCCTGGTCGGCGTCAACGGCTCGGGCAAGACGTCGCTGCTCAAGCTGCTCGGCGGCGACGTCCAGGGCTCGACCGGCCGCCGGATCGAGGGCAAGACGGTCGCGCTCGCGCACCTGCGTCAGGAGCTCGACGACCTGCCCGGCGACCTGCGTGTGCTGCAGGCGATCGAGCAGGTGGCCGGGCGCGTGGTGTTCGGCAAGCAGGAGATGACGGCGTCGCAGCTGGGGGAGAAGCTCGGTTTCCCGCAGGCGCGCCAGTGGACCCCGGTCGGCGACCTGTCCGGCGGCGAGCGGCGGCGGCTGCAGCTGTGCCGGCTGCTGATGGCCGAGCCGAACGTCCTGCTGCTCGACGAGCCGACGAACGACCTGGACATCGACACCCTGCAGCAGCTGGAGGACCTCCTCGACGGCTGGCCGGGCACGATGGTCGTGGTTTCGCACGACCGGTACCTGGTCGAACGCGTCTGCGACACGATCGTCGCCCTCTTCGGCGACGGCCGCATCACGCACCTCCCGGGCGGCATCGAGGAGTACCTGAACCGCCGGGCGGTCGCCAAGGAACCGGCGGCCGCGACCGCCCCGACGGCGGCGAAGGCGGAAGCGAAGAAGTCGGCGGCGGACCTGCGCGCGGCCCAGAAGGACCTCGGCCGGCTGGAGCGCAAGCTCGACCAGCTGCACAGCAAGGAGCAGAAGCTCCACGCGTCGCTGCTGGAGGCCGCGACGGACCCGGCGAAGCTGATGGAGCTCAACGCGGAGCTGAAGGGCGTCCAGGGCGAGATCGAGGAGGTCGAAGCCCGCTGGCTGGAGACGTCCGAACTGCTGGAGTGAGGGTGCTCGGCCCTCGGGACCCGCTCGCCGGCGCACGTCCTCGAGTACCCGGAGAACGACAGCTGGGCCATCGAGTGGCAGGGTGAAGAGGTTGGCGGTATCACCCGCTCCTGCGCGCCCGGGTCCGCGAGGTCCTCGACGAGAACCGCCACGACAGCCGGCCGCGAGGCCCGGTTTCCGCCTTGGTCGGCGGATGTTGACACCCAGACAGTAATCTGACGCCCATGAGCAGGTTCGTGGACACGCTCGTCGCCACCGCGACGGCGCGAGGTCAGCAGCGGGGCATGGTCACCGGGGAGCCGAAGGAGCCGGTCCGGCGGACCTGGGCCGAGGTGCACGAACAGGCCCGGCGGATCGCCGGTGGCCTGGTCGCCGGCGGGTTCGAGCGGGGCGGGGCCGTTGCCGTGCTGGCCGCCGCGCCCGTGCTGATCGCGCCGACCGTGCAGGCCGTCTGGCTGGCCGGGGGCAGTGTCACCATGCTGCACCAGCCGACTCCGCGGACCGATCTCGCCGAGTGGGCCGAAGACACCGTGCGGGTGCTCGGGATGATCGGGTCGGACCTCGTCCTGCTGGGCGAGCCGTTCGACCAGCTCGCCCCCGTGCTCGCCGAAAAGGGCATCGGCTTCCGGCTCATCAACGAGCTGGCCGACGCCGAGCCGCTCGCCGACGTCGTCACCACCGACGAGGGCGAGACCGCGCTGCTGCAGCTGACCAGCGGCTCGACCGCCGACCCGAAGGCCGTGCGGATCACCTACGGGAACCTGTACTCCAACGTCAAGGCCATGGTCGACCGCGCGGAGTTCGACTTCGACACCGACGTGATGGTGTCCTGGCTGCCGACCTTCCACGACATGGGGATGGTCGGCTTCCTGACCGTGCCGATGACCTTCGGCGTCGAGCTCGTCAAGATCACGCCGGTCGAGTTCCTGTCCGGGCCGCTGATCTGGCCCGAGCTGATCACGAAATACCACGGGACGACCACCGCGGCGCCGAACTTCGCGTATGCCATCGTCGGGCGCCGGATGGCGCGCGTCGACGACGACAACGCCTACGACCTCTCGAAGCTGCGGATCGCGCTGAACGGCGCCGAGCCCGTCGACGAGACCGCCGTCCAGACCTTTGTGGACGCCGGCGCGCGGTTCAAGATGCCCGCGGAGTGCGTGTTCCCGGCCTACGGCATGGCCGAGGCGACGCTCGCGGTGTCGTTCGCGCCGCTGTTCACCGGGCTCACCCTGGACGTCGTCGAGGCCGAAGCGCTGGAGGCCGGCAACCGCGCGGTCCCGGTCCCCGAGGGCGACCCGCGGCGCGGCACCGAAAACGTCCGGTCGTTCGCCGTGCTCGGCCGCCCGCTGGACGGCCTCGAAGCCGAGATCGTCGACGACGCCGGTGCGCGGCTCGGCGAGCGGGAGGTCGGCGAGATCCGGCTGCGCGGCGAGGCCGTGACACCCGGCTACCTGACCATGGACGGCCCGGTCGCCACGCAGGACGCCGACGGCTGGCTGAACACCGGTGACCTCGGGTACCTGGTCGACGGCCAGATCGTCATCTGCGGCCGCCGCAAGGACGTCATCATCATGGGCGGCCGCAACCTGTACCCGACGGACATCGAGCGCGCGGCGACGTCGGTCGAGGGCGTGCGCGCGGGCAACGCCGTGGCGGTGCGGCTCGACGCGGGAAGCCGTCGTGAGCGCTTCGCCGTGGTCGTCGAGTCGAAGCTGGCGGGTGACGCCGAGGCCGAGAAGAACTTGACGAAGCAGGTCTCGGCCCGGGTCCGCGACGCCGTCGACATGCGGCCGTACGCGGTCGTGGTGCTGCCGGCGGGGAGCCTGCCGAAGACGCCGTCCGGCAAGGTCAAGCGCGCGGCGACGGCGCAGCAGTTCGCGGACAAGATCAAGAAGAACGCCGACTCCTGACCGGAGCTTTCACGTGAAAGCTCCCACCTGGAGGCGGAGCTTTCACGTGAAAGCGCGTCTTAGCGCTGCTGCAGGCGTTCGGCGCGGATCGTCGGCGGGGCCGCGCGCTCGGCCGTCGCCTCCGAAGCCGAGCGGGCGCCCGGGAGGTCCGGGGCGTGGCCCGTGCGGGCGGCGAGCTGGTCCTCCACCCGGTCGAGGAACTCGTCGACCTCGCGCTCGTCGTAACCGCGCTTGCCGATCAACGGCTTCGCGAACATCACGTGGTGCACTTCGGCGGCGGTCAGGTCGTCCTCCTCGGTGATCGTCTTGGCGATCCGCCGGACGAACTCGTCGACCTCGTGCTTCGCGTAGCCACGGCGGCCGATCGGGGCGTTACCGAAGGTGACCTCGGCGAGGTCTTCGGCGGTGAACGACATGGAGTCTCCGATTCCGGGGTTGGGCGGTACGAAACTGCCGTACACCGTCCTAGCCCGGGGACGGGCTCCCCGGAAGGGGCCGACCTCGAAGCTCACCCCGACGGGCGCCCCCCGTCCGCCTGTGAGTGAGCCGGGACTACGCAGCGCTGTGTGGCCGGACTCACACCGTCAGGACCGGCCGAACCACTTCCGCGGCCCCTGGGGCCGCCGCTCCTCGGCCACCGGCTGCGGGTTCCGCAGCGCCACGAGCGCGGCCTCGGCCTCGTCGAGGAACAGATCGACCTGGGACTGGTCGTAGCTGCGCATCCCGACCGCCATGATCGTGAACTCCACGTAGTGGATGTCGTCGGCGGTCAGGATGTTGCGCCCCGCCAGCGCCTCGGCGATCAGGTCGAGGAAGGCGTCGACCTCGTCCTCGTTGTAGCCGCGCCGGCCGAAGCGGGGTTTGCCGAACGCGATCGCCCGGACTTCGTCAGGGGTCATGGCCTTACCTAACCACCGTTGTCAGCCTGCATGGAAGGCGTTTTGCGCGGCCGCGAGACCGGTGCCGACCAGCGCTTCGGTCGCGTCCGCGCAGCGGTCCACCTCGAACGGGAGCTCCTTGCGCTCGACCGTCGAGAAGTCCTTCAACACGAAGTCCGCCGGGTCCTGCCGGCCCGGCGGGCGGCCGATGCCGAACCGGACGCGGTAGTAGTCACGCGTGCCGAGCGACTTCGTGATCGAACGCAGTCCGTTGTGGCCGTTGTCGCCGCCGCCGAACTTCAGCTTCAGCGCGCCGAAGTCGACGTCCAGCTCGTCGTGGACCACGACCACACCGGTCGGCGGCACCTTGTAGAACCGGGCCGCGCCGACCACCGGGCCGCCGGAGAGGTTCATGTACGACCGCGGCTTCACCAGCACCACGCGGCGCCCGGCCAAGCGGCCTTCGAGCACCTCGCCGCCGCTCTTGTGCGTCTTGAACTTGCCGCCGATGCGGGCGGCGAGCTCGTCCAGCACCATGAACCCGACGTTGTGCCGGTTTCCGGCGTACTGGGGCCCGGGATTGCCGAGGCCGGCGAGCAGGATCAGCTCGCCGGCCCCGGGCAGGTCTTCGGTCATGCGGAAATGTTATTCGGCGGCTTCGGCCGACTCTTCGCCCGCCTCGGCGGTGGCCTCGTCGTCGGCCTCTTCACGCTGCGGCTCGTTGACGGCGGCGACCAGCGACTCGGGGTCGGTGACCAGGGTGGCGCCCTTGGGCAGCTCGACCTGGCCGGCGAGGATCTGGGTGCCGATCTCGGCGCCCTCGATCGAGACCTCGAACTGCTCCGGGATGTGCAGCGCCTCGACCTCGACGGTCAGGGTGTCGACGTCCTGGTTGACCAGGCCGCCGGGGCCGGGGGTGCCGGAGACGACGAGCGGGACGTCGACGACGATCTTCTCGCCGCGCTTGACGACCAGCAGGTCGACGTGCTCGATGTAGTTCTTGAGCGGGTGCACGACGATGGTCTTCGTCAGCGCCAGCTCGTCGGAGCCCTCGAGGTCGAGCGTGATGACGGCGTTGGAGCCGTTCTCGCGGACGACGCGGGCGAACTCGATGGCCGGCAGCGCGAAGTGCCGCGGGTCCGCGCCGTGGCCGTACAGGACGGCGGGGATCTTGCCGGCGCGACGCGTGCGGCGCGCGGCGCCCTTGCCGAACTCGGTGCGCGGCTCGACGGACAGACGTACCTCGGACACGGTGTGGCACTCCTTCAAATCAAAGACAGCATGCTGCGGCGGGGGGAAGCCGGTGTTTTCAGAAGTTTCGGCGGCGAGTTTCCGGGCGTGCACGACGACGGGGGCTACTCGAGCCGCCGCGTCGATCACGCCGGGCACCCCAGAAGGGCCCCGCCTCGCCGAGACAACCTCAAGAGTGTAAACCAACCTCATCACGGTGGGTTGCGGCGGGTGCCCGCGCCACGCTAGAACCCTCCTGGACCCCGGTTTGTGACGACACAAATCCGGTGGCGGGACTTCGCCGGCCGAGGTGTGCTCGGGTGGCGGCAGAGCAGGGGGCGGGGAAGATGCGGGCTCGACGGAGCATGGTGGCGGCGGTGCTGCTGCTGGGCGGGCTGCTGGCCGGCTGCCAGGTGGCGGTCCCCGGCACCGCCGGCGTCTCCGCGGCCGGGCAGCAGACGGCCGATCGCCGCGCGGAGCAGCGCGCCGCCGTCGATGCCGCTCTGACCGCGCTCGCCCAGGCGCCGGCGCTCTCGCTGAAGTCGACGACCAAGGGCGCCGAACAGCAGTTCCGGGTCACCCGCGGCGGCAGCGCCGTCGGCGGGCTCCCGCTCGAAGGCCGCGTGGTTCAGGTGACGGCCGCGGCCGGCCAGTTCTACCTGCAGGCCGACGCCGACTACTGGAAGGCCCACGCCATCGACGAGGGCACGCAGTTCGGCACGAGCTGGGTGCGTTCGCTCGGCTCCGAACTGCCCTTCGACCCGGCGGCCCGGTTCGCGCCCAAGACCCTCGCCGACGGGCTGCGCAAGGCGCTGGCCGGGCTCGACCGGTTCAGCGAGCCGGTGAAGGCGAAGCTGCCCGACGGCACCGAGGTCTACCAGCTCGGCGCCGCGCCGAGCGTCCTGCGCGTCACGACGGCGAAGCCGAACCGCGTCGTCAGCTTCGCCCCGGTGCTGCTCGACCCGCAGGCCGGGCCGAAGTACGGCGCGGAGTTCCGCGTCGACCCGATCACCGGTGACGCGCTCAAGACGTTCCACACCGACCTGGACAACACCGTCGGCGGGCTGGGCCAGCCGTTCGAGGGCCTGGTGCAGGCCAGCGCGGTGGTCACGAACGACACCCTCGACTGCAAGGACTTCGTCGGTTCCTGCACGACGACGGTCGACGTCTCCACCAGCGTGGTCGGCACCCCGGCCTCGGGCGAGAAGAGCGTGGTCCACATCAACCTCTCGGTCGAGGTGAGCGCCGACTCGCTCGGCGCGCAGACCTGCACGTCGGCGGCCGACGCCGAGCCGTACGCGACGATCAAGATGTCCTGCACGGTCAAGTTCAAGCTGCCCAACCGCACGGCCAGCTACCAGGTGCTGTCCAAGCCGAACGCGACGGCGGAGGTCCGCGCGGCCCTCGACGTCAACGCGGTGAAGCAGAAGGTCGCGGCGGAGTTCGCGGGCCTGGGCGGCTGAGCTGGACACCTACCCGGGGGTGCGTTGCTTCCGTTGAAGTAGGTGATCTTCCGTTCCTAGCATCGGCTGGAGACAGCCGAATTCGAACGGAGAAACGACATGGCCAAGCTGGTGGTTTTCGGGGGGACCGGGTACGCCGGGGGCAGGATCGGCGCCGAGGCGCTGCGGCGCGGGCACGAGGTGGTCGGCGTCGCGCGGAATACCGGCACGGTGCCCGAAGGTGTTGAAGCGGTGCAGGGTTCGTTGCACGACGAGGAGTTCGTCTCGCAGGTCGTGAAGGACGCGGACGTCATCGTCGTCGCCACGCCGGCCCGCGCGCTCGACGGCGAGAAGCTGATCGA
Source organism: Amycolatopsis sp. NPDC104863 (assembly GCF_055582965.1). Classification (NCBI taxonomy): domain Bacteria; kingdom Bacillati; phylum Actinomycetota; class Actinomycetes; order Pseudonocardiales; family Pseudonocardiaceae; genus Amycolatopsis; species Amycolatopsis sp. NPDC104863. The sequence goes on from NZ_JBVJOW010000004.1 coordinate 1,036,692, forward strand.
CGCCGTGCCGTCGCTGGCGCGGATCGCGCGCGAGAACGACGTCCGGCTGTCGTTCGTCGGCGGCGCGGCGAGCCTGCTGGTCGCCGAGGGCGGCCCGCGGCTGTTCGACGCCCCGGAGTTCCCGGCCGAGTACAAGGAAGAAGCCGGCAACCACGCCGAGGTGCTCGGCCTGCTGCGCTCGCAGCCCGAGGGCCTTGACTGGTTCTACGTCAGCCCGGCCGCCGAGTTCGGCGCCTGGATCCCGGGCGAGCGGCGAGGCGGGTTCCGCGTCGGCGGCGACATCCTGCTGACCGACGAGAACGGCAAGTCGCACATCGGCGGTGATGACTTCGCGACCGCGTACGTCGACGAGATCGAGCAGCCGAAGCACCGCCGCGCGCGGTTCACCGTCGCTTACTGAAGTTCTTTCAGCACCGGCGCGAAGGTTTCGAGGTTCGGCTCGAAGACGGTGATGTATTCGAAGCCGTAGCGGGCGCGGCGGGTTTCCAGTTGTCCGGCGATCTCCTCGACCGTGCCCAGCAGCAGCTGGGGCGCGTCGAGGAGGTCTTCGGCGGTTTCGACAGCACTTCGCTGAGTTTTCTCGTGCCACGCCTCGGCGGCCGTTCGCCGGTCGTCGGTAACCTCGACGTGCTGGACCAGCATGTTGTACTCGACGTCGCGGTGCGCTTTGGCGCGGAAGTACGCGACGCGCTCGTCCATGTCGACGTCGAGCTTGAAGGTGCCGGGCGGCTTGCCGGGCTGCTGCCTCAGGCCCGCGAAGCCGACGACGTCCGCGTGCTCGGCGGCCAGGTCCAGGACGCCGTCGCTGTTGCCCGCGATGAGCAGCCGGGGGATGGGGATGCCCTCGTCTTCGAAGTGTTTCCGCAGGTATGCGAGGCTCTCTTCGAGGTAGCCGATGCGGCCGGCGGCGTTCTGCCACGGCAGCCCGGCGTTGTCGAACTCGGCCTTCATGTGCCCGGCGCCGAGTCCCAGGTCCAGGCGCCCGTCGAGCAGCGCGGCCGTCGAGGAGGCTTCGCGGGCGAAGAGGGCAAGGTTGTAGAAGGGCACGTTGGAGACGAGGGTGCCGAGCCGAGGCCGTTCGGTGACGGCGGCGGCCATGGCGAGCGCCGGGAAGGGCGCCGGTGACCCGGTGCCCAGGTGGTCCGGAATGGTGATGACGTCGTAGCCGAGCTCTTCGGCCCGGCGGCACTTGGCGATCCACGCGTCCCGGCCGCCGATGCCCCGGAGACTGACGCCGAACTTGAAGTTCCCCATGCCGGCGACGTTAGCCCTGGAAACCCCCGCCGGGCGCGAAGTTCGCGCCCGGCGGACGACTCGCATACCCAGCCGGACGACACGGCCGGGCCCCGGGCTGGGGTTCGTGTCGTCCGCTCAGGTACGCGTGTCGTCCAGTCAGGTACGCGTGTCGTCCGTTTCGGACAGCGGAAAGCCCGCCCTCCGCGTGGGAGAGCGGGCTTTCCGGGGAATCAGGCGTTGCCGTCGAAGAGCGAAGTCACCGAGCCGTCCTCGAAGACCTGCTGGATGGCCTCCGCCAGCATCGGGGCGATCGACAGGACCGTCAGGCCCGGGAACCGCTTCTCCTCCGGGATCGGCAGCGAGTTCGTCACGATGACCTCGCGCGCCTTGCAGGCCGAGAGCCGCGAAGTGGCCGGGTCGGACAGGATGCCGTGGGTCGTCGCGATGACCACGTCCGCCGCGCCCTCGTCGATCAAAGCCTCCGTGGCCTTCACGATCGTGCCGCCGGTGTCGATCATGTCGTCGATCAGGACGCACAGCTTGCCCTCGACCTTGCCGACCACGCGGTTCGCCACGGCCTGGTTCGGCTTGTCCGGGTCGCGCGTCTTGTGAATGAACGCGATCGGCCGGTCACCCAGCTGCTGCGCCCACTTCTCGGCCAGCCGCACGCGGCCCGAGTCCGGCGAGACGACGGTGATGTCGGCGTTGCCGTAGGTCTTCTTGATGTGGTCGGCCAGCACGGACTGCGCCATCAGGTGGTCGACCGGGCCGTCGAAGAAGCCCTGGATCTGCGCCGTGTGCAGGTCGACCGTCATGATCCGGTCGGCGCCCGCGGTCTTGAACAGGTCCGCGATCAGCCGCGCCGAGATCGGCTCGCGGCCCTTGTGCTTCTTGTCCTGGCGCGCGTACGGGTAGAACGGCATCACCACGGTGATCCGCTTCGCGCTCGCCCGCTTGAGCGCGTCCACCATGATCAGCTGCTCCATCACGTACTCGTTGATGGGCGTGGTGTGCGCCTGGATGACAAAGGCGTCGGTGCCGCGGACGGACTCCTCGAACCGGACGAACAGCTCACCGTTGGCGAAGGTGTGCGCCGTCTGGGGGGTGATCGTCACGTTGAGGTGCTCGGCGACCTCTTCCGCGAGCTCCCGGTGCGCCCGTCCGGAGAAGAGCATCAAGTTCTTCTTCGGCGTACCTGACTTCGGACTCATGCTGGCGACTCCCCGTCGGTTCCTGCTGCTGACTCGGCGTCGAGGGCGGCCTGGGCCGCCTCCGCCGCGGGCGTACCCGGCCGGCGCCGGATCGCCCAGCCTTCGATGTTGCGCTGGGGCGGCGCCGACACCGCGAGTGTGCCCGGGGGGACGTCCTCGCGGATCACGGCACCCGCCCCACTGTAAGCGCCGTCACCGACCTGCACCGGGGCGACGAACGTGTTGTCCGCGCCCAACCGGACATACGACCCGATAACGGTCCGGTGCTTGTTCACGCCGTCGTAGTTCACGAACACGCTGGAGCAGCCGATGTTGCTGTGCTCGCCGATCGTGGCGTCACCGACGTAGGTCAGGTGCGGCACCTTCGTGCCGGCGCCGATGTCGGCGGCCTTCGTCTCGACGAACGCGCCGAGCTTGCCCTTCTCACCGAGCTTCGTGCCGGGGCGCAGGTAGGTGAACGGGCCGACGTTGACGCCGTCACCCAGCTCCGAGTCCGAGCCGTGCACCCGCACCACGGAGGCGCCGGCGCCGATGGTCATGTTCGTCAGGGTGCTGTCCGGCCCGAGCGTCGTGCCCTCGCCGACCGACGTGGTGCCCTTGAGCTGCACCCCGGGGTTGATGACGACGTCGCGCGACAGCGTCACGCCGGCGTCGATCCAGGTCGAGGCCGGGTCGACGACGGTGACGCCCTCGCGCTGCCAGCGCTGCACGATCCGGCGGTTCAGCTCGGCGCCGAGCACCGAGAGCTGGACGCGGTCATTGACCCCCTCGGTCAGCCACGGGTCGTCGACGACCAGCGCGCCGACGTGCAGGCCGTCGCCGTTCGCGATGCCCAGGACGTCGGTGAGGTAGAGCTCGCCCTGCGCGTTGTCGGTCGAGAGCCGCGAAAGGCCGTCGCGCAGCACAGCGGCGTCGAAGGCGTAGACGCCGGAGTTGATCTCGGTGATCTCCGCCTGCTCCGGGGTGGCGTCCTTGTGCTCGACGATCCCGGTGACCTTGCCCGCGGCGTCGCGCGTGATGCGGCCGTAGCCCGTCGGGTTCTCGACGACCGCGGTCAGCACGGTGACGGCGTTCTTCGCCTCGGTGTGCTCGTCGAGGAGGGCGCCCAGGGTCGCGGTGTCGAGCAGCGGGACGTCGCCGTAGCTGACGATCACGGTGCCGGTGAGGTCGGCGGGCAGGGTCGCGAGCGCGCAGGACACGGCGTGGCCGGTGCCCTTCTGCTCGGCCTGCACGGCGGTGCCGACCGCGCGGCCGAGGGCCGTGGCGACCTCGGCGAGCCGGGCGCCGACGGCCTCGCGGCCGTGGCCGACAACGACGACGAGGTGCTCGGGGTCCAGGCCGGCGGCGGCCCGGACGGCGTGCTCGACGAGGGGCCGCCCGGCGATCGGGTGCAACACCTTCGGGGTCGCGGATCGCATGCGGGTGCCCTCACCCGCGGCGAGGATCAACGTGCTCAGCGGGCCGGTCAACGGCGCTCCCAACGGTTACCACAAGATGGCTTCTGTCGGGCACCGATCCTAACTGGGCTCTTCGGGCTCCCACGCGGGGTCGGTGGGTAGGCCTTCGCCCGCCCACGCGGCCTGCGGGTCGGCGGCCATCGAGTTGGCCGACGCCACCTGGTTGCCACCACCGCGTTTCGCCTGGTACATGGCCGCGTCCGCGCGCGCGAGGACCTGCTCGCCCCGCTCCTGCGGCCGCAGGGAGACGAGCCCGATCGACAGCGTGACGCCGTGCGAAAGGTGGTGCGGCAGGCCCGCGACGGACTTCACCGCGCGGCCGAGCGCCATCTTCGCCGCGGACGCCGGGGTGCCCGGCAGCAGGACGATGAACTCGTCCCCGCCGTAGCGCGCCACCAGGTCGTCACCGCGCAGCGCGTCACGAAGCGTGCTCGCGACAACACGCAACACGTTGTCACCTTCGGCGTGGGACTGCTTGTCGTTGACACCCTTGAAGCCGTCGAGGTCGACCAGCGCGACCGCGAGCGGCTGCGCGTCGGCCGACGACGCGAGCTGGCGCAGCTTCTCGTCCAGCGCGCGCCGGTTGGGCAGGCCGGTGAGCGGGTCCTGCAGGGCCTGCTGGGTGATCGCGCCGTGCTCGGCCGACAGCCGTTCGTGCTCGCGGCGGGCGTTCAGCGTGGCGATCTGCGACTCGCGGAGGCTCCACATCTCGGTCTCGAGCCGCCGCGCGTAGTCGATCAGCGACTCGCTTGCCCCGGACGCGTAGTCCGGGCTCGTGTCGAGCCGCGCCAGCTCACGCGCGATGTTCAGCCGCATGGACGGCTGCGAGGTGTCGTCACCGAGGGACTCCCGGGCCGACCGCAGCACGTCGAGGGCCTCACCGCGGCGGCCGGCCTTGTCCAGGCAGCGGGCCAGCGCGATCGCGACGATCTCGCGTTCACCCGGGTAGCCGGTGCCCTCGTGCAGCTGCCGGAGCCGGTCGATCTGGTCGGCGCTCGGGCCGTGCAGCGCCTGCGCCGCGGCGAGCACGCCGACCTGGTCGACGGCCGGGACGTTCGCCTTCCGCGGGAACAGCGACTCGGTGAACGGGCCCTCGGCGGCGACGGCCATGGATGCGGCCGTGCGGAACTTCTCGGCGCTTTCGTCGTACTCGTCGATGCGCTCGAGCCGCAGGCCCCAGCCGAGCAGCATCTTGACGCGGTTCATCAGCTGCAGCGTGATCTCGTGCGGGCTCGCGCTCTCGCGGATCGCGGCGGCCGCGCGGCCGATGACCTCCTCGGCGGCCTCGTACACGCCGAGCTGGTTGAGCACGATCCAGCAGTCGTTCAGCGTCGACCACAGCATCCGGTTCCAGGCGCGAATGCCGATCTGGCGGTTCGGGATCGCCGAGTCGTCGAGGATGGCCAGCGCGCGGGCGATCTCGGTGAGCGCGGGGTCCTCCTGCGCGGCGATCACCAGCCGGCGGCCGCGCAGCGCGTGCGCGTCGGCCCGCAGCAGGGCGAGGCCGTGCCGGCGGGTGTGCGCGAGCATCTCGTCGAGCCGGGGCTCGGCCTCCGCGGCCAGGCCGCGGGTGATCAGCCGGGCGATCGCCGACGCGCGCAGCAGCTGCGCCACCATCGTCGGCTCGCCGCGCCGCTGGGTCTCGTCGAGCAGCTCGTCCATCAGCTCGACGATCTGCAGCTGCTGGGTGTACTCCTGTCGCTGGACCGCGGCGATCAGCTCGCGCGCACGTCCGACGAGCCAGGCGTCGGACATTTCGGCGAGGGCGGGCCGTCTGGCCGCCACCGGGTCGGTCGCCTCTTCGGTCAGCGCCAACCTCCCGGTGTCGTGGGTTCGGTCCTACTGCTGCTCCGCCGCCAGGATTCGAACCTGAACTGTCAGAACCAAAATCTGAAGTGCTGCCGATTACACTACGGCGGATCGATCCTGGTCAGGATAGCGACGATCGGGTGTAGCCCGCGCGCGGGATGCGTTACCGCCTGTCCGCCGGGTACCCGGTTCCGAAGTACCGGTGTGAGGTTTCGGCACTCCCCTGCCGCCGAAACCTCCTGTACCGTAACTTACGGCATCGTAGGTTAGGCGACCCTATGCAGGGCACCGCGCAGGAAGAAGTGAAGCGTATGACGGCCACGCTCGACCGTTCGCAGCCCACCGGGGAGCCTCCGGCGCCCAAGGGGCCCAAACCTGTCATCGAAGGCACACGCGGAATCGGCGTGCAGCTTTCGGTCTACTTCGGCGTGATCGCGCCGTTGGTGGCACTGCTCGTCGCGGTGCCGTTCGCCTGGGGCTGGGGACTGAGCTGGGTCGACGTCGGCATCTTCGTGGTGTTCTACGCGATCAGCGGGCTCGGCATCACGGTGTCGTACCACCGCTACTTCACGCACGGCTCGTTCAAGGCCAAGAAGTGGCTGCGCGTGGTCATGGCCATCGCCGGCAGCATCGCGCTGCAGGGCCCGGTCATCACCTGGGTCGCCGACCACCGGCGTCACCACGCGTTCTCCGACCGCGACGGCGACCCGCACTCGCCGTGGGCGTTCGGCACGTCGCCGTGGGCCATCGCCAAGGGCTTCTGGCACGCGCACATGGGCTGGCTGTTCGAGCGTGACCAGACCAATGCCGAGCGCTTCGCGCCGGACCTGGTCAAGGACCCGGCGATCAAGAAGGTCGACGACCTGTTCTGGCTGTGGGCGCTGATCAGCCTGGTGCTGCCGGGCATCGCCGGCGGCCTGATCTCGTGGTCGGTCTGGGGCGGGGTCACCGCCTTCTTCTGGGCCGGCCTGGTGCGCATCTGCGTGCTGCACCACGTGACGTGGTCGATCAACTCGATCTGCCACATGATCGGCGACCGCCCGTTCACCGCGCGCGACAACTCGGCCAACTTCTGGCCGCTGGCGATCTTCAGCTTCGGCGAGTCGTGGCACAACCTGCACCACGCCGACCCGACGTCCGCGCGCCACGGCGTCAAGCGCGGCCAGATCGACATCTCCGCGCGGCTGATCTGGATCTTCGAGAAGTTCGGCTGGGTGCACGACGTGCGCTGGCCGACGCCGCAGCGGCTGGCCCGTATCACGACGGAGAAGCACTAGTCCCGTAGGCTGCCGAGAGTGGCGGGGAGACGACGTTCGAAGCGTGAGCAGCAGGTCACCGGGGCACGTCCGGCCGCCCCGGTGACCCGTGTCCGGATGACGGGCAGCGAGCGCCGTCAGCAGCTGCTGAACGTGGCGCGGGCGCTGTTCGCGGAAAAAGGGTTCGACGGCACGTCGATCGAGGAGATCGCGCACCGCGCCAACGTCTCGAAACCCGTGGTGTACGAACACTTCGGCGGCAAAGAGGGCATCTACGCGGTCGTCGTCGACCGCGAAACGCAGCTGCTGCTCGACCGCATGGTTTCCACCCTGCACGGCGGCCACCCCCGCGTGATGCTGGAACAGGCCGCGATCGCTTTGCTTTCCTACGTCGAGGATTCCCACGACGGCTTCCGGATTCTCGTCCGCGACTCACCGGTGGCGAGCTCGACGGGCACGTTTTCGACGGTGCTGAACGACATCGCGAGCCAGGTGGAGCACATCCTGGCCCAGCAGTTCGCGGCCCGCGGTTATGACGAGAAACTGGCGGCGTTGTACGCACAGGCGTTGGTGGGGATGGTCGCGCTGACCGGCCAGTGGTGGCTGGACGCGCGCAAGCCGAAGCGTGACGAAGTGGCCGCGCACCTGGTGAACCTGGCGTGGAACGGGCTGTCCCATCTGGAAGACAAGCCGAAGCTGCTCGGGTGACCTTTTTCGTCTCCGGACCCGGCGGCACGCTGACCCTCACCGATCTCGACGCGTCCGAAGGCGACCTGGTGTACTTCCTGGCGCGGGCCGAGGGTGCCGGGTTGTCGGCGTCGGTCAGCGTGGAGACCCTCCACGGCGACGGTCTGGGCTCCTTCGCCGCCGGTCTCGAGCGGGACTTCCGCGGCTGGCCGGGCGAGCGGGAGTGGAAGTCCTTTCGCGGCGACCTCGAACTCCGCGCGATCCACCACGGCCACTTCGTCGAGCTGGCGTGGACGTTGCACGGCCTCGAACCGGCGGGGGACGAGACACGGCCCTGGTCCTGCACTGTCCGGACCGGGGTGACCGCGGGCGAAGAGCTGCGGCGCCTCAGCGCGGACCTGACGGAGTTCCTGGCTACTTGAGCACGCCGGCAGTGTGCAGGTGGTCGAAGATCAGCTGCGCCACCAGCGAAACCCGCGGCCGGTCGGCGTACCCGAGCCAGTCGATCTCCTCGATCTCGCTGCAGGCCCGCGGTGTTCCCTCGTACTCCGCCGAGTAGCACGTCGTCCGCACGACCGTGCCTTCCGCGCGGCCGTGCGCCTGGCCTTCGAAGACACCCGCCGGGGTGATCGACTCCGGCTTGATCTCGACGCCGACCTCCTCGCGGATCTCGCGGACGAGCGTCTCGACGTCGGTCTCGCCCGGCTCGCGCTTGCCGCCGGGCAGGTAGAACAGGTCCTTGCCGCGTGAGCGCGTCGCGAGGATGCGGCCGTCCACGACGTGCAGCCAGGCGATCTTGTCGATCATGCCAAGCCCGCCAGCGCTTCTTCGGTCGTCACGACCGTGCCGAGGCGGGGGAAGATCTTGGTGATCGCGTTCTCGTGGGAGATCTCGGCGAGCGCGGTCATGGCGTCCGACACCGCGACCGTGTCGTAGCCGTGGTCGGACGCCGCGCGCAGGGTGGACTCGACGCCGAACTCCGTCGCGATGCCGCCGAAGTAGACGGTCCGGACGCCCTTTCCGCGCAGGTACTCGTCCAGGTCGGTGTTCGCGAAGCCGCCGATCGTGTACTTGGTGACGATCTTGTCGTCCTGGGCGTCGAAGACGAGCTCGTTGCCCGGCGGGTTGTCCGGCCGCGACACCTGCACGACCACGACCGGCGCCCCGGCTTCGCGGAAGGCGGCCCGCAGCCGCAGCGCGTTCGCGACGACTTCTTCGCCGCTGTACGGCGTGGTCGGCAGCACCACGATCCGCTCCTGCAGGTCGACGAGCACGAGCGCCGAGGTGGCCGGGTGGATCTTGGTCATGCCCCGATCCTAGGCGCACCCCGCGGTCCACGGTTTCTGGCGAGGCCCCGCCGCCGGGCACGACGCCGGTCCGGCGGTGCACGTCAGCGGCGGGGCCCACCTCGGCAACCAGGCACGGTTTGGAATGCCGGTCCCCGACCGCCAGGTCGGCGGTGGCGCTCGGGGACCGGCGCGGTGCTGCCGCGGGAACGCTATCTTCGGACCGCGTCCAACACTCGTCGGTGGCGGGCGAAAACTCCTGGTACCGACCATGTTCCGCGATCCGGCGGCCGGGCGACAGTGTCCGTGACACCGGCTCGGCGTGCTTTTTTCATACCGGGGTCAGCAGCCGGCCGAGGGTGCGCGCGGCCGAGCGCCGCATCGACCGCTTCGGCGCGAACACCGACGCCAGCGCGACGGCGGAGAAGGTGAAGACCACCACGACGACGACACAAGCGGCTAGGAGGAGCAGCAGCCGGTCACCGGCCAGCACGGCGACCGTGCCGGGCGCGACCAGGCGCCCGGCGAGCGACCGGCGAGGGTCGCGATCCGAGGTGGACTTCATGGGGACAGTCAGCCAGGCCGAACGGAGTTTTTTCGGGAGGACTTCGCGGGGTTCTAAAGTGGCGCATGGTCCGAACTGGTCCGAGCATCGCCGACCGGGCGTTGCTCGACGAGCTGGCTGCGCGAGGGGTACGGGTGTCTCCGGCTCAGCTGGAGCGCTGGCGCGGGCACGGCTTGGTGCCCCGCAACGGTCGTCATGGCCGCGGTCGTGGGCCCGGGACGACTTCCGAGGTCCCGCCGGGCGTGCCCGAGACGGTCGAGGCGCTGGTGCGGCACGCCCGCCAGGGTCGTGACCTGCGGCTGGCGGTAGTGGACTGGTTCGCCGAAGCCGGACGGCCCGCGCTGCGCGGGTCACCGGTGCCGGAGCCGCCGGACGATGCGGTCCGGGAGGCGATGACCTGGGTCTTGGAGGGCGATCCGTTGTACTCGCTGCTTCGGACCGCACGGTCGGCGAAGACCGAGGAGGAGCGTGACGAGGTCTATCGCGACCTCGACGAGTTCGTCGCAAGACACGGCGCGCTGGAGCGGCTGTCCGACCCGGACGCGGTCCGCCGCGCGCTCGCCGAGGACACCGAGCTCCCCGAACGCGAAGAGTCGGCCGAAGAAGCGCGTTCGGCCACGATCCAGGTTGCCGCCGCCACCGCGCTGGGTGTCGAGGAGGTGGGAACCGACCTGTTCTCCGCGGGGTTCGAGCGGCTTTTTTCGATGCCGGGAGCTGCGAGCCTGAAGGTCGTCACGAACAACGACCCGCTCGAAGACCTGAAGCGGTGCACCGCCGACCAGCTTCGCTACGCCCGCACGGTCGCCGACGGTCTGAGTGGCTTCGGCGCCCTATATGTCTTCCACATCCTGCAAATGCCCGACACCCCCGGGTTGTCCCGGCTGCGGAAGGCGATCGACTCCCTGAAGATGCGAGACGTGCTGATCATGAGTGCGTTCCGGACGTGGCGCACCAAGTGGTACGCGACCCACGTCGCTTCCTGCCTCGACGAGTCGATCGCCAAGCTGTACGAATTCCTCGTGCAGGTGGTGAAGTCCGGGCCGAGCCTCGTGGACCGGCCCGGCACCGAAGCGACCGTCCACGACTACCTCGCCGACTGGCTCACCGGCGTCGAGGCACTCAGGCGGGCGTGACCTTCAGCAACTTGTCATCCGTCCCATCCGACGTGGTCACATACAGTGCGCCATCCGGCCCGCTCCGAACCGCCCGCAGCCGGCCGAACTTGTCGTCGAACTCCGGGGGCAGCGTCACGTCCAGGACCTTGCCCGCCGGGTCCAAGTGGTACAGCAGCAGCTTCTGCCCCTTCAGTGCCACCACCACCAGCGCGCCGTCGTTCGGGCCCCACTGGGGGCCCGTCAGGAACGCGTCGCCGCTGATCGCCTCGGTGATCTTGCCGGACGTCCACAGTGGACTCACCGCGTCCGGGAAGCGCTTGAGGTCCGTCATCGGGACGCTCTCGTCGTAGCTGGAGTCCGTGCCGCCCTTCGACGGGTCCCAGCCGTAGTTCGCGCCCGGCTTCAGCAGGTTGACCTCGTCGTCGAAGGTCGGGCCGTGCTCGGCCGTGATCACCTGGCCGCTGCCCGGGCGGATCGCCACGCCCTGGACGTTGCGGTGCCCGTACGTGTAGATCAGCCGCTCGTGCGGGTCGGCCGAGGTGATGAACGGGTTGTCCGGCAACGGGTTCCCGGTCTTCGCGTCCAGCCGCAGCACCTTGCCGCCCAGGGAGTGGCGGTCCTGCGCGATCGTCGAGCGGGCCGTGTCGCCGGTGCCGACCAGCAGCGCGCCGTCCGGGGCGAACGTCGGGCGGCAGCCGGAATGGCGACCGCTCGGGTTCACCGGCAGCCCGGTCAGCAGGTTCTTGACGCGGGTCGCGCTCGCGCCGTCCTCGGCCAGCTTCCACGTCACCAGCCGGACGTCGACGGCCTTGCCGCCCTCCTGGTGGTCCTGGCAGGTGATGAACTCGCGGCTGGTCGCGAAGTCCGGGCTGAGCACCATCCCCAGCAGCCCGCCCTCACCCTGCACGAGGACGTCGGAGAAGTCGGCGCGGACCTCGCTCGCCCGCCCGTCGCGGACCAGCGCGAGCTTGCCGGGCCGCTGCGGCACGAGGAAACCGCCGTCGGGCAGGAAGCCGATGTCCCAGCCGTGCTGCAGGCCGGCGGTCACCGTCTCGACCTTGAACTTCCCGGTCGTCGCGGCCGGCGTGGCCGCGGGCGGGACGCTCTGGACCGGCTGGCTCGCCGCCCCCGAGCAGCCCGCGACCAGCAGGGACACCACACCGAGGAGACCCAGCACACTCCGCATACGGCCCATCCTGCCAGCAACCGGTGAAATCACCGTGCGGGATCGGGGCCGGCGTCAGGAACCCGGTCGCACCAGCCCGGACTCGTACGCGAAGACGACCGCGTGCACCCGGTCGCGCAGCCGCAGCTTCCCGAGGATCCGCCCGACGTGCGTTTTCACCGTCGTCTCGCCGATGTACAGCTTCGTCGCGATCTCGCCGTTCGACAGCCCGCGCGCGATGAGCCCGAGCACGTCCTTCTCGCGCTCGGTCAGCGCGTCGAGCTTCGCGGTGTCGACGGGGTCGCGGTCGTCGGCGAGGTAGCGGTCGAGCAGCCGCCGGGTGACCGACGGCGAGACCATCGAGTCGCCGCGCAGCACCCCGCGGACCGCGACGAGCATCTCCTCCGACGGCGCGTCCTTCACCAGGAACCCGCTGGCCCCGGCCCGCAGCGCGGCGTAGGCGTACTCGTCGAGGTCGAACGTCGTGACGACGAGGACCCGCACGTCCGGCAGCTCGGCGCAGATCCGCCCGGTCGCCGCGACCCCGTCGAGCACCGGCATCCGGACGTCCATGAGCACCAGGTCCGGCCGCAGCTCGCGGGCCTTCGCGACGGCGTCTTCGCCGTTCACCGCCTCGCCCACGACCACGAGGTCGTCCTGGCTTTCGAGGATCATCCGCAGCCCGACGCGGACCAGCTCCTGGTCGTCGCAGAGCAGCACCCGGATGGTCACGGCGCGACCACCAGGCTCGCGCGCACCCGGTAGCCGCCGTCCGGCAGCGGCCCGGTCTCCAGGTCGCCGTGGAACATCTCGACGCGCTGGCGCATCCCGCCCAGGCCGCGGCCCGACGCCGGCAGCGCCGGGGCCGGCGGGGCGCCGCCGCCGGTGTTCGTCACCTCGATCCGGACGTCGCCGGGCCCGAAGGCGACCCCGACGCGGCCGGTCGCGTCGGCCGGTGCGTGCTTGATCATGTTGGTCAGCGCCTCCTGGACGATCCGGTACACCTGCAGCGCGGCGCTCGCGGGCAGCCCGGCCGGGTCGCCGGTGACGTCGAGGCTGACGTCCCGCCCGGCCTGCTCGACGAGCCGCCGCAGCTCCTCGACCGTCGGCTGCGGGCTGCGCGCGGCCTGGCCGGCGTGCAGGACTTCGAGGAGCCGACGCAGCTCGGCGAGCGCGTCGCGGCCGGTGCGGCTGATGGTGTCGAGCGTGCGGTCGACGGCGGCGGGGTCACGGTGCCTCGCGAGCTTCGCGCCTTCGGCGTTCAACACGATCACGCTCATGCTGTGGGCGAGGACGTCGTGCAGCTCGCGCGCGATCCTCGTGCGTTCTTCGGCGGCGGCCGCGCGGGTCTGGGCGTCGGCCCGCTTCTCCTCCTCGACGGTGAGCTGTTCCTTGGTGTGGAAGAACTCCCCGAGCGCCCAGGCGGCGATGTGCAGCGGGATGATCCCGACGATCGTGAGGGTCGGGTTCGGCGAGTACGTGCCCCACACGAAGCCCCACATGAAGTCGAGGACGACGATGCACGCGCCGATCAGCGCGGCGAACCGCCGGTCGCCCAGCTTCACCAGGGTGAACAGCACCACGGCCATGCTGAGCTCGGCGCGGCCGCGGTCGAACGCCCACATCTCGTTCGTGTAGGCGGCCGTCGCCCCGGCGATGATCAGCGCCGCGGAGATCCGCGGGAAGCGCCGCCGGACCAGCAGCGGGAGCAGGAACAGCATCGGGATCGCGCGGACCGGCCACGGGATCTGGCCGTTCCAGTTGGGCGCGAGGAAGAGGAACACGGCGTACAGCGGCAGGTCCACCGTCCACCGGTGCCGGCGCACCCAGACCACGAGTCGTTCCACGCACCGAACGTAACGCGATCCGCCCGCCACGGCGTCCTACCCGAGGGCGGTCCTTGTCCTCTCGCGGGAGGACAAGGGCGGCCGGACCGGCGGATTCGCGGCCACCCGGGTGGTTCCTAGCGTCGGGGCCATGTCGATCACCAGGGAGTTCCTCCGCCACCCGATGCTGACCGGCGCGATCGCGCCGAGCTCGGCCCGGCTGGCCGAGACGATGACCGCGGGCCTGGGCCTGGAGCGCGCGACGTCCGTCGTCGAGCTCGGGCCGGGCACCGGCGTGTTCACCGAAGCGGTCCTCGCGCTGCTTCGCCCCGAAGCACGTCTGACGGCTTTCGAGATCAACCCGCGATTCGCCGACGCACTGTGCTCACGGTTTCCGCAGGTGAACGTCGTGACCGCCTCCGCCGAGAAGCTGTCCGCCACGGACGTCGACGTCGTCGTTTCGGGCCTGCCGTGGACGGCCATGACCGCGGACCGGCAGTGGCGCATCCTCGACGCGGTCACCACGGCGCTGGCCGCGAACGGCCGGTTCACGACGTTCGTGTACGCCCACACGGCCTGGACATCGCCCGCGCGTCGCTTCGCCGCTTCGCTGCGAAGCCGTTTCGCGGTCGTGGAGCGCACTTCGGTGGTCTGGGGGAACCTGCCGCCGGCGTTCGTCTACCGCGCGGCGCTGCCGGTCGCGGTGGGGAGGACCCGGCATGGACAGCCTGCTGCGGCCACTGCTTGACGCGCCCCCGCTGGTCGTCTACCTGGTCTGCGCCGCCCTGGTCACGGCGGAAACCGCGCTGCTGCCGGGCATCGTGCTGCCGACGTTGTCGGCGTTGCTGCTGATGGGGTTCCTCGCCGAGCGGGGCACGCTCGACCTGGGCGTCGCGCTGGCGGTGGCGGTCGCGGCGGCCGTCCTCGGCGACCAGCTCGCCTACCTCGAAGGACGGCACTGGGGACGTCGGCTGGCCCGCCGCGTCGGCCAGGACCGCTGGGAACGCGCGGAGGCGGCCGTCGCGCGCTACGGCGTTCCCGCGGTGATCGCCGGGCGCTGCCTGGTCGGCGTCCGGACGGTGATGCCGCGGGTCGCGGGCTCGGCCGCGATGCCGTACCGGCGGTTCGCCGTGGGCAGCGTGAGCGCCGCAGTGTTGTGGGCGAGCGCGGAGCTGCTGCTGGGTCACCTGACCGGGCTGGTGGTCTGAAGCCGTTGCGCGGTTTCGGCGTCCGCGGGCAGGAACGTCTCCAGCTTCAGCTCGGACACGGTTACGTCCGCCGCCGTCGCGAACGTCGTGATCGCGGTGATCAGCCGCAGCTCGCCGGCCGAGGTGGCCAGCCGGACCGGCACCGCGAACCCCAGGTGCTCCGGGCCGGGCGCCGACGCCGGCGGCAGGTAGCCCTCCAGCTCGGCGAGCTGCCGCGCGAGCCGGTCGTCCGGGGTGCGGGCCAGGTCGTTGCGGATGCGCTCGAGGATGTGGCGCGCCCAGTCGTCGAGGTTGCGGACGCGCCGCGCCATCCCGCGCGGGTGCAGCGCGAGGCGCAGCGTGTCGACCGGCTCTTCCAAGAGTTCCGGCGCGACGTCTTCGGTGAGGAGGCCGAAGGCGTCGTTCTTCGCGACCAGCACGCCGTAGCGGTCGACGACGATCGCGGGGTAGGGCCGGTGGCCGTCGAGCAGCCGCCGCAGGCCGTCGAGCACCGGCCGGATCGCCGGGTCGTCGAGCCGCGTCTCGGGGTACGTCGGCGCGTAGCCGGCGGCGTGCAGGAGGCCGTTGCGCTCGCGCAGGGGCAGTTCGAGCGACTCGGCGACCCGCAGCACCATGCCGCGGCCGGGCACCGAGCGCCCGCTCTCCATGAAGCTGACGTGCCGCTGGGTCGTGCCCGCGCGCAACGCCAGGTCGAGCTGGCTGAGGCGGCGCCGCGTCCGCCAGTCCTTGAGCGCCGTTCCGAAGTCCACGGCTCCATCCTGCTCGGGCGGGCCATTCCCCGCGGGGAATTGAGCGCATACCCCGATTCGCGGAGGCTTCCGGCATGACGAAATACGGCCTGGTCGTGCCGACCTACCAGCCCATCCTCGACGCCGGGCGGACCGCGCCCGAGCTGGTCGACGCCGCGGTGCACGCCGAAGAGCTCGGGCTCGACTCGGTGTGGGTCGGCGACACCCTCGCGCGGGCCCCGCTCGACGCCTTCGCGATGCTCGCGGCCTTCGCCGCCCGGACGTCGCGGGTGACTCTGGGGACGTCCGCGCTGCTCCCGGCGCTGCGCGACCCGCTGCTCTCGGCGAACCAGCTGCTTTCCCTGGACCTGCTCAGCGCCGGCCGGCTCACGGTCGCCGTCGGCGCCGGGTTCGCGGGGCGGAGCGAACCGGAGTTCGCGTTTGTCGGCGTCCCGTGGGAGCGGCGGCGGGCGCGCCTGGACGACATCGTGGGCCTGTGGCGGGCGGCGTGGAACGGCGAGCCGTCGTTCCACGGCGAGGTGCTGCACTACGACTCGCTGCCCTCGTTTCCGGCGCCCGCGCGGCCGGGCGGTCCGCCGGTGTGGCTGGCCGCGTACACGCCGGGCGCGCTGGAGCGCGTCGGACGGCTGTACGACGGCTGGCTGCCGTACCCGCCAGACCCGGCGGACTACGTGTCAGGCCTGGCGAAGATCCGGTCCTCGCGCCCGATCACCCCCGCCTTGTTCGCGACGGTTCTGGTGGAGGACGACGCGGACCGCGGCCGCGCGCTGCTGGAGGAGTACTGCCTGACCAACTACGGGATGCCCGCTTCGTTCGTGCAAGGGATCCAGATGCAGGTGACGGGAAGCGCCGCGGAGGTCGCTTCGCGGCTTCGGGAGTACGAAGGCGCGGAGCACGTTCTGCTGCGCATTGCGAGCACGGAGCCGAAGGTGTTCGACGAGCAGCTGCCCCGGCTCGCGGAGGTGGCGGAACTGCTGCGCGACCAGCCGTGATCGGAAACCTGTCGGGGGTGGCACGTAGGCTGGGACCGTGACCGACGCTCCATTGTCCGGACTCCTCACCGCCATCCTTCCCGACCCGGCGCTGCGCGGCGTGGTCGAGCGCGCCGGTGCGCCGCTGCTCGAACTGCAGGGCCCGATCGCCGCTCGCCAGCTCGTCGCGGCCGCCCTCGCCAGTGACGAGGGCGCGGCCAGGCCCGTGCTCGCCGTGACCGCCACCGGCCGCGAGGCCGACGAGCTGACCGCGTCGCTCGGCGCCCTGCTCGGCCGCGGCCGCGTCGCCGACTTCCCCTCCTGGGAGACCCTGCCGCACGAGCGGCTCTCGCCGCGCGCCGACACCGTCGGCCGCCGGCTCGAGGTGCTGCACCGGCTCAAGACCGGCGAGGACGACCTGCGGGTGGTCGTCGCGACCGTCCGCAGCCTGATCCAGCCGATGGCCCCCGGCCTCGGCTCGCTGAAGCCGATCGACCTCGTGGTCGGCGAGGAGCAGCCGTTCGAGGAGCTGCTCGAACGGCTCGTCGAGCTGGCCTACTCCCGCGTCGACATGGTCGAGAAGCGCGGCGAGTTCGCCGTGCGCGGCGGCATCCTCGACCTCTTCGGGCCGACCGCGCAGCACCCGGTCCGCGTCGAGTTCTGGGGTGACGAGGTCAGCGAGATCCGCGCGTTCGCCGTCTCCGACCAGCGGTCGCTGCCGGGTGAGATCGCGAGCGTGACCGCGCCGCCGTGCCGTGAGCTGCTGCTCACCGCGCCGGTCAAGGAGAAGGCCGCGGAACTCGCGAAGACGTACGAAGCCGACGCCCACCTGGCCGAGATGCTCACCAAGCTCGCCGACGGCATCCCCGTCGAGGGCATGGAAGCGCTCATCCCGGTGCTCTGCGAAGACGAGCTGGAGCTGCTCACCGACGCGATGCCGGTGGGCTCGCACGTGCTGCTCACCGACCCGGAGAAGATCCGCGCCCGCGCCGCCGACCTGGTCCGCACCGGCCAGGAGTTCCTCGAAGCGTCCTGGACGACGGCCGCCGCGGGCGGCCAGGCCCCGATCGACCTCGGCGCGTCCGCCTACCGCGGCCTCGAAGAGATCGCGTCCCACGCCCAGGACACCAAACGCGCCTGGTGGACGCTCACCCAGCTGACCAGCGAAGACCCCGACGTCTTCCGCGTCTCGGTCGAGGCCGCCCCGGCCTACCGCGGCGAGCTCGAACGCGCGACGACGGACTTGCGCGCGCACATCGCCTCGGGCGGCACGGCGGTGCTCGTCGTCGCCGGGCACGGCACGGCGACCCGCGCGGTCGAGCAGTTCTCGGCCGCCGACGTCCCGGCCGCCCTGGCGGGCGACGGACTGAAGAGCGCGCCGGCGCCGGGCCTGGTCACGGTCACCTGCGGCGGCCTGACCGACGGCTTCCTCTCGCCCGAGCGTGCGCTGGTCGTGCTCACCGAGGCGGACCTGACCGGCCGCGGCGCGGGCGCCGGAACGTCCACAAAGGACCTGAACACCAAGATGCCGTCCCGGCGGCGCAACGCCGTCGACCCGCTGGCGCTCAAGAACGGCGACTACGTCGTCCACGAGCAGCACGGCATCGGCCGGTTCGTCGAGATGGTGCAGCGGACGGTCGCGGGCGCCACCCGCGAGTACCTCCTGCTGGAGTACGGCTCGTCCAAGCGCGGCCACCCCGGCGACCGCCTGTTCGTGCCGACCGACCAGCTCGACGAGGTGTCGAAGTACGTCGGCGGCGAGCTGCCGACGTTGAACAAGCTCGGCGGCTCCGACTGGAAGAACACCAAGGCGCGCGCCAAGAAGGCGGTCAAGGAGATCGCCGCCGAGCTGGTGCAGCTCTACGCCGCGCGCCAGGCCGCGCCCGGGCACGCGTTCGGGCCGGACACGCCGTGGCAGGGCGAGCTCGAGGACGCCTTCCCGTTCACCGAGACCAACGACCAGCTCGCCGCGATCGACGAGGTCAAGTCGGACATGCAGCGCGGCGTCCCGATGGACCGCGTCATCTGCGGCGACGTCGGCTACGGCAAGACGGAGATCGCCGTGCGCGCGGCGTTCAAGGCGGTGCAGGACGGCAAGCAGGTCGCGGTGCTCGTCCCGACGACGCTGCTCGCCCAGCAGCACCTGAGCACGTTCCACGAGCGGATGCGCTCGTTCCCGGTGACGATCAAGGGCCTGTCCCGGTTCACGAACAAGCAGGAGTCGGACGTCATTCTCGAGCAGCTCGCGAGCGGCGAGGTCGACATCGTGATCGGCACGCACCGCCTGCTGCAGACCGGGATCCGCTACAAGGACCTGGGCCTGGTGATCGTCGACGAGGAGCAGCGCTTCGGCGTCGAGCACAAGGAGCACATCAAGGCGCTGCGCACGCACGTCGACGTGCTGACGATGTCGGCGACACCGATCCCGCGCACGCTCGAGATGTCGCTGGCCGGCATCCGCGAGATGTCGACGATCCTGACCCCGCCGGAGGACCGCCACCCGATCCTGACCTACGTCGGCGCGTACGACGACAAGCAGGTCGGCGCGGCGATCCGGCGCGAGCTGCTGCGCGACGGCCAGGTGTTCTACGTCCACAACCGCGTCTCGTCGATCGAGAAGGCCGCGCGGCACATCCGGGAGCTGGTGCCGGAGGCGCGGGTCGTCACCGCGCACGGGCAGATGAACGAGGACAAGCTCGAAAAGATCATCCAGGGCTTCTGGGAGAACGAGTACGACGTCCTGGTCTGCACGACGATCGTCGAGACCGGCCTGGACATCTCGAACGCGAACACGCTCCTGGTCGAGCGCGGCGACCTGCTCGGGCTGGCGCAGCTGCACCAGCTGCGCGGGCGCGTCGGACGAGGGCGCGAGCGCGGGTACGCGTACTTCCTGTACCCGCCGGAGGCGCCGCTGACGGAGACAGCCCACGACCGCCTCGCGACGATCGCCCAGAACACCGAGCTCGGCGCGGGCATGGCGGTCGCGATGAAGGACCTCGAGATCCGCGGCGCGGGCAACATCCTGGGCGCGGAGCAGTCGGGGCACATCGCGGGGGTCGGGTTCGACCTGTACGTCCGGCTGGTCGGCGAAGCGGTCGACGCGTTCCGGCGGCACGCAGGCGCCGAGCCGGCGGAGGACGAGGAGATGGCCGACGTCCGCGTCGACCTCCCGATCGACGCCCACATCCCGCACGACTACGTCCCGGGCGAGCGCCTCCGGCTGGAGGCGTACCGCAAGATAGCGGCGGCGCCGGACACCGAGGGCCTGGACGCGGTCCGCGAAGAGCTGATCGACCGCTACGGCCAGCCGCCGGCGCCGGTGAACCGCCTGCTGGCGGTGGCCAAGTTCCGCCACACGTGCCGCGAGGCGGGCGTGACGGAGGTGGCGGTCCAGGGCAACACGATCCGCTTCGCGCCGCTGCCGCTCGCGGACTCGCAGCTGGTGAGGCTGAAGAGGCTGTACCCGAAGGCGACGTTCAAGGCGGTGACGAACACGGTCTCGATCCCGAAGCCCACCGAGGGCCCGGCGGGTGGCCGCATCGGCGCGCCAATGCTGCGCGACGACGAGCTGCTGGATTGGTGCACGAAGCTGTTGAACCAGCTGACGAAGAAGCCCGCGGCGGTGTAAAGCGAGGTGGACACCCTGCGCCACTTCGGGGGAACTCCCGTTGTGGCGCAGGGGTTTTCCGTCTTGGTGGCTTTACGCTCGCCCCATGAACATCCGTAGCAGGCAGTTGGGCGAGCGGCTGCTCCAGCGCATGACGGAGAAGGGCTGGGGCGTCCGCGAGATGTCGCGGCGCCTGGAGATGAGCGCGCAGTGGGTGTCGTCGGTGACGCGCGGGCTGCTCAGGCCGGATCCGGTGCAACTGGCGCGGTTTCTGACGGTGCTCGGGGTCAGGGGAGCGGAATACCGCGAGCTGATGGCCTTGGGGGACGAGATGCGCAGGCCCGGCCTCCTCGAGCAGCACGGCGACCGGTTGCCGATTCAGGTGCAGACCCTTGTGTGGCACGAAGAGCGAGCTTCTGCAATCGCGGTTTTTCAAAGCTCGATCATCCCCGGCCTCCTGCAGAGCGCGGGCTATGCCCGCGCGCTCATCGTCGAGACCGGCAGTGTCCCCACCGCCGATGAAATCGACGAGCGAGTATTCGCTCGAACATCCCGGCAGGTCATCCTCGACAAGCGACCGCAGGTCGATTTCCGCTTCTTCCTCCACGAGTTCGCCCTGCGGCTGCCGATCGGCCGCGAAGACCGCGGCATCATGTTCACTCAGCTCACTCGGCTGTCGGAACTCTCCGACCGGCAGAACATCAGCATTCGTGTCGTGCCCGCCGCTCGCGGCGGCCATGCGGCCCTGTCCGGTCACTTCCAGCTGATCGAATCAGCCGAATTTCCGCCGCTCGTCTACCTCGACAGTGAGCTTTCCTCTCTGTTCCTCGAAGAACCGCACGAGATCCGCGCCTATCGGCGCGTGCTCGAAGGGCTCGGTCAGGCCGCGCTCGATGAGGCACAATCGAAGGAGTTCATCGCCGACCTGGCGAGCAGGCTCTACTCATCGGGGGCAGGGCACGATGGTGACTTGGCGTAAGAGCAGCTACAGCGCCAACGGGGGCAACTGTGTCGAGGTCGGCTGGCGCACGAGCAGCTACAGCGCCAATGGCGGTGACTGCGTCGAAGTCGCCCTCGATCGCGAAATCCTCGTCCGGGACACCAAAGACCGCACCGGCGGCACCCTCACCGCATCCACCACCACGTGGCGCGAACTCCTCACCCGACTTCGCTGAACATCGGCGGCAAAGCCTCCGCCAACCCCATCTTCACCGACTCCACCGGCACCGGAACCGCCCCGGCTCCGGCCATCGGCAGCGGCCGGGGCTTGCGCGGCATCCGTGATCCCGCACCGCCACCACGCCCTGGGTACACGAGCAACCCCCGCGCCGGATCGGGCACCGCGTCCAAAGCCGCCGTAACGACCGGAAGGGTGCGAAACGCGTCGCGGCTTTCCTCGGACTTGAACTCGATCTCCAGCACCACGCCCCAGCGGTGTTCGTGCCACACCCACTGCTCGGCGCCGTT
This sequence comes from Amycolatopsis sp. NPDC104863, assembly GCF_055582965.1. NCBI lineage: Bacteria > Bacillati > Actinomycetota > Actinomycetes > Pseudonocardiales > Pseudonocardiaceae > Amycolatopsis > Amycolatopsis sp. NPDC104863. The sequence goes on from NZ_JBVJOW010000004.1 coordinate 1,058,307, forward strand.
GGTCAATGCTGCTTCGGTGAGCGCGTCACCGCGGGCGAGCCGCCACAACGAAGCCGTGGACTCGCCATCGAAGACCTCGATGGTCAGCCAGTGGTCCATGCCGTCGAGATTACGCCCGCCCACACCGCACGGGTGTTGCGTTTCGGGTGCGATGGTGTGAGAGGGTATGCGCTGTGATGCGGATCATGGGGCGCCCTCGCGCGCTGGTCGCGGTTGTTGCCGGTGCTCTTCTGCTCGCCGGGTGCGGGTCGGGTCCGAGCCAGGTCGGCAGCGCCGTCATCGTCGGCGACCGGTCGGTCTCCCTCGACCAGGTCCAGTCGATGATCGACCAGGCCGTCCGCGAACAGCCGTACGCGCAGAAGCTCGCCGGTGAGCACAAGCTCGACCTGCTGGGCCGCGAGATCGTCAAGCAGACGGTGCTCCACGAGCTGGTCCTGCGGGCCGCGAAGCAGGAGAACCTCGTCGCGGACCAGGGGAAGATCGCGCAGAAGGCCGCGACGCAGACGAGCACCCCGGTCAAGGACACCGGCCAGGGTGACGCGGTCGCCGTGCCGCAGATCGTCGCGAACCTGCGTGACCGCACCGAGCGCGCCACCGACACCTACCTCGAGCAGCAGCTGGCGGCCAAGTACCTGCCGAAGCTGTCGGTCGGGGCGGACTACGTCGGCGTCAGCGCCACCAGTGAGAACGACCCCGAGGCCCGCACCCGCGCCTTCGACCTCGCGAAGCAGTTCGCGGACGACCCGGGCAAGATCCAGGGCACCATCCAGCAGGCGAGCCAGGAGGCGCAGCAGGCCCAGCAGACGGGCGCGCCCGGCCCGGGCGGTTACTCCGACGCCGGCCTCACCGAGCTCTTCGGCGCTTCGCAGTACCTCTCGCTCGCGGAGACCGCGCTGTTCGGCTCGGCCGCGAACAGCGTCGTCGCGTTCCAGGCGCGGATGCCGGCCAAGCCGGACTGGTACGTCTTCGTCCTCCACACCCGCGGCACCACCCAGGCGCTGCCGGCCGACCAGGAGGCGCAGAAGCCGACGGACGACCAGCTGACCAGGATCGGCACCCGACTGCTGCAGCCCTACCTCGGCGAGGGCGGGCTGCGCGTCAACCCCCGGTACGGCGTGTGGGATGTTGTGAGCATGAACCTCGCGCCGAACCAGGACGCCACCAAGGGCACCGTGCTGCCCCTGCGTGGTGGCGCACCCGCCCAGCGGTGAGCGCGGGCGTCGTCGTTGTCGTCCGCGGGGCGACCTTGCCCGGCGCGGCGCTGAAGATCCTGCGTGAGTCCACCGCGGTCTACGCGGCCACGGACGTCGACCCGGCCGCGTTCGGCGTCCCGGCCGTCACCGAGGCGCCTTCGCTGGTGGACGTCGTGCTGCTGGCCGGCTCGCGGGAGGAGCCCGCGGCGTCGCTGCTCATCGCGACCGGCGCGAAGGTCATCGAGACGCCGGTGCCGCCGCTGGTCGAGGCCGCCGACGTGATGGACCGGCTGCGCTCGCCCGGCGGTTGCCCCTGGGACGCGGTCCAGACGCACGACTCGCTGCGGCAGTACCTGGTCGAGGAGACCTACGAGCTGCTCGACGCCATCGAGGAGGGCGACCGCGAGGCGCTGCGCGAAGAGCTCGGCGACGTTCTGCTGCAGGTGCTCTTCCACTCCCGCGTCGCGGCCGAAGACCCCGAAGATCCCTTCAGCATCGACGACGTCGCGGGCGCGCTCGTCGCGAAGCTGGTCGGCCGGCACCCGCACGTCTTCGCCGACGCCGACCAGGTGCACACGGTCGAGCACCAGAACCTCAAGTGGGAAGAGCTGAAGCAGCAGGAGAAGCAGCGCAAGTCCATTGTGGACGGCGTCGCGCTCGGCCAGCCCGCGGTGGCGCTGGCCGGCAAGCTCGGCCAGCGGTCCGGGCGCGCGGGCATCCCGCTCGACCTCTTCCCGGCCGGGTCCGGCACGGCGCAGCAGCTGTTCCGCATCGCGGCGACGGCGCGTCGCGCAGGCGTCGACCCCGAAGGGGAGCTGCGAGCGCTGGCCAAGCAGTTCGCGAAGGACGTCCAGGCCGCCGAGCAGGCCGCGCGGGACGCCGGGCTGGAGCCGACGACCCTCGAGGCCGACGGCTGGCGGAAGTTCTGGCCTCCCCGCCCAGTGTGACGCAGCACACAATCGTGTGAGAACCGAATCCGATCACCCGGCGTCTTGCCTGGTGTGAGGAAGCAGCCACTGGAAGACGCCGACGAGGAGCACCTCGTCCGGCGCACGGCCAAGGGCGACCGCGCGGCGTTCGAGGAGCTCTACCGCCGCACGTCGCCCTGGCTCGCCGTGCGCCTGCGCCGCCGGTGCGCGGACGAGCAGGTCGTCGCCGAGGTCATGCAGGAGACGTACCTGGCCGTCTGGCGCGCGGCAGGCTCCTTCGCGGGGGCCTCGACCGGGGGAACGGCGGTCGGCTGGGTGTGGACGATCGCGGCCCGGCGGCTGGTCGACGCGTTCCGCCGGCGGGCGCACCACGCGCAGCCGCCGCCGGAGGTCGTGTTCGAAGTGACGCCCGTGCCGGCGCTGGCGGCGGAAGACATCGCGCTGGCGGCGGCGGTGGGCGATGAGGTGGGGGACGCGCTGCGTGAGCTCGCGCCCGAACTGCGGGCGGTCCTGCAGGCGATGGTGCTCGACGGGCTGACCGTCCGCGAGACCGCCATGCTGCTCGGGCTGCCGGAAGGAACCGTCAAGACCCGCGCCCGGCGGGCGCGGATCGCGATGCGGGAGGCACTGTCATGACCCATGCGTCGGACCAGCTCATCGCCGGGTACGCCGCGGGCGACGAGCTTCCTGGCGACCAGCTGTGGGGGCTCGAGTCCCACCTCGAGACGTGCCGGGTTTGCCGGGGGCGGCTGGCCGAGGTGGCGCCCGTCCAGCCGGTGGTGGACCTCGTCTGGTCGCGGCTGCAGGTCGAGGTCGAGCTGCCGAGCATCGCCGCGCACGCGCCGCCGCGGCGGGTCGTGCGGCCGGTGCGCCGCCGCTTCGGCCTGTGGCTCACGACCTGGGTCACGCCGGTGATGCTGCCGTGGCTGGGGATGATCGCGCTGGTCACGGTGCTCGCCGCGGTGTTCGACCACTTCGGGGAGTCGGTGGTGAACGTGACGGCGGTGCAGCTCTTCGCGCCGGTGCTGCCGGTGCTCGGGGTCGCCGCGGCGTGGGCGCGGGGGCTGGATCCGGCGTACGAGGTCGTCGTCGCGACCCCGCGGGCCGGGCTGTACCTGGTCGCGCGGCGGACGCTCGCCGTGCTGGTCGTCGTCCTGCCGGTGCTCGGCGTCGCCGGATGGCTGACCGGCACGGCCTTCGCGCTCTGGCTGCTGCCGAGCCTGGCCTTCACCTCGGGGACGCTCGCGCTGGGCGGGCTGATCGGCGTCACCCGGGCGGCGTACGTCCTGGTCACGGTGTGGGTCGCGGGGCTGGTGCTGCCGGTTCTCGTGGCCCACGAGCAAACGTTTGCGCTCAGCTCCGGCGCGGTGCCGGTGTGGGCGGGGATCTTCGCGTTGACGACGGTGGTCGTCGCCCTGCACAAGGGCGCGTTCACCCGGCTCGGCGCGCGTTTCTAGGGAGGAAGAACATGCGTGCAGTCGGGGCCGCCGAGGTCGCGCCCACGGCCTACGCCTGGGAGATCCAGGCCGAGGGGCTGAAGGTGCGGGTGGGGCGGAAGAAGATGGCCGTGGACGGGCTGGACCTGTCGCTCGGCAAGGGGGTGCACGGCTTGCTCGGGCCCAACGGCGCGGGCAAGACGACGCTGATCCGGGCGCTGGCGACGGTGCTGCGGCCGGCGGAAGGCAGGCTGTCGCTGCTCGGTGCGCCGGCCGGGGGGCACACCGGGCAGCGCGGCCTGCGCCGGCGGATCGGCTACCTGCCGCAGAACTTCGGGTTCTACAAGCGGTTCACCGTCCGGGAGTTCGTCGAGTACGTCGCGTGGCTGAAGGAGATGTCCAAAGAGGACATTCCGGGGGCGGTGCAGCGCGCGATCGAGCGGGTCGGGCTCGCCGACCGCGCGGACGACCGGATGAAGACGCTCTCGGGCGGCATGGTCCGGCGGGTGGGGATCGCGCAGGCGATCGTCAACGACCCGGACATCCTGCTGCTGGACGAGCCGACGGCCGGCCTCGACCCGGCGCAGCGCGTGCGGTTCCGCGAGCTGGTGCAGGAGCTGGGCCGCGACGCGTGTGTGCTGATCTCGACCCACCTGGTCGAAGACGTCGGCACGGCGTGTTCCGACGTCGTCCTGTTCGCCGAGGGCAAGCTGGTGTTCCAGGGGACGCCGGGCGAGCTGGCCGAAGCGGGCACGGCGGCGCACGTGGGAGACAGCCCGATCGAGCGCGGGTATTCGGCGCTGCTGAACCACGAGCCGGGCAAGGGGGCCTGGTGATGATCCTGCGCATCGAACTGCGGCGCTCCATCGCGCCGTGGGCCGGGCTGGCGCTGCTCGTCGTCGGGCTCGGCTTCCTTTTCCTGCTGCCCGGGCCGTGGTGGAAGACGCCGGCGCCGTGGACGGCCAACACCACGACCACCGCGTTGTGGCTGCGGTTCCTGCTGGTGTTCCTGTGGCCGATCGCCGTCGGCGCCGGGGCGATCCAGGGCATGCGCGACAGCCGTTCCGGCATGGTCGAGCTGCTGGCCACGACGTCACGGCCGGGCTGGCACCGGGCGATCCGGCTGGCCGGCGCGGTGGGGGCGGTGAGCGCGCTCGGGCTCCTGCTGGTGTTCGGCGTCGGCGTGGTGGAGGTGCTCGGGCACGGCGGGTACGTCTCGGTGAGCTTCCTGCCGGTGGTCCTCGTCGGCCTGCTCGCCGTCGTGGCGGGGAGCTGGGTGGGGCTGGCGGCCGGGCGGCTGCTGCCGCACCCGCTGACCGCGCCCGCGCTGGCCGTGGTGACACTGGTGGTGTCCATGCTGGGCTGGGCGTCGCTGGAATCGGGCCTGTCGTTGTCGTACAGCCGGCTCGGGCTGTTATCGCCGGCCCTCGGGCAGCCGCGGGGCGCACTGGTGACAACGTCGGCTTCGGCGGACCTCGGGCAGGCAGCGTGGTTCGTCGGGCTGGCCGTGACGGGATTCCTGCTGCTGGCGGCGAACTCCGTCCGGGCCCGGCTGCTGGGCCTGCTGCCGGTGGTGGCCGGGGCGGCGATCGCCCTGCCGGTCTTCCCGGCTTCCGTCGACGGGCTCCTGGCGTCCGATGGCATCGCCGCGCAGAAAGTCTGCGACGGGCCGATCTGCGTCAGCCGGGCGCACGAGGACAGGCTGGCCGCGCTGGCCGGACCCGGCCGGGAGGCGCTGGCCATGCTGACGAAGCTGCCCGGCGCGCCGACGCGGATCGAGGAGCAGACCGGGCCGACGCCGGTGTACGACCCGCCCGCCCGCGATCCCGGGGTCGTCTACCTGAACTTCCAGCTCAACGACGTCCTGCTCACGGCGAACGCGGACGACCTGCGGCTCGCGGTGCTGTCCGGCGCCGGGCTGCCTTCGTGCGACCACCCGTACGGCGGCAGCCTGGCCGACCTGGGCGCCCGGATGATCGCGGCGGCCTACTTCACCGGTGAGCTGAAGCCGTTGCCGGAGTTCGCCGCGCATTGGATCGTCCGGGAGTCCGGCACGGTCGAGCGGGCGTGGGCGACGTTCCGGGCGTTGCCGCCGGAGGTGCAGTTCGCTCGGATGGTCGCGCTGCGGCAGGTGCTCCTGACCTGCCAGGGTGACCCGCTCGACGCGCTGGTGCCGGGGGCCTCCCGATGAGGTGGGTGACGCTCTACGCGCGCTCGCGCCAGGTCCCGGCGGCGTTCACGGCCCTGGTCCTGGCGACGGCGGGCCTGTGGTTCCTGGCGCGCGGCTCGTGGTCGCCGGTGCCGGTCGTGCTGACGCTGACGGCGGGCATCGCGGTGGCGGCGATCGGCCTGAGCGGCCAGGACCCGGACCTCGACCGCACGGCGGCGCTGCCGTGGCCGGTCCGCCGGTTCGCGCACCTGGTCCTGATCGGCCTCGCGGCCGGCGGCGCGGTCCTGGCGATCCAGCAGCTGGGCCCGCTGGTTGTCGACTTGTCGATCATCCTGCGCGACGCGGCGGGCCTGCTGGGCCTGGCCGGCCTGGCGGCCACGGCCGCGGGCGGCCAGTTCGGCTGGACGCTCCCGCTCCTGTGGGCGTCGATCACCCCGTTCGTCCAGGACGACGGCTCGGTGACCAGCCACATCGTCGGCTGGATGCTCCAACCCCCGAACTCCCCGGCGGCAACCTGGACAGCAGCAATCCTGGCAATCACGGGCACAGCAACGTACACAGCCTGGGGCGGCCGCCGCTGAGGGGACCAGAGGGGAATCACGCGTGTCAGGAGGGGAATCACGCGTGATTGCCGGGGCATCACCCGTGTCTGGAGGGGCATCGGACGTGATGCCCGGCTGATCACGCGTGATGCCCGCTCAGTCACGCGTGATGCCCCGCTGATCACGCGAGATGCCTGCTCAAGCACGTGTGATGCCTGGTTGAGCCCGCGAGGTTCTGCGGTCGGCGGGGTGAGTTCACGCGTTGGGTGGCTCAACCGGATCCTGGTGCGCCGTGTGGAGGGGGAGACCGCTCGGTGTCTCGGGGCGGGCGGACCGGAGGATGGCCATGCTGCGTGTGCTTTTCGACGTCGAGGACCTTGCGCGGACCCGGTTCGCCGCCGTGGGTGACCAGGCCTGGGTGCGGGCCGGGCTGGGTGAGCTGCTCAACGCGCTGCACCCGCGGATCCGGTGGCAGGCTCCCGTGCTGGAGATCCGTGACCTCCCGGACGGCGCCGTCCGGCTCGGGGGCGGGGGCTGCTCGTCGACGCCGCCGGGCGGCGGCGGTTCGTTCCCAGTGGTGGGCAGCCGGTGCTCTACTGCCCCGCCGTCCGGGTGCGGCCGGGGCCGGACGCGGGCCGAGATCCTCCGGCTGCTCGGCGACGGTGAACGCTCCACCGCCGAGCTCGCCGGGGCCGTGCGGATCAGCCCGTCGCGGGCCTCGCAGTGCGCCGCCGCCTTGCGGGCGGCCGGGCTGGTCGCCACGCGGCGGACCGGGCGGTCCGTGCGCCACGGCCTCACCGGGCGCGGCCGGCGGATCCTGGGCTGACCGTCCACAGTGGAGCAATTTCGGGATGACCGAAACCCTGGGGGCCAGGAAGAACCCGTGGTCAGGGTCACCGCGGAACCGGCAGGGCGCCGGAAAGCAGGGAGGCATTTCCCTGCGGGTCATCAGGTCTTTGGTCGCCGTGGGTGCGGTGGCGACGGCCACACCGTGGCGGATCGAGTACGGCGCGAGCGTCACGGCGGGCACCATCTCGTGGACCGACGGGCGTTCGGCCTCCGTCAAGGGCAACGTCCACGCGGTCAGCGAGTACCGGGAGACCTGCGTCTGGGGAGTCAACGGCGGCAGTTCGACCGAACCCGCGTGTTACGGGGCCAACCCCGGGAAGGACTGATCCACATCAGCTTCTACCGGGTGGTGGGGGGGGGGGGGGGGGGGGGGGGGGGGGGGGGGGGGGGGGGGGGGGGGGGGGGGGTGTGCGGGGGGGGGGGGGGGGGGGCATGGAGAACGGAAGAAAGCAAGG
>NZ_JBVJOW010000004.1:1065890-1080761 GCF_055582965.1 Amycolatopsis sp. NPDC104863
AGGGAGCCTTGGGTTGGGGAGGCAAAGGGGGACGTTCGAACAAACCCCGTGGGGCAGGGGGCAACCCCGGGGGGGAACGAACCCACATCGCTTTCGACGGGGGGGGGGGGCCCCGGTCCGCCCCCCCACCCCCTCAGACGTCGCGGATGTTCGTCTCCAGCTCCAGCGGCTCCCGGTCCCAGTCCTCGACGCCGAACGCGAGGATCCGGGCCGGGTGGATGCGGATCACCGCGTCGTCGAAGTGGTTGTCCGGGAGGTTGACGCCGGTCAGCGCCTCGGCGCGGCCGCGGATCTCCAGGCACCGCACCCGCCACGGGTTCGTCGAGGGCAGGTCGTCGACGACGAACGCGACCTGGTCGTCGGTCGCCAGGTTGCGGAACTTCTTGCTGGTGCTCAGGTTGTGCCCGGTGACGTCGATCGTCTTCGCGTCCGGGTTGTACCGGAAGCCGACCGGGTTGACCTGCAGGGTTCCGTTCGGCTGCCGGGTCGCCAGCCGGCCCAGCGGCTGGGCTTCGAGGTACGCGAGCTCTGCTTCGGTGAACATGCGCGCCAGCCTTCTACTTCAAGCGAGCTTGAAGTCAAGCGAACGGGCCGCCGAACGCGTGCTCGGTGAACCGGTCGGCGATCCGGCGGTGGGCCGCCGGGCCCGGGTGCAGCTCGTCCGGCAGCGGGAACTCGGCGAAGTCGGCCTCGCCGTACAGCACGCGGCCGTCCAGGTAGTGCAGGTCCGGGTCCTGCCGCTGCGCGACGACGCGCGCCAGCTCGTCGCGGACCACCTCGAGCGTCAGCTTCCCCGCCGCGACCTCGGCCGGGTCGCCGGTCGCCCGGAACCGCACCTCGCCCGCGGCCAGCGCCTCGTGGTCGAAGTCGCCGGGGCCGGGCGTCCGCTCGTGGATCGGGCACAGCAGCGGCGACACGACCAGCAGCGGCGCCGACGGGTGGCCCTCGCGGATCGTGTCGAGGAACCCGTGCACCGCCGGGCCGAACGCGCGCACGCGCATCAGGTCCGCGTTGACGACGTTGATGCCGAGCTTCACGCTGACCAGGTCGGCCGGCGTGTCCCGCAGCGCGCGGGCCGTGAACGGGTCGAGCAGCGCGTTCCCGCTGAACCCCAGGTTGACCAGCTCGACGCCGGCCGCGAGCGCGGCCAGCGCGGTCCAGGTGCCCGACGGGCTCGTGGCGTTCGAACCCTGGCTGATCGAGCTGCCGTGGTGCAGCCAGACCCGCCCGTGCGGCGGCGCGGGCGTCACCGGGGCGTCGGTCCGCAACGCGACCAGCTCCGTGATCTCGTTGTGCGGCAACCAGATCTCGACGTCCTTGTCGTGCCCGGGCAGGCCGGGGAACCGCACGCCGCCGGGCACGGTCGCCTGGGCGGCGAGCTTGCCGTCCACCAGCAGGTCGTACACGCCGTCGGGGCGCGGTGGCGCGCCCGGGTACTCGATCTTCGTCGCCAGCGTCTCGAGCTCGACAACCGTGGCGCGCGTCCGGAACCGCAGGCGGACGCCGGCCGGCTGCGTTTCGGCCATGGCCAGGCGCGGGTCGGTGTTCTGCGCGCGGGCCCGGGCGGACAGCCGGTGCGGTGCCAGGCCGCGCTCGGTGCGCTCCAGTTCGAGGGCGCCGCGGACGAGGTCGGTGGTGAGGGGCGTGGTGATCATGCCGAAGGCCAATCGTGGAGAAGGGAGTCGAGGACGTCGAGGAGGCGGGCCCAGCTCTCCGCCGAGGCGGGCGAGCTGTGGTCGAAGCCGCCCTGCCCTTCGAGGGTGACGAACCCGTGGAAGAAGCTGCCGAGCAGCCGGACGGCGTGCGTTTCGTCCGGCCCGGTCAGGGCGTAGCCGCGCAGGATCGCGCGCATCATCTGCGAGTGCCGGACGCCGGCGCTCGCGGCGGCGGCCTCCGGGTCGAGCCGGAACTGCGCGGCGGCGTATCGGCCCGGGTGCTCGCGGGCGTAGTCGCGGTAGACGTCGGCGAAGGCGACGAGCGCGTCCCGCCCGGCGCGGCCCGCGAGCGCGGCGGCCGCGCGGTCGGCGAGCTCCTCCAGTGCGAGCAGCGCGATCTTCGTCCGCAGGTCGTGGGCGTTCTTGACGTGCGAATACAGGCTCGCAACCTTGACGTCGAACCGCCGCGCCAGCTCCGACGGCGTCACCTGCTCGAAGCCCAGCTCGTCGGCGAGCTCCGCCCCGGCGCGCACCACGCGTTCCGTGGTCAGACCGGCACGAACCATAACTACACCTCCTCTTGGCTAAAGGAAGTGTAGATCAACCTAAAGGCTTTAGGCAAACAGCGCGTCGCCCCAGTAGCCGGTCGGCGAGACACCCGGCGGGACCGCGAAGTGCGCGGACCCCGTGTGCTGCACGTACTCCATCATCGCGTCCTTCGACGACAGCGCCTGCTGCATCGGGACGTACTGCGCGCGGGTGTCCCGGTTGAACGCCAGGAAGAACAGCCCCGCCTCGAGGTGGCCGACACCGTCGGAGCCGTCGACGAAGTTGTAGCCGCGGCGCAGGATCCGGACGCCGCTCAGCGCCTGGTGCGAGGCCAGCCGGACGTGCGCGTCGTCGGCGATCACCTTCTCGCCGCCCGCGCCGCCGACGTCGAGGTCGAGCTCGTCGAACTCCGCGGTCTGGCCCAGCGGGGCGCCGGTGCCCTTCGTGCGGCCGACGATCTGCTGCTGGCCGTCGAGCGTCTCGCGGTCCCACGTCTCGATGTGCATCCGGATCCGGCGCGCGACCAGGTAGCTGCCGCCGGCCATCCACGCCTGGCCGTCGCCGGCCTGGGTCCACACCTGGTCACGCAGGAAGTCGGTGTCCTCGGACTTGATGTTGTTCGTGCCGTCCTTGAACCCGAACAGGTTCCGCGGTGTCTGCTGCGCGCGCGACGTCGACGAGCTGCGGCCGAAGCCGAGCTGCGACCAGCGGACCTCGGTGACGCCGAAGCCGAGCCGCACCAGGTTGCGCACCGCGTGCACCGCGACCTGCGGGTCGTCCGCGCACGCCTGGATGCACAGGTCGCCGCCGCTGCGGGCCGGGTCGAGCTTGTCCTTCGGGAACAGCGGCAGGTCGATCAGCTGCGGCGGCCGCTTCCCCGCGAGGCCGAAGCGGCCGTCGAACAGCGACGGCCCGAAGCCGATGGTCAGCGTCAGGTGCGACGCCGGCAGGTCGAGCGCCTCGCCGGTGTCGCCGGGCGGGGCGAACTCGCCGCCGCCGACCGCGCCGTTCGCGACGACCTCCTGGCCCGCCGTCATCCGGCGGGCCGCGTCGGTCCACGTCTTGAGCAGCTGCCGCAGCTTCTCGCCGTCCTTGGTCGTGACGTCGAGAGCCGCGAAGTGCAGGTTCGCCTGCGTCGGCGTCACGATGCCGGCCTGATGCTCACCGTGGAAGTCCACCGTGCTCACCGACGCCTCGGCGTTGCTGCTGGTCGCTTTGTCGATCCCGATGCCCGCCGCGGCCCCGGCCCCGGCGAGCGCGACACCCGCCCCCGCCAGGCCGAAGAGCTTCCGGCGGGAGACCCGGGTGCCGTCTTCGGTCATTTGGACACAACCTCCGCGACCTTGCTCAGCGGCTCGCTCAGCGCGTCGACGGCCGAGGCGAACTCCTTGATCTGGTCCTGCGACAGCTCGTTGTACAGCTTGAAGCCGTCCCCGGCGCGCGTCTTGTCCAGCAGGCCCTGGACGTTCGCGAACTCCTTGTCCAAAGTGGACACGAGCGCGGCGTCCCGCTCCTGCAGCAGCGGCCGCAGCGAGGCGATCGCGCCCTTCGAACCGTCCACGTTGGCCTGGAAGTCCCAGAGGTCGGTGTGCGAGAAGGTCTCCTCCTCGCCGGTGATCTTGCCGGTCGCGACCTCGTCGAGCAGGCCCTTCGCGCCGTTCGCCAGGTCGAGCGCGTTCAGCTCGAGCGTCTTCGACTTCGCGACCAGGTCCTTGACGTCGGTCAGCAGCTTGTCGGCGATCTTCGGGCTGTCGGCCTGCAGGCCGGAGACGAACAGGTCCTTCTCGAGCCGGTGGAAGCCGGTGAACTGCTGGCCCGGCTCCAGGTCGGCCTCGCGGACGTCGATGGCCGGGTCGAGGTCGCCGAACTTCTCGGCGACCGGCTCGATGCGCTCGTAGTAGATGCGAGTGCGCGCGTAGGCGGCCTTCGCCTCGTCGACCTTGCCGCCCTTGACGAGGTCGACGAACTTGGCCGTCTCCTCCTCCAGCGCCGCGGTGTTGTTCGCGACGTAGTCGGCGTAGCTCTTGGTGGCATTCGCCTTCTGGGCGTTGGCGTCGGCCTGCTTCGGCGCGCCGCCGGTGATCGTGAAGTCACCGCGGATGCCGTTGCCGGCCATGCCCGGCTTGCACGCGGTCTGGTACTTGCCCGCGTCGGACACCTCGACGATCAGGCGCCGGTTGAGCCCGGGCGCGATGTTCTCGACCTCGCCCATGATCCGGTCGCCCTCGGCGTAGAGGTAGAACTCGGTGACCTTGGTGCCCTTGTTGGTGATCTCGAAGGTCACGTTGCCCGCGGCCGCCGTGTTCACCGAGACGGTGCACGCCGTGTCGGATGCCTCGACCTTGATCGGGCCGCCGGCGGCGGTGTTCTCGGTGCCGCCACCCGAGCTGTCGCACGCGGCCAGCGTCACCAGGGCGGCGGCGCCGGCCAGCACGGCCAGCGGGGTTCTGGGGGACTTGCGCACGGTCACTCCTTCGAGGCGGCCGCGGCGGCGGGCGCCGGCGCGGTCTTCTTGCTGGGCTTGAGGAAAAGGGGCAGCACGATGACGACGTAGGCGACCCACGCGATGGCCTGCAGAACGGTCGTCTGCTGCGAGTAGTTGAAGATGCCCTTGAGCAGGGCGCCGTACCAGGACGTCTCGGGCAGCGCGGCCGAAGCGTCGAAGGCGAGGGTGTTGATGCCGGGCAGGAAGGCGGCTTCCTGGAGGTCGTGCAGGCCGTAACCGAGCACGCCCGCGGCGACGAACACGAGCAGCACGCCGGTGATCGTGAAGAACTTGCCCAGGTTGAACCGGACGGCGCCCTTGTAGAGCAGCCAGGCCAGCACCACCGCGGCGAGGATGCCGATGGCGAAGCCGATCAGCGGCTGCGCGGTGTTCGACTGCGCGGTCTGGACGGCGGAGTAGAAGAACACCGCGGTTTCGAGGCCCTCACGCCCGACCGCGAGGAACGACAGCAGCAGCACGGCCAGCGGGCCGACGTCCAGCGCGTCGTCCATCTTCCCGCGCAGCTCGGCGGCGATGCTCTTCGACGCCTTGCGCATCCAGAAGATCATCGCCGTCACGAACACGACCGCGACGATCGACAGGCTCCCGCCGAGCAGCTCCTGGTGCTCGAACGACAGCTGGGCGGTCGTGTACGTGAGGACCGCGCCGACGGCGACCGAGAGCAGCACCGCGGCGCCGACGCCCGGCCACACCCAGCGCAGCGCGTGCCGGCGGTCGGTCTTCACCAGGAACGCGACGAGGATGCTGACGACCAGCGCGGCCTCCAGGCCTTCGCGCAGCCCGATCAGCGCACTCGAAAACAACACGTTCCCGCCTCCAGGTTTTTCGTGGGCCCGTGAAGTTTTTAGGTAAGGCTCACCTGTAAGTCCAGCGAGGGAACGCGCCGTCGCGCGCCGAAACCCGACAAAAGGGACAGCGGAACGAAGTTAGGTTAGGGTAACCGCAGGTCAGGGCGCTGCGCGTCGACTCGATAACAAAATTTGTGACTTCGCAGGCAGCCGACCTGTTTTTACCCTCCGCTTGCCTGGTCAGGCAGCCGAGGGTCCCCCTTGAGTGGCTCCGTAACCTGTTCGAGTGGCCGATACCGCTCAGCCGACCGTCACGCCTCCGCACTCGCCCCCGGGCGGCCCGCCGCGGCGCTATCTCGGCCGGGTGGCCCTCGCGCTGGGACTGGTGCTCACCGGTGTGGTCCTCGTCGTCACCATCGGGGTCCGGAACCCGGACGCGCCGGCCGAGCCACCGCCCGCGCAGCCCGCGCTCGCCATCCCGGAGCAGCGCCCGCAGCCGGGCGCCGAGTCGCCGCGGGCCGGGCTCGCCGCGCCGGTCGACCGGCCGGCCGTGTCCGACCAGGCCGAGCTGGACGCTTGGGCGACCCGGGTCGCGGACAAGACGCACGTCCCGGGGCGCGTGCTCGCCGCGTACGGCCGGGCGGAAATGTGGATGCAGCGGCAGAAACCGACGTGTCACCTCTCCTGGGCGACGCTCGCGGGGATCGGCCGCGTCGAGACCGGGCGCGGGGAGTTCGACCTCTCGGCCATCCGCCCGGACGGCCGGCTCGTGAAACCGGTCGTCGGCCCGCCGCTGGACGGCTCACCCGGCGTCCCGGCGGTGCACGACAGCGACGGCGGCAAGCTCGACGGCGACAAGTCGTGGGACCACACGATCGGGCCGCTGCAGTTCCTGCCCTCGACGTGGAAGAAGTACCAGGAGCGCGCCAACGGCGACGGCGGCGCGCCCGACCCCCAGAACATCGACGACGCGGCCTTCACGGCGGCGCGCTACCTCTGCTCGGGCAGCGACGACCTCGGCACCCCGGCCGGCTGGTGGCGCTCGATCCTGTTCTACAACCAGGGCGTGACGTACGGCCAGGACGTCTTCAGCGCGGCGGACGCCTACGCGGAGGCGAGCGTCGCGCCCTGAGTCAGCTCTCCCGGTCGGCGAAGAACGGCGTCACGGCCATCAGGACTAGCAGCAGCAACCCGGCGTAGGCGCCCAGCGTGGCGAAGATCGACATTTCGGTTCCTCCCTGTTTCGGTCTGGAACCAGCTTCGCCCGCGGAGGGGGTGTCGCGGATCGGCCGAGGGGCCCGGCGAGGTCGGCCGAAAGTCTGATCTCGCGCGGGCCGTTCGGCCCTGGCCGGGCGCCGTCAGGACTCGCGCAGCGCGATGCGCGCCTTGACCTCGCTGATCGCCTCGAGGTACTCCGGCACCGGGTTCATCGCCGACGCCATCCGCATCTGGGCCAGCGCCTCGACGAACCGGCCGAGCCGCTGCAGGGTGCGGCCGAGGATGAAGCGGGCGTAGTGGTCCGTCGGGTCCAGCTCGACCACCCGGGTCAGCGCCTGCTCGGCCCGCCGCAGCTGCGCGGAGTGGAAGTACGCGCGCCCGGCCAGGAGGTGGACCGACGGTTTGTCCGTCTCGGACTCCAGGAGGGGCTGCAGCACCTTCAGCGCGTCGAGCGGCCGACGGCGGCCGACCAGATCCTCCGCCTGGCGGAAGGCATGGAACCGCGACTCTTCGGGAGGCTGCGGAGCAGCTGCGGCATCCGTCATGGTCACACCCACGTTACCAATCCGGCCTGAAGCAGGCCAACCCTTGGAGCGGCGCGCGACCGCTGCTCGGAAGCCGTTTGGCCGTGGCTGTGGCCGGATTGGTGACCAGCGGCGCAGTACCCCTGAGGAGGGGCTCGCACACGCCGCCGATCGGGACGTGGTGGACTGTCTCGCCATGAGCAGCGGGTACCGGGGCCTGGCGCCCTACCTCTACTACGCCGACGCCACGGCGGCGCTCGCCTGGCTGACCAGGGTCTTCGGGTTCACCGAAGACGTCCGGTTCTGCGACGCGGCGGGCGAGGTCTTCCAGGCGACGCTGCGCGCGGGCGACGCGCGGATCCAGATCGCGGGCGTCGGGCCGGACTACTGGCAGGCCAAGGGCGTCGAAGGCCCGGTCGGCCAGCTCAACATCCTCTACGTCGACGACGTCGACGCCGACTACGAGCGGATCGCCGCCGCGCTCGGCGAGGAGGCCGAGCTCGAGCCGCCGCAGGACCAGCCCTACGGCGCGCGCGTGTTCACCGTCGCCGACCTAGGCGGCAACAGCTGGACGTTCTGGCAGCAGACGTCCGAGACCGTCGAGCTGCCGCCCGGCTGGCAGGCGATCCGCACCGACGGGTGAGTGACCGGCCGTGCCTCCAACGGGTGAACTGCGGCGACGGCTAGGCTGGGCGCGTCACCGCAGGCACGACGCACCGAGGAGCATGGCGTGGCTCTCATCGAGCAGGTAGGCGCGCGCGAGATTCTGGACTCGCGCGGCAACCCGACCGTCGAGGTGGAGGTGGCTCTCGACGACGGCACCCTGGCGCGGGCCGCCGTCCCGTCGGGCGCGTCCACCGGCGAACACGAGGCGGTCGAACTCCGCGACGGCGACACCGGCCGCTACAACGGCAAGGGCGTCGAGCGCGCGGTCGCCGCGGTGCTCGACGAGATCGGCCCCGAGATGGTCGGCATCGAAGCCGTCGACCAGCGGATCGTCGACCAGAAGCTGGTCGACCTCGACGGCACCCCGGCGAAGTCCCGCCTCGGCGCGAACGCCATCCTCGGCGTCTCGCTGGCCGTCGCGAAGGCCGCCGCCGAGTCGGCCGAGCTGGAGCTCTTCCGCTACTTGGGCGGGCCGAACGCGCACGTGCTGCCGGTCCCGATGCTGAACATCCTCAACGGCGGTTCGCACGCGGACAGCAACGTCGACGTCCAGGAGTTCATGATCGCGCCGATCGGCGCGGAGACCTTCCGCGAGGCCCTGCGCTGGGGAACCGAGGTCTACCACTCGCTGAAGTCGGTGCTGAAGGGCCGCGGCCTTTCGACCGGTCTGGGCGACGAAGGCGGCTTCGCGCCGAACCTCGGCAACAACCGCGAGGCTCTCGACCTGATCGTCCAGGCCATCGAGAAGGCCGGGTACGCCCCGGGCCGCGACGTCGCGCTCGCGCTCGACGTCGCCGCGACGGAGTTCTTCGCCGACGGCGCGTACACCTTCGAAGGCAGCAAGAAGAGTGCCGAGCAGATGTCCGCGTACTACGGCGAGCTGCTGGCGAACTACCCGCTCGTGTCCATCGAGGACCCGCTGAGCGAGGACGACTGGGACGGCTGGGTCACGATGACCGCCGAGGTCGGCGACAAGGTCCAGATCGTCGGCGACGACCTGTTCGTCACCAACCCGGACCGCCTCGAGGAGGGCATCACCCGCCGCGCCGCCAACGCGCTGCTGGTGAAGGTCAACCAGATCGGCACCCTGTCCGAGACGCTCGACGCGATCTCGCTGGCGACGTCGTTCGGCTACAAGTCGATGATGAGCCACCGTTCCGGCGAGACCGAGGACACGTTCATCGCGGACCTGGCGGTCGCCACCGGTGTCGGCCAGATCAAGACCGGCGCGCCGGCCCGCGGCGAGCGGATCGCCAAGTACAACCAGCTGCTGCGCATCGAGGAGACCCTCGGTGACGCCGCCCGGTACGCCGGCGAGCTGGCCTTCCCGCGGTTCAGCGCCGAGGCCTGATCGCCGATGGCGGACCGGGGGAGGACAACGCGCAACCGCCGTGGTGGCGGCGGGGCTTCGCGGGCCGGTGGGCCCGCACGGCCTCGCCGTCCCGAAGCGGCGCGCGCCGGCAACCCGGGCTCCCGGCCGCCCCGGCCCGCGGACGGCACGGCGGCCGCCCGGCGCCGCACCGGCGACGCGGAGACGACCAGGGCCCGGTTGCGCCGGGGCCTGGCGGCGAAGCGCGCGTCGGGTGCGGCGAAGGTGCTCGGCATGTCCACCACCCGCCGCGCGGCGGTGGTGGCGATCGTGGTGTGCGCGCTGGCGTTCACCATCGCCGTGCCCCTGCGCACGTACCTCTCCCAGCGGACCGAGGTCCGCGAACAGCAGGCGCAGCAGGCACAGCTGCAGCAGCAGGTCGCTCAGCTCCAGGGCCGCAAGGCGGAGCTGAGCGACCCCGCGCAGATCGAGGCCGAGGCCCGGCGGCGGCTGCGGTACGTCAAGCCGGGCGAGACGCCGTACATCGTCCAGCTGCCCGAGGACAAGGCCCCGGACGCGGCGCCGCAGCAGGGACAGCAGCAGGTGGCCAACGGCTCCTGGTACGAGAACCTCTGGAACCAGGTCTCCGGCGGCTGAGTGCTCCGGGCCACGCACTAACCTGGACCGCGTGAACAGCACGCAGCAGCACGCCTTCGAGCCCGTCACCGACGCCGACCGCGAGACCATCGCGGAGCAGCTCGGACGGCCGCCGCGAGCGCTGCGCGCCGTCGCCGCGCGGTGCCCGAGCGGGCACCCCTCCGTCGTGCAGACCAGCCCGCGGCTGGAGAACGGCACGCCGTTCCCGACGCTCTACTACCTCACCTGCCCGAAGCTGAACTCGATGATCGGCACGATCGAGGCGTCCGGGCTGATGAAGGAGATGACCGAGCGGCTCACCACCGATCCCGAGCTTGCCGCGCAGTACAAGCGCACGCACGAGACCTACCTCGCCGAGCGCGACGCGATCGAGCCGCTCGGGCACCAGGTCACCGCCGGGGGCATGCCCGGGCGCGTCAAGTGCCTGCACGTGCACGTCGCCCATTCTCTTGCGGTCGGTCCGGGCGTGAATCCGTTCGGTGACGAGACTCTTGAGCTCCTTAAGGCGAACGGGTGGCCCTCGGGAGACTGTGCCGAGTAACGCTCGCGGGCGGTAAACAGATAACTGGTCTGGGTGAGCGAAAACCCCGGTCCGGGAAGATCCCGACTCCCGAAGGGGTGAAACCGCGCCCCGGGTACGGCAGGCTGTCACCCGAGGGTGTGACCGATCCGCCAGGAGGGCTTCGAGTTATGCGTGTGCGGCGACTGCCTGACGCAGTCGGGAGCTACACCCGAAGATTCGGGATCCGCCACCGCACCGCGTACCCGCTGATCACCGGCATCCTCGCCGTGGTCCCCGCGCTGGTCGCCGGCGGTGGCACGCTCGGCTGGCTCGGCGGGAGCGGTGACCACACCCGCGACGCCGCGCTCGGCCAGGGGTACGACCCCGGCAACGCCGCCCTCCAGCAGATCGCCGTCGACGGCACCCTCCCCGGCGCGCCCAGCCCGCTGCCGCTCCCCGCGTACGAACTCCCCGACGGCCCCCTCGGCATCCCGGCCACCGCGCTCGCCGCGTACAAGAACGCCGCCGACGTCCTCGGCCGTGAGCAGCCCGCCTGCCACATCGACTGGGCCCTGATCGCCAGCATCGGCCGCATCGAGTCCAACCACGCGCGCGGCGGTTACGTCGACGCGGCGGGCACCACCCGCGAGCCGATCCTCGGCCCGGAGCTCAACGGCCAGGGCGGCTTCGCCGCGATCCCGGACACCGACCAGGGCCTGCTCGACACGGACCCGGTGTGGGACCGCGCGGTCGGCCCGACGCAGTTCATCCCGGCGACGTGGAAGGGCTACGCCTCCGACGGCAACAGCGACGGCAAGTCCGACCCCAACAACATCTTCGACGCGGCGCTGGCCACCGGCCGCTACCTGTGCTCCGGCGGCTTCGACCTCGCGAACCCGGACCAGCTGCGCGGCGCGATCTACCGCTACAACAACTCCGACACGTACGTGAACACGGTGATCCTGTGGGCGGAGGCCTACCGCAACGGGATCATGCAGGTGCCGGACAGCACCGTCCCGGTCGGCGCGCCGAACGCGGCGCTGGCCCCGGCGCCGCCCGCGATCCCGCCACCCCCGACGCCGACGACGACGCCGAGCGCACCGCCGTCCACCACGCCGGGCGGTTCGACGACGACCACCAAGACCACGCCGTCCTGCGCGCCGCCGAAGACCACGACCACCACGACGACCGAGATCTCGACGACGACCACGCCATCGCCGTCCCCGTCGCCGACTGGCCAGACGACTTCGCCGTCGCCGACCACGACCCCGACTCCGTCCTGCGGGGCGACGGTCACCGCCACGGCCACGACGACGACCACCACGACCACGACCGCGGTGACGCCCGGCAGCTAGGGTGATCGGCATGCCTCGTGTTGCCGCGATCGACTGTGGGACCAACTCCATCCGCCTGCTCGTCGCCGAGCTGACGCCGCGCCACGACGGCACGGTCGACCTGCGCGACCTGCACCGCGAGATGCGGATCGTCCGGCTCGGCCAGGGTGTCGACGCCACCGGCGAGCTCGCTCCCGAAGCGCTGGAGCGGACGAGGGCCGCGCTCGCCGACTACACCGTCGCGGCCCGGCGCAAGGGCGCCGAGAAGGTGCGGATGGTCGCCACCTCCGCGACGCGCGACGCGAAGAACCGCGACGACTTCTTCCGCATGACCCGCGAGACCCTCGGCGTCGAGGCCGAGGTGATCAGCGGCGACGAAGAGGCGCGGCTGTCGTTCACCGGCGCCGTCGGGGAGCAGGACCCGGACGACGGCCCGTTCGTCGTGGTCGACGTCGGCGGCGGCTCGACCGAGCTCGTCCTCGGCACCTGGGACGGCCGGAAGGCCGAGGTGCTCGCCGCGAAGTCCGTCGACATCGGCTGCGTCCGGATCACCGAGCGCGCGCTGAAGAGCGACCCGCCGACCGCCGAGGAGATCGCCGCGGCCCGTGACCTCGCCGGCAAGGTCCTGACCGAGGCGTTCGACGTCGTGGACGTCGCGCGCGCTCGCACGTGGGTGGGTGTCGCCGGCACGGTGACGACGCTGTCGGCGATCGCGCTGGGGCTGCCGGAGTACGACAGCGAGCGCGTCCACCTGTCCAAGCTGGGCCCGGCGGACATCGACCGGCTCGCGTCGGAGCTGCTGCACGCCGACCACGCCACTCGTGCCGCGAACCCGGTGATCCACCCGGGCCGCGTCGACGTCATCGGCGGCGGCGCGGTGGTGGTCCAGACCCTCGCCGAGCAGCTCGCGGCCCGCGGCGGCCCGACCGAGCTGGTGATCAGCGAGCACGACATCCTGGACGGCATCGCCCTCTCCCTCGCCTGACCCCGTATCTCCCGTGACTGGGCCCGTAACTCACGTGACTGAGCCCGTAACTCGCGTGACTGGGGCCGTAACTCGCGAGTTCCGGCTCTGATCACGCGAGTTACGGCTCGGGTCACGCGAGTTACGGGCCGGATCACGGGAGGTCCGGTTTCGGCCACGGCCGCCCCTTGACAAGCCTCGGCACAAGCCCTTTCGGACATCCGAAAGGGCTTGTGCCACAACGGAATCCGCCACCAACCCTCGGTGAGCGGGCGATGACCAGGTGTCCGCGCTGGGCCGTCCGGCGTATCCGGTTTCCTACGTTGGTTGTACTCCAACCAGGTGGTCCTGACGACCGTCACACATTTGCAACACCGCAGTCCTGTGATCAGCTTCACCGCCCCCGATAGCGTGCGTCTCACCTTTCGGACAGACGGAGATGGAGGGGATCATGCGTCGTTCGCGCAGGCTCTGGGGACCCACGGTGGTGATGACCTCGCTGGCGCTCGTGCTGGCCGCGTGCGGCGGCGGGTCGGGCAGCTCCGCGGGCGCCGGCGAGACGGACCCGGACGGCACGGTCAGCGTCTACGGCACCGAGCCGCAGAACGCGCTGGTCCCGACCAACATCAACGACCTCGGCGGCACCAAGGCGATCCAGGTCATGTTCGCCACGCTGGTCGGCTTCAAGGGCGCGGACGCCAAGCCGTTCAACCTGATGGCCGACTCGATCACGACGACCGACTCCAAGGTCTACGACATCAAGATCAAGCAGGGCTGGAAGTTCCACGACGGCACCGAGGTGAAGGCGCACAACTTCATCGACGCCTGGAACTACGGCGCCTACGCGCCCAACGGCCAGCTCAACACGGACTTCTTCTCGAACATCCAGGGGTACAAGGACGTCCACCCCGAGGACGAGAACGCCAAGCCGGCCACCGACAAGATGTCCGGCCTGGTGCAGAAGAGCGACTACGAGTTCACGGTCACGCTCGACGCGCCGTTCTCGGTGTTCGACATCAAGGTCGGCTACCAGGCGTTCGCGCCGCTGCCGGACGCGTTCTTCAAGGACCCCAAGGGCTTCGAGCAGCACCCGATCGGCAACGGCCCGATGAAGTTCGTCTCGCGGACGCCGAACCAGGACATCAAGCTCACCCGCAACGACGACTACAAGGGTGACGACAAGGTCCACTTCAAGGACCTCGACATCAAGATCTACTCCAGCCAGGAGACCGCCTACCAGGACCTGCTGAGCGGGCGGCTCGACTTCATGGAGGCGCTGCCGCCGTCGGCGGTCGCGGGCGGCAAGTACAAGGCCGACCTGGGCGACCGCCTGGTCACCGGGCACCTGCTCGGGGTCAGCACCATCGCCGTGCCGTACTACGTGCCCGGCTACGACAACCTCGAGCTGCGCAAGGCCATCTCGATGTCGATCGACCGCGCGCAGATCACCAAGACCGTCATGAACGACACCTACGTCCCGCTCGACGGGTACGTCGCCCAGGGCATCACCGGCGCCCGCTCCGGTGTCTGCCAGTTCTGCAAGTTCGACCCGGCGGCGGCCAAGGAGGCCTTCGCGAAGTCCGGCTTCAAGGGCAAGCTGACCATCGCGTCCAATGCGGACGGCGGCCGCAAGGAACCGCTGACCGCGGCGTGCAACAGCATCAAGAACACCCTCGGCGTCGAGTGCGACTTCGTGCCGGCCACCGACTTCGGCCAGTGGCGCAGCATCGTGACCAGCAAGAAGCTCACCGGCATGGGCCGCTCGGACTGGTCGGCGGACTACCCGTCCATCGAGGACTTCCTCAACCCGATCTACAAGACCGGCGGGTCCTCGAACGACTCCAGCTACTCGAACCCGCAGGTCGACGCGCTCCTGGCCCAGGCGGACGCCACCGCCGACAAGGACGCCGCGGTCAAGCTGTACCAGCAGGCCGAGGACCTGATCGCGAAGGACCTGCCGTCGATCCCGGTGTGGGACGAGCTGGGCGTCTCGGCTAAGTCGAAGAACCTCAAGTCCGCGGCCCTCGACTTCCGCCGGATGCCGGACTACCCGTCCATCGAGGTCCTGAAGAAGTGACGCGCTGAACTGCCGCAACCACCACCACGGCGGGGGGGGGGGGGGGGGGGGGGGGGGGGGGGGGGGGGGGGGGGGGGGGGGGGGGGGGGGGGGGGGGGGGGGGGGGGGGGGGGGGGGGGGGG
>NZ_JBVJOW010000005.1:0-89282 GCF_055582965.1 Amycolatopsis sp. NPDC104863
CACCCGCTACGCCAAACGCGCTGCTTACTACCAGGCCGAACTCACCATCGCAGCGATCGTTCTTTGGCTCCGATGACTTACAGGACAGCGCCTAGAGCGAAAACTCCGTGCCGTCCGCCGGGAGCAGTGCGCCGGCGGTCAGCACTGTGGCGTGCTCGGGGGATGTCGGGTCCAGCACCGGGTTCGTGTTGTTAACGTGCGTTAACGCCCAGCGTGGTCCTGGCCGCTCGGTGATGTGGGCCAGGCTCGCGGTGATCGGGAGATGCCCCATCGCGAGCTGGTCCGGCCCGTCGACACCGGCCATTTCGTCCGGCGCGTAGAACGTGCCGTCGAGCAGCACCAGAGATGCACCCTCCACGAACGAGTCGAAGCCCGGCGGCCAGCTCTTCAGGCACGGCGCGTACACCAGCACACCGCCGGTGACGGGGTCCTCGATCCGGTAGGCGACCACCCACGGGCCGTCCTGCGCGGCTGCGTACTTCGGCCGCTTGTCACTCACCGGAAGGCACGCGACGCGCAGTCCCGGCAGGTCCTCCGGCGGCCGCCAGTCCCAGCCGCCGTAGCTGTCGAGGATTGCGCGCACCGGCGAGAGCCCCTGCCGCACCGCGTCGGGCGCCCACACCGGGAGGCCGCCCGACTCGCGCAGCATCAGCAAACCCAGCGAGTGGTCCAGCTCGGCGTCGGTGAGCAGCACCCCGCGCACCGGGATCTCGCGCGGGCCGGGCCCGGCCCGCAACGCCGGCGTGGAAAGGATCTGGGACCGGATGTCGGGTGAGCAGTTGAGGAGGTACCAGCCGGCGCCGTCGGCGCTCACCGCGACGCAGTCCTGCGTGCGCGGCGGGAGTCCGGACGTGCACAGCCGGCACGCGCAGTTCCACTGCGGACACCCGCCGCCCGCGGCGGTGCCGAGCAGGATGACCTTCACCGGCGCATGACCAGCTCGGACGTGCCCGGCCGGGACAGGATCAGGTCGACGACGTCGCGCCGCGGCGACCGCGAGCACACCGGGTCGGTTGCCGCGGCGTCGCCGGTGAGCAGGAACGCCTGGCAGCGGCAGCCGCCGAAGTCGAGCCCGCGGCGGTCGCACGTGCGGCACGGCCCGGCCATCCAGTCCTCGCCGCGGTAGGCGTTGAAGGACTCGGAGCGGTACCAGATGTCGGCGAGCGGGGTGTCCCGTACCGAGGACAGCTGCAGTGTCGTGATCGCCGACGCCGCCGGGCAGGGCAGCACGGTGCCGTCCGGCGCGACGGTCAGCTGCCGCGCGCCCCAGCCGTACATGCACGGTTTCGGGTACGGCTCGTAGTAGTCGGCGACGACGTAGACGATCTCCATCGTGCCGCGCAGCCGCGCGACGGCCGCGCGCACGATCGGCTCGGCGGCCTCGAGCTGGCCCGGCGTCGGCATCAGCGCGTCGCGGTTGCGCAGCGCCCAGCCGTAGTACTGGGTGTTCGCCAGCTCCAGCCGGTCGGCGCCCATCCGCTCGGCCAGGGCGATGATCCCGGCCAGCTCGTCGTGGTTCTGCCGGTGCAGCACGACGTTCAGCGACAACGGCAGCCCGGCCGCCTTCACGAGCGCGGCCGCGGCGAGCTTCCGGTCGTGCGCCTTGGCTCCGGCCAGCAGGTTCGCGCGCTCCCGCGTCGCGCCCTGCGCCGACAGCTGGATGTGCGCCAGGCCGCGTTCGACGAGGTCGTCCAGCCGTGCCGCGGTGAGCCCCAGCCCGGAGGTGACGAGGTTGACGTAGCAGCCGAGTTCGCTGGCGTGCGCCACCAGCTCCGGCAGGTCGGGGCGGGCCAGCGGTTCACCGCCGGACATGTGCACCTGCAGCACGCCCAGCTCACGCGCCTGCGAAAGCACCGAAATCCAGTCCTCGGTGGACAGCTCGGCGTCGCGCGACACGAGTTCAAGAGGATTGGAGCAATAAGGACAATGCAACGGGCAACGGTGGGTCAGCTCGGCGAGCAGGCCGAGTGGCGGGGTCACGTCCATGCGACGACCCGCCGTTCACCCAGCCGGGACAACACGTCGAGGACGTCGTCGGCCCGGACGCCGGAAAAGCGCTTTCCCAGGACCGTCGTGATTTCGGTGACGGATCGCGCTCCGTCGCAGAGTTCGAGCACTGCGGCCGCCGTCGCGTTCGGCACCAGGACACCTTCGGGGAACAGCAGCACGTGCGTCTCCCGGACGTGGTCGAAAGACAGCCGCACACCGCGGCGCAGCTGCGGGACGGACGCCGCGGTGATCATCCTGCCGCCCGTTCGATCGCGTCCAGCATGGTCCACAGGACGTCGCACTTGAAGGCCAGTGCGGCGATCGCGCGGTCCTGCTGCTCGCGCGTGACGCAGTGGCGGACCACGATGTCGAGAGTGTCCTTGCCCTCGCCGGAGACCTTGTCGATCCGGTTGGTGAAGTAGGCGAGGTCCGCGGGCGCGATCCACGCGTAGTTCGCCAGCATGTCCGCGACGCGCTGCTGCATCAGGTGCCCGGCGAACATCTCGGTGAGGCCGGAGGCGACGGCCTCCCACCACGGCTTGGTGCGCGCGAAGTTCACGTAGGCGTCGACGGCGAAGCGGACACCGGGGACGACGTGGCGCTGGTCGAGCACCTCGTCGCGGTCGAGGCCGACCGCGGCGCAGAGGCGCAGCCAGCGTTCGGCGCCGCCGTCCCCGGCGGTGGTGCCGTCGTGGTAGACGATCCGGTCGAGCCAGTGCCGCCGGATCTCCGGCAGGGGGCAGTTGCTGATGATCGCCGCGTCCTTCTGCGGCAGCGCCTGCTGGTAGTACCAGCGGTTGGCCGCCCAGACGCGCAACCCGCGCTCGGTCAGCTCACCCGCGTGCAAGCGGTGGTGGAACGGGTGCGTGCCCCAGTACCGGCCGGAAAGACCGCGCAGCTCAGCTGTGAATGCGCTTTCCGGCAATGGCTCGACGGTCATGGTTCAGTCCGCCATGCGGGCCGCGTAGGCGGTCACCTCCATGGGAGTTTCGTATTCGACGAAGTCGGGCGTGGTCCACACTTCGGTGCCTTCGGTCATTTCCTGCTCCTCTCGCGGAACTGATCTCCGCCACCGTAGGAGCGTGGAGAGCGAACTGGCCAGAGCAGTTCGGAAACTTTCCTTCCTATGGCCGAGTGTGGGTGCCGCTCACCGGTGCTACCTGACCGCGGCCTCCAGCTCGACCAGCGCCGTGTCGAGGTGCGTCAGGATCCGCTGCAGGTGCGGCACGCTGCGGCGGCAGCCGGTGACGCCGAAGTCGAGGTTGTCGCCGTTGCTGGTCAGCGTGATGTTGACGGCCTGGCCGTCGAGCAGCACCGACGCCGGGTAGATGCCGTCGAGCTGGGCACCGTTCCAGTACATCTGCTTGCGCGGGCCGGGCACGTTCGAGATCACCAGGTTGAACGGCGGGCGCGTGTTGTTCACGACGCCCGGGATGGGCGAGACGCCCAGCTGCGCGACGTTAACGGCCGATAACAACAGCGTCTGCAACGGCGTCAGCTCCGAGAACAGCCGCTTGCCGTTGCGCATGGACTGGTGGATCGTGACGAGCCGCTTGCCCGCGTCCGGCAGGTCGGTGGCGAGGTTGCACAGCAGCGCGCCGATGTTGTTGCCCGACGCTTCGCCGGGGTCGTTCTGGCGGCGCAGCGACACCGGCACCATCGCGACGAGCGGCGCGTCCGGCAGCGCGCGCTGTTCGATGAGGTAGTCCCGCAGCGCGCCGGAACACATCGCGAGCACCACGTCGTTGCGCGACACTCCGCCGGCGGTGGCGACCTTCCGGACGCGGTCGAGCGACCACGACTGTGCCGCGAACCGCCGCGCGCCGCCGATCGGGACGTTGAACATCGTCCGCGGCGCCTGCCCCGGCAGGGTCACCGTGTGCTCGCTGAACGCCTCCCGCGCCACCTTCATCGCGGCGGGCGCCAGGCCGGCGAGCTGGTTGACGGTCTTGCCCGCGGTCTCGAGGAGCGAGCGAGGGCTCTTGGCGGGCTTTTCACCGGGTTTGCGCCGGCTGCCCCACCACGGCGGGCAGTCCAGGTCACCCGGGTCGTCCGACAGCGTGCCCTGCAGCTGGCGCAGCGCGGAGACGCCGTCCATCAGCGCGTGGTGCACCTTTGTGTAGACGGCGAAGCGGCCGTCGGCCAGGCCTTCGATGAGGTGCGTCTCCCACAGCGGGCGGTGCCGGTCGAGGAGGGTGCTGTGCCAGCGTGACGTCAGCTCCAGCAGCTCGCGGACGCGGCCCGGCTGCGGCAGCGCCGAGTGCCGGAAGTGGTAGTCGAGCTCGAGGTCGGTCTCGGTCGTCCAGGCGACGTGCCCGAGTGTGTTGACCGGACGGGCCGGGCGGCGCCGGAACACCGACCGCATGTTGTCCGATTCGAGCAGGTTCCGGCGGACGTCGCGCAGGTAGTCCGGGCCCGCGCCGTCCGGTTTCTTGAACAGCTGCAGACCGCCCACGTGCATCGGATGCTCGCGCGTTTCGACCAGGAGGAACATCGAGTCGGTCACGGGCATCATCGCCATGGGACATCACCTTCCGCACTCGGCACGCCGACTCTACGCGCTCGGCGACCGTGGGTGGATCACGTTCTACATTGGCGAGTATGACCGTCCGCGGCGCTGGGGAAACGTCCTTGCCACCGATGGCCGAGTGCGTCGTGATCGGCGGCGGGGTGATCGGGGTGAGCTGCGCGTTCCGGCTGGCCGAGGCCGGAGTGGACGTCCTGCTGCTGGAGCGCGACGGCCTGGGCGAGGGCTCGACGGCGAAGGCGGCCGGCGGCATCCGCTCGTCGTTCACCAGCGGTGTCAACGTCGAGCTGGGCCTGCGCGGGCTCGCGGCGTACAGCGCTTTCTCCGACGACTTCGGCGTCGAGATCGACTTCAGGCGGGACGGCTACCTGTACCTGCTCACCGACCCCGCGGACGTGCCCGCATTCGGACATTGCGCAGAGCTGCAACAGGCGCACGGTGTCCGGAGCTACCTGCTCGAGCCCTCCGAAGCGAAGAGCGTCATGCCGCTGCTGGAGACGGACGGGCTGGTCGCCGCGCTCTGGTCGCCGGGTGATGCGAAGGCGACTCCGGACGCGGTCGTGCAGGGCTACGCGAGAGCTGCGCGCGCGAAAGGCGCGGAGCTGCGCACCGGCGTCGAGGTCACCGGCATCGAGCGGGACGGTGACCAGTTAACCGGCGTTAACACGACGGCGGGGTTCGTCCGGACCGGTGCGGTCGTGTGCGCTGCAGGTGCGTGGTCAGGGCGCGTCGGGGAGCTGGCCGGGCTGGACCTGCCGGTGCGTCCCTTCCGGCGGCAGGTCGTCTTCACCGGACCTGTGCCCGACCTGCCGGAACAAGTGCCGCTGACCATAGAGATGCCGTCCGCGTTCTACTTCCACCGGGAGGGTGCAGGTCTGGCGATGTCCGTTTGCGACGACGACGGCTTCCCGGGCTTCGACACCCACTACGAAGCCGGCGAGTGGCTGCCGCGGCTGGTCGAGGTGGCCGGGCGGCGGATTCCGGCCGTGCTCGACGCCGGGGTCCGGACCGCCTGGGCCGGGTTGTACGAAATGACGCCGGACCGCAACCAGATCATCGGGGAAAGCGTCCTCCTGTCGCGGTTCTTCTACGCGACCGGTTTCTCCGGCCACGGCTTCCAGATGGGCCCGGCCGCCGGGGAGCTCGTCCGGGACCTCTACCTGGGGCGACCGCCGGCCGTGGACATCGCCGGGCTCGACGTCCGGCGGTTCGAAGGCGCCGATACCGCACCGGCCGAGCGCAACATCGTCTAGGGGCTGATTGCCAGATCGTTCAACGATCTGGCAGTATCCGGGCCGTGGCTGTGAGTGGTGCTCGGGAGCTGGTGGACGCGCTGAAAACGCTCGGGACCGAGATCGTCTTCGGGCTCCCGGGAGTGCACAACCTGCCGTTGTGGGAGGCGCTCGCCGAGACCGACATCAAGCTCGTCGGGGTCCGGCACGAGCAGACCGCCGGCTACGCGGCCGATGGGTACGCCCGCGCCACCGGCAAGCTCGGCGTCGCGCTGGTGACCACCGGGCCGGGCGCGGCGAACACCCTCGGCGCGGTCGGCGAGGCCATGGCGTCCGCGGCTCCGGTGCTGATCATCGCCACCGACATCCCTTCGACGCTGCGGCGTCCGGGTGTTGTGCGCGGGGTGCTGCACGAGACGTCCGACCAGCAGGCGATGTTCGCGCCGGTGACCAAGGGCGGTTTCACCGTGCGGGCCGCCGACCAGATCGGCACCACCGTGCACCGCGCGGCGCGGCTCGCGTTGCAGCCGCAGAGCGGGCCCGTCTACCTCGGCGTGCCGACCGACTACCTGCGCGAGACGGTGCCGCACCGGCGTCCGCCCGCGCCGCACCGCAAGCCCGAGAGCGACGTCCCCGATCTCGCGCGGGCCGAAGCGATGCTGTCCGACGCGCGCAACCCGCTGATCTGGGCCGGGGGTGGCGCGCTGCGGTCGGGCGCGGGGGACGCGATCGGCGCGCTCGCCGAGAAGATCGCCGCGCCGGTGATCACCACCTTCGGCGCGCGCGGCCTGCTGCCGCTCGACCACCCGTGCCTGGCGCCGAACCCGGTGCACACGCCGGAGGTCGGGGAGCTGTGGGACGAGGCCGACGTCGTGCTCGCCATCGGCACCGACTTCGACGGCCTGATGACGCAGAACTGGCTGATGCCGAAGCCGCGGCAGCTCATCGCGGTCAACGTCGACGCCGACGACGCCGCCAAGAACTACCCGCCGGACCTGACGCTGGTCGGGGACGCGCGGGCGATCGTCGAGCGGCTGCTGCCGAAACAACGGCCGGGGCTGAACGACATCACGTTGCGGCTGGCCGGGATCGGCCGCCGGGTGCGGCAGCGGATCCGCGAGGAGGAGCCGCAGGCCTACGACTTCCTGTCCACTTTGGACGAGGTGCTGCCGACGAACGCCGTGCTCGTCTCCGACATGTGCGTCGCGGGGTACTGGATCGGCGGCTTCCACCGGGTGCGGGCGCCGCGCAAGCTCGCCTACCCGATGGGCTGGGGCACCTTGGGGTACGGCTTCCCGGCGTCGCTCGGCGCCGCCGCCGCGGGGGTCGGGCGCGCCATCTGCATCACCGGGGACGGTGGTTTCCTTTACGCCTGCGGAGATCTCGCGACGCTCGCGCAGGAACAGCTGCCGGTCACGGTGGTCCTGGTCGACGACGGCGGGTACGGCATGCTGCGCTACGACCAGGAACGCGAGGGGCTCCCGCGTCGCGGGGTCGACTGGGACAGCCCGGACTTCGTCGGCCTCGCGCGGTCCTTCGGGGTGCACGCCGACCGCGTGTCCGGGTTCGGGCGGGCGTTCCGGCGGCTGCTCGGGGAGTTCGTCGAGTCGGACGAGCCGAACGTGCTGGTGGTGAAGGCCAAGCTGAAGCCGCCGCTCAACACCTCGCCGCGGTGGTACCGGAAGGCCGCGGGATGAGGATCGGCGTCGACATCGGCGGCACGTTCACCGACCTCTGCGCGGTGGACGAGACCGGGATCGTTGCGGTCGGCAAGGTCCTGACCACGCACGACGAGCCGGCCCGCGCGATCGCGCAGGCACTCGACGCGCTGCTGGCGGACGCCGGGATCGTCGCCAAGGACGTCGAGCAGGTCGTGCACGGGACGACGCTGGTGACCAACGCGCTGATCGAGCGCAAGGGCTCGCGGACCGCGCTGCTCGCGACGGCGGGCTTCCGCGACGTCCTGGAGATGCGGCGCGAGCACCGGTACGAGCTCTACGACCTGCACCTCGAACTGCCCGCGCCGCTCGTGCCACGGCACCTGCGTTTCGACGTCCCGGAGCGGATTCTCGCCGACGGGTCCGTCCACACCGGACTCGACGAGGCGCACGTCGCGCGGCTGGGCCGGGAGCTCGTGGCACGCGGCATCGAAGCGGTCGCGGTCTGCTTCCTGCACTCGTTCACCAACCCGGCCCACGAACGGCGCGCCGCCGAGATCCTGGCCGAGGCGGCGCCCTCACTCAGGGTGGCGTTGTCGTCGGACGTCGTCCCGGAGATCCGCGAGTTCGAGCGCGCCTCGACCACGGTCGCCAACGTCTACGTCCAGGACCTCACCGAACGCTACCTGCGGGACCTCGAAAACCGGCTGCGGCGGCTCGGGATCAGCGGGGCGCCGCTCATCATGCTGTCCAACGGCGGTCTGGCCACTGTGGACACCGCGGCCCGGCACCCGATCCGGATCCTCGAGTCCGGCCCGGCGGGCGGGGCGCTCGCGGCGGCCGCGATCGGACCCGGCGACCTGCTGGCCTTCGACATGGGCGGCACCACGGCGAAACTGTGCCTGATCGCCGGCGGCGCGCCACTCGTGACGCACCAGTTCGAAGTGGACCGCAAGTACCGGCTGCTCCCGGGATCGGGGCTGCCGGTGCAGGTGCCGGTCACCGACATGATCGAGATCGGCGTCGGCGGCGGCTCGATCGCCCGGATCGACGCGCTCGGCCTGCTGACCGTCGGGCCCGACTCGGCGGGCTCCGAGCCCGGGCCGGTCTGTTACGGCCGGGGCGGCGCCGAGCCCACCGTGACCGACGCCGACCTGGTGCTCGGTTACCTCGACCCGGGGTACTTCCTCGGCGGCAGCATGACACTCGACGCCGCGGCCGCGCGGTCGGCCGTCGCGGAAAAGATCGCCGCGCCGCTCGGCGTGAGTGTCGAAGAGGCCGCCTGGGGCATCCACACGAGTGTCAACGAGGACATGGCGAACGCCGCGCGGGTGCACGCCGTCGAGCGTGGCCAGGACCCGGCGAAGCTGCCGATGTACACCTTCGGCGGCGCGGGCCCGGTGCACGGCGTGGGTGTCGCCCGCGCGCTCGGGGCGCCGTCGGTCGTCGCGCCGCCCGCCGCCGGAGTGCTCAGCGCGGCCGGGTTCCTCACCGCTCCGCTCGCGTTCGACTTCGTCCGGTCGGCCCGCGCGGCCGTGCACGACCTGGCGTGGGAGCAGGTCGACGCACTGTTCGCCGAGATGGAGGCCGAGGGCGCGGCGTTGCTCGCGAAGTCCGGTGTGGACGAAGTGACCCATCGCCGGATCGCCGAGATGCGCTATTCCGGGCAGGGGTACGAAATCCGCGTGCCGGTTCAGGACGGCAGCTGGCCGGACACCCTCATCGAGGAGTTCACGGCCACCTACCGCGCGCTCTACCGGCGCACCGGGCCCGAGGTCGGCGTCGAGGTGCTGAACTGGCGGGTCGTCTCGAGCGGGCCCGCACCGGACGTCACGTTGCGGCTCAAGACACGAGTGACCAGCGGTGACGCGCGCAAGGGCACCCGCAAGGCCTACTTTCCCGCCGCCGGGGGATTTGTCGACACGGCGGTCTTCGACCGGTACCGGCTCGAACCGGGCGTGCGGATCGACGGACCGGCCATTGTGGAAGAACGAGAGTCCACTGTGGTCGTCCCACCCGGCGCGCACTGCGTCGTCCGGGAGGACGCCGCGCTGGAGGTGACGGTGTGAGCGTCGACCCGATCCTGGTCGGACTGTTCGGCAACCGGCTGCACTCGATCCTCGCCGAGCAGCAGAACGCGCTGGTCAACACGGCTTTCTCCGCGGTGGTCCGGGAATCGCTCGACCTGGCCTGCGCGGTGTTCGACTCGCGCGGGGAGATGATCGGCCAGTCCGTCGGCGGCACGCCCGGCCACATCAACGCGATGGCCACCGGCATGCACCACTTCGTCGCGGCCTACCCGCCGGAGACACTCGAACCCGGTGACGTGCTGCTCACCAACGATCCGTGGCAGACCGCCGGGCAGATCAACGACATCACCGTCGCGACGCCGGTGTTCCGGCGCGGCCGGCTCGTCGCGTGGTTCGCGTCCTGTTGCCACGCGCCGGACATCGGCGGCAGGCTCGTCTCCGCCGAGGCGCACGAGGTCTTCGAAGAGGGCCTGCGGCTGCCGATCCTCAAGTTCCTGCGCGTGGGTGAGGTCAACACCGATCTGGAACGGCTGATCCGCGCCAACGTCCGGACGCCGGAGGAGACCATCGGCGACCTGTACGCGCAGGTCACCGGCAACGAGGTCGGTGCGGCGAGCCTGCTGCGGCTCCTGGACGAGTTCGGGCTCGACTCGCTCGACGACGTCGCCGCGGAGATCATGAACCGGTCCGAGAAGGCTCTGCGCGACGCGCTGCGGGAGCTGCCGGACGGCACGTACACCAACGAGATCGCTACTGACGGCTTCGACGACGAAGAAGTCGTCCTGCGGGTGACGGCCACTGTGGACGGTGACGAGATCCACCTCGACTTCGCAGGTTCGTCGCCGCAGAGCCGCCGGGGGATCAACGTCGTCCTGAACTACACGCGCGCGTACGCGTCGTTCGCCGTCAAGGCGGCGATCTCGCCGGAGGTGCCGCACAACGCCGGGTCGTTCCGGCCGGTGCACGTCACCGCGCCCGAAGGTTCGGTGCTGAACTGCCTGCCTCCCGCGCCGGTCGCGTCGCGCCACCTGATCGGGCACTTCCTGCCGTCGCTGCTGATCGGCGCGCTGCCCCGCACCGCGATCGCGCCGAGCGCCGACGCGCTGTGGATGACCATCTGGCGTGGTCCCGGGTTCATGCTCAACGTCTTCCAGACCGGCGGGACGGGCGCCCGGGTGGACAAGGACGGCCTGAACACCACCGGTTTCCCGAGCGGGCTGCGGTCGACGCCGACCGAGGTCATCGAGACGATGGCGCCGCTCGTCCAGCACACTCGGGAGCTGCGGGCAGACTCCGGCGGCGCCGGACGGTGGCGCGGCGGTCTCGGTCAGGTGACCACGATGGCGGTCCGTGGCTCGGAAGCGTGGAGTGTCAACGGGAACGTCGACCGGGTGCGCGCCGAAGCGTCCGGAGTGGACGGCGGCAGGCCGGGCGCGGTCGGCCGGTTCGGGCTGCGCGAAGGCGACGACTTGCCCGCGAAGAGCCGGGTGACGCTGGCCGCGGAGTCCGTTGTGGACGTCACGCTGCCGGGCGGCGGCGGGTACGGGCCGCCGTTCGAGCGGCCGGTGACAGCAGTGCTCGCCGACGTCGTCGAGGGGTACGTCTCGGTGGCGGCGGCGCGTGCGGTGTACGGCGTCGAGGTGCGTTACCTCGGGGAACCGGACGCGCTCGTCCGGCTGCCCGAGGACTACGAGGTGGACGACGAGCGGACAGCTCGGCTGAGGGCAGGGGAGTGACATGAGTCGGTTGGCCGGCAAGGTGGCGGTCGTGTTCGGTGGTGCGCGGGGCATCGGCCTCGCGACGGTGAAGGAGTTCCTCGCCGAAGGCGCCACAGTGTTCGCTTCGGACATCCGCGAACCCGCGGAACGGATCGACGGGTACCGCCACTCCATTGTGGACGCCACGGACGAGGACCAGGTCGCGGCGTTCGTCGACGGTGTGATCGCCGAAACCGGGCGGATCGACGTCCTGTTCAACAACGTCGGCGGCCACCTCGGCAAGCCGCTCGCCGACACGACGCTGGCCGAGTTCGACGGCATCTTCGCGCTCAACGTGCGCGCCGCCTTCCTCGGCACGCGCGCCGTGCTGCCGCACATGATCGAGCGTAAGGCCGGCAGCATCGTCACGACGTCGTCGAACGGCGGGGTGATGGGCCGCCCCGGCGACCCCGTCTACAACGCCACCAAGCACGCGCTGGTCGGGCTGACGAAGTCGATCGCCGTCGCCCACGCCCACCAGGGCATCCGCGCCAACACGGTGAACCCCGGCGCGATCGACACGGACATGCTGCGCGGCACGCTCAACTCGCCGGAGGAGTTCGAAACCAAGCAGCACCAGCTCGTCGCGAGCACCCCCGCGGCGCGCGTCGGCGAAGCCTGGGAAGTCGCGAAAGCGGTCGTCTTCCTGGCGAGCGACGAGTCGCGGTTCATCAACGGCGTGGTGCTCCCGATCGACGGCGCGAAGGCCGCGGGCGCGCTGCCGGGTAACCGCTACAGCCTCGATTTCGAGCTCGGCGTCAGGTAGCGCCGTGTCCGTCGATGCCTCGGGGCTGGAGAGCGAGCGGCACCAGCTCGAACGCAGTGGCACCGCCGAGCGGGTCGCCGCGATCCTGCGCCAGTACATCACCGACGGCGTGTTCGCCCCCGGTGAACGGCTGTCCGAGCCGGTGATCAGCTCGGCGCTCGGCGTCTCGCGCAACACGCTGCGCGAGTCGTTCCAGCTGCTGGCCCACGAGCGGCTGGCGGTGCACGAGCTGAACCGCGGGGTGTTCGTGCGCGAACTGACCGTCGAGGACATCGAAGACCTGTACGTCGTGCGCCGCGCTACCGAATGCGGGGCGCTGCGCCGCGCGGCCGAGCTGCCCGCGGTGGACCTCGGCCCGGTCGAGCAGGCCCTGCGGGACGGCCGGACGGCGGCGCGGGCCGCGGACTGGCCGGCGGTCGGCACCGCGAGCATCCACTTCCACCAGGCCCTCGTCGACCTCGCGGGCAGCGAGCGCATCTCCGCGACCATGCGCCAGGTGCTCGCCGAAACGCGGCTGTTCTTCGTCCTCAACGAGAACACGCGGGAGTTCTACGAGCCGTTCCTCGACTGCCACGAGAAGATTCTGCGCGACCTGCGGCGAGGCCGGTTCGCCGCGGCGGAGTCGGCGTTGGACCGCTACCTGCGTGACGCCGAAGCCCGGCTGCTCGCGCTCAGCGAGTCCTGAACCGTCGGGTAAACGATCGTTAACGTGTACAGCTCGCGGGACGTGACGGCCCGGTACGTCCCGTCGGCGCCGGCGGACCAGTGGTGCCGGGTCACCGTGCCGACGACGTGGGTGACCGCGTAGCCGAGGGGACGCGCCTCGGCGGCCGGCGCCCCGGCGAGGACCAGCGCGGCCACGGCGGCGGTGGTCTTCGCGCGGGCGAACATGCGTCCACTGAACCCTCCGCGAGCACCGGACCGGAAAGGATTCGAGCCGGTTCAAATCGGGCGGCCGGTGTTACCGTCGACCGGTGTTCACGCTGCGGGTCGACGCCGAGACGGTGGCCAGGACCCGCTTTTCGCCGTCCCCGGCTTCGGAGTCCCTGGCGTGGCTGAAGCTCACCGCCGCCGCGGGACGCCACCCCGTGTTCGGCGATCCCGGCCCGCTCGCCCGCGCGGCGCTCGCGCACCCGGACGTCGCCCTGCTCGCGGGCCTGCTGCCGCGCCCGGGTGACGTCTACACGCCGGACCTGCTCACCCCGCAGCCCGGCGCCGCCACCCGGCCCCGCGACCTGCTCGACGAGCAGCTCGCGCGGATCGAAACGACCGCGCCGGACGAGCTCGAGGAGCAGGTCTTCACCTACACCCGGGCGCACTGGAGCCGGCCGCTGCCGGTCACGACCCGCCGCGTCGCGGACTCGGGACGGCTGGCGCGACGGCTGGCCGCCGGCCTCGCGCGGTTCTGGCGGGAGGCCCTGGCCGAGGGCTGGGCCGAGCTGAACTCGATCATCGAGCAGGACATCACCCACCGCGCGAACACCATCACCCGCCACGGGATCGGCGGTGTGCTCGGCAGCCTCCACCCCGGCATCGGCTGGACGGGCCGCACGATCACCTTCGCCGCGACCTGGAACGGCGAGATCGACAGCACCGGCCGCGACTTCGTGCTCGCGCCCGGGGTGCTGAGCTGGCCGGGCTTCGCCGTGCAGGTCGACGTGCCCGGCCAGCTCGTGCTCTACTACCCCGCCCACCGCGTCGGGACCGGCCGCGACCACCGGCGCGGCAAGCTGGCGCAGGTGGTCGGCGCCGCCCGGGCGGCCCTGCTGGCCGACCTCGAGACCGCGAGGTCGACCGCGGAGCTCGCCACCCGGATCGGCTACGCGCCCGGCACCATCTCCTACCACCTCGGCGCGCTGCACCGCGCCGGGCTGGTCAGCAAGGTCCGTGACGGGCGGTTCGTGCTCTACCAGCAGACGCCGCAGGCCGTGGTGCTCCTGGAAGAGGCCTGAGACTCAGCAGGTAACTGTGGCGTTCGCCCAGTCGGCGTGGTCGTTGGTGTTGCCGTCCCCGCCGTCGTTCACCTCCAGCTCCAGCACCTGGACGCCGGAAAGCTGCGCGTCGAGCGGCTGCGCTTTGTCCCCGGGATGCATGACACCGGTGGCGGCCAGCTCCTTGCCGTCGCCGAGGAGGCGGAAGCCCGCGCTGCCGCCGGAGTTCTCGTCGTCCATGCCGACCAGCGCGCTGACCGAGGTGCAGGACGCGCCGACGTAGATCCGGACGCTCGACGGCGCGTGCGCGCCGATGCCGTCGTCGTAACCGGTGCCGGCGATGGTGATCCGGTGGCCGTCACCCGCCTTGCTCTCGCCGTTGCTGGTCCCGCGTTCGACCGGGCCCCAGCCGTTGTCGGAGGACATCCACGCGGCCTTCGACAACGCCGTCGTGCCCGCCGCGGGCCGCGTGACCAGCGGTGACGTGCCTTCCGACGTCAGCTCGCGCTTGCCCCACGCGGTCAGGTAGCTCGTCTTCGCGGTGAGTGTGACCCGCTCGCCGGTCGGGCCGGCGGGTTTGAAGGTGACGTCGTGCTGCCAGGACTTCCCGGGCAGGACGAACGGCGTGGTGAAGGAGCCCGGGCCGGCCAGCTGCCAGCCCGCGGGCGCCGTGATGCTCGTCCGGACGGCCGCGATCGGCGTGCTGCCGTCGTTGGTGACCTTCAGCGTCGCGGTCAGCGGCCGGTCGGCGGGCACGTAGTCCGGGGCCGGGAGGGCGAGCGTGGTCATCGGCGCCGCCGCCGGGTGCGTCGACGGCCAGACGCGGAAGACGGCCGAGCCGTGCGACGGGACGGCGGCGCGGAGAGTGCCCGCGGTTTCGGACTCGGTGCCGCTCCAGAGGTCGCGGACGCGATAGGTGTGGCTCTTGAGACCGAGGTCCTTCGCCGTGGTGCGCAGCTCCGCCGTCGCCGAGCCGCGATTGAACAGCACCACCGCGGCCGAGCCGTCGGACATCGGCTTCGCCCAGACCTCGGTGTCGCCGTCGTCGCGTATCTTGTGGCCCTGCGTGCCGGCCCAGTCCTGGTCCAGCGCGATGACGTCCCGGTTCTCCAGGATCTTCTTGGTGGCCGGCGACATCGCGGGCAGGTCGTTGCCGGCCAGCAGCGGCGCGTTCAGCAGCGCCCACAGCGCGAAGTGCGAGCGGTACTCGGCGTCGGTCATGCCGCCGTTGCCGACCTCGAGCATGTCCGGGTCGTTCCAGCCGCCCGGTCCCGAGTACTTCTCGAGCCCGACCTGCTGGTCGAGGATGCCGGTCATGCTGCCCCAGTTGTCGCTGATGTCGCCGGTGGTGCGCCAGAGCTGCGCGCCCGCGTCGCGGCCCCAGGTCCACGGGTCGTTCTCGCCCCATTCGCAGAGCGCGTAGATCATCGGGTGACCGGTCTTCTTGATCGCGTCGCCCATCTTCGTGTAGCGCTCGATCGCGTCGCGGCCCTCGTTGTTGCAGTTGTCGTACTTGAGGTAGTCGACACCCCAGTCGGCGAACGACTGCGCGTCCGCCTCCTCGTGGTCGAGCGCGCCGGGCATCGTCTTCTGGCAGGTCAGCGTGCCCGCGCTGGTGTAGATGCCGAGCTTGAGGCCGAGCCCGTGGACGTAGTCGGCGAGCGCCTTGATGCCGTGCGGGAACTTCTCGTGGTTGGGCTCGAGCTTGCCCTCGGCCGTGCGGTTCTGTTCGGCCCAGCAGTCGTCGATGTTGACGTACTGGTAGCCCGCGTCCTTCATGCCGGACGACACCAGTGTGTCCGCGGCGCCGCGGATCAGGTCCTCGTTGATGTCACAGCCGAACTTGTTCCAGCTGTTCCAGCCCATCGGCGGGCGCTCGCCGACGCGCTGCGCGGCGAAGTACTGGGGTTCGGCGGCCTGGGCGGGCGTGGCTTGGGCGACGGTGACGACGGTGGTGCAGGCGGCGAGCGTGGCCGCCAATCCAACAAGACGACGCATAGGTCCCTCCGGGAGTGCGCAACTTTGCACAGACTCACTCAACAATGAACAGGATGGGAGTGACTGTCGTCTACGTCCGTTAGTAGGTAATCCATTTCCCGGTCAGCGGGAGGTAGAAAGGGGGCCGGACGCCGAGCCCGACGAGGAGCCGTTGATGACCCCTGCCCCCTTCCGCCCGCTGGACGGGATCAAGGTCGTCGACCTCTCGCGCATCCTCGCCGGGCCGTACT
The DNA here is from genome assembly GCF_055582965.1 of Amycolatopsis sp. NPDC104863. Lineage (NCBI taxonomy): Bacteria > Bacillati > Actinomycetota > Actinomycetes > Pseudonocardiales > Pseudonocardiaceae > Amycolatopsis > Amycolatopsis sp. NPDC104863. Next base: position 16,119 of record NZ_JBVJOW010000005.1, read on the forward strand.
GCACGCAGTACCTCGGCGAGATGGGCGCGGACGTCGTCAAGGTCGAGCCGCCGGGCCACGGTGACGACACCCGGGGCTGGGGGCCGCCGTTCGTCGGCGACGAAGCCGTCTACTACCTGGCGGCGAACCGGAACAAGCGCGGGATCGTCCTGGACCTCAAGAGCGACCGCGGGCGCGAGGCCCTGCGTCGGCTCGTCGCGGACGCGGACGTGCTCGTCGAGAACTTCCGGCCGGGGACGCTGGAGCGGTGGGGGATCGACTACGCCGCGTTGTCCGCGCTGAACCCGCGGCTGATCCACGTGTCGATCACCGGCTTCGGGCAGACGGGGCCGTACCGCGACCGCGCGGGTTACGACCTGGTGGCGCAGGCCCTCGGCGGCGTCATGTCCCTGACCGGCGAGCCCGACGGCGCGCCGGCGAAGGTCGGGCTGCCGGTGGCGGACCTGAACGCGGGCACGTGGGCGATCATCGCGGTGCTGATGGCGCTGCAGGCCCGGCACACGACCGGCCGCGGCCAGTACCTCGACGTGTCCCTTTTGGACAGTCAGCTGGCTTGGCATGTTTACGCGGCGGGCGCGTCGTTCTACGACACCCCGCGGCCGCGGCGGATGGGCTCGGCGCACCCGAGCATCGTCCCGTACCAGGCGTATCAGGTGGCCGATGGCTGGTTGATCATCGCGGTGGGCAGCGAGAAGCTTTGGCTCGCGTTCTGTGGGGTGCTGGGGTTGGACATCGCTTCGGACGCCCGGTTCTTGTCGAACGCGGCTCGGTCGGCGCACCGGGATGTGTTGAACGCGCTGCTGGAGCCGGTGCTGGCGACCCGCACGGCGGCGGACTGGCTGAAGGATTTCGACGCGGCGGGGATTCCGGCGGCTCCGATCAACTCGATCGATGATGTTTATGCGGATCCGTGGGCGGTGGCGCGGGAGCAGGTGGTGCGGCTGCCGCATCCGACCGTGGGGACTTATGTCGGGACGGGGTTTCCGGTGAAGGCTTCGGAGACTCCGGCTCGGGCGACGTCGGCTCCGCCTACCTTGGGGCAGCACACTGCTGAGGTGCTGGGCGAGCTCGGGTATTCGGCGGAGGAGATCGCGGAGTTCCTGGAGTGAGGTTCAGCCTGGGACGGGTCTCCAGTGGAGGAAGTCGGTCACGGTCCGCCGGTTTGCCGCCGTCCAGAGGAGCCGCAGGCTGAGCACCGTCAGGACGCCGCCGATCACCCAGGCGGCCAGCCCCGGGCCGACGGCCGGGTCGGACCAGGTGCGGCCGGAGTGCAGGAACCACCACGCGACGCAGCTGAGGGCCAGCACGGCGAGTGCGGGGAAGATGATTCCCATCGGGCTCGCTTGTGCGTATCGGATCATGCGCCGGAGGCCCAGTGGCTCATCGGGGGTTCGGCGAAGCCATTTCTCGTAGCCGATTCCGCCGGGCACCTGCGGATCGAGCTCGGTCCTGATGTACAGGGACACTCGCTCGATCAGCTGCGAGCACCCGACCCAGCGGGACGCGAGGATGTTGCTGCTGAACGGGATGATCAGCAGCAGCGGAATCCGGCTGGCCGAGGTGAAGGCGAAGCCGAACACCGCACCGCTCGTCGTGATGAGGAAGGCGGTCACCTTCCACTGCTGGTCCATCAGGTGGATGATCTCGGAACGCAGGGCCGAATACTCCGCCAGCGGGCCGAGGTGGGCGTCGTCGCTTCGTCGGCTGAATGGAATGCGCACCCACACCAGGTCGGCGAGGCCGCGTGGCTGTTACAGGTTGCCTTGCCACTCCGGCCAGCTCCGGCCGTCGAACTGTGCACGATGGAGTGTTCGCGCTTCCTGCTTCGCCCTGGTAGGGATGGGGCAGGACTGAGGAGGACCGATGTCAGCACAGCACGCCCTTTGGCACCCCTTCGCCGATATGGGCGCCGTCGACGGGGATCGGATGGTCATCACCCGGGGTGAGAGCTCGTACGTCTGGGATGACGCCGGGCGGCGGTACTTCGATGCCACTGCCTCGCTCTGGTACGCCAACTTCGGGCATGGGCGGCCCGAGATCACCGAGGCTGTCCGCAAGCAGCTGCAGACCCTCGACTCGTACAACCTGTTCGGCTACAACGCCAACGAGCCGGCCATCGAGCTGGCGGACCGGGTTGCCGCTCTCGCGCCGTCGCCGGGGTCGAAGGTCTTCTTCGGCTCGGGCGGTGGAGACGTCATCGACACCGCCGTGAAGCTCGCGCGCGCCTACTTCGCGCACACCGGGCGGCCCGAGAAGGTGCACGTCATCGGGCGGGCGCAGGGCTACCACGGCACCCACGGCTTCGGCACCGCCGTCGGCGGCATTCCCGCCAACGCCAAGGACGTCGGCCCGCAGCCGCCCGAGTTTTCGCATGTTCCCTTTGACAGTGCGGACGCGCTCGAAGCCGAGATCCGGCGGGTCGGCGCCGCGAACGTCGCCGCCTTCTTCTGTGAGCCCGTGATCGGGGCCGGTGGGGTTCTGCTGCCGCCGGACGGGTACATCGAAGCCGTTGCCGAGATCTGCCGGCGGCACGACGTGCTGTTCGTCGCCGACTGCGTCATCGCCGCCTGGGGCCGGCTCGGCACCTGGTTCGGCATCGACCGCTGGGCCGTCCAGCCCGACATGATCACCACCGCGAAGGGCATCACCGGCGGCACCATCCCGCTCGGCGCGCTGGTCGTCGCCCCGCGGGTCGCGGAACCCTTCTTCACCGGCGCGCCGGGCGCACCGATCTTCCGCCACGGCGCGACGTACGCGGGGCACCCCGTCGCCTGCGCGGCCGGCCTCGCGACGCTCGACATTTACGAGCGCGACGGCCTCATCCCGCGCGGCCGCGAACTCGAGAAGCCCCTGGCCGACGCCGTGTCCGGCGTGAGTGACCACCCGCTCGTCGCGGAGGTGCGGGCCGGGCTCGGGTTCCTCTCCGCCGTCGAGCTGACGGCCGAGGTCATGGACGCGGATCCGGGCGCGCCGGTGAAGCTGCAGCGCGCGTGCCGGGACGAGGGTGTGATCGTCCGCAACCTGGGACGCGGTGTCGCGGTGTCGCCGCCGCTCATCGCCGCCGAGCCGGAGCTGGACCTGCTGGCCTCGGCGCTGCCGAAGGCTCTGGACCGCCTGCGCTGACGTTCACGACACGCAGAACTCGTTGCCCTCCGGGTCGGCCACCGTCACCCAGCTGTGCGGCCCCTGCCGCCCGCGGTGCAGATACGTCGCGCCGCGGGCCTTCAGCTTCTCCAGCGTCGCCTCGACGTTGTCCGCGCCGACCCAGACGTCGATGTGGACGCGGTTCTTCACCGACTTCGCCTCCTCCAGTTGTCATAGAGACGTAACCGGCGCACGCTCGAGGCCATGACCAGGTACGTTGCCATCGTATGCAGGCTCAGCCCTCGCCCAGACGGGTTATATGAGGGCGTCGACCTTCAGGAGCGCTGGGGACGCGAGTACGCCGCCACCAAGTGGCCCGGAGTGCCCGTTGAAGTGTTCGCCGACGCCGGGGTCTCTGCGGCCAACGGCGACAACCGGCCGCAGTTTGAGCGCTTCCGCGAGTGGCTGAACGCGGGCAAGGTTGCTCATGTGTGGGCAGTCGAGCAGTCCCGTCTTGAGCGCCGTGAAGTCGAGTGGTTCCGGCTCGCCGCAGAGATGGAGGCCGCTGGCGTTGACGAGCTGGACACGAACCGGGACGGAGTGGTTCGCGTACGCGACGCTGTTGCGGGGATCAAGGCGGTCTTGAATGCAGATGAAGTCCGGAAGCTCAAGAAACGCCTTAATGACCGCCTCGCCGAAAACGCGGCTAACGGAGTGCCTTCCGGAAGTGACGTGTTTGGCTACCGGCATTCCGTGATTACTGGGCCGGATGGTGAGAAAGTAAAGTCATATGTAATTGAACAGCGTGAAGCTGAAGCTGTACGACAGGCCGCTGAATGGGTTTTGTCCGGATGGTCGTTGTCAAAAATTGCCACCGAGTTGCATGCTCGCGGGTTGCGCGGCGTGCATGGCGGGCAATTGCGCAATGAATCTATTCGCAACATGGTTACCCTTCCGACAGTGGCAGGACAGAGAGTGTACAAGGGGAGAATTGTAGGTCGAGGAAACTGGGAAGCGATTCTAGACGAGCGGACATGGCAGGCGTGCAAGCTTAAGTTGTCGCAGCCGCGGCGAGTGGTACGCAAAGACGGAAAGGAATACCCTATCGGAAGTGCTCACCGCGGAAATTCGACCGGACGACGTTATCTCTTGACTGGCGGGCTTGCGGTTTGCGGCGTCTGTGAAGCGCCGCTGATTGCATCAATTAAACAGTTTAAGAAGGGAAAATCAAAACCGTATTACAACTGCCATCCCAACAAGATTCGTCCAAATGGTGAACCTGGTGGTGGATGTGTCGGGATTCTTGGTTTGGAACTTGAGAATTATGTAGTGAAGCGTCTGTGGTCTGAGTTGGACAAGGTAGAATTTCTCGAAGCGGTCGACACTGATGCGCACGCAGGTCGGAGGGCGAAGATTGAGTCCGACTTGGAAGAGATGGATCGCCAGCGTGGCGAGTTGGCGCGAAAGTGGGCTCAACCTGGCGGGCTTACTGACACTGAGTGGGAGAGTGCGCGGCGAGGGATTGCTGAAAGTGAGCAAAAGCTTCGTGTTGAGTTGACTGAACTTCCGCCGCCTCGGTTGGGCGTCGACATCGTGAAGGTGCGTGCGGCATGGCTAGACATGACCTTGGATGAACAGCGCGAATTCGTGCGTCTCTTTATTCGAACGGTGATCGTCCGGAGGGCGCGCCCGGGCACGGTAGCGTTCGACGACGGCAGGATTGATATCAGTTGGCAGTCGGCGTGAATAATATTCTTTAGATATGGGTCCCGGCAATCGACGTTGCCGGGACCCTGCTAGTTTGAGAGTATTAAGGCACGTTCCGCCTTGATGTGGATTCAGCTGAATTAGTGGTCACTTAATCCCATTTGAGTGTCGAATAAATTCGACAAGCTCCTCGATGGTGTCGGACAGTCCAAATCTTGACATGTTGACCGACAAATCGCGCTTGCAGTATTCGTGAGCGATCTTGACCTTGTTTGGGCTAGTCGACTTGGTGGATTCCAGTGGTGAACTCCACTGGCCTCCGGTGTACGTCAGCGTCTCCTTGGGGTGAACAGTGGAAAAGCTCTCCGCCAGCAAGTCAAGGGCTAGGTAATTCTCAATTTCTCGACATTTTGTAATCCAGCAGTATCCTCGCTGGGAATCTTGAAATTCATCTTTTATGCGGGTCTTCGTGTCGCGAATATCTTGGTCTGCGGCTTGCTTATCACTATCAATCACGATCGAGGAAGCGCGACTTATGCTTCGTAGTGAGATGAAGTCGGTGACTTCTTTATCGCTTACCGACAAGTGGCTGAGTAGCTTTCCGCCGTAGAACATGATAGAAAAATGTACCGCTTCTAATAGCTCTGGTGCAACTTTCGCAAGCCAATGAAGTAGGTAGATTCTGTCGGATGGACCTTCGACCCATATAACCGAGTTTGCCTGCAGGAGGTCCGAGGGCTTATAGCCTAGATCTGCGCAGATATCATAAGCCGAACCGGGCGAGCTAGCCCGTGCTACCTCGGTTTTCCCATCTCGGTTCTGCACGTGGTAGACGGCTGCATTCTCATAGTCCAACATGTGTGCTGAATGGGTAGCAATAAAGTACTGATTCTTAGTTGTTTGATAGAGGTAGTTTAGTAACTTCCTCTGCAAGGTAGGATGCAGGTGAACCTCAGGTTCTTCGATGCAAACTATTGCGTCTTCGATGATGGTGGCGGCTGCCGCCAAGATTACAACCTGATGTATTCCTGTTCCGAGGTGTTCGAGAGGAAGGATTCTATCCGACTGAGATACGTGAATAGTTCCCGCATCATTTGGTATCTCGATCGTCACTGAATCATCTTCAAGAACCGTTCTGACGAAGTTGCTGATCTCCTGAAATTTCTTCTTGTCGCCGATCTTGTCTATGCTAGGGCGTTCAAGCTGTTGGAGAATTCTGATGAGACCTAGTCCGGCCGGCGAAAAAACTGGAGGTTCTTCTGGATCTGCGCTCGGACGAATCTGCCGGAATGCGTCGATTGTCTCAACCTGCCAGGGGTTGGCCTGAAAAGTGAAGAACTTGCTGAATATCCCAGATAGGTTGCTCTCAATACTTGAAGACGTTTGGGTTAGCGCAGAAGAAACATCTTCTACTATGCGCCCTAGGCCTTCCGAATTTAAGGCTCGACCGATTCGTTCGCGCTGGCTCTGCGATAATGTCCAGTTGGCACGCTGGCCACTTCCGGGCATCGCTGGGTTGTATTCAAACTCCAGCCACGCTTCGCTCTTATTGGCATCAGGACTTATGTCCGCAGACCAAAAGCTAATGATTCTAACAAACGCTTCAATTGTAGCGCTGCGCAAGATGCTTTTGTTTGCGGAATTGAATACAGCTTGAATGCGATCTTCGCTTACGTCGATAGCCAAGGCTAGTTTCGGTGAAGACTCTCCAGGGTTCGACATTGGGCGATCCAGGCTGGCAGGCGATGCTGGCTCTCCGGTTAGATATCCCGCCAAGAAGCGAAGAACGTTGGACTTTCCTGCGTTATTCTGCCCTGCAATTAGGTTCACCTTACTGAGCTTGGAAAAATAAGAGAAATCCTCTGCAAAGCTTCGGTAGTTGGCGATCCCAAAGCCAGTTAGTCGAGAAATTTCTAACACCTCCTTTATGCTCTGTGGGATCGAATCATCTGCGAACTGCTTGGCTATGTCAAGTTGGAGTCGTCTGGGCTTCGAATACGTTATCTTGAGCAAGGTGGATGCTGGCTGGGCTGACGATTGTGCAACGGTTGGCCTGGAGGATGCGTGCCGGTGTTCCGGACGCTCATCTTCGGGTAGTGCGAGACGACTGAACCCCGCTAACCAAGGCTGCCGGGGTTCAGCCGTGCTCGGAGCTAGTCGGTAACTGTCTCTGCCTCGCGTCGGTAGATGTCATCAGGTCGTCCGTTCTGGCGGGCGAGTGCCGATCGCACGATGCGTGCTGCTCTTCCTAACGTGAGCGGATCGTCAAGAGCACGAGACTGCTTCAGAGGCGACCGCGTGCGCAAAGGTCCGGGATCCGCCTCGGCGGGCCGCTCAGAGCCGCTCAGAGCTCTCACCTCCCCGCCTGCCAGCGCTGGGGCCGGACTCGGAAGGGGAGGGACCGGGCCACGCCCCCGAGTCAACCTGGTTTCGGGCAGGTTCCGAAGTCGGCCGACCGTGGGTCCCTGAAGTCCCTGAGCGGGGTTTGCGCTGGTCAAGGCCAGTGTATCGGTATAGAGGTCCAGTAGGGAGAACTCCCTGGCTCCCTGTTGAGGCTGGGCCTGGCTCCCTGCGGTCCCGGTCCCGGTCCCGATCGGCGAGCGCGATGGAAACGTCCTCGGCGCGAACGACCTTGTTCCCATCCGACTTGACCGTTGCGATGCCGTGCGTGGAGAGCGCGGCCGTGAGACTCCGGAACGTCCATCCCTCGTACTCGCCCGGATTTTGTTGGGCCAGGCGCGTGAGGATCACCTGAGTCCGGACCCGACGCTCCCCTTCCATCACCGCTTTGATGTCGGCCAAGTGGTCGGCCACGGGGGTCGTCTTGAGTTGCGGCCGTGCGCTGGACTCGACCGCCCGGCCCACCTCCTCGATCAACGCCATGGCCCGGCCGATGACCGGAGTCACGTCGTCGGTCCCGTCCTCGAACGGAACGTAGAACGTGCGGACCAGCTCGAACGTCTCATCGGTGATGCCGACTGCGACGCAGGTTCCTCGGTCGGTGTTGATCCGCAGCTCCGTCGCGCGGATCCCGGCTGCGTACTTTCCCGAACCCAACAACCCGTCGTTGGCCACCTGATCAGCCACGGAGAACGCGACTCCACACGAGACGTTGCGGGTGATCTCCCGCGGGATGCTGTCCTTGGTGGGCGACTGGGTGGCCAGCAGCAGCACAATCCCGTACTTGCGTCCTCGCTTGATCAGCCTGACGGCCAGTTCGGCGGCTTTCTTGCCGAACTTCGGGTGCTGGAACAGCTCGTGGCACTCGTCGATCCCGCACACCAGCGGGTGCAACCCAAGCCCGGCCTTGTCGGCGAGCTTGCGCGAGACCTTCGGCGGGCGGCCCGGCTGCTCTCCCAGGATCTTGCCGCGTCGCTCCATTTCGGTCAGCAAGTCCGCCAACGCGGCTGTGGCCGCTTCGGCCACGCTGTCGTCCATCCCCATCCGGTAGCGGGACAGCCGGGGCCGGAACGGTTCGAAGTCCGGGGACTCGCCCATGACGAACGCCCACAACTCCGCCGTGGGGTCCAGTGCCGCGCCGAGCAGCAACGTCCGCAACGCGGCCGACTTTCCTTGCCCGGGACGGCCGCCGATCAGCCAGTTGACCCCGACCAGCGGCGCGTTGATGACCAGACCCCGTTGCGACAGGCCGAACGGGACGCCCTCGAACACGTCGACCTGTCCATCGGCCACCAGCGGCCATCCGCCGGCCCCGCCCCGCAGGACGCCCTTGTCGGCGACCCACAGGTCAAGGATGCCGTCCTCATCTCCCTTGGTAGGCCAGGTTTCCAGCGACGCCCGCCCGAGGTTCGCGGCCAGCTTGGACCGGCGCGTGGCCACCATGTCGGCGGTCACTCCCATCGGCAACCGGACCTGCGCGAAGGTGCCGTCACCGTCCTTACGGGCGGCTACGGTGTAGACCAGCTCTCCGCCTTTGGCGTAGAAGCGGTCCAGCGGACTGATACCCAGGTGCGCCAACGCCTTGCTGATCATCCGCTCGTCGATCCAGGAATCGGCGTCGTCGCGGTCGGGCCGGACCAGCCACCCGGCACCGGGTGTGCGGTCGCGTCCCTCGAACGCGGCGGCCACCGCCCACGCCACCGGTGCCACGACCAGCAGCAGCGGCACCACCACCGCCAGCGCCGACCACACCGTCTCCACTCCCGTGTAGACGTTCGCCAGCCACGGCCACATGTCCGCCCGGTCCATCACCGAGTCCACCAGCCACAACACCGCAGCCACCGGAGCGGCGAACCGCGCCGTGATCACGCACCGCCGCACGAAGATCCCGAGCTTCGCCCACCGCGCCGTGGCGTCGGACCGGATCAACTCCTGCGCCGCACGGCGCGCGTCGGCGTCCCCGGCCAGCCGTGCCCGGCGGGCGTCGGCGCGAAGATCGGCGTAGGTGGCCCAGTTCCAGAACTTGACCAGCCACCGCCAGTTCCCGCGCAGCACGAACCACACCAGCCGGACGACATCCTGCGGGATCTTCCGCGCCCGGTAGCCGGCCAGCGACCGCGCCCGGACCATCGGCCCGGACCGCCAGAGCCGCCCGGCCGCGTCGGTGACCCGCCGCCACACCGATACCCGGCGACTGGCCGCCCGGCCCCGGGGTTGGGGCAACGTGTCGTCGATCAGCTCACCGTCGAGCACCGGGCCGACGCGTTCGACGTCTCGCCCGCCAACGGGGGTCAGCGCGGTGTGCTGGTGTTCCTGTCCCTCCGAGTTGGGTTCAGTCATCGCCTGCCACCCCCGTGCCGGTCTCGGCGGAGAGCGCGGCGGCAAGCCGGGAGGACAAGCCGCGGGAACACCCCGAGACTTGGCGCACCCACGCCGGGGTGATCTCCACACCAGGCGTCCACGCGGTGCGGGCGTCGGTGAGGTAGTCGGCGAACAGCTTCCGCCGGACCGGACGCGGCACCTCCGGTGCCGGTGCCGACGGTGCCGGTGCCGGTGCCGGTGCCGGTGCCGACGGTTCACGATCCGCCGCATCCGGCGCGCCCGCCGGTCCGGTCGGTTCGTGAACAGACGTGTTCGGTTCGTGGACCGGCGCGGCCGGGTTCTCGAGCACGACCGGCCCACCCGGCTCCGCCCGGTCGGTGGCGTCCATGAACGCCACCGCCACCGCGTCGGTGAGCTTGTCCCGCAGGTCCGTGACCGCCTCGGCGGCCACGAACACCACCAGCGGCGGAACCGAGTGCAGCACCACCCCGGCCGGCGAGCCGGAAACCCACGATGACCAGGTGTTCATCACATACGTAGCGGCCAGCGTGAGCCACTTCGCCGCCCGCACCCACACTCCCGTGTGGACCTGATACCGGGCGATGACCTGCTCGGCCCGCAGGATGGCCAGCAGGACCAGGCACACGGTCGGGTCCAGCAGCCACGCCGTCAGCCACGGCAACGACCACACGGCCGAACCGGCGGCGGCGAACCACTGCACGTTGGCCGTGGTGAACGCCAACCCGAGCACGATCCCGGACCAGCACAGCCGATCCACCTGAGACCGGACCCGCTCCACCCGCAACGCCACCACATCCGGGTGGGTCTGCCAGCGGCGGACGTCAGCCGCCTCCGCCGCGTCGGCTGCCAGCCGCCGCGCCCGGCCCGCCACCGTCGCCGTGTTCTCCTCGGTCGTGGTCATCGGCGACCACCACCCCGGCGGCGGGTGCTGGTGGTGTCCATGGACGTGACCGTCAGGACACGCGTCAGGACATGGGCCGCGATCAGGTCCGGCACTCCGAGGACCACCAGGACCAACGTCGGGTTGTGCACGTGCGTGATCACCAGCCACTGAACGCCCGTGAACGCGGCACCGGTGAACAGCACCCGCCCGGCCAGCGACACCAACCGCGAGCTTGCCCGGGCCGCGTCGGCGGCCCGGCGGGCCTTGCGGGCGCTGTAGCGCCAGACCACGAACAGCGCCAGCAGCACCCCGACCCCGGCCACGATCTGTGTCGGCGTGAAGTTGACCGTCATCGCGCCTCACCACCCCGGCGACGGAGCCATACCGGGTACAGCGCGCGCCGGTCGGTGTCGGGCAATGCGCCCCACACCCCGACCGTGTCCGGCCCGGCCGTCCGCAAGTCCAGCTCGCGGCACTCGTCGATCACCGGGCACCCAGCGCACATCCCGGCGGCCAGCTCCCGGTCCGGCGAGTCCTCACCGGACAGCTCCGGCATGTCGGCCCGGTCGAACGCCCAGAAACACAGGCCGTCCCTGGTCACCACGTCCTGAAGCACGTCGTCCGGCACGTCGGCGTACCGGTCAAGCTGGGAAGCCATCTCCTCGTAGTCGTAAGCGGTCATCGCGCACCGCCGTCAAGGACACGGCGCAGTTCGCCAGCCGGAACGACCAGCCGGGAGCGGCGACGCTCGACGCGGAGCGCGCCGCGCCGGATCGCCGAACACACGCGAGACTCGGAGACGCCCAGGCTCCACGCGGCTTGTCGGATGGAAAGAACCGCCGAAGCATCGGCGTTCTGAATTACGGACTTCATTGGTTTAACCCTTACTCTTGGCTTCGACCTGCGATTTTGCGGGCCGATGCCATCAAGTAAGCCGCCAATATGAAAGATCTACTATGTCAGTACTTGAATAAAAGATTTCTTAAGTGAATATCCCCAGGTGAAGGCCGGGTTCGAAGTGCACGATATTCCGGAAAAGAATGTTTATTGGCGCGAGTATTCTCCGTCAGAATATCTTGCTACTGGGCGCGCTTGATGTCCGCGAACAGCTCCCGGAAGTCCGCGCCTGCGCCCGCGCCATAGGTGTCCAGCTCGTGCTCAAGCTCTGCAGACACCATGAGCAGGGTTGGGCGGCTCTGACGGCCGTTCTGAAGTGCTTGGATGCCCAGTGCGGCGGCCTCGTCGACGTCCCCTCGCCTGGCGGCGATCACGGCAAGCGTGAGCTGCGCTTCGGCGATGCGCATGGGTGCCGTCGGAACACCCTCGGAGTTGACGCTACGCCGCATGACTTCGTCGGCATTGCGCTGCGCGAGCTGGTCTTCGCCGACGAGCCGGTAGGTGTCCATCGCGTAGAAATCCCACTTGTCCGGGTCAACCACAAAGTGGTTGTCCGGCCGATCCGGGTAGGGCAGTCGTCCCAGGAGTTCACTGCCGTTGTCGAGCGCCGTATGAACTTCCTCGACCATTCCCATGCGCGCGTACGCCTTGGCCTGCTGGCCGTATAGCTGGACCGCGACCGAGTGTGAAGGTGCAGCCAACGTGCCGGATTCAGCAGCAGGAATGACGGCGCGGTAGTTGCCCGCCGTCAGATGGAACCACGCCAGCATTTCGTGTGCCCACCCGACGATCCCGGCGTCTCCGGCTTCCTTGCCGAGTTCCAGTGCCATGCGTCGTGTTGCTTCGGCCGACTTCGCGTCACCCACGTCATACTCAAGGCATCCCACTAGTAGCGCGAGCATCCCGGCCTTGGTGAGCACGTCACGGTGTTGCCCAAGGGTCAGGCGGTTGTCGAGCAGTTCGGTCATCTTGCCGAGCCACTGCTTGCCGGTCGTCATGAGCTGACGGGCATCAGCGTGCGGGTAGTCACAGCACAACTGCTCAACTGTGATGTCCAGAGCGTCTATTGTGGACGAATCGATCGCTGACGCACGAACCCGTCGAAGTAGTTCGAGAGTGTCCATGCCCGTGTTCACCACGAGAAGTTCGTCTCGTGTCTCAGGAGTGACCAGGCCGCCGGTCGGTGAGTTTCCGGACTTCGGACGCTGGCTCGCCGCGAGGTGCTGAAACCTCAACCGGCTTTGCCCTGGAAAGTCGAACCACAGTAGATGTTGCGGCAGGTGGAGGATCTTGGCGTAGTTTCGGAGCGTTTCGAGGTTTTGCTCGGGTTTGCCGTTCTCCAGTTTGCTCACCTGCGCCTGCGTGAGCCCCAGCCAGCGGCCCAGCAGCTCTTGGTTTAGCGCCTTTCCGTGCAGTTGAAGGTGGCGCGGGTGGTTCCGGTAAGCCTTGAAGACCTTGCCGATGTGCTGGCTCTCGAAAGCCGCCCGAAACTCGTCCGTCTCGAAGAACTCGTTCCGTAGCTGCACGGGAGGTGTTCGGAGTTGGTCGCGTTGATCCCGGTGACACTTGCTGCACAGACGCGCAGTGTTGTCGGCGGCGAGCGTCGTCCCGCACCCCTGGCAGCGACGACCACTAGAAGTGCCGGCCGCGCGGTTCTGCGATCCGCCGGGTGAGCTCATCGCGCCCCCTCTCGCCACTGGTGCCATCCTCCCTCTGACCAGCGTACATAGGGCGACCGGCTCTCACCAGCGAGTGAACCACGCGCGGGCGGAATGTCCCTCCAGCCTGGTGATATGCCGCTGTGGGCATGTCGCATGCCCACAGCGATATAGACCGGACTACTGCGCAGCGTGACGGTGGGTAAGCGAGCCCCGGCGCGACCGGGGACTGACCAGCCTTCCTACTGAACGGGTGACTTGGACGCATGCTTCTCACGGCATCGCTTACGACCGGCGTAGCCCGTGTCACGAGCGGAGTGCTGGAGTCAACTCGGCTAATCGACGAAATACTCAAGACGGATCACGTCGATTGGGAAACCACGCTCATAGTTGGTGACGTCGAGTTTCACTGCACCAAGGACGGTCCTTACCCTGATCACCAGCTTCGTGTCAGTGTCCGGCCTTCGGCCGGGTTCGCTGCGCTGAACTACATGGACAACAACGATCCAAGAATGCCGATTGCCAACTCTTTCAATCCGAAACGTCCGCTGCCGGAAGTAAGCCTGATTTTCAATGGCACAACTGGGGCTGTGTTCCCGCGCACGGCGGCTATTCCGGTTGCGGACGCGCGCCAGGCATTGATCGAGTGGTTGTCGACCAGAGTCCGCCCAACCTGTATCGAGTGGCGTCCTTATGACTCATACTGATTACCTCGACCAGTGGTCGAAAATAGCCCATTGTTCATCGCTCGCAGAGTGTAAGAAGCTTTACGTGACGTGGAGTCGCTGCCTTGTTGACGGCCGAGACCACGCGATCATTGATGAAGATTTCGCGCGCGGTGTGCGAGAGCGGACGGGAAGTTTCGACACTCTATGTGGGCATCGATTGTTAATAGCATCGAGCCTCATGCCTGCTGGCGCGCCCTGCGCGCGGTGTCGTGCTTATATCGCCGCGCGATCGACCCGACGATATGCGGATGAACGTAAGCGAAGAGGTTTATGGAGTCGATTCTTTCGGCTCCCATGGTCGTCCGTCAACGCGTCCCTCCTACGCGATGGCGGGCCTGAGAGTCCGGCGGGGGCGGGCGGCCCCTCGACAACGCCCGCCTCTGCCGGACACTGCGTGCTGGGAGGCGGGCAATGACAGTACGGCTCCTCTTTGGGCGTCCGCGTCCGGGTGTTGTCAGTGAGTCACGCCGAGTGGTTCACGTCTTCGAGGTTCCGGATCAGGAAACTAGCCCGGATAGGTTGGTTGCGTTCTGTGCCACTTCATTCGGCCCTGGCGAGCTGGAGCTGCTCGATCAGCCCGCAGGCATGCCCTGTGAGTCGTGTCTGCGGCGAACGCCGGTCCCAGAAAACACGGCGTCGGGCGAATCCGCGACGCCGCTTCCACGGCTTGCGTTGGAGATCGAACAGAAGGCTGCTGACTCGACGATGGATGATGACTTTCGGCTTCTAGCGTCGCGAAAACTTGCTCCCGGCGAGAGAATGACTGATGAGGAGTTGGCTGCCGCGCGGCGTGTGGTCGATCACTACTGGCCACGTTTTCGATCGCCTGTCCCGCTGCCGAAACGATGGCGCTGATGTTGTGTTCGATTAGAGGAGAAGGTTTGAGGTGAGGCATCGTGACGGAAGACGATGTGGCCCATCTTTGTAGACGCTACAAAGCTGGAGCTACGATCGAGGTACTTGCGTCGGAATTTGGACTTAGCTACCGGCGTGCGCGGGAAACCCTGATCAGTTCCGGAGTCAAGTTGCGACCACCGCGAATCCGTGTCCCACGCTGCCCTCCGGGTATGGTCAACATGTATGTGCACGGAGCATCAATTCGCGCCGTCGCCGCTCGATACGATCGAAGTTATGGCCAAACTCGCAACATGCTGCGGCACTCCGGCGTGACGTTGCGTCCGCCTGGCAGGCAAACATGATGGCGAACCTAGCTGGCCCTATAGACAGCTCTCTCCCGAGTTGAGCTGCCAGCCTCTCTCCGGTCGGTGCGGGGCGGCTCACCCGCGTCCAGTGGACAAACGATCTGGCCAGGCGGCGTCAGAGCCGCGCTGACGCCTTAAGAGATGCAGAACTCATTGCCCTCCGGATCCTGCACGGTGACCCACTGGTGGGGACCTTGGCGGCCCCTGTGCAGGAAGGTCGCGCCGCGTTCGAGCAGCTTGGCCAAGGTCGCCTCGACGTTGGCCTCGCCGACCCAGACATCCAGGTGGAGCGGGTTTTTGTCGGTTACGTCTTTATGACGTTTCGCCTCCGGCACCTCCTGGAACAGGATCCGGCGGGGTGGTGAGTCCGGGTGCCGGATCGCCGCCCCCGCCCGCCAGACCAGCGACCCGCGGTGGGTCCTGGTCTCCTCTTCCTTCGCGTACCCCTTCGTGATCATCTCCCGGACGAAGTCCGGGTCGGTCGGTTCGACGGACCAGCCGAGCGTCTCGGCCCACCAGTCGGCCAGCACGTGCGGGTCGGCCGAATCCACCACTACCTGGAAGTCATGCGCCATACCGGCACGTTAACGACCGAGTCCGACATTTTCCGGAGGCTCGGGTCCTCGGGCACGACCGTGAAGCGCCACTTGTCCACGCCGCCGCCCATGATCTCGGCGTACCGGCGGGCGCCGTCGGCGTTGGCGAACCGCACCTGCTGGCCGTTCATCAAGTGGGTGATCTTGACCGCCACAACAACCTCCCGAAGTCTGTGGGCCGGCCCGCGGAGCTTCCCCCTCCGGGACCGGCCCGCACAGTAGAACACATGTTCGACCGGGTGCGCCAGTGGATCCCCCGCCCAGGGGAGGAAAGGGCAAAGTCGCAGGTCAGAGTGGTCGGATCATCGCCACGCGCGGCCACGCGTCCAGGCCGCGGGCGGCCTCCGCACGACGGATCTCCCGCAGGCCGGCGCCGATTTCCGCGTCCTCGAGGACCCGGAACCGCAGCCGCTCGTAGTACGGCGCGTTCCACGGAACCGCGGCGAACGTCGTGAGCGTCAGGGCCGCCAGACCGCGCTCGACGGCCCACGCGGCGAGCGTCTCGATCAGCGCGCCGCCGAGGCCGCGCCGGGCGTGGCTGGGCCGGACGGACACCTGCTCGACGTGCGCGTGCCCGTCGACGACCTCGGCGACTAGGTAGGCCACCGGCCGGTCGGCGTCGTCCACGGCCACCCAGGCGCGCCCGGCGGACTGGTACACCGCCAGCTCGGCCACCGAGCCCGGGTCGTCGTCGGCGATCGCGGCCATGTCGACGTCGCGGAAGAGGCTGCCCGCGGCACGCTCGATTTCGATCAACGCGGGCAGGTCTTCGGGGCGCGCGAGCCGGATCACGATCGCATTCGTACGCGCCCGGCCGGGATTTTCACAGCGAATAAGACGAAACGGTCCGCTGGATCCGGGTCGCGTACTCCTGCAGGGCGGTGATCGCGGCTTGCCGGGCCTCCTCGGTGATCCGCGCGGCCGGGCCGGCCACGCTCAGCACGGTCGGCCGCCGCCCGTAGGTGGGCACCGGCACCGAACACGCCCACACGCCTTCGTCGATTTCCCCGGAGCTGACCGAAAACCGGTTCTCCAGCGCGTGCTTGAGCTCGTCGCGCACGGCCGTGCCCCGCCGCTCGACGACCGTCGCCAGCCGCCGTTCGAGCTCGATCTCCGGCAGCAGCGCAAGCAGCATCTTCCCGGACGCGCCGACGCCGAGCGGGACCGAATGCCCCGGCTCGAACGTGAACCGCATGGCCCGGTCGCACTCGACGCGGTCCGCGCACACGGCGGCGTCGCCGAACTGCTGGAAGAGCATCACCGTCTCGCCGAGCTCGCGCGCGGCTTCCTCCATGGCTGGCTTCGCCAGCCGCACGAGGTCGTTCGCCAGCTGCGCGGCGCGCGCGAGCGGCATCACCTGGCTGGTGAGGTGGTAGTGCCCGGCCCGGCCCTCCTCGAGCAGCTGCAGCTCCTTGAGCAGTGCCACGTAGCGGTAGGTCGTCGCGACCGGGGTGCCGATCGTCGCGGCGAGCTCGGCGACGCTGGCCTCCCAGCGGCGCTCGGAAAAGGCGAGGAGCAGCTGGAGGACCTTCCGGGAACTGCTGGCGCCGGGGGTGCGGCGGGGTTCGGTGGTGGCGGAACCGTCGACGGTACTGACGGCAGGCGTCATCATGACCTCTCGGTGAGACAAAAACGACCTTCGCTATCACACGGGGTGAATAAATTAGCACGTTGTGTGAAAGGAAAGCCAGCAATCCGCCGACGGCCCCACCATTCGAGAAAACCGCGGGTCAGAGCGTGAGGAACTCGCCCGGTTTCGTCACCACCGGTGACTCGACGTAGAGCCCGCGGTACTCGTCCTGGATCCCGGAGTTGTGCACCTGCAGCGCGAGCGGGCCGACGCGCCCGGCGGTCTTGTCGGTGAACTGCAGCACTTCGACACCCTTGCAGGTCACGGCCGTCCCGGTGAGCGGACAGCAGGCCATCCGCGCCACGCCCGTCGCCTGGTCGCCGATCAGCTCGCACTGCGCCCACTTCTTGATGTCGATCGTGGGGTGCGAGAGCTGCTTGAACAGTTTGCCGCCGCCGTCGTTGTGCCCGGGCCGGTAGTCCCAGTGCCCGCCGTTCGGCGGCTGGAACTGGATCGCGCTCAACGCGTCGCGGATCGGGTCGGTGGTGCCCCAGATCAACACGGTCGGTTTGTGGTTGCCCTTGACCTGCCGGACATTGAATATCCACCGAAACGTGCCGACCTGCTGTTTGTTGTAGTACAACCAGCCGCGCGCGGTGCCATTCCCGTGGATGACGCCGTCTTTCGCCGACCACAGGCCGGCTTTCGACGACGTCCAAGAACTCAGGTCGGTGCCGTTGAACATCGGCACCAGGTTCGGGTCACCGTAAGGGTTGTCCGCCGCCTGCGCGGCCGGGGCGAACACCGAGGCCGCGACGATCCCCGCGGCCAGCACGCCAAGGAGCTTCCGGAACATCCTGCCGTCCTCTCGACGAACGTGATGGGCATTACGTTCGGACGGCGGATTTGACGCTACGAGCCGCGCGGGTGAGGCGTCAACCGCGATCCCGCTGACCGGTCAGGAACGGCGTCAGCAGACCCGGCATGGCCTGGTCGGCGAGCGTCAGCCCGTCGGCCTCGGCGACGTTGAGCACGCGGTAGTGGCCCTTGCCCGCGGCGACCGGCGCGATGACCGTGACCAGCCCGGCCCGGCGCTGGAAGTACGAGCGCTCGACGACGACCCCGGTCATCCCGTCGCAGCGGACCGCCGCCGTGCCGCGGTCCAGCGAGCCCGAGCGCGTCACCAGGTACCGGCCGGTGAACGCGTGCCCGAGGCCGCGGTAGCGGTCCCAGCCGACGAGCAGGGCGAACGGCAGCAGCACGAGCGCGGCCTGCCACGGCCAGTCCGGCAGGGCGCCGAGCCACGCGAGGCCGTAGAGCGCGGCGGCGAGCAGCAGCACGCCGGTGACGGCGCGGGAGAGCCGCCGGTACAGCGCCCGGCGCGGGTGGCGCGTCAGCGGCGTCGCGACCGGGTCCTCGCCGAGCACTTCCGCGACGACTTCGTGCGCTTTCGCCAGCGGCGCGGGCGGGAGCAGCAACCCGCCGCTCTTGTCCGCGCCCTTGCCCTCGCGCAGGCCACCGGCGATGGCGACGCAGCGCGCGCCACCGGCCAGCCGCAGCGGCAGCGGCTCGCGGATCTCCACACCCCGCAGGCGGTCCTCCTCGATCGACACCGAGCGCGTCGTGATCAGCCCGCGCCGGATGTGCAGCGTGCCGGCGGGCTCGCGGGTCAGCCGGAAGTTCCAGAACGACAGCACGTACCCGCCGACCGACAGCACCGACACGAGCACCAGCAGCCCGGCCGCGGCGAGCACCAGGCTCAGCCACGTCGGCGTGTCCGCGAAGTGCCCGACGACCGCCCGGACCAGCGAGAACTGGATCGGGTCGAAGTGCAGTTCGTGCGCGAAGTGGTACACGGTGCCGACGGCGGCGCCGACCACCGCGAGCCCGGACAGCGTGAACGGCGCGTACCGCAGCCACTTCTTGTCGACGGCGGCGACGAGCTGTTCCGGCGGCGCGGCGGGCTCCTCCGCGGAGTCGGCCGCAGGTGCTTTGCGGTGCAGCAGGAGCGTCCGCAGCCGCTGTGCCTCCGCCACGGTGACGGCGTCGAGGACCAGCTCGTCCTTGCCCGGCCCCTTGCCGTGCGAATGCCGCCCGGTGCCGATCCGCGCCGCGGCCAGGGAGAACAGCCGGTGCTTCGGCTCGGAGGTGACGTCGACCGTGCGGATCCGGTCGCGGGGGATCGCCCGTTGCTTGCGCAGCAGCAGCCCGGTGTGCCATTCGACCTGCGACGCGGTGATCCGGTAGCGCGAGGTCAGCACGTGCGAGACACCGGTGAACACGGCGATCGCGGTGAAGACCAGGCCGATCCACTGCCACGGCTCGCCGTGGCCGAACAGCAGCGCGCCCAGCAGCACCGGCAGCGACTTCACCAGGTCCAGCACCGGCCGGATGAGCAGCATGCGCCGGTCGAGGTGGTGCCACGGCGCGTCCTGCGTGCCTTCGGCGGGCAGGACCACAACGGCTTCGGTGGCTTCGGTGCTCATCAGGTCGCGTCCCCCCGGATCGCCTGCGTCGTCTTCGTGAGCTCGTCGGCCAGCTCCAGCGCGCGGCCGTGGGTCAGCCCCGCGATGCGCAGCGGGCCTGCCGCGGACGCCGTCGTCACGGTGATCTTCGCCAGCCCGAAGAGCTGCTCGAAGGGGTCACGCTCGATGTCGACGGTCTGGATCCGCGAAACCGGCGCGATCCGCCACTGCTGCTTCAGCCAGCCGGCCTGCGTGTAGACGGCCTCGTCGGTGACCTCCCAGCGGTGCACGCGGTAGCGCCACTGCGGCATGACGATCAGGTGCAGCGGCGCCAGCACGGCGGAGATCACCAGCGTGACGTCGAGGAACGCCGGTGGATCGTCGCTGGTCACCACGATGACGGTCTGGATCCCGAGCAGCACGATCCAGAGGATCGCGGCGGTCGCCGTCCAGTAGCCGATGGCCCGGCGGCTGACCCGGTGCGCCGGTGGCCGCAGCCGCAACGCCGTGTTCGTGGTGTGTTCGCTCACGGGCTCAAGCGTGCCCGATCGGTGGCTTGTGTGCCCAGGACATGTGTCACGATGCCGATCCGGTCCGGCCTCGATCGCGTGCCGTTACGATCGGCGCCACCGCCGGAGGAATGGAATTCCCTCGCGCGTGTGTTGTGCTTTACGGAGAGAAGTAGCTGCGAGCAGGAGGACCCGGTGGGATTCGATCCCGACGATCTCTACGAGGTGGACTCGGACGTCCCCGACCTGACCGGGGCGGTGCTGCTGCACCACTTCGAAGGGTTCATGGACGCCGGCTCGGCGGGCCGGCTCCTGGCCGAGCACCTGCTCGGCGGGGACCACCGGGTGGTCGCGCGCTTCGACGTCGACCGGCTCATCGACTACCGCTCGCGGCGGCCGACGATGACCTACGCGGTCGACCACTGGGAGGACTACGACGCGCCCGAGCTGGTCGTGCACCTGCTGCACGACGCCGACGACACGCCGTTCCTGCTGCTGTCCGGCCCGGAGCCGGACCACGACTGGGAGCGGTTCTGCGCCGCGGTCCGCAACCTCGTCGAGCGCTGGGGTGTCCGGCTGACCGCCGGGTTCCACGGCATCCCGATGGGCGCGCCGCACACCCGCCCGCTCGGCGTCACCGCGCACGCCACCCGCAAGGACCTGGTCGGCGAGCACCAGCCGCTGCCGAACCGGCTGCAGGTGCCGGGCAGCGCCGCCGCGCTGCTGGAGTACCGGCTCGGCGAGTGGGGCCACGACGCCATCGGCTTCGCCGCGCACGTGCCGCACTACCTCGCGCAGTCGACGTACCCGGGCGCGTCGCTGATCGTGCTCGACGCGCTGAGCCGCGCGACCGGGCTGAGCCTGCCCGAGGGTGAGCTGCGCGCGGCCGCGGAACTGGCCGACGCCGAGATCAACCGCCAGGTCGCCGAGTCCGACGAGGTCGCCGACGTCGTCCGCGCGCTCGAGCGGCAGTACGACACGTTCATCGAGGCGTCCGAGAAGGGCAGCCTGCTCGCGGAGTCCGTCGAGCACATGCCGACCGCCGAGGAGCTCGGCTCGCAGTTCGAGCGCTTCCTGGCGGAGCAGAACGGCGGCGACGGCCCCGAGCGCTGATGGCGCGCTACGACGAGATCGGCGTCGGCTACGCGCTGGGGCGGCGGACCGACCCGCGCTGGCTGGCGCCGGTGCTCGACGCGCTGGGTGACGCGCGTTCGGTCGTCGACGTCGGCTCCGGAACCGGTTCCTACGAGCCGCCGGGGCGCGCGGTCGTCGCGGTCGAGCCGTCGGCGGAGATGATCCGGCAACGCCGTCCCGGCGCCGCGCCGGTCGTGCGCGCGGTCGCCGAAGCGCTGCCGTTCGCCGCGGGCGCGTTCGACGCCGCGCTCGCGGTGCTGACCGTGCACCACTGGCCGGACTGGCGTCGCGGCCTCACCGAGCTGCGCCGCGTCTCGCGCCGTCAGGTCGTCCTGGCGTACGACACCGCGCTGCACAACAACTTCTGGCTGGTGCGCGAGTACGTGCCGGAGGTCGCGGCGCTGGAGTCGTCCCGGCCGTCGGCGCCGGAGATCGCGGACTTCCTCGGGGCGGCTTCGGTGGTCGAGCTGCCGGTTCCGTGGGATTTCACCGACGGCGTCTTCCCGGCGCACTGGCGACGTCCGGAGGCCTACCTCGACCCGGCGGTGCGGCGCGCGTGCTCGGCGCTCGCGCAGACCGCGCCGGACGCCGTCGCGCGCGGAATCGCGCGGCTGCGGGCGGACCTGGAGTCGGGCCGCTGGCACGCCGAGCACGCGGAGCTGATCGACCGGCCGGAGTGGGACGCGGGGTTCCGGCTCGTCGTGGCCTGATCCGTCCACAGTGGACGGTTCAGCCGTGGCAGCCTTCCTCGTTGAGCGGGCCCATCGACGGCA
The DNA here is from genome assembly GCF_055582965.1 of Amycolatopsis sp. NPDC104863. Lineage (NCBI taxonomy): Bacteria > Bacillati > Actinomycetota > Actinomycetes > Pseudonocardiales > Pseudonocardiaceae > Amycolatopsis > Amycolatopsis sp. NPDC104863. The sequence goes on from NZ_JBVJOW010000005.1 coordinate 38,068, forward strand.
GGACCAGCCCGCACAGGTACCCGTCGATCCACCGGCCGTTCCCGGAGAGGTTCACCGCGAGCCGGACCAGCGGCGCGAACCCCTTGATGCCGGCGGCGAGCGCGTCCTGGTTGCGCTGCAGCATCGACGTCAGCTGGTCGAGCTGGGTCAGCAACGGGTCGAGCTGGGCATTGTTGTCGTCGACCAGCCCGGACAGCTCGGTCGCGAGCTGCCGCGAGCCGTCGAGCAGGGTGCTGATCGCCTGCTCGCGTCGGCTCACCTCGGACAGCAGCTGGTTGCCGTCGGCGAGGAGCTGCCGCACGGCGCTGTCGCGGTCGACGAGCGTCTGCGAAACCACCCGGGTGTTGGCCAGCAGCGTGCCGAGCTGGTGGTCGCGCGACGCGAGCGTGTCCGACAGCCGGGACAGCCCGGTGAGCGCGGCCCGGACGCTCTGCGGGGTGTTCGCCAGCGTCGCCGAAAGCGTGTCGAAGCTCTTCGCCAGCTGCGTGGTGTCGATCCGGTCCACAGTGGACGAAAGGTCGCCGAACGCCGTGAGGATGTCGTAGGGAACGCTCGTGCGGGAGCGCGGGATCGGCACGTCCGGGTCGAGCGTGCCCTCGCCCTGCGGGTCGAGGGCGAGGTACTGCTGGCCCAGCACGGTCTTCAGCCGGATCGACGCGCCGGTCGTGTCCCCGAGCCAGGCTCCCTTGGCCTGGAAGGAAACCAGCACGTGGTCGCCGCTCAGCTCGATGTCCGCGACCCGACCGACCTTGACCCCGGCGACGCGGACGTCGTTGCCCTTGGCCAATCCGGCTGCTTCACTGAACTCGGCGGCGTAGGTGGTGCCGTCGCCGACCACCGGCAGCGACCGGACGTCGAGCGCCGTGACCACGCCCAGCGTCAGCACGGCCAGGCCGACGAGAGCCGTCCTGACCGGGGCGTCCGGACGTATTGACATGGCGGCAAGAGTGACGCAGGCCACGCCGGGCCGCCAGCCGAGTCCCCCGAAGAGACGAAGATCGTCAGCTCACGCGGCGGTGAGCGCCGGGTACTCACGATATTCCACCGCGTTGGCCGCGCGGTCGGTCATCCAGAGGAACACCTTGCCGAACAACCGCGTGTTCAGCATCCGGTAGCCGCGGTTGCGGCTGCGGATCTTCGCGACGGTGCGCGGGGCGAGGAAGTTGCCCGAGCCCTTCCCGTTCTTCTGCCCGACGGTGGCCGGCTTGCGCAGCCGCTCCTCGTACTTCGCGAACGCCGTCACGTGGTCACCGCCGGCCGCGGCGAGCTCGCCGGCCAGCACCTGCGCGCCCATCATCGCGAGCCCGGTGCCGGACCCGCCAGGACCGGCGCACCAAGCGGCGTCACCGAGGAGCACGACCCGGCCCTTGGACCAGCGGTCGAGGTGGATCTGGCTGATCGAGTCGACGTAGAGGTCGTCCGTGGTCGGCAGCGCTTCGAGCAGCTTCGGCGTCTCCCAGCCGGTGTCGGCGAAGAGCTGCGCGACGAGCGCGCGCTGCTCGTCGGTGGTGCGGCGGCGGAACTCGACACCGTCGGCGGCGAAGACGAGCGCGACGTGCAGCCGGTCCGGCAGCCGGTGGCTGCCGACGGTCAGGCCGCGGCCGGGCTCGTTGTACATGACGCTGCTGTGGTCGAGGCCGAGGTGGTTGGGCGCGGTGAACCCGGCGATGCCGAACCCGAGGTCGCGCCGGAAGTCCGTCTCGGGCCCGAAGGCGGCCGCGCGCACTCCGGAGTGGACGCCGTCGGCCCCGACGACGAGGCCGAAGGTCCGTGGCGCGCCGTGCCGGAAAGTGACTTCGACGCCGTCCGCCGTCTCGGTCAGGCTGGTGACGCGGTCACCGAAGACGTATTCGGTGTAGTCCGCGGTGTGCTCGTAGAGGATCCGCGCGAGGTCACCCCGCAGGATCTCGACCTCCCCGCTCCAGGCGGCGCCGGGCACGGTGAGCGCCGGCCGCGCGTCGAGGCCGAGCACGGTCTGGTCGCCCATGGCGGTTTCGTGGCTGCGGACGTCGTCGAGGATGCCCATGGCGTCGAGCAGCTTGACCTGCTCCCCGCGGAAGTCGACGGCCTGCCCGCCGGGCCGCAGCGCGGGCGCGGTCTCGACCACGGTGACGCGGTAGCCGCTGCGGTGCAGCCAGAAGGCCGCCGACGGGCCGGCGATGCTGGCCCCGGACACGAGCACGGTCTTGGCGGTCATCGGAAGTTCCTCTCGGTCGGTGCTGATGACCGAAGAGTGCGGGAGACCGCTGACGGCCCTCGCACGATCCGCTGACGGCCAGGTGTAACCCGCTCGCCCGGGCGGGCGACTTCCCCGGGGAGTTCAGGTCCCAGGGGAGGGTGGTGCTCGTGACAGCCCGCGCGGCGGCGGAGCCGAGCTACGTCGACGTCCTCACCGGCGAGTGGGGCGTGCCGACCGTCATCATCGGCGTCCTCGTGCTCGTCGTGTTCCTCCCCAAACTCGTGCTGGGGCTCAAGGCGCTGGCCACCGCGATCTGGTCGCCGCTGCGGTACCTCTGGCCCGGGCTGTACACCCCGGCCGCCCGCGCGGAGATGCGCTCGCGCCGCCGGCTCGCGAACCTGTTGCTGCAGAACCTGGACCTGCTCGAAGCGGAGCTGCAGTGGCAGGAGTCCGCCTTCACCGACTTCCGGGCCACTGTGCAGTCGCTCGACACTCCCCGGCAGATCCGCGGGCGGCTGCTGGGCATCCGGAAGGTGAAGACGACCTACCGCACCAAGTCGCTGATGAAGGCGCTGGCCCGGGAGAAGAGCAGGCTGGTCCGCCTGGAAGGGCGGCCGGGCTCGGGCAAGAGCGTGGCGATCAGGCACTACGCCCGGATCCTGCTCACCGAAGCGAAGAGCCGCCGGGTGCGGTTGGCGCCGCTGGCCATCTGCGTGAGCCTGCGCGACTTCGACGTGCCGCCGCGCGAGGTGACGGCGCCGGCGTTGCGCGCCTACATCGCGCGCCAGGTGAACCCGCACGAGTCGAAGGAGCTCGCGGACTACCTGCGCGACAAGCTGGACGAGGACATCCAGCGCGGGCACGTGGTGCTGCTGCTCGACTCCTTCGACGAGATTCCGGCGGTGCTGGGCAGCGTCAGCGTCAACCGGACGGTGGCCGCCTACGTCGACGCCATCACGGCGCTGATGGGCGGCGGCGAAGCGCTGTGCGTCGTCACCTCCCGCGAGTACCACGGCCCGCGCGTCCCGAGCTGGACCCGGCTGGAGCTGCTCAGCCTCTCGGAGGCCGAACAGGTCAAGCTCCTGCGCTCGCTCGGCGTGGCCACGGCCCGCATCAACAGCATCGGCCACCTGCTGCACGACGCGCGTGCGGGGTTCGCCGCGGACCTGCGCAACCCGCTCTACCTCACGTTGTTCGCGCAGTACCTGAACTCGCACCGCGAACTGCCGTCCCGCCCGAGCGAGCTGTTCGCGGACTACGTCGCCCGGCGGATCGCGCAGGTCGGCGAGGACGATGACGGCGCGTCGGAAGTTCTCCTGCGGGCCGTCGAAGGGTTCGCGGCCGAGCTCACCCGCCGGACGGACACCGGGCTATCGGCGGAGGAGTCGATCCTGCGCAAGCAGATCCTGCGGAACTCGGGCGGGCGGGAGCTCCCGGTCGACCGGATCGTCGAAATGGCCCGGGAAAGCGGGCTCTTCGTGCGGAACCCCGAGGTCGGGAACCGGCCGGCCAGGATCGCGTTCGTGCACCGGCGGGTGCAGGAGTACTTCGCGACGCTGTACGTCATCGACCACCCGGCCGAGCTGAGCCCCGAGGAGCTCGTGACCAGCGTCAAGTGGCGGGAAACCGCCGTCGCGCTGCTCCAGGTGGGCACCCCGGCGGACGCCGAGCTGCTCAAGTCCGTGCTCGAAACGCTGCTCCGGGAAGAGCTGGCGGCCACCCGGGAAGCCCAGGACGTCGGCGCCGACCTGTGGACGCCGAGGTGCTTCCATGTGCTGGAGCTGCTGGTGTCGGCGTACGGCGGCGACCCGCGGGTGATGTCGGACAGCCTGCGTTCCGTGGTCACCGAGCTGGTCACCATCGGCTGGAAGCGCGGCGGGATCGGCGACCGGAAGTTCGCCCTCGACTGCGTCCCGCTGAGCTCGGACGAAGCCCGTGGCTGGATGGTGGAGGAGGCTTTCGCCGGCACGAGCGTCTGGCTGAGGCTGGCGGCGCTGCGTAACAGCAGCGACCTGCACCCGCTGCCCGACCGGATCAACCTCTCGATCCGCCGGCTCCTGATCAGCCTGATGACCGGGGGCCAGATCACCCGGGAAGCGGCCCTGCTCGACGGCGATCTGCGGCGGCTCTACCAGGGAGAGCTCTTCGTCCGGCAACGGCGGCTGCTCGCCGCGTCGCCGTACCTCGTCATGGTCGTCTGCCTGGCGAAGGTCGCCCTCGACCTGAGCACGCTCGAGCGTCCCATGCGGTGGACCGACCTGCGCTACGAGTCCATCTACTGGTTCGTCGTCCCACTTGCGCTCTTCTGGATCTTCCAGTCGTCGGCCCCGCTGTCCTACCCGGCGAGCAGCAGGCTGAGGCGGTTCTTCGGGCGGTCGATGCGGTGGATGTTCAACTGGCGGCTGGAGGAGTCCCAGACCGACTCGATCGCGTTCGTCATCGTGGGCATGGCGGCCTTCGTCGCCTTGGTCGGCTCGGTCTTCGCGGTCGTGGGCATCTTCCAGGGGGCCGTCCTCGTCAACGTCCTCAAGCTGACGCTGGGCAACCTCTTGATCCTCTACGCGATCGCGTGGGGGCCGACGCTGCTCCTCGCGGCCCGGTACGACCGCCTCGGCAGCCGCCCCCTCCTGCACGCTCCGCTGCTGCCCCTCCAGTACGTGCGCGAAGGGCTTTCCTTGCTGCACGTGAACTTCAGGGCGCTGCTCGTCGGTCTCCTGTACGCGCTCGTGGGGCAGGCGATCTTCGTCGCGGCCGTCTACGGCGTCCTGTACGTCCTGGACCATTTCGCCGGGGTGGCGGGTCACGTGATCCGGAGTGTGCTCGTCTACGGCATGGCCTTGCTCGCGCCGGTCGGGCTCGTCTGGCTCGGGCTGCGGGAGTTCCTGGCCCACCGCCGGGTCCGGCGGCGCGCCGGCGGCACCGGGGATCTGACCCCGCAGCTCTTCCTGGAGGAGCTCTCCCTCTTCGTCGACCCGCTGGAGGCCGCGGAGTTCATCCGGATGCTGCGGGTGCACCGGACCGACAGCGTCCGGCAGCTGCCCCGCGACTTCGTCCGGCGGCTCGCCCGGACGATCGAAATGCAGACCGCCGCCCACGGCGAGGTCGTCCTGAACGGCGTTGCCGACGTCGACATCGCCGAGGCGATCCGGGCGGGACAGATCACGGCCCGGCACCTCGTGAGCTGGCGGCCGGAAGTGCTCGACGAGCTCGGCGCGCTCGACGAGTCGCTGCGGGAACGCTGACGTACCCGCTGCTCGGGTGGCCGCGTGGCCATTGGGCCGGTGGTGCCCGGTTCGAGTGGTTAGCATGGCGCGGTGGACCGCTCCGCCGCAGGCCGGATCCAGGACGGCGAGGAGATCGTCGAGGCGCGCATCTTGGATGCCGCCGCGCACCTCATCGCCGAGGACGGGTTCGGCCGTCTCAAGCTCGGGGGCGTCTGCGCTCGCTCGGGGTACGCGCGGTCCGTCATCTACCAGCACTTCGGCGACAAAGACGGGCTCGGGCAGCGGCTCGTCGAGCACGCCGTCGAGGAGTTCACCAACGCCTACAGCGAGGCGGTCGCGGCCCGGACCGGCGCGGCGACCGCGACGCCGATGGACATGCTGCGCGCGCTGCTGGACATCATCTTCGAGCTGATCCGCACGATGCCGACGCTCAACCAGGCGTTCCTCGCCCTCTGGGGCGACGCGGCGGCGGAGAACTCGGCCCTGCGCGGCGCCCTGACGGAGGCCGACCGCCGCTTCCGGTTCGCGATCGCCCAGACGGTGGCCAGCGGCGTCGCGGACGGGACCATCACCGGCGTCCGCGACGCGGACTCCTACGCGTCGGCGCTGCTCGCCCAGCTGCGCGGCATCTCGATGCAGGCACTGGTCGACCCGGACGGCGTCGACCTCCGAGGCGTCCGGGCCGAGCTGGAACGCGGCATCGACCGCCTGTCCGCGGGCTTCCGCGGCTCGTTATAGGGCGAACGCGATCGACCGCAGCACCAGCACGGCGATGAAGACCAGCGTGAAGGCCAGATCGAGCGAAATCCCCCCGATCCGCACCGGTCGCACGACCCGCCGCACCGGCCCGATGACGGGTTCGGTGGCCGAGTAGGCCAGCCCCCGGGCCCGCCGCGCCCACGGCGGGCTGTCGGCGACCATCCCCACCCAGTCCAGCACCATCCGCGCGATCAGCACCAGCATGTACAGGGTCAGCGCGAAGCCGAGCAGTGTCCCTAGCGCACCCATGGTTCCCTCCGTCCTTCTTCACGGTGACAACGTGTGAACGGGGCCGGTGGTGCCTGATCCGTCCGGTTCTCAGCTTTTCGACAGGTTCGGCGCCCGCAAATGATCTTCGCGGTACTTCTGTCGTGCGAAAACGAAGTCGTCGTCAATCCCACCGAAAGGGTGGGGCGACATTGTTACCTGACATCGCTACCATGGTCGGTCTGTCCCCATAGTGAGGCGGAGGGGCTTGCCATGGCGGGTGAGACACCGGACGGCGGTGTCCTGTGGTCACTCGTCGAAGCTTTGCACCGGGTGTCGTGCCTGGTCGATCTCAACAGCAGGCGGCTCGTGCTCCAGATCCTTTCCGACGAGCTCGGGTATTCGTTGCCGGTTAACGAATACCCGCAGACGAACCTGCATTTGTTCGCCATCGTGGAGGCGTGCCGCCAGCGGCCGGACGGCCTCTCGGCGTTGCTGAACGTGCTGGAGAAAGTCGAGCCGGGGACGATCGCGATGTCCGCGGTCCGGCAGATCATCGGCGACTTGACGACGCTCGAAACCTGGTCGGCCGAAGAGCGGCGGCAGCTGTTCCGCCTGTTGTCCGGGGTGGCCGTCCCCGACGTCGCCGAGATGTACGCGCTGGTCGGCGGGGACGGCGCGCCGCAGCTGCCGCCCGGAGCGTCCCTCGAAGACGCCTTTCTGCTGCTGGACACTCTGAACTCCGGCCCGGACGGGCTGCCCAAGAGCCTGATGCTCGTCGAGCGCGTCGCGGCGAGGCTGCGGTTCGACCTGGCGACGGAAGTCCGCGATTGGGTCAAGGACAAGACCGATCGAATGAACCTGACCCAGGAGATGTACGCCTTCCGCAGCCGGCTCAAGAACCCGGCGCCCGCCGGGTCGCCGGGGCCGCGGTCCGAGGCGTACCTCGTGTTCCTGCTGCAGCTCGACGGGCCGACCGGCGACCGGTACCGGCTGTCGCACTGGCGCCAGCTCGACGTTTCCGAGGGCTGGCACCCGGAACGCGGCCAGGACTACACCGGCGGGCTGGAGCAGATCAAGTACCGGGTGGCGGTGCTGGCCGAACAGGTCGAAGGCGAATGGGCGCCGTACGACCCGGACATCCGCCTGGACTTCGTCCTCAGCCGCGACCTGCTCCACCTGGACGTCGACCAGTGGCAGTGGGAGGCGGAAACCGACGTGCCCGAGCCCCTCGGGTGCCACTTCCCGCTCGGCGTGCGCAGCCTGGAGCGGATGAAACTGCGGAAGTGGCACCGAGCCTGGTTCGTCCGCTGGAAGGAACTGAAGGCCCAGGCCGGCGACGGTGGTCCCATCGCGCTGGAATCCGGGTTCTGGAGCCTGCACGACGAGACGCGGAACCTGCGTGAGCTGACTTCCCGGTTCGAAGCCACACCGCACCTCGTCGCGTTTGTGCTGAGCGCGCCTCCCCGCCCGTTCACGGCGGAGAGTGACGAGATCACGGTCGGCCTTCGAGCGGGTTTTCCCATCATGGTCTGGCACCGAGAAGATTGCCGTTCGGAGGAATTTTCCCACATCGTGAAAGAGCTATTGCACGCCGAAGACGCCCATCACCTGCTGGAGCGTCTGCGGCTCATCAGGCTGTCCGCCTTCGCCGAAGGTGCGGAAGGAACGCACGTCGGGAGCAGGCTCGCGCTGCTGTACGACGATCCGGAGCGGATCGTCGTGCCGCAGCGGCCGGGAGCCCCGGAGGCGGTGCCCACCGCATGACTGCAGCCGAGCCGGCGAACCAGGCCGAAGACTGGCGGGTGTACCGCGGAACCGGGCTCCCGGACGGCGCCGCGGACTCCTTGCCGAGCCCGCCGCCCTGGCGGCAGTTCGGTGGTGAGGGGAACGTCAGCCGCCCGGAGGACGACAACGGCGACGGCAGCCGGCGGATCGGGCGGCTGCGCACGCAGCCACGGGTTCCCGATCCGCAGGAAGTGGCGATGGTGAACGCGGCCATCCACCTGCGCCGGCCGCTGCTGGTCACCGGCCGCCCGGGCACCGGGAAATCGACTCTGGCCTATCTGGTAGCCACCGAGCTCGGGCTCGGGCCGGTGCTGAAATGGCCTATTTCAAGCCGGACGAAACTGAAGGACGGGCTCTATCTCTACGATGCCATCGGCCGGGTCCAGGCGGCGGGCGCGCATCTGAAAGAACGGTCCGACATCGGCGACTACATTCGCCTCGGCCCGCTCGGAACCGCTTTGCTCCCGTTCGAAAAACCGCGGGTCCTCCTCATCGACGAACTCGACAAGAGTGACATAGACCTGCCGAACGACCTGCTCAACGTCTTCGAGGACGGCGAGTACGAAATCGACGAGCTCGTCCGGCTCGCCAAGCAGAAACCGGAAGTCTCGGTCCTCACCCACGATCGAGGGGGAACGGCCGACGTCAAGGATGGCCGGGTCCGGCCGCGCGCTTTTCCGATCGTTATTCTCACGAGCAATGGTGAACGAGAATTCCCGCCCGCGTTTCTTCGGCGGTGCCTGCGGCTGGAAATGAGCCCGCCGACGTTCGAACAACTGGGGCAGATGGTGGCGGCGCAGTTCGGGGAAACCGACGACGTCGACATTCCGGGAATCATCGACCAGTTCCTCGAACGCAGCCGGCGTGTGGGCGGACTGGCCTCCGACCAGTTGTTGAACGCCGTTCACCTGGCCGTGCGGCTCGCGACGTCGGGCGCCTACCAGACCGACGAGGACTGGACGGAGCTCCTCGAGGCGATCTGGCACCCGCTGTCGTCCTTGGAGGCGGAATGACCGCCGACGAGCCATCGCCTCCCGAGGTGCCGCAGCCGTCGCTGCGCAGCCGGGACCTGACGTGGCGGGAAGTCCGGGACGCCCTCTGGCTCGCGGGGCGCTTCGGTGCGCTGCAGCCACGCGAGAAGCCCGGCAAGCCGGGGGAGCCCGAGCCGGTCGCTCCCGAAGCCGTCGCGGAGGAGAACGCCGCACCGGAGCCCCAAACCGTCGACCCGCCCGAACAGCGGCCGGATCCGACTCCGCCGCGGCCGGAGCCGGCGTTCGCCGACGCGCCCCCGTTCGGCAAGCGTGGCTGGGAGCCGGGACCGCCCGGGTTCCTCACCGGCGCGGGCGCCACGCCCGACGACGGCCGGGAAACCGCGTCGACGCACTGGGCGGCCGCGCCGTCGCTGCCGCACGCCCGGGAGATCACGCGGGCTCTCCGGCCGCTCATGCGGGCCTCACCCTCGCCGTGGGCCACGGTCCTGGACGAGGAGGCGACCGCGGTCCGCGCCGCGGACGACGGGATGTGGCTGCCGGTGTGGCAGCCGGACCTGTGGCACCGGTTCGAACTGTCCCTCGTGGTGGACACCGCTCCCTCGATGGAGATCTGGCAGCCCACCGTGGCCGAGTTCCGGGACCTGACCCGACGGCAGGGCGCGTTCCGGGACGTGCGGGTGCACCTGATGGACAGCTCGGAGACGGTGTCGGGCGATTCCGTGCTGCGCGCGGAAGGACCCGGCGGCGCGAGCTACCGCGCCCGTGACCTGGTCGACCCCACGGGCCGCCGGCTCGTTCTCGTCTTGACCGACGCGATCGGCGCGAACTGGCACGACGGCGTGGCGCACGAAATGCTGGCCCGCTGGTCCGAACGGATGCCGGTCGCGGTCGCCCACGTTCTGCCGCAACGGCTTTGGACCTGGGGCGGGCTCTCGCCGAGCCGGCTCCGGCTGTCCGCGACGGCTCCCGGTGTGCCCAACCGCCGGTTGCGGGTGCGGCCCCGTGAGCCGATGCCCGGCGACCCGTCCGCGTCGGCCGACGGCGCGGTCGCGGTGCCGGTGCTCACCCTCTCCGAGGCGTGGCTGGGTGACTGGGCCAGGCTGGTCTCGACGGCGACCACGATCGAGACGACGGCCGTCCTCGCGCACCGCGACCACCGGAAGCGGCTCTCCGGCGGTCCGCCCGTCGAGCCGCCGGAAGAGCTGACGCCGCGCAACCGGGTCCTCCGGTTCCGGACTTACGCGTCCGCGCAGGCGTTCCAGCTGGCCGGCCTCCTCGCCGCGGCGCCGCTGAACCTGCCGTTGATGCGGCTGGTCCAGCGGGTGCTGCTGCCGAGTTCGGGACTGCCGGCGCTGGCCGAGGTGCTGCTGGGCGACCTGCTCCACGGGATTCCGCGGAACGGCGCTTCGCGGGACCCGGCCGAAGTGACTTTCGAGTTCCGCGAAGGTGTGCGGGCCGAGCTCCTTTCGGGTGAAAGGCGGGACACCACGGCCCGGGTCGCCCGCGTGCTGGGGCAGTACGCGGGATCCCGGATCGCGGCGCTGCGCAACTACCGCGACGCCGTGGACGATCCCGACACGACGTCCCGGCTCGAAGCGTCCCCGGAGAACGTGCCTTACCTGCGTGTTCAAGAGACGGTCTTCCGCGCTTTGTCCGGAAGATACGCCCGTCGCGCGAAAAAACTGCGTGCTGACCTGATGCCACGGAACGGTGAGCTGGTGAGCGGGCCCACGGCGGGGTCCGCTACGCTGCGGCAAAAACCTGTTTCTGTATCAATTCAGAGCGAGGATGAGGATCCGAACTTGACCACGACCGACACCCTGGAGCAAGCGGGTGCCCCTTCCGGAGGAGACGACGCCGTGACCATTCCCGCATCGACCGTCTCGGGTGCAGGTTCGCAATCGGCTCGGATGCGGCCGCAGATCTGGGGAACCATCCCGCTGCGCAATCCGGACTTCGTCGGCCGGGCCGAACTGCTGGATCAGCTCCGGCACCGGCTCGTGCAAGCCGGCGGGGCGACCGCGGTCCTTCCCGAAGCCCTCCATGGCATGGGCGGCGTCGGAAAATCGCAGACCGTCGTCGAATACATTTACCGGCACGCCAACGAGTACGACGTGATCTGGTGGATTCCCGCGGAGCAGCCATCGCAGATTTCGAGCAGCCTCGTCGAACTGGCCAAACGCCTCGGGCTGCAGGTGCCGGGCACGGCGGACGCGGCGGTGCCTGGCGTTCTCGAAGCATTGCGGCGAGGGGAGCCGTATTCCCGCTGGTTGCTGGTCTTCGACAACGCGGACCGGCCGGACATGGTGAGCCCGTTCTTCCCCGCGATCTCCGGCGACACGGGGCATATCGTCGTCACTTCGCGGAATTCGCAGTGGTCCGGAGTCGCGCGCACGGTCGAGGTCGACCTCTTCACGCGTGAAGAAAGCAAGGAACTGCTCCGCAAGGCCGGCGGGGAAATCAGCGAACAGGACGCCGACGAACTCGCGGACGCGCTGGGTGACCTGCCGCTGGCTGTCGAACAAGCGGCGGCGTGGCGGGCGCAGACCGGCATGCCGGTCGCCGAATACCTGCAACTGCTGGACCAGAACCTCGCCGAGCTGACGACGGAGTTCGAAACCGCCGACTACCAGCGTTCGGTGGCCGCCGCGTGGAACGTTCCGCTGGCGAAGCTGCGCGCCTCGCACCCGGCCGCCCTGCAGCTGCTTCAGGTCTGTGCTTTCTTCGGACCCGAACCCATTTCGCGAAACCTCTTCACGGCGGTGCGCAACGCGCCGGTGCCGGAAGCGCTCGGCGACGCCCTGAGCCAGCCGATCAAGCTCAACCTCGCGATCCGGGAGATCAGCCGGTACAGCCTGGCGCGGCTGGACCACCGGAGCAACACCCTCCAGCTGCACCGGTTGGTGCAGACCGTGCTGAAGAACCAGTTGAGCGAAGCCGAACGGGACGAGATGCGGCACGCCGTCCACGTGCTGCTGGTGCACGGCGACCCCAACGACCCGGAGAACTCGGCCAACTGGAAGACCTACTCCGAGCTCCTCCCGCACGCCGTGGTGTCGCGGATGGTCGACTGCCGGTCCGACGCGTGGGTGCGCCGGATGATGGTCAACCTGGTCCGCTACCTCGTCAGCTACGGCGACTACGAGGGTGCGCGGGCGACGTCGCGCGAGGCGCTCACCACCTGGCAGGAAATGTTCGGGAACAGCGATCCCGACACACTGTCGATGGCTCGGCTGCAAGGGGTGTCGCTGTCGCGGCTCGGCAAGACGGAAGAGGCGCGAGAGCTCAATGGGCGCACCTATGAGCTGGTGAAGGAAACGATGGGGGAGGACAACGAGCTCTTCCTCAGCGTCGCCGGCACCGTGCGCCAGGACATGCGAGCGCTCGGACGGTTCGAACGTGAGCTGGAGATGGGCGAGGACATCCTCGAACGCTCGAAGCGCGTGCTGGGCGAGGACGACCCGGCGACGCTGGCCACGGGCAACAACCTCGCCGGAACCCTGCGCCTCATGGGGAAGTTCTTCGAAGCCCGCGACCTGGACGAAGACGTCTGGCGACGCAAGAAGATCGTGCTCGGCGAGGAACACGTCGACACGTTCCTGACGTTGAACGCGCTCGCGATGGACCTGCGCGAATGTGGAAAGTACGTCGAGGCTTGCGAGCTCCAGGAGCAGACGCTCAACCGGCAGCGCGAGGTGGTCGGCGCCGACCACCCGCGGACGATCGGCGCGATGCGCAACCTGGCTGTCGCCCGGCGGAAGGCGGGTGACCACCAGGGTGCGTTCGAACTCTCGAAGGAGTGCGTGCAGCGCTACCGGCGTCGCCACGGTGACGAGCACCTCGACACCATCACGTCCGAGATGTGCATGGCCGCCGACCTGCGGCACCAGGGTGACCTGGCGGGCGCGCTCGAGCTCGGTGAATCAAGCCTCAGACTGTTCGCCGACACCCAAGGCGCGGAACACCCGTTCACCCTCGTGGCGGCCATCAACCACGGCATCACACTGCGGTTGATGGGCAGCCTCGAGAAGGCTTACGAGCTCGACAAGAAGACGGCCGCTTCGCTGCGGAAGGTGTTCGGTGACGACCACCCCTCCACGATGGTGTGCGTCACCAACCTGGCCAGCGACCTCTTCGCGCTCGGCGAGATCGAAGCCGCGCACGAGCTCGACGCGGCCAATCTGGAGCGATCGGCCCGGGTGCTCGGGCAGGATCACCCCGCCACGCTGGCGATCGCGGTCAACCTGTCGATCGACCTGCGTGCCATGGGAGGGGAAAGGGACGACGAGGCCGCGATCCTGCACACGAACACCTTGGAAGGGCTGCGGATGGCTCTCGGCGAAGGACACCCGGCCGTGGCCGCCGCGGTGAAGTCCGAACGGGCCAACTGCGACACCGACACCATGCAGCTCTGAGTCCGTGCTGCCGCCCGTGCCCGCCGCTCAGCCGGCGGGCACGGAGCCGGTCAGCCACGCCACCAGCTCGACCGGCCGATCACACGGGTCGTCGAGGCGGAGGAGTTCGTCTCGCACCGCGAACACCAGGTGAGGTGCGGTGATGAGCGCGTTCGACCGGCCGCGAGCCGCCATGGTGAGGCCCAGGCCGAGCCAGGCTTGGTCGTCGCGAGGGTTCGCCAGGATCGTCGTGAGGTAAGAGGTCTGCGCCGCGTCGTGGTCACCGGCGGCGTAGGCAAGATCGGCCGCGGAGAGGTTCCGACGCCGGACAGGCAGGCCCAGCCAGCGCAGTCTCAGCAGTTCAGCGCGCGGCGACAGCACCACGGTCTTGCGGCATGGCGTTACTTCGGCGGGCTCATCCGGCGGTCGCGGTGGCTCATCACCGTCGCGCCAGGCTTCGGCCGCAACGGCCACCCAGGTCTCGTCAGGTCTGAGATGGCGGAGGCGCCACGTTGCCTGCTGCTCGTCGGCCACCTGAGCCACGATTTCGTCGAGTTCGACCGGGACGGCGGTGCTTTCGGCCGAGGTCAACCGGTCGGACAGGGACTCCATGAAGCGGCGGCCGAGACCGGTCAGCGCGCCCGAGGCCAGCAGCGCGTCGGCCGACTGCCGCACCTGCTGACGTCGATAGGCGTAGGTGAACTGCGCGTGCCGCAGGTCAGCTTCGTGCTGACCGAGCTGGACCTGCCAGAACTCGACCTCGGTCAGGAACGCGAAGATCCCGTGCAGGAGACCGCTCGCGGGCCGAGGATCGTCGCGCCACGGTGCGTACAGCAGTTCTTGGAAGTCCGGCTCGAGCAGCTCGACGAGATCGAGGAGCGCGTTCATCTTGGAATGCTGGAGTTCGTGGATGAGTGTTTCGGCCAGATCCACCGCGGAATTCTTTGTCGTCAACGCGATCGCGCCGAAAGCGATGGAAGAGGACGCGCCGGTGAGCGAGCCCTCGCTTTCGAGAGGGACGAGGGTGGTCATCCCACTGGCCAATTCGACGGCGAACCCCGGATAGCGCGAGGTGATGATCTGCCACGCTTCGCCGAGGAGCTTGAGCCATTCGGCGTATTCCTGTTGTTCCAAGGGGCGCGGGGCGATCGGCGCCGAAAAGGTCCGGTACGGTCCGCGGTCGTCGATCTCCACCGACAGCCGGCTGTGGCGGAACTCCACGGTGTGCCGGTTCGCCGGGAAGAAACCGGGGCTCGGCAACGGCGGGACGAACTCCACGAACGCGTGCCCGCCGGTCGCCCGCACGGTTCCCGACCCGTCCGAAGCCACTTCGAGGACTGCCTTGCCCAAGGGGAACGTCGTCGGAAGCTTCACCTGGCCGACCGTCGGGAACGTGGTCACGCCGTGCACGACCGGGACTTCGACCGTGCAGGGAATGCCGCAGCGCAGGGCCGCGGCGCCGGCGAGCGAGCCGAAGTAGCCCAGATCGGTCCGCAGCGGGGTGCTGTCGGTCGGCACCCCGGACAGCTTCCGGAGCGACCGGACCAGCCAGACGCCCGCCGACGGATGGAGCAACAGTTCATCGACGATTTCGGGGCGCCTGCGCTCGGCGGCGACAAGGATGGACCAGGCCGGTGCCGGCGTGCCGGGCGAGCCGGCGGCTTCCAGCAGCTCGGTCAGCGCCCGCAGTTGCAGTTTTCGCCGGCTGAGCTGCCCGGCCCGCAGGTGCCCGATGGCGAGTTCTCCCGCCGGCCCGGCGGAGAGCTGAGCGAAGAACGGCCACGGCAGTTGGTGCCGAGGTAGCTCGACCGCCATCCGGTATGTCTCCTTTTCGCCGGTCCACTCGAAGTGAATCGCGGAGCTCCCAGGTGCGGGTCAGAGCTTGGCCTGTGCTTGCACCTGAATTTCGTCGACGTTGACGCGTTTCGAGCTGTCGAAGACTTTTCTGATGGCGGAATCCAGCGACGGCGTGCGGATGGTGCGCATCTCCCGGAGGGAAACCCTGGTGAGATCGAGCAATTCCGTGCGCACTTCCGAATCGGTTGACCTCACGCCGACCAGCCTCCCTTGACGATCGCGGTGTCCCAGTATGCCTGACGGACAAGCATGGCGGAAACCGTCGACCGGCGGGTATCCAGCCGGTGGTCACTGTGGGTGCAGGCGAGGCCGCTCCCGGGCCCTCGAACGCCGGCCCAGGAGCCCCGCCCGCTAAGCGGCCAGCCCCTGCGCCGCCTCGTGGAACTCGTCGTAGTCGCGGTAGTAGTCCGCCTCGTCGTACTCCTCGGAGGCCAGGCACAGCAACACCGCTCCCGGGGCGAACTCCGTGACGTCGCACCACACCATCGGGCTCACGTACAACCCCCGGCTCGGGTTGTCCAGCACGTACGTCGCCTGCTCGAAGCCGTCGTTCGCGACCACCGTGAAGCTTCCGTGGATCGCGATCAGGAGCTGGCGCAGCTCGCGGTGGCCGTGGGCGCCGCGGGACGCGCCGTCCGTGATGTTGTGGAGGTAGAACGCTCGGCGGACCTCGAACTCGATGTCGTGGCGGGGCTGGATCACCGTCAGGCGGCCGCGCTCGTCGGCGTGCTCGGGGAAGTCGATGATTCGGCAGGGCTCGATCCTGCCGATCACGGGCTGGTTGTCGGCCATGGGTCACCTTTCCTTCGCGTTGACGGGATCCTCACGCGGCCTCGGGCGTGGCCAGCCGGGCGGCCACCACCGCCCGGTCGACCTTGCCGTTCGGGTTGAGCGGCAGCTCGTCGAACGCCGTCGCGTGGCGCGGCACCATGTAGGCGGGCAGTTTCGCCCGCACCCCGGCGAGCAGGGCCTCGGCGTCCTGGACGCCGCCGGTGTACGCGGCCTCGAGGTCCAGCTCGCCGTTCGGGCCGGCCAGCGCCACGACCACCGCGTCCCGCACGCCGGGCCGCGCCCGCAGCGCCGCCTCGATCTCGCCGAGCTCGACCCGGTAGCCGCGGATCTTGACCTGGTGGTCGAGCCGGCCGTGGTGGACGAGCTCGCCGTCGGAGACGCGGACGCGGTCGCCGGTGCGGTACCAGTGCTCGTCGGTCAGCGGCGCCGATCCGTCGTAGACCGCCGCGCGCTCGCCGTCGAACGTGACGAACCGGCCGATGTTGTCCGCGGGGTCCAGGTACCCCGGAAACCGCTGCGGCCCGCGCATGCACAGCTCGCCGTCTTCCGCCGGCACGCCGTTCTCGTCGACGACCAGGGTCTCCAGCGCCGGGTACGCCGTCCCGATCGGGACCGTGCCGTTCGCCGGCCGCGGCCACGCGCCGAGCTCGCCGGGCAGGCGGTAGCCGGTGCAGGTGATCGTCACCTCGGTGGGGCCGTAGCTGTTCTCCAGCGCGCTGTCCGGCGCCGCCGCGCGCCACGCCTCCGCCTGGCTCGTCGTCAGCGCCTCCCCGCAGAACACGCTCCACTTCAATGTCGGCATGCTGCCGGGGGCCAGGCCGCGCAGCCGCTGCGCGAACGAAACCACCGACGGCACCGAGCACCAGTGCGTGATGCGCGCCCGCTTCACGAACCGCGCCGGCGCGAGGACGTCGTTGCCGGTGGGCACCACCAGCGTCGCGCCCGAACCCCACGCCAGGAACATGTCGCGCACGGACGGGTCGAAGGTGAGGTCGAAGATCTGCGACACCCGCGCGTCCGGGCCCACGCCGTACAGCGGGATCACGTAGTCGAGGTAAGCGGAAACGTTGTGGTGCCGGATCGGCACGCCCTTCGGGGTGCCGGTGGACCCGGACGTGAAGAGGATGTAGGCGAGGTCGTCCGGACCAGCCGCGGAGCGCGGCAGCTCGGGCGGAGTCCCCTCACGGAGTTCGGCCAGCTGAGGGTCGATCCGGACGACGGGCGCCGGGAAGTCCGGGACGTCTTCCTGCGTCAGCACCAGGTCGAGGCCGGCCGCCTGGGTGATCGCGGCGTTGCGGGCCACCGGGAACGCCGGGTTCAGCGGGACGACGGTCGCGCCGAGGCGTTGCGCCGCAAGGTATCCCGCGTAGGCCAGCGGGCAGCGCGCGGCCAGCAGGCCGATCCTCGCCGGCACCCCGCCGTGCTCGGCGACGAGCACCGCCGCCAGTCGCCGGACCAGCGCGTCGAGCTCGGTGTAGCTGAACTGCTCGCCGGCCACCTCCAGCGCGGTCCGGTCGCCGAACCGCGCCACGGTGGTGGTGAACCAGTCGTCGAGCGTGCGGGTGTCGGTCATGGGTTCCCTCCTCGGCTGGGCCGTCATCAGGCCGTCTCCGCCAGCAGCGCGTCGGCCGCGTCCGCGACCCCGGACAGCACGACTTCGGTGACACCGCCGCCGATCCCGAAGACCGCGGCCTGGGCGCGCAGCCACTGCGCGCCGCCGGTCGCGAAGCCGTCGGCGCCCTGCAGCTGGGCGCAGTCCGCGAGCACCCGCTCGGCGGTCAGCCCGGCACTGGCCTTCAGCAGTGCGGCGGCCGAGCCGTCGTACCGCGTCGCCACGCGGTCGCCGAGCTCGTGGCACAGCGCGTGCAGCTGCCGCACCGCCACCACGGACGCGGCGAACCGCTGCCGCACGCTGTCGTTGCGCCACAACGGTTCGTCGGACCGCGCGGGGTCTTCGAGCCGGCTCTTCGTGGCCGTCAGCACTCGCCGGCACAGCGCGACCGCCCACAGGGCGCCGGCGAGCCGTTCCACGGCGATCTGGCGGGCGAACCCGGCCAGGCCGCGGCCCGGGCGGCCGACCAGGTGCTCACGCGGCAGCCGCACGTCCTCGAAGGTTACGTGCCCGACGCCGGCGCCCTCGAACAGCTCGGTGTCCGCTTCGCACGCGGTCACCCCGGCGGCCGACGCCGGGACCAGCACCCACGTGAAGTTGGTGAAGTGCCGGCCGGGGCGGTGGCGGGCCAGCACCAGGAACTGGTCGGCCTGGGTGGCGTTGGTGATCCAGCGCTTGCCGCCGGTCAGCACGAGCTCGTCGTCGCCGATGGTGACCTCGGTGCCGAGCGCGGTCAGGTCGGAGCCGGCGGTGGTGTCGGTGGCGGCCAGCGCCGTCACCGACGTCCCGGCGAGCGCGTCCGCCAGCGCCGCCGCGGCCGGGCCGGAGCCGGTCGTCAGCAGCGGCACCGCGGTGGCCACCTGGACGCACACCGACAGCGTGGCCCCGACGCTCACCTGAGCGTCCACTTCGGACAGCAGACGGCCGAGGCCGGTGGGGTCCACGCCGAGCGCCGGGTCGCCGCCGCGGTACGCCGACCGCAGCGCGCCGGACGCGCCCAGCGCGGCCCAGACCTCCCGGCCGCCGCCGGTCAGCGCGTCACCCGCGTCGGGCCGCAGCTCAGGCAAGACGCACCTCCGGGTCGAGCAGGGCCAGCCGGCCGTCCGCGAGCCGCAGCCGGTCGTTGCTGTAGTTCAGCGCCGCGGACCGCAGGTCGCGCAGCGACCGCTCCAGGCCGGTGGGCGAGTCCTTCAGGTAGCCGTGCTGCAGGCCGACCGCGTCGATCAGGTCCTCCACCGCGGCGTGGCACTGCTCCGCGGCGGTGACCTTCAGCGCGTTCAGCAGGAGCTGGTAACGCGGGCGTGACAGGTCGTCGGCCTCCGCCACCCGTTGCGCGGTCTGCCGCAGCAGGGCGTGCACCGCGTCCACCCGCTGCCGGGCCGACCCGAGCCGGCTGAGCAGCAGTTCGGAGTCGAGGTTGAACCGGCGACGGCTTTCCCGGGCGCGCAACAGCGTCAGCACTCCCGACAGCGCGCCGCACGCGGTGCCGAGCCAGCTCGCCGACCACCCGAGGTGGGCCAGCGGCCCGAAGACCTCCGACGCGATCTTGGCGAACCCGCCGTGCTCCCCGACGACCTGGTGCGCGGGCAGCCGTCCGTCCAGCCGCAGCGGTGCGCTGTGGCTCGCGCGCATCCCCATCGGCTGCCAGTCGCCCGACGCGGTCAGCTGCAGCTGGTCCCGGTGCGCGTACACGAGCGAGACCTGGTTGGGCGACGTCGCGCCGGGACTGCGCATGGTGACGAGGAAGCCGTCCGCGTGCGTCCCGCCGGTCACGATCGGCGCGAACCGGTCCACGACCAGGTCGCCGCCGGACTCTTCGAGCTCGGCCTGCGCGGTGCGCAGGTGCCCGCCCTTGCCGGCCTCCGTGGTCACCGACGCCAGGTAGACCCGGCCCGCGGCGATCTCGGGCAGCAGCTCCGCGCGCAGCCGCGGGCCCGCGTGCTCCACCACCGCGGCGACCTGCTGGCAGTGCATCGCGAAGATCATCGCCACGGACATGTCGGCGCGCCCGAGCTCGATCGCGGCGTCCAGCAGGTCGGTGACGCCGCCGCCGAGGCCGCCGTGGTCGCCGGGGACCAGCAGGCCCAGCAGCCCGGTCGCCCGCAGCTCGGCCAGCGCCTCCACCGGGAACGTCGCTTCCCGGTCGTGGTGCGCCGCGTGCTCGGCGGCCACCGCGGCCACGCGCTTCGCGAGGGCTGTGACGCTCGCCGGCGACGGCTCGGCCAGGGCCACCGTCGCGTCGCTCATGCCGCTTGCTCGCCGGGGGTGCCGAGGGCGGCCTGCACCGCGTTCCACAGGCTGCCGGCGGTGGCGAAGGTGGCGTCGGTGAGGTCCTCGTCCGGCAGCGAGACGTCGAAGACGTCCTCGATGGCGAACAGCAGCTCGATGGACTGCATGGAGTCCAGCCCGAGCTCCCACAGCTTCGACTCGGGGGTGATCTCCCGCCCGTCCAGGAACCTCAGGAATCGGGTGAGCAGCTCGGTGAATCGCGGGTCCATGATCATTCCTTTCCTGTGGCACCAAGGCGAATCGGGTCACGCGCGAGGTGCAGCCGGGAGGCGTGGACAACGGGCGAGCCGGGCCGGTCACCGTCGATGACGAGCTCCGCCGGGGCGGGGTGGCCGAGGAAGCCCAGCAGGCTCGCGTGCAGGCCGTAGGCCCCGGTGTTGGGGACCGCCAGCAGGTCGCCGGGCACGAGCCGGGGCAGCGGGGTGTTGCGCGCCCAGGTGTCCAGGGGGGTGCACAGCGGGCCGACGACGGTCGTCTCGACCGCGTCGCCCCGATCGGGTGCGTCGCCGACGGTGAGCAGGTGGGGGACCAGGGGCGGCAGCCGGCGCAGGCCGGACATGCCGCCGAGGTGGTTGATGCCGGACTCGAGGACCACGATTTCCCGGCCGTGGGACCGTTTTGCGTCGAGCACGGCGGTGACGAGCGTGCCCGCGGTGCCGGCCAGGTAACGGCCCGATTCGAACGCGATCTCCGGGCTGCCGGTGCGCCAGCCGGGCACGCCGTCGTCGAAGAGCTGCTCCAGCCGTTCGCGCAGCCCGGCGAACTCGACCGCGGCGCCGGCCCGCGCGAACGGCGCGCCGAACCCGCCGCCGAGGTCGAGCACCTCGATCGTCGCCCCTTCCGCCTCCAGCGCCGCGACGAGACGCGCGGTGGTGCGCAGGGTGTGGCCGAACTGGGCGACGAGGTCGTCGGTGCCGACCAGGTTCGTGCCCATGTACAGGTGCAGCCCGACCACGGCCGCGTGCGGCCGGCCCGCGAACCGGCCGGGTTCGGCGAGCACCCAGCCGGTGTCCGCGCCGAACTGGGACGGCACGCCGGTCATCGCCAGCCGCTGGCCGGGGGTCGGCTGGTCGTCGTTGACCCGCAGCAGGCAGCGCGCCCGGACCCCGAGGCCCGCGGCGATCCGGTCCAGCTGGTCCAGCGCCGCCGGCGAGTCCACCGAGAACGTTCTGACGCCCGCGCGCAGGGCCGCCGCGACGTCGGCGTCGCGCTTCCCGGGCCCCGTGTAGAGGGCCTTCGCCGCCGGCCAGCCCGCCTCGATCGACGCCGCCAGCTCACCCGGCGAGCACACCTCGGGCTCCGCGCCGGCCTCCCGCAGCTCCCGCAGCAGCGCCGGGTGCGGGTTCGCCTTCAGCGAGTAGTAGAGGCCGCAGCCCTCGGGCAGGGCGGCCCGCAGCCGGCGCGCGTTGCGCCGCACCTCGGCCAGGTCGTACACGTACGCGGGGGTGCCCACCTGCGCGAGCGCGTCCCGCACCGACGGGGTCAGGGTGAGCCGCTGGTCCAGCACAGCCTCAGACATGCCGCGCCTCCTTGATCAGGCTGGCGAGCGCCTTGCGGTCGACCTTTCCGTTGCGGGACAAGGGGAGTTCATCGATGACCACGCAGCGGCGGGGGATCTTGAACTCCTCGATCTGCTCCCGCATGCCGGCCAGGACCTGCTCGGCCGTCAACGACCCGGTGACCACCAGCGACGCCGGCTCGCCGTCACCCGGCGGCAGCACCGCGGCCGACGCGCAGCCGGGCACCCGGCGTGCGGCGGCCTCCACCTCGGTCGCGCTGACGCGGAAGCCGCGCTCCTTGTAGATGTCGTCCCGGCGACCGGAGAAGTAGAGGTAGCCGTCCTCGTCGACCCAGCCGTAGTCGCCGGTGCGCAGCTGCGGGAACAGCCCGTCGGCCTTGGGAAACCGCTGCTCGGTCAGGTCGGGACGCCGCCAGTAGCCGGCCATCACGTTCGGCCCGCGCACGACGATCTCGCCGACCTCGCCCGGCGGTTGGCGCCGCCCGACGTCGTCCACGACGAACACCTCGGTGCCCGGCAGCGCGCGTCCGCTCGAACCCGGGCGGGCCAGGTCCTCGTCCGGGGGCATGATGGTGGCCCGCTTGCACTCGGTGAGCCCGAACATCAGCTGCACGCGCAGCGTGGGAATGGCCGCGCGCAGGGAAACCAGCGCCTCGGACGGCATCGCCGCGCCCGTGTTGGTGATCAGCCGCAACGCCGGGGCCGGACCGCCGCGGGCCAGCAGCCGGGCGAGCGCCTCCGCGACCGCAGGCACCGCCGCCAGCACCGTGGCGCCGGCGCGCACGAGGTTGCGGGCCAACGCCGGCCCGACTTCCGCCGGCTGTCCGAGCCAGACGTGCGCCCCGCTGGCCGCCCCGAGGAACAGCTGGTAGAGCCCGTAGTCGAAGGACAGCGGCAGCGGCGAGTACACGACGTCGTCGTCCTGATAGGACAGTTGCGAGTGGATGGCGAGCACCGCGAAGACGGCCTGCTGGTGCGTGCTGACGACGGCCTTGGGCAGCGACGTCGTGCCCGAGGTGTAGATCAGGCACACCGGGTCGACCGGCAGCGGCTCCTGGCCGGCCGGCGGCGTCCAGGGCCGCGGTTCGCCGGTGAACGCGGCTTCGGCCAGCTCCTCGGTGCCGATCGCGTCGATGCCCTTGGCGCGAGCGTCGTCGACGACCGACTCGTCGGCCCCGACGACCAGGACGGGCTCGCAGTCGTCGAGCACGTGGGCGAGGGGACGGCCGCGGACCTGCTCGTGCAGGAGGGTGAACGCCACCCCGACGCGCGCCGCCGCGTACAGCAGCGCGGGAGTGAGCGGGGTCGAGCCGGCGACGACGACCATCCGGTCGCCGCGCCGCAGACCGCGGTCCGCGAGCCGGTGGGCGAGCCGGTGGCTCGCGGCCGCCAGCTCGGCGTGGGTCAGGGTGGTCCCGCCGCTGGTCACGGCCGGCCGGTCGGGCCGGCGGGCGGCGGCGTCGTCCAGCAGCTGCGCCAGCAGGGTCGGCTGGGAGTTCACGCGGCTCCTTCCGTGGCGCCGGCCAGCCGGCACAGCCCGTCGAGGTGGTGCAGGTTCTCCGGCAGCAGGTCGTCCGGGTCGAACTCGACGTCGAGCCGGTCTTCCAGGCGCGCCACGACCTCGACCAGCCGCACGGAGTCGAACCCCGGCAGCAGGGTGAGCTCGGGCTCGGCCAGCACCCGCTCGGTGCTCGTGCCCAGCACGTCGGCCACGATCGCGGCCACGGTGTCGCGGAGGTCGTCCGGCGAGGCCGCGCCGAACACGTCCCGGTCGGCGGCCAGCGCCTGGCCGAGCCGGTCGAGCAGCCCGGTCGGCTCCCGGCGGCCCCGCTCCACGCGGCGGGCGGCCAGGTAGGTCTGCTCGGTCAGCAGGTCCCAGGCGCGCAGGTGGTCCTCGGCCGCGCCGGCGCCCGAAAACGCGGCGTGCAGCTTGCGGGACCGGGTCAGCAGCCAGGTTTCGAGGGTCAGCCGCTGCAGTGCCGCGGCCCGGTCTTCGTGCCGGGCGTAAGCGTCCAGGTAGGACGCCGGATCGGCGATGTCGACGACCGGGGTGGCATCCGGCGCGCTCGCGGCGGGCGCCAGCGCGACGACGTGGTCCGCGGTGGGGAGCTTTGCCCAGTCGGTCGACCAGTGGCCGGGCACGGCGTTGCCCCACGGCGTCTGGTTCCGGTAGGCGTCGGTGATCTCGGCGCCGGCGGGGCTGTTCTCCACCAGGAAGCTGTGCTCCATGTGCTGCTGGCCGTAGTACGGCGTCCAGGAGAGGTCGTAGGCGTCGGCCACGACGTAGAGCTCGCCGTACTGGAGCGCCAGGTCCGCGAGCTCCGCCGCCGGGACGTCCCGCCAGTGCTCGGTCACCCGCAGGCCCAGGAACTCTTCCGCGTCGGCGAGGTGGGCGGCCAGGCTCGGCTCGACGGTCGGCAGCCCGTCCGGGCCGGCCGCGGGCCGGAACCGCAACGCGGCGCCCAGCGCCAGGTGGGTGTCCGGACCGTGGTGGCGGTCGGCGACCACCGCGAGGTTGGCCTGGAGGCAGTCCAGCAGCTCCGCGCGGACCGTGAGCTCCGTCATCGGACCCGCCTCCCTGCTTCGCCGGCGGAGCAGGCGGACGACGGTGGGCTTTCCTGCTGCACGAGCGTCATGTCCACTCCCAAGTCTCAGCGCTTCAGGTCGCGGGCACCGACCGGAACCCGGCCACCGGCGTTGGGGAAGCGGTGGATCTCGCCGTCCGCCGGCGGATCCCCGAGCTCCGGACCTCACGATCGAGCCTGTTCGGCTCCCTCTGATTCTTCTGAACCCCCGCCGTGGGGGTCTACTCCTGGAGTGTCTTCGGCCTCACCGGCCGGTGAGGCCCGCCGCGATCGCGGCTTGCAGCTGCGCGACGTCACCCGTCGAGGAGAAGGAGTTCACCGCGAGGACGACCGGCATCACCCGGTCCGGGGAGGTCGCCGAGCCGTGCATGCACGACGGGACGAGCCGCAGCCGGTGGAGGTCCGCGATCGCCGCCCGCTGGTAGGGCGGGTAGTCGGCGGGGTCCGCGTCCCGGCGGATGGGGACGGATCCCTTGCGGGTGTTGAAAGCCCGCTGCCCTTCGAGGCCGGCGACGGTCTGGAGCCAGCGGTTCGCGCCCGCCGCGTTGGGGGCGTTCTTGGGCAGGACGAACCCGTCACCGAGCCACTGGAACGTCCCCTCGGCGCCCGGGAACGGCTGGTACGTGTAGTTCGTGAGGCCGTTGTCCTCCAGCTCGGCGGCCACCCAGTCGCCCATGAAGAAGTAGCCGGCTTTCCCGTCGCTCAGCAGCTTCGCCGCTTCGGTCCAATGCAGACTGTCGCGGTCCGGGTTGGAGT
The DNA here is from genome assembly GCF_055582965.1 of Amycolatopsis sp. NPDC104863. Lineage (NCBI taxonomy): Bacteria > Bacillati > Actinomycetota > Actinomycetes > Pseudonocardiales > Pseudonocardiaceae > Amycolatopsis > Amycolatopsis sp. NPDC104863. The sequence continues at coordinate 63,021 of NZ_JBVJOW010000005.1, forward strand.
ACGACAGCAGCTTCTTGTAGTCCTCGAGCACCCGGGTGATGTCCGCGTGCGCCCAGTCGGCGTCCGCCGTCCAGAGGGATTCGAAGCGGTCAGCGCCGAGTTCGCCGAGCAGGAGCCCTTCGAGAAGGTCGAGCTGAGTCCAATGTGGACCGAGCGCGAGCGGGTGGTCGAGGCCCGCGGCGCGCAGCTCGTCCAGGTGGTGGACGAGCTCCGCGAGGGACGCCGGCCGGGCGGTGAGCCCGGCCCCGGCCAGCGTGTCCCCGTTGCCCCACAACAAGAGGCGGTGGATGCCCGTCGGCAGGCAGTAGATACTCCCGTCGACCGAGAGGCCCTCGAGCAGCCCCGGCGGCAGGAGATCGGTGAGGCCCCACCGCGCGAACTGGTCGTCCAGGTCGGCGAGCGCCCCGGCGGCGACGTGGTCGGTCACCTCGCCGCCGGGGTGGACCTGGAAGCTGTCCGGCGGGTCGCCGGCCCGCAACCGGGAGGTGAGCGCCGCCACCGGGTCCGCCGCCCCGTCCCCGGAGAGGACGGGGTTGACGAACTCCAGATCGGGCGACCGGCGGGCGAACACCTCCACGAGGGAGTCGACCGCGGCCTTCTCGACGACCCGTTCGGGATCATCGTCGGTCGCCCAGGCGTAGACCTCGACCTCGCGGTCGTCCCGGTGTGCGGGCTCGGTGCTCATGCCGCGCTGCGCTCCTCACCCGCGTCCGGCGACTTCGGGCCGGGCGTCTCGACCGCCTTGAGCGGCGCGGTCTTCTTGCGGCCGAACTTGCGCATCATCGGCGACTCGACGAAGCGGAACAGGATGAAGCCACCGAGGATGCTCAGCGCGGCCATGCCGAGCAGGACCAGGATCGCGACGGGGGTGGAGAACTGGCCGCCGGTGACGCCCCGGAACCAGAAGACCGTCACGATCTGGACCATGTAGAACCCGAAGGAGATCTGCCCGAGGAAGACCCAGCGCTTGCCGTTCACCCGGGTGCGCGCGCCCCGCAGGTCCGCGCTGGCGAAGGCGGCGATCACGATCCCGATCGGCGCGAGGGTGATCAGGTTGATCGCCAGCTGCACCGGCGCGTACAGGGCGACGAACCAGGCGACGACCATGATCACGGTCGCGACCAGCGGGCCGACCTGCTTCGGCCACTTGCCCGCGGCGACGATGCGCGCCAGGAACATGCCGGTCAGGAACTCGAAGATGCGCCCGACGGGGAAGAGGTAGGCGAGCCAGTACTGCGTCGGGGACATCGGGTCCGGCGAGCCGGCGGCCGGGCCCTCGATGACGGTGTTGACCAGGAGCTGGTAGATCCCGAGGCCGGCGAGCATCGCGACCGCGCCGATCCACAGGCCGCGCGCCTTCAGCCGGAAGAGCGGCCGGACGAGCAGCGGGAAGGTCAGGTAGAAGAGCAGCTCCGCGCAGAGCGACCAGGCGGGCACGTTCATGGCCTGGCTGATCTCGTAGGTGGGGAACCACGACTGGATCAGGAACAGGTTGGGCAGCCACACGCGCCAGCTGACCACGCCACCGGCGAACAGGATCATGACGGCGATCCACATGACCACGTGGTTCGGGAAGACCTTCACCAGCCGGCGGCGGATGAACGACCTCGCGGTGGTGGTCGGCCGCGCGGACCAGGTGATGACGAAGCCGCTCAGCACGAAGAAGAAGGACAACCCGATGTAGCCGCTGAAGGCGAAGGTCGTCGCGTACCACGTCGCTGCGCCGGTGTCGGCGAACGGGCTGACCGACGCGAACGTCGGGCCGAGCGGGCTCATCATCAGCCCGGTGTGGAAGAGGAACGTCATGATCGCGGCGATGAACCGCAGCCCTGTCAACGAGTTCAGCGCCTTGGCCGGCGTCGCCGTGCCCCCGGAGCCTGGGCCGACGGGCACTAGCCTCGCCGCGCCGCCATTGCTGTCACTCACGACCTACTCCTTCACGCTGGCCGGTCGGTTCTTTGGCGGAACCGTACGATTCCGGACGCGGCGAAGACGTCTCCACGTTTGCTCTGGGAGGAGATCGAAGGTGAGGTCACGGGCTGACCAGGGCTTCTGCCTCGGCGATCACTCGTACGGGACCATGCGGACCCGCATGTGCAGCAGCCACTTCCCGTCGGAGTACATCTCGCGGCGGGCTTCCCGGGCGACTCGCTCGTCCGGCACCTCCACGCGCCCGGTGTAGCCGCGCTGCCTCAGCGCTTCGGCCTGGCGACGCACTCCGTCCTTCGACTTCGGCCGGCGGGTGATGCCCGTCTTCCGGTCGACGAGCACCCGGGCGTCGATCGCCGGATCGGTTGACACCCGTTCGTGACCGTCGAACTTGGTGCGGTACAGCTTGCCGTCGCGGATGTAGTAGAGCGCGGGTGCCTCGCCCGGCCGTGCGCCGGGTGCACTGTCGTTGTAGGCCCGCTCGGTGGGGCGCATGTGCGCGTTTTCCGGGACGTAGTGCACCCCTTTGGGCACCTGATCCGGTTCGACCGGGCGCCAGAGCTTGGGCTTGTTCGGCAGAGTGGGCACGGCGGCGGGGTCACCGGGCCGAACGGTCTTGGTCCCGCCGCGCGTCGTGGCGCGGGAGGTCTTCGTCGAGCCGCGTTGAGCCGGCGCCGGACGCCCGCGTGCCGCCGTCGACGTTCCGGGCGAGGCCTGCGGCCGCGCTGCTTCGGCAGCGGGGCTCGTTCGTGTCGTCTCCGTGGCTTTGGGGGCGCGCGGCACGGCTTCGGCCGGTGAAGCTCCGGACCGTGCGGCGCCGGCGCGAGGCGAGACCGGTGCCGGCTCGGCGGCCATCCCGCGAGGCATCCGCGCCCCGCCGCGCCCGCCGGCCATCGGCCCGGTCATCGCCGGCGACATGCCGCCCTCGGCGGCGAGGGTCTTCAGGGCCGAGACCCCGCCGCCTCCGGCCGAGGGCTGCCGTCCGTTGTTCAGGTTGGTGGCGAGAGCGTCGAGGAGGAAGTTCTGGTCGCAGTCGATGTCGTTGCAGGCGATCAGCACTGCCTGGGCGGCTCGCCGGGTCTTCGCCTGCTCGTCGTCCCCGCAGAGGGGTGACCCCGGACTGCCGGCGCACTGGGTGGCGTCGCGCCGGACGTAGTCCTTCATGGCGGGAATGAGCTTCTCCGTCGACGGTGCCCGGCCCTGGAGCTTGAACCCGTTGACACTCACGTCGCCGGTGCGCAGATCGGTGATCTTCGTGACGCCGTCGCCGTAGTCTTCTTCGTACTTTCCGACCCCGGCGGCCCCGCGATCGACGACCCGCCCGTGCGCCACCTCGTCGGCCTTCGGGGGCCGCTTCCGTTCCAGCTCGGTGGCCCGGGCAGGTTTCGGCGCGTTCTGCGTGGATTCCCCGGCGGACCGGGCCGCCTTCTTTTCCCGCGCGGAGACCACGGCTTGCTTGCCGCCCCCGGAATCGCGCCCGGCCGAAGTGTTTTTGGCGGCTTCCGCCCGTGGTGCGGCTTTCTTCTTCTCCTGCGCCGAGACCACGTACTGCTTGCCCCCACCGGAGTTCTGGACGGGCGGCGTGCTCTTGGCGGCCTCCGGTCGCGGAGCAGCCTTCTTTTCCTGGGCCGATACGACAGCCTGCTTGCCTCCGCCCGACCACACGGCGGCCTTCGGCGCCGGACTCGGCGCGCCCCCTCCCTCCGGCGCCCTCGGAACGAGCGGACCGGCCTCAGCCGCCGCGGCACCCATGATTCCGAGCGCGCCCGCGATGAGCCCCCCGGACACGAGGTGGAAAGCAATCCTGCGTGGGTCGAACTTCGTATCCTGCACAACCGTCTCCTCACCCTGCCGGCGAACCGAGGTTAGGAACGGTCGGTACATCGCCGGTACAGCCGAAGTACGCCTGCTGATCGACCACGTCGACCCCGGTCGACCGAGGCAGGTCGCGTACCGGATCATCGCCCGGCGGCGGAACCGGCGCCTCGGATCGGCCTGGCCGGACCGCCCGGACAACTGATCCGCCGCCGCGAGCGCGACGACTCCGGCGGCCGGCGAGCACACGGCCGCGCCCCGGGTTCCTGCGCCGTGCCGCCATCACCCTGGCCGAGCGGGGCATCCACTGGATTGCGCAGGTCACGATCGGCAACCCACCACCGCCCCATTCACCGTCGCCGGAGAACGGGCCTGTGCCCGCGGTAGGAGACCGGATGGACATCGCGCAGCTTGCGGTGCCGGGCCTGATCGGCCGGTTTGGTGCCCGTTCCGGCCCGGCCCGCCGGTCTCCGTGGCTCCCCGCGTCCTCAGCCGGCGCCGAGGCTTTCAAGATGTCGGCGGCGGCCGACCGGTCCGCCTTGCTCAGCGAACCGGTCAGCGTCGACGCGAATGCTCCTCGCAGGCTTTCCCTGACGCGGCCCGTGCATGTTTCGGCCGTTTGGCGAGCGCCTCCAGCACGCGGGAAAACTCCGTCAATCCGGTTCCTCGCAGATCCAGCCCGGACTGGCTGCCTTCGGCCATTCCGCGCCCACCGCATCGAACAACCGACGTGCGCCCACCGGTATGTGGGACAGCTCGTCCTGACCCATTGCGGAAGCCGCCTTTCCAGGAGGAGACCGAGCCCGGACAGAACTGTAGTGGTGTACGGCGACCGGCCCCGCATGCCCGTTCGCCGATCCGGAACCGGAGGGATATTCCACACCAGCCAAGGAAAAGCGGAATGCGCCCGCCGGGAGCCCATGACGAGGGGCCGGGATCCCCCTCACCTGCGCGGTAGCGGCAGAACCTCGCTCCACTCGGCTACCGGTCCATTCCTCGGCTCGCTGCCGGCACGGCCGTTCCGAGCCAAGCGGAGCGGCAAATCCCGAGGATCACCTATGCCCAGCCTCGCAGTGCCGCGCACAGGACAGCCTTCACAGAGGAGGCGCAGGAGCGGTCCCGCGGCCACATGACCTGCGCCACACCGCCGCCAGCATGGCCCCCACGCATGATTTCAACCCAAGGTGACCACGCTGGGGGTCCGGGGGCTCGCCCCCGGCGGGGGTCTGGGGGCTCGGCCCCCAGAAAACACAAAACCCGAGATCCGGTTCGCGCAATCCGCGAACAGACCTCGGGCATCTCGGGTGCCCTCGGCAGGATTCGAACCTGCGACACCTGCCTCCGGAGGGCAGTGCTCTATCCCCTGAGCTACGAGGGCCCATCGCTGGGCGACTCGGAAAGCTTAGCGTATCGTCCGCGGCCCGCGCGGGCAGGTGGGGCGATGGGTGATCCCGCTGGTCAGCGCAAGGAAGTTGATCCACTCACCCGCACGTCGCTAGCGTGGGAGCCTCACCCGAAGGAGGCGAGATGGCCGAACCCTTCCAGGTACCTCTCGACGAGGTCGACATCGCCGATCTGCGGGAGCGGTTGCGGCGGACGCGGTGGCCGGAGGCGGAGACCGTCGGCGACTGGTCGCAGGGGGTTCCGCTGGCCTATGTGCGTGAGCTCTGCCGGGACTGGGGCGAGGAGTACGACTTCGGGTTCGCCGGGCGGCTCAACGCCTTTCCGCAGTTCCGGGCGAGCGTCGACGGGGTCGGGGTGCACTTCCTGCACGTCCGGTCGCCGCACGCGGACGCGCTGCCGCTGGTGCTCACCCATGGGTGGCCCGGGTCGGTGCTGGAGTTCCTCGACGTCATCGGGCCGCTCACCGAGCCCGAAGATCCCGCCGACGCCTTCCACGTCGTCATTCCCTCGCTGCCCGGGTACGGCTGGAGCGACAAGCCCGCGCTGAAGATCGCGCGGGTCGCCGAGCTGTGGGACGCGCTGATGGTGTCGCTCGGCTACGACCGCTACGGCGCTCAGGGTGGTGACTGGGGCGCCGCCGTGACGAACGCGCTCGGGCGCTCGCCGCGGGTGGCCGGGGTGCACGTCAACTTCGCGCCCGTGCGGCTCGAGCAGGACGATCCGACGCCGCAGGAGCGCAAGGCGCTCGCCGACCTGCAGGAGTTCCGGCGGACCGGGGCGGGCTACTCCGCCGAGCAGGGCACGCGGCCGCAGACGCTCGGGTACGGCCTGACCGACTCGCCGGCCGGGCAGGCCGCCTGGATCGCCGAGAAGTTCTGGGCGTGGACCGACAACAAGGGCCACCCCGAGGACGCCGTCGACCGGCAGAAGATCCTGGACGCGATCTCGGTCTACTGGTTCACCGCCACGGCGACCTCGTCGGCGCGGATGTACTGGGAGAACAACGACCGCGACCTGTCCACAGTGGACGTGCCGGCCGGGGTTTCGGTGTTCCCCAAGGAGATCGTGCGGCCGTCGCGGCGGCAGGCCGAGCAGCGCTACACCGACCTGCGCTGGTTCGAGGAGCTGCCCGTCGGCGGGCACTTCGCCGCCCTCGAGCAGCCGCAGCTGTTCGTCGAGCAGGTCCGCGGGTTCTTCCGGCTGGTGCGCTAGCCGCGGGCGACGTCGAAGCGTGACCGGTCCACCAGGCGGGAAACCCCTCCTGGTGGATTGGTGACGAACAAGCCGCGGAGTAGCTTTCGGATGGGTGAACTTAGCCTCACCTCTGTTGCACATATGCGCATTCGACTATATGTTTGGCCTCGGAACGACACGCGGAGCGGAGGCGAGATGGGACACGGCCACGGGCACGGCCACACGAGCGCGCCGGCGAGCGCGTCCGGACGATACGTGCGCAGCCTGACCGTCGCGCTGGGCATCGGCGCCGGCTTCATGGTGCTGGAGTTCGTCGTCGGCTTCACGACCGGCTCGCTGGCCCTGATCTCCGACGCCGCGCACATGTTCACCGACGTCCTCGGGGTCGGCATGGCCCTGACCGCGATCGTCCTGGCGCGGCGCAGCGGCCCCACGGTCAGCCGCACGTTCGGGCTCTACCGGGCCGAGGTGCTGGCCGCGCTCGGCAACGCGATCCTGCTGTTCGGCGTCGCGGGATACGTCCTGGTCGAGGCCATCGGCCGGATCAGCGACCCGCCGGCGGTGCCCGGCCTGCCGGTGCTGCTGGCCGCGTCGGCCGGCCTGCTGGCCAACGTCGTGTCGTTCGCCGTGCTGCGCTCGGGGGCGAAGGAGAGCCTCAACGTCCGCGGCGCGTATCTGGAGGTGCTGGCCGATCTGATCGGCTCGGTCGGCGTCCTGGTCAGCGGCGTGCTGACGCTGCTGACCGGCTGGCGCTACGCGGACCCGATCATCGGTGTGGCGATCGGCCTGTTCGTGCTGCCCCGCACGTGGGCCCTGGCCCGCCGCGCGCTGCGCATCCTCTTCCAGCACGCACCCCACGGCGTCGACGTGGGCGCGATCAACGCCGAGCTGGCCGCGCTGCCGGGGGTCGCGGACGTGCACGACCTGCACGTCTGGACGCTGACGTCCGGCATGGAGGTGGCCTCGGCGCACCTGACGCTGGCCCCGCCGGCGAAGCAGTCGGACGTGCTGACGGAGGCGCAGAACCTGCTGGCCTCGCGGTACGCGATCGAGCACGCGACCTTGCAGGTGGAGGCGCCGCAGTGCGCGCGGCGCTGCCAGGAGCTTTCCTGGTAGTCAGGGGAGCGGCTGGGCGCCCCGGCTGGAGAGCATCAGCTTCATCTGGTCCATCTCCGCACCCTGCGACGTCAGGATGCTCCGCACCAGGGCCTGCAACGCCGTCAGGTTCGAATGGCCCGCCGCGTACTGGGCCATCGCCGTTCCGCCCTGGTGGTGGCGCAGCATCAGCTGGAGGAAGTACACGTCCAGCTCCTTGCCCGACAGCGAGCGCAGCTTGGCCAGCTCCGCCTCGGTCGCCATGCCCGGCATCAGGGCGCCCGCCGCCGGGTTGACCGACGACGTGCCCATCGACATGCCCGGCATGCCGGACATCGGTTCCGTCATCCACTTCATCGGCGCGCCGATCGCCTGTTCCGGCTGGTCCCACAGCATGAGCCAGCCCTTCATGCGGCCGACCTGCTCCAGCTGCGTGCGCTCGATGTCGAACGCCAGCTGGCGGATCTCCGGGTCGGTCGAGTGGTCGCGCGCCCAGCCGGCCATCGTGACGGCCTGCAGGTGGTGCGTCGACATGTCCTGGGCGAACCCCACCTCGACCGACCCGGCTGCCGGAGTGGCGGCAGCCGAGCCGTTGTCGAGGGTGCGGGTCAGGAACATCCCCGCGGTCGCGCCGATCAGCAGGACCGCCAGCAGCGCGCCGCCGATGATCACCCAGCGCGACCACGTGGGCGGCCCGGGGGCCTCCGAAGTCACTTGGTGGCCGGGGCCGACGGCTGCTGGCTCATCCCGCCGGTCTGCTGGTCGGTCTGCGCGTTCGGCGTGCCCTTGTAGTCCATCGGCTTCGCGTCCGGGCCCGGCTTCGACGGGTCGAACGGCGGCGGGTTGTCCGGGTCGAACTGGCCCGGGCCGAGCGCGTCACAGGAGGCGCCGACCTCGGGGTAGACGCCGTTCGGGTTGCTCCGCAGCGCCGCGATGAACTCGTCGATGCGCGGGTCGTCGGCCTTGTCGACCTTCAGCTGGTGGCCCCACGACTGCAGCGAGACCGCCTTGTCGAGGCCCGGGTACGGCGACATCATCGTGTACGGCTTGCCCTCGACGCGGACCTTGAGCAGGTTCAGCGCGTCACCCGTGATCTGCTGCGGGTTGTAGGCGATCCACACGGCGCCGTGCTCGAGGCCGTGCACCATGTTCTCGGTGCGGACGGCGTTCGGGTACACCGTGCCGGTGCAGGTGGCCCAGTACCCGTCGTGCGGGCCGCCGAACGGCGGGGTCTTGTCGTAGGCGACGCGCTCGGTCGGGAGCACGTGCACACTGCCGGTGTAGGTGGCCGTCACCACGCCGGGGATGCGCTTGGAGGGGTCCGGGTCGGACGCGGTCGGCGCGAAGGACGCGGCGGCCGCCTCGCGGTCGGACTGCTCACGCTTCGGCGCGGACGCCACCATGTAGTACGTGATCACGGCGCCGGCCAGGGCGACGATGGCGATGACCGCGACGATCGTGCCCCACGGCGTGCCCTTCTTGCTCACGACGGAACCGCGGGCCGCCTTCACAGCCGACCCCTTTTTCCGAGTTGTCCGGTTCGCCATGGCTCCCGCGTTCTCCCTCTGGTGGCTGCGGACGGATTCCCGCCCGGGCCAGTGTAGAGACCGCGCGTCTGATCACCGTTAACGCCTCACACGGACGCCCGCCGTGACGTGGCCGAGACCGCTGAAAGCGCCCGACCTGGGCACACCTAGAATTCGCGGAGTGACTCCCGCCGCTCTCGCCGACCTGGTCCGCAGCTCCGCCGTGCAGGTGCTCGCCGCACGCGGCATCACCGACGCCGTGCTGCCGGAGCAGGTGACCATCGAACGCCCGCGCAACCCCGACCACGGCGACTACGCGACGAACCTGGCCCTCCAGGTGGCCAAGAAGGCCGGGCTCAAGCCGCGCGACTTCGCCGACGCGCTGGCCGAGGCGGTCTCGGCGGACGAAGGCGTCGCCTCGGCCGAGGTGGCGGGCCCCGGCTTCCTCAACTTCCGGCTCGCCGCGGCCGCCCAGGGCGACATCGTGCGCCAGGTGCTCGACGCCGGCGCCGCGTTCGGCCGCGGGGACGCGCTGGCCGGCACGAAGATCAACCTCGAGTTCGTCTCGGCGAACCCGACCGGCCCGATCCACCTGGGCGGCACCCGCTGGGCCGCGGTCGGCGACGCGCTGGGCCGGGTCCTGGGCGCGCAGGGCGGCGAGGTCACCCGCGAGTACTACTTCAACGACGCCGGCGCGCAGATCGACCGGTTCGTCCGGTCGCTGGTCGCCGCCGCGAAGGGTGAGCCCGCGCCGGAGGACGGCTACGCGGGCGGCTACATCAACGACATCGCCGCCGAGGTCATCAAGGCCGAGCCGAGCGCGCTGTCGCTGCCGGAGGAGCAGCGGCACGAGACATTCCGCCGGATCGGCATCGAGCTGATGTTCACCGAGATCAAGCAGAGCCTGCACGAGTTCGGCACCGACTTCGACGTCTTCTTCCACGAGAACTCGCTGCACGAGTCGGGCGCGGTCGACGCCGCCGTCCAGGAGCTGAAGGACTCCGGCAACCTCTACTTCGAGGACGGCGCCTGGTGGCTGAAGTCGAAGGAGTACGGGGACGACAAGGACCGCGTCGTCATCAAGCAGGACGGCAACCCGGCCTACATCGCCGGTGACCTGGCCTACTTCAAGGACAAGCGCAACCGCGGCTTCGACCTCTGCATCTACATGCTCGGCGCGGACCACCACGGCTACATCGCGCGCCTCAAGGCCGCCGCCGCCGCGTTCGGCGACGACCCGGCGACGGTCGAGGTGCTGATCGGCCAGATGGTCAACCTGGTCAGCGACGGCAAGCCGGTCCGGATGTCCAAGCGCGCCGGCACCGTGATCACCATGGAGGACCTCGTCGAGGCGGTCGGCGTCGACCCGGCCCGCTACGAGCTGATCCGCTACTCCGTGGACTCCAGTTTGGACGTCGACCTGGACCTGCTGCGCAAGCACTCCAACGACAACCCCGTCTACTACGTCCAGTACGCGCACGCGCGCCTGTGCACGATGCTGCGCGGCGCCAAGGACCTCGGCCTGGAGTCCACGGAGGACGTCGACCTGAGTCAGCTGACGCTGCCGGTCGAGGGTGACCTGATCCGCACGATCGGCGAGTTCCCGGAAACCGTGCGCCGTGCCGCCGAAATGCGGGAGCCGCACCGGGTCGCGCGCTACCTGGAGGAGCTGGCGGGCGCGCTCCACAAGTTCTACGCGGTCCGTGAGGCCCGCGTGCTGCCCAAGGGCGACGAGGAGGCCACCCCGGCCAACCACGCCCGGGTGGCGCTTTGCGAGGCGGCGCGCGTGGTGCTCGCCAACGGCCTCGCGCTGGTTGGTGTCTCCGCTCCGGAACGGATGTAAGAAATGGCGCACCCCGCGGGCCCCCGGCACGCCGACGTCTACCCCCACGCCGACACCTCGGGGCTGCAGCCCTCGGGAGTCGAAGAGCTCGACAAGCTGCCCGCGAAAGTGTGGCCGCGCAACACCTTCCGCGGTGGTGACGGCGTCGTGCGGATCGCCGGCGTCGACGTCCGCGAGCTGGCCGAGCAGCACGGCACGCCGCTGTTCGTGGTCGACGAGGCCGACTTCAAGTCCCGCTGCGCGGACTACGCCGAGGCGTTCGACGACCCGTCGCTCGTGCACTACGCGTCCAAGGCGTTCCTCTCCATCGAGATCGCCCGCTGGGTGGCCGAGCAGGGGCTGAGCCTGGACGTCTGCAGCGGCGGCGAGCTCGCCGTGGCGCAGCGCGCGAACTTCCCGGCCGACCGGATCACCTTCCACGGCAACAACAAGTCGCTCGCGGAGCTCGAGGCCGCGATCGTCGCGGGGGTCGGCACGGTCGTGCTCGACTCCTACTTCGAGATCGCCCGGCTGGCCGACATCGCCGCGCGCCACGACATCACCCAGGCGGTCCTCATCCGGGTGACCGTCGGCGTCGAGGCGCACACCCACGAGTTCATCGCGACCGCGCACGAGGACCAGAAGTTCGGGTTCTCGCTGGCCTCCGGCGACGCCGCCGAGGCGGTGCGCCGGGTGCTGAACTCGCCGTCGCTCAAGCTGGTCGGCCTGCACAGCCACATCGGCTCGCAGATCTTCGACGCCGACGGCTTCGAGGTCGCCGCCCGCCGCGTGGTCGGGCTGCTCGCCGACCTGGCCAAGGAGCACGGCCCCGAGCTGCTCGACCAGCTGAGCCTGGTCGACCTCGGCGGCGGCTTCGGCATCGCCTACACCGACAAGGACAACCCGCCGCCGCCCGCGCAGATGATCACGCAGATCCGCGAGATCGTCCGCAAGGAGTGCGCGTACGCGGGCCTGCCGGTGCCGCGCATCGCCGGTGAGCCCGGCCGCGCGATCGCCGGCCCGGGCACGGTCACGCTGTACGAGGTCGGCACCATCAAGGACGTCTCGCTCGGCGACGACCTGTCGCGCCGGTACGTCAGCGTCGACGGCGGGATGAGCGACAACATCCGGACCGCGCTCTACGACGCGGTGTACGACGTCCGGCTCGTTTCCCGGTCCGCGGGCGACAACGAGCAGCCGGCGCAGGCCGTGCTGTCCCGGGTCGTGGGAAAACACTGTGAGTCCGGCGACATCGTCGTACGAGACTGCTGGCTGCCCGACACGCTGGCTCCCGGCGACCTGCTGGCCGTCGCGGCGACCGGCGCCTACTGCTATTCGATGGCGAGCACGTACAACCGGCAGCCGCGCCCGGCCGTGGCCGCCGTGCGCAACGGCAGCGCCCGGCTGCTGCTGCGGCGGGAGACGACCGACGACATGCTGCGCCTGGAGGTCTGAGCACCAGTGTCTGCCCCAGAGGAACGACCGTCCATCAGGGTCGCCCTGCTCGGCTGCGGGACCGTCGGCGGCCAGGTCGCCCGGCTGCTCACCGAGCAGGCCGGGGAGCTGGCTGCGCGGGCGGGCGCGCCGGTCGAGCTGGCCGGCATCGCGGTCCGCCGCCCGGACAAGCACCCCGAGCTGCCGCCGGAGCTGCTGACCGCGGACGCCGAGAAGCTCGTGACCAGCGACGACGTCGACGTTGTTGTCGAGCTGGTCGGCGGCATCGAGCCGGTGCGCGGCTGGCTGCTGGCCGCGCTCAAGGCCGGGAAGTCGGTGGTCACGGCGAACAAGGCGCTGTTGGCCGAGCACTCCGCCGACCTGTTCGAAGCGGCCGACGCCGCGGGCGCCGACCTCTACTTCGAGGCCGCCGTGGCCGGGGCCATCCCGCTGCTGCGCCCGCTGCGCGAGTCGCTGGCCGGTGACCGCATCACCCGCGTGATGGGCATCGTCAACGGCACCACCAACTACATCCTCTCGGCGATGGACTCCACCGGCGCCGGGTACGCCGAGACGCTCGACGAGGCCAGCCGGCTCGGGTACGCCGAGGCCGACCCGACCGCCGACGTCGACGGGTACGACGCCGCGTCGAAGGCCGCGATCCTCGCCTCGCTCGCGTTCCACACCCGGGTCACGGCCTCGGACGTGCACCGCGAGGGCATCGCCGACGTCACGGCCGCCGACCTCGGCGCGGCCCGGATGCTCGGCCGCACGGTGAAGCTGCTGGCGATCTGCGAGCGGGTCGCCGACGACGACGGGGTCGAGTCGGTGTCCGCCCGCGTGCACCCGGTGATGATCCCGCGCAGCCACCAGCTGGCCGGCGTCGGCGGCGCGTTCAACGCCGTCTACGTCGAGGCGGACGCGGCCGGCGAGCTGATGTTCTACGGCCAGGGCGCGGGCGGCGCGCCGACCGCGAGCGCGGTGCTCGGCGACCTCGTCGCGGTGGCCCGCAACCGGGTCGCCGGCGGCCGCGGCCCGCGCGAGTCCGCGCACGCGGCGCTGCCGGTGCGCCCGATGGGCCAGACGCCGACCCGGTACCACGTAAGCCTTTCCGTGGCCGACCGCGCCGGTGTGCTCGCGCAGGTGGCGCAGGCGTTCGCCGCGAGGGGCGTCAGCATCGCGGCGGTGCGCCAGAGCGACGTCGGCGACCGCGCGAGCCTCGTCGTCGTGACGCACCAGGCGCCCGACGCCGCCTTGCAGTCCACTGTGGACGAGATCGCGCGGCTCGACGTCGTGCACGAAGTTGTCAGCGTCATGCGGGTGGAAGGCGAAGACCAGTGATCAGGCATCCCTGGCCCGGAATCATCGAGGCGTACCGGGACCGCGTCCCGGTCCCGGACGGCGCGCAGGTCGTCACGCTCGGGGAGGGCAACACGCCGCTGCTGCCCGCGCGGCACCTGTCCGAGCTGACCGGCTGCGAGGTGCACCTCAAGGTCGAGGGCGCCAACCCGACGGGCTCGTTCAAGGACCGCGGGATGACCGTGGCCATCACGCACGCGCTCGCCAGCGGGCTCAAGGCGGTGATCTGCGCGTCGACCGGCAACACCTCCGCCTCGGCTGCCGCCTACGCCGCTCGCGCCGGCCTGACCTGCGCCGTGCTGGTGCCGCAGGGCAAGATCGCCATGGGCAAGCTCGCCCAGGCCGTGCTGCACGGCGCGCGGATCCTGCAGGTCGACGGCAACTTCGACGACTGCCTCGAGCTGGCCCGCAAGACCGCGGCCGACTACCCGGTCACGCTCGTCAACTCGGTCAACCCGGTGCGCATCGCCGGCCAGAAGACCGCCGCCTTCGAGATCTGCGACGTGCTCGGCGAGGCGCCGGACATCCACTGCCTCCCGGTCGGCAACGCCGGCAACATCACGGCGTACTGGGCGGGGTATTCGGAGTACGCGAACGACGATGTGGTGAAGAACACCCCGCGGATGTTCGGCTTCCAGGCGGCCGGCGCGGCGCCGCTGGTGCACGGCGAGCCGGTGCGCGACCCGGACACGATCGCCACCGCGATCCGGATCGGCAGCCCCGCGTCGTGGACCGCCGCGGTGAAGGCGAAGGACGCCTCCGACGGGCTCTTCGAGGCCGTCACCGACGAGAAGATCCTCGAGGCGTACCGGCTGCTGGCCGGGCGCGAGGGCGTGTTCGTCGAGCCGGCGTCGGCCACCAGCGTGGCGGGCCTGCTCGCCACGGCCGCCGACGGACGGCTGCCGCGCGGCTCCCGCGTGGTCTGCACGGTCACCGGCCACGGCCTGAAGGACCCGCAGACGGCGCTGGCGGGCAACGTCGAGGTCGAGCCGCTGGCCGTCGACCCCTCGGCGGTCGCGGCGGCGCTGGACCTGCGATGACCGGGTTCCGCGTCACCGTCCCGGCGTCCACCGCGAACCTCGGGCCGGGCTTCGACGCCTTCGGGATGGCGCTCGGCCTCTACGACGTCGTCGAGGTGCAGGTCGTCGACGCCGGGCTCAAGGTCGAGGTGGTCGACGCGGGCGCGGGCGGCGTCGCGGACGTCCCGACCGACGAGACCCACCTGGTGGTGCGCGCGATCCGGCGGACCTGCGCGCACCTCGGGGTCGAGCCGCCCGGCCTGCACCTGCGCTGCTTCAACGCGATCCCGCACGCGCGCGGGCTCGGCTCGTCCGCGGCGGCCGTCGTGTCCGGCGTCGCCGCGGGGTATGCGCTGGCCGGCCGTCAGCTCGACGACTTCGGCGCGTTGCAGCTGGCCGCGGGCTTCGAGGGGCACGCCGACAACGCCGCGGCCAGCCTGGTCGGCGGGCTCGTCGTCGCCTGGTGCGAGGGCGGGGAGTTCCACGCCGAGCGGCTCGCGCCGCACGCGTCGATCCGGCCGGTCGTGGCCGTGCCGTCGGTGCGCTCGGCCACCGCGACCACCCGCGGCCTGCTGCCGGCGGCGGTGCCGCACGCCGACGCCGCGCACAACGCCGGCCGCGCCGCGCTCGCCGTGCACGCGCTGACGGCGAAGCCGGAGCTGCTGCTCGCGGCGACCGACGACCGGCTGCACCAGCACTACCGCGCGCCCGCCTACCCGGCGAGCGGCGAGCTGGTGGCGACGCTTCGTGCACGCAGCGTGGCCGCCACCGTCTCCGGCGCGGGCCCGACCGTGCTCGCGCTGACGACGACGGGAATATTGCCGCCAGAGGTCGACGTTGAGGGCTTCGACGTCTTCGAGCTGCCCGTGGATCTCACGGGTGTGCAGGTTGCGGCTCAGTAAAGGCTGGGTCACGTGGCCGCGGCCGGTCCCGCCACGCGGGGGGTGGTTGTTGCACCCGGCACCGCCGCGGTCTACCCTCGGGGGCGTTCGATCACCGTGCGTTTCCGCACCCGATGTCGGTCCCGGGAAATTTCCCGGATGGCATCCTTCGTCGATCCGCCGAATCCGCACCGCCTGGCAAGCGGGGTAACGCGGAGGGACGCAGGCGGGTTTCCGGTCTCGGCGGTGTCGGATTCCGCATCCTCCGAATGGAGGACGCAAACCCCTGTGGTGGAGGCGCTCCAGCTGTGTTTCGCACGGCCGAAGAGCTCATCTCCCGTATCGGGGGGCAGTTACGCCGGTTCGCGATCAGAAGCGAGCGGCAGTCCGCTGATCCGCCTGGAGGCGTGGATCGGTCAGGAAGGACATGTGTGAGCAACACCGATCTTTTGAGCGACGTGGGTAGCAGCGCCGCGGAGTCGAACGGCAGCACCCCCGCTCCCAAGAAGACGGTCGGCGGGTTGACCGGTAAGACCGTGGCGGAACTGCGTTCGCTGGCTGGGGAGCTCGGCGTCGGCGAGACGACGGGCATGCGCAAGGGCGACCTGATCGCCGCGATCCGCGAGCGTCAGGGCAAGTCCCGCAAGCGTGCGGCCGCCGAGACGCTGCCCCTGGAGGGCGTCGGCGAGCCGGTCAAGGCTCCGAAGCGCGAGCCCAAGGCCGAAGCGCCGTCGGCGCCGGCCGAGACCAAGCCGGAGCCGCAGGCCGAGGCCCCGGCGGCGAGCGCGCCCGCGGTGGACGCCCCGCCGCAGGAGCGCCCGCAGCAGGACCGGCAGGACAAGCAGGACGGCCCGCAGGGCCAGGACGGCCAGCCCGAGGAGGGCGGCCGCAGCCGGCGCCGCCGCGGGTCGAACCGCGCCGCCGGCGCGCCCGAGGGGCAGGGCGGCGACCGTCAGCAGGGCGAGCGCCAGCAGGGTCAGGGCGGCGACCGCCAGCAGGGTGGCGGGAACAACAACCGCGACCAGCAGCGTCAGGGCGGCGGCAACCGCAACGACAACCGCCAGGACGGCAACCGTCAGCGCAACCAGCAGGACGGCGGCAACCGCGGCGGCGGGCAGGACAACCGCGACAACCGCGCCCAGCAGCAGGACGACGACGAGGAAGGCGGCCGCCGCGGCCGTCGCTTCCGCGACCGTCGTCGCCGGGGCAGTGGCGGCGGCCAGCGTGACGGCGGTTCGCCGGACACCGAGATCCGCGAGGACGACGTCCTGCTGCCCGTCGCGGGCATCCTGGACGTGCTCGACAACTACGCGTTCGTGCGCACGTCCGGCTACCTCGCCGGCCCGAACGACGTGTACGTGTCGCTCTCGCTGGTCCGCAAGTACGGCCTGCGCCGCGGCGACGCCATCACCGGTGTCGTCCGCCAGCCGCGTGACGGCGAGCAGCAGCGGCAGAAGTTCAACCCGCTGGTGCGCGTCGACTCGATCAACGGCCTGGAGCCGGACGAGGCCAAGCGGCGTCCCGACTTCACCAAGCTGACCCCGCTGTACCCGAACGAGCGGCTGCGCCTCGAGACCGAGTCGCACAAGCTCACGACCCGCGTGATCGACCTGATCATGCCGGTCGGCAAGGGGCAGCGCGCCCTGATCGTGTCGCCGCCGAAGGCCGGTAAGACCACGATCATGCAGGACATCGCGAACGCGATCTCCACGAACAACCCCGAGTGCCACCTGATGGTCGTCCTGGTCGACGAGCGTCCGGAAGAGGTCACCGACATGCAGCGCTCGGTGAAGGGCGAGGTCATCGCCTCGACCTTCGACCGGCCGCCGTCCGACCACACGTCGGTCGCGGAGCTGTCGATCGAGCGGGCCAAGCGCCTGGTCGAGATGGGCCACGACGTCGTCGTGCTGCTCGACTCGATCACCCGCCTCGGCCGTGCGTACAACCTGGCGGCCCCGGCGTCCGGCCGGATCCTGTCCGGTGGTGTCGACTCGACCGCGCTCTACCCGCCGAAGCGGTTCCTCGGCGCGGCGCGCAACATCGAGAACGGCGGCTCGCTGACCATCTTCGCCACGGCGATGGTGGAGACCGGGTCGACGATGGACACGGTCATCTTCGAAGAGTTCAAGGGCACCGGTAACGCGGAGCTCAAGCTCGACCGCAAGATCGCCGAGCGCCGGGTGTTCCCGGCCGTCGACGTCAACCCGTCGGGTACTCGTAAGGACGAGCTGCTGCTCTCGCCGGACGAGCTGGCCGTGACCGTGAAGCTGAGCCGGGTGCTGCACGCGCTCGACTCGCAGCAGGCCATCGACCTGCTGATCTCGCGGCTGCGCAAGACGAAGACGAACGTCGAGTTCCTGATGCAGGTCTCGAAGACCGCCCTCGGCGGCGGCGAAGACGACTGAGCGCGTACGCCGGAGGCCTCCCCGCGGTCGGCGCGAGGAGGCCTCCGGCGCGTTCGGAATACCAGGTCAGCGGGGTGCGTTCCAGTGATCGTCAGCCCGTCTGGCAGAATTACCCGCTGAAGTCCGGCGCCGGTTCACCCCGTGGACGACTGGGGACCCGGAGCCAACGAGAGAGGACACCATGAAGAGCGGCATTCACCCCGAGTACGTGGTCACCGAAGTGAACTGCGACTGCGGAAACAGCTTCACCACGCGCAGCACCAAGACCAGCGGCAACATCCACGTCGAGATCTGCTCGAACTGCCACCCGTTCTACACGGGCAAGCAGAAGATCATGGACACCGGTGGCCGGGTCGCGCGCTTCGAGGCTCGCTACGGCAAGCGGCAGAAGAAGGACGCCGACGCCAAGTAGCTTTTTTCACGGCGCCCACCCGCACGCGCGGGTGGGCGCCGTTGCTTTGTCCGCACAACCGAGCTGAGAGGTGGCAGAGGTGGATTCGAGCTCGCTCAAGGGGCTGCTCGCCGAGCACGCGGAGCTGGAGACGCAGCTCGCGGACCCCGCGGTGCACGCCGACCAGGCGCGTGCCCGCAAGCTCGGCCGCCGCTACGCCGAGCTGACGCCGGTGGTGCGGGCCGTCCACGAGCTCGACACGGCCCGCGACGACCTCGCGGCCGCGCGGGAGATGGCGTCGGAGGACGCGGAGTTCGCCGCGGAGGCCGAGGAGCTGAGCGCGAAGATCCCCGACCTGGAGTCGAAGCTCACCGAGCTGCTGCTGCCGCGCGACCCGTACGACGGCTCCGACGTCGTGATGGAGATCAAGTCCGGCGAGGGCGGCGAGGAGTCGGCCCTGTTCGCCGGCGACCTGCTGCGGATGTACCTGCGCTACGCCGAGCGCCACGGCTGGAAGGCCGAGGTCCTCGACTCGGTGGACTCCGACCTGGGCGGCTTCAAGGACGTCACGCTCTCGATCAAGACGAAGTCGGCGGTCGTCGACGGCGTCTGGTCCCGCCTGAAGTTCGAAGGCGGTGTGCACCGCGTCCAGCGCGTGCCGGCGACGGAGTCGCAGGGCCGGATCCACACGTCGGCGTCCGGGGTGCTGATCTACCCCGAGCCGGAGGAGGTCGAGGTCGAGATCGACCCGAACGACCTGCGCATCGACGTCTTCCGTTCGTCCGGCCCGGGCGGCCAGAGCGTCAACACGACCGACTCGGCGGTCCGGATCACGCACCTGCCGACCGGCATCGTCGTGTCGTGCCAGAACGAGAAGTCCCAGATCCAGAACCGCGCGCGGGCCCTGCAGGTGCTGCAGGCCCGCCTCCAGGCGATCGCGGAGGAGGAGGCGGCGGCCAAGGCGTCGGACGCGCGCAAGTCGCAGGTCCGCACGGTCGACCGCTCGGAGCGGATCCGGACGTACAACTTCCCGGAGAACCGCATCTCGGACCACCGGGTGAACTACAAGGCGTACAACCTGGACCAGGTCCTCGACGGCGACTTGGACGGTGTTCTGGACGCACTGGCGACGGCGGACCGCGAAGAACGCCTGGCGGCCTCGGCCGGCTGACGCGCCTGGCTGGTCAGCGCTGTTCGCCGACCAGCCAGCACAGGCAGAAGGGGTGACCGGCCGGGTCGGCGTACACCTGGAAGTCGTCGCCGGCCGTCGCTCCGGACGCCGGCTTCAGCACCGTCGCGCCCAGCGCCGTGACCTGCTCGTGCGCCTCGGCGAAGTCCTCGACCCACAGGTCGAGGTGCACCTGCTGCCCGACCGGGCCGGCCGGCCACTCCGGCCGCCGGTGATCCGGCGCGAGCTGCACGCCGACACGCGGGGCGCCGTCGACCAGCACCATGTGCCAGTCGCCGTCCTCGTCCACCTGCCCGCCGAGGACGCCCGCCCAGAAGTGGCTCTCGGCCGCGAGGTCGGCCGCGTCGAACGTGACGACCTGGTGCTTGATTCGCATCACCGCAGTCTGCCAAAGGCGGTCAGCGGACGGCGGGCGATTCCGGTTCGCGGAAGGCGTCGAACACCTCGGTGACGGGCTCGTCCTCCTCCGGCGTCGATTCCTTCGAAGGCGACACCGGCTTCGGGAAGAAGCTGATCACCCCGAACACCAGGGCCAGGAACGTCGGGAACAGCGTCAGCAGCTGGTGCTTCACCCCCTCGACCCCCTCACCGAGTGCCGAGAGACCGAACTGGCCCACCGCGAACAGCAGCAGGAAGAACACGACGATCCCGAACTCGCGCCGGTGGCGGCGGAACGCGCGGATGCCGGCCCAGCCGATCAGCAGCCAGAACGGCACCAGCACGAACAGCCCCAGCGGCGCCGCCAGCGCGGACAGCCCGGAGAACACCGGCACGCGGAACTCCTGGGCCATCTGCGGGAACCCGGCCGACTCGGCGAAGCTGCCCAGCCGGGCCGGCCGCGCCGTCAGGGTGTCGACCGCGCCCTGCTGGAGGATCTGGGCCGTGCGCAGCGGGTGGGACGCGTAGTACTGGACCACGTTGCGGCGGCTGATCTTGTCGCGGAAGCCGTTGTAGTCCGCGTCCGTCCACGGGCTCGCTTCCCACCAGCCCTTGCCGATGAACTTCTTCGCGCTCGGCGGCAGGCCCAGCGCGTCCAGGTCGGCGTCGGTGTTGTGCTTGCCGTCCACGATGCTGTCGAACACGACGTGGAACATGTTCGCTTCGCGGTACTCGGCGTTCGCCGGGTCGCCGTGGGACTGGACCAGCGCCGTCCCCGCGCCGACGACCACCAGCACACCCAGCGGCAGCACCCAGCGCGCGAAGCCCCGCTTCCCGAGCGGCCGGACCAGCACCAGCGCGAGCACCAGCAGCGGGATCAGCAGCAGCGTCTGCGACTTCGCGTTGATGCCGATCAGCGCGCCCACGACGGTCAGCGCCGCGCCCCAGTAGCGCCACGCGCCCGCACGGTGCATCAGCAGCAGCCCGCCCGTGGTCAGCAGCATCCCCACGAACCCCGCGCCCTCGCTGAGCACCGACGCGAAGTAGCCGAAGAACGCCGAGTCGGCCATCACCAGCAGCAGCAACACCGCCGCGACGACGCGGTAGCGGGTGCTCAGGTCCAGCGCGAGGACGGTCGCCGCGACACCCACCGCGACCAGCACGCACGTGATCGCGCCGAGCACCAGCAGGTTGAGCTCCGCCGACGAGCCGAGCACCTTCCCCAGCTTGCTCGCGAACCAGTCGAGCCACGCCTGGCTCGAGATGTAGTCGCTCTTGCACGCCGACCCCGGGCCGTAGCTGAAGTGCACGTAGAACTCGGACTTCAGCTCCGGGTGCCGGCCGCCGAGGTCGCACAGGAGGCGCCAGCCGTCGCCGTTGTCCGCCATCCCGACCGGCCTCGGCACGAGGAACCGGAGGAGGAGGACACCCAGCGAAAGGACGAAGACGCCCAAGCCGAAGCGCAGTTCACGGGATCGCACTCGGAACAGCGTACGAGATCACGCAGAGTCGGCGGGCGCTGCACCGGGAACGGGCGAAACGGGCCGGTGCCGGAACACCACGTAGTGGTAGAGCAGGTAGTTCCAGAACAGCCCGACGACGATCGCCGCACCCTTCGGCACCAGCAGGTTGACCCCCGGGAACAGGTGGCTGACCAGCGTGATCACGCCGAACTGGACCACCCAGAGCCCGAACGCCGTCACGCCGAAGAACAGCAGCGCCTGGCGGCGGATGTCGCCGTCCTTCGCGCGGAAGGTGAAGTTCCGGTTCAGCGTGAACGACAGCAGCATGCCCGCGGTCGTCGAAATGAAGTTGGCCAGGAACGTCGGCACGCCGAGCGTCGCCAGCAGCGCGTACCCCAGCGCGTCGACCAGGGTGTTGCCGATCCCGACGATCCCGAAGCGGACCTGCGTCGCGGTGACGAACCTCATCGGGCGGCGCTCCGGTTCTCGGCGGGCTGCCCGGTGCGCACCGACGCCACCGTGTACAGCGGCCGGTTCTGCACCTGCGAGTACGTGCGGCCGACGTAGCTGCCGAGCACGCCGAGCATGATGATCTGGATGCCGCCGAGGAAGAACATCGCGATGGTGATGAACGCCCAGCCGGGCACCGCGGTCTCCGGCGCGAACAGCTTCACGCCGACGACGTAGAGCACGCCGAGGAAGCTCAGCAGCGAGATCAGGTACCCCATCCGTGTGATCATCCGCAGCGGCGTCGTCGAGAACCCGAGGATGCCGTCGGCGGCGAAGCGCAGCATCTTCGTGAGCGGGTAGCCGGTGACGCCGGCGTGGCGCTTGTCGCGGTCGAACAGCACCGCCGTCTGCTTGAACCCGACGTAGCTGACCAGGCCGCGCAGGAACCGGTCGCGTTCGCGGTACTTGCGCAGCTCGTCGACGACCTTGCGGTCGACCAGCCGGAAGTCGCCGGTGTTCTTCGGGATGTCCACCGCGGCCATCTTCCGCAGGAACCAGTAGAACGCGCTCGCGGTGAACCGCTTGAACGGCGGGTCCTGGCGCGACCGCCGTTGCGCGTAGACGACGTCGTAGCCCTCTTCCCACTTCTCGAGCAGCTCGAGCGCCACCCGCGGCGGGTCCTGCAGGTCGCTGTCCATGATGATCACGGCGTCCGCGTCGACCAGGTCGAGCCCGGCGGTGACGGCCATCTGGTGCCCGAAGTTGCGGGACAGCTCGACGACCGTGACCCGGGCGTCGCGCGCGCCGAGCTCGGTGAGCCGCTCCAGGGAGGCGTCGCGGCTGCCGTCGTCGACGTAGACGAAGCTGAACTCGTACCGCCCGGCCAGCGGCGCGGTGACCTCGTCGACCGTGCGGTGCAGCAGGTCGACGTTCTCTTCCTCGTTGTAGATCGGGAAGATGAACGCGACCCGGCGGCGCTGGGCCGGCTCGTTCGGCACGGGCACTCCCGGAGGTCGGTGTCACGGTCATCTTAGGAACCGCCGGCCGCTTCGCCAGCCACGGTGTCCGGTTCCATTCTGGCGGTGACCGCTGTTACGCGGGCGTTTGTCACGCGCGTGAGCCGGGCACGGCCCGCGCGGGTGCCTCGATACGCTGGACGGCGGAGGACCGGCGCGTGTCCTGACGGGGGAGTTCCGCCTGGTGTGCCAGGCTTGACGAGGTGAAGGACGACGAGTGAATCGGCAGCCGCTGCGCCTGGCCATCATCGAGGCCACCCGGATTCTCGAGCGGGCCGGTGTCGCCTCACCGCGGTTCGACGCCGAGGTGATCGCCGCGCACGTGCTCGGGGTCGAACGCGGGCGGCTGCCCATGGTGCCGCTGGTCGACCCGCCGGTGATCGAGGCCATCGGGCAGCTCGTCCAGCAGCGCGCGAAGCGGATCCCGCTGCAGTACCTGACCGGCTGGGCCGCGCTCGGGGAGATCACCGTCGCGGTCGGGGCCGGCGTGTTCGTGCCGCGGCCGGAGACCGAGCTGCTGCTCGAGTGGGGCGTCAAGTTCCTGCAGGGCCGGGAGTACCCGGTCGTGGTGGACCTGTGCACCGGCTCCGGGGCGCTCGCCCTGGGTGTCGCGCACGCCCGGCCGGACGCGGTCGTCTACGCGGTGGACGTCGACCCGCAGGCGCTGGCCTGGGCGCGGCACAACGCGGACGTCCACGCCGACGCCGGCAACACCCCGATCCGGCTGTACTCCGGTGACATCGGCGACCCGACGATGTTCGCCGAGCTCGACGGCCTGGTCGACCTGGTGCTGTGCAACCCGCCGTACGTCCCGGAGGGGACCCCGGTGCCCCCGGAGGTCGCCGAGCACGACCCGCCGCGCGCGGTGTTCGCGGAGGAGAGCGGCCTGGCGGTGATCCGCCACGCGATCGCGGCGGGCGCACGCCTGCTGCGCCCGGGCGGCGGCCTGGCGATCGAGCACGACGACACGCACGGCTCGGCGGTCCCGGCCCTGGTGCGCGCGCGGCGCGTGCTGACCGGCGTTGAAGACCACGCGGACCTGACGGGGCGCGCGCGGTTCGTCACGGCGCGACGGCTGGGCTGAGCGGCGACGCGGCTGGCCGGTCTCGGGGTTTGGCTGACGGTCACGCGGCCTCTTTCGAGCGGCCCCGCGGCCTTGGCTGACCGAGGCCCCGCGGGGGCGCCCCCGTCTTCGACGTTACCGGCGGGCACCGACAGCTCCGGCGTGCCCGGCAGGCGCGCACCCCGCGTTGTCCACAGCGCGGGCCGGCTGACAAACCGGCCAGACTTTCGTCGTGGGGCAAGCGGGTAAACCTCCCTCCGCGGCAGAACGGGGACAGCTCGGCTCAATACGGTCGATCACCGGGACCCACCTCCCCCGTGGGTGTCCAGTGAAGGAGCCGCAGATGCGTTCCAGAACCCCGAAAGCGCTCGCCCTGCTCGCCGCCGTCACGGTCCTGACCGGGCTCGGCACGGGCACGGCCGCCGCCGAGCCGCTCACCCGCGGCTGGCCGGCGCCGATCGACGCCGCGCACTGGGAGAACCAGGACCACATGACCTGGTCCGACTACCGGAAGGTGCCCGGCACGAACTGGGCCGACCCGAGCCTCAAGCCCACCCAGCGCACCTTCAAGGGCGCCGTCGTCCTCGCCGACTACCCGGACCAGGACTTCGTCGTCACGAAGCCGGCGAACTCGACGATCTTCGGCAACCCGGGCCCCGCCGCCGCGAACATCCCGCGGGCCGGCGTCGCGAAGTACTACCAGGACTTCCTCAACAAGCCCGAGGCGCTCAACAACGGGCACACCATCAACGAGTACTGGATGGAGGACTCCGGCGGCCGGTTCGGCGTGCAGCTGACCGCGTTCGGGGCGTACCGGATGCCCGGGAAGTCCTACGAGTACGGCATGGAGTTCCAGCCGAGCGCCTGCCCGCCGAGCGCCAACTGCGACCGGGACATCCGCACCGACGCCAACGCCGCCTGGCGCGCCGACGTCGGGGACACCGCGAACCAGTTCGACTTCGTCTTCTACCTCTCCGCCGGCCAGGACGAGAGCTCGACCTGGCAGGAGTTCGGCGAGATGAAGTTCGGCGCCAAGGAGAACGTGCCCGACGCGTTCGGCCCGCCGAACCACGACCTGCCCAATTACGCGGCGACCCGTTACGTCCCGTGGACGTCGTGGGCGTCGGCCGCCAGCATCTGGCCGAACGCGCAGGACGGCAGCTCGGTGCAGGCCGAGAGCTCGGGCCAGTCGACCTACGCGCACGAGTTCAGCCACATCCTGGGCATCGGCGACAACTACAACAACCCGTTCGGGGTCCCGCCGTCCCGCAGCTACAGCGGGCCGTGGGACATGCTTTCGCGCGGCACGTTCAACGGGCCCGGCGGGCCGCACACCCGCTGGCAGATCCCGGCGACGCAGGGTAGCTCGATGGGCGCCCAGCACCAGCTGCGCAACAAGCTGAAGCTCGGCATCGTCGACCCGGCGGACGTCCTGCAGCTCGACCGCGACGAGCTGGCGAAGACGGGCCCGGTCAGCGCGCGCCTGACCGCTCGGGAGACCGAAGCGCAGCCCGGCGCGTTCACCGGGCTGAACATCAAGCTCACCGGCGGGGACAAGGCGCCGAAGTGCGACCGCGCCAAGGACCCGTTCTGTGACGGCGGCGGGTACGACAACTACACCGTCGAGGTGGTCGACCGGATGGGCGCGGACTCCTTCGCGCCGGACTCCGGCGTCATGATCACCAAGACGAAGAACAAGGACAACGCGCCGTTCGACTGGGTGATCGACGCCAACCCGCAGGACATCGGCATCACCGACTACACCAAGCCGGACGGCACCCCGGTGAAGATCACCGTCGGGGACTACCGGCAGCTCAACGACGCCCTGTTCAAGGCGGGCACCGAGGCGGCGAGCCCGTACGAGTACACCGACCAGGCGAACCGGCTGCGGTTCCTGGTCACCGACCTCGCCCGGGACCGCCGCGGCATCCTGTCGTACACGGTCACGGTCGCCTCGCTGGACGGCGCGGGCAGCCAGGCGCGCGGCGCCGCGGTGACCCCGGCGCTGCCGGCGTTCACCCGCGACGGGCTCGCGACCTGCGACTTCGGGCTGCTCAACACGGGCTCGGCGCGCGGCGCGAAGGCGCCGTACGACACCGACACCTACCGGCTGAGCGTCTCGACGGACGCGAAGGGCTGGCAGGTGCGGCTGCCGAACGAACTGGCGACGGCGAAGTTCGGCCAGTTCACGAAGGTCGCCGCCTTCGCGAAGCGCGGCGGCGGTGACCTAGCCGCCCGGGTGAAGCTGACGGCGACCTCGGTGAGCGACCCGTCGAAGACCGCGACGGCGAGCTGCACGGCGTTCGGCTTCTGACCGCGGCCCGGGGGGGGGGGGGGGGGGGGGGGGGGGAACCCTGCCAAACCACAGAGCAAAAAGGACGCCCAAAAAGGGGGGGCCAGACGGAGAAAAGCGGAAAACCCCGAAGAAA
>NZ_JBVJOW010000005.1:89292-134938 GCF_055582965.1 Amycolatopsis sp. NPDC104863
GGGGGAAGGACGGTGGGAGGAGTATGGGGGGGGGCGTGTGTGTCTTTTCCTTCGTCGCCTAGCGTCGGCGGGGGGGGGTGACAACTCCCCCCCCCCCCCCACCCCCCCACGAGGCTAGGCTGACCGCCATGAGCGTGGTCTACGACTGCAGCAAGCGTGACTCCCGGGCCGACGGGCTGGCCGCGGCGGCGGGTGCGGTCCGGTCGAGCAGGCTGGTCGTCCTGCCGACCGACACGGTCTACGGCATCGGCGCCGACGCGTTCGACGCGGGCGCCGTCCAGGCGCTGCTGCGCGCGAAGAACCGCGGCCCGGACATGCCGGTCGGCGTGCTCGTCGGCTCCTGGTCCACTGTGGACGGACTGGTGCTCGGCGTGCCCCCGCAGGCGCGCGCGCTCATCGAAGCGTTCTGGCCGGGCGATCTGTCCATCGTGCTCCCGCACGCGCCGAGCCTGCAGTGGAACCTCGGCGACGCGCGCGGCACCGTGATGCTGCGGATGCCGCTGCACCCGGTGGCGCTGGAGCTCCTGCGCGACGTCGGCCCGATGGCCGTTTCGAGCGCGAACGTCTCCGGCCGGCCGCCGGCGAGCACCGCGCAGGAGGCGCAGGAACAGCTGGGCGACTCGGTCGCGGTGTACCTCGACGGCGGCTCCAGCGGCGAGGCCGTCGCATCGACCATTGTGGACCTCACCGGCGCCGAACCGGTGGTGCTGCGCGAGGGCGCCGTGGCCAAGGCAGCCGTGGCGGAGGTGCTCGGTGTGCCCGCGGAAACGTTGGCGTGAAGCCGGATCAGGCCGGGAACCGCGGCACGATAGCGTGTCGCGGGTGACCCCGACCCCGCGAGCGTGACGCCCCCGTGCCGCCCACATCCGGTCTGCTCCCCATCCGGGAATACATCCTCGTCGCGCTGACCGCGACGGCCGTGACCTACCTGCTCACCGGTCTCGTGCGCCGGCTCGCGATCCGCGTCGGCGCGATCGCCAACCCGCGGGCGCGCGACGTCCACGTCGCCCCCATCCCGCGGATGGGCGGGATCGGCATCTTCCTCGGCGTCGCCGGCGCGATGGGCCTGGCCCACCAGCTGCCCGCGCTGTCCCACGGCTTCGACGCCTCGTTCGACTCGGTCGGCGTGCTGCTCGCGGCCGGGGTCATCTCGCTGATCGGCGCGCTCGACGACCGGTTCGAGCTCGACGCGTGGACGAAGCTCGCCGGCCAGGTCATGTGCGCCGGGATCCTGGTCATCTTCGGCGTGCAGTGGGTGTCGTTCTGGGTGCCGTGGGGCGGGCAGGGCGACTCGTTCGGCTCGGTGCTGGTGCTGGACAAGAACCAGGGCGCGCTGCTCACCGTGCTGATGGTCGTGGTGATGGTCAACGCGATGAACTTCGTCGACGGCCTCGACGGGCTGGCCGGCGGCCTCGGGTTCATCGCGGCCGCGGCGACGTGCGCGTTCTCGCTCGGGCTGCTCGACAGCTCCGGCGGCGACGTCGGCACGTACCCGCCCGCGCTGATCGCGGCCACGCTCGCCGGGGCCTGTCTGGGTTTCCTGCCCTACAACTTCCAGCCGGCCAAGATATTCATGGGCGACTCCGGCTCGATGATGATCGGCCTGATGCTGGCCGGCGCGACGACGTCGGCCTCCGGGCGCGTGCCCTACCCGCAGTTCAGCGGCAAGGACGCGATCGCGCTGCTGTCCCCGCTGGTGGTCGTGGCGGCGGTGCTGTTCGTGCCGCTGCTGGACCTGATCATGGCGGTCGTCCGGCGCACCCGCCGCGGCGAAAGCCCGTTCGCGGCGGACAAGATGCACCTGCACCACCGGCTGCTGGAGATCGGCCACTCCCAGCGCCGCGCGGTGCTCCTGATCTATTTGTGGGCCGGGATCCTGGCGTTCGGCGCGGTGTCGGTGACGCTCTTCGACGACGCCGCGGCGCTGTGGATCATCGGCGCCGGGCTGGTGTTCGCGGTGGTGGTTTCGGTCATCCCGCGGCTGCGCTCGCGCCACCAGCCCGGCGCCTGATCCGCCGGGTTCTCTACACTCGGGTGTCGAACCGAGCAGGGAGCCAGTCGTGAGCGAGACCGAAACGCAGGAGAACCCCCACGCCAAGCCCGTGGTGGAGGCGGCCCGCGCGATGACGAAGGCTTCGCTGGTGGCGACCGTGCCCGCGGTGGTGGTCTGCATCATCCTCTTCAGCATCCTCAACGGCCTGCACGGCTTCCTCGGCTCGCTGGTCGGCGCCGTGCTGGCGATGCTCGCGTCGCTCTCGACGCTGGGCATGATGCGCTTCAGCGCGGGTCTCGACCCGATGTTCGTCATGGTCATCGCGCTCGGCGGGTACGTCGTGAAGGTCATCGTGCTCTTCGGGGCGCTGACCCTGCTGAAGGGCGTCACGGCGCTGCACCCGATGTCGCTCGGGATCACCATGATCGTCGCCATCCTGGTGGCCGCCGCGGCCGAGTTCGCGGCCTTCCGCAAGACCAAGCTCCCGACGATCATCCCCTCCTGAACACCGCCGGGCTCCCTCACGCAGGGTGAGGCGGCCTGCCGCCGCCCGAGTGTGACCGGGACCACTCCCGTGCGCTTTCGCGCGCCCCTCCGGGACCCCTTCGAAGGGCTCGCCTGCGGCGTTGGAGACGGGGTCCCGCCCGGGTCCGGACCTGGGTCCCGGGACCACCCGGGACCTAAGTCCTGGGCTGATCGGTTGGTATGGAGTACGCCTGTACGGCACTGATTGACCTGCTGGTATGGTCCGCGTCAAGGGTGGCGGCCTCGGCCGCACGCTCCCTAAGACGAACCGCGATCAGCAGTGTGGCGACCGTGTAGTTCCGCCTCTTCCGCCGCTGGTCCGAAGTAGACCGCAGGGCAGTGTTCACGCGAGACAACCCCGTGTGCAGAACGTGAAGCCGTGTTCATCGCACAGTGGGGCAGCCGCCTCCGGCGTCCCGATACGTATCGGGTACGTTAAGTCCAGATCGTGACGATTCCCCCGGCGGAGTGAACGCCGGCCGGGAGAACCGGAAGGAGCCCAGTGGGCGCGCTGGTACTGGCCGAGGGAGCGGTGTTCGCACCGCCCGGAGCCGAAAGCTTCATCTTGCCGCCGATCTTCGGCTCGGTCACCAAGCCGATGCTGCTGGTCGTGCTTTCGGTCGTGATCATCGCGACGTACTTCCTGCTGGCGACCCGCAAGCTGCAGGTCGTGCCGGGCAAGGGGCAGTTCGTCGCCGAGTCCATCTACGACTTCAGCCGCAACAACATCGCGCGCGAACAGATCGGCAGCAAGGACTTCAAGCGGTTCGTCCCTGTCATCTTCGCGCTGTTCACCTTCATCCTGGTGAACAACCTCTACGGCGTCATCCCCGTGCTGCAGTTCCCGACCATGGCGCGCTTCGGTTTCCCGGTCGCGCTGTCGGTCCTCGTGGTCTACCCCGTGTACCACTTCGTCGGGATCAAGAAGCACGGCCTGGGCGGGTACCTCAAGAAGGAGCTCGCGCCGCCCGGAGTTCCGCCGATGGTGCTTCCGCTGTTCGCACTGATCGAGTTCGCGGAGAAGTTCTTCCTCAACCCGCTGACGCTCGCCATCCGTGTTTTCGCGGCGATGTTCGCCGGTCACCTGATCCTCGCCGTGTTCACCCTGGGCGGCACCTTCCTGCTGACGGAGACGTCCGGCTGGGCCCTGAAGCCGGTTTCGCTGGTGGCGTGGATCTTCGCCATCGGGCTGACCTTCCTCGAGGCCTTCATCCAGGTGCTGCAGGCCTACATCTTCGCCCTGCTGTCGGCCGGGTACATCGGCGCCGCGCTGGCGTCGGAGCACTGAGAACACAAGCCCCCGATCCACGCGAGCGCGTGGACCGAAGTGAAGGGAAATGCACGTGAGCAACATCGTTCTGGCCCAGCAGGCCGCCGAGGCCGTCAACCTGAACAAGGGTCTCGCCGCCATCGGCTACGGCCTCGGCGCCATCGGCCCGGGCATCGGTGTGGGTCTGATCTTCGCCGCCGTCATCAACGGCACAGCGCGTCAGCCGGAGGCGCAGAGCAAGCTCCAGGGCATCGGTTACGCGACCTTCGTGCTGACCGAGGTGCTCGCCCTGATCGGTATCGTCATCTACTTCATCGCCTCCGCCTGAGCCCGTCCAGCTCGCCGCTTAAGGAGACGTTGTCGTGACGAACGAACTGGTTCTGGCATCGGAAACGCCGTTGCCGATCGTGCCGGACATTTCCGAGCTCATTCTCGGCATCGTCGCCTTCCTGATCCTGCTGTTCATTCTCAAGAAGTACGTCGTCCCTCGTTTCGAGAAGGCGTACGAAGAGCGTGCGCAGAAGATCGAGGGAGGCATCGAGAAGGCCGAGAAGGCTCAGGCCGAGGCCGAAGAGGCGCTGGCCAAGTACCGGGCGCAGCTCAACGACGCCCGGTCCGAGGCCGCGAAGATCCGCGACGACGCCCGGCTCGAAGCCGAGCAGATCAAGGCGGAGCTGCGGGCCGAGGCCGAGGCCGAGTCCCAGCGGATCATCGCCCAGGGCGAGGCCGCGCTGCAGGCCCAGAAGGCGCAGATCATCGCCGAGCTGCGGGCCGACATGGGCCGCAACGCCGTGGAGCTGGCCAGCCGCATCGTCGGCGAGTCGCTCGAAGACGAGGCGCGCCGTCGTGGCACCGTCGACCGGTTCCTCGCGGAGCTGGACACCGCCGGTGCCGCTGGTGGGGCGGGGAAGTAGACCGTAATGACGCTGCATGCTGCGAGCCGTGAAGCGCTCGGCCTCGCCGAGGAACGCCTCGGCGAGGTTCTGGCCGACGCGGGAGCCGACGCGGCCACGGTCGGCGACGAGCTGCTCTCGGTCGTCGACCTGCTGGACCGTGAGATCGGCCTGCGCCGGGCCGTGAGCGACGCTTCGACGACGCCGGAGGCGCGCACCGGGCTGGTGCGCCGGCTGTTCGACGGCAAGCTGTCCGAACCGGCGCTGAAGGTGCTCGACACGGTGGCCGGCAGCCGCTGGTCCAGCCCCCGCGAGCTGACCGACGGGCTCGAGTCGCTCGGTCGCTCGGCGCTGCTGACCGCGGCCGAGAAGACCGGGAACGTCGACACCGTCGAGGCCCAGCTGTTCCAGGTCGCGCGGATCGTGGCCGGCGCCCCGGAGCTGGAGACGGCGCTCTCCGACCTGGCCGGCCCCGCCGACGCCAAGCGCACCCTGGTGCGCGGGCTGTTCGCCGACAAGGTGGACGTCGTCACCGAGACCCTCGTCGAGCAGGTCGTGCGCCGGGCCAAGGGCCGCGGCGTCGGCGTCGGGCTCGACAAGCTGGTCAAGCTGGCCGCGGAACGCCGTGAACGCTCGGTCGCGTACGTGACCAGCGCGAACGCTCTGTCCGACGAGCAGACCGCCCAGCTGGGCGCGAAGCTCAACGACATCTACGGGCGGCAGATCGCGCTGCACGTCGAGGTCGACCCGCGGCTCGGCGGCGGGCTCGTCGTCCGCGTCGGCGACGAGGTCATCGACGGGAGCGCGGCGGGTCAGCTGGCGGCCCTGCGCAGGCGGCTGGCCCGGGCATAGCTCCAGGTCACCCAAGACTTTGCATACTGGCAAGAACGAAGCGAGAGCGGGAAAGACATGGCCGAGCTGACGATCTCCTCGGATGAGATCCGTAGCGCGATCGAGAACTACGTCTCGAGTTACGCCCCGGACGTGAGCCGGGAAGAAGTTGGCATCGTGGTGGACGCCGGTGACGGCATCGCCCACGTCGAGGGCCTGCCCTCGGCCATGGCCAACGAGCTGCTCGAGTTCCCCGGCGGCGTCCTGGGCGTCGCACTGAACCTGGACGCGCGCTCCATCGGCGCCGCGATCCTCGGCGACTTCGAAAGCGTCGAAGAAGGCCAGCAGGTCAAGCGCACCGGCCAGGTCCTGTCGGTGCCGGTCGGCGACGGCTACCTCGGCCGCGTCGTCAACCCGCTGGGCGCCCCGATCGACGGCCTCGGCGACATCGAGACCACCGACCGCCGCCCGCTGGAGGTCAAGGCCGCTTCGGTGGTCGAGCGCCAGCCGGTGTCGGAGCCGCTGCAGACCGGCATCACCGCGATCGACGCGATGACCCCGATCGGCCGCGGCCAGCGCCAGCTGATCATCGGTGACCGCAAGACGGGCAAGACCGCCGTCGCCGTGGACACGATCATCAACCAGAAGGCCAACTGGGAGACCGGCGACCCGCAGAAGCAGGTCCGCTGCATCTACGTCGCGATCGGCCAGAAAGGCTCCACGATCGCGGCCGTGAAGAAGTCCCTCGAGGACTCCGGCGCGATGGAGTACACCACCATCGTCGCGGCCCCCGCGTCCGACTCCGCCGGCTTCAAGTGGATCGCGCCGTACACGGGCTCGGCCATCGGCCAGCACTGGATGTTCGAGGGCAAGCACGTCCTCATCGTGTTCGACGACCTGACCAAGCAGGCCGACGCGTACCGCGCGATCTCGCTGCTGCTGCGCCGCCCGCCGGGCCGCGAGGCCTTCCCCGGCGACGTCTTCTACTTGCACTCCCGTCTCCTCGAGCGGTGCGCGAAGCTCTCGGACGAGCTGGGCGCCGGCTCGCTGACCGGGCTGCCGATCATCGAGACGAAGGCCAACGACGTGTCGGCCTACATCCCGACGAACGTCATCTCGATCACCGACGGCCAGTGCTTCTTCCAGTCGGACCTGTTCAACGCCGGTCAGCGCCCGGCCATCGACGTGGGTATCTCGGTCTCCCGCGTGGGTGGCGCCGCGCAGGTCAAGGCGATGAAGTCGGTTTCCGGCTCGCTCCGCATCGACCTGTCGCAGTACCGCGAGCTGGAGGCGTTCGCCGCCTTCGCCTCGGACCTCGACGACGCGTCGAAGGCGCAGCTCGAGCGTGGTGCCCGCCTGTACGAGGTGCTCAAGCAGCCGCAGTACTCGCCGATCCCGGTCGAGGAGCAGGTCTGCACGGTGTGGCTGGGCACGAACGGCCACTACGACTCGGTCCCGACCGAGGACGTGCGCCGCTTCAACCACGAGTTCCTCGACTCGGCGCGCCGCAAGCACGACGACGTCCTCGGCGCGATCCGCGACTCGGGCAAGTTCGAGGACGAGACCGCCGACAAGCTGGTCGCCGCGGTGAACGAGTTCAAGAAGGAGTTCACCACCTCCGAGGGCAAGCAGCTCGAGGAGAACGCGGACGCCATGGAATCCGACAAGGTCGGGCAGGAGACCGTCAAGGTCAACAAGCCCGCCCCGAAGAAGTGAGCTGGTAGCTCATGGCCGCACAACTCCGGGAACTCCGGTCGCGCATCAAGGCGACCAAGTCGATCGGCAAGATCACCAAGGCGATGGAGCTCATCGCCACCGCGCGCATCACCAAGGCGCGGGCGCGGGTCGCCGCTTCCCGGCCGTACGCGGACGAGATCACCAAGGTGCTCTCGGCGCTGGCCGGCGCGGCCACCACGCTCGACCACCCCATGCTGGTCGAGCGCCCGAACCCGAAGCGGGCCGCCGTCCTGGTCGTGACCAGTGACAAGGGCCAGTGCGGTGGGTACAACTCCAACGTGCTGCGCGCGACCGAAGAGCTGCTCGCCCTCCTCCGTTCGGAGGGCAAGGAGCCCGAGGTCTACGTCACCGGCAACAAGGGGCTGAACTACTACCGGTTCCGGGGCCGCGAGGTCGTGGACGGCTGGACGGGCTTCTCCGACCAGCCGGGCTACGCGAACGCGGTCGCGGCCGGCGACGCCCTGGTCGAGTCGTTCATGCGGGGCGTCGACGACGAGCACGGCAACGCCGACGGCATCACGGGTGTCGACGAGATCCACATCGTCTACACCGAGTTCGTGTCGATGCTGACCCAGCGGCCGACGGCCAAGCGCGTCGCGCCGCTCGAGGTCGAGTACTCCGAAGGCGAAGAGGAGAAGCCCGCCGGGCTGCTCCCCAGCTACGAGTTCGAGCCGAGTGCCGACAAGCTGCTGGACGCGCTCCTGCCGAAGTACATCAACACGCGTCTGTACGCGGCCTTCCTCGAGTCGGCCGCGTCCGAGCTGGCCGCGCGCCGCACGGCGATGAAGGCCGCCTCGGACAACGCGAACGAGCTGGTGGGCAACCTGACGCGGGAGATGAACCAGGCCCGCCAGGCGCAGATCACCCAGGAGATCTCCGAAATCGTCGGTGGCGCGAACGCGCTCACCGCAGCAGGAAGTGATGATTGATGACCAGTACTGAAGCCCCGCGCGCCAAGGGGCGCATCGTCTCGGTGACCGGGCCGGTCGTCGACGTCGAGTTCCCGCGCGGTTCCGTTCCCGAACAGTTCAACGCGCTCAAGGTCGAGATCGAGTTCGAGCAGCTGCGCAAGACCGTGACGCTCGAGGTCGCCTCCCACCTGGGTGACAACCTCGTCCGCACGATCTCGCTCCAGCCGCAGGACGGCCTGGTCCGGGGCGCCGAGGTCACCGACACCGGCGGCCCGATCACGGTCCCGGTGGGCGACAAGGTCAAGGGCCACGTCTACAACGCCCTCGGCGAGTGCCTCGACGAGCCCGGCTACGGCGACGACCTCGAGCGCTGGGGCATCCACCGCAACCCGCCGTCCTTCGACCAGCTCGAGGGCAAGACGGAGATGCTGGAGACCGGCCTGAAGGTCGTCGACCTGCTCACCCCGTACGTCCAGGGTGGCAAGATCGGCCTCTTCGGCGGTGCCGGCGTGGGCAAGACGGTGCTCATCAAGGAGATGATCACCCGTGTCGCCCGGAACTTCGGTGGCACCTCGGTGTTCGCCGGGGTCGGCGAGCGCACCCGTGAGGGCAACGACCTCTTCCTGGAGATGAGCGAAGACGGCGTCATCAACGACACCGCCCTCGTGTTCGGCCAGATGGACGAGCCGCCGGGCACGCGTATGCGCGTCGCCCTGTCCGCGCTGACCATGGCGGAGTACTTCCGCGATGTGCAGAACCAGGACGTGCTGCTGTTCATCGACAACATCTTCCGGTTCACCCAGGCCGGTTCCGAGGTGTCGACCCTGCTGGGCCGTATGCCTTCGGCCGTGGGTTACCAGCCGACGCTGGCCGACGAGATGGGCCAGCTGCAGGAGCGGATCACCTCGACCCGGGGCCGGTCGATCACCTCGATGCAGGCGATCTACGTCCCCGCGGACGACTACACCGACCCCGCGCCGGCCGCGACGTTCGCCCACCTGGACGCCACCACCGAGCTTTCGCGTGGTGTCTTCCAGAAGGGCATCTTCCCGGCGGTGGACCCGCTGGCGTCGACGTCGACGATCCTCGACCCGGCGATCGTCGGTGAGGACCACTACCGCGTGGCCTCCGAGGTCATCCGGATCCTGCAGAAGTACAAGGAGCTGCAGGACATCATCGCGATCCTCGGTATGGACGAGCTCTCGGAAGAGGACAAGCTCACCGTCCAGCGTGCCCGCCGGATCGAGCGCTTCCTCTCGCAGAACATGCTGGTCGCGGAGGCGTTCACGCAGATCCCGGGCTCGACGGTGCCGCTGTCGGAGACCATCGAGTCGTTCGACCGCATCTCCAAGGGTGACTTCGACCACTACCCGGAGCAGGCGTTCCTGGGTATCGGTGGCCTCGAGGACCTCGAGAAGAAGTACAAGGAAATCACCAAGAAGTGAGTTCCTGACGGCGGCGGGGGCAGTGTCCATTGTGGACTCGCGCCCCCGCCGTCGTCATAGCAGGAGACAGACCTATTACACTCGGTGGTAACACCCCGAGCGAAGGAGTGCTACGTGGCCGAGATGTCCGTGGAGCTGGTGGCTGTCGAGCGCCGTCTCTGGTCGGGTACCGCCACTTTTGTGGTGGCCCAGACCACCGAGGGTGAGATCGGCATCATGGCCGGCCACGAACCCGTGCTCGGGCAGCTCGTCGAGGGTGGTGTGGTCAAGGTGACGACCACGGACGGTGAGACGGTCTGCGCCGCGGTGCACGGCGGTTTCCTCTCCGTGACCGGCACCGGGGTGAGCATCCTCGCCGAGAGTGCCGAGCTGTCGGACGAGATCGACGTCAGCGCGGCGAAGGCGGCCCTGAACGCCGATGACGAGACCGAGCGGACGAGGGCCACCGCCCAGCTCCGCGCGGCAGGTCAGTCGGCCTGAGCGGGAGACGGGCAGGAGCCGGGCCGTGACGATCACCGTGGTGGTAACCGGGCTCCTGGTCGTGCTCGTCGTGCTGGTCGCGTGGTACGGCCAGCGCTGGATCCGGATGCGCCGCGGCGGGGGCGTGAGCGTCGCGCTGCGGTGGCGTCCGGACAACGCGCGCGCGGGCTGGCACCTGGGGCTGGGCCGCTACGAGGGTGACGAGTTCGTCTGGTACCGCGTGTGGAGCCTGCGGACCGGCCCGGACCGCGTCTTCCAGCGCGAAAGCATGCAGATCGCCGACCGGCGCGACCCCTCCGGCAGTGAGGCCTACGCCGTCCCCGAGGGGGCGACCGTGCTGCGCTGCGAGTCCGAGACCCAGGAGGCGATCGAGATCGCCATGGGCCCGGGCGCGCTGACCGGCTTCCTCTCGTGGCTCGAATCCGCCCCACCGGGGCGACGTCTCCCGCGCGCTTCCTGACCCGCTGTCTCACTGCGCTGTCTCAAACCGAGACAGCCACGGCCGCGGTTTTGGCCTACGGTTGAGGCCATGATCTTCATCGTGGTCAAGTTCCCGGTCAAACCGGAGCACGCGGAAGCCTGGCCGGACATCGTCGCGGACTACACCAAGAACACCCGCGGCGAGGCGGGCAACCGGTTCTTCGAGTGGTCGCGCAGCCTCGAGGACAAGAACACGTACGTGCTGGTCGAGGGCTTCGAAGGCCAGGACGCCGCCGTCGCGCACGTCGGCTCCGACCACTTCAAGTGGGCGGTCGCGAACCTGGGCGCCTACATCAGCGACCACCCGCAGATCATCAACGTCCAGGACGCCTCCGACTGGGGCCCGATGGCGGAGATCCAGCCCCACTAAACTGGGTCCGTGACTCTCGTCGAGATCCCCGGCTCCAAGTCCGTCACCGCCCGCGGCCTGTTCCTGGCCGCCGCCGCGCACGGCACCACGACCCTCGGCCGTCCGCTGCATTCGGACGACACCGAGGGCTTTGCCGAGGGGCTCGTCAAGCTCGGTTACCGCGTCGACCGGCAGCCGGGCGCGTGGACCATCGAAGGCCGTCCCTCCGGCCCCGGAGTCGCTTCCGCCGACGTCTACTGCCGCGACGGCGCCACGACGGCCCGGTTCCTGCCCGCGCTGGCCGCGGCCGGCACCGGGACGTTCCACTTCGACGCGTCCGACCAGATGCGCCGCCGCCCGCTCGGCCCGCTGACCGACGCGCTGCAGGAGCTGGGCGTCGACCTGACCTTCGAGGGCGAGCCCGGGCACCACCCGCTGACCGTGCGCGCGAACGGCGTCAAAGGCGGTTCGCTGACCCTCGACGCGGGCCTGTCGTCGCAGTTCCTGACGGCGTTGCTGCTGCTCGGGCCGCTGACCGCGGAGGGGCTGCGGATCACGGTGACGGACCTGGTGTCGGTGCCGTACGTCGAGATCACGCTGGAGATGATGCGCCGCTTCGGGGTCGAGGTCCGGCGTGAGGGCAAGACGTTCGTCGTGCCTCCTGCGCCGTACCAGGCGTGCGAGTACCCGGTGGAGCCCGACGCGTCGACGGCCAGCTACTTCCTGGCCGCGGCGGCCGTCACCGGCCGCACGGTGACCATCCCGGGGCTGGGTTCGTCCGCGCTGCAGGGCGACGTTCGCTTCGTCGACGTCCTGCGGCAGATGGGCGCGCACGTCGAGCTGGCGCCCGATTCGGTCACCGTGGCAGGCCCGTCCGACGGCCTGCGCGGTGTCACGGTGAACATGCGCGACATCTCCGACACGGTCCCGACTCTGGCCGCGATCGCGCCGTTCGCGTCCGGGCCGGTGCGCATCGAGGACGTCTACAACACGCGCATCAAGGAGTGCGACCGCCTGGACGCGTGCGAGGAGAACCTGCGCGCGCTGGGCATCCAGGTCGAGACCGGCCGCGACTGGATCGAGATCCAGCCGGGCACGCCCACCGGCGCCCTGGTGAAGTGCCGCCGCGACCACCGGATCGCGATGGCGTTCAGCATCACCGGCCTGCGGACGTCCGGCATCACCCTGGACGACCCGGAGTGCGTGAAGAAGACCTTCCCCGGCTTCCACCAGGCGCTGGGGGCGCTGCGGGAGAGCTGGGGGATCTAGGGCTGCCCGCCCGGCGCCCACAGCACGTCACCCTCGGGGTTCGCCAGCCGCGCGAGGATGAACAGCAGGTCCGAGAGCCGGTTCAGGTACTTCACCGCGACCGGGTTCGTCGTCTCCGGCTCGGCCTCGTACAGCGCCCACGCGCTCCGCTCCGCCCGGCGCGACACCGTGCGCGCCTGGTGCAGGAACGCCGCGCCCGGCGTGCCCCCGGGCAGGATGAACGACGTCAGCTTCGGCAGGCGGTCGTTGAACTCGTCGCACCAGCCCTCGAGCCGTTCGACGTACTTCTCCGTGATGCGCAGCGGCGGGTACGGCGGGTCGTCGGAGATCGGGAGGCACAGGTCCGCGCCGACGTCGAAAAGATCGTTCTGCACCGTGCGCAGGACATCCTTGAGCTCGTCCGGCAGCGCGCCCAGCGCGACGGCCAGGCCGATGACCGAGTTCGCTTCGTCGGTATCGGCGTACGCGCCCAGGCGCGGGGACGTCTTCGGCACGCGGGACCCGTCGCCGAGCGCGGTCGTGCCGCTGTCGCCGACCTTCGTGTAGACCCGGTTGATGCGAACGACCATGAACCCACCATAGCGGCCCCCGCCCGGGCCGAATCCGGGCGAGAGGGCATGATTGGCGGCCATGAGCGAGCACTTCGACGTGCATGGCGGAGCCCGGCTGGTCGGCGAGGTCGACGTGGTCGGCGCGAAGAACAGCGTGCTGAAGCTGATGGCCGCCGCCCTCCTCGCGGAGGGCACCACGACCATCACGAACTGCCCGCAGATCCTCGACGTCCCGTTGATGGGCGACGTGCTGCGGAGCGTCGGCTGCGAGGTCGTCATCGAGGGCGACACCGCCACCATCACGACGCCGGCGGAGCTGTCGCACCGCGCGGACTCGGCCGCGATGGGCAAGCTGCGCGCGTCCGTCTGCGTGCTGGGGCCGCTGGTCGGGCGGCTGAAGCAGGCGGTCGTGGCGCTGCCGGGCGGCGACGCGATCGGCTCGCGGCCGCTGGACATGCACCAGAACGGCCTGCGCAAGCTGGGCGCGACGAGCACGATCGAGCACGGCTGCGTCGTCGCGAAGGCCGAGACACTGGTCGGCGCGCAGATCTGGCTCGACTTCCCGAGCGTCGGCGCGACCGAGAACATCCTGATGGCGGCCGTGCTCGCCGAGGGCACCACGGTCATCGACAACTGCGCGCGCGAGCCCGAGATCGTCGACATCTGCACGATGCTCGTCGAGATGGGCGCGAAGGTCGAGGGCGCCGGCACCTCGACGCTGACCGTGCACGGCGTGGAGCAGCTGCACCCGACCACCCACAGCGTCATCGGCGACCGGATCGTCGGCGCGACCTGGGCGTTCGCCGCCTCGATGAGCCGCGGCGACATCACCGTGCGCGGGGTCAACCCGCACCACCTCGACCTGGTGCTGAACAAGCTGCAGCTCGCCGGCGCGGACGTCGAGACGTTCGGCGACAAGGGCTTCCGCGTGGTCCAGCCGGAGCGCCCGAAGGCCGTCGACTGGGTGACGCTGCCGTACCCCGGCTTCGCGACCGACCTCCAGCCGTTCGCGGTGGCGCTGTCGGCGGTGTCCGAGGGCACGTCGATGATCACGGAGAACGTCTACGAGGCGCGGTTCCGCTTCATCGAGGAGATGATCCGCCTCTCCGGCGACGCCCGCACCGACGGCCACCACGCGGTGGTCCGCGGGGTCGAGCGGCTCTCCAGCGCGCCGGTCTGGGCGTCCGACATCCGCGCGGGCGCGGGGCTGGTCCTGGCCGGCCTTTGCGCGGACGGCGTCACCGAGGTCTGGGACGTCTTCCACATCGACCGCGGCTACCCGCACTTCGTCGAGAACCTCAACCGCCTGGGCGCGAACATCAAGCGCGTCAGCGGCGAACCCGACCGCAAGTAGTCAGGCGTCCCGCGCGCCCAGCGCGCGCAGGGCGTAGGTCACCAGCCGGTCGAGGTAGTCCGGCTCCGCCGGGGCCAGGCGGACCACCAGGCGCCAGTAGATCGGCGCCGCGAGGGCGTCGAGCGCCAGCTCCATGTCCAGGTCCGCCGGCAGCTCGCCGCGGGCGATCGCGCGGCGCAGCATCGCTTCGCCGACCTCGCGGCGAGGGCCGCCGATCGCCTCGCGCAGGCCGGCGCCGCGGTCCGGGTTGCGGGCGTCCTCCGCGACCAGGTCCGGCAGGATCCGCGAGAACAGCGGGTGCGTGAGCCAGTCGATCAGCGCCTGCATCGTTTCGCGCAGGTCTCCGCGCAGCGAACCCGTGTCGGCCTCCGGCGCGCGCGTCACGCTGAACTCCGTCACGACGGAGGCGATCATGTGGTCCTTCGACACCCACCGCCGGTACAGCGCGCTCTTGCCGACGCCGGCGCGTTTCGCCACGGCTTCCATCGACAGCCGCCCGTAGCCCTGCTCGGCGAGTTCCCACATGACGGCGTCGGTGATCGCCTGCGTGACCTCGGGCTGGAGGACCGCGGCGCCGGTCGGGGTGCGTGCCATGAGCGCAGTGTAGCGGGTGGACGGAACGGTACCGTCCCGTCTACAGTGACGTCGGGACGGTACCGTCTCGTCCAAACGTCGAAGGAGACTGCGATGCAGCCGCGAGACCTCGTTCGGCAGGCCCTCGACCTGCTCCTCGAGCACAACATGACCGGGTTCGCGAACCTCTGGGCCGCCGACGGTGTGCTCGAGTTCCCGTTCGCCGCGCCGGGCTACCCGCAGCGCGTCGAGGGGCGCGACGCGATCCGCGAGTACCTGCGCGACTACCCGGACCTGCTCGACGTCCGGGAGCTCACTGCGCAGACCGTGCACGAGACCGCGGACCCGGCCGTGGTCGTCGTGGAGATGACGGTCGCGGGCGTGGTCGTCGCGTCGCAGAAGCCGTACGAGCTGTCGTACATCGCGGTGATCACCGTCGCGGACGGCGAGATCCGCCACTACCGCGACTACTGGAGCCCGCTCGCCGCGGCCGAGCTGCTCGGTGGCGTCGACGAGCTGACGGCGGCCTTCAGTGGCTGACGTCCTCGTCCTCGGCGGCACCGGCACCACCGGCCGCCGGGTCGTCGCAGGCCTGCGTGATGCCGGCGTCACGGCGCGCGCCGCGACGCGCAAGCCGGGCGAGCCCGGGCAGGTCCGGTTCGACTGGACCGACCGCACGACCCACGCCGGCGCGCTGCGCGACGTCTCCGCGGTGTACCTGCTGCCGCCGATCGGCGAGGCTTCGCCGGCGAAGCTGGTGACGCCGTTCCTGGACGACGCTCTGGCGGCGGGCGTCCGACGGGTCGTGCTGCTCAGCTCGTCGGCCGTCACGGTGGACACACCCGGGCTCGGCGACCTGCAGCGGCTGGTGCGCGCGGCGCCGGAGTGGGCCGTGCTGCGGCCGTCGTGGTTCATGCAGAACTTCACCGGCGAGCACCTCGTCGCGCGAGGCGTGCGGGACGGCGAGATCGTCACCGCCACCGGCGACGCCCGGATCGCGTTCGTCGACGCCGGCGACATCGCGGCGGTCGCCGTCCGCGCGCTGACCGACGCCGAACCGCACAACACCGAACACGTGCTGACCGGTCCTGCGGCGGTGAGCTACGCCGAAGCGGCCGCGGTCATCACCGCGCGCACCGGACGTCCGGTGCGTCACCGCGCCGTGAACACCGCCGAGTTCGCCGCCCTGGTCGCGGCGTCCGGGATCCCCGGAGAGTTCGCCACCGTTCTCGCCGCGCTCGACGAGGACATCCGGCACGGCGCCGAAGACCGCGTCACCCCGGCCGTCGAAGAGGTCACCGGCCGGCCCGCCCGCCCGTTCGAAACCTTTGTGGAGGAAGAGGTCCGATGAAGCAGCTCATGTTCGGAGAGGACCCGCAGTTCTGGTTCGAAACCCTGCGCCTGTTCGGCCACGCGGCCTACGGCGGCTCGGACTTCGGCGAGGTGCTCGCCGCGGCGTCGACCGTGACGCCCGGCGACTACGACAGCTGGCACGACGCCTACCGCGGGCTCGCCGACCGGCTGTACGCGGAAGCCGCCGACGCCGGCCCGGTCACCGCGCGCGATCTGATGCTGCGCGCGTCGACCTACTACTTCTCGGCGGAGTTCTTCCTGCACGGCGACCCGTCGGACCCGCGGATCGCGGCGGCGTACGACCGCAGTGTCGAGTGCTTCCGGCGCGCGGAGGTCGCCGAGCCGGTCGAAATCCCTTACGAGGGCACGGTTCTGCGCGGGTACTTCTACCGCGCGCCGGGCTCCGGGCCGAAGCCGATGCTGCTGATGCACAGCGGTTTCGACGGCAGCGCGGAGGAATGCCACTTCATGGGCGCGGGGGCGGGCGCGGAGCGCGGTTACCACGTGCTGACGTTCGACGGCCCCGGCCAGCCGAGCGCGATCCGGCACGACAAGCTCGTGTTCCGGCCGGACTGGGAACACGTCGTGACCCCAGTGGTGGACTTCGTGCTCGGGCTCGAGGACGTCGACCCGGCGCGGATCGCGCTGCTGGGCATCAGCCTCGGCGGTGAGCTGGCCCCGCGCGCGGCGGCGTTCGAATCCCGGCTGGCGGCGGTCGTCGCCGTCGACGGGGTGTACGACGCGGGATCCGCGGTGACGCAGATGCTGCCGTGGCCGCGCGAGGAGATCGTCCGCCGGGCTTCCGCGCCGGAGGACGAAGAGTTCGACGCGATCCTCGCGGCCGGCCGCGAAGCGAGCTCGACCCTGCGCTGGGCGTGCGACCACGGCCGTTACGTCCTGGGCGCGGCGACGGACCGCGAGTTCATCGCGAAATACCTCGAGTACACATTGGAAGACGGGATCGCGGAGAAGATCACGGCCCCGACGCTGGTCTGCGAGGCGGCGGACGACCTGTTCTTCGGCGGTGAGCAGGAGACCGAGCCGCGCCGGCTGTACGCGCACCTGAACGCGCCGAAGACGCTGATGACGTTCACGGCGGAAGAGGGCGCGGACGCCCACTGTCACGTCGGCGCCCAGCGCCTCGCGGCGGGCCGGGTCTACGACTGGCTGGACAAGACGCTCTAGCTTTCGATCGCGAGCGCGGCCCCGAAGCCGAGCAGCGCGGTGCCGGTGACGCCGTCGAGGGTGCGGCGGACCCGGCGCCGCAGCAGCCACGCCCGGATCCGGTGCACGCCGGCGACGATGACGAGCTGCCAGAGCGTCGCGAGCACCCCGACCGTGGCGGCGAGCAGCAGCGACTCGGCGACCGTGGACTCCGGCGTCAGGAACTGCGGCAGCATCGAGAGGTAGAAGACGAGGACCTTCGGGTTGGTGAGGTTGCAGAGAAAACCTTCCCGCCAGCGCCGGCCACCACTCGGCTTCGGCCGTGACAGCGCGCTGTAGTCGCCGCGCCACGCGGCGATCAGGGCTTTGACGCCGAGATAACCGAGGTACGCGGCGCCGGCCCAGCGCAG
Organism: Amycolatopsis sp. NPDC104863; assembly: GCF_055582965.1. NCBI lineage: Bacteria > Bacillati > Actinomycetota > Actinomycetes > Pseudonocardiales > Pseudonocardiaceae > Amycolatopsis > Amycolatopsis sp. NPDC104863. The sequence continues at coordinate 106,881 of NZ_JBVJOW010000005.1, forward strand.
GGTTTCGAAAACGGGCTCGGACCGCACGATGACGGCGCTGAGGCCGAGCGCCGCGGCCGCGCCTTGGACGAGGTTCCCGGACCCGATGCCGACCGCGGTCAGCACCCCGCCCCGCCGCCCGCCGGCGAGCGAGTTCTTGAGCACCAGTGCGGTGTCCGGCCCCGGCACGACCAGGACGAGCAGAACGAAGAGCACGTAAGTGCCGTAACTTCCCCAGGTCATCAGCCCAGGTTAGGGCGGGACTACGTCGAGCCGGCCGAATCCCGGAATGTGGCATCGCCGCACGACGCGGCGCGGTCAGCCTTCGAGGGCCAGGGCCGCGCCGAATCCCATCAGTGCCATGCCCGTCGCGCCGTCCATCGCACGGCGGACCCGGCGGCGCTGGAGCCAGCCGCGTACCCGGTGCACGAACAACAACAGCAGCACCTGCCACACCACGCCCAGCGCCGCGACCGTGTACGCCAGCAGCAGCGAATCACCGAAGGTCGACGCCGGGGTGAGGAACTGCGGCAGCACCGACAGGTACAGCACGATCACCTTGGGGTTGGTGATGTTGGACAGAAACCCCTCGCGGAAGCGCCGGCTCCGGGAAGCCCGGGCGCGGCGGACGTCGTCGAGTGCTTCGTAGTCACCGCGCCAAGCGCCGCGCAGAGCCTGGACGCCCAAGAACACCAGGTACGCCGCGCCCAGCCACTTCACCGTTTCGAACACCGGCTGGTAGCGCGTGATCACCGCGCCCAGGCCGAGCGCGGCCGCCGTGCCCTGCAGGAAGTTCGCGACGCTGATGCCGGCGCACGCCCAGCCGCCGCCGCGGGCGCCGCCGGTCAGGGCGTTCTTCAGGACGATCATCGTGTCCGGGCCCGGCATCATCGCCAGGAACGCCATCATCCCGGCGAAGGCCGCGTAGGTGCTCCACGTCATCAGGACTCCAGGGCGAGGGCGGCGCCGAACCCGAGCAGCGCGGTGCCGGTGACGCCGTCCAGCGTACGGCGCACGCGCCGCCGGCCCAGCCAGGTGCGGACGCGGTGCACGAACACCAGGAGCACCAGCAGCCACAGCATGCCCAGCGCCGCGACCGTGTACGCCAGCAGGAGCGAGTCGCCGAACGTCGAGGCGGGGGTGAGGAACTGCGGCAGCACCGAGAGGTACAGCACCAGCACCTTCGGGTTGGTGATGTTGGAGAGCAGCCCTTCGCGGAACCGCCGGAACCCGCCGCCGCGCCGCCGCTGGGCCTGCTCGACGACGTCGTAGTTCCCGCGGAACGCGCCGCGCAACGCCTGGATGCCGAGGAAGACGAGGTACGCCGCGCCGATCCACTTGAGCGCGAGGAAGACCGGCTGCGACTTCGCGATGAGGACACCCAGCCCGAGCGCCGCGGCGCTGCCCTGCACGGCGTTGCCGGTGAAGATGCCGAGCGAGGCGAGCAGGCCGCCGCGGAAACCGCCGGAAAGCGCGTTCTTCAGCATCACCATCGTGTCGGGCCCCGGCGCGAGCACGATCAGGATGACGATGACCAGGTAACTGCCGTACGAACTCCACGTCACGGCTGCCCACGCTAACCGACCGGTATCGGTTCGGTCTCGCGGATTTCCGTCACATCGGCCGCCGCCTAGCTTGTGGGCGTGTACCGGGGGGAACTGACACTGCAAGACGGCGAAAACCTGCTGTGGCAGTGTTCGCCGCGGCCGGTGCCCGCCGAGGTCAAGAACCGGAAGCTGCTCGTCGCGCTGTTCCTGCTCTGGCTCAGCGTGACCGGATGGTTCGTGGTGGACGGGGATGTCACGGGCGCCGTCGTCTCGATCGCCCTCGGCCTGCTGGGCATCTACGCCACCCGCCGGGACGAGGAAACCGCCGAGCTGGTCGAGTACTTCGTGACCGACCGGCGGATCGTCGTCCACACCGACGAGGACGGCAAGTTCGACGAGCGCGTCTACCCGATGCGCGACCTGCCCGAGCCCACGCTGGAGAAGCACGCCGACGGCACCGGCACGCTGACCTTCACCGACGCCGAAGACCGGCGCCTGCGCCGGGTGATCCACCTCGACCGGCGCGCCGAGCGCGACCTCAAGCTCACCTCGATCGACCACGCACAGAGGGTGTTCGAGCACGTGCAGCGCGCGCGGCACTCGGCGGAGGACACCTCGGCAGAGTAGTGTTCGGCCATGTCAGCAGGGGAAATCGATCTTCTACCCGGTGAGCGCGTGCTCTGGGCGGGAGAGCCGGTCCAGCGCCCGTTGTACGTCGCCGCGGACGGGGTGATCGCCCCTGCCGGACTCGTCCTCGCCGCCGTCGCCCTCTGGTTCCTGCTCACGAAGGAGCCCAGCGGCCTGGCGATGACCCTTACGCTCGTCGTGCTCGTGATCGGCCTCTACGGCGCGATCGGCCGCTCGGCCGTCCGCTACCTCGCGCTCGGGCGCACGACGTACGCCGTGACCGACAGCCGCGTCATCGCGCGCTCGGGGCTGTTCCGGCAGAAGGAACGCTCGAGCGAGCTGGCTGCCGTCTCGGAACCGGTCCTCAAGCCGGGATCGTCGTCGCGCACCGGCACGATCACGTTCGGGCCGGGGACGGTGACGCTGATGGGTGTCGGCGAGCCCAAGCGGGTGCGCGACCTGCTCACCAAGGCCATCACCGAGGCCAGGGCCCGCCAGGCTCCCCCGGAAACGGACACTCCGGCCGCCTGAGGACAACCCCGGCGCCCGCTCGAGCGTGCGACAGGCATGCAGGAACGCGTGCTGTGGACCGGCAAGCCGGTGCCCCGGCGGCTCTTCCACCGTTACGACTACTTCGCGGCCATGCTCGTGGTGGCCGTCCTCGTCGGGTTCGTGGGGTACGCGTCCGCCTCGGACCGGCAACCGGCCCTCCAGGCCATGGCGGCGGGCAGTGGCTTGCTGCTCGTCCACGCCGGTGTGCGGTTCCTGCAGCTCAAGCGCCTGACCTACGTCGTGACCGACCAGCGGGTGGTCGTCGACGCGGGCCTGGTGTGGCGGCGGACGACCACCCTGCGGCTCGCCGGCCTGCGGGCGCCGGTCGTGCTGCCGGAGCACGGCGGCACCGGGACCATCACGTTCGGCCCGGTCGAGCCGCGCCTGGTGGCCGCCGCCCGGTACGGCGCGCACCAGAACAAGTCCGGGCCGCTCCCGGTGGTGCTGGCGGGCATCACCGAGCCGCACGAGGTCCGGGCGCTGCTCGCCCGGGCCATCGCCAAGCCGGACGATCCGCCCGGCTGACCCGGATCGGGGCAACCCCTCGAAGTTCCCGCGCGTTAGTCGGGCAGCAACAGGGGAGGCCAGGATGGACGTGCCGCCGAACGTTCTGCTGCCGGGTGAGCGGCTGCTGTGGTCGGACCGGCCGCGGCGCTTCAGGCTCAACGGAACGGACTGGTCCCGCATCGTCTTCGGCGTGGTCTGGACGGCCTTCGGGTTCGTGTACCTCGGCTACGGACGGCCCGGTTTCGTCCCACTGATCTGGGCGCTGCCCGGGCTCGCGGGCGCGTGGCCCGTCGTCGCGCGGCAGTGGCTCCTGCGCCGCGTGCTGTACGTCGTCACCGACCTGCGGGTCGTGGCGGCCGACCGCGTCTCCGGAAAGACCTGGGGTTCGGCGGACCTGAGCACGTTGCCGCCGCCGGTCGCGCGGGCCGGCGCCGTCACCTTGGGCGGGAGCGGGGGATTCCTGGCGGCTTTGACCCGCGTCTTGGGCAATGGACCCGCCGTCGTGAGGCTCGAGGCGGTGCCGGACGCCGAACGCGTCCGCGACCTGATCGCCCAAGCGCAGACCCGGCCGACGGCGGCCGGATGAACACGGTGTTGTTCCCGGGCGAAGAGGTGCTGTGGTCAGGACGGCCGAGCCGGTTTCCGCCGCACTTCGAGGAGTGGCTCTGGCTGGGCTTGGCGGCGGCCTGGGGCGCGCTGATGTCCGTGCTCTTCGCGGTGTCGCTGGGCCGGCACAGCCCGATGGCCTTCTTCGTCCTGCCGATGATCGTGTTCGCCTTGCTGCCACCGGCCGCGCTGATCTTCGTCCGGCAGCGGATGGCGCGCTCGACCGAATACTTCGTCACGACGCTGCGGGTGCTCGCGATCCACGAGCGGCCGTGGCGCCGGGCGCGGTGGGAGTACCTGGCGCAGGTGCCGGCTCCGGCGCTGCGAAGCGGCCGCGCGGGCACCGGCACGCTCTCGTTCGGCTGGCCCGACCCGGTGGCCAGGGTCGGAGCGTTCTTCTCCCCGCCGCGGTGGGGGCCGCCGCCGGACCGGTCGCTGTCCCTGCGCCGGGTGGAGCTGCGCGGGATCCCGGAGCCGGAGCCGGTGCGGGACCTGATCGTGCGAACGCAGGGTGCGCGCTGACCGCTGGAATCACCCGGACGTGTCCGATTGCACTGCCCAGCTAAGTTACCGGCCGGTACACTCGACGAAACATCCACCGCCGGAGGTGTCCTGTGCCGTACCCAACGGACCGTGAACGTGACCGACCGTGGGTGATGCGGACCTACGCGGGGCACTCCTCCGCGGCCGCGTCGAACGAGCTGTACCGGCGCAACCTCGCCAAGGGTCAGACCGGCCTTTCGGTCGCCTTCGACCTGCCGACGCAGACCGGCTACGACCCCGACCACCAGCTGTCGCGTGGTGAGGTCGGCAAGGTCGGCGTGCCCGTGTCGCACATCGGTGACATGCGGCGGCTCTTCGACGGCATCCCGCTCGCCGAGGCGAACACGTCGATGACGATCAACGCGCCGGCCATGTGGCTGCTCGCGCTGTACGTCTCCGTGGCGCGCGAGCAGGCAAAAGCAGAAGGACGCGACGACGGTGAAGTTGCTGAAGTCCTCGCGAAGCTCACCGGCACCACGCAGAACGACATCATCAAGGAGTACCTGTCCCGCGGGACCTACATCTTCCCGCCGGGCCCGAGCCTGCGGCTGATCACCGACATGATCGCGTGGACCGTGCACCACGTGCCGAAGTGGAACCCGATCAACATCTGCAGCTACCACCTGCAGGAAGCCGGCGCGACGCCGACGCAGGAGGTCGCCTACGCGCTGTGCACCGCGATCGCCGTGCTCGACGCCGTCCGCGACTCCGGGCAGGTCGAGCCGGCCGACATGGCCAAGGTCGTCGCGCGGATCTCCTTCTTCGTCAACGCCGGCGTCCGGTTCGTCGAGGAGATGTCCAAGATGCGCGCGTTCACCGCGCTCTGGGACGAGCTCACGCGGGATCGTTACGGCGTAACGGATCCGAAGGCGCGCCGGCTGCGCTACGGCGTCCAGGTCAACTCGCTCGGGCTCACCGAAGCCCAGCCGGAGAACAACGTCCAGCGGATCGTGCTGGAGATGCTCGCGGTGTCGCTCTCCCGCGGCGCGCGGGCCCGCGCGATCCAGCTGCCCGCGTGGAACGAGGCGCTCGGGCTGCCCCGGCCGTGGGACCAGCAGTGGGCGCTGCGGATGCAGCAGGTGCTCGCGTTCGAGACCGACCTGCTGGAGTACGAGGACATCTTCGACGGCTCGCACGTCATCCAGGCCAAGGTCGACGAGATCATGGCCGGCGCGCGCGAGGAGATCGCGCGCGTGCAGGACCTCGGTGGCGCGGTCGCCGCGGTCGAGAGCGGTTACATGAAGTCGCAGCTGGTCGGGTCGCTGGCCGAGTACCGCCGCGGGATGGAGAACGGCGAGCGGATCCTGGTCGGCGTCAACAAGTTCGAGACGACCGAGCCGTCGCCGCTGCAGGCCGAGGGCGCGAAGGCGATCGAAACGATCGACCCCGCCGTCGAAAAGGCCGCCGTCACGGCGATCGAGGAGTGGCGGACCCAGCGTGACGCCGCCGCCGTAGAACGCTCCCTGGCCGCGCTGAAGGAACGCGCGCAGACCACGGAAAACCTCTTCGAGGCCACTGTGGACTGTGCGCGCGCCGGCGTCACCACCGGCGAGTGGTCCGGCGCGCTGCGCGAGGTGTTCGGCGAATACCGCGCGCCCACCGGGGTTTCCGCCACGGCCGCCGGCGGGGGTGACCCGGAGATCGAGCGGGTGCGCTCGCGGGTCCGCGAAACCGAAGCAGAGCTCGGCGAGCGGCTGCGGATCCTGGTCGGCAAGCCGGGCCTCGACGGCCATTCCAACGGCGCCGAGCAGGTCGCCGTCCGGGCGCGCGACGTCGGCTTCGAGGTCGTCTACCAGGGAATCCGCCTGACGCCCGAGCAGATCGTCGCGGCCGCGGTGCAGGAGGGTGTGCACGTCGTCGGGCTCTCGGTGCTTTCCGGCTCGCACCTGGAGGTCGTCCCGCACGTCGTCGACGGCCTGCGTGCCGCGGGCGCCGGCGACGTGCCGGTGATCGTCGGCGGCATCATCCCGCCGGACGACGCCGCGTTGCTGACCGAACGCGGCATCGCGCGGGTGTTCACGCCCAAGGACTACGAGCTGACCGGCATCATGGCCGGCATCGTCGACCTGATCCGCGAGCGCCACGGCCTCAGCTGAGGTCCGCCAGGATGTCCTTCGTGGACTTCACGGTGGCGAACTGGTTGGCCAGGTTCGCCGCCGTGACGCGGTACAGCTCGTCGGCGGTCACCTCCGGGAGGTCGAACGTGAAGGTCGCGTCGAGCGCAAAAGTCACGTCGTAGCCCAGGTTTCCGCCCATCCGCGCGGTGGTCTCGCAGCAGAAGTTCGTCTGGATCCCGGCGAGCACAAAACTCGTGATGCCGCGCTTGCGCAGCCACGCGTCGAGGTCGACGTCGCCGAGGAAGGCCGAGTTGACCTGCTTGCCGAACACCAGGTCCGGCCGCGCGCCGTCGAGCTCGGGCTTGAAGTCGTTGCCGGGCTGGCCGGGCCGCAGCGGCGAGCCCGGCTTCACGGAGTCGTGGTGCACGAGCACGACCGGCAGCCGCCGCTCCTGCCACGCGTCGAGGAGTGCCTTCATGTTCGCCTCGGCGCCGGGGTTGTTGCGCGGGCCCCAGAAGGCCGCGTCGTCGAACCCACGCTGGACGTCGATCAGGATGAGTGCCGTCATGCCGTCGAGTTTTGCGGCTGTCCGGCCGTCAGGGGAGTGGCAGAAGACGCGCGATGCGGTACTTTCCTGCCATGCGCACGATCGGCGTTCTGCTGCTGCCGGGCACCCGGATGTTCGACCTGGCGGTGATCGGCGAGGTCTGGGGCCAGGACCGCACCGACAGCGGCATCGGCCCGTTCAGTGTCCGTTTGTGCAGCTCAGGGCGGGCGCGGACGGCGGTGTCGCCGTTCGGTGACGTCGCGGCGACACACGGGCTCGCCGGCCTCGACGGCTGCGACCTCGTGCTGGCGCCCGGCCGCAACGACCCCCACGCCGCGGTGCCGCCGGCCGCCGTCGCGGCGCTGCGGCGGGCGCACCGGGCCGGGTCGACGGTCGCCGCGTTGTGCTCGGGCGCGTTCACGCTGGCCGCCGCCGGCCTGCTCGACGGCCGCCCGGCGACGACGCACTGGCGCGACTTCGACGCCCTGACCGTCGCCGCACCGCACGCCGACCTCCAGCGCGACGTGCTCTACACCGACGACGGCGTTGTCCTGACCTCGGCGGGAGTGGTCGGCGGCCTCGACCTCTGCCTGCACCTGGTCCGGCGTGACCACGGCGCCGACATCGCCGCCACGCTCGCGCGCCGCCTGGTGATGCCGCCGGCCCGTGAGGGCGGCCAACGGCAGTACGTCGACAACCCGTTGCCGCCGGCGACATCTCAGCCGGGGATGGCGTCCACAATGGACTGGGCGCTGGCGCGGCTCGGCTCCGGGATCGGCGTCGAGGACCTCGTCGGGCACGCACGGATGAGCGAGCGGACGTTCCACCGCGAGTTCGCCGCGGCGGCGGGCGTGACGCCCGGACGCTGGCTGCGCGTCCAGCGCGTCCGGTACGCGCAGCGGCTGCTGGAGACGACGGAACTGCCGGTCGAGCGCGTCGCCGAGCGGTCCGGGCTGGGCACGGCGGCGAACCTGCGACGCCGGATGCGCGCCGAAGTGGGTGTCGGCCCGGACAGCTATCGGCGGACATTCCGACGGGTTACCGTCGAGGCATGACCGAGTACCAACACATCCTGGTCAAGCGCGACGGCGACACCGTCACGATCACGATGAACCGCGCGGCGCGGCGCAACTCGCTGTCCGCGGACCACCTGGCCGAGCTGCTCGCGGCGTTCCACGAGGCCGGGAACTCCGACGCGACCGGCATCGTGCTGGCCGGCGCGGGCCCGGTGTTCTCCGCCGGGCACGACTTCGGCGACGTCGCCGCGCGCGACCTGATGGGCGTGCGCGAGCTGCTGACGCTCTGCACGGACCTGATGAAGACCATGCAGTCGGTGCCGCAGGTCGTCGTCGCGCGGGTGCACGGCCTGGCCACCGCGGCGGGCTGCCAGCTCGTGGCGTCGTGCGACCTCGCCGTGGCGGCCGAGTCGGCGGGCTTCGCGCTGCCGGGCGGCAAGGGCGGCTGGTTCTGCCACACGCCGGCGGTCCCGGTGGCGCGTTCGATCGGCCGCAAGCGGCTGATGGAGCTGGCGCTGACCGGCGACGTCGTCGACGCGGCGACCGCGCTCGACTGGGGCCTGGTCAACCGCGTCGTCCCGGACGAGCAGCTGGACGACGCCGTCGCGGAGCTGCTCGCGCGTGCGACGCGCGGTAGCCGGGCCAGCAAGACGATGGGCAAGCTGACCCTCTACGCCCAGCTCGACCGGCCCGAGGCCGACGCCTACGCGATCGCGCTGGAGGTCATGGCTTCGGCGTCCCAGCTGCCCGGCGCGCGCGAGGGCATGGCGGCGTTCCTGGAGAAGCGCAAGCCGTCCTGGCCCGACTGAGCGTCCCCGGTCAGGGCCGGTGCCGCTCGAACAGCGTGAGCTGCGTCCAGGCGGCGAGCGTCTGCGCGTCGGTGATTTCGCCGCTGAGCATCATCTTCTCGAGGTCCGCGCGCGAGAACCACGCGCTGCGCATGTCCTGCTCCTCGAGCTCGCGCTCCGGCTCGCCCTCGGTGATGTCCGTGGCGAGGAACACCCAGCCGCGCTGGCTGGTCAGGCCGGGCGCGACGTCGAGCTGCCCGATCGTCACCATCGACGCGGCGCGCAGCCCGGTCTCCTCGCGCAGCTCGCGGGCCGCGAGCTCCGCGGGCGGCAGGTCGGCGCGGTCCGGCGCGGTGCCCTGGGGGAACTCCCAGCGGCGCCCGCCGACCGGGTAGCGGAACTGCTCGACCAGCCGGAACCGGTCGCCGTCCTGGGCGATGATGAGCGCGTAGGTCGGCTTGTCGACAACGCCGTAGATGCCCGCCGAGCCGTCGGGGCGGCGGATCTCGTCCTCCCGCATCGTCAGCCAGTTGTTCCGGTACACCTCGCGGGACGCGACACGCTGAATGGGGTCCACGCGCCCAGTATCACCGACCCTGTCCTACCCTCCTCGGGTGCGTCTCGTGATCGCGCGGTGCCAGGTCGACTACGCCGGCCGGCTCACCGCCCACCTGCCGATGGCCACCCGCCTGCTGCTCGTCAAGTCCGACGGCTCGCTGTCGGTCCACTCCGACGACCGCGCGTACAAGCCGCTGAACTGGATGAGCCCGCCCTGCTGGCTGATCGAAGACGGCAAGATCTGGATCGTCGAGAACAAGCAGGGCGAGAAGCTGGTGATCTCGATCGAGGAGATCTTCCACGACTACAGCCAGGCGCTGGGCGCGGAACCGGGCCTGCAGAAGGACGGCGTCGAGGCGCACCTGCAGGAACTGCTGGCCGAGCACATCAAGACCCTCGGCGACGGGTACACGCTGGTCCGCCGCGAGTTCCCCACCCCGATCGGCCCGGTCGACATCATGGCCCGCGACGCCGACGGCAAGTCGGTGGCGGTGGAGATCAAGCGCCGCGGCGAAATCGACGGCGTCGAGCAGCTGACGCGCTACCTGGAGCTGCTGAACCGCGACCCGCTGCTGGCCCCGGTGCAGGGCGTGTTCGCGGCGCAGATCATCAAGCCCCAGGCCCGGACGCTGGCCGAGGACCGCGGGATCCGCTGCCTGACGCTGGACTACGACGAGCTGCGCGGCATCGAGTCCGACGAGTTCCGGCTGTTCTGACGTTCCGGGAATCCGGGTGGTTCGCCGCCGGCCGAACTGCGCTCGGGCCGGCGACGCCATTTCTTGGCCGGTCCGGCCGGCGGGCGCGAATCTCCTCGTGATTGCCGGACAATCCCATTCCGCCCGCCGGCCGGGCGGACCGTCGCGCCGTCCCGGACGTCGCCCGCCGAAAGGTGGCGTTCGTGGCCGGATCGATGCCTGGATCGCGTATCTAATTCGGTGCTCGCGACTCTCCGGCCGGAAATCGTTAACCCGATAGGCGGCGGCGGAGTGATCAGATCTTTTCCGTTCCCGCCTTTCTGCGCTGTTCGGGTGAGTCCGGGATCTCGTTAGCCGGAGTCGTGCGACACTCGATTTCGAGGGGTTCCGCCGGTGCTTCCGGCGTGGCCGGAGGGTGGTGCGCTCGGCCGTCTTTCTTTGTCGTGCCTACGTTTCAGTCCGCCTTCGAGCTCGGTGTGCGCATGTCCGTCCGGCCGGTGTGCGCGCGTTTTTCGCACGCACGGAGGAGGAAGTCATGCGTTATCGCCCACTCGGTTCCGATCCGGCCGACCCGCGCCTGGGCCGGTTCGTTCCGGACGACTGGCGGCACGTGGAAAGGTATCCGCTGACCGCGCTGTCCGATGACGACCGGCCCACGCAGGCGCCCGTCGTGATCGGGGTCAACTGGTACTCCGCGTTCGACACCCCGGAACAGGACGAGGCCTCCGGTGAGTTCTTCATCGCGAAGGCCGGCGTCGCAAAGCTCGGCCGGATCCGCGGCGGGCACTGCGTGTGCCTCGAGCCGGGCGGCTCCCCGGACACCGACGCCTGGTACGCGTTCTACGACCAGGGCCGTGAAGGCGCCTGCGTCGGCTTCGGCTGGTCGCGCTGCATGTCGATCTTCAACGGCAGCGAGTACACCGCCCGCTGGCTGTGGGACTCGGCCAAGAAGCGCGACGAGTGGCCCGAGACCAACCCCGGCGACGACAACGGCACGTCGGTCCGCGCGGCCGCCGAAGTGCTCGCCGAGGCCGGGCACGTCCTGTGGGACGACTCGTACAAGAACGACGACTGGGAAGCGCGCGAGAAGTACGTGCCCGAGGGCAAGCAGGGCATCAAGGCCTTCCGCTGGGCGCAGTCGGTCGAGGACGTGCACGCCGTGCTGGCCAACCCGCGCGCGGACGAGCTCGGCGCCGTGCCGCTGCTCAACTCGTGGGGTCCGGGCTACCCGCACCGGACCTACCTGCCCGACGAGGTGCTCGCCAAGCTGATCGAAGAGGAGGGCGAGATCGCCGTGCCCACCGATCGATGATCGGCAGCCGCTCCCGCGGTGCGTGAACAAAGGCGCGTTTCCCCTGGTGAATGCCGGGGGAGGCGCGCCTTCAGGCCACTTTGGACAGGTCAGCGTGCCGACCCTGAATCCATGCAGTACTGTCCGGATCCGACAGGACAGTGGTGATTCCTGTGGGTTGTTGTCCAGTTTGAAAAGAGGTGGGTCGGGTGCTCGTCCTAGCCGATGCGAACCTGCGACTCGACGCGAGCGCGATCGACTACATCGAGTTGGCGTTCTACTTCGTGCTCGTGCTCGGCATCGGGTACCTGGCACGACGACAGGTGTCGAGCAGTCTCGACTTCTTCCTGTCCGGCCGGTCGCTGCCCGCCTGGGTCACCGGCCTGGCGTTCATCTCGGCCAACCTCGGCGCGGTCGAGGTCATGGGCATGTCGGCCAACGGCGCCCAGTACGGCCTGCCGACCGTGCACTACTTCTGGATCGGCGCGATCCCGGCGATGCTGTTCCTCGGCATCGTGATGATGCCGTTCTACTACGGCTCGAAGGTCCGCAGCGTTCCCGAGTTCATGCGCCGCCGCTTCGGCAAGCCGGCGCACCTGGTCAACGGCATCAGCTTCGCCGCCGCTCAGATCCTGATCGCGGGCGCGAACCTGTTCCTGCTGGCCAGCGTGGTGAACCTGCTGCTCGCCTGGCCGCTGTGGGTGTCGATCATCATCGCCGCCGTGATCGTGCTCTCCTACACCGCTCTCGGCGGGCTCTCCGCCGCGATCTACAACGAGGTCCTGCAGTTCTTCGTGATCGTCATCGCGCTGGTGCCGCTGACGATCATCGGCCTGGTCAAGGTCGGCGGCTGGCAGGGCCTGGTCGACAAGGTCACCAACAGCCCCGGCGGCACCGCGCAGCTGCACTCGTGGCCCGGTGACAACCTGACCGGCTTCGGCAACAACATCCTCTCGATCCTCGGCATCGTGTTCGGTCTGGGCTTCGTGCTCTCCTTCGGCTACTGGACGACGAACTTCGTCGAGGTACAGCGCGCGATGGCGTCGAAGAGCATGTCCGCCGCGCGGCGCACGCCGATCATCGGCGCGTTCCCGAAGATGCTGGTCCCGTTCATCGTGATCATCCCCGGCATGATCGCCGCGGTCACCGTGTCCGAGTACGTCAAGGACAAGCAGGTCCTGCTGGACGGCGGCACCGCGGAAAGCGGCGTCACGTTCAACAACGCGCTCCTGCTGCTGATGCGCGACCTGCTCCCGAACGGCATGCTCGGCATCGCGATCGCCGGTCTGCTGGCCTCGTTCATGGCCGGCATGGCGGCGAACCTGAGCTCGTTCAACACCGTCTTCACGTACGACATCTGGCAGACCTACATCAAGAAGGACAAGCCGGACGGCTACTACCTGCGCCTCGGGCGCGTGGTGACGTCGGTCGGCACGATCCTCGCCATCGGCACCGCGTTCATCGCGTCGAACTCCGGCAACATCCTGAACTACCTGCAGGACCTGTTCTCCTTCTTCAACGCGCCCCTGTTCGCGACGTTCATCCTGGGCATGTTCTGGAAGCGGATGACCCCGCACGCCGGCTGGAGCGGCCTGGTGCTCGGCACCGCGTCCGCGGTCACCGTCTGGGGCCTGTCGCAGGCCGGGGTACTCGGTCTGACCGGCCAGGGCATCAGCTTCGTCGCCGCCGGGACCGCGTTCGTCGTCGACATCGTGGTGAGCGTCGTGGTGTCGCTGGCGACCAGGCCGAAGCCGGACGAAGAGCTGGTGGGGCTGGTCTACTCGCTGACCCCGAAGGAAACGCGCAAGCACGACGACACCGGCGAGAACGCGGGCTGGTACCGCAAGCCGGGCCTGCTCGCGGGCATCGTGCTGATCCTGACCATCGCCCTCAACATCATCTTCTAGGAGGTCGGAATGGCCACCGAGTCCGGCGCGCGACCGCGGAAAGCGGGCGCCTTCGACATCCGGCTGATCATCGCGCTGCTGATCGGCGTGTACGGCGTCATCCTCACGGTGATGGGCATCGGCTTCACCTCCGACCAGGAGATCGAGAAGGCCGCCGGGGTGAACATCAACCTGTGGGCCGGCATCGGCATGCTGGTGGTCTCCGCGCTGTTCATCCTGTGGGCGCAGCTCCGGCCGCTGGTCGTGCCGGCGGAGACCGAGACCGAGGCCGGGGACACCACCCCCGCGGCGGGTGAATAGCCGGGTTGTCCGGACAGCGGCGCGAGGTTGCCGCTACCGTGCACTGCGTGCTCCTTGACGTTCGGCGCCGCCGTCTTCCGAAGCTGTTCCTGCTGGTCACCGCCCTCGCGCTGCCGCTGACCGCGTGCGGGCAGGACCTCGGCCGGTCCAACTTCGCGCGGACGACGGTGCCGGCCGCGGCCGGCACCGGCCAGGTCGCCGACGGCCCGATCACCGACGCCGCGGTGGCGGCGAACGTGCTCCGCACGATCAAGCCGTGCCAGTTCCTCACCAAGGAAGCCCTCGGCGCGCTGGGCCTCGGCACGGTCGAGGAGGACCCGTCGCCGTCGTCGATCGCCTTCGACAAGTGCGCCAACAAGGTGAAGGACCCCGGCGGCAAGGAGATCCGGTTCGACTTCGAGATCGGCAGCACCCTGCTGCCGCACGCGGACAAGACGGCCGGGCAGGTCGGCGGGCTGCCGCTGCGGGTGAACAAGACCGACGACACCGACTGCACGGTCGCGGCGATGACGGCGCTGAACCCGGACAACGCCCTGGTGCTGACGGTCGCCTACCCCGGTGACCCCTGCCGCCCCGGGCAGACGCTGATGGACGCCGTGGTGCAGAAGCTGCACAACTCGCCGGAGAAGTACTCGACGCCGCCGGGCACCCTGCTGACCGCCGACCCGTGTGCGATGGCCGACACCGCGGCGGTGACCCCCGCCGTGCCGTCGGCGAAGTCCGCGCCGTCCGGCCTGCACTCCTGCGCGTGGCAGAGCAACGGCGCCAACCCGACCGTGACCGTCGAGTTCCTGCCGGGCCTGCCCCCGATCGTCGGGGACGGGTACTCCAAGGTGGACCTCGGCAACGGCGTCACGGCCTACCGGAAGCAGGGCGCCACGAGCTCGTCGCAGTGCACGGTGGAGTGGCAGCACCGGCCGTGGCAGGGCGACGACGTCGAACTGGCCCAAGTGGACTACCAGAGCTACACCGCCAAACCGGACGCCGACGACCCGTGCGGCAAGGCTCTCGGCGTCGCGAAGAACGTGGTCACGAAGCTCCCCCAAGCCTGACCTGGCGGCGGACCCCGCGGAGAGGTAGGAAGGGGACACCCCACCCGCCGATGTGCCGGAGGCTGCCGTGAAGAAGATCATCAACGATCCGGCGAACGTCGTCGCGGAGTCGCTGCGGGGCCTCGCCGCCGCGCACGCCGACATCCTTCGGGTCCAGTCCGACCCGGACGTCGTCGTCCGGGCCGACGCGCCGGTCGCGGGCAAGGTCGCCGTGATCTCCGGCGGCGGGTCCGGGCACGAGCCGCTGCACGGCGGTTTTGTCGGCCGGGGCATGCTGTCGGCCGCCGTGCCCGGCGCGGTGTTCACCTCGCCGACGCCGGACGCCGTGCAGGCCGCCGTCACCGCGACCACCGGGGACGCGGGCGCCCTGCTCATCGTGAAGAACTACACCGGCGACGTGCTGAACTTCGAGACGGCCGCCGAGCTCGCCGCCGCCGAGGGTCTCGACGTGCGCAGCGTCGTGATCGACGACGACGTCGCGGTCAAGGACTCGACCTACACCGCGGGCCGCCGCGGGGTCGGCGGCACGGTGCTGCTGGAGAAGATCACCGGCGCCGCCGCCGAGCGCGGCGACTCGCTCGACGCCGTGACCGCCCTGGCGGAGAAGGTGATCGGCCAGGTGCGCTCGATCGGCGTCGCGCTGACCGCGCCGACCGTGCCGCACGCCGGCACCCCGAGCTTCGACCTCGGCGAGGGGGAGATCGAGTTCGGCATCGGCATCCACGGCGAGCCAGGCCGCGAGCGGATCCCGCTCGAGCCGGCCGACGCGCTGGTGGCGCGGCTGGTCCAGGCCGTGGTGGAGGACCTGCCCTTCGAGTCCGGCGACCGCGTGCTGCTGTTCACCAACTCGATGGGCGGCACCCCGCTCGTCGAGCTCTACCTGGCGCACGGCATCGCCGAGCGGCTGCTGGCCGAGCGTGGGATCGTGGTCGAACGCCGGCTGGTCGGGCCGTACATCACCAGCCTCGAGATGCAGGGGATGAGTCTGACGTTGCTCAAACTGGACGACGAGCTGACCGAGCTCTGGGACGCACCGGTCAACACCGCGGCGCTCCGGTGGGGGGTCTGATGACCTGCAAGGCCGAGGGGGTCGCGGCCGCCGTGCGCGCCGCGGCGGGTGTGGTCGCCGAGCACCGGGCCGAGCTGGTCGAGCTCGACCGCGCGATCGGCGACGGCGACCACGGCGAGAACCTCAACCGCGGGTTCACCGCCGTCGTCGCGGCGCTCGACGCGGGCGCCCCGGACACGCCGGGAGGCGTGCTGAAGCTCGTCGCGACGACGCTGATCTCCAAGGTCGGCGGGGCCGCGGGGCCGTTGTACGGCACGGCTTTCCTGCGTGCCTCGACCAAACTGGGCACGGCCGGGGAACTCGACGTTCCGGCGTTGCTGGACGCGCTGCGCGCCGGGCTCGAAGGGGTCCAGGCCCGCGGGAAGGCCGTCGGCGGCGACGCAACGATGGTCGACGCCCTGATCCCCGCGCTGTCGGCCGCGGAGAAGGCGGCCGAGGACGGCGGCGACGTCGCCGCGGTGCTGACGGCGGCGGCCGACGCGGCCGACCGCGGCGCGGAGTCCACTGTGGACCTGGTGCCGCGCAAGGGCCGCGCGTCCTACCTGGGCGAGCGGGCGGTGGGGCACATAGACCCGGGTGCGCGGTCCTCGGCTCTGCTGCTGCGCGCGTTCGCCGAGGCCGCCCGGTGAGCGTCGGAATCGTGCTCGTTTCGCACAGCGCGAAGCTCGCGGAAGGCCTGGCCGAGCTGGCCGCCCAGATGGCGCCGGACGTCACCATCCGGCCGGCCGGCGGCCTGCCCGACGGCTCGATCGGCACGGACTACGACGAGGTCGTCGCCGCGACCCAGCGCGCGGACTCCGGCGACGGTGTGGTGCTGCTCTACGACCTCGGCAGCGCGCAGATGACCGCCGAGCTCGCCGTCGAGTCCCTGGCCGACCCCTCCTCCGCCGTCGTGGCGGACGGCCCGCTGGTCGAGGGCGCGATCGCGGCGGCGGTCGCGGCGCAGGCCGGGCAGGACCGCAAGGCGGTGGCGGAAGCCGCCGCGGCGGCCGGGATGCCCGAGGACCTGACCCCCGCCGAGGCCACGGCCGGGGGCGCCGAGATCGAGCTGGAGCTGCACAACGAGGTCGGCCTGCACGCGCGGCCGGCCGCGGTGCTGGTGCGCGCGCTGAGCGCGTTCGACGCCGAAGTCACCGTGCGGCTCGGCGAGCAGGAGGCCGACGGCAAGAGCGTGCTGGCGCTGATGTCCCTCGGCGCGCGCCAGGGTGACCGGATCGTGCTGCAGGCCCGCGGGACGCAGGCTTCCGCCGCGCTGGACAAGGCGAAGGAGCTGGTGGACGGCAACTTCGGCGAGTGAAGCCGGTGTTGCCGACCGGGTGACTTGCGCGGTACTGACTCGATTCCGTGTGGGCTTCCGAAGGTCCGGTGTGGCAGAGTCAGGGGCCAATTACCAGCGAGTAACATCTCTGGAGGCCTCGATGGCGCGGGACATCTCGACGGTCGGAGTGGTCGGCCTCGGCACCATGGGGGCCGGGATCGCCGAAGTGCTCGCGCGCAGCGGGCTCGACGTCGTCACGGTCGAGCTCGACCAGCCGGGGCTCGAGCGGGGCCGCGGCCACCTGCGGCACTCCACCGAACGGGCGCTCTCCGGCGGCAAGCTCGACGAGCCCGGTCGCGAGGCATTGCTGGAGCGCATCCGGTACAGCACCTCGCTGTCGGATCTGTCCGAAGTGGACCTCGTGATCGAGGCGATCCCGGAAAGCCTCGAGCTGAAGGCCGAGGTGTTCACCGAGCTGGACAAGGTCACCCGGCCGGACGTCGTGTTCGTGTCCAACACCTCCTCGCTGTCGATCACCGAGATCGGTGTGCACACGGCGCGGCCCGGCAAGGTCGTCGGCATGCACTTCTTCAACCCGGCGCCGGTGCTGAAGCTCGTCGAGATCGTGAAGACGGTGGTCACCGAGCCGGAGGTGGTCGCCGAGATCGTCGCGTTCGCCGAACGGCTCGGGAAGACGCCGGTGGTGATCGGCGACCGGGCCGGGTTCATCGCGAACGCGTTGCTGTTCGGCTACCTCAACCACGCCGTGCGGATGTACGAGCAGCGCTACGCCACGCGCGAGGACCTCGACGCCGCGATGCGCTTCGGCTGCGGTTACCCGATGGGGCCGTTGGCGCTGCTGGACCTGATCGGGCTCGACACGGCGTACGAAATCCTCGACACGATGTACCACCAGTCCCGCAACCGCCTGCACGCGCCGGCGCCGCTGCTCAAGCAGATGATCACGGCGGGCCTGCTCGGCCGCAAGACCGGCCGTGGTTTCTACACCTACGACGCCCCGGACTCGCCCACCGTGGTCGACTCCGGCAGTGCGTCCACTGTGGACTCCGTGCCGCCGCGCCCGGTCGCGCGGGTGGGCGTGGTCGGCACCGGCACCATGGCCACCGGCATCGCGGAGGTGTTCGCGAAGCGCGGTCTCGACGTCGTGCTGCGCGCCCGCAGCCTGGAGAAGGCGCAGGCGTCCGTCGCGAAGGTGAAGAAGTCGCTCGACAAGGCCGTGGTCAAGGGCAAGCTGTCCGAAGAGGACGCGGCCGCCGCGCTGGCGCGGATCACCCCGGTCACCGACTTCGAGGCACTGGCCGACGTCGACCTGGTCGTCGAGGCGGTGGCCGAAGAGCTTTCGGTGAAGCAGGCGGTGTTCGCCGCGCTGGACGAGGTGGTGCGCCCCGGCGCGGTCCTCGCCACGACGACGTCTTCGCTCCCGGTGATCGAATGCGCTGCGGCGACGTCCCGGCCGTCCGACGTGGTCGGTCTCCACTTCTTCAACCCGGCCCCGGTGATGAAGCTGGTGGAGGTCGTCTCGACGATCGCGACCGCCCCGGACGTGGTGGCGACGGCGAACGCGGTCTGCGGCGCGGTCGGCAAGCACGCCGTCCACTGCGGCGACCGGGCCGGCTTCATCGTCAACGCGCTGCTGTTCCCCTACCTCAACGACGCGGTGAAGATGCTCGAGGCGCACTACGCGGGAGCGAACGACATCGACACGGCCATGAAGGTCGGCTGCGGCCTGCCGATGGGCCCGTTCGAGCTCCTCGACGTCGTGGGCCTGGACGTTTCGCTCGCCATCCAGCGGACGCTGTACAACGAGTTCCGCGAGGAGGGCTTCGCGCCGGCGCCGCTGCTGGAGCACCTCGTGACGGCCGGGCGGCTGGGCCGGAAGACCGGGAAGGGCTTCAAGGACTACTGATCAGCGTCCGGCCACCTCGCCGAGGACCGGTTTCAGGTCGAGCACCGGGGTGCCGTCGATCGCCTCCAGGCCCGTCACCGTGAGCGTTCCGTTCTCGACCGCCGTCACCGTGACCGTGTGGAGGCCGATCGGGTTCGGGCGGTCCGGTGAGCGGGTCGAGAACACGCCGGTGCTCGGGCGGTCCGGGTCGCCGCGCGGGTGGACCGCCTGGACCGCACGGTCGGCTTCGTGCAGCCAGGTGAGGAGGACCAGGCGGTCGCCGGGGCGGAGGTCGGCGGCCGCGTGGTGGAACTCGGGCGCGATCACCACGCGGGCCGGAGGCGCTCCTTCGTCACCTTGTTTCGGGGCCGCCGAACGGTCCGCCAGCGGCGACTCCACCCGCGCCACCGGGCGGACGTCGTAGCTCGTCACTGGTAGTAGCCCTCGACCGGTACGCGGGCCTCGTCGAACAGGGCCGGGCCTTCGAGCTTGTGGTCGCCCCAGGTGACCGGCGGGCGCAGCGTGAGGAACTGCTCGGTCGAGAGCGCGTAGACGACCCGCCCGAGCCCGGACCGCTCGATCGCGCCGGTGCACATCCCGCACGGCTGCGTGCTGGTGAACATCGTGGTCGCCGCCGCGGCTTCCGGGGTCAGGTTCTGGGCCGCCCAGCGGGCCAGCTTCAGCTCCGGGTGGGCCGTGATGTCGTTGTCCGTCAACGACGTGTTGCGGTCTTCGACCAGGACCTGGCCGTCCGCGTCGGCCAGCAGGGAGCCGAAGGGTGGGTTGCCGTGCTCTTCGCGCGCCTCCCGCGCCAGCTCGATCGCCCGCCGCAGCAACGTCAGTTCGGTGTCGTTCACCGGTTCTCCTTCCAGGCCGCGGCCACCGCCGCGAGGTCACGCCACGCCGCCTCCGGGTGGAGGGTTTCGGCGGGGTCCGAGTCGAACGGGTCGAGCACGACGGTGTCCGCGCCCAGGTCCCGCAGCTGCGCCAGGTCGTCGAGAACCTGGTCGAGGGTGCCTTCGCCGGCGCGCCGGTCCGGCCCGGTCACCGGGGCGCCGGTGACCCGCAGGAGGATCCGCGGCGCGAACGACGGCACGGGCCGGTCGCCGGCCAGCTTTTCCAGGCGCGCCAACGACTCCCGGAAGCCGGACATGGTCATCCGCAGCGGGTGCCACGCGTCGCCGAGCTCCAGCGCCCGGCGCAGCCCGGCGTCGCTGTGCCCGCCGAGCCAGAGCGGGATCGGGCCGGCGCGGTAGTCGTCGTGGTCGGCCCAGGCCGCGCGGATCGCCCGCAGGTACTCGGTCGTGAGCTTCCCGCGCCGCTCGAACGGCACGCCCAGCGCGTCGAACTCCTGCTTCGCCCAGCCGATCCCGGCCCCGATGACCAGCCGGCCGCCGCTGAGCGCGTCGAGGTTCGCCGCCATCCGGGCCACCAGCAGCGGGTGGCGGTACGGCACGACCAGCACGGTGGTGCCCAGCCGCACCCGGCTGGTGATGCCCGCCAGCCAGGACAGCGTCGTGAACGGCTCGTAGAACGGCGCCGGGTACTGGCCGGCGACGTCGGGGGTGATCGCGACGTGGTCGGACACCATCAGCAGGTCGTAGCCGAGCCCCTCGACCGTCTGCGCCCACGCGCGCAGCGCGCCCGGGTCCGTGCCGGGGCCGAAGTTGGGGACGTTCACGCCGATCTTCACCGGGAAAGGCTATCGAGGTCAACGCCCTGATCGGAAGGGAACGATCACGGCGTTGGGACGCTTTCGCCGTGGATCTCGCGGTATGTTCGGCCGATGACCGAGAGTCTCGACCCGACGGACTGGGCCATCCTCGTCGAGCTCCAGCGGGACGCCCGGCTGCCGCTCACCGAGCTCGGCCGGCGGGTGAACCTCAGCGCGTCCGCGGCCACCGAACGGCTCCGGCGGCTCGAGACCGCCGGGGTGATCACCGGCTACCGCGCGGACATCGACCTCGGCAAGCTCGGCTACCCGGTGCTCGCCGTCGTCCGGCTCAAGTACCCCGGCAGCCGCCACGAGCCGCTGCACAAGCTGCTCGCCGAGCGCTTCGAGATCCTGGAGTGCCTGCGCACCACCGGCGACGACTGCTACACGCTCAAGATCGCCGCGGCGTCCATGGCCCACCTCGAGCACACCATGGACGAGCTGGCCCAGTTCGGCAGCACGACCACGAACGTCGTCTACAGCCAGACCCTGCCCTACCGCGGACCGCAGGAAGCCGCCCGTGACCTCGAGTCCTGAGCGCATCGTCGTCTACGGCGTGACCGGCTCGGGCAAGTCGACGCTCGCGGCCCGCATCGCCGAGCGCACCGGCCTGCCGTACGTCTCGGCCGACGACCTCACCTGGCTGCCGGGCTGGGTCGCGGTCTCCGACGACGAGCAGCGCCGCCGCATCGCCGAGGTGTGCGCGGGGGAGCGCTGGGTCCTCGACGCCGCGTACACCCGGTGGGCGGACGTCGTGCTGCCCCGCGTGCAGCTCATCGTGGGGCTCGACTACCCGCGCTGGCTTTCGCTGGGCCGCCTGGTGCGCCGGACGGCCTGGCGCTCGCTGACCCGCGAGCGCATCTGCAACGGCAACGTCGAGTCGCTCCGCCAGATGTTCTCCGCGGACTCGATCATCCGCTGGCACTTCGCGTCGTTCGCGCGGAAGCGGGCGCGGATCCGGATGTGGGCCGCCGTGCCCCGCGGTCGTCCGGCTGACGTCCCCGCGCGGGACCCGCCGGTGGCTGGAAACGCTGTGACGTCAGGAGCTCGGCGGTAGCAGCGGCCCGCCGCTCCAGTGCTGGAACACCAGGTTCGTGTGCACCCGGGCGACCTCGTCGCGCGCGGTCAGCTCGTCGAGGACCAGCCGCTGCAGCTCGGCGGCGGAGCTGGTCGCGACGTGCGCGAGGAAGTCGTCCGGCCCGGTCAGGTGGTAGACCGCGCGCACCTCCGGCAGGGACAGCAGGTGCGCGACGAACGGGTCCACCAGCGGCCGCCGGTGCGGGCGCACCTGGACGAACAGGAAAGCCTCCAGCGGCCGCCCCAGCTTCGCGGCGTCGACCGAAGCGTGCTGGCCGGTGATCACGCCGGTGTCCCGCAGCCGCGCCACGCGGTCGAGGCACGTCGACGGCGCGATGCCGACGGCGGCCGCCAGGTCCTTGTTGGTGATCCGGGCATCGTTCTGCAGCAACCGCAGAATCTCGAGGTCCACCGGGCTCAGTTCGACGGAATCAGGCATCGGCGAATGATATCCGAGACTGTTGCCTTCGATCCGGGGAAAGATCGAGCATGCTCGTATGACTTCCGCCCTGCGCACCCGAGCCGTCCACGCCGGCCGCGACGATCTCACGGACCTCGGCGTGCACGCCGCCCCGCTCGACCTGTCCACGACCTACCCGTCCCGCGACAGCGCCGCCGAAGCCGCCCGGATCGACGAGTTCGCCGCCGGGGGCGAGGTCGACGGCCCGCCTATCTACGGCCGCGTCGGCAACCCGACCGTCGAACGGTTCGAGCGGGCGCTGGCCGAGCTCGAGGGCTTCGAGCACGGCGTCGCGTTCGCCAGTGGTATGGCCGCCGTCTCGGCCTGCCTGCTTTCCGCCGTGGCGCAAGGGAAACGGCACGTCGTCGCGGTCCGCCCGCTTTACGGCTGCAGTGACCACCTGCTGGAGTCCGGGCTGCTCGGCACCGAGGTCACGTGGGCCGCGCCGGACGCCGTCGCCGCCGCGCTCCGGCCCGACACGGGCCTGGTGTTCGTCGAAACCCCGGCCAACCCGACGCTCGCCGAGGTCGACATCGCCGCCCTGGCCGCGGCCTGTGGTGACGTGCCTTTGGTGGTGGACAACACCTTCGCGACTCCGGTGCTCCAGCGCCCCGGCCGGCACGGCGCGCGGATCGTGCTGCACAGCGCGACGAAGTTCCTCGGCGGCCACGGCGACGTGATGGGCGGGATCGTCGCGTGTGACGCCTCGGAGGCCGCGCGGCTGCGGCAGATCCGCTTCGCCACCGGCGGTGTGCTGCACCCGCTGGCCGGATACCTGTTGCTGCGCGGGCTTTCCACGCTGCCGCTGCGTGTGAACGCGGCGTCCGCCACCGCGGCGACGCTGGCCGCGCGGCTCGGCGACCACCCGGCGGTGACGGCCGTCCACTACCCGCGGCTGGGCGGGTCGCTGGTGGCGTTCGAGGTCGACGGCGACCCGCACGCCCTCATCGGCGCGGTCCGGCTGATCACGCCGGCCGTCAGCCTCGGCAGCGTCGACACGCTGATCCAGCACCCGGGCTCGATCAGCCACCGGATCGTCGACGCCGGCGACCGGCACGACGCCGGGGTGTCCGACCAGCTGATCAGGTTGTCGGCCGGGCTCGAGGACGTCGAGGACCTCTGGCACGACCTCGAGCAGGCGCTGAAGGCGGTTTAGCCGCAGCAACCGCCGCCGCAGCAGCCACCACCGCCGGCCGGGGCCGCGGGACCACTCGCGGCCCCGGTCAGGGCGACGGTGGTGAGCAGCTTGACGGTGTCGTCGTGGCCCTCCGGGCAGGCCGCCGGCGCGCTCGATTCGCTCATCGGGCGCAGGAGCTCGAAGGTCTCGGTGCACTCGCGGCAGCGGTAGGCGTAGGTCGGCATGCCGCGATTATCGCCGGAGGGGCCCGCGGATGGGAAGCTGGGCGCGTGCAGCCCCCTTCACTCGCCGGCGTCCCGCACCTCGGCCAGGTCGTCCCGTCCCTGCTCGCCGCGCTGGGGGTGCCCGGCTGCGCGAACACGCTGACGCTGCCGGAGGCGCGCAGTGCCGGGGTGCTGCTCGTCGACGGGCTCGGCTGGGAGCTGCTCGCCGAGCACGCCGCGGACGCCCCGGTGCTGACCGAGCTCGCCCGGGAGTCGCTGCGCGTCGGCTTCCCGTCGACGACGGCGGCCGGGCTGGCCGCGATCGGGACCGGGCTCGCGTCGGGAGAGCACGGGATGGTGGGCTACACCTTCGAAATGCCGGGCACGGGCGTGCTCAACGCGTTGCGCTGGTGCAGCCACGACGACGGCAGCGACCTGCGGGGCGCTCTCCCGCCGCGTGAGGTGCAGCCGCTGGCGACAACGTTCGAACGGGCGGCCGCGGCGGGCATCGACGCGGCGGTGGTGTCCTCCGCGAAGTTCCGCGACACCGCACTGACGATGGCCACCCAGGGCGGCGCGCGCTACGCCGGGGTGCACGCGCTGGGCGACCTCGCCGCGCGGACGTTGTCGGTGCTCGACGGGCGTGCGTTCTGCTACGCCTACCACAGTGAGCTCGACCTGCTCGGGCACGTCTACGGCCCGGGTTCGACCGCGTGGCGGATGCAGCTGCGGCAGATCGACCGGCTCGTCGAGTCCCTTGTGGACGGTCTGCCGGCCGGCGCCCTGCTCGCGGTGGTCGCCGACCACGGGATGGTGACCGTCGAGGACAAGCTCGACCTCGAGGACGTGCCGGAGCTGCTGTCCGGCGTCCGGACCTTCGGGGGTGAGGTGCGGGCCCGGCACGTCTACACCGAGCCGGGCGCGGCCGCGGACGTCCTCGCGGCCTGGCAGGCGGTGCTGGGCGAGCGGGCGTGGGTGCGGTCGCGGGAGGAAGCCGTCGCCGAGGGGTGGTTCGGGCACACGGTCAGCGACCGGGTGCTGCCGCGGATCGGCGACGTCGTCGCGGCCGCGCGCGGGCGGTTCGGGATGGTGCGGGGGCTCGCCGAGGCCGTCGAGACGTCGCTGGTCGGGCAGCACGGTTCGCTGACCACCGCCGAGCAGCTGGTCCCGCTGGCGCTCGCGCAGGGCTGACGTCCCGTTTTCCGGGAATGTGCGCCGGCGGGAACTTTCCCCGCCGGTGTGCCGACCTGTCCACTGCGTACCGGATCGACGGGGAGTGGGCGGGATGAGCGTGCTGGACGGGATCGGTGTGATCGGGGCGGGCGGCGAGGGACGGGCCGTGGCGGCGTACCTAGCTTCGCGGGGGTTGCCGGTGCACCTGTACACCCGGGATCTCCGGGCCGTGGCGGAGATCGCGCGTCGCCGGGAGATCGTCGCGCGTGGGGTGCTCGACGGGCGGTTCCCGCTCCGGGAGGTGACCGCTGACCCGGCCGGGCTGGGCGGCCGCGCCGTCGTGCTGGTCGCCACCGTGACCACCGCCTACCCGGAGGTCGCCGCCCGGCTCGCGCCGCACCTCGGCGCCGGGCAGGTCGTGGTGCTGTTCTCCAGCAAGCTCTGCGGGAGCGTCGAGTTCGCCCACGTGCTCGCCGCCGCCGGGGCGCCGGCGGTCGACGTCGTCGAGACGGACGCGCTGTTCGCCGCGCGGCCGGCCGGGACCGACGGGGTGCGCGTGCTCGGCGTCAAGGGCTGGAACCTGCTCTCCGGGTGCACCGCGGCCGCCGTCGGACGGCACGCCGGGCTGCTGCGCGAGTGGTTCCCGATGCTGGAGGTCGCGCGCAACCCCGTCGAGCGCGGGCTGCACGACTTCGGCGCGGTCGCGCACGTGCCGATCGCGCTGGCCAACCTCGGCACCATCGACCGCGCCGAGGAGCTGCTCTTCTACGTCGAAGGCGTCTCGCCGCGGACGATCGCCCTGCTGGAGCGCACCGAGGCCGAGTTCGCCGCCGTCGCCCGGGCGTACGGCGCGCGGCTGCTGCCGATGACCGAGGTCCTCGACCGCTACTACGGCTGCCCGGCCACGACGCTGCTCGACGCGTTGCGGACCGTGGAGCCGTACCGGACGATCGCCGCGCCGACCAGCCTCGACCACCGGTTCCTCAGCGAAGACATCCGCTCGACCCTCGTGCCGCTGCAGGCGCTCGCGCGGTGCGCCGGCGTCGCCACGCCGATGGTCGACGCCGCGATCACGATCATGTCGGTGCTCGGCGGTGAGGACTTCCGCCGGACGGGCCGGACGCTGGACCGGCTCGGCTGGGCAGGACTCGGCCACGACGGCATCCTGCGCCGGTTGCGGGCCGGTGACCGGGTGGCGGAACGCGCGGCCTGAGCGCCGACGGGCATCACGCGTGACTGGAGGGGCATCACGCGTGACTGGAGGGGCATCACGTGTGATTGAAGGGGCATCACGCGTGATTGGAAGGTCGACACTCGTGATTGGAGGGTCGACACGCGTACTCAGGTGGACGACTCGCGTACCTGGGGGGACGACACGTTTGCCTGGGGGGGGGACGACACGTGTGGGGTGGAGGTCGCGTCGGGGGTGGGCGGGCGGGAGATACCGTTCGGGGGTGCCTCGACGGAATCGTCCCGGCCGCCGGGCGGACGGCGGGCCGCCCGAACGCGAGCTCGGCGCCGCGACCGGCTGGGCCCGCGCGGAAGCCGGGGCCGACGGGGACTGGCTCGTGCGGACCGTGCCCGGCTCGCAGGCCACCAAGTTCTACCGCTGCCCCGGCTGTGACCACGAGATCCGGCCCGGCACCCCGCACCTCGTCGTCTGGCCCGCCGACGAGACCGGCTCGGTCGCCGACCGCCGGCACTGGCACCGGCCCTGCTGGGAAGCCCGCGCGCGGCGGCGGCCGCAACGCCGCCGCTGATTCGCTCTGGAGTTGTCAAACACCGCCCGGCTCAGCGCCGGTAGTGGCGCGACATCGCGCCGTCGTACATCTCTTCCGTGTACTCGGTGAAGCCGAGCCGCTCCGCGACCCGCAGCGACGGCTTGTTCGCGATGCTCACGCTCGCCAGCACCGGCACCGACGGCAGGTCGCGGGCGCACCAGTCGAGCACCGCCAGCCCGGCCTCCACCGCATAACCCTTGCCCCATGCCGAGGGCCGGAACCGGTAGCCGAGGTTCAGCACCTTCTCGCCGTGGAACTCCCGCAGCCGCACGCCGCACATGCCGAGCACCTCGGCGCCCCCGCGTTCGGTCACCGCGGGGTAGCCGAAGCCGTGCTCGGCCCAGTGCGCCAGCCAGTCCGAGAACATCGCCGACGCGGCCGGCACGTCGGGCGGGTCGGGGTGGAACCGGTTGGTGCGCGGATCGGTGTGGATGTCGACCATCGCCCGCCGGTCCGCCTCGTGGAGCGGACGCAGCAGCAGCCGGTCGGTTTCGATGTCGGTGAACACATCGGCGAAGCTAGCGCGGGGGTCCGACAAAAACATCCGACAAAATGGCGCGCATGACCGAACTGCCGCTGGTCCTCCTCCACGCCTTTCCCCTGGACGCCCGCATGTGGAACGCGGTGCGCGAGCCCCTCGCTTCACACCTTCGGGTGATCACTCCGGACCAGCGCGGGCTGGGCCGCTCGCCGCTGCCGGACTCGGACCGCGAACCGGGTCTCGAGGACGCCGCGCGCGACGTCGTCGCCCTGCTCGACCGCCTGGAGCTGGACCGCGTCGTGCTCGGCGGCTGCTCGATGGGCGGTTACCTCGCGATGGCCGTGCTGCGGCTGGCGCCGGAGCGGGTCGGCGGGCTCGTCCTCATCGACACCAAGGCCGCGCCGGACACGCCCGAGGCCGCGCAGAGCCGGCTGGACGTCGCCAGGCGCGTCGAAGAAGAAGGCATCAAGGGCTGGCTGGCCGAGGCCAACCTGCCGAACCTGCTGGCCGAGTCGACGCGGAAGGAACGTCCCGAGATCGTCGAAACCGTCCGGGAGATCATCGAGTCGCAGCCGCCCGCCGGGATTTCGTGGACGGCGCTGGCGCTGCGGACCCGGCCGGATTCGCTCGACCTGCTCCGGGAAGCGAAGGTGCCCGCGCTGGTCGTCGTCGGCGAGCAGGACCCGATCACGCCGGTCGAGGCGGCGAGCGCGATGAGCGAGGCCATGCCCGGCTCGACGCTCGTGGTGCTGCCGGACGCCGGGCACCTGACCCCGCTGGAGGACCCGGCGGGCGTGGTCGAGGCGATCCTGTCCTGGTACCCGGCGACTCAGGAGAAGTAGGCGGCGAGCGACGACCGGGCACCGGGGAGCCGGTGCGGGAACCGGATCGCGATGACGTGCTGCCACACGACCGAGTACAGCTCCCGCACGCGGACCCACGGCTCGAGGGCGCTCTCGTCGAACGAACCGGGGTAGGCGGCGAGGAGCTCCGGGCCGCCCTGCCGGCCGAGGATCCCCAGGTCCCAGGCCAGCGGGCCGAGCCAGGTGTCCTCGAAGTCCAGCCAGCACGGGCCCGCCGGCGTCGCGATCAGGTTCCCGGGGTGCGCGTCGCCGTGCAGCGGCTGCACGGCGGCGTCCTGGGGGGGTGCGGGGAGGAGGGAGGACCCCCCGCTCCAACAGGGGGTTTCGCCGGCGGAGGCCCCCCCCTTAAAGAGGCGGTCTAGG
>NZ_JBVJOW010000005.1:134947-339700 GCF_055582965.1 Amycolatopsis sp. NPDC104863
TGGGGGGGGGGGGGTTTGGGGGGGGGGGGGGGGGGGGGGGGGGGGGAAGGGGGGGGGGGGGGGGGGGGGGGGGGGGGCGCCCCGCCTCCGCGCGCAACCGGGGTGTCTCGCCGTCGAGGTCCTGCCGCTCGAAGATGCGCTCGAGGTCGTCGAGCGGGCCGCGCCGGGGCAGTTCGCCGGGATACTCCCGCAACGCCGCGTGCACTTCGGCGAGCGAGCGCGCGACGACGTCCGGTGCGTACCGGTGGTCCGGATCGTGCGGGGTGTGGTGCCAGAGCGTGACCGGCAGGCCCTCGGCGAAATGCGGTCCGGCCGGGGGATCCGTGGCCGGTGAGACGACGAGCACACCACGTTCGGTGAGGAACCGGGACAGCGCCACGTCCCGCTCCTGCCACGCCGGACCGGGCCGCGCCAGGCGGGTGGTCCCCGGCACCCGCGCGACCAGCGGACCCAGCTTCACCAGCACGTTCGAGCGCTCGTGGAGCACCTCCGGCTCGTGCTCGCGCAGGCCCAGCCGCGAGGTCACGGTCAGTGCCGCGCGAACCGCGGCGCGCGTGTATTCGTCGGCCACGGACCGATCTTGCCAGCCGGTGCGCGCGACTGTCGGTAGCGAGGGCTACGATCCCCCTAAGCCGTCGGACCGGGTGTTCCCGGGCCGGTGGCGCGACGATGACCACCACAAGGTTTTCAAGTGTTGGAGGCAGGAGTGACGGCCGTAGCCCCCAAGCCGATCGCGACGCGCCCGTACCCCGCGCACGAGTCGGTCAAGGGTTCGTACCTGCTGCGGTTGTTCCGCACGACGGACCACAAGCAGATCGGGATCATGTACCTGGTCACGTCGTTCGCCTTCTTCATGGCGGGCGGCGCGATGGCCATGCTCATCCGCACCGAGCTGGCGCGCCCGGGACAGCAGTTCCTCTCGCAGGAGCAGTACAACCAGCTGTTCACCATGCACGGCACGGTGATGCTGCTGCTGTACGCGACCCCGATCCTCTTCGGCTTCGCGAACTTCGTGCTCCCGCTGCAGATCGGCTCGCCGGACGTCGCGTTCCCGCGGCTGAACGCGTTCTCGTACTGGCTGTACCTCTTCGGCGGCCTGATCGTGCTGTCGGGCTTCCTGACGCCGGGTGGCGCCGCCGACTTCGGCTGGTTCGCCTACACCCCGCTGTCGGACGCGATCCACTCGCCGGGCGTCGGCGCGGACCTGTGGATCTCCGGCCTGGTGGTCTCCGGTCTCGGCACCATCCTCGGCGCGGTCAACATGGTCACCACCGTGGTCTGCCTGCGCGCGCCGGGCATGACGATGTACCGGATGCCGATCTTCACCTGGAACATCCTGGTGACGTCGATCCTGATCCTGCTCGCCTTCCCGATCCTGACCGCGGCCCTGATGGGCCTGCTGGCGGACCGGCATCTGGGCGCGCACGTGTTCGACCCCGAAAACGGCGGGGTGATCCTCTGGCAGCACCTCTTCTGGTTCTTCGGCCATCCAGAGGTCTACATCGTCGCCCTACCGTTCTTCGGGATCGTGTCGGAGATCTTCCCGGTCTTCAGCCGCAAGCCCATGTTCGGCTACAAGAGCCTGGTCTGGGCGACGCTGGCCATCGCGGCGCTGTCGGTCGCGGTGTGGGCGCACCACATGTACGCCACCGGCGCCGTGCTGCTGCCGTTCTTCTCCTTCATGACGTTCCTGATCGCGGTCCCGACCGGCGTGAAGTTCTTCAACTGGATCGGCACGATGTGGAAGGGCCAGCTGTCCTTCGAGACGCCGATGATCTTCTCGATGGGCTTCATCGTCACGTTCCTCTTCGGCGGCCTGACCGGCATCCTGCTGGCCGCGCCGGCGATCGACTTCCACGTGTCGGACAGCTACTTCGTCGTCGCGCACTTCCACTACGTGCTCTACGGCACGATCGTGTTCGCCACCTTCGCCGGCATCTACTTCTGGTTCCCGAAGATCACCG
The DNA here is from genome assembly GCF_055582965.1 of Amycolatopsis sp. NPDC104863. Taxonomy (NCBI): domain Bacteria; kingdom Bacillati; phylum Actinomycetota; class Actinomycetes; order Pseudonocardiales; family Pseudonocardiaceae; genus Amycolatopsis; species Amycolatopsis sp. NPDC104863. Next base: position 136,912 of record NZ_JBVJOW010000005.1, read on the forward strand.
GCCGGATGATGGACGAGAAGCTCGGCAAGTGGCACTTCTGGACCACGTTCATCGGCTTCCACGGCACGTTCCTCGTCCAGCACTGGCTGGGCGCGGAGGGCATGCCGCGGCGGTACGCGGACTACCTCACCAGTGACGGCTTCACGACGCTGAACACGATCTCGACGATCGGCGCGTACATCCTCGGCGCCTCGACGCTGCCGTTCATCTGGAACGTCTTCAAGAGCTACCGGTACGGCGAGATCGTCACGGTGGACGACCCGTGGGGCTACGGCAACTCGCTCGAGTGGGCGACGTCCTGCCCGCCGCCGCGGCACAACTTCACCGAGCTGCCCCGGATCCGCTCCGAGCGGCCGGCCTTCGAGCTGCACTACCCGCACATGATCGAGCGCATCCACAGCGAGGGTGAGATCGGCTTCTTCGGGAAGCAGAAGGACAACAGCCACGGGGCGCCGTCGCAGGTGCTCACCGAGGCGTTGATCCCGGGAGACCACTCGAACGACAACGCGAGCGAGCAAGGCGACAAGTAGGACCCCTGATCGAGTGAGCGCGGGGCGGGGGGTTTTGGGGGCAGGGCGAAACGTCACCTTTGTTCGCGTCCCGAGCGGCGCAACGCAAATGCAGAATTTCCCAAAAAAGAAGACACACCAACGCCCACCCCCTGGCTGCGGCCCCCCCTTCCCTGTTTTTCGCACCCCCCCCCCCCCCCTCTACTTGTGTCCGGGTCCGGACCGGCAGACTGACCGTGCAGCGTTGCCGAACGAGGGATGACCAGTGAGCCAGACGCCCGTCCTGATCACGACGACCGGCCCCGACAAGCCCGGTGTCTCGTCCGTGCTGTTCGCCGTGCTGACCCGCCACGACGTCGACGTGCTCGACGTCGAGCAGGTCGTCATCCGCGGGCGGCTCGTGCTCGGGGTGCTCGCCGGGGTCTACCGCGACCCCGAGGGTCTGCAGGAGTCGGTCGAGCAGGCGATGGCGTCGGTCGGCATGCAGGTCGACGTCACCATCGGGGCGGCCATCGGGGACGACCCGTTCGCGCTCGGCCGCCGCGACTCCACCCACGTGCTGGTCGTGCTGGGCCGCCCGGTCACCGCGCGGGGCTTTTCCGAGGTCGCGCGCCGGCTGGCGTCGCTCGGCGCCAACATCGACGCGATCCGCAGTGTGGCCGACTACCCGGTGACCGGCCTGGAGCTGTACGTCTCGGTCGACCAGGACACGCCGGAAGCGGACGCCGCCCTGCGCTCGGAGCTCGCCGACGCCGCGGTCGAGGCCGGGATCGACATCGCCGTCGAGCGGGCCGGGATCACCCGGCGCGCGAAGCGGATGGTCGTCTTCGACGTCGACTCGACCCTGATCCAGGGCGAGGTCATCGAGATGCTGGGCGCGCACGCCGGGGTCGAGCCGGAGATCCGCGAGATCACCGAGGCGGCCATGCGTGGCGAGCTGAACTTCACCGAGTCGCTGGAGCAGCGGGTCGCGCTGCTGGAGGGCCTGCCCGCGACGGCGATCGACGAGGTCGCCGCGTCGATCGAGCTGACGCCGGGAGCGCGCACGACCATCCGCACGCTCAAGCGGATGGGGTTCAAGACCGGGGTGGTGTCCGGCGGGTTCACGCAGGTCATCGGCGGTCTGGTCGAGGACCTCGGCCTGGACTTCGCGGCGGCGAACGAGCTCGAGATCGTCGACGGCAAGCTGACCGGCAAGGTGGTCGGCGAGATCGTCGACCGTGCAGGCAAGGCGAAGGTGCTTCGCCGCTTCGCCGGCGAGTACGACATCCCGCTCGAGCAGTGCGTCGCGGTCGGGGACGGCGCCAACGACATCGACATGCTTTCGGCGGCCGGCATGGGCGTCGCGTTCAACGCCAAGCCCGCGCTGCGCGAGGTGGCCGACACCGCGCTGTCGCACCCGTACCTCGACGCCGTGCTGTTCGTGCTCGGCCTGACCCGGGGCGAGGTCGAAGCGGCCGACGCCGCCGACGGCCTCGAGCTGCTGCGTCCATGAGCAGCGTTCTCGACCCGCTGGGCGCCCGGTACGCCTACTGGCTGGGGCTCCCGGCCGAAGACACGTCGGACACCTCCGACGAGCTCCCGGAGGAAGTCCGGGCGATGCCGGTGGTCCTGCGCATCGAACGCGCCGAGCCGCCGGCCCGCACCGCCCTGCTGGAGGCCGCGGCGGCGGCCGCGCTCGCCGTCTGCCTCGACGAGCGCGCCGAGCCCGGCGGGGAGTGGGCCGAGCCGATGCACGCGTGGCTCGACAACCGGATCCGGAAGGTCGCCCGCCGCGCGCGGGGCGCGCACTGGGCGGCGGCCCAGGACTTCCCCGGCATCACCGTCGAGGTCGACGGCGCCGAGGCGCGGGCCTTGGTGCCCGGCCTGGTCACCGAGACGCCCAAGGAGATCGCGCGGCTGCAGATCTCGGGCAGCGAGCTGCCGCCGGACGAGCCGGGCCCGGTCCCGGCCGGCGTGCCGCTGCTCCTGCTCAACCCGCACACGCCGATGACCGTCGGCAAGGCCGCCGCCCAGGTCGGGCACGCCACGATGATCCTCGCCGCGCTGCTGGGCGACGCCGAGCGGGCCGCCTGGGCCGAGCGGGGTTACCGGACGGCGGTGCGCACGGCGAGCGAGGCGCGGTGGAAGGAGCTGCACCCCGGTGACGACCCCGAAGGCGCGTGGCGGCGCGACCGCGTGGTCGCCGTGCGGGACGCGGGGTTCACCGAGGTCGACCCCGGCACCCTCACGGTTCTTGCCCAGTGGGAGCCGGAACAAGCAGCTTCCTGAGCCGGTTGGAGCGGGCATGGGACTCGAAGTACAGCGCGACGGGCAGCACTCCTTCGTCGGCCGCAACGAGCGGGGCGCCGAGGTCCGGCTGGGCCGCACGGGCGCCGAAGGGGCGTTCTCGCCCGCGGAGCTGCTGCAGATCGCGGCCGCGGGCTGCAGCGCGGTGACGGCCGAAGAGCTGATCACCCGGCGGGTCGGCGAAGACGCGAAGTTCCGCGTCGCCGTCACGGCCGACCGGCGTGAGGGCGCTTCGGAGCTGGACGCGGTGCACGTCGCCTTTGATGTCGACGTGTCGACACTGGCGGCGGATCAGCGGGAAGCGCTGGCCGGCGCGGTGGACCGGGCGATCGAGCGGCTCTGCACGGTGAGCCGGACGCTCAAGAAGGGGATCCCGGTGACGGAGAGCTTCCCGGAGGCCTAGCGGTCGTACGGGATCAGCTCGTCCATCGCGGTGGCGAGCGTGCTGCGCTGCTGGAAGTCCAGGAACGGCAGCAGGACCCCGCACTTGACGCACGCCCGCGCCAGCTTGGCGGTGAACGTCGGCTCGGCGTGGATCGCGTTCCGCCGCTTGAAGCGCAGTTCCGGGCTGCCTCCGTGCGGGGTGGTGCTCACCAGCTTGCCGAGCGGGCTCAGGCTGCCTTCGGCGCCGCAGACGGGACAGCGCATCTCAGTTCTCGCTGGATTCCCAGACCACGTAGGCCTGGTCGGCGTCCGTGGTCATGGCTTCGATGAACTTCTCGTTGTCGAAACCCGGAAGCGCCTGCAGGCGCTCGATCAGCGCGTCGGCCGCCGGGTCGCCGCTGGGGATGGCCGTGCCCTTGCCGTCGGTGCCCACCAGCATGAAGAAGACGTCTTCATTCCACGGGCCGTCCGGGATCACCCGCACCATCACCGACGACAGGTCGGACCACGTGACGGCCTCTTCGCTGCCGTCCGCGAGCCGCCGTCGCACGCCGGTGTCGTCGACGCTGACGGTCCGGGACTGGGCGCTGGAGGAATCCTGGCTCAACCGGTGCTCCCTTGTTGCTTCGGTTGCTTCACCGTACCGGTCGGTGTTGTGGACCGCGTCACGCGGGCGCGGCTGCGTCCAGCCGGCGCAGGGCGTCACGCGCCACTTTCGGATCCATCGTCGGCCAGAACGGCGGCAGGGACGCACGGAGGAATCCGCCGTAGCGGGCGTTCGCCAGCCGCGAATCCAGCACCGCGACTACCCCGCGGTCGGTGACCGACCGGTGCAGCCGGCCGGTGCCCTGCGCCAGCAGCAGCGCCGCGTGCGTCGCCGCCACGGTGAGGAAGCCGTTGCCGCCGCGGGCTTCCACCGCGCGCTGGCGCGCCGAGGACACCGGGTCGTCCGGGCGCGGGAACGGGATCCGGTCGACCACCACGAGCTGCAGCGACGGCCCGGGCACGTCCACGCCCTGCCAGAGGCTGAGCGTGCCGAACAGGCACGTGCGGACGTCTTCGGAGAACTTCTGGACCAGCAGCGACGTCGCGTCTTCGCCCTGGCAGAGGATCGGGAAGTCGAGCCGTCCGCGCATCTCCTCGGCGGCCTGCTTGGCCGCGCGCATCGAGGAGAACAAGCCGAGCGTGCGCCCGCCCGCGGCCTCGACCAGCTCGGCCAGTTCGTCCATTGTGGACGACGCGAGGCCGTCGCGCCCCGGCGGCGGCAGGTGCTTGGCCAGGTAGAGGATCCCGTTGCGCTTGTGGTCGAACGGCGAGCCGACGTCCAGGCCGGTCCACTTCGGGCCGGAGTCGACGTCCGACGGGACTTCCTTCTCCGTCGCGGCGCCCGGCGCCTGCTCCACGCGCGCCGCGGCCGGCGGGAGCCCCCACTGGCGCGCCATCGTGTCGAACGTGCCGCCCAGGGTCAGCGTCGCCGACGTCAGGATCGTCGTGTGCTGGTTGAACACCCGCTCGCGCAGCAGCCCGGCGACGCCCAGCGGCGCGACCTTCAGCGCCGGCGGCCGCGGGTTCGACGAGTACTTGTCGCCGGAGAGCCAGACGACGTCACGCTGGTGCGCCTGGTCGTCGTCGAACGCCTCCAGCAGGCGGACCGCGGTGTCGTGCACCTCGTCGAGCAGCGAACGCGCCAGCTTGCGCGCGGTGGCCCCTTCGACGTCCTCCTTGCGATCCGAGCCCAGCGCCGTGATGCAGCGGTGCGCGGCGTCGCGGACCGCCGGGATGGCGCCCTTCAACGGCTGCGGCAGCGCGTCCATCCGGCCCGCGGGCAGGTCGTCGACGATCAGCGCCAGGCCGTCACCCGCCTCCAGCAGGCCGTCGGCGACGTCGGCGTCGATCAGCTTGCCGCAGCGGCGGGCGGCGGACGCGCACATCGCGCTGGTCAGCTCGCCGGTGGCGACCGAGGTGACCCGGTCGACGAGGTCGTGGGCCTCGTCGATGATCACGACGTCGTGGTCCGGCAGCACCTGGTAGCCCTGCAGCGCGTCGATGGCCAGCAGCGCGTGGTTGGTGATGATGACGTCGGCGCGGCCGGCCTCGGCGCGGGCCTTCTCGGCGAAGCAGTCCGTGCCGATCGGGCAGCGTGAAGCGCCGAGACATTCCTTCGCCGTCACCGATACCTGGCGCCACGCCTGGTCGGTGACACCCGGGACGAGCTCGTCGCGATCGCCGGTTTCGGTGTCGGACGCCCACTCCCGCAGCCGCGTGACCTCCTTGCCGAGGCGCGACACCGCGAACGGGTCGAAGAGCTGGGCGTCCTCCGGTTCGTCCGGCGCGCCGGAGTCCAGCCGGTGCAGGCACATGTAGTTGCGGCGGCCCTTGAGGATCGCGAAGGTCGGTTCGCGGCCGAGCGGCTTCTTCAGCGCCTTCGCGAGGCGCGGCAGGTCGCGGTCGACGAGCTGGCGCTGCAGCGCGATCGTGGCCGTGGAGACCACGACGGTGGCCTCCTTTTCGACGGCGTGGCGGATCGCGGGCACGAGGTAGGCCAAGGACTTGCCGGTGCCGGTGCCGGCCTGCACGGCCAGGTGCTCACCGGTGCGGATGGCGCGGCCGACCGCGTCGGCCATCTCGACCTGCCCCGGACGCTCGGCGCCGCCGACGGACTCCACCGCGTGGGTGAGGAGTTCGAGGACGCCGGGGAAATCAGTTCGAGCGGGCACAGCGACACATTAGCCGCCGGGCCCGACAGGATCGGTGATCCGTCGCGAACGGGCCACTCGCGCCGCTCGGGGAGGGCTGGGGTGCGGGGCGGGGTGGTGGGAGGGGCCTGGGTGGTGGCGGATGCTCGCCGGGCGCGGGGCTGGGGTGGTCGGCGAAGGTGGCCTGCGGTGATGAGGCCGGGCGCATGGCTGACTGGGGCTGGCGCGGTGAAGAAGGCGGCGGCAGCAGAGGGTGGGCGGCGGAGCGGGCTGAGCGCGGAGGGGCTGGGCGAGGAGAAGGGGGAGGAGGCGGAGGGTGGCGCGTGCGGCGGAGTCGGCTGGGCGAGGAGAAGGGGGCAGCGTGGGAGGAAGCGGAGGGTGGCGCGTGCGGCGGAGTCGGCTGGGCGCGGCGTGGGAGGAGGCGGCGCGGCAGAGGGTGGTGGGTGCGGCGGCACCGGCTGACCGCGGAGGGGCTGGTCGTGGCGGAGCGGGTTGTGGGGGTGAACTGACCCGGTGGTGGGAGGCGTTCGACCAGCCAGGCGCGGCGAAAGGGGCCTCGCCGCAAAAGTCGGCCTGCAGTCAAGGGCGAAGGGGACCTCCCCGCGACAGTCGCGGAGAAGCCCCCTTCGAGCCCAACAGAGGCGAGAGCGCCCCGTACCTCACTCCTCGGTGCGGCCCGAGACCAGCTTCCAGGTCAACGGCAGCAGCCCCGCCGCCACGATGATCTTGATCGCGTCGCCCACCAGGAACGGGGTCACGCCCTTGGCGAACGCCGTCGAGAGGTCGAAGCCGGTCGAGGCCATCAGCCATGGCACGCCGAACGCGTAGATCACCATGTTGCCGAGCACCATCGTGCCCGCCGTGCGCGCCGGGGTCCGGTCGCCGCCGCGACCGGCGAGGGCGCCGACCAGTGCGCCGGCGAAGACGAACCCGACGATGTAACCCGCGCTCGCGCCGGACAGGCCCGCGGTGCCGTGCTGGAACCACGGCACGCCCACCGCGCCGACGAGCAGGTACACCAGCATCGACGCGGCGCCGCGCGACATGCCGAGCGACGCGCCCACGAGCAGCGCCGCGAACGTCTGGCCGGTCATCGGCACCGGGCTGCCCGGCACCGGGATCGTCAGCTGCGCGGCGGCGCCGGTGAGCACGGCGCCACCCGCGACCAGCGCGATGTCCCGGACGAGCGAACCGGGCACGAGGTCGGCCAGCACGGGCCGCCTGCCGGCGAAGGACAGCGAAGACACAAAACCTCCCTGGGTGAGCGGACGCCCGAGGTTAACGCTCGTTACCCCAGGAAAAAGCCGGAAGTTGCGTTCCTCACCGGCCACCCGACCGGGTGGACCCGATCAGGGCGCGGCCCGGGGCTGCCGATGACGAAAGGGGTAACTACGAACAGTCACGAAACCGAGGAGGCCGGTGCATGCGAAACGCCAGGAAGAGGACATTCCGGTTGCTGGCGGTGACCGCACTGACCGTGCCGCTCCTGGCCGCGGCGACCCCCGGGACGTCCACCGGATGGGCGTCTTCGGGCTCACTGGACGTGATGATCGACAACGAGCACGTCATGACCGGTGAGCTGGCCAAATGCACCGTCGACGGCCCGCTGAGCGCGCGGACGTCAGGCGGGGTGACCGGGGACGTCGCCGCGTTCGGCCTCGGGGAGAGCGGCTGCGGGCGCTCGGGCGCCGTCTCGGTCGCGCAGGCGTCCGGGCACCGCTTCGAAGCCGGCGTGCTCAAGCGCTACGGCGGCCCGGTGCTCACCGTGCGCACCTACTCCGCGAAGTGCGCCACGAACGCCACCGGCAGCGGTGGTGAGGTCTCGATCGGCGCGGTCACCGGCATCACCGTGCCGGCGGAGATCCCCGCGAACCACCGGATCGTCATCCCGGGCGGCCCGGCCGGGACCGCGCTCGCGACCGTGATCCTCAACGAGACCGTGACGCCCCAGCCGCCGGACGGCAGCCTCGTGACCCACGCCGTGCACATCAAGCTGTTCCCGCAGGGCGGCCCGGCGAGCGGGGACATCTACCTGGGCACGGCCGCCTGCGACCCCTACGGCAAGAAGTAGCTACGCGGTCGCGAAGCGGCTCGCGGCGGCGACGAACTCGCCGGCCCGCGTGGCCAGGTCCGGCAGGCTGCCGCCCGAGGTCAGCGCGTCGCCGAGCAGCGGGGTCGCCGCCGCCACCGCGATCGCGCCCGAGCGCAGGTAGCCCTCGACGTCGGCCAGGTGGACACCGCCGGTCGGCACCAGCGGAACGTCCGGCAGCGGCGCCCGCACCGCGCGCAGGTACGCGATCCCGCCGACGGCCGCGACCGGGAACACCTTCACCGCGGCCGCGCCGAGCCGCCAGGCCTGGTCGATCTCCGTCGGTGTCAGCGCGCCGCAGACCACGGGGGTGTCCAGCGCCGCCGCGCGCTCCAGGACCGCCGGGTTGACCGTCGGCGTGATCAGGTACGCGGCGCCCGCGTCGACCGCGACGTCCACATCGGACGGTTCGCGGACGCTGCCCGCGCCGATCAGTGCGTCGGCCCCGAGCGCGAGACGCAGCGCGGTGATCGCCGCCGGCGCGCCCGGGGTCGTCAGCGTCGCTTCGAGCAGGCGGATGCCGGCCGCGTGCAGCACCATCGCCGCGTCGGCGAACCGGGACGCGTCGGAGGCGCGCAGGATCGCGACCAGCCGGTGCTCGGCCAGAAGAGCCTTCAGGTCCTTCACGCGACGTGCGCCGTTCCGGTGTGCGTGACGCCGGCTTCGTCGAAGTCCCGCAGCGCGCTGTCGACCGAAGCCCGCGCGATCCCGGCGGTGTGGTCGAGCAGGACACGCACGCCGAACCCGGCGCGGGCCGCGTCCAGCGCCGTCGCCCGCACGCAGTAGTCGGTCGCGATGCCGACGACGTCGACGTCGGTCACGTCGTGTTCGCGCAGCCAGGTCTCCAGGGACTGCCCGCTCCGGGACGCGCCTTCGAAGCCCGAGTAGGCCGCGCTGTACTCGCCCTTGGAGAACACCTCGCCGATCGGGACGACGTCGAGCGCCGGGTGGAACGACGCCCCGGGCGTGCCGGCGACGCAGTGCGGCGGCCAGCTCTCCCGGAAGTCCGGGGTGTCGCTGAAGTGGGCGCCCGGGTCGATGTGGTGGTCCCGGGTGGCGACGACGTGCGAGTAGCCGCCGGTGGCGCTCAGCGCGGAGATCGTCTCCGCGGCCGCCGCGCCGCCCGCGACGGCCAGCGAGCCGCCTTCGCAGAAGTCGTTCTGCACGTCCACCACGATCAGCGCGGTTGCCATGGTGACCTCCGGGTCAGAGACAGTGTCGATCAGAAAAACTGGGTCGGGATCGCCGGGTCGCCGTGCGAGAGCTTCAGGCCCTCCCACGGCAGGCTGACCAGGCCGTGGCGCAGCCGTTGCCGCGCGTCGTCGAGCGTAGGCAGGTCCGCCTCCACACGGCCGCCGCGGATCAGCGGGATCTGCAGCGGCCGGTCGTTCGGCTGGGGCTCGGGCGCGCCGCCCGCCGTGGTCCAGACGACCTCCTCGACCGCCGTGCCGGTGCCGCGGTGACGCCGCAGCGCGGACTTCCGGCCGCCGCGGGACTCCTTGTGCGCGCTGCGCTTGGCGACCGGCTTGCCGTCCACCTCGACCAGCTTGTAGACCATCCCGGCGGTCGGCGCGCCGGACCCGGTGACCACCGAGGTGCCGACGCCGTACGCGTCCACCGGCTCCGCGCGCAGCGCCGCGATGGCGTGCTCGTCGAGGTCGCCGGAGACGACGATCCGGGTGTCCTTGGCGCCGAGGGAGTCCAGCTGCTCACGCGCGCGGCGGGCGAGTGGGCCGACGTCGCCGGAGTCGATCCGGATCGCGCCCAGCTCCGGCCCGGCGGCGCGGACCGCGCTCTCGATCCCGGCGGTGATGTCGTAGGTGTCGACCAGCAGCGTCGTGTCGGAGCCCATTTTGCTCACCTGCGCGCGGAAGGCCTCCTCCTCGCTGTCGTGCAGGAGCATGAAGGCGTGCGCGACGGTGCCGCGGGTCGGGATGCCGTAGCGGCGGCCGGCTTCGAGGTTGGACGTCGTCGCGAAGCCGGCCAGGTAGGCGGCGCGCGCGGCGGCGACGGCGGCGTACTCGTGCGTGCGGCGCCCGCCCATCTCGATGATCGGCCGGCCGTGCGCGGCGCCGGACATCCGGGCCGCCGCCGACGCGATGGCGCTGTCGTGGTTGAGGATCGACAGGACCAGCGTCTCCAGCAGCACGCACTCGGCGAACGAGCCGGTGACGGTGAGGATCGGCGAGCCGGGGAAGTACAGCTCGCCCTCCGGGTAACCGTCGAGGTCACCGGCGAACTCGTAGTCCGCGAGCCAGGCCAGCGTCGCGTCGTCGACGACGGCGGTCGCCTCCAGCTGCGCCAGCTCGGCGTCGGTGAAGCGGAAGTCCGCGATCGCGTCCAGGACGCGGGCGGTGCCGGCGACGACGCCGTAGCGCCGCCCGTCCGGCAGGCGCCGGGCGAACACCTCGAACACGCAGGGGCGCGCGTGCGTCCCGTCGGCGAGCGCGCTGCCCAGCATGGTCAGCTCGTAGTGGTCGGTGAGCAGCGCAGTGCTGGCCGTGGCCGGCTCCGGTGAACCCATGTGGTCAGCCTATTCACCCACATGGCCGGACCTGGCGCGGCATACCCCGTCACCCCCGTGACACCATGGGTGCATGTCCACGCCTGTCGCATCCGAACAGACGCAGGTCGAACCGGCCGGGGCCGAGGTCGCGGAGTCGGACACCCCCTGGCGGACCGTGGTCTGGAACGACCCGGTGAACCTGATGTCGTACGTGACGTACGTCTTCCAGAAGCTGTTCGGCTACAGCCGCGACCATGCCACCAAGCTGATGATGGACGTGCACCACAAGGGCAAGGCGATCGTGTCGTCGGGCAGCAAGGAGAAGGTGGAGACGGACGTGGCGAAACTCCACGCGGCGGGCCTGTGGGCCACCATGGAGCAGCCTTCGTGAACGGCTGGCGGCGCAAGGGCGCGGTCATCCACGCGGGCTTCGAGCAGCAGGAGGCCGCCGTGCTGCGCGGCCTGGTCAGCCAGCTCGAGGACATGCTCACCGCGCGGGCCGAGGAGGCGCCGCAGGACGAGCTCGCCGAGCTGACCGGCATCCGGACCGGGCCCACCGAGTCCCCGGACGACCCGGTCCTCTCGCGGCTGCTGCCGGACTTCCACAAGCTCGACCCGGACAACCCGACCCGCGAGGACCTCGACTCCGCGTCGGCGATGCGCTCGCTGCACGAGCCGGAGCTGCTGGACATCAAGGTCGGCGTGGCCAAGATCGTGCTCGACACGCTGCCTCGCGACGGCGGCCACGTCCGGCTGACCGAGGAGCAGGCCGACGCCTGGCTGGGCGCGCTCAACGACGTCCGGCTGGCGCTGGGCACCGCCCTCGACGTCACCGAAGACATGCCGGACGAGCTGCCCGAGGACGACCCGCGGGCGCCCCACCTGGGCGTCTACCACTGGCTGACCTGGGTGCAGGAGACGCTGATCCAGGCGCTGACCGGATGATCACCGACGTCGCCGGGGTGCTCGTCGGGCACCACGAGCGGATCGGCGACGGCTGGGCGACCGGGACGACGGTGGTCCTGGTGCCCGACGGCGCGGTCGGGGCCGTCGACCAGCGCGGCGGCGCGCCCGGCACCCGCGAGACGAACCTGCTCGAGCCGGAGAACCTGGTGCAGCGGGTCAACGCCGTCTGCCTCTCGGGCGGAAGCGCGTACGGCCTGGCCGCGGCCGACGGCGTCATGCGGTGGCTGGCGGAGCGGAACCTCGGGTTCCCGGTCGGGGCGCAGCCGCACGAGGTCGTGCCGATCGTGCCCGCGGCGGTCCTGTTCGACCTCCCGCGCAGCGAGTGGGGCAACCGGCCCGACGCGGCCTTCGGCTATGCGGCCTGCGACGCGGCCGCTCCGGGCCCGGTCGCGCAGGGCACGGTCGGGGCGGGTGCGGGCGCCGCCGTCGGGTCGCTGAAGGGCGGCATCGGCACGGCGAGCGAAGTGGTGGGCGAGTTCACCGTGGGCGCGCTGGCGGCGGTCAACGCGGCCGGGGAAGCGGTCGACCTCTCGACCGGCCGCGCGTACGCCGCCGACCACGGTGACTTCGGCGTCACCTGGCCCTCGCGGCCCGCGGACCTGCCGTCGAAGCGGACGGACCTGAACACGACGATCGGCGTGGTCGCCGTCGACGCGGCGCTGTCGAAGGCCGAGGCGCGGCGGATCGCCGTCGCGGCGCAGGACGGGCTCGCCCGCGCGGTCCGGCCGGCGCACTCGATGTTCGACGGCGACACGGTGTTCGCGCTGGCCACGGGCGCGCACGAGCTGCCGGACGCGAGCGGCCCGTTCGGCGCGGCGGCCCGGCCTGCTGCGCTGGACACGCTGTGCGCGGCGGCCGCCCGGGTGTTCGCGCGGGCGATGGTGCACGGCCTGCTGGCGGCGACCACCGCGGGCGGGGTGCCGGCCTACCGGGACGTCTGGCCGGAGGCCTTCGGCTGAGCCGGTGTGCGCCGCAGCACAGCATCTCACGATATGGATTGTTCCCGTCCACCACCTAAGATGTCGGTGTGCTCCGGATTCGCCGTGAACTCGTCGACGAGATCGTCGCCCACGCCCGCCGTGACCACCCCGACGAAGCCTGCGGGGTGATCGCCGGGCCCGAGGGCAGTGACTCGCCGGAACGGTTCATCCCGATGCTCAACGCCGCGCGGTCGCCGACGTTCTACGAGTTCGACTCCGGTGACCTGCTGAAGCTCTACCGCGAGCTCGACGCGAACGACGAAGAGCCGGTGGTCATCTACCACTCGCACACCGCGACCGAGGCGTACCCGTCGCGGACCGACGCGTCGATCGCGGCCGAGCCCGGCGCGCACTACGTGCTCGTGTCGACCCGGGACCCCGAAGTGCACGAATTCCGCTCGTACCGGATCGTGGACGCCGAGATCACCGAGGAGCCGGTCGAGATCGTCGGCTGAGCCGTCTCGGAACAAACCGCGCGCCACCGGCGTCTGCGTGTAGGAACCCACCGGAGGTAAGAACCCATGGCCGTGACCGTCTCCATCCCGACGATCCTGCGCACCCACACCGGCGGCGAGAAGTCCGTCGAGGCGAAGGGCGCGACCGTGCTCGAGGTCATCGACGACGTCGAGTCCCGGCACGCCGGCATCAAGGGCCGCCTGGTGAAGGAAGAGAAGCTGCACCGCTTCATCAACGTCTACGTCAACGACGAGGACGTGCGCTTCGCCGGCGGGCTCGAGGCCGAGGTCAAGGACGGCGACACGCTGACCATCCTCCCCGCCGTGGCCGGTGGCTGATCGATGGCTCGCTTCGAGTCCCTGCTCGACGCGCTCGGCGGCACCCCGCTGGTCGGGCTGCCCCGGCTCTCGCCCACGCACGACGTGCGCCTGTGGGCGAAGCTGGAGGACCGCAACCCGACCGGCTCGATCAAGGACCGCCCCGCGCTGGCCATGATCGAAGCCGCCGAGCGTGAGGGAAGGCTGCGGCGCGGCTCCACGATCCTGGAGCCGACGTCGGGCAACACCGGCATCTCGCTGGCCATGGCCGCCAAGCTCAAGGGCTACGGGCTGGTCTGCGTGATGCCGGAGAACACCTCGACCGAGCGCAAGCAGCTGCTGCAGGCCTACGGCGCGCGGATCGTGTTCTCCCCGGCCGCGGGCGGCTCGAACGAGGCCGTCCGGCGGGCGAAGGAGCTGGCGGAGGCGAACCCGGAATGGGTGATGCTCTACCAGTACGGCAACCCGGCCAACGCCGACGCGCACTACCGCGGCACCGGGCCCGAGCTGCTCAAGGACCTGCCGACGCTGACGCACTTCGTCGGCGGCCTCGGCACGACCGGGACGCTCGTCGGGTGCGGCCGGTACCTGCACGAGGCGAAGCCGGACGTCCAGATCATCGCGGCCGAGCCGCGCTACGGCGAGCTGGTGTACGGCCTGCGCAACCTCGACGAGGGGTTCGTGCCGGAGCTGTACGACGCCAGCGTGCTCAACGGCCGGTACTCCGTCGGCGCGTACGACGCCCTGCGCCGGACGCGGGAGCTGCTGGAGCACGAAGGCATCTTCGCGGGCATCTCGACGGGCGCGGTGCTGCACGCGGCGCTCGCCGTCGCGGAGAAGGCCGCGGCGGCCGGTAAGCCCGCCGACGTCGCCTTCGTCGTCGCGGACGCCGGGTGGAAGTACCTGTCGACCGGGGCTTACTCCGGCTCGCTCGACGAGGCCGCCGAGCGGCTCGACGGGCAGCTCTGGGCCTGAGTCACTCCGCCTTCCACAGCTCGGGCAGGGCGAGGTCGACGCCGTCGGCCTCGGCCAGCCGCTGGAAGGTGGCCATGGTCGTGCCCAGGTCGTCGACCAGCTTCGGCAGCAGCTTGAGCGGCTTCGACAGCGGGCGCCAGAAGGCGTCCCAGTGGATCGGGCGGACCTTGCGCGGGCCGAGCGCGCCGACCGTCTCCCGCCAGTACTCCTCGCGCCATTCCTCCGTCTGCTTGCCGGCGGCTCCGGCGCCCAGGTAGACGACGTCCGCGGTGTAGCCGGCCAGTGCGCCGGGCACGAAGTTCGCGGACGCGTGGACCAGGACGCTGCCCGCCGCGTGCGCGAGGTGGAACGAGTAGCACCGGCCGGTCTTGAACGCGCCGGTCTTCGCCGGCGGCCGGACGGGCTCGGTGATCTCACCCGGGTAGCGGTCGCCGGCGCTGTGCTCGGCTTCGACCGGGGTCACGGTGAAGGCGCCGAACCCGACGGGCTTGCCCGGCACCAGCTCCTTGAACGGCTCGGCGGCCAGGCCGTACCCCTCCTGGACCTGCCGCGTCGACGGCGAGCCGGCCAGCGTGGCGCCGGTCAGCTCGGCGACGACCGGCGCGTCGAGCACGTGGTCGACGTGCGAGTGCGCCACCACGACGGCGTCGAGCTTCGTGACGCCGAGGCGGCGGAGGGCCTCCTTGATCCGGCCGCGGTCCGGCGCCACGCGGGTCGCCAGCTTCAGCAGGGACGGCCGCGAGAAGAAGCCGTCGACCAGCACGGCGGAGCGGCCGTCGGTGACCAGCACGTTCGAGACCCCGGCGAACGTCGTGCGCAGTTCGGGCATGCTGTCAGCATGAAGGTCATCGGGCTGCTCGGCGGGATGAGCTGGGAATCTTCGGCCGAGTACTACCGGCTCGTAAACGAACGGGTGAAAGCCGCGCTCGGCGGGTTCCACTCGGCGCGCACGGTGCTCTACTCCGTCGACTTCGCCGCGATCGAGGCCATGCAGGCCGATGGCCGCTGGGACGACGCCGGCGCCGAGCTGAACCGGGCGGCTCGCGCGCTCGAAGCCGCCGGGGCCGACTTCGTGGTGCTCTGCACCAACACCATGCACAAGGTCGCCGACCGGCTCACCGACGGCCTCGGCATCCCGCTGCTGCACCTCGCCGACGCGACGGCGGCCGCGGTCAAGGCCGCCGGGATCGGCCGGGTCGGCCTGCTCGGGACCGGGTTCACCATGAGCCAGCCGTTCTACCGCGACCGCCTCGCCGCGCACGGCCTCGACGTGCTCGTGCCCGCCGAGGAAGACCGCGACCTCGTGCACCGCGTGATCTACGACGAGCTCGTGCTCGGCGTGGTCAAGCCCGAGTCCCGAGACGCCTACCGCGGCGTGATCGCGCGGCTCGTCGAGGCGGGCGCCGAGGGAGTCATCTACGGCTGCACCGAGATCGAGCTGCTGGTCGGCCCCGAGGACGCCCCGGTGCCGACCTTCCCCACGACGCGGCTGCACGCCGAGGCCGCCGTCGACTACGCGCTGGGCAAGGCTCCGCTGCCCGCTTGAGTCACACCGCGACCACCGGCCCGCCGCTCGTGTGGGCCTCGTGCTGGGCCACGACCTTCCGCCACAGCCGCTCGCGCTCCTCGGCGGTGAACAGGTCCGGCGTGATGCCGAAGACGTCCGCCGCGGCCGCCCACCAGGCTTCGGTTGTCTCGACCAGCTCCTTGGCGCCGTGGCGGTTCAGGGTCAGCGCCCGCAGCGTGTCGACGCCCGCCGCGTCCCGCCGCTGGATGACGCAGACCCGGACGAACCCGGACTCCGGGGACGTCGACAGGTACGCGTGCTTCTCCGCGAAGTCGGTCATCTCCGCGACGCCGGGCGCGAAGTCGAAGCCGACGAAGCTGCCCGCCGGGTCGTGGTCGAAGTGCCAGCCGCCCGGCGCCACCTCGGACGGCCGCAGCCGGTAGGTGTGCGGGCCCTGGGTGTACGAGCCTTCCCGCAGAGGCAGCGGCTCGTGGATGCCGTCACCGAGGCCGGTGTCGACCAGCCACGCCGTCTCCGGCTCGTCCGGCAGGCCTTCGACGGTCAGCGCCAGGTGGTTCCGGCCGATGTTCGGCGCGACGCCCGGCTCGCCTTGCACCCCGCCCAGATGGCGCGTGACCTGGTAACCGAGCTCGCGCAGCAGCGCCGAGAAGGCGCCGTTGAGGTGGTAGCAGTACCCGCCGCGGCCCCGCAGGATCCGCGCCAGCGACGCCGACGGCTCCAGCGGCGTCGGCCGCTCCAGCTGGATCTCCAAGGCCTCGTACGGCACGCGCTCGACGTGCGCCGCGTGCAGCCGCCGCAGCGCGTCCAGGCTCGGCGGCTCCGCTTCGAGGCCGAGCCGCGCCAGGTAACCGGTGACGTTCATGCCGGCCACGCTAGCGAGGGGCACCGACAAAAACCCCGGATCAGGGATTTCACCCGAGGCGGGGCCGCCGAACACCGACGTAGCCTCGAAGACGTGAGCACCTTGCCCGTGAACCCGGCCCCGGAATCCGACGTCCGCAAGCGCGTGCTGCCGCCGAAACCGAAGGCGGCCGCGCTCGTGGCGCTGTCGTTCGTCGTCGTGCTGTACCTGGTCGAGCTGGTGGACGTGATCCTGCCCGGCGACCTCGACCAGGGCGGCATCATCTCCCGCAAGCTCTCCGGCCTGGACGGCGTCCTGTTCGCGCCGGTGCTGCACGCCGGCTGGTCGCACCTGTTCGCGAACACGGTGCCCGTGCTCGTGTTCTCCTTCCTCGCGATGGCCGCCGGGATCGGCCGGTTCGCGCTGGTCACGGCCATCATCTGGGTGCTGTCCGGGCTCGGGGTGTGGCTGGCCGGGCCGTCGGACACGGTCACCGTCGGCGCGTCGGGGCTGGCCTTCGGCTGGCTCGCCTACCTGCTGGTCCGCGGCATCTTCAACCGCGCGGCGGGCCAGATCCTCGTCGCCGTCGTCCTGCTGGGCGTGTGGAGCGGGATGCTGGCCGGGCTGCTGCCGGGCAACCCCGGCGTCTCCTGGCAGGGGCACGTCTTCGGCGCGCTGGCCGGGGTCCTCGCGGCCTGGCTGACCAGCCGCACCGGCAAGTCCGCGAAAACGGAGCCCGCGGCCCCGGGTAACCTCGGGGTGTGACGTCCCCGCCCGCTGATGCCCCGATCGCCGTGTTCGATTCCGGCGTCGGCGGGCTGACGGTGGCGAGGGCGATCCTCGAGCAGCTGCCCGCCGAGCAGCTCCGCTACGTCGGCGACACGGCGCACAACCCGTACGGCCCGCTCCCGATCGCCACCGCCCGCAGCTACGCGCTCGCGGCCTTCGACGAGCTCGTCGAGAGTGGCGTGAAGGCGCTGGTCATCGCCTGCAACACCGCGTCCGCGGCCTGCCTGCGCGACGCCCGCGAGCGCTACGACGTCCCGGTGATCGAGGTCGTCCTGCCCGCCGCGCGCCGCGCCGTCGTCGCCACGCACACCGGCCGGGTCGGGGTGATCGGCACCGAGGGCACCGTGCGCTCGCGGGCCTACGAAGACGCGTTCGCCGCGGCGCCGGGCATCACGCTCACCAGCGTCGCCTGCCCGCGGTTCGTCGACTTCGTCGAGCGCGGCATCACCTCCGGCCGCCAGGTGCTCGGGCTCGCGCAGGGCTACCTCCAGCCGTTGCTCGACGCCGAGGTCGACACGCTCGTGCTCGGCTGCACGCACTACCCGCTCCTGCAGGGGGTGCTGCAGATCGTGATGGGCCAGGAGGTCACGCTCGTCTCGAGCGCCGAGGAGACCGCGAAGGACCTCGTGCGCGTCCTCACCGAGCAGGACCTGCTGACGACCAGGGACACCCCGCCGCGGCACGAGTTCCTCGCCACCGGCTCGGCCGAGCCGTTCACCCGGCTCGCCCAGCGGTTCATGGGGTTCGCCCCGGGTGTCCTCGCTCCCACCACCGCGTGATGAGACCTTCCGGCGCTTAGGGTGGCGACGTGCGACTGACCATCCTCGGGTGCTCCGGCAGCATCCCCGGGCCGAACACCGCCGCGTCCGGTTACCTGGTCGAGGCCGAGGGCTTCCTGCTCGGCCTCGAACTGGGCAACGGCACGCTGGCGCAGCTGCAGGCCGTGGCCGACCCGTTCGACCTGGACGCGCTCGTGCTCACGCACCTGCACCCCGACCACTGCGCCGACGTCAGCGCGCTCACCGTCCTGCGGCGCTACCACCCGGCGCCGCCGTACCCGGCGCGCCCGCGGCTGCTGCCGCTGTACGCGCCGCCGGACGCGCCGGTCCGGCTAGCGAACGCGTACGCGCCGAACGAGACCGAGCGGGCCGTCACGGACCTCTCGGACGTCTACGCGTTCCACCCGCTGCGGGCGGAGCCGTTCCGGATCGGGCCGTTCGAGGTCGTCGCGGTCGAGGTCGACCACCCGACGCCGGCGTTCGGCGTGCGCATCTCCTACGGCGGCCGGATCCTCGCCTTCACCGGCGACACCGGGCCGTGCCGGGCGCTGAACGAGCTCGCCGACGGTGTCGACCTGCTGCTCGCCGAGGCGTCGTGGACGGACTCGGCCGAGCGCCCGGCCGGGGTGCACCTGTCCGGCAGGCAGGCCGGCGAGCTGGCGCGCGACGCCGGCGTCGGCCGCCTGCTGCTGACGCACATCGCGCCGTGGACGGACGCGGGGGCGGTGCTGGCCGAGGCGTCGGCCGAGTTCCCCGGCGCCGAGGTCGTCAAGCAGGGTGCCGTCTACGACGTGTGAACGCCCGGTTCTAGAGTGCTCACGTGGCTCGAAAAGATGGCAGGAACGACGACCAGCTCCGGGACATCAAGATCACGCGGGGCTTCCAGCAGTGGCCTGCCGGGTCGGTGCTGATCGAATTCGGCAACACGCGGGTGCTGTGCGCGGCGAGCGTCACCGAAGGGGTGCCGCGCTGGCGGGCCGGTTCGGGCCTCGGCTGGGTGACGGCCGAGTACGCGATGCTGCCGTCCGCGACCAACACCCGCGGTGACCGCGAGTCGGTGAAGGGCCGCATCGGTGGCCGCACCCACGAGATCTCACGGCTGATCGGCCGTTCGCTGCGCGCCTGCATCGACCTGGCGGCGCTGGGCGAGAACACGATCGTCATCGACTGCGACGTCATCCAGGCCGACGGCGGCACCCGCACGGCCGCGGTGACCGGCGGGTACGTGGCGCTGGCCGACGCGATCACGTGGCTGGGCGCGGCGAACCGGCTGAACGACCCGCAGCCGCTGTCGTCGTCGGTGGCGGCGGTGAGCGTCGGCGTGGTCGACGGCCGGGTGCGCCTCGACCTGCCGTACGAGGAGGACTCGCGCGCCGAGGTCGACATGAACGTGGTGGCGACGGACGCGGGCACGCTCATCGAGGTCCAGGGCACCGGCGAGGGCGCGACCTTCGCCCGGTCCACATTGGACAAGATGCTCGACCTGGCCCAGGCCGGCTGCGAAGAGCTGACCCGTCTGCAGAACGAGGCGCTGGCGCTGCCGTACCCGGGCGAGCTGCCGGAGCCGCGTCCGGACAAGAAGAAGGGCTCGAAGTGACGAAGCTGCTTCTGGCCACTCGGAACGAGAAGAAGCTTGGCGAGCTGCGGCGGATTCTTGCCGCGGAAGGGATCTCCGGGCTGGAGGTCATCGGTCTCGCGGACGTGCCTTCGTTCCCGGAGGCCCCGGAGACCGCGCCGGACTTCGAGGGCAATGCGGTGGCGAAGGCCCGGGACGCCGTCGCGGCTTGTGGGTTGCCTGCCATCGCTGACGACTCGGGCATCGCGATCGACGCGTTGAACGGGATGCCGGGGGTGCTGTCGGCCCGGTGGTCGGGCCGGCACGGCGACGACGAAGCGAACCTGGAGCTGGTGCTGGGTCAGCTCGGGGATGTTCCCGACGAGCGCCGGGGAGCGCAGTTCGTCTGCGCGGCGGCGTTCGTGTTGGTGTCCGGCGAGGAGACGGTGGTCCGCGGCGAGTGGCGCGGGACGATGGTGCGCGCGCGCCGGGGGACGAACGGGTTCGGGTACGACCCGATTTTTCAGCCGGACGGGGAGTCGCGGACGTCGGCGGAGATGGAGCCGGCGGAGAAGGACGCGGTTTCCCACCGGGGGCGGGCTTTGCGGGCGTTGTTGCCTGCCTTGCGGGAGCTGGCGGAGGGCTAACGGACGATCAGCCTGACCCCCGGGCCGAGCTTTTCGGCACCGACGAATTCGGTCCTGACCAGCTCGACGGTGATGTTCAGGTCGGCCAGGGGGGTCAGGTCGACCGGTTCCGGGATGCTGTCGAAGACAACCTCCTGCAGGCTCGGCAGCAAAGGCAACTGGTCGATCACCCTCGGGACGGCGTTGTGAAGCGAGAGCCAGCGCACCGGCGTGGTGGTCAATGGGGCGAGATTGTGTAACTCGATCGCGCTCAACGCGAGAGCCTGTGCGTGCGGAAACATTCGAGCGAGCTCTTCTCCTGAAATCGAGCTGCTGCCTCCTGCGTCCCCTCGAAAAAGCTCGACCTGGGAAATGCCCGGAAGAGGGTTGGATCCTTCGATCGTCTCCACTGGTATGTCCCACATCCGGAGCAGCCTGAGATTCTCCAGGGCCGAGATGCTGTCAATGTCTTGCACCTGGGTCAGCTGGTCGATGTTGAGGTACTCGATGTTTCCGAGTACCTCGATCTGCTTCAAGCTGCGCCAAGGTTCCTTGCGGAGCAAGGTGAGTGTGTGCAGCTCCGTCAGGTCCTTCAGTGTGTGTACGTTGGTGAATTTTTTCGCGAAGAAGAGATGAAGCTCATTGAGCTCGGTGTGCCGGGCCAATGGGCTCAGGTCGATGGTCGCATTTCGTTCGAAGGAGGCCCTGAGATCGTGGAGATGGGGTAGCTCTTCGAGGAACCGCAGGTCCTTTTGCGAATCCGACTCGGAAATATCGACGGTGAGCCGCGTCAGGTTCCGCAGGCGATGGACGTGGGCGAGCAGGCGAAGGCTGGTCACCTTCGTCCATCCCGCGGTCAGGGGTGAATCGCCGAGCACCTTCATGGCGTACTGCTCGGGATCGAAGTACTGCCAGGCGTGGGTGAGCTGGTCCTGCACCGGCCGGCGAGGATCCTGTGCGTAGGTGTGCAGCATCTCCAGGGCGTCGTCGCTCGCCGTGAGAGCCGCCGCCCGGACCGACGCCGCGGCCACCGCGTCCGACAAGCCCTCCAGGCTCTCGGGCAGGTACCTCAGGATCCGCGGCCCGATGGAGGCCAGCGACTGCGTCTCCCGGGTGCTTCGCGGCGGTACCAGCTGCTCCCGGATCACCTCCTCCACCCGGGCGATGACCTTCGGGTTCGCGTTGCTGACCGTCTCCAAACACGCCGCTGCCAGCAGCCGCAGGTGGCGTGCGTGCCGGGGCTCCTCGGCCGCCCGGTCGAGAATTCCGGTCAGCAGCCGGCCGGCCTGGTGGTGCTTCGCGTGCCCGCAGGCCATCACGATCGTCTCCCACCACGTGTCGAGGTGGGCCCGGTCGATCAACGTCTCCAGGTGGTCCTGCTCGGTCGCCTCGTTCGCCGCCAAGCACTCCTGGAACGTCCGGTGCACGAAGTCGACACGATCGCGCACCGGCTCGCGGAGCACGCCGCTGCGCTCCAGAAGGTGGTCGAGCACCTCCGCGGGCGTGTGGTCGACGTGCGGCAACGACGGCAGCCGCCGGGCGATGTGCTCCTGAGCGCGGTCCTTCGACAGCTCCACCTTCGAGGCGAGGGACAGGCGCCAGGCCAGGTCGCCGAGCAGGAGCTGCTTCTGCGCCTCGGTCAGGATCACGCCGATCTTGCGCTCGGCGTCACGCAGGTGCAGCAACATCGACAGGGCCTTGCGGTACAGGTCCATCCGGTCTCGGGGCAGCTCCGACCGGTGAGCCAGGTTGAGCGCGCACAGCATCGCGCACAACAACGGGCTCGCCGCCAGCGTCCGCAGGTGCGGCCGGCTGTCGAGCTGGTTGAGCAGCCGCCGCTGGACCGCCGGGAGGTCCGCGTCCGGGCGGACCGTTCCGCCGGTCGCCGCCGCCTTGTGCCAGCGGCTCACCAGCGCCTCGATGTCGTCGGCGCTCATCGACTCCAGCAGGACGCAGTCGAAGCCCTCCTGGGCCAGCCAGCGCTGGTCCGCCGCGGCCGTGCGGGACGTAACTACGAACAACGTGCCCTCGAAGGCCAGGGACAGCTCCCGCAGCCAGGCCTTGACCTCTCGGCGGTGGTTGGCGCCGACTTCGTCGACGCCGTCGACCAGGAGCATCGCGCAGCCCGACTCCAGGACCCGGCGCGCCCAGCCTTCGGGCGGGGCCAGCATCGGCGCGATGTGCCCGACGAACTCCTCCGGACGCGGCAAGGGCTCGGCGGCGAAGCTGCGCAACCGGATCGGGAACGGGATCCGGCCGTTCCAGCCGGCGAGCTTTCCGGTGAAGCCGCGTCGGGCAGCGGTGACCGCCAGCCAGTCCAGCAGCGTCGTCTTTCCCGACCCCGCCTCGCCGCGGACGAGGATGTGGGTCGTCCCGCCAAGCGCGGCCTCGACGCGCATGTTCGCGCTGCCCATCCGGCTCCGCCGCTTCTCGAACCACAGCTCGTCCATGCGCCGGTCGACCCGCCGGGACTCACCCTCGGCGGACACGCTCAAGCTCAGGTAGGCGACCGTCAACGGCAGGGCCGGCTGGTCGTCCATGGTCAGGCCGAGCAGCTCGAGGCGGTCCAGGTCGTGGGCGAGCAGGCGCAGGTACGCCGCCTCGAACTCGGCGTCGTGGTCGATGCCCTCGGGCGCCGCGAGGCTCGTCTTCGGTACGCGGGCCAGCAGCTCCTCCAGCTGGTCGCTCTGCCTGCTCAGCCGGGCGAGCACCTCGGCCAGCGCGCGGGGCTGGAACGACGGCAGGTGCCGGACCACCTGGACCAGGTGGCGGCACGCCTGGTCCAGCGCCAGCTCGTACAGCGCCGCCGCCTTGGGGGCGAAGAGCCGGTCGGCCGCCAGGTCCGGGAGCTCGGCGCGGATCTTCCTGGCCAGCTGCTCCGGGTCCGCGTCCGTGGCCAGGAAGGCATCGTCCGACAGGTCGGCCTTGGCCAGCGCGTCCTCGACCGCCAGGAAGGCCGCGTCGATCTCGTTCTGCGGCAGCGTCGCGAACCGGTCCGCGAGGACCTGCTCCAGCTGCTCGGCGACCTGCGTGCCGATGTTCCGGACGAGGTTTTCCAGCTTCCGCCGTTCGAGGGGACCCTTCAGCTCCCCGGCGGCCAGGTCGCTCAGGTCGGCGGACCGCTCGGCCGCCGCCTTCCGGCGTTGCAGCCACGACTTCGCCGCCGACGTGGCGATCTGACCACCGAGCTTCAGTGCCGGCGCTTCCAGGCCCGTCAATGCGTCCTCCCACCCTCAGACCGCCGGATGTTCCCCGGCGAACGGAGCAGGGACAAGCCTGCAACAGGGTGGAACTCGCTAAACCCCGGCGACGTCCGGGGTGACGGCGTGCGGCGGGCCCGCGTCGACCTGTGTCGCGACGTCGCGGGTCCACAGCTCCACCACGTGCCCGTCCGGGTCCGTCACGTACGCCGAACGCTGGCCGGGCGCCGCCGGGTCGTCGCCGAAGTACACCTCGTCGACCCGCACGCCCTGCGAACGCGCCCGGGCCACCGCCGCGGTGTAGTCCTCCTCCGACACCGTCATCGCGAAGTGGACGTGCGCTCCCGGACGCGCGCCCGCGATGCCGGTGAACGGCGTCCACAAGCCGATCCGCGTGCGGTCGCCGGACTGGACCCACACGGCTTCGCGGCCCTTCCAGGCCGGGCCTTCCCAGCGCAGCACCACCGGCAGGCCCAGCACTTCGGTGTAGAAGCGTTCGGACGCCTCGAGATCACGGGCTTCCAGCACCAGCTCGGTGACGCCCTTCGTCAAGTCGGTCATGCCCCCATGCTGGAACCTCCAGGAAGCTGGAGGTCAAGTCACTTGTCACTCGGGCCGAGGATCGCCACTTCGCAGTCGTGTTCGATCTTGTCCGCGTTGGGCGGCTGGGAGTCGCTCGAGTACGTCCACGGCGACTCGTCGTTGTCCGGGGTCTCGACCACGTGCATGCCCTTGTCGTTCATGCACTGGACCCACTTGTGCATGTTGTCCTGGTACGCCGGGTTCTCGCGGTCCATGCCCCACGGCAGCAGCGGCAGCTTCGAACGGCACGCGTCGCCCGCGTCCTTGTGGTCGGCGCTCCACTTCTTCGCGCCTTCGATGCTGTTCGGCTGGGTGTCGACGTCCGCGCCGTGGTCCTTCATGCACGTGCGCCACGGCTCGATCAGGCGCTGGGACTCCTCCGCCGTCTCGTCGACGCGGTGGCGGGGGCGGCCGCCGTCCGCGTCCGTCGACGGGGTGACCGAAGTGGACGACGACGAAGGCGTCGACAGCGAAGCCACCTGCGGCGCGGCGGGCGGGGGTGCGGAACACGCGGCCAGACCCAGGGCCACGGCGGGGAGGAGCAACCAGCGAAGTGCCATGGCGCCAGCATGACCGGCGCTTTTCAGGAACTCGTGAGCACGCCGTGAGCGACTCATGCCAACGCCTGCGTCGGCGGCATCCGCGCGGCCCGCAGCGACGGGTGCAACCCCGCCAGCACCCCGACGACGAGTGCCCCGAGCACGCCGCCCGCGACCGCCGGGACCGGGATCACCGGTGGCCACCCCTGGTACGTCACGTATCCCAGCGTTCCCAACACCCCCAGCACCGTCCCCGCGAAGCCGCCGAGACCGGACAGCGCCACGGCTTCGGTGAGGAACTGGTCGCGGATGTTCCCGCGCGTCGCGCCCAGCGCGCGGCGCAGGCCGATCTCACGACGGCGTTCCAGCACCGAGACGAACATCGTGTTCGCGACGCCGACCCCGCCGACCAGCAGCGCCACGCCGGCCAGCCCGAGGAACAACGCCGAGAACGCCGTCTGTGTCGCCTGTTTCGCCGCCAGCGCGTCCGACGGCCGGGACACCTGGACCAGGCCCGGCAACGCGGGGTTCAGCGTCGCCGGCAGCACCGCGCGGACGTCGCCGATCGCGTCTTCGCGCGCCTTCACGTACACCACCGTCGGATGCCCGTCGAAACCCAGGAACCGCTTGGCCGAGTCCCAGCCGACCAGCACCGCGCGCTCGACGTCCGGCGCCAGCGGCATCGGCGCGAGCACCCCGCCGACGGTGTACCAGGTCGTCCCGATCAGCACGACCGGCGGCGGCTGCCCCGGCACGACCCGCGGGATCCCGAGCCGCGACGCCGCGACGTACCCGAGGGTCACCAGGGGCAGCGCGCCGTCGTCGAAGCGTCCTGATTGGACTGTCCCGTTGAGAGCGTCCAGCAGGCCGGGTGACGCGGCCAGCACCGCGAGTCCCGAGCCGTCCTGCGGGTCGACGCGGTCGGACCGGCGGACGACGGCGTGCGTGTTCGCGACGGCCGCCGCCGTGGTCACCGGCCCGATCCGCCGGACACTGCCCACCGCCGACTCCGGCAGCGCCACCGGCGGGGTCTGGTTCGGCTGCGGTTCGGCGCGCAGCATGTTCGTGCCCAGCGCGGTCAGCCGGTCGAGCAGCGCCGCCTGGCTCGACGCCGGGATGCCGGTGACCACGATCAGCGTCGCGATGCCGAGGGCGATCCCGAGCGCGGACAGCACCGCCCGCAGCGGCCGGGTCCGGACCCCCAGCAGGCCCAGGCCGAGCACGTCGGCGGGCGTCACGCCGAATCCCCGACGACCCGGCCGTCGCGGAACTCGACGCGCCGTGGCAGCCGGGCCGCGATGTCCCGGTCGTGCGTGATGACGGCGATCGTCGTGCCCTCGGCGTGCAGCCCGGTCAGCAGGTCGAGCACGGCCTCGCCGTTCGTGGTGTCCAGGGCGCCGGTCGGCTCGTCGGCCAGCACCAGCGCCGGACTGTTGACGACGGCGCGGGCGATCGCGACACGCTGGCGTTCGCCGCCGGAGAGCTCGTGCGGCCGGTGCGAGACGCGGTGCGCGAGCCCGACCCGGCCGAGCGCCTCCAGCGCCATCGGACGGCGAAGGCGGCGCGGCACCCCCGCGTACAGCAGGCCGGTCGCCACGTTGTCCACTGCGGACAGTCCGTCGGTGAGGTGGAACTGCTGGAACACGAACCCCAGCCGGCGCCCCCGCAGCGCCGACACCGCGCGGTCGGACAACGTCGTGACGTCGTCACCGCCCAGGGAAACCGTTCCGGACGTGGGCCGGTCGAGCGTGCCGGCGATGTGCAGCAACGTCGACTTCCCGGAGCCGGACGGCCCGGTGATCGCCAGCAGTTCGCCGTCGGACACGGTCAGGGTGACGTCGTCGAGCGCGACGACGTCACCGGGGTAGCGCTTGCCGACCCCGCGCAGGGCCAGGACCGGCGTCACGACGTCGTCACCACCTGCAGGCCTTCGGTGATCCCCGCGCCGCTGACCTCGACGAGGTCCCGCGCGAACATCCCGGTCTTGACCGGCTTCAGCGTCCCGTCCGGCAGCTGCACGGCGTACCCACCTTCGCGCAACGCCAGCAGCGCGCCGACCGGCACCGCGAGCACTCCCGCGTGCGTCTCGGTGGCGATCCGCACCTCGACGGACGCCGAATCGAGGTCGGCGACGGCTTTCGGGTCGTCCGGGCTGACCGTGACGTTCACCTTGGGCGGCCCCTGCGGCCCGCCTTCGGGGGTGCCCGTGACGTCCGTGCTCACGGACGTCACCTTGCCCGGGACCGCCGCGCCGTCCGGCCGGACCACCGTCACCGGCGCGCCCGTCTTGATCGCCGCGACGTCCGAAGCGGACACCGGCGCGACCACGACCTTCGCCGTCGGCGTGACCGTGAGCAGCGGCCCGGCGACCGGGTCGCCGGGCTGGGCGGTCACGGAGTTGACCCGCACCGGCCCGGGCAGGACAACGACCTGCCCGACGTCGAGGGTCCCGGTTTCGTCGAGCCCGGCCTTCTTCTGCCACTTCTTCAGGGTTTCGGCAAACGTGAACGCTTTCGGGTGACCCACGGCGTACCCGAGCGCCTTCAGGTTCGCCGCGACCACGTCGACGTCCGGCCCGGTGAGCTCCGGGTTGTCGAGCTTGCGGAACAGCGGGGTGTCGCCGAAGAAGACCGGCACCGGCCGCCCGTCCACCGAGTACAGCGCCTTTCCGCGCTGCGCGACGTCGCCGACCGCGGGCAGTTTGGTCACGGTCCCGGCCCCGCCGCCCTTCAGCGGCGCCGGCGTGCCGAACCCGAGGGTGCCGGTGAACGACTGGGTGTTCGCCAGGTCCGTCTTGCGCACGGCGACGGTCGTGACGGCGGGCGGCGGCGCGGCGGCCGGAGCCGTCCCGCGGCCGTGGTCGAGCACGAAGAACACACTCGCGCCCAGCACGGCGACCACCACGACGGTGACGGCCGCCCACCGGCCACCCGATCGGGTCGATCTCATGGCGTCACGCTCGCAGCGGAATGTCAGGGACCGGTCAGGAAACCGTGGTCTTCCGGTAGCCGCGCCTATATTCGGGATCATGTGCGCCCACATCGTGCTGGCCGAGGACGACGTCAAGCAGGCCGAACTCGTCCGGCGCTACCTCGAGCGGGAGCGGCACACGGTGGTCGTCGTCGGCGACGGCGTGGCCGCGCTCGACCTGGTCCGCCGGCACCCGCCGGACCTGCTCGTGCTCGACGTGATGCTGCCCGGCGTCGACGGCCTCGAGATCTGCCGCGTGGTGCGGGCCGAGTCCGACCTGCCGGTGCTGATGCTCACCGCGCGGTCCACAGAGGACGATCTGCTCGCCGGGCTCGACCTCGGCGCCGACGACTACGTCACCAAGCCGTTCAGCCCGCGCGAGCTGATGGCGCGGATCCGGACGCTGCTGCGCCGCACCGCCCCGGCGCGCCCCGGCGGCACGACGAGGGTGGGCACATTGACCGTCGACCCCGTGCGGCACCAGGTGACCGTCGACGGCCGCGCGATCGACTGCACACCGGGGGAGTTCCGGCTGCTGGAGCTGATGGCGACCCAGCCCGAGCGGGTCTTCACCCGCGGCCAGCTGCTGGAGCACCTGCACGGCTTCGACCGCTACATCACCCAGCGCGCGATCGACGTGCACGTGATGAACCTGCGCAAGAAGATCGAGGACCGGCCGCGGCGCCCGGCGCGGTTGCTGACCGTCTACGGCGTCGGGTACAAGCTGACCGCGGGCGCCGATGCGCCGTAGCCTCCTCCTGCGGTTGTTCGTGCTGTCCGCGCTGGTCGCGGTGGCCTCGATCGCCGCGACCGCGTGGCTCGCCGCGCGCACGACGTCCGGCGCCATCCAGCAGGAGCAGGGCCAGGCGCTGGCCGACGACGGGAACATCTACCGCGGGCTGCTGAAGTACGCCGCGACCCACCCGGACTGGCGCGGTGTCGCCGACCAGGTCCGCGGCACCGCCGCGACGACCGGCCGCCGGGTCGCGCTGACGCTCACCGACGGCACCCCGGTCGTCGACTCCGCCACGGACGGCAGGCCGCTGCCGCTGCGGCCGTCGATCGTCGTCGACCCGCTGTCGGTCGACTCGGGACTCGGGCAGGACACCACCGCCGACCGCATCGACCCGGACGCCGTCGGCCCGTACGCGCTCCCCGACGCCGACCGCGCGTACCTCGGCGCGCTCGCCCAGCGTGTGCTGCGGTGCGTCCAGGGCCGCTCGGGGGTGGGCACGGTCGAGACGTCGCCGGGCGGGCACCCGCGGATCGAGGGCGCCGACCCGTTTGTGCTGTCCTCCTGCAACGGCAGCACGCTCGGCCTGCCGACGAAGACCGAGCAGAAGGCGCTGGACCAGCTGTCCACGCTGGTCAACGCCTGTCTCAACCGCGGGCCCGAGTCGAAGCCGCTGGCCCAGGTCCAGGTGCTGCTCGACTTCACGTGGGTGCACAAGGGCGTCGCGGCCGAGGAGTCCGAGCAGGCGACGCAGTCGTGCGTGAACGCGGCGCGCCGGGAGCAGCTGACGCCGTTCGTCGCGCCGGCCGCGTCGCTCTACCTCACCGCGCCCTCGGGCGAGCCGCCCGCGGGGTTCACGCTGTCGCCGGAGAACCAGGTCCGGCTCTTCCAGGTCGCGGGCGGCATCCTGCTGCTGACGCTGCTGGTCACCGCGTTCGCCGGGCTCCGCTTGATCCGGCCGCTGCGCGCGCTCACCGGCGCGGCGCAGCGGATGGAGGCGGGCGAGACCGGCGCGCAGGTGAAGGTGCGCGGGGGTGACGAGATCGCCCGGCTCGGCACCGCGTTCAACGCCATGTCCGCCAGCCGGGAACGCCTGGAAGAGACGCGCAAGGCGATGGTCAGCGACATCGCGCACGAGCTGCGCACGCCGTTGAGCAACATCCGCGGCTGGCTCGAAGCGACCCAGGACGGCATCAGCACACTCGACGACGAGCTCATCGACTCGCTGCTCGAAGAGGCCGTCCACCTGCAGCACATCGTCGACGACCTGCAGGACCTCGCGCTCGCCGACGCCGGTGCCTTGCGCCTGCACCCGGAGCCGGTCGACGCGGCGCACCTGCTGGCCCAGGCCGCTGCCGCGCACCGGCCGGCGGGCGTCTCGCTTTCGGTCGAGACGCCCGCCTCGCTGGTGCTGACCGCCGACCCGGTGCGGCTGCGGCAGGCCGTCGGCAACCTGGTGTCCAACGCCGTCCGGCACACCCCCGAGGGCGGTTCGGTGGTGCTGCGCGGGCGTCTCGACGGTGACGACGTGGTCATCGAGGTCGCCGACACCGGCGCCGGGATCGCCGCCGAGGACCTTCCGCACGTGTTCGACCGGTTCTGGCGCGCCGACAAGGCCCGCACCCGGGGGACCGGCGGCAGCGGCCTCGGGCTGGCGATCGTCCGGAAGCTCGCGGAGGCCCACGGCGGGACCGCGACCGCGGCTTCCGTGCCCGGTCAGGGCGCCACGTTCACGCTGCGGCTGCCCGCCGGTACAGCGGTTCAGTGATCTTCGCGGTGAACTGCGGGCCGAAGAGGTACCGCGTGCAGTCCGGCGTCTGGTCGAGGCAGAGGTCGCCGTCAGGCTCGAGGTACCAGCCTTCGGTGTCGACGCCGACGACCACGCCGTAGCCGGTCTTCTCCGAGAACGACGTCAGGCGCGGTCCGCCGCTGGAGCCGCCGCCCATGTCGCACGGCACGCCCCACTGGCCGCGCGGCATCTCGACCTCGGCGTTGCCCGGGTTCTCCTTCGGCGCGCCCCAGCAGTGCGCGACACGCTGCCCGGTGAACTCCGGCCGCCCCTGGTGACCGGGCTGTCTCGCCGCCCGCGGGTACCCGAACTCCTGCGCCGGGAGGTTGCCGGGCAGGCCGATGCCGAGTGGCTGCGCGGCCTTCGTCACGTCGGCGGCACGGCGGCCGTGCGCGTCCGGGTTGAGGACGAGGAACGCCTGGTCGTGGCCGTTCTGCTGGTCGTCGGTGACCCAGGTCGAGTCGGCGAACGCGGTCCGCGCGACGAACTCGCCGTAGGGCCGGGTGTTGTCGCGGAAGCTGGGGACGAACAGCAGCTTGTCCGTCCACTGTGGATCGTTGCCGATCAGGTCCATCGTGTGCACGCAGTGCCCGGCGGTGACGATCGTGGCCCGGTTGGCCGCCGCGACCAGCGTCGCGGTGCAGCTTTCGTCCTCACCGCGGTCGACGAAGAACAGCCGGCCGATCGTGCGGTCGACCGCGGTGCCGGCGCGGAACCCGGCGCCGTCCGGGCCGTCGGCCGGGGGTGTGCCGGGTGTCGACGGACCGGTCGGCATGGCGGCGACGCGCTCGGGCGTCCAGTAGTCGAGCACGGCCTGACGCTCGGCGGCCGACACCGCCAGATCGTGCGTGACGACGGTGTCGGCGGCCTGCGCGGGTGGCGCGCCGAGGCTCGCCGCCAGGGTGACGGCGGCGAGGATTGTGGTTGCCTGGAACAAGGTTCCTCCCTTGGGTAGCCCAGGCAGCGTCCCGAAAGGGTGTGTGGAACCGGTGAGCGAGCGGTCAGGCGGTGATCAGGAGGCGACGCCGAGGTCGCGGATCAGCTTGGCCACGTGCCCGGTCGCGCGGACGTTGTAGAAGGCGTGCGCGATCTTGCCGTCCGGGTCGACGACGAAGGTCGAGCGGATCACGCCGAGGTAGGTCTTGCCGTAGTTCTTCTTCTCGCCGTACGCGCCCCAGGCCTCGATGACCGACTTCTCCGGGTCGCCCAGCAGCGGGAAGGTCAGCTTCTCGTTCTCGGCGAACTTCGCGAGCTTCGCCTGCGTGTCCGGCGAAACGCCGATGACCTGGTAACCGGCGTCGTTCAGCTCGGCGAGGTTGTCGCGGAAGTCGCAGGCCTGCTTCGTGCAGCCCGGGGTGCTCGCCGCCGGGTAGAAGTACACGACGACGGACTGGCCGCGGAAGTCGCGCAGCGACACCTCCTTGCCCTCGCTGTCGGGCAGGGTGAGGTCCGGGGCGTCGTCACCCGGGGAAAGGCGCTCGGTCATGACCCCGAGCCTAACCGCGGCCGGTCAGGCGGGACCGCAGTAGGTGACCGCCATGGCCTCGGTCGCGCTCGGCCGGACCTGCAGGCGCAGCTGCGTCTGCTCCTGCGGCACCGCGAAGGCCAGCGTGACGTGCACCGAGCGGCCCGGCAGCACGTCCTTGCCCGCGTCGGTGATGCCGGTGAAACCCTGCGTCGTGTCGACGACCTGCTTGACCGTGGACCCGGCGGAGGTGGCGCTGACGGTGAGGCCCGAGAGCTTGTACGTCGTCGCGCCGTTGTTGGTCAGCTGGACGTCGAAGGCCGCGCCGCGCGGGCTCTGCGGGTACGCCGAGGTGCTGGGCTTGAACGACTGGGGTGAGCCGACGGAGATGGTGAGGCCGCTGGCGAATCGGTGGTCGGCGCCGAACTTGAGGTCGTTGCCCGCCTGCGCCGCGCTGGCGCCCGCGGGACCGCCGCCCGCGCCGAGCGCCGCGGTGCCTTCCTGAGCCGCCGGGACCCCGCACGCCACCGCCAGGGAAAGCAGTCCTGTGGTGAACATGATCTTGCACGTGCGCGCGAGCGCCATCGCGGGTACTCCAGTCGGGGTGTTCGGGGGTGGCCGTTCGGCATCGGGGGCGTGCCGGGCGAACCCGCTCCACTCTGGCCGTGATCGCGCGTGGTTACGAGGCAACACGGGGGGTTGTCGCGCACCTGGTGCCGCCCCGTGGCCAATCCGTGACCGGAACGGCACGGGTGGTGACAATCACTCTCGACATGCCACTTAAACGGCGAGGGCGAACAACAGGATGAAGATCGCCACCCCGAACACCCAGGCGGCCATCAACCAGCCGAAATCCCGGACCGGATCCACCGCGCGGCTCTCCTCGCCGGGCACGTAGACACCCCGGCCTTCGAACCAGTCGGCCCAGCGGGCGAACCACCGCAACGGATTGCGCGACGACACGTTTCACCTCCGGGACCGGCTCTCCCGTCACAGTACGGGTTCGCCGGAGGACACCGAAAGGTGCGTGGCCGCTCACCGTCGGTGAGGTGATCTTCCACGGTCGGGTGAGGTTGGGTGGTGGTCGTGTAGCAGTTTTTGACCTTCGGTTCGGCTTTGCGATCAGCCCGCCGCGGCGGGCTGCTTCGCCCGGGGGCGAGCGTCGCGAATGACCCATTGGGGACGCGAGACGTCCCGAATGGGCCATTCGCGACACTCCCTGCGGGGTCCGCTGAGGTGTCCGGCGCTGCCGCCGCGACCGAGCGGTGCCGCGGTGGCTGGGCGGTGCTGCTGGGGTGACCCGGGCTGGCGGGCGGTGCGGCGGTGGCCGGGCGGTCCTGCCGGGGTGACCCGCGCTGCCGGGCGGTGCCGCGACCGGAGCTGACGCTGGAGCCGCAGCCGAGCCTCGCTCAGAGCTGCCCGTTGCGCTGCAGGGTCGACACCGCACCGACCGTCGCATAACCGCGCCACTCCAAAGCCGCGGCAGGCGAGAAGCTCGCGAAATCGACCCGCCAGCCACCATCATCCTGCTGCTCACCCGCCAACCGGCGCAGCTCCGCGTCGATCACGTCGTCCTTGAACAACGCCCGCGCCGGCCGGTCCGGCAGGGGCGCGAAGTCCAACGCACGCAACGTCTCCCCCTCCGAACCGCCGGCCACGGCGACCAGGCCGTCCGGCGGGAGGAACGTCGCCAGGTGCTCCAGCAGGCCCGGCGCCTCCGGGTGGAGGTCGCACGCCGCGTCGGCGAACCGGACCGCGAACGACAGTGCGATCGCGTGCGGCGGCTCCGTGAGCTCGCGGATCTCCCGGAAGCAGTACTGCGTCGCCGCGGCCAGCCATGGGTGTTCGCGCACGGCCGCATCGTGGCGGGCGACGCGCAGCGCCACCCCCGCGGCGAACGCCGTGCTCTGCAACGTCGCCACCTTCGGGTCGGCCTGGGCCCAGAAAGGCGCGCAGCCCGCGGGATCCGCCACCGGCAGGGCGAAGGGGAGCCCACCGTCCGGGAGGGACGCCGACGCCAGCCAGTCGCAGAGCCTCGCCACATGCGGTGTCGTGCGCGGGGCGATGTCTTCGAACACCTCGAACGCGTGGAGGGCGCCGCCGGGCTGGCTCTCCGGGGCGCGCAGGTCGGGCTCGAGGCCCCAGCCGTACCCGCCGTCGGGGTTGCGGTACCCGTCGACGGCGGCCAGCACCGCGTCGGTGGTCGTTTCGCCGCTGAGCAGCTGGAAGCGGCGGCTGTCGAGGAGCCGGGCGTGCGTCGCCATGAACGACGCCGCCGCGGAGAGGTTCACTGCCATGCCGCCAGCGTCGCACCGGCCGGCCCGGACATCTTGAACGGATCGGACCTCACGGCAGCTGCGCGGCCGGCGCGGTGGCCGCGCGCAGCCGGGCCGCGTCCGCGCCGGGCGGCGCGCCGAAGAGGCGGCGGTACTCGCGGTTGAACTGCGACGGGCTGTCGTAGCCGACGAGGTGCCCGACCCCGGCGACGTCCCCCGCGTCGGCCAGCAGCAGCGAGCGGGCCTCCTGCAGGCGGATCCGCTTCTGGAACTGCAGCGGGCTCATCGCCGTCACCGCGCGGAAGTGCCGGTGGAACGCCGACGCGCTCATCCCGCTCAGCTTCGCGAGCTCGTCGATCCGCATCGGCTCGGCGTAGTTCTCGCGGATCCACCGGATCGCGCGGCCGACGTGCGCCAGCCCGCTGTCGGCCAGGCCGATCTGCCGGAGCAGGCCGCCGTGCGGGCCGGTCAGCAACCGCCAGAGGATCTCGCGCTCGATCAGCGGCGCCAGCACCGGCACGTCCGCGGGGTGATCGAGCAGCCGCAGCAGCCGGACGGCCGCGTCGAGCAGCTCCGGGCCCGCGTCCCCCGTCGCGATCGGCGACGTCGGCGCGGCGCGGACCCACCGGCCGGGCGGCGCCTCCAGCAGCAGCGGCGCGATGGCCGCGGGCCGCAGGGTCAGGCCCAGCCCCAGCGCCGGCGTCTCCGGTGTCGCGCCGACGAAGTGCCCGGTCACCGGCAGCTCGGTGCTGACCAGCAGGTACTGCCCGGCGCCGTACTCGTGCACGTGGTCACCGAGCAGCAGCTGCTTGCCGCCCTGCGCCATCACGACCAGGAGCGGCTCGGCCAGCGAGTGGTGCTGCTCGCTCGTCCCGACGCGGGACAGCAGCAGGCCCGGCACTCGCGTGCGCATGTCGTCGCGGACGTGGGTGGTGATCAGGGCGCGGAGTTCGTCGAGCACCCGTCCAGGAAAGCAGCCACGCCTGCCTGTCGCAACCAGGGTTGCGAGGATCGTGCAAGAGTCCGCGTTGATCGATCTACCGCTGTACTGGGGTTACGCGGTTTCCTGGTGTTAGCCAATCCGACACCCAAGGAGAGTTCCATGCCACTCGACCACTACGTCACCCTCGGCCGGTCCGGGCTGCGCGTCAGCCCCTTCGCCCTCGGCGCGATGACCTTCGGCGAGGACCCGGGCGGCGCCGGCTGCAGCGTCGAGGAGTCGGAGAAGATCCTCGCGACCTACCTCGACCTCGGCGGCAACTTCGTCGACACGGCGAACTTCTACACCAACGGCCACTCGGAGAAGATCCTCGGCGACTTCTTCGCCGCCCACCCCGGCCGTCGTGAGCACGTCGTGCTGGCGTCGAAGTTCTTCGGCAACATGTTCCCCGGCGACCCCAACGGCGGCGGCGCGGGCCGCGCGTCGGTCATCGCGCAGCTGGAGCAGTCCCTCCGGCGGCTGCAGACGGACCACCTCGACCTCTACTGGCTGCACAACTGGGACCGCAGCACGCCGATCGAAGAGACCCTGCGGACGCTCGACGACCTCGTCCGCGCGGGCAAGATCCGCTACGTCGGCTTCTCCAACACCCCGGCGTGGGTGACCGCGCAGGCCCAGACGACGGCGCTGCTGCGCGGCTGGACGCCGTTGGTCGCGCTGCAGGTCGAGTACTCGCTGCTGGCGCGGACGGTCGAGGGGGAGCTGGCGCCGTTCGCGCTCGACCAGGGCATCGCGCTGACGCCGTGGAGCCCGCTGAAGAACGGCTTCCTGTCCGGCAAGTACCGGCGCGGCGCCGACGTCGCCGATTCGGCCCGCACGGCGTTCGTGGGCGGCCCGAGCGAGGCGGAGTACGCCGTCATCGACGCCGTCGCCTCGGTCGCCGCCGAGCTGGGGACGACGTCCGCCGCGGTGGCGCTGCAGTGGCTGCGGTCGCGGCCGGGCACCGTCGTCCCGATCGTCGGCGCGCGGCGGCTGGAGCACCTGACCGGCAACCTCGCCGGCCTCGACGTCATGCTCACACCGGCGCACCTCGCCGTGCTGGACGAGGTTTCGGCGCCGGAGCTGGACTACCCGGCCCCGATGCACGGCGCCCAGCGGGCGATGCTGCAGTTCGCGGGCACCACGGTCGACGGCGAACCGTCCACTGTGTACCCGCCGCTGCTGCAGAGCGACGTCCGCTACTGACCCTTGACGCGGGCGAGGACGTCGTCGAGTCCTCGCCGCACGAGGTCGGGCACGCCGTCGCGGCGCAGGCCGGCCAGGAACTGCTCGTTGATCCCGCCCGGGGTCATGTGCTTGCCGGCCAGCGCTTCGAGGGTGCCGTCGTGCTGGGAGAGCGTGTGGCCGAGCTCGCCGTAGACGTGGGCGACGTAGCCGTTCGCGTCCTCGGTCGCGACGCCGTGCTCGGCCATCCAGCTCGCGATCGTGGCGAGCTGGTCGAGGTGCGCGGCGAAGGTGGCCGTCGCCGCGCTGAAGGCGTCCAACGTCGCTTCGTCGCCGGGGACGACAACGTCGCCGACGCTCTCGTAGAGGGTCCGCGCGACGGCGTCGTCGGGGTACATCGCGGTGCGGCTCGAGGCCCGGCTCGCCGTCGGCAGCGGGATGGACCGGACGATCCGCGTGGCCGGCGCGACCCACTCGCGCAGCTGCGCCAGCCCGACGCCGGCGAGCACGCTCACGACGACGTGCTCCGGCCGGAAAGCCAGCTGTGCCAGCACTTCCTGGGCGACCTGCGGACGCACGGCGACGACGACCACCGTGGCGGTGTCCAGCACTTCCTGGTTGTCCGCGCCCACGCGCACGTTCGGGAACCGCGCGGCCAGGCCGTGTGCGACGTCGTGGTTGCGCGGGGAGAGGACGATCGGCGGCGGATCGGCGACGCCGGTGCTGAGGCCTTCGACGATGGCGGCCGCGATCTCGCCGGCACCCACGAACCCGTAGGACTGCATGGCGAACCCTAACCGCGGAAGGTGCGGCGGTAGGTGTCCGGGGGCACGCCGACGGTGCGGTTGAAGTGCCGCCGCAGGGTGGCCGCCGTGCCCATGCCGACCGCCTCCGCGATGGAGTCGACGCTGTCGCCCGTCTTCTCCAGCAGTTCCTGCGCCCGCCGGATCCGCTGGACGAGCAGCCACTGCAACGGCGTTGTGCCGGTCACCGTCCGGAAGTGCCGGCCCAGGTGACGGGAGCTGAGGTTGGCCTGGCGGGCGAGATCGGCCACCGTGAGCGGCTGGTCGAGCCGGGCCGTCACCCACGGCAGCAGGCCGGTCAGCGGGTGGTCGTCGCGCGCGGGCACCGGCGCGGTGACGTACTGGGCCTGCCCGCCGGCCCGGTGCGGCGGCACGACCAGCCGGCGGGCGACGGTGTTGGCGGCCGCCGAGCCGTGGTCGGCGCGGACGAGGTGCAGGCACAGGTCCATCGCGGCGGCCTTGCCGGCCGAGGTGAGCACACTGCCGTTGTCGACGTAGAGGACGTCCGGGTCGACCGTGACGGCGGGATAGCGGGCGGCCAGCGCGTCGGTGTGCGCCCAGTGCGTGGTCGCGCGCAGCCCGTCGAGCAGGCCGGCGGCGGCCAGCACGAACGCGCCCGTGCAGAGCGACGCCACCCGCGCGCCGGCCGTGTGGGCCGCGCGGACGGCGTCGACCAGGTCGGCCGGCGGGTCGCTGCCGACGTCGGCCCACCCGGGCACGATCACGGTGCCGGCGCGCGCCAGCCGGTCGAGCCCGTGGTCCGGCTCCAGCCGGAACCGCCCGACCCGGACCGGCGCCGAGCCGCAGACGGCGAAGTCGTACCGGCGGTCGTCCCCGAAGACCTCGGTGGCGATGGCCAGCTCGAAGGACAACATCCCGTCGGTGGCGGCGAGCGCGACTGCGTGCATGTCCGAAACTGTACGCAGGAGGGCGTTCCGGACACTGGTGACGCTGCCGGGTCGCCGCGAGGATCGGCTACATGACTTCGGTACTGGTTTACGGCGCTTACGGACACACCGGGCGCTTCGTGGTGGACGAGCTGCTCGCCCGCGGGTTTTCGCCGGTCCTGTCCGGCCGTGACGCGGCGAAGCTGCCCACCGGCCGCCCGGCGCGGGTGGACGACCCGGCGGCGCTCGACCGCGCTTTCGAGGGGGTCGCGGCGGTGATCAACACGGCGGGCCCGTTCGCGGCGACGGCCGTCCCGCTCATCGAGGCGGCGGCGCGCGCCGGCGTCCCGTACGTGGACGTCGCGGCCGAGATCGAGGCGAACCTGGACACGTTCGCGCTGGACGTGCCGATCGCGGTGGTCCCGGCGATGGCGTTCTTCGGCGGCCTGGGCGACCTCCTGGCCACGACGGCGATGGGCGACTGGGAGAAGGCGGACGAGGTCCACGTCGCGTACGGGCTCAGCGGCTGGCACCCGACACCCGGCACGCTGGCGGCGGGCCGAGTGTCCCGCGAACGCCGCGACGGCCGGCGCCTCCGTTATGCGAACGGCCGCCTGGAGCACCGCGAGGACGCGCTGCCGTCGCTGGAGTGGGCGTTCCCGGCGCCGCTGGGGCCGCGGCCGGTCCTGGGCGAGTTCACGATGGCGGACGTCGTGACGATCCCCCGCCACATCGAGGTCCCGAACGTGACGACGTACATGACGACGTCCGCGGCCGAGGAGCTGTCGGCGGGCAGTTCGCGGGGCGACGAGCCGGAGACGTTCGTGGTGGACGTCGTGGTGCGCTCAGGGGCTTCGGAACGCCGGGCGGTGGCTCGTGGCCGGGACATCTACGCGGTGAGCGCGCCGCTGGCGGTGGAGGCGGTGGAGCGGCTCCTGACCGGCCGGGCGCGGGTGAAGGGGGTCGCCTCGGCGGGGGAGATGTTCGACGCGCCGGACTTCCTCCGCGCGCTGGCGCCGCACATCAAGCTCGACTAGGGGTGGGCCCGGAGAGACTCGAACTCTCACTGGCATGGACCTAAACCATGTGCCTCTGCCAATTGGGCTACGGGCCCCCAGCACTCGGAAGCGTAGCGTGCGGCGTGGCCCGTGCGGCGGCGGTGGGGGCGTCGACTAAGTTGTCGCTGGAAGCACCTTGCGGCGAGGAGGACACGTGGCTCGCGATCCCGAGACGATCGAGCGTGAGATCGAGCAGGCCAGGACCGCTCTGGCGGCGACGCTCGACCAGCTGACCGTCAAAGCGGACCCCAAGAAGCTCGCGGAGTCGGCGAAGGACGGCGTGCGCGCCAAGCTGGACAACCCCAAGGTGAAGTACCCGCTGATCGGCGCGGGTGTGCTCGTGCTCGTCCTGCTGGTGCGCAAGCTCCTCAAGTAGCTCAGGCGTCGGCCGGAGTCTTGGTCTCCGGGGCCGGCTCCGGCTCCGGGGCCTTGGCCTCCTCGACGGCCTTGGGCAGCTGCTTGCTCGGCGGCAACGCGGGCTTCTTGTCTGCGGGAGCAGCCGCGGCCGCTGCCGGCTCTTCGGTCTGCTGCTTCGGCACACTGCCGGGCGGCGGGACCTCGAGCGGCGGGAGCTTCGGGAGCGTCAGCCGGGCGGTCATGTAAGCGCTGGTGAAGTCGAACGCACTGCCGTTGAGCAGGTGCACCACCGTCGCCTTGCCGTTGCCGCCGAGCTCCTCGACCAGCTGGTCGGCCCGGTCGCGCGCGGCGATGATGCCGGGCGCCCGCGCGGTCAGCTCCTTGCCGTGGCCGCTGACCGTGATCGCCCAGTCGGCGTCCTCCTGGACGTACGTCGCCGTGATCGCTTCCACCATCTGCCTCACGCCCCTCTCCATGCCTACACAACCGTGACGCGGTCGCCGCGATTCCATGACGCGGTAACTGCGCCCCCTCTCGGCCGTGAAGGTCCAGCACACTTTCTACCGTGTCTTCAGTACCGTAGAGCAACTCTGTGTCACACGACACGACAGCGCTGAGTAACGACCGAATGGCCTAATGCACGCGCAGGTTACCGTGCACGGCTCCCGAGGCCGCTCCACAGCACGTCCATGGCGTATTCGGTGGCCATTTCGGGGGTCACCTCATCGTGTCGCTCACACCAGATCGCGAGCCGTTCGCACGCCCCGACCACGAATTCCGCCGCCGCTTCGGCCCTCAGGTCGTCCCCGCTGTCGAAGTGGCCACTCATCAGTGCGGCGATCAGGTCGGTCTGCTGACGGCGGGTCTCCTCGACCTCGTCGGCGGCCGGCGTGCCGATCAGCGCCATCTCGTGCCGCAGCAGCGACCACGCCTCGCGTCGCTCCCGGATGAAGACGAAGAACGCCAGCAGGCCGCGGCGCAGCGCGTCCTCGGCGGTGGCCGCGCCGACGGTCGCCTGCTCGGTGACCTCGCGCAGCACCGACCGCGACTCGCGGATGCAGGCCAGGAGCAGGCCTTCCTTCGAGTTGAAGTACTCGTAGAGCATCGGCTTCGAGACGCCCACCAGCTCGGCGATCTCGTCCATGGACGCCGCCGCGTAGCCGCGCGCCGAAAAGACCTGTTCGGCGACCTCGACCATCTGCCGCATCCGCTCGGCCCGGGGCATGCGCTTGCGCTTCGCGGTGGTCACGGGCGACACTCTACCGGTAGTAACCTACTCTGAGTAAGTTAGCTCGCAACCGGGAGGCGTCATGGGCAACCGCACGGAGACCGGGGTCGTCATCGTCGGGACCGGGTTCTCCGGTCTCGGCATGGCGATCCAGCTGCGCAAGGAGGGCCGCGACGACTTCGTCATCCTCGAAAAGGCGCACGACGTCGGCGGCACCTGGCGCGACAACAGCTACCCCGGCTGCGCCTGCGACATCCCGTCGCACATGTACTCGTTCTCGTTCGAGCAGAACCCGGGCTGGTCGCGGGCCTACTCGCCGCAGCCGGAGATCTGGCGCTACATGCGCGAGGTCGCCGACAAGTACGACCTGCGGAAGTTCGTCCGCTTCGGCCAGGAGATGACCGGCGCGCGCTGGGACGGTGACGAGAACCGCTGGCACGTCGCCACGAGGGGCGGCGACGAGTTCGTGGCGGGCGCGCTGGTCGCCGGGGTCGGGGCGCTGCACCTGCCGCAGATCCCGGAGCTGCCGGGGATCGAGAAGTTCGCCGGCCCGGCGTTCCACTCGGCACAGTGGCGCCACGACGTCGACCTCGCCGGCAAGAAGGTCGCCGTGATCGGCACCGGCGCCAGCGCCGTCCAGTTCGTGCCGAAGATCGCCCCGGACGTCGAAGCGCTGACGCTGTTCCAGCGCACCCCGCCGTGGATCATGCCGAAGGCCGACCACGAGATGTCCGGGCGCACGCGCGCGCTGTTCAAAGCGTTCCCGCCGGCCCAGCGCGCCTACCGCACCCTGCTGTACTGGCTGCTCGAAGCCCGCGCGATCGGCTTCAACGGCCAGTCGTGGGTGATGAAGCTCGGCCAGCGCCTGGCCAAGCGCAACATCGACGGCGCGATCCAGGACCCGGCGCTGCGCCGCAAGGTCACGCCGGACTACACCATGGGCTGCAAGCGCGTGCTCATCTCCAACGACTACTACCCGGCGCTCGCGCGGGACAACGTCGACGTCGTCACCGACGGCGTCCGGGAGGTCCGCGAGCACAGCGTCGTCGACGCGGCCGGCGTCGAGCACGAGGTCGACGCCATCGTCTACGGCACCGGCTTCCACGTCACCGACGCCTTCGACGACCTGGAGATCGTCGGGCGCGACGGGCGCAACCTCGGCAAGGAGTGGGCGACCGAGGGGATGCGGACGCACCTCGGGATCACCGTCGCCGGCTTCCCGAACCTGTTCTTCCTGCTCGGGCCGAACACCGGCCTCGGGCACAACTCGGTCGTGTTCATGATCGAGGCGCAGATCTCCTACGTCGCCGAGGCGCTGCGGCTGGCCCGCGGCAAGGCCATCGAGCCGAAGGAGGACGTGCAGGAGCGGTTCAACCGCGACATCCAGCGGAAGCTGGCGAAGGGCATCTGGACGCGCGGGGGCTGCAAGAGCTGGTACCTGGACGCGAAGGGCGTCAACCGGACGATCTGGCCGGGCTTCACGTGGCGCTACTGGCTCGACACGCGGAAGGTGCGGCGCGAGGACTACCTGGTCGGCTGACCGGTGCGGCCCCACCGGCGGAGGAGGCCGGTGGGGCCGCGGGGATCAGCGGGAGGCGTACCGGCGGAGGCGGGCGATCAGGTCCACCGTGGGCAGCCCGCACAGCTCGGCCATGCGCTCCAGCGCGGGCAGGTCGAGCGCGACCTCGCCGGCGCCCTGCTCGCCGGCCTGGCGCAGGCGGTCTTCGGCCCAGCGGCGCAGCGGGAGGAGCTCGGGGGAGGCGTCGGCGACCACCTTGCGCAGGTCGACGCGGACGCGGCCGGGCTCGTCGACGAACACGCGGCGGTGCACCTTGGCCAGCAGGTCCTGGGGCAGCTCGTCCATAGCGACGCAGAGCTCGACCAGCCGCACCACGGAACACTGTCTGGTGCCCAGCTCGTAGGTGGCCAGCGTCTGCAGGGAGATCTCGCTCTGCAGGTGCTGGTTCAGCTCCTTGCGCGTCCACCCTCGGCTGCGCCTGAGCTTGCGGAGCTCGTCCCCGAGTATCCGCTGGTAGTCCTCGGCGTCGATCAGCACATCAATGTCCCCTGCCGTGCTCCTCCACGGCACCCGCACGGACGTGACAGTCCGGTGCGCGTGCACCCTCACGTGTATGTAAGTGCGCGGGTGCCCGGGCATTACGCGGATTCGGGCATGTCTTTGATACCGATTGCTTGAGTTAGGCCGAACGGGTTAACGGCACGGGGAGTCACGGTGCAAGTTGCAGACGCCGTGACTCAGTTGACGCAGGGCACGCCCTCGGCCGTGATCGGCTTGGACCCCTCGTCGGCCGGCGGCGGCGCGGCCTGCGACGTCGGCGCCGCGGAGGCTCCGGCGCCGCTGGAGTTCGAGCTCGGCGCCTGGTAGTCGGCGCCGAGGAACACCATCACGTGCCCGGTCTGGACGCTCTTGTCCTCTTGGATCGTCGGCGAGCCGCCGAGTGCGTCCGCGACGGCCTGGCCCTTGTCCTTGCCGCCCTTGGGCACCCAGATCACGGTCGTCTTGCGCGAGGTCGCGTTCGCCGTGTCGCCGGAGCTGAAGCCCTTGCCTTCGAGCGTCTTGGCGACGCTCGCGGCCAGGCCGGTCTTGCCGGAGGCGTTGCGGACGTCGACCGTGGTCGCCTTGTTCGCGGGGTCGGCCTGCTGGGCCGGCGGCGCCGTCTGGCCGGGCTGCGGCCCGGCGAGGCCCTGCACGAACTGCTTGACCTCGGCCGGGTCGACCTGGATCGCGGTGCCGTCCTCGGGGGTCTTGTACTCGATGTTCTTCACCGGGATCGTGCGGAACTCGAGCTGACCGCCGGTCAGGCCCTTCATCTGCTGGGCGAACCCGAAGACGTCCCAGTTCTGGTTGAGCACGACCGACTTCTTGATGGCGTCGATCAGGTCGGTGAGCTTGCCCGGGTTGGTCAGCGTGCCGGCCGAGAGCACCTTGCGGGCCATGCCGGCCATGAACACCTGCTGCCGGACGACCCGGTCGAGGTCGCCGTTGGGCAGGCCGTGGCGCTGCCGGACGAACTCGAGCGCCTCGACGCCGGAGATCGTGTGCTGCCCCTTGGTGAAGTTCGCGCCAGAGTACTGGTCCTTGACGTTGTCGTTCAGGCAGACGTCGACCCCGCCGATGGCCTTGGTGATGTCGCTGAAGCCGAGCAGGTTGACCGCGGCGTAGTTGTCGATGGTGGACCCGGTGAGCTTCTGGATCGTCTCGATCAGCTCCTTCGCCCCGGCCTGGTTGGCCTTGACGTCGAGCTCCTTCGGGTCGGAGACGCCCTGTTTCTGCAGGTCCTTGCGCGCCGACAGCATCGCGCGCGCGTACGCCGAGTTGATCTTGTGCTTGCCGTAGCCGCCGGGGATGTCGACGTAGGTGTCACGGGGGATCGAGATCGCGACGGCCTTGCTGCCGTCGTTCGGGATGTGCACGAAGATCAGCGAGTCGGTGTTGAGCTCGCCGTCGGACTCGCCGGCCCGCAGCTGGTCGAGCACCTCGCGCGACAGCGGGTTGCCCTGGGCGTCGGTCCGGCTGTCCAGGCCGACGAGGAGGATGTCGCGGGCGCCGTCGGCGGGCTTCTCGCCACCGCCGTTGTCGTCGATCACGTTGGCGTAGTTCAGCCCGTTGACCAGGCCCTGCATCGCGGCCCACGCGTAGCCGGTCAGGCCCATCACCAGCAGCGACACGACGGTCAGCGCGATCTTCGCGCCCCGGAAGGAGTTGCGGCGGGCTCGCGGGGCCGGTCGCGGCTCGGGCCGCCGGCGCGCGTCCACCGGCTCACGCCGGGGTGCGGGACGGCGGGGCGGCGGCGTCGCGCGCCGGACGTCGTCCCGGCCTGGCTCGTCCTGCCAGGGCCGGGCGGGGCGGCGGCCGCCTTGCCCGTTCCGAGGCGGGTGATCCACGCGGGTGACTCCTCACTGCATTCGATCGGTGGTCTCCAGGTTGGGACGCATGGTGCCTCCCCGGGGTTGCGGTAGCGTTACACATCCCCCTCCGAATGTGGCGCGCACCACCCAGTTTCCCGCATGTTCGCCGGTTTCGCCTGGTCAGGACGGTGCGTTCACCGGGCGGCGGAGAGGTGGAGCTGGTCGGGCGTGGTTCGCGGGCCGGTGGGACGGGCGAGGCGTGGCCGGGCGAGGCTGGCCCGGGCCGGGCCGGGCCGGGCCGGGTCAGGCGGGGCCGGGCCGGGTCAGCCGGGTCAGGAGGGGCAGGGCCAGGCGTGACCAGGCGAGGCGTGACCAGGCGAGGCCGGGTCAGGCGGGGCAGGGCAGGGCCAGGCGAGGCAGGGCCAGGCGAGGCCAGGCGCTCGGCGGGGCGAGGCCGGGCCAGGTGAGGCCAGGCGCTCGGCGGGGCGAGGCAGGGCAGGGCGTGGCCGGGCGAGGCGTGGCCAGGTGGGGCCGGGCCGGGTCAGGCGTGGCAGAGCCGGGCCGCGGTGGGTCGTGCGCGTCGCCGGTCAGGGCGTTGCGTTCACCGGGCGGCGGGCCGGCAGCAGGGTGCCGGCCGCGGCGAGCAGGGCGAACGCCGCCGTCACCGCGTGCAGCGTGACGCCGAGGAACCCTGGTGTCGTGCCGTCGGCGGCGAACAGCAGCGAGGGCGCGCAGGCCAGCGCCGTCGCGAGCCAGGTGCCCGTGGCCGCGCCCGCGCCGAGG
This sequence comes from Amycolatopsis sp. NPDC104863, assembly GCF_055582965.1. NCBI lineage: Bacteria > Bacillati > Actinomycetota > Actinomycetes > Pseudonocardiales > Pseudonocardiaceae > Amycolatopsis > Amycolatopsis sp. NPDC104863. The sequence continues at coordinate 181,901 of NZ_JBVJOW010000005.1, forward strand.
CGGATCGTGTGCAGCAGGAACACCCCGAGCAGCAGGTGCACCAGGCTCTGGATCGGGTCGAGTCGCAGGCCCAGCAGGTCGGCGTCCGCCGCGACCCCGCCGAAGCGGGTCAGGGCGAAGCCGAACACGCCGAGCGTCGCGTAGCCGATGCCGAACCCGGCCGCGGCGCGGGTCAGCACCGCCGCCCGGCGGCCGGGGAGCTCGGCCGCGCGCGGCGGCCGCCCGTGGTGGCTGTGCCGCTCGAACCACCAGAACACCAGCGTCGCCGGGACCGCGAGCAGCCCGACGGCGACCAGCGTCCGCGGCCGGACCAGCCAGCTCAGCCCGTCGGCGATCCGGCCGGGGAGGTAGACGACCGCGACCAGCAGCAGCATCGCGGCGAGGAACGCCAGGTAGAGGCTCATCGGCGCGCGCAGCACGAACCGGCACGCGCGGGCGACGCCCGGCCGCCGCGCCAGCCGCGTCAGCGGGCCGGCCAGCAGCCCGAGCAGGCCCAGCTGCACCAAACCCAGCAGGAGCACGCCCCACGGCGGCGCCGAGAACGCCGCCGGGGCGCCCGGGCTGCCGAGCAGGACAGGCGGCCCGTCCCGCAGGACGCTCGCCACGGCGAGGCCCGCGACACCGGTCGCGGCGGCGAAGGCGAGCAGACGTCGTGACGGGCGTACGCCGTCAGCGTGCGCGAAGGCGAGTTGCTGGGCGAGGAGCGCGAGGGCGAACGTCGCCGCGTAGCGCGGCAGCGGCGAGCCGGACCAGTTCGCGACGACCTCACCGGCGACGACCAGCACCAGCAACCCGGCGGCCGCGCTCACCGGCGCCCGGCGGTGCAGGGCCAGCAGCGGCGGCGCGCAGACGATCGTCAGCAGGTAGACCCCGAGCAGCCAGAGCGGATGCACGGCGATGCGCATGACCGTCGCCGTGGTGCCCGCCGGGATGCCGAGGAGCTCGAGCGCGAGCGGCGTCAGCAGCGCGACGACCGCGAAGATCAGCGCCGGCCGCAGCAGCGGGCTGGCGCGTTCGGCCAGGTAGTGGCGGTAACCGCTGCCGTCGGCCCGGCCGGCGCGCCAGCCCGCCGCGTTGGCGTGGCCGCCGGCGAAGTAGATCAGCGGGGTGAGCTGGGCGAGCCAGGTCAACGGCCAGAGCGCCGGCTCGGGCGCGCCCGCCCAGTGCGCGAGCGCCGTCACGGACTCGCCGAGCAGCAGGAGGACAACACCGCCGGCGCCGAGCAGCGCCCAGTTGGTGACCGGCGCCGGGGTGGCGGGCGGTGCGGGGACGGGGGCCTGACGGCGGGTGTGCAGCCAGCCGCGCAGCCGGAACACCAGCAGGCAGCCGATCACGAGCACCCCGGCGACCATCGGGCCGATCGGGTCGCCGACCGGCGGGCCCCAGCGCTGGTGCCAGGAGTTGACGACCAGCCCGGCCGAGTAGAGGGACGCGACGATCCGGCAGGTGCCCGCGGAGTTCATCGGGTTGAGGTCGCACGCGTGGTGCATGTCGTGCGAGAGCTGGTTGTCCAGGGCCTCGCGGACCTCGGGCCCGAGCGGGTGGCCCTTGCGGTCGGCGTAGCGCAGCAGGTCGTAGCCGAGGTCGTGGGACTTGCACGGCACGGCGTAGTCCCACTTCGTGTTGTCGTCGCCCCACGGGGTGGAACAGCCGCCGTCGACGTGCACCGCGCGGACCGTGCCGTCGCGGGCCGTCAGGACCCCCGGGGTGACGCCGCTGAGCGCGGTGAAGTCCTTCGGCAGCCGCGCCAGCGCGTCGGGGTGCGGGCCGGGGTGGACGAGCGCCTCGATCGCGTTCTGCGCGGCGAGGACGTCGCCGGTCGGCGGGCCCTGGTCCGGCGGCGACGGCGGGCGCGAGGCGATCAGCCCGAACGCGAAGACGACCAGCAGGACCAGCAGCAGCCAGCCCGACGTCGACCAGGGTCGGCGGACACGCGGCGGCTCGGGCGGGGCTGGCATGGGTTCCAGGGTGCCAGCCCCGCCTCGGCGCCGACATGGGGATAACCCCAAGGGTTCGCGGCTGCTTTCCCCTAGGCTGCCCCGTCGGCTGCCCGTTCTTACGTTCCCCTGTGTCACGCCGCGGCGGAGACTGGTGGAAGGGGGCACGGCGACCAGGAGGGCGTCCAGTGGGCTCGACCGATCCCGGCGGCGGGCGGCCCGCCGTGCCCGTGGAGAACACCGTCCGCGCGCTGCGCCACCTCGCGCCCGGAGCGTGCCTGCGCGAACCACGGTCTCCGGAGCTGCGCGCTTTGGCCCGGGTGTTGCGCGCGGCCTCGCCGGCGACGCTGGCCCGGACCCATCCCCGGCTGGTCGGCCGGGTGGTGCTGGCCCACCAGCTGCGCCTGCTCGACCGCGCGATGACGGGCCTGTTCGGCGCGAGCTGCCCGGAGTCGGCCCGGCTGGTCCGGGCGGCCCGGTTCAGCGGAACGTGGCGCGCGGGCCGGCGGGCGGGCCCGCTGCTCGACCGCCTGCGTGCGGAGCCGGGCCTGCGAGCGGCCGCGTTGGGGTGGGCGGAGGTCATGGGGTGCCGGCTGCTGGCCGGGGAGCTGTGCGGGGCCGAGGTGGTTCCGCGGGATGAGGACGGCTTGCTGGCCGCGGAGCTGACGGTGGCCGCGCTGCTGCCACGACCGGACTTCGGCGAGTACGAGGGCGGGGTCCTGCTGGGCGGGGCGGGCCGCGAGTGCGCGCGTGGAGCTGGGCCGGGTGGTCGGCCTGCGCCCGGCGATGGCGCTGGGCTGGGCGCCCCGTCCGCGCCGAGCGAGCGAGCCGAGCCTGCCGGCGAGTTCGCGCCGGAGCATCGCGCTGAACAAAGCGGCGGCGCCGAAGCCAAGCCGATCGACCCAGCCGACCCCAGCCGCACCGGTTTCCTCGACGTGCGCTCCCTGGCCGTCGGCGCCACCGGCTTCCGGGTCGACGTCGAAGCGGACACCCCCGTCGAACTCCGCCACGACGGCACTGCCCTCACCCTGCGCGCGCTCTGGTGGAACGGGCTCGGGCGGGTCACCGACGATCTCGGCCACGCCTACCTCGTCCTCGCCAAGGACCCCGCCGGGACCGGCACCGTCCGGCACTGGTGTCACCCGCGCCCGGATCCGCGTGCGAGCGTGCTGCGGCTGGAGTCCGCCGGTTACCGCGGGGAACGGCTGCGGCTCGACCCCGCGTCGGCCGGGACTTCCGCTGAAGTGCTCGTCAAGCTGGAGCTCACCGTTCGGCTGGGGGCGTGACGTCCGGGGCGAAGCAGACCTGGTCGCGGCCGTTCTCCTTCGCCAGGTAAACCGCCGCGTCCGCGGATTGGAGGAGGCGGTCGAGCGTGTCGCCGTGGCGGGGGTGGCGGGCGACGCCGATGGACGTCGTGCGGTCGGTGATCGTGGCCGGGTCGCCGCGTTTGTCCGTGGTCACGATATGCAACTTCGCAATCGCAACACGTATGCGCTCGGCGGCGTCCCAGGTCGCCTCTTCGTTGATGTCCGGGAGCAGAATGAGGAATTCCTCACCGCCGAAACGGCCGACCAAGTCGCTCGGTCTCGTCACTTCGTCGAGCGTTTGCGCAACGGTGCGGAGCACGTCGTCGCCCGCCGGATGTCCATAGGTGTCGTTAATCCACTTGAAGTGGTCGAGATCGACCATCAGGAGGGCCAGTTGATCACCCGATCGAGCGGTCCGTTCCAGCGCCCGCTCCGCTGACTCCGACCAGCCGCGCATGTTGAGAATGCCGGTTTTCGGGTCGGTCCGGACGTCGTTCTGCAGCTGGTCCAGTTCCGCGAGGCGATTGAAGACCACCGTCGCGACGGCCATCACGACGACCATCGGCGGCACCACGGCAAGCAGGATCGCGGTCACCGCGCCGAGGCCGATGGTGACCGCTTCGAGAAGGTTGTCGGCCGGGCTGCCCAGTACGTTACGCAAGGTCGGCTCGGACGAAAGCCCGAGCGCCAGTGCGCCGCCGACGTAGAGGATCTGGATGGCTTCGTAGACGACACCGGTGACGACGATCGCGCCCGCCTCGTGCCAGAACGTGCCCCACCCCGGCTGCCCGAGCAGGTGCGGTCCGAGCGCCCCGTAGGTGAGGTGGGCGAGCGCGCCGGCGAGGCCGTGCGTGATCGACGAGAAAATGAAGTTGTGGGCCGGGCGCCGGGCGATGAACCAGTGTTGCAACCGGATGAGGAAAACGATGAGCAGCGTCAACGGGACCGGCAGGATCAACGCGGCGGAAAACGTCCACACGGCGGTGAGGTCGATCAGCACCTTTTTGGTGCGGTTTCGCCTTCGTTCTTCCTGGCGCTGCGTCAGTTGGATGTGGACGGTGGCGCCGACGGCGAGTATTCCGAAATTGATCCAGTCGCGCCCGCCGGGAATCGCGGAACGGGAGAACGAAATCGCCAGCACGGCGACCGCGACGACCTCGAGCCCGAGCATGAACGCGATCAGCACCGGCGGGCGGCGCCAGAGCGCCCAGTTGCCGGGCAGATACGGATGGTCGCGTCCGGTGGTCCGGTCCGGACCGCCCGCCGGTTCGGCGTGCGTGTTCACCGGCGGGCTCGCGGCCGGTCGCCCGGCGGCGGCCCGGCCGGCCGCGGACGGGTCGTCGTCTGCTCCGGGATGCAATTGGTCACCTCCTTTCCAGCCTAGCCGCGGACTTGAGTAATCTCATCGGTACCCGCCTAGAGTGTTGACGCATTCCGTGGTTGGGTATCATCCTTCAGCAACGCCAACCACCGGGTTGTCGGCCGAACTGCCGGGAACTCGGCTCAATCGGTTGTTCATGCTTCCCAAGATGGAGGTGGACCAGTGCGTAACCGTGACGCCTGAGTCGGCCGCGAATTGCTCGCCGTCCCCAGCTGAATGTCATTCATGATCTTGCCTGTACGGAGAGGTGACGACCGATGTCGAACCGTGACGGCTGAAACCCGGTGAGTTTCCGTTCATGACAACCGCGGCTCCGGTCGCGGTTCGGCGGCCCGGCGCCAGGCCAACGCCACCGGGACGGCCAGCAGCAGCCCCACCGCGCCGGCGAGCGCGATGGTCGTGTTCGCCGAACCGAGCCATTGCGCCACCAGTCCGCCGATGCCCACGCCCACCCCCTGGGCGACCCGCAGCCCGGTCCGGTACAGCCCGCCGGCGCTGCCGCGGATGTCGTTGGGCACCCACGTGATGAACGTGGCCGACACCGTGATGACGTAGGCGCCCGTCGCCCCGGCGAGCGCGAGCAGGACCAGCGCGAACGCGAGGTTCGGGCGCAGGACGAACGCCGCGAGCGCGGCCAGCGGCAACGCGGCCAGCACGCCCAGCAGCTTGCGGCGGTGCTCGGTCGAGACGTACCGCGAGAGCAGGAACGTGCCGAGCACGAAGCCCAGCGGGTCGGCGGCCAGCAGCCAGCCGACCGCTTGGTCGCCCGCGCCGAGCTGTGCGGCGAGCGGCGCCGCGAGGCCCTCCGGGATCACCGCGAGGCCGACGAGCCAGGACAGGTAGAGCAGCACGCGCAGCCGTTCGTCGCCGAAAACCTGCCGGACGGCGCCGAACCACGGGGCGCCCCCGTTCCCGGCGGCCGGCCGGCGCAGCACCAGCACCCGCACGGCGACGGCGGCGACGAGGAACGTCAGCGCGTCGATCCCGAGCGCCCACGACGTGCCGATGGTGGTCACCAGCAGCCCGCCGACGGCGAGGCCGGCCAGCATCGCGGTGTTGTTCGTGATCCCGCGCAGGTCCTGGCTCTGCAGGTAGATGTCGTCGTCGTCGAAGATCTCCCGGCCGAGCGCGTTCTGCGCCGCGTTGCACGGCGCGTTCGCCAGCCGGGCGAAGACGAACAGGACGAACAGCCAGCCCATCGGCATGCCCGGCACGGCCATCAGCCCGATCAGCACGGCCTGCGCGAACGACCCGGTGACGAGCACCGCGCGCCGCGGGAACCGGTCCGCGAGCTGGGACAACCCGAGCCCGCCGGCGAGCGCGGGCAGGAACGTGAGCGAGTAGACGACGGCCGAGAGCAGCGGCGACCCGGTCCGGTCGAAGATCAGGATCGCCAGCGCGACGATGGTGAGCTGGTCGCCGAGCATGGACTGCGTTTCGGCGAACCACAGCGCGCGGAACTCGCGGTTGGCCAGGACGGCCCGGAGCCGGGGCTTCGCGCGCGTCGCCACCTGTTAACCACCGTCCCCCGATCGAGTGAACCTGGACCGTCCGCATTGTGCCTCGTCCGTGACGACCCCGTCCGGGGGTGTCACGGCCGACCTCCCGGAAGCACTATCAGTATGCCGCCGACTACACGCCGATGTCCCCGGAACGCGCATCCCTGCTCCGTTCGGAGCCGATCGGGTTACGCCACCCGCGAGGGACGGCGGTTCGCCGTGACCGGCGCGCGGGTACCTCCGGACTGATCGAACCGGACTCGCTCGGCGCAGAGCGGCGGCCGCTCGTCGTGGCGACGATGCCCCGTTGGCCCGAATGGGCCAAGACTGGACACAGATCCGGCCGGGGTGGACGGACCGCGCCGCCGGCGCCGCAGAGCGGGGAGTGGACGATGGACGGGTTGATGCAGGGCAAGTCGGTCGTGGTGACCGGCGCCGGCCGGGGGCTGGGTGAGGCGTTCGCCGTGCACGTCGCGCGGGCGGGCGGGTCGGTGGTCGTCAACGACATCGACGTCGAGCTGGCCGAGCGGACGGCCGAGAACATCCGCGCGCACGGCGGCCGCGCCGTCGCCAGCGGGCACAGCGTGGCCGACGCCGGGGAGGCGCAGGAGATCGTCGACCTCTGCGTCAAGGAGTTCGGCGGGCTCGACGGCCTGGTCAACAACGCCGGGCTGAACTATGAGGCACTGCCCTGGGAAGACGACGCCGAGCAGGCGCGCGAGCTCGTCCAGGTGAACGTCCTCGGCGTGGTGAACACCGGGCTGGCGGCCATCAAGGCGATGGTCGACGCGGGCACCGGCGGCTCGATCGTCAACATCTCTTCCGGCGCTTCCCTCGGGCAGCGCAAGCTCGGCGTGTACGCGGCGAGCAAGGGCGCGGTCGCGTCCCTCACCTACTCCTGGGCGCTCGACCTCGAAGACGTCGGGATCCGGGTCAACGCCGTCTGCCCGCTCGCGCACACGCGGATGGTCTGGAAGTCCGAACGCTCGCTGCGCGCCTGCCCGCCGGACCGCACGCCGTCGCGGATCGCCCCGGTGGTGCTGTTCCTGCTCGGGGACGGCTCGCACGGCATCACCGGCCAGATGATCCGCTGCAACGGCCCGCAGCTGCACGTCATGGGCCAGCCGTTCCTCAAGCAGCCGATCCTCGAGCGCCCGGTCTGGGACACCGAGACCGTGCAGAAGGCGTTCGACGAGGTCTTCTCCGCCCACCTGGAGAACTACGGCCTGGAAAAGCGCGTCCCGCCGCGGCTGCGCAAGTGGACGGAGACGACCTCGCCCCGCACGGCTTAGGAACCGGCGGCGGGCTCCGGGTCGCGCGCCGCCGCGTAGAGCGTCTCGATGTCCACCGAGTAGCGGTCGTTGATGACCCGGCGCTTGAGCTTGAGCGTCGGGGTCAGCTCGCCGGACTCGGGGGTCCACGCCTTCGGGAGCACGTGGTAGCGCTTGATCTGCTCGATCCGGGCCAGCCGGCTGTTGGCCGACTCGACCGCGCGCTCCAGCTCCGCGCGGACGGCCGGGTGCGAAGCCAGCTCGTCCGGCGTGGCCTCGACGCCGTTCGCCGCGGCCCAGCCGGGCGCGATCTCGTCGTCGAGCACGATCAGCGCGGTCACGTACGGCCGGTCGTCGCCGATCGCGACCGCCTGGCCGATCAGCGGGTGCTCCTTGAGCAGGCCCTCGATCCTCGTCGGCGCGATGTTCTTGCCGCTCGAGGTGATGATCAGCTCTTTCTTGCGGTCGGTGATCGTCACGAAGCCGTCTTCGTCGATCGTGCCGATGTCGCCGGTGGCGTACCAGCCGTCGGCGTCGGTGGCGTCGGCGATCGTGCCGTCCTCCTGCAGGTAGCCGAGGAAGACGATCGGGCCGCGCACGAGCAGCTCGCCGTCGTCGGCGACCTTCACCTCGACGCCGTCCAGCGGCTTGCCGACGGTGCCCGCGCGGAAGTCCGTGCCGGAGTTGGACGTCGCCGCGCCGGTCGTCTCCGACAGGCCCCAGACCTCGCAGATCTCGACCCCGAGGCCGGCCAGGAAGTAGATGATCTCCACCGGCAGCGCGGCCGCGCCGCTCGAGGCGACCAGCAGCTTGTCCAGCCCGAGCAGCGCGCGCACCGGGGCCAGCGCGGCCTCGTCGGTCTTCGCGATCTTGTCGGCCAGCTCGGCCGGCACCGGCTGCCCGGCGCTGCGCAGCTTGTACCCCTGCTGCAGCAGCTCGTTCGCCTGCAGCAACGCGTTGCGCCGGTCTTCGGGCACACTGCCGAGCATGTTCTTCAGGCCGGCGACCATCTTTTCCCACACGCGCGGCACCCCGAAGAAGCTCTGCGGGTGCACCTTGCCGAGCGCGCCGGCGACGGCCGTCGGGTCGGCGAGCGTGTGCACGTGCCCGGCCCACACGATCGGCAGGTAGATCGACAGCTCCCGCTCGGCGATGTGCGCCAGCGGCAGGTACGCGATGTTCGTCGCGTGCATCGGCGGGTGGTGCAGCTCGGTGACCGCGTACGCCTGGTGGATCGCGTTGCGGTGCGAGAGCACGACGCCCTTCGGGTCGCCGGTGGTGCCGGAGGTGTAGATCATCGACAGCGGGTCGTCGGGCTTGATGTCCGGCCACGACCGCTCGAAGGCGTCGGGATCGGCGGCGAGCGCTTCCCGTCCCTGGGCGCGCAGCGCCGCGAAGGAGACGAACCGCTCGTCGCCGGCGGGGATCACGGCTTCGTCCATCACGACGATGTGGCGCAGCGCCGGGAGGTCGCCGAGCACCGGCCGCCAGCGCGCCAGCTCGCTCTCGCCGCCGAGCACCACGACCGGCGCCGCGCTGTGCCGCGCGACGTAGGCGACCTGGTCCGGGCTGAGGGTGGCGTAGGCGGTGCACGGGATCGCGGACAGGTGCGCCGCGGCGAGGTCGGCGACGATGTGGTCGGGGCAGCCGGGCGCCATGATCAGCATCCGGTCACCCGCGGTGAGGCCGAGGCCCGCCAGCCCGCGCGACACCTCGGCGATCGCGGTGCGGAACTCCGACCAGCTCAGCGTCGGCTGGCCTTCGAGGTCGAGCGAGGTGATCGCCGGCAGGTCCGGGTACTCGGCGGCGTTGCGCTGCAGCAGCCGCGGGATCGTCAGGCCTTCGGTCTGCTCGGCGACGGACGGGGTGGTCAACGCTGGCCTCCTCGGTGCTGCGGATGGCCACACTGTAGGGGCTCCGGCGCCGGGTGGATAGAGAATCGCGGCCACGTCAAACACCCCCTTTACCCGCCTTCGCGCGGTCAGCTCCCCACGACCGTCCACAGTGCACACGGGCGCCGGCGCGCGAACCGCGCTTCAATGGAAGGACTACCGACTCCGGGGGGAAGCGATGACGCGTTCGGCTCGTGCACTGCTCGACGAGATCCAGAAGGAGCTCGCGCCGCGCGACGACGACAACCGACTGGTCCCGTTGATCACCGCCGGTCGCGCGCCGCGCGCGGTGTTCGCCGCGTTGGCCGCGGAGGAGAAGCGGATCACGCTCAGCGACTGGCGGAGCTTCCACGCGCTCGCCGCCCGCGCGGACGAGCCGAACGCGCGGACCTTCTTCGGCGGCCTCGCGCCGGGGGAGCAGCAGGCGAACGGGATGCTCGACGCGTTGGTCAAGGCCGCTGGTCCGGACCACGGGAAGGAACGCCCGCGCGCGGGTTGCCAGGCGTACCCGGCGTACGTCGCCTGGCTCGCGCTGAACGGCGAGTCGTCGGCGACCGCGGCGGGGATCTACGCGAACTTCGCCGCCTTCGGCCGGTACTGCGCGGACGTCGCCAAGGGCATGCGGAAGCACTACGGCTTCGGCGACGACGCCTGCGCGTTCTTCGACTTCTTCGCGGCGGATGTGCCGGAAATTGAAGAACAAGCGCTCGCCGCGATCCAGGCCGGCCTCGACGCACACCGGCTCGACGAGCGCGAAGCGCACCTCTACGCCCGCCTCTTCCAGAGCTACGAGCTCCAGTTCTGGAACACCCTCGCCGACGAGTTCCCGGGCTGACCGTCGCGGAACCGGTACCGGGGCCGTCGAAGGTGTCTGGACCACCGCGTTCGCGGAATGGCGGGAATTCCGGCTACTCGCCCGGTGAATCCGCGGCGAAGATGTCGAACGCCGTGCATTTCCGCTTTCCGGAAGGCCGTTGGCCCGAACGAAGCGGGCATGGGGTCCCGCGCCGGCGGGCCCGTGACCTTTCTCACCGAACGATTCACCGCGTTCGTCCGTAGCGGACCCAGCGCCGGGCGGGGCGCGAACGACCGTCGGTCACAGCGTGCACCTTTGCCACGGAACGGAAGTAGCGCTGGGACGAACGTCACGACTTTCGGTGGTGGACTTTCCAAGCGCAGGCAGCAAGTGTGGAAGGGTCACCGTTCCAAGATCACGTTATCGCCACGGACTTGACGCGCCCTGGAGGGCTGCCTAACGTCGTCGCGGGCGAAGCAGACCACGGTGATGTTGATCCGGCTGGTCGGAATCCGGGTGTTGACCGCCTCGGGCGACCCGAAACCATGTACTGCCGGAAGGAAAACGGACCCAGGTGAAGCAGATTTCTCTTCGACGCAACCGGGGATCCTCGATTCGGAAGCGCGTGCTCACGATCGCGCTCATCCCCAGTGTGGCCCTGCTCCTCGTGGGCGTGGCCCTCGCCGGCTACCTCATCTACGACGCCGTCACGGGCCGTGACTACGTCAACCGGATCCGGGGCTCGGAAGCCCCGTCGATCCCGTTCTTCGGCGCGCTGCAGCAAGAGCGCCAGGCGACCCTGAGCCTGCTCGCGGGTCAGGGCAACCAGCGCGCGGTGCTCGCGGCCGTCCGCCCGAAGACGGACCAGAACGCCGCGAAGACGATCGAGTACCTGAAGGACAGCTTCGCGGGTTACGACGACACCCCGCCGAGCGTGCAGAAGAACATCGCCACGTTCTTCGGGCTCTTCCAGCAGCTGCCGCAGACGCGGCAGGCGGTCGACAGCGGCCAGATCCAGATCGGCCAGGCGTACACCTTCTACAACAAGATCATCGACCAGTTCACCGACGGCCTGGCCGGGCTCGCGCAGAACGCCCGTGGCGCGCAGAACGCGTTCGACCGGCTGACCGCGATCCCGATGTTCACCGCGGCCGAAGAGATGCAGCGCAGTGACGCGCTCGCCGCCGCCGGGCTCGCCGCGGGCGGGCTGAGCAACGAGGACTTCCGCACCTACGTCGGCCAGGTCGGCGCCTACCACGCGCAGCTCGACGCGTCGGCGCCGAAGATGATCCCCGAGGTCAAGGCGAAGTACGACCAGCTGCTGGCGAGCCAGCCGTGGCAGACGGTGACCCAGGTCGAAACCGCTTTCCTGCGCGGTGACCTGACCAAGCTGCCGGTGGCGCAGGACCAGTGGCGCACGAGCGCCCGGCTGGTCGGCGACGCCCTGTCCGGCATCTTCGTGCTGCAGAGCTCCAACGCCAGCCAGGCCGCGATCAACGACGCCGACTCGACGTTCACCGAGTCGCTGATCGCCGGTGTGATCGCCGTGCTGTTCGCGGTCTTCGTGGTGTTCGTCGCCGTCCGGCTGTCGAACCGGCTCATCGGCCGGCTGCACCGGCTGCGCGAGGACACCCTCGACGCGGCCGAGGTCCGGCTGCCCGAGCTGGTCGCCCGGGTCCGCGCGGGCGAGCCCGTCGACCTCGAAGAGGGCGGGCACTTCCTCGACCACGGCACCGACGAGATCGGCCAGGTCGCCGACGCGTTCAACAAGGCGCAGCAGACCGCCATCGCGGCCGCCATCGACGAGGCCAAGACCCGTGAGGGCACCAAGACGGTGTTCCTCAACATCGCCCACCGCAGCCAGGTCATCGTGCACCGCCAGCTCAAGGTGCTCGACCAGGCCGAGCGCAAGCAGGAGGACCCGGAGCAGCTGGACACGCTGTTCCAGCTCGACCACCTCTCCACCCGCGCCCGCCGCAACGCCGAGAACCTGATCATCCTCGGCGGCGGGCAGCCGGGCCGGCAGTGGCGCAACCCGGTCGGGCTGGCCGAGCTGGTCCGCGGCGCGTCCGCCGAGACCGAGGACTTCGCCCGGGTCAAGACGGCGGCGCTGCCGCAGATCGCCGTCCGCGGTCCCGTCGTCGGCGACCTCGTGCACCTGCTCGCCGAGCTGATCGACAACGCGACGTCGTTCTCCCCGCCGCAGTCGCGGGTCGAGGTCCGCGGCAACGTGGTCGGCAAGGGTGTCGTGATCGAGGTCGAGGACCAGGGCCTCGGGCTCGAGCCGGACCAGACCGAAGAGATCAACGTGATGCTGGCCGACCCGCCGGACTTCGGGATCATGGCGCTGTCGGACGAGCCGCGCCTGGGCCTGTTCGTGGTCGCGCGGCTGGCCGCCCGCCACGGCATCCAGGTGCACCTGCGGGAGTCGGCCTACGGCGGCACCCGGGCCATCGTGCTGGTGCGCACCGACCTGCTGGCTCCCTTGGCGGAGTCCGAGCCGGAGCAGCCGATCACCCCGCCGAAGCCGGAGCTCGTGCCGAACCCGGTCGAGGCCGACGGCAACGACGAGGTCATGCCGCTCAAGCGGCAGCCGCGCCGCCCGGCGCGCCACCGCACCGAGCCGCCGATGGCCGTCCCGCCGGCACCCGTGGCCCCGCCGGCCCCGGTGCAGCAGCCGCCGTCCGCGCCGACGCCGGTCCCGGTCGGCGTCGTCTCCGAGCCGGTGAGCCAGCCGACGCAGGCCCAGCCGACCCAGGCGCAGCCGGTGGCCCCGGTCCGGCCGCCCTCCCCGCCGTCCCGGCCCGCGCGCCCGGCGCGCCCGGCCGCGCAGCAGCCGGTGTGGCCGCCGCAGGAGCCGCGGGCCTCGGTGCCCGAAGGACGGCCGCAGCAGCCGCGCCGCCCGGAGGCGCCCGGCCGCCCGCCGCTGCCGCAACGGCGACGCCAGCAGAACCTCGTTCCTCAGTTGAAGGAAGATAGGCCCGCACAGGAACGCGAAGAGGTCAGGCTGGATTCGCCGGAGGCCGCCCGCAGCAGGCTGTCCGCCTTCCAGCAGGGCACCCGCCGGGCCCGTGACGAGGAACCCGCCGAGAACGACGACAGGTACGGAGAGCGCGAGTAATGGCCAACTCAGGCGTCAGTGAGCTCGACTGGCTGCTGGACGACCTCGTCAAACGGGTCGCCGGGGCGGATCGCGCGGTGGTCCTGTCCTCGGACGGCCTGCTCATCGGGAGGTCCGGGAACCTCTCCGAGGAGGACGCCGAGCACCTCTCGGCGGTGGCTTCGGCGTTCCAGAGCCTGGCGCGCGGCACCGGGCGGCACTTCGGCGGCGGCAACGTCCGTCAGACGATGGTCGAGATGGACCACGCGTTCCTGTTCGTGACGGCCGCGGGGCGGGGCGCCTGCCTCGCCCTCCTGGCGCGGGAAGACGCGGACATGGGCCTCGTCGCGTACGAGATGAACCTGATGGTGAAGCGGGTCGGGCAGGTACTCACCTCGGCTCCGCGGACCGGCGCCGGCGTCCAGCCCACGTCGCCATGAGCGGACGGCACGAAGCCTGGTTCGACGACGAGGCCGGCCCCCTGGTCCGGTCCTACGCGGTCACGGGCGGCCGCACGCGGTCGGACACCCTGGGGCTCGACCTCATCACGCTGGTGGTCGCGCTGCGCACGGCGCACGAAGCGGGCATGCTCGAACCGGAGTACGCGCGGATCATCGCCCTGTGCCAGCGGCCGGTGTCGGTGGCCGAGGTGGCCGCGCGGGTCGATCTCCCGCTGCCCGTGGTGAAGGTGATGCTGAGCGATCTGATCGAGCAGAACCTGGTGCTGTTCCGTACCGCGGCGCCGGCGCACGAATCCCCCAACAAACACGTACTCCAGGCGGTTCTTGATGGCATCCGGAAACTCTGATCCCCGGCGGAACCTGACCGCGACCGCGGTCAAGGTGCTCATCGCCGGCGGCTTCGGGGTCGGCAAGACCACGATGGTCGCCTCGGTGAGCGAAGTGCCGCCGCTGCGCACCGAAGAGGTCATCACCACCGCGTCCGAGGGTGTCGACGACCTGTCGGGCATCGAGCAGAAGACGACCACGACGGTCGCGCTGGACTTCGGCCGCATCACGATCAACCCCGACCTGATCCTGTACCTGTTCGGCACGCCCGGGCAGGACCGGTTCTGGTTCATGTGGGACGAGCTGGCGGAGGGCGCGCTCGGCGCCGTCGTGCTGGCCGACACCCGCCGGCTGGACAGCTGCTTCGCGGCGGTGGACTTCTTCGAGCGCCGGAACCTGCCGTTCGTCGTCGGCGTGAACTGCTTCGACGGCGCGTACCGCTACGGCACCGAGGAGGTCCGGCAGGCGCTCGACGTCGGCATGGACGTCCCGCTGCTGCTGTGCGACGCCCGCGAGCGGGAGTCGACGAAGCAGGTGCTCACCAGCCTGATGGAACACGTGATGGCGCGGTCCGACCTGGCAGCCGCCCAGGGCGGGTACTGATTGAACCTCATTCCGGTCAGGCCGGCGCTACGGATCGCAACGCGCTCGCACGTAGTGACCGTTGCGCCGGCCGACGGCTGAATGAGGTTCACAGGACCGCGCTCGGGGGTCTTCTACCGGCGACGCTTGATGAGCGTGTCGACGGCGTAGCGGCCCGGGCCGATCGCGGCGAACAGCAGGAAGATCCACGCGTAGACGGCGGCGGGCTCGCCCATGTTCTGCAGCGGCAGCAGGCCCATCGGGGCGTGCACGGTGAAGTAGGCGTAGGCCATCACACCGGACAGCAGCAGCGCGGCGGGCCTGCTGGCCAGCCCGACCAGCAGGAACAGGGCGCCGACGAGCTCGAAGACGCTGCCCCACCAGCCGGGGAACGAGCCGAACGGGACCCCGCCGCCGCCCTGGCCGTCGACGCCACCGAAGAAGCCGAATCCCTGCAGGCCGTGGAAGCCGAACAGGAACGAGATCACGATCCGGCTCGCGGAGACGACCAGGCCGGTCACCGGAGCGGTCTTGGTCTCGGTGCGGGTGGCGGCGGTCTGGGTCTTGGGGGCGATCGTGGTGGTCATTTGGGGTTCCTTCCCTGGGTTCTTCCTTGCCTTCTGCCTACGCGTCGAGTGGGTTCCCGCCGGATCGACAACCCCGCGGAACTTTTTTCGCGGGGTTTCGGCAGACTGGGTGGATGGCGGGCAAACGCAGTGCCGGGCTCCTGCTCCACCGCGGGCGGGGCGAGGCCGTCGAAGTGCTGCTCGGGCACATGGGCGGGCCGTTCTGGGCGAAGAAGGACGCGGCGGCGTGGTCGCTGCCGAAGGGCGAGCTCGAGCCGGACGAGGAGCCGCAGGCGGCCGCGCGGCGCGAGTTCGAAGAGGAGCTGGGCCTGCCCGCGCCTTCGGGTGAGTACGTGCTGTTGGGCGAGGTGAAGCAGTCGGGCGGCAAGGTCGTGACGGCGTGGGCGGTCGAGGCCGACCTCGACCCGGCGGCGGTGGTGCCCGGGACGTTCAGCATGGAGTGGCCCCCGCGCTCGGGCCGGCAGCAGGAGTTCCCCGAGGTGGACCGGGTCGAATGGTTCCCGCTCGAGGTGGCGCGCGAGAAGCTGCTGAAGGGCCAGCTGCCGTTCCTGGACCGGCTGCTCGCGCTAGCGGGTCAGTAGGTCCTCGAGCGGCTTGGCGGTGAACGACGGCAGCACGACGTCCGCCCGCCCGAAGTCGAGGCTCTCGGTGATGGCGTTCGGCACGGCGACGCAGGTCAGTCCGGCGGCCTTGGCGGCGGTGACGCCGTGCGGAGTGTCCTCGAAGGCGATGGCTTCGTTCGCGGCTGTGTCCAGTGCGGCGATCGCGGCCAGGTAGAGGTCCGGGTCGGGCTTCGCCTTGTGGCGGTCCCCGGTGAGCACGGCGTCGAAGTAGCCCGCGATGCCGAGCCGTTCGAGGTGCGGGTTCACCCAGCCCCCGGACGAGCTGGAGGCGACGGCCAGCTTGAGGCCGTGCGCCTTGGCCGAGTCGAGGTAGCTCCGGACGCCGTCGCGAGGCCCGAGGGTTTCGAGCAGCTCGAAGACCCGGGCCTTGGTCCGCGGCCGCAGCGCCTCGGTGTCGACGCCCGGAACGAGCTCGGCGAGCAGGTCGAACATCGCGGGCGTGGTGTGCTGCGTGCCGATGACGGCGTACCAGGCGTCGAGCGGCAGTTCGGTCCCGTGCGCCCGGAAGGTTTCCTGCCAGGAGCGAAGGACGGCGGACTCGGTGTCGGCGAGGGTCCCGTCGAAGTCGAAGACCAGGGCGCGGGTGGGCACGTTTGCACCCTGCCCGGTGGGTGATCGCTCAGGCAAGGGAGGTGTGACGAGCCCGAAAGGCGGCGAGGGCCGCTTCTCCGCGCAGGGCGAAGACGATCTCCTCGATCGGACCGGGCTCGGCCTCGGTGACCGTCGCCAGCGCGATCCCCGCGGCCGACTCGAGCGGCCAGCGGTAGATCCCGGTGGAGATGGCGGGGAAGGCGACCGTCTTCGCGCCGAGCTCCCCGGCGACCTTCAGCGAGTTGCGGTGGCAGTCGGCGAGGAGCCCGGAGCGGTCCTCGGAATCCGACCACACCGGGCCGACGGTGTGCACGACCCACCGGGCGGGCAGGTTCCCGGCGGTGGTCGCGACGGCCTGGCCGGTCTTGAGGCCTTTCCCGTAGTGCCCGGCCCGCAGCTTCCGGCACTCGGCGAGGATCTCGGGGCCACCCTTGCGGTGGATGGCCCCGTCGACCCCGCCGCCGCCGAGCAGCGACGAGTTGGCCGCGTTGACCACCACGTCGACCGCTAGGGTCGTGATGTCGGCGTCGACAATAAGGATGCGCACGAGATCGATCCTGCCGGACATACTGGCTCGGTGCTGCTGGATTTCATCGCGGAGCTGGCCACCGAGGAGTACCTGCTGGCTCCCGGGGATCCCCTCGCCGAAGCCCGGCAGAACACCTGGCACGTCGGGGCGTCCCCGGAGCAGCGGGCGGAGCTGCCGGGTGACCGTGTCGTCGCCGCGTTCGAAGCCGTGGCCTCGTCCCTCGGCGGGCCCGCGACTTTCTACGTCTGGCACGACGAGCAGGTCGGCGCCCTCAAGGCCTCGCTGTCGTCGCTCGGCCCCGGCGAGCTGCCCTTCGGGGCCGAGTACGAGCCGGTCGGCGAACTCGGGCCGATCGTGGAAGCTTTCCTCGCCGACCCGAGCCCCGGTTCCGTGCCGTGGAGCGCGCTCGAACCCGTGTCCACGGAGGAGCCCGAGCCGGCGCTGCCGCCCTTTCCTGTCTGGGTCCGGGTGATCGCCGGCTAGCCGAGGAAGAACTTCGCCAGGACCGGAGCCAACGCCGGGGCCTTCACGATGTGCGTCTGGCCCGGCAGTGTCCGGTACTTCGCCGACGGCAGGACCTTCGCCAGCGACGCCACGCCGTTGCGCATCCAGGCCGGGCTGCGGTCGCCGTCGATGGCCAGGGTCGGGACCTTCACCTCGGGCCAGGCCGCCGGCAGGGGGTTGCCCGACTGGTGGTCGCCCATCACCGCCGTGTCGTACGGGATCGTGTGGGCCACCTTCTTGAGCTTGCCCCAGAACGGCATGATCCGCATCGTCGCGACCGTCGCCTTGCCGAGGCCGACCCCTTCGGTCATGAACATCTTGACCGCCTTGCCGCGCTTCCCCGCGCTCAGCGCCGCGTCGAGCCGGGCCGGGTAGTCGGCCGGGACGCGGGGGCGCGTGTCGTCGACGACGAACGGGGGTTCGTACAGCGCCAGCTTCGTCACCGGGAGGCTGCGGGCCGCCTCGAGCGCGAGCCCGGCGCCGGAGGAGATGCCGAACAGGAACACCTCGCCGCCCGCCTCCTTGGCGAGCGCGGCGAGGTCCTCGACCTCACGCTCGACCGAGTACGGCCCGCCTTCGGTGCTTTCGCCCCGGCCGCGGCGGTCGTAGGTGTACACCGTGAACTGCCCGGCGAGCTCCTTCGCGAGCGCGTCGTTGGGGGACGAGCCGCGGTAGCTCATCGCGCCGTCGACGAGGACGAGCGCGGGGCCGGACCCCGTGCGGGTGTAGGCGATCTTCGTGCCGTCGGCGGAAACCGTCGTGCTCATGGGAGTTCTCCTTTCAGGCGACGGGGCGCCGGATCAGGTGGGCGGACGTCGTCGCGAGCCACGTCCAGGCGATCACGACGGCCGCCCAGAAGCCGAGGATGACGGCCGGGCTCGTCGATCCGGACGCTACGCCCGCGAAGCCTACGAGGAACGCCAACCCGCTGATCCGCGAGTACCACGCCCGGGCGGGCGTGAGGTGCGAACCGATCGCGAAACAGGCCGCGACCAGGGCGGCGAAGCCGATCCCGCCGCAGACGAAGTGCAGCGTGCCGTGCCAGCTGACCGACGCGGGCGGCCCGGCCGGCGTGCCGAGCGGGAAGCCGTCCTGCGGGTCGGCGCGGAAGGCGCCGGCGCAGATCAGGCTGACGCCGTAGACGGCGAGCAGTCTCGGCCCCCACCGGCCGGGCAGGGCCCGCCGGATCCCGGCGGCGGCCGCGAGCGTGAGCACGCCGGTGACGACGAAGTTCGTGATCTGGACCCAGCCGAGCGACCCGTTCGACAGGACGCTCGCCGGGTGCCGGGTCAGGTCGAAACCGGCCCGGGTCACGGCTTGGAGCAGTCCGGTGAGGACGAAGACGGGTCCGGCGAGGATCCCGCAGGTCAGGAGGGTGCGAGTGGTCGAAGGGGTGAGGGACTGGGGGCGGATCGCGGTGGTGGTCATGGCGGACAGCCTGGCATCCGACGATCGAAACTGTCAAGACAAAAAAACTTGTCGGTGGCGGAGTGGCCCAGAGGTGGCCTTGGCGCGTCGAGCGCCCAAGGCCACCTTCAGACGAGGTCAGGCCGCGCGCAGGGTGAGGAGCGTGATCTCGCTCGGCGCGAAGATCCGGAACGGCGGCCCCCAGAACCCGGTGCCCCGGCTGTTGTACAGCTGGGTCGGGCCGTGGCGGGTCAGGCCGGACAGCGTCGGCTGGTCGAGCCGCACCAGCAGGTGGAACGGCCAGATCTGGCCGCCGTGTGTGTGGCCGGAGATCTGCAGGTCGACCGCCGCCTCGCGGGCCTGGGTCACCTGCTTGGGCTGGTGGGCCAGGAGCACCACCGGGACGTCGGCCGGGCGGTCGGCCAGGGCGCGCTCGAGGTCGGGGCCGTGGCCGGGCAGGCCGGACGACGTGCCCGTCGGGTCGTCGATGCCGGCGAACAGGATCCGGTCGCCGCCGCGCTCGAGGAGCGTCGAGCGGTTGTGCAGCGTGTCCCAGCCGAGGCCGGCCATGTGGTCGAGCCAGGCCTGCGCCTCGCCGAAGTACTCGTGGTTGCCGGTGATGTAGAACCGCCCGAGCGCGGCCTGGACGCCGCCCAGCGGGTCGACCTGCTTGCGGCGCTTCGCCACCGCGCCGTCGGCGAGGTCGCCGGCGTGGCAGACGACGTCCGCGTCCAGGGCGTTCACCGCGGCGACGACCTTCTCCGACCACTTCGTCCGGTCGATCGGGCCGAAGTGCGTGTCCGTCAGCACCGCGACGCGCAGGCCGTCGAGGCCCGGGCCGAGCCGCGGGACGACCACGTCGGTCGCCTTCACCGGCGGCACCCGCATCGCGACGCGGTTCCCGTGCACGAGCAGGCCGGCCGCGACCAGCAGGGTCGCGCCCGCGACGATCCGCGACCGCGCCGGGTCGTCGACGCCCAGCAGCGCGACCCGCAGCACCAGGCTCAGGATCGACCAGCTGAACAGCACCCAGATCACGGCCAGCAGGGAGTCGCCGAGCCGGGCGCCGCCGTCACGCTGGCGCTTCCCGTGCCCGAAGACCATCGCGACCGGCATCGTGACCAGGCCCGCGGCCAGCACCGCGGTGCCGGCGATCGTGCCGGCGGTGCCCCAGTCCGGCGCGAGGACGAGCGTCCACCACGGCACGCCGAAGAGCAGGAGCAGCGCCAGGATCGGCACGACGACTAGTTGGCCTCTCATCGAACCAGGTTACAGCCCATCGGGCTGTTAGCACTTCGGCTACCCTGGAGCGGAGGGAAGGGGGACGGCTGCCGTGAACACGTTGCTGGAGCTGGCGTTCCCCGTCGTGGCCAGCCCGACCGCGCTGGTCGCCTTCGCCTCCCTCGCCGCCGCGAGCCTCCTGGTCGTGCTGCTGGTCGGCAGCACCCACCGCAGTGAGCTCGCCCTCTGGTCGGCGCCGGTGCGCAGCCGCGCCACCGCCCTGCGCCGCCGGGCCCGGCGCGCCGAGTCGATCCGGCTCCGCGATCCCGGCAGAGCCGGGCGAAGCAGGCCACGAGCACCCGGGTTCCGCAGCACGGCTGCGTAGGAACCTTCTTCGACGCAGCCATTCCGCGTACCCCCGTTCCTTCCACTCGTGCGGAGTGCTGCCCATGTTCGGCTTTCTCGACGTGCCCGTTTCCGGCGCGTACCACCTGATCCACTGGCTGCTCGCGGCCACGGCGTTCACCGGCCCGCTGTCCACCGCGCTGGCCATCGTCCTGTTCACCCTCGGCGTGCGGCTTCTGCTGCACCCGCTCGCCCGGTCGGCGGCCCGCGGCGAACGCGCCCGGGCCGTCCTGATGCCCGAAATCCGGGCACTCCAGGAGAAGCACGGGAAGGACCGCGAACGGCTGGCCGCGGAGATGACCAAACTGCAGCAGGAGTCCGGGACGTCGCTGTTCGTCGGCTGCCTGCCGATGCTGCTGCAGCTGCCGTTCTTCACGATCATGTACCGGCTCTTCACCACGGCGACGATCGGCGGCGAGCCCAACTCGCTGCTCGGCGCGACCTTGTTCGGGACGCCGCTGGGCGCGCACGGCCTGGCCGGCAGCCCGCTCGTGTTCGTGATCGCGGCCGGGCTCGCGGTGGTCGCGTGGTTCTCGGTGCGCTGGCAGGACCGCCACCGCGACACCACCGCCGAGGTGCCCGGCGGGAAGCTCTTGCGGCTGCTGCCCTACGGCACCGTGCTGGCGACGCTGATCGTGCCGCAGGCCGCCGGGATCTACCTGCTCACCACCACCGCGTGGAGCGCGGCCGAGCGGGCGTTGTTACGACGCGGCTCGTAGGCGTCGCCAGTTCTCGACGGCTTCCTCGGCGTCCACGAACGCCACGGTGAGCGGCGGGCCGGTGTGGTGGTTGAGGTAGGCCTGGCGGATCCGCGTGTTGAGGTCTTCGACGAGCTCCCGCACGTCCCGTTCGGTCCGCTGCCCGGCGAGCTTTTCGGGCAGGTCCTGCACTTCGCGCTTGAGCGCGAGCGCCGGCGGCAGCAACGCCTTCGTGTCGTGGCCGCCGGCGCGGACCTGCCGGAGCACCCAGTCGGTGGCGGCGTCGTTGCCGGTGGGCCTCGGCAGCGGCTTGCCGGCGCCGGGCAGGTCGTCGAACTCGCCGCGGTCGTGGGCTTCGCCGATCTGGCGGTCCACCCACCAGCGGAAGGACACCTTGGGCGGCTTGCGTCGGGTCATCTCCTCACACCCCCTCGTCCGCTTCCCAGGGTAGTCTCCCGGGCGGAGGAGCGAGGGGAACGCATGACCGCCGAACGCACTGGCGCCGACGACGTCGACCGGACGCTCGCGCTGCTCTGGCGCGCCCGGGGCGGCGCGGCCGAACCGACCCGGGGCCGCCGTCCGACGCTGACGATCGAGCGGATCGTCGCTGCCGCGATCACGGTCGCGGACGCCGACGGGCTGGCCGCCGCGTCGATGCACCGGGTCGCCAAGGAGCTCGGCGCGGGCACGATGACGCTCTACACCTACGTGCCCGGCAAGGCCGAGCTGGTCGACCTGATGGTCGACGACGTGCTCGTCGAGCGGCGGCTGCCCGGCCCGGGCGAGCCGCGGCCGCGGGACTGGCGCGAGCAGGTGGCGTTGTATGCCCGGCGGACCCGCGAGGCGTACCGGAACCACTCGTGGCTGTGCGAGGTTTCGCGCGTCCGGCCGCCTTTGGGCCCGGGTCAGCTGGCCGGACAGGAGTACCTGCTGTCCATCATGGACGAACTGGGTTTGCCGCCGCGGCAGGCAGTGGCTGCGGCCAACGGGATCGGTACGTACGTCGACGCGAACGCCGCGCTCGGCGCGGAGAACACGCGGCTGGAGCGCAGCACCGGGCAGTCGACCGAGTCCTGGTGGCACCAGCGGTCTTCGTTCTGGGAGAACTACTTCGTGGTCGACGCGCACCCGTCGATGAACCGGATCTGGCTCGGCGGCGGGTTCGACGAGAGCGCGAAGACCCAGGGCGAGTCGGCGTACGAGTTCGGCCTGAACCGCATGCTGGACGGCATCGAAGCCCTCGTGAGTGATAAGTAGGGTTCTAACCCGAATTACCACTCACGACGCTAGCGGCGGACGCGCCACCTCGACCGGCGCCGCTCCTGCCGGGGCACCGCCGGCTCCGGCAACGTCGTGTCCCCACGCAGGACGTCGCGGCAGACCGGGTCGAACCGGCCGGGCGCCTCGATCATCGGGGCGGCCAGCACCACGTGGCCGCACACCGCGCGGAACCGTCCGTCGTGCCGGCCCGCCGCGAACTCGTCCTCGGTGACGGCGTGGGTGTAACCGTCGGTGTCGCAGCGGATGTGCACGAGGAACGGCTCCACCGGGCTCACCCCGCCGGGCTCGTCGTCGTGCTGGTTTCGGTCGGCGTGCTCGCCGAGTCCGCCGGCGTGGTGGCGGTGGTGCTCGGCGGCGGGGTGGTCGTGGTGCTGGTCGCGGGCGGCGGCGTGGTGGGCGTCGTCGGCGTGGTCGGGTTCGTGGACGTCGGTTTGGTCGACGTCGGCGTGCTCGACGTCGGGCTGCTGCTACTGGTCGGCGGGGTCGACGTGCCGGGCAGCGAGCCCGGCGGCTGCGCGGTCACCGGCGGCGCCGGCGGGGCGGGGACGCCGACCGGGGCGCCCGCGGCGGCGGCGTCCGGGGCGGCGGGCGCGCCGATGGGCACCTCGCTGTCGGGGAGCTGGGCCACCCCGCCGCGGTAGGCCGCTGCCCACGCCATCACCGTGTCCACATAGGACTGGGAGTTGTTGTAGCGGCGCACGGCGATGCGCTGCCCGGCGTCGGTCGAGAGGTCGAGCCCGCCCGAGCACAGGTAACGCGCGGTGGCCAGCGCCTCGTCGTAGATGTTGTTCGGGTTCGACACGCCGTCGCCGTTGCCGTCGGAGGCGTACCCGCGCCACGTCGACGGGATGAACTGCGTCGGGCCGACCGCGCGGTCCCACACCGGGTCGCCGTCGTACTTGCCGCCGTCGGTGTCCGCGATCGCGGCGAACGCGCCGGCGCCGTTGAGCACCGGGCCGAGGATCGGCTCCAGGGTGTCGCCGTTGGCGTTGACGTACCCGCCGCGCGCGTGGTTCGACTCGATCCGGCCGATGCTGGCGATCAGCGCCCAGTCGAGGTGGCAGTTCGGCTGCTCCTTGGCGAGGATCGCGGCGGCGTTCTGGTACGCCTTGAGCATGCTCGCCGGGATGCCGACCGGCCCGGAGATGCCCGCCGAGCCGGCGCGCCCGCCCGGCACGACCAGCGGTGTCGGCAGCGGCGGCTGGGGCAGGCTGCCGTCGACGGCGATCGGCGGCATCACGATGTTCGGCTGCTGCAGCGGCGCCGCCTGGTCGGGCAGCTTGGTGCCGGCGTCGGCGATCACGACCGGCGCGGGCAGGCCCGTGGTCAGTGTGGGCAGCACGACGAGCGCCCCACCGGCGAGCGCGACGGCGGCCCGGCGGACCGTGCGCGAGCTCTTGCGACGTGGCCGGTGCTTCGGCATGGTCGTCCCACTTCCCTCGATACTCCGCTGATCGCCTCACCCGATCGGCCCCACCCACCGGTACTGGCCGGTAGGAGCAAGCTATCCGATGGAACCAAACTTTGGCGAATGGCACAGCAAAATCGGTGCGTCCAAGAGAAGTTCGTCCGGATGGCACAAAACCTTCGTCGGGAATCTGTCACATTCACCAAGACTTAACGCGTGCCTGAGGAGAGTTTGTCCAGCAGGACACCGGGCACGGTGATCCCACGGTGCGTGACGTCCGAAGAAAACCGCCGGACGAGCGAATCCGACGGCGTCGCGGTGAACGTGACGACTTCGCGGTGCAACGCCGGCTTCAGCCGCCGGAGCGCGCCGGCGAAGGTGCGGGTCAGGGCCGTCGTCGGGACCAGGGCCACGCCGAGCCCGGCCGCCGCGAGCTGAGCCGCCGTCCCCGCCTGCTTCGTCCGCATCACCGCGCCGAGCGCGCTTCCGCGCCGCGCCGCCTCCTCGTCCAGCCAGCCGCCGAGGCCGTTGTCCGGGTGGTAGTGCACCACCGGCAGCTCGGCCAGCTCCGCCATCGTCAGCGCGGTCCGCGTCGCGAGCGGGTGGTCGGCGGCCAGCGCGACGACGATCTCCTCGCGCCCCACCACTTCGGCCGGCCCGCTCC
Source organism: Amycolatopsis sp. NPDC104863 (assembly GCF_055582965.1). Lineage (NCBI taxonomy): Bacteria > Bacillati > Actinomycetota > Actinomycetes > Pseudonocardiales > Pseudonocardiaceae > Amycolatopsis > Amycolatopsis sp. NPDC104863. The sequence continues at coordinate 206,372 of NZ_JBVJOW010000005.1, forward strand.
AGCGGCTCGGCCGCGGCCCGACGGCGACGTCCGCTTCCCCCGCCTCCAGGGCCCTGACCAGCGCGTCCGCGCTCGTGGTCTCCGTCAGCGTGATCACGACGTCCGGGCGGCGCCGGTGCCAGGCCCGCAGCACCGGCGCGAGCAGCCCGGCGGTCATCGTCTCCGCGCACGCGATCCGCAGGGTGCCGCCGCCCCCGCCGGCCACCGCGCGGCCGGTCCGGACCAGGCGGTCGGCGGCGGCCAGCGCGGCTCGCGCGTCTTCGACCACGGCCCGGCCCACCGCGGTCGGCCGCACCCCGCGGGGCAGCCGTTCCAGCACCGGCGCGCCCAGTTCCCGTTCGAGCGCGCCGATCTGGTGGGACAGCGCGGGCTGCGAGAGGTGCAGCCGCGCGGCCGCCTCGGTGACCGATCCCGCGTCCAGCACCGCGACCAGGCACTCGAGCGCGCGCAACGTAGGCATCAGCGGATTCTATCGCAGCCATCGAAAACATTCGGATCGTGACGGGATTGTTCCGGGGCCGCCGCGCGCTGGAACCGGGGTGCGAGACGAAAGGAGCACGGAAATGTCGTTCGAAGGAAAGCGGCTGGTGGTGGTCGGCGGGAGTTCGGGCATCGGCCGCCGGATCGCGGCGGACGCCCGCGCGGCGGGCGCCGAAGTCGTCTTGGCCGGGCGGAATCCAGCGAGTGTGCGCGAGCCCGGAATGCGCGCCGCATTCGCGGATCTCGGCGAGGAATCGTCGCTGAAAGCGCTTGCCGAAGAAGTGGGTGAACTCGACTACCTGGTCTCGCTGGCCTCGGCGCCGGCGAACGGACCGCTCACGACGCTGGACCGCGACGCGGTCACGAGGGCTTTCGACGCCAAGGTGATCGGCCCGCTGATGCTGGCGAAGCACTTCGGCCCGCGGTTCCGCGAAAACGGGGCCATGGCGCTCTTCTCCGGGTTCGCCGCCTGGCGCCCGGCCCGCGAACGCGCCGTCATGGTCACCACGAACGGCGCCGTGGCGTTCCTCGCGGAAGCGCTCGCGGTGGAGCTCGCGCCGGTCCGGGTCACCGCGATCTCGCCCGGCATCGTCGACTCCGGCGCGTGGGACCGCCTCGGGGAAGGGAAGGCCGAGCTGTTCCGCCGGACCGCGGAGACGAACCCGGCACGCCGGGTGGGCGGGCCCGCGGACATCGCGGCGGCGACCCTGCAGGCGCTGGTGAACCCGTTCGTCACGGGCACGGTCCTGCACGTGGACGGCGGCGCGCGGCTCGCTTAGGAACGCAGGGTGAACGAGCCTTTACACGAGCCCCGCCCATTCCTATGATCGGCCGACCGGACGCACCGCCGTCGTCCGGTCGGCCCAGGGTGGAGGGTTTGATGGCACGCAGGGTTTCGCGCGGCGACGCGGTCACGGTCGCCGAGCTGCTGAACCGGTCCGCGGCGGAGGACCGTGACCGGCTGCCGGGCGCGCAGGCGCGGCACCGGGAAAAGCCGCAGGTCATGCGTTCGCTGGCGCGGTTGCGGGTGTTCTCGGTGGTGGCCGGCGCGCTGGCGCTGACCGGCGGGGTCGCCACGGCGATGTCGATGCCGACGCAGCGGAGCGCGGGTGCGGTCTGGCCGCCGGTCGGACTGGAACCCGTGGCCGTCCCGCTGGTTCCTTTTCCTGGCGAAGTGACAGTTCCGCCCGCTAAGCCGACTCCGGAATCCGTGGCGCCGCCAGTGGAGCAGCACGAAATAGTTCCGGCCGCAGTGGTTCAGGAATCGAATTCCGGAGTCGCGCCCGCCCATCGCGGAAAGCTCGCGAAAGCGGTCAAGATCGTCGGGAAGGCAAAACCGAAGCAGCAGCAGCCGCCGAAGCAGGCGGCTCCGGTGCGGCACACGATCCCGGACGTCCCGGCGTGGTCGTCCGGCCGGCCCCACCAGCAGCAGCGCCACCACGGTGACCACCACGGCCGGCATCGGTGCTGACTTCGCGGACCTCAGGGGCCGAGCGGGATCTGGTACTGCATGAACCCCTTGTCGAGCGCGACCTGGTCGTACAGCCGGCGGGCGGTCGAGTTCGACGTCTGGGTGTGCCAGTAGACGCGCACACAACCCTGCTCCCGAGCCCAGTCGGCGACGGCTTCGATCAGCGCCCGGCCGACGCCGCGCCCGCGGGCCCGGGTGTCGGTGAACAGGTCCTGCAGGTAGCAGACGTCCGCCGAAGTCGTGCTGGCGTGGGTGAGGAAGTGGACGATGCCGACGAGCTCACCGTCGAGACGCGCGCCGAGCGCGTGCAGCCGCTCGCCGGTGCCGAACTCGGCCCACGCGCGGTCCATCAGCTCGGGCGCGAGCGTCCGGCCGTAGAACGTGTTGTAGCCGGCGAACAAGTTTTCCCAGGCCGGCCGGTCTTCCGCGGTGAGGCCCCCGATTCGGATCATGCGGCGAGGCTAGCCCGGCGGTTGACCGGTTCGGTGAACACACCGGACACAACTGGTGAGTAAGGTGACGGACCCGAATCCGATTCATAGAATCACCAGCCATCAGGTCCGGTCGTGAAGCAGCGGAGGTTGTTGATGGCGAGCACGGCGCACCGTGCCAGTGGCAGGCCCGTCACGGTGGGGGAGCTGATGCTCCGGCCGGACGTCCACGGCAGACGTCGGCCCGAAGACCTCGAAGTCCTCGAACTCGCCTACCGCATGCGCCGCCGGGTCGGCCCCGAGCCGGCCGCGGTCCCCGCCGTGTCGACGCGTTCCCGCGCGCTGGCCGTCGTGACCGGGCTCTGGCGGCGCAAGCCCCGGTAGCCGGTCTCCTTCCGTAGGCCACCCTCGTCGAGGGTGGCCTTTTTTGTGCCCGCGGCTGCACGTGTGCGCGCCCGCTCTGTGCAAAGTTGCTCGATACGACGATTGACGATGCACAAAACTGCACCTACCGTGACAGCTGTTGCGCACAACCGGCACGGATGGGGAGTTCATGAGCGGGACCTTCATGGCGGCGGAGATCGCCAGCCAGCCCGGCTGCTGGCGTGAGGCGGGCGGGTTCGCCGAGGCGAACGCCGGCCTGCTGCCCGCGCCGGGCGCCCGGGTGGCGATCGTCGGCTGCGGCACGTCGTGGTTCGTCGGCCAGGCGTACGCGGTGCTGCGCGAAACCGCCGGGCTCGGCGAGACCGACGCCTTCGCCGCGTCGGAGTTCCCGGTGGGGCGCGCCTACGACCACGTCCTCGCGCTCAGCCGCTCGGGGACGACGACCGAGGTGCACACGCTGCTCGCGAAGCTGCGCGGCCGCACCCGGACCACGGCCATCACCGGGGTGCCCGCCGAGATCGAGGGCGCCGCCGACACCGTCGTCGACCTGTCCGCCGTGGACGAACGGTCGGTGGTGCAGACCCGGTTCGCCACCACGGCGCTGGTGATGCTGCGCGCGCACCTGGGCGAAGACCTGACCGAGGTCGTCGCCCAGGCCGAGCAGGTGCTGGCCGAGCCGCTGCCGGAGTCGCTGGTCGGCGCCGGGCAGTTCAGCTTCCTCGGGACCGGCTGGTCGGTCGGGATCGCGAACGAGGCCGCGCTCAAGTTCCGCGAGGCGTGTCTGCTGTGGACGGAGTCCTACCCGGCGTGGGACTACCGGCACGGCCCGATCAGCATCAGCGAGCCGGGCCGGGTGACCTGGATGTTCGGCAGCGCGCCGGACGGGCTCGCCGACGACGTCCGCCGCGCGGGCGGCACCTTCGTCCAGAGCGGCCTCGACCCGCTCGCCGACCTCGTCCGGGCCCAGCTCGTGGCCGGCGCGATCGCGCGCCGCAAGGGCCTGGACCCGGACAACCCGCGCAGCCTCACGAGATCCGTCGTCCTCACATGATCGTCACCGTGACGCCGAACGCGGCGCTCGACGTCACGTACACAGTGGACAGCCTGGTGCCGGACACCGTGCACCGGGCGCGCGACGTCCGGCGCCGGGCGGGCGGCAAGGGGGTCAACGTCGCCCGCGTGCTGCACACGCTGGGCGCCGACGTCCGCGCGATCGCCACCGCCGGCGGGGCCACCGGGGCCGAGCTCGCGGCGGACCTCGGCGCCGCCGGGCTGGCCGCGGAGCTGGTGCCGATCGCCGGGGAGACGCGCCGCACGACGACCGTCCTGTCCGCCGTGGACGGTTCGGTCACCCTGCTCAACGAGCCGGGCCCGGAGCTGAGCGCGGCGGAGTGGGCGCTGCTGGCCGAGCGGGTCCGCCGCCGCGTCCCGGACGTGCTGGTCTGCTCCGGCAGCCTGCCCCCGGGCGCGCCACCGGACGGCTTCGCCCGGCTGCTCGGCGACCGGCCGTCCATCTTGGACACCTCCGGCGCCGCGCTGCTGGCCGGGCTGGCGGGCCGGCCGTCCGTCGTCAAGCCGAACGCCGACGAGCTGCGCGAGGTCACCGGCCTGAGCGACCCGGTCGCGGCGGCGCGGGAGCTGCGCCGCCGGGGCGCGGGAGCCGTCGTCGTCTCACTTGGCGCCGAGGGCCTGCTCGCGGTCACGGCGTCGGGCACCTGGCACGCGACGCCGTCCACCGTCCTCACCGGCAACAGCACCGGGGCGGGGGACGCCGTGGTCGCGGCGCTCGCGCTCGGGCTCAGCCACCGCGAGCCGTGGCCGGAGATCCTCCGCCGGGCCGTCGCGCTCTCCGGCGCGGCCGTGCTCGGGCCGCTCGCGGGGGACGTCGACCTCGAGCACTACCACCGGGAACGGGGGCTGGTCGCCGTGCGCGCCCGGCCGGAACAGGAGTTGTGATGCCTCTGGTGGGCACCGGGGAGATCGTCGCGGCCGCCGCGGCGGCCGGGCGGGGCTGTGGCGCGTTCAACGCGATCCAGCTCGAACACATCACCGCGATCGTCGAAGGCGCGGCGCTGGCGGACGCGCCGGTGATCGTCCAGCTCAGCCAGAACGCCGTGCGGTACCACGGCGCGCTGGCGCCGATCGGCGGCGCGGCGCTGGCCGTCGCGCGGGCGGCGGAAGCACGGGTCGCCGTGCACCTCGACCACGCCGAATGCCGCGACCTCGTGCGCGAAGCCGTCGCACTCGGGTTCGGGTCGGTCATGTTCGACGCGTCCAAACTGGACTACGCCGACAACGTCCGCGAGACCCGCGAGATCGCCGCGTTCTGCCACGACCACGGCGTCTGGGTGGAGGCCGAGCTCGGCGAGGTCGGCGGCAAGGACGGGGTGCACGCGCCGGGCGCGCGCACGGACCCGGCCGAGGCCGCGGAGTTCGTCGCGGCCACCGGGGTCGACGCGCTCGCCGTCGCCGTCGGCAGCTCGCATGCGATGCTGACCCGGGACGCCACTTTGGACTTCGATCTGATCGCCCGGCTGCGCGCGGAGGTGCCGGTGCCGCTGGTGCTGCACGGCTCGTCCGGGGTGCCCGACGAGGGCCTCGCCGAAGCCGTGCGGGCGGGCATGACGAAGGTCAACATCGCCACCCAGCTCAACAAGGTGTTCACCGCGGCCGCCGCGGGAGACTGGCGCGCGCACCCCGAACGGGTCGACCCGCGCAAGTACCTGGGCGCGGCCCGCGACGCGGTAGCTGGTGAAGTGCGCCGATTGTTAGGTGTCCTCATGTTGACAGATGCGTGAAAGCGAACAAAACTGCGCACTAACGCGCAGAACGAGCGCAATATTCGATCTCGATCCTGGTGGTGGCGGATGCGACGAAGCAAGGTCTTGGCGTGTGCGGCGGGGGCCTCGCTCCTCCTGGCGGGCTGTGGTGGGGGCGCTGACACGGGCAGCGGGACCGGCGAGAACGCGCTGCCCGGGGTGGAGCAGTACCTCAACGCGCCGTGTCCGGAAGCGGCGGTGAAACCGGCTTCGGACAAGGAGTTCACGTACTGGGCGATGTGGACGGCCGACGAGCCGCAGGGCAAGGTCCTCCAGAAGGCGTTCAAGTGCTTCCAGGACAAGACCGGCGTCAAGGTGAACGTCCAGTGGCTCGGCCGCAAGGCCTACACACAGAACCTGGTGCCCGCGCTCAACACCGACGCCGTGCCGGACCTGTTCGACCAGGACGTCAGCAAGGTCGGCGCGGCCATCGCGACGCCGGGCGGCACGCAGAGCGTCGACGACGTCTTCGCGTTGAAGGTCGGCGAGGGGGACAAGACCGTCAAGGACGTGCTGTCGGCGAGCTCGTACGACTTCCCGCAGAACAAGGACCGCGAGGGCCACAACTTCATGGTCCCCTACACCGTCCAGTCCAGCGCCTGGTGGTTCAACAAGGACACCGCCGGCGACGTCCAGCAGCCGAAGTCGATGGACGACCTCGTCGCGCTGTTCGACAAGGCGAAGACCGACGGCAAGGCGGCGATCAGCCAGGACGGCGACATCCCGTTCTACAACATGTACTTCTTCACCCAGCTCGCCGAGCGGTACGTCGGCGCGGGCGGGCTGAACAAGGCGGCGTCGGACAAGACCGGCCAGGCGTGGAAGACCGACCCGGGCTTCCTCAAGGCCGCGACTGAAACCGCGAAGCTGCCGAAGTACTTCATCGACGGCTGGGACGCGGCGAAGTTCCCGCAGGTGCAGCAGCGCTGGGCCGACGGCGACTCGCGCTACCTCTACGTCGGCACCTGGGCGCCGAGCGAGACGCGCGAGTACCTGGACAAGCAGGGCGCCGGGACGAAGATCAACTACGGCTCGTTCCAGTTCCCGATGCCCGCCGGCGCCACGCACGACACCGTCGAGCAGATGTCGATCGGGTTCGCCGTGACCAAGAAGGCCAAGCACGCCGAGGCGGCCAAGGCGTTCATCGCCTACTTCCTCAACAAGGACATCCTCTCGGGCATCCCGGCGGTGGCCGACAACCTCGTGCCGCGCGCCGACCTCGCCGTGCCGGACGACCTCAAGCAGGTCAAGGCCGCGATGGACGACCCGAAGAAGGAGCACGTCCTGCAGTACGACGGGATCGACGGCATCGCCGGCGGCAAGTGGCAGACCGACGTCTTCGACCCGGCCGACACCGCGCTGCTCAAGGGCCAGCTGAGCCCGCAGCAGTTCGTGGACCAGCTGGCCGCGAAGGGCGCCGAGTTCTGGAAGAACCAGAGCTGATGGCCACACTCACGTCAGCGCCGGCGTCGCGGGTTTCGGAGACCCGCGACGCCGGCGGTGCGCACCTGCGCCGCAAGAAGCGGCTGTTCTGGCCGTTCGCCGCGCCGGCTTTGGTGCTGTACCTGGCTTTCCTCGTGCTGCCGACGCTCGCGACCGTGGTGCTGAGCTTCACCAGCTGGGCCGGCGCGGGGGACACCCCGAAGCCCAACGGTGTCACGAACTACACGCAGATGTGGGCGAGCGACTCGTTCCAGTACGCCTTCCGCAACACGCTGGTGTACGTCTTCCTCGGCGGCATCGGCACGTTCGCGCTGGCGTTCCTGTTCACGATGGTGCTGCGGGACATGCGCGGCGGCAAGGTCGTCCGCGCGATCCTGTTCTTCCCGAACATCGTCGCGCCGGTCGCGCTCGGGATGTTCCTCGGGTTCGTGTTCAAGTACCAGCCGGGCAAACAGGGGCTGGCGAACTACGTGCTGGAGCACGTCGGCGCGGACGCGGCGAAGTTCCTGGCACCGTCCAATGTGACCGGTGTGGTGACGGCGTCGCTGATCTGGGCCAGCTCGGGCTTCTACATCACGATCCTGATGGCCGCGGTCGATCGGATCCCGCCGTACCTCTACGAGGACGCCGAGCTGGGCGGCGCGTCGCCGTGGCAGAAGTTCCGCAACATCACGCTGCCGATGACGTGGGACGTCGTCGGGGTCGCCGGTGTGCTGTGGACGATCAACGCGCTGAAGATCTTCGAGCTGGTGTTCGTACTGGCCGGGCCGGGTACCTACGCGCCGCCGAACCAGGCGTGGACGCTCGGGGTCTACGTGTTCGACCGGACCTTCGGTTCGAACGGCACCCCGGACTTCGGGGCCGCCTGTGCCTGCGCGGTGGCGATGATCGTGCTGGTGTCCGTGCTCGTCGTGCTCCTGAGGCGGTTGATGCGTCGTGACGCTATCCAGTTCTGAGGTCCGCGTGCGCCGCGTGCCGCGCAAGCCGCGGCCGGCGCCGGGGTCACGCCGCCTGAGCCCGTTGCGCCTGCTGGGTTCGGTGATCGTCTGGGCGTTCACCGCCGGCAACGTGCTGGTGCTGTACTGGCTGGTCACGGCCGCGTTCAAGACGCCGGTGGAGATCTTCACCAAGCCGTTCGCGCTGCCCTACCAGTGGTTCCACCTCGGCAAGCCGTTCCGCAACTTCGTCTACGCGTGGAACAACGCCGGGTTCGGCGACGCCGTGCTGACGACCGTGGTGCTGGTCGGGCTCGCGACGGTGGCCACGGTCGCCGTGTCCGCGCCCTGCGCGTACGCCCTGACCCGGCTCGGGGTGCGCGGGTCCGGGCCGATGACCAACGTCGTCGCGATCGGCATGGGCGTGCCGTTCCAGACGGTGATCATCCCGCTGTTCGTGGTGCTGAGCCGCGTCCACCTGGACAACGAGTACGGGCTGTTCCTGCTGTACGTCGCGTTGTCGATCCCGTTCACGGTGTTCCTCCTGACGGGGTTCTTCCGGTCGTTGCCGGACGAGCTGGAGGAAGCGGCGGCCCTGGACGGCGCGTCGCCGACCCGGACGTTCTTCTCGGTGATGCTGCCGCTCGCGCGCGGCGGCCTGATCACGGCGTTGACGCTGAACGCGATCGGCCTGTGGAACGAGACGCTGCTGGCGATCGTGTTCCTCAAGGACCAGGCGCACTTCACGCTGTCCCGCGCGCTGTTCACCTTCTACGGCGCGGCGAGCTACCAGTCGGAGTACGGCGGCCTGATCGCCGGCGTGGCGATCGTGGTGCTCCCGATGCTCGTGCTGTACCTCGTGCTCGCCCGCCGGATCATCACCGGCCTGACCCTCGGCGCCGGAAAGTAGGACCTGATGGCCACGGTGACCTTCACCGACACAACCCGCTTCTACGCCGGAGTGGACCGCCCGGCGGTCGACGGCCTCGACCTTTCGGTGGCCGACGGCGAGTTCCTCGTGCTGGTCGGCCCGTCCGGTTGCGGCAAGTCGACCACGCTGCGGATGCTCGCCGGGCTCGAGGGCGTCGACGACGGGGCGATCCACATCGGACCGCGCGACGTCACCGCGTTGCCGCCCAAGGACCGCGACATCGCGATGGTGTTCCAGAACTACGCGCTGTACCCGCACATGACGGTCGGGGAGAACATCGGCTTCCACCTGAAGCTGGCCCGGGTGCCCGTGGACGAGCGGCGCAAGCGGGTCGCCGAAGCCGCGGCGCTGCTGGACCTGACCGAGTACCTGGACCGGAAGCCCGCCCGGCTCTCGGGCGGGCAACGCCAGCGCGTCGCGATGGGCCGGGCGATCGTGCGTGAGCCGAGTGTGTTCCTGATGGACGAACCACTGTCCAACCTGGACGCCAAGCTGCGGGTCCAGACGCGCACGCAGATCGCGTCGCTGCAACGCCGGCTGGGTGTCACGACGTTGTACGTCACGCACGACCAGGTCGAGGCGATGACGATGGGCGACCGGGTGGCGGTCCTCAAGGACGGGATCCTGCAGCAGGTCGACACGCCGATCGGCCTGTTCGCGCGGCCGGTGAACGTGTTCGTGGCGGGGTTCATCGGCTCCCCGGCGATGAACCTGCTGGAGACCACAGTGGACGGTCCGTGGTCGGTCCCGCTCACGCCGGCCCAGCGGTCGGCGCTGACCGGCCCGGGCCTGGTGGTCGGGGTGCGCCCGGAGGGCTGGACGATCGGCTCTGGTGTCGACGCCGTGGTCGAGGTGGTGGAGGAGCTGGGCAGCGACCAGTACCTGTATTGCCGGACGGACTCGCAGGTGCTGACCGTGCGCACGCCGGGGATGTCGCCGTGGCAGCGCGGGGAGCGGATCAAGCTGGCCCCGCAGCCGGACGCGGTCCACCTGTTCGACGCGGCCACCGGTGACCGGCTGCCGTGACGCGCCTGTACCGCACGTCGGTGGAGCTGCCGGCGGCTTCCCTCGGGCCCGAGAACCCGCTGCCCCCGCTGGCCGCGCCGCCGGTGTCCTCGGTGTCCAATGTGGACGAGCTGCCGCCGGACCTGGCGCAGGGGATCGGTTACGGACGGCTGGACACCGTGCTGCCCTGTCTCCTGCAGGACGGCTACACGCGTGACCGCACCCCGGCGTCCGTTCCGGCGTTGGTGCTGGAGAACGACCACGTGCGCGCGACCGTGCTCCCGTCCCTGGGCGGCCGGCTGTACTCGCTGGTCCACCGCGGCCGTGAGCTGCTGTACCGCAACCCGGTGTTCCAGCCGGCCAACCTGGCCCTGCGCGACGCGTGGTTCGCCGGCGGCGTCGAATGGAACCTGGGCAGCACGGGCCACACGACGCTGACGTGCGCGCCGATGTTCGCGGCCGCGGTCGAGGGCCCGGACGGCTCCCCGGTGCTGCGGCTGTGGGAGTGGGAGCGCACGCGGGACCTGCCGTTCCAGCTGGACTTCTGGCTGCCGGACGGCTCGGAGCACCTGCTGGTGGGCGTCCGCCTGCGCAACCCGCACCCGCACGACGTCCCGGCGTACTGGTGGTCGAACATCGCCGTGCCGCAGACGCCGGACACACGGGTGCTGGCGCCGGCTTCGCAGGCCTGGCACTACGGGTATTCGGGCCGGCTGGACCTGGTGGACGTCACTCCCGAGCTGACGTACCCGGCGCGTTCCCCGGCGGCTGCGGACTACTTCTTCGAGTGCTCGTCGCCGTGGATCGCGGCGGTCTCGGCGTCCGGGCACGGCCTGGTGCAGCTCTCGACGTCGCGGCTGCGGGGCCGGAAGCTGTTCGTCTGGGGCGAGTCGCGGGGCGGCCGCCGCTGGCAGGAGTGGCTGGCGCCGGGCGCGGGCGGCTACCTGGAGATCCAGGCGGGCCTGGCCCGCACGCAGCTGGAGCACCTGCGCCTCCCGGCGGGCGAGTCGTGGGACTGGCTGGAGGCGTACGGCCCGGTCTCGGCCGATCCGGCGGTCGTCCACGGGACGGACTGGGCGGCGGCGACGTCGGCGATCGAGTCCGGCCTGCCGTCGTTGGCGGATCACCACTCGGCGCTGCGGTCGATTCTCGACTCCGAGCCTGGTCCGTTGCTGTTTTCGGGCTCGGGTTGGGGCGCGCTGGAGGCGCGTCGGACGCCGATGTGCTTGCCGGGAACGCCGTTCCCGCCATCTTCGCTGGGGGCGTCGCAGGAGCCTTGGCTTTCGCTGCTGGACGGCCTTTCGCCTGCTGGGGACCCGCTTCTGTTACCGCCGCCGACGCTGGTCAACCGGTACTGGGCGGACTTGCTGGAGCACACGGCGGACAACTGGCTGACGTGGTACCACCGGGGTGTCGCCCGCTGGGCGGCCGGGCGTCGCGCGGAGGCGGTCGCTGCGTGGGATTCGTCTTTGCTGGCAGCCGAGAATCCGTGGGCGTTGCGGTGTTTGGCGGCGGTGTCACAGGATCCGCCGGAGTCGGCTCGGTTGTATCTGCGGGCTTGTGCGCTGGCGCCGTCGGTGCGTCCGTTGGTGCTGGAGGCGGTGTCGGCTCAGCTGGCGGCGGAAGAGCCTTCGGCGGCGGCTTCGTTGCTGGCCGGGTTGCCGGTTGACGGGCGCGTGGCCTTGCTGACGGCCCGGACCCGGCTCGCGCTGGGCGATCGTGCCGGCGCGCGGGCGGTGTTCGAGGAGGGATTCGAGGTGGCGAACGTCCGGGAGGGCGAGACGTCGTTGTCGGACGTGTGGGCGGCGGTGTCGGATGATCCGCTGCCGGCGCGGTACGACTTCCGGATGACGTGAACCGGCGTGCCGCGTGCGGCGGACACCGGCGATGCAGCATACTGCTCGAAACGGTGGCCAACAGTGCAACGTCATGCGCGCTGGGCCGCCGAGAGCAAGCTAGGGAGTACCGCCGATGGCCCGGCACGAACGGTTGAGCACCCTGCTGGACATGCTGGGGCAGCGGGAAAAGATCGACGTCGAGGACGTGGCCGCGGAGCTGGACGTCTCCGCGGCCACGATCCGGCGCGACCTGGACCACCTGGCCGAGCAGCAGCTGCTCACGCGCACCCGCGGCGGTGCGGTCGCGAACGACCTCGCCTACGACCTGCCGCTGCGCTACAAGACGGCCCGGCACGTGCCGGAGAAGCAGCGGATCAGCGCCGCGGCGGCCGCGTTCGCCGCGAAGGGCATGGTCGTCGGCCTGAACGGCGGCACGACGACAGCGGGCGTCGCGCGGGCGCTCGCGATGCGGTCGGACCTGGCCACGCGGGGCGACGGGCCAGGCATCACCGTGGTGACCAACGCGCTGAACATCGCCCACGAGCTCGCGGTGCGGCCGAACGTCAAGATCGTCGTCACCGGCGGGGTCGCGCGGCCGCAGTCGTTCGAGCTGAGCGGGCCGCTGGCGACGCGGGTGCTCAGCGAGCTGACCATCGACCTGCTGTTCCTCGGGGTGGACGCCTTCGACCCGGAGGCCGGCGCGTTCGCCCACCACGAAGGTGAGGCCAGCATCAACCGGTTGATGGTGGAACGCGCCGAGCGGGTGGTCGCCGTCGCGGACGGCTCCAAACTGGGCCGCCGCGCGTTCGCCCGGATCTGCGAGACGACCCAGGTGCACGCGCTGGTCACGGACACCGACGCCGACCCGGAGGCGTTGCGCGCCTTTGAGGCGGCGGGTGTCGAGGTCAACGCCGTCTGACGTCGCAGCCGCCCGACGGCAGCTTGACCAGCAGGCCGGCCGCGCACGGGTCGCCGCCCGTGCGCAGGGACGCCAGGCGGAACGGGCCGGTGCAGTGGTCCGGTGTGGTGTTCTGGCAGAGGACCATGTCGTTCGCGCCGATGGTCAGCGTGACCAGGCGGGTGTCGCGGTGGCTTCGCAGCTACCGCACCGCATAGTCGGCCTGGCGCCGGGGTAGGCGGTGTGCAACGGATAGGCCTCCCGGTAGCCGTTGCTCGGCAAACATGCTCCCTTCGCGGGCCGGAACCGGTTGTGCTCGGTCCCGGCCCGCGGTGGAAGCCTCAGAAACCGATCGTCGACGGCGGTTTCGGCCCGGCGATGCGGGCTTCGGCGCTGCCCGGCTCGACGGCCGCGCAGTGTGTGCCCTTGGCCGGGAGCTTGCCGGTGATCAGGTAGTCGTCGGTCGCCTTGGTCACGCACGGGCTGTTCTTGAAGTACGCGCCGTGGCCCCAGCCGTCGTAGGTGAGCAGCGTGCTGCCGCTCTGGCGGGCGGCGGCCTGCGACCACGCGTACGGTGTCGCCGGGTCGTGCCTGCTGCTCACCATCAGCAGCGGCGGCGCGCCGTGCACCTGCAGCGGGTGCTGCGGGTTGCTCGCCTTGTTCGGCCAGCCGATGCAGCCGGTGACGGCCTGCCAGCCGAGGGAGTTGACCTTCACGTCCGGCGCGAGCGCCGCGGCCGTCCGCCGGTAGGCCTCGAGCTCGGCGAAGTTGTGCACCGGCAGCCGCCAGTCGTCGCAGAAGACGCTCTGGAACACCGTGTTGACCGGGACGTCTTCCTTGAGCTGGGCCGACGCGGCCGGCTTGGTGCCGTCCGCGAGCGACTTGAGCCGCGTGGCGAGCGCGTCCCAGGAAGGCCCGTAGAACGCGCCCTGGAACATCGAGGCGAGCGACAGCGGCGTGATCGGCTCACCGCTCGTCGGGTCCTTCAGCTCCCCGCGCGCGGCCTTGTCCTGCAGCGCACGCGTGAGCTTCGAGACGTCCCGGCCGTGCAGCGCGCAGGTCGGCGTCCGGTCGCACCAGGCCGCGAACTGGCCGAACTCCGCCTGCACCGACTGCGTTTCGCTGTTCAGGAACTCCCATGCCGTGTGCTGCGAGTGGTCCATGTTGCTGTCGAGCACGAGCGCGCGGACCTTGTCCGGGAACAGCTCGGCGTACTGCTGGCCCATCAGCGTGCCGTACGAAACGCCGTAGTAGGTCAGCTTCTTTTCACCGAGCGCGACGCGGATCGCGTCCATGTCACGCGCGACGCTCTTGGTGTCGGCCAGCTGCCCCAGCGGCCCGCTGAGCCGGTTGCAGCTTTCGCCCAGCTTGCGGTTGTACTCCGCGAGCTGCTCGAACTCGGCCTGGTTGCGCGGCACTTGCGGGTGGTCGGCGATCACTTCGTCGAGCCCGCACTTGATCTGGGTGCTGTCGCCGACGCCGCGCGGGTCGAAGCCGACGGTGTCGAACCGCTTGGTGACCTCGGGCGAGAGCGTCCAGCCCTCCTTGACCTGGCCCGCGCCCGGGCCGCCGGGGCCGCCCGGGTCCATCAGCACCGACCCGATGCGGGCGGCCGGGTCGGTCGCCTTGCGCCGCGCGAGCGCGATGGACGTGGTGCCCTGGTCCGGATGGGCCCAGTCGAGCGGCACGGTGACCGTGCCGCAGTCGACACCGGGCGCGTCCGCGCACGGTTTCCAGTCGACGCCTGCCGCGGCCGAAGCCGGCGCCGCCGTCAGGATGCTCCCCAGTACGGCCGTCGCCGCCGCGGCCGTCACCAGCCGCCTCGATACCCCCGACATTGCCAGCCCTTCCCCTTACCGACAGTGTTTGCTCGGCTCCAGGTAATCACCAATCCGGTGATCGCGCCAGGTTCCCTGGTGGATCAGGCCGTGGTGTCCACTGTGGAGGATCGCTCCGCGCGGCGGAGCCACGCCGCGGCCGCCGTGCCGAGCACGCAGAGCGCGCCGAGCACCCCGAAAGCCCAGCCGAAGCCGGTCGCCGCGTCCACGGAGAGGCCGCGCGACAACACGATCACGCACGCCGCGCCGCCGACCGCGCCACCCAGACGCAGCACGATGTTCACCAGCGCGGTCGCGTGCCCGAGCTCGCCGGCGGAGACCGACGCGTACGCCGCCGTCGACGCGGGGATGATCGACAGCCCGAGTCCCGCGCCGCGGACGACGAGCAGCGCCTGGATCAGCACCATCGGCGTCTCCGGGCCGAGCCACGGCAGCGGCACGGTGCTCGCCAGCACCACCAGTGACCCGGTGAGCGCGATGGCGCCGCCGCCGTAGCGGTCGGTGAGCCGGCCGGCCACGAGCACGAACACCGTCGTGGCCAGCCCCATCGGCGCGAGCAGGACCCCGGCTTCGGCCGGCCCGGCGCCGAGCCGGACCTGGAACCACAACGGCAGCAGCAGGACCGCGCCGAACATCCCGGCGCCGGCGAGCAGGACCGCCGCCAGCGCCGAGCCCATCACCGGCCGGGCGGCCAGCCGCAGCTGCAGCACGGGGTGCCGGGCGCGCAACGACCACCACGTGAACAGCACGAGCAGCGCGGCGCCGGCGGCCGCGAACCCGCCGTTGAGCTCGGTCAGCGCGTACACCAGCAGCGGCAGGCCGAGCGACACCATGACCAGGCCCGGCCAGTCCACCGGCGGCGGCTGTTCCCGGTCGCCGCGCGGCACGTACTTCAGCGCCAGCGCGAAGGCGGCCAGCCCGATCGGCAGGTTCAGCCAGAACAGCACCGGCCACGAGAAGTGCGCCAGCAGCAGCCCGCCGACACTCGGCCCGATCACGGGCGCCAGCCCGACCACCAGGCCCAGCGTGCCCATGGTCCGGCCGAGCCGTTCGGGCCCGACGGCCAGCCCGATCACCGTCTGCCCGGCGGCGACCATGACCCCGGCGGCCATGCCCTGAACGGCCCGGACGCCGATCAGCGTCCCGGCGTCCGGAGCGAGCGCGCACGCCACCGACGTCACCAGGAAGGCCCCGAGCGACCACAGCCAAAGCCGCCCGGCCCCGAGCCGCTTCACCAGCCACGGCGTGAGGGGGAGCGCGGCGGAGAGGCCGAGCAGGAAAGCGGTCGCGACCCACTGGATTTCGATGAGGCTGACCCCCAGGCGCAGCCTCATCGACTCCAGCCCGACCGCGACGATCGAGCCGTCCATGTTGCCGAGGAAACCGCCGAGCGCCATGACGCCGGAGGCGATCCAGACGGTGCGGGGGATCGGAGGAGCTGTCATGGTGGCGACGGTAAAAGCTGAAGCAAGGTTGAAGTCAACCGCGTGCTCAGCGGCCTTCGGCTTTCGCGCTGGGGCGTGTCTGGCGGCCTTGGTCCAAGATGACCGCGGCTTCCGGGACGTCCGCGCGAGCCGCGGCGCTTGCGGTGTCGGGCCTGATCGGTCGGCGCGGGCTGATGCGCCCGCGCGATCGTGGAATCGGCCAGGCCGCCAAGCCCGCAGCGTCAACTCGGCCTGAGCAGCCCCCGGTTTCCACGCTAGCCGCAGGCACCGACAGTCCCCTCAGCCGCGGGTGAACTCGTCCAGGGTGATCCCCAGCAGCTCGCACACCCCGCGCAGCTCGGCCCGGTGGTCACCGGGAACCGCATGGATATGGTTCGCCCCGAACCTCGAGAGAAACGTCGACGCCGGCGCGTCGAGCCGGGCGAACGCGTGCGGCCATTCCGGAGTGGACTGAGCCTCGAGCGCGGAAGTCGTTTCCTCGTCGTAGTTTTCGAACTCACCCAGCATCAGCTGCAGCCGGTACCGCCCGTCCAGCCGCGTCAGCCTGGCGAGCGTCATCCGCCCCGGCGCGGCGATGTGGTGCACCGACGCTCCACCCGCCGGGAAGAAGAACACCTCCGGGTGGAGCGTCACGCGGGCCAGGTTCTCCGCCGGGTCGTCGCTGCGGGCGGCGAACCACGTTGCGTGCTGGCCCGAGTTGCAGAGATCCCACATATCCCGGGAAGCGTGGTAGTGCCGGACGTCGGCGAACAGCACCGGTGTCCCCGACAGGTGCTTCATCAGCTGCATCGTGAGCGCGCCGTCCATGTCGGCCTCGGTCGCGCACACGTGCGTCTCCTTGGGCCCGTTCCAGTCGTACGGGTCGTTGAGGAACGCCTCGGCGACGTCCATCGTCGCGAAGTGCTGCGTCAGCTCGGGCTGGCCCTTGATGCCGGTGAAGTCCAGGTGCCACTCGTCGATCAGGGACCGCATCGCGACGTACGAGCCGACCTGCCGTTCCAGCAGCTCCGGCGTCAGCTTGACGCCGTCGTAGCGGACGGTCGCGTGCTGCTCCAGCCACTCACGCGCCTTCCGCTTCTCCGCCGGGTCGGCGGCCTCCGCGCGCCGGACGATCTCCCACTGGTCGATCTCCTCGACGTCGACCCCGAACTGCCGCTGCCACTGGTCGGTGTTGGCGACCGCGGTGTTCATCCCCATCGGGCGGCCGCCGATCCGGCCGAACGTGCTGCCGCGCAGCTTCGCGACAGCCCCCGCCGCGCGGGCCCGGACGCCGATCGCCGCGATCAGCCCGCCGTCCGACGGGTCACCCCAGAGCCGCGTGTGCGCCCGTCCGATCTGGTCGAGCGCGCCGCCCGCGGCGAGCATCCCGACCATCCCGGGCTGCACCGGATCGACGTTGGCCACCAGCACCAGCGGTCCGCTCAGCGCGCCGGCGGCCAGCATCGTGAAGTGCGGGAACGCCCAGACGCAGTAGTGCAGCACGGTCAGGTCCACCCCGGCCGCCTCGATCTCCCGGGCGACCGAGGTGGCCAGCCTGCTGTCCGACACCGGCGCCGAAGCCCGGACGACGTCGTGGCCCGCTTCGGCGAGAGCCGCGACCAGACGGTCCTCAGTGTCCCGGATGAAGTCCGAGATTCCGTTGTGGACGTAGTCACGGCCGTCGGAGAGGTTGATGACGCCGATGCGTGCCATGGCGGATCCCTTCAGCGGTTGGCCTTCGTGTACACCTCGGCGGCGTTCGCCTGGGTGACGAGCTGCGTCTGCAGCCTCACCGTCTTCTCCGGCTTGGCGCAGTCGACGAGGATGCTCTTCGCGGACGCCACGGCCTCGCGCCCGCCGGTCGGGTAGACGAACGTCGCCGCGAGCCGCCCGGCCTCGACCGCCTTGATGCCGCCGGACGGGATCGGCAGGCCGTCGATGCCGAGGAACTTCACCTTCCGGTCCAGGCCCGCGGCCTTCGCGGCGAGGTAGGCGCCTTCGGCCATCGGGTCGTTCTGGGCGTAGACGGCCTGGATCTCCGGGTGGGCCTTGAAGATCGCGTCCGCCTGCTGCTGGCCCTTCTCGCGCAGCCAGTCACCGTCCACAGTGGTCACGATGTCGATGCCGCGGCCCTCGATGCCCTTCGCGAAGCCGTCCTGGCGCTCCTTGGCCGGCGTCGACCCGGCGAGCCCGCGGATCTCGGCGATCTTCCCGCCCTGCGGCAGCACCTTGTCGGCGAGGTACTGCCCGGCCTGCCGGCCGATGTCGACGTTGTCCGCGCCGATGAACTGCGTGTACGCGTCCCCGTCGACCTTCCGGTCGAGCACCAGCACCGGGATGCCCTTGTCGTAGGCCTTCTTGACGACCGCGGTCAAGGGCGTGGCCTCGTTCGGGCTGATGACCAGCAGGTCGATCCGCTGGGTCAGGAAGTTCTCGACGTCGGCGACCTGCTTGGCGTTGTCCTGCTGGGCGTCCGCGAAGTTCACCGTGAACTGCGGAACCGTCTTGGCGGCTTTCGCGATGTCGTCGTCCATCTGCTTGCGGTAGGGCTCGCCGACGTTGGCCTGGCTGACCCCGATGGTGAACTTGCCGCCCGCCCCCTTGCAGGCGGCCGCGGGTGTCGACGTGCCCTGCCCCGAGTTTTCGTGCGTCGTGCCGCAGGCGGCCGCGGTCAGGACGAGGGCGAGCGCGGGTATCACGAAGTGCTTGCCGGACATTTCTCTTCTTCCCCTCTTCGGCGGTTCACGGTGTGGGCCGCAGCCGCTGCAGGCCCGCGGCGACCACGATGACCAGGCCCTTGATCAGGAGCTGCACGTTGGGGTCGACGCTGTTGAGCGCCAGGATGTTGTTGAGCACGCCCAGCAGCAGCGCGCCGGCGACGGTGCCGGACACCGAGCCGCGCCCGCCCGCGAGCGCGGTGCCGCCGATCACGACCGCGGCGATGGCGTCGAGCTCGTACCCGCTGCCGTCGTTGGGGCTGCCCTGGTTGAGCTGGCCGGCGTGGATGATCCCGGCCAGCGCGGCGAGCAGCCCGCTCAGTCCGTAGACCAGCACCTTGACCCGGGTGACGGCGATGCCGGAGAGCCGCGCGGCCTTCTCGTTGCCGCCGATCGCGTAGACGTAGCGGGCGAACGCGCTGGTGCGCAGGAACACGATCGCGGCGACGGCGACCACGGCGAAGATCACCGCCGGGACCGGCACCAGGCCGTTGAACGTGCGTTCGCCGAGCAGGGAGAACGCGACCGGCGCTTCGCCGGGGCCGTCGCCGTAGGAGATCTGGACCCCTTGGCCGCCGGACCAGATCCGCGCGAGCCCGCGGGCGACCTGCAGCCCGGCGAGGGTGACGATGAACGCCTGGATGCCGAACACCGCCGACGCAACGCCCTGCAGCAGCCCGAAGAGCAGGCCCGCGGCGAGCACGAGGAGCACGGCGGGCAGCACCCCGAAGCCGTTTTCGACGAGCAGCACGGCCGAGCCGACGGCGGCGAGCCCGAGCACGGCCCCGACCGACAGGTCGATCCCGCCGACCAGGATCACGAACGTCATGCCGACGGCGATGATGCCGATCTCCGAGATGGCGCGCACGACGTTGAACAGGTTCTCGCTGTCGAGGAAGAGCAGGTCACCGTCGTGCGACGGCGAGAACACGACCGCCGCGACCAGCACCAGCGCGAGGCCGAACAGGCTCTGGAAGCGGAACAGCGTGTCCACGACGGCGGCACGCCGGGTCGGGATGAACTCCGTGGTGGTCATCGTGTTTCCCCCATCGCCGCGGCGAGCAGCTCGGCCTCGCCGGCGTCATGCGTGTCGAGCTCGCGGCCGGTGCGGCCGTCCTGCAGGACGACGACCCGGTCGCACAGCCCGACCAGCTCGGCGGGCTCGGACGACGCGAGCAGGACCCCGATGCCGCGGGCGGCCGCGGCGGCCAGCAGCTGGTAGATCTCCGCCTTCGCGCCGACGTCGACCCCGCGGGTCGGCTCGTCGAGCAGCAGCAGCGCCGGTTCGGTGAGCAACGCCCGGCCGAGCACGACCTTCTGCTGGTTACCGCCGGAAAGCGTGCCGACCGCGGCGGCCGGCGCGCCCTTCACCTTCAGCTCGCCGAGGATCTTCGCGACGGTGGTGTTCTCACGCCGTCGGGTCACCACACCGGCCGTCGCCAGCCGGTCCACAATGGACAACACGGCGTTCGCGCGGACGGAATGGTCCAGCGCCAGCCCGCCGATCCGGCGGTCTTCCGGCACCAGCGCGAGCCCGAGCTTGACGGCGTGCCGGGGCCGCGCGGCCGGATTTCCTTTCCCCGCAGGAAGATCCGCCCGTGCCACCGCCCGGGTGTCCCGGCGCCGAAGAGCGTCTCCAGCAGCTCGGTGCGGCCCGAGCCGAGCAACCCGCCGACCCCGACGATCTCCCCGGCGCGGACGGTGAGCGAGATGCCCGCGGGCTCGCGGCGGCCGGGCCGTTGCCGCCTCGGGCGCAGCGCGAAGTCGTCGAGGCGGAGCAGCTCGTCCCCGGTTTCGCCGTGTTTGAGGCGGAAGAGCGCTTGGACCGGCCGGCCGATCATCGCCTCGGTGACCTGCCCGACGGTCAGGTCGCGCGCGGCGAACCCGGCGGCGACCCGGCCGTTGCGCAGCACGGTGGCCCGGTCGGCGATCCGCCCGATCTCCTCGAGCCGGTGGGAGATGTAGACGATGCCGGCGCCCGCGTCCCGCAGTTCGGTGATCACCTCGAACATCCGCTCGACCTCGGCGCCGGTGAGCGCGGACGTCGGCTCGTCCATGACCAGCACGCGGGCGTCGAGCGCGAGTGCCTTGGTGATGGCGACGAGCTGCTGCTCACCGGTGCGCAGCTCGCCGACGGCGCGTCTCGGGTCGAGCGTGATCCCGATGCGGGCCAGCAGTTCGCGCGTCTCGCGGTGCATCCGCTGCCGCGCGAGCGTGCCGGCCCGGGTGCGCGGCTCGCGGCCGAGGAAGACGTTGGCGGCCACCGAAAGCCCGGGCACGAGGTCGAGCTCCTGCGGGATCATCACGATCCCGCGGCGTTGCGCGTCGGCGGGGCCGCCGAAGACGACCGGCTCACCGTCGACGGCGATGGTGCCGCGGTGCCCGGTGACGTCGCCGGAGAGGATCCGCATCAGCGTCGACTTGCCGGCGCCGTTTTCCCCGAGCAGCGCGTGCACCTCCCCGCGGCGCACGGTGAAGTCGACGTGGTCGCAGGCGAGCGTGCCGCCGTACGCCTTGCTGACACCGGTCAGCTCGACCAGCGGGGTGCCCGGCTCTTCCATGACACCCCTCGCGTCGGCGGAAGCTGGGAGTAATCGATTACTCGACGCTAGGGGCGGAGCCGGGGTGTGTCAAGCGTCACTTCGGGCGGTCTCCGGGGCGGAAACCCCGAGCTTTCACGTGAAAGCTCGGGCTCTCATCGGGTGGAGCTGCCCCGGATCACGAGCTGGGCCGCCATCGTCGTGGTCGACGCCGGGCGCGTGCCGCCGTCCCCGATGCGGTCCAGCAGCAGGCGCGCCGCGAGCTGGCCCATCGCGTGGGCGGGCTGGGCGACCACCGTCAGCGCCGGCGAGATCAGCGTGGCCCACGGCGCGTCGTCGAACGACACGATGCCGACGTCACGGCCCGAGCGCAGGCCCAGCTCGGCCATCGCCTGCAGCACACCGACGGACATCGTGCTGCTGGACACCAGGAGCGCGTCCGGCGGCTCGGGCTTCGCCAGCAGCTGCGTGGCGGCCTCGTGCCCGCCGGACTCGCGGAATTCGCAGCGGCGCACCAGTTTTGCCGAGTATTTCCGGCCCGCGTCGCGGAGTCCGTCGCGGTAACCGTCGAGCCGCTCGTCGGCCGTGGTGATGCCCTGCGGGCCGGCGATGCAGCCGATGCGGTCGTACCCCTGGGAAACCAGGTGCCGCACGGCTTCCCGGGCGGCGGCGCGGGAGTCGACGAGAACGGCGTCGCAGTCGGCCGAGCCGAGCCGCCGGTCGACCGTCACGATCGGGGTGCGGTGCGCGGTCAGCGGCCGGACGTCGCTGTCGCCGGTGGTCGGCGACATGATCACGCCCGCGAGCCGTTCCTGCGCCGCGACCTCGACGTACCGGCGCTCCTTGGCCGTGTTCTCGTCGGAGTTGCAGAGCATCACCGAGAACCCCGCGGCCTGCGCGGTGTCCTCGACCCCGCGCGCGATCGCCGTGAAGAACGGGTTTTCGACGTCGGAGATGATCAGCGCCAGCACCGCGGTTTCCCGGCGGCGCAGGCTGCGCGCGAGGCCGTTCGGCGTGTAGCCGAGCTCGGCCACCGCCCTGGCCACCCGTTCGGCCAGCACCGGGTCCACAGTGGACTTGCCGTTGAGCGCCCTCGACACGGTCGCGGTCGAGACCCCGGCCAGCGCCGCCACGTCGGAGATCGTCGCCACCCGCGTCCTCGTTCTCTCGGTCGTTGACAGTGCCCCCGGCACACCATAGCGTGGTGGTAATCGATTTCCCGCAGGGTGAGTCCGTGGAGGGGCGGATGACGGGACTGCTGCTCGGCGTGGACATCGGCACGGCCAGCTCCAAGGGTGTGCTGGTGGACCCCGGTGGCGCGGTCCTCGCCCGGTCGGTTCGTGAGCACACCGTCTCGACTCCGCGGCCCGGCTGGTTCGAGCACGACGCCGAAACGGTCTGGTGGGCCGACTTCACCGGGATCGTCGCGGACCTGCTGCGCGCCGCCGGTGGCCGGCCGCTCGCCGGGCCCGGGATCAGCGGCATCGGGCCGTGCCTGCTCCCGGCGTCCGCCTCGGGCGAGCCGCTGCGACCGGCCATCCTCTACGGCGTCGACACGCGCGCGGCCGCCGAAATCGCGGAGCTGACCGAGGAGTTCGGCGCGGCCGAGATCCTGGCGCGCGGGGGTTCACCGCTGACCAGCCAGGCGGTCGGGCCGAAGGTGCGCTGGCTGGCCCGGCACGAGCCGGACGTCTACGCGCGCACGGAGAAGCTCCTGATGGCGAGCTCGTTCCTGGTGCACCGGCTGACCGGCCGGTACGTCCTGGACCACCACTCGGCGAGCCAGTGCACCCCGCTCTACGACCTCGTCGCCGGCGAGTGGGCGAAGGACTGGGCCGAGCGGGTCGCGCCCGGGCTGCCGCTGCCCGAGCTGCTGTGGCCGACGGAGGTCGCGGGTGAGGTCACCGCGGCCGCCGCTGCGCGGACCGGGCTGCCCGAGGGGTTGCCGGTCACCGCCGGGACGGTCGACGCGTGGGCCGAGGCCGCGAGTGTCGGCGTTCGCGAGCCGGGTGACGTGATGGTCATGTACGGCAGCACGATGTTCCTGGTCGAAGTGGTCACCGAGCCGCGGCCGCACCCCGGCCTGTGGGGGACACGCGGAGTCGTCCCGGGCAGTTTCACGCTCGCGGCCGGCATGGCGACGTCCGGCGCGGTCACCGACTGGCTGCGCACGCTGACCGGCGCGTCCTACGAGGACCTGGTCGCCGAGGCGGCGTCGGTGCCGGCGGGCAGCCGGGGACTCCTGCTGCTGCCGTACTTCGCGGGGGAGCGGACGCCGCTGTTCGACCCGGACGCGCGGGGTGTCCTCGCGGGGCTGACCACCGCACACGGGCGCGCCGAGGTCTACCGCGCGGCGCTCGAGGGCATCGCTTACGGCGTCCGGCACAACCTGGAGGCGATGGCTTCGGCGGGCGGCGCGGCGCGGCGGCTGGTGGCGGTCGGCGGCGGGACGAAGGGCGGCCTGTGGACGCAGATCGTGTCGGACGTGACGGGGCTGCCGCAGCAGATTCCGGCCGAGACGATCGGGGCCTGCCTCGGTGACGCGCTGCTGGCGGCGGAGGCGACGGGGGTGGCGGTCGATCCGGCGCGGGGCAACCCGATCGCGACGACGGTGACGCCGGATCCGGCGGCCGGCAAGCGGTACGACGAGTTCTACCGGCACTACCGGGCGCTGTACGAAGCGACGAAGGAGACGGCGCACTTCCTGGCGGCGCAGCACCACGCGTCGGCATCCTGAGTGAGACCGGGCGCTCGCCCTGGTGTCAGTCGGCCGACCGGCGCCTGGCCGGACTCCGCTTCCGGCGGCCCGCCGTCCGGCTCCGGTAGTGCTCCAGGGCCGCCACCGACTCCGTGACCTGCTCGAAGCTCGGCAACGCCCGCACGTTGGCCACCAGCGTCATGTCCTTGCGGGGGATCTCGACGAAGCACACCTCGACGCCCGCCCGCGCGGCGTGGGCGGCCACCTGGGCCTGCCACGTGGCGAGGTCGTGGTCGTCGCCGAGCCATTCGTGCAGGTAGACGCACCACTTGCCGCGTTGGAGCTCACCCGCGATGGCTTCCTGGCCGACCAGGTACGGCTCGTTCACCCGGTCGGCCACGGCTGTTCCCCGGAACACCAAAGCACTGCTTCCCTCCTGCACTCCGGTGGCGACCCAACCACCGGAAAGCGCTATCTCGGACAGTCACCTCCCCGCTTCCGCCGAGCAGCGCGAACCCCGGCGACCGATGGTGGAGCGCCTGGGACGCCGCCAACATACAGCGGCTTACCTTTCCCAGCAACCGTTTGCCCGGCGGCGGAGGTGCGGATGACGTGTGCAGGGATCGCGTGCGGATGCACGTGCCCACCGAGCGTGTTGTTCACCTGAACAGTTGCCGGAATAGAACGGGGAAATGTCTGGAACGGAAACGGAGAACGGTAGCGGAAATTCCCGGAGTGTGCACAGTGGACGGTTTCGGTGATCGAACGGGCGCGCAGCGTGAGCCCCGACGGAAGTCGGGAGCCGGGGCTTCTGAACCGGTTCGGCGGGTGACAGTGCGCAAAACCTGCGCTATACAGAGCCCGTCATGCGTGTTCATGCGCGAAAGGTGTCTCTAATGAGCAGAGTTGCGCAGTCGCTCGGCTGTCTGGCTGCTGTTGCCGTGCTCGGGCTGTCGCCCGCCGTCGCCCAGGCCGCGGCGCCGTCCGGCCGGCTCGGCGACCTGACCGGGATCTCCGCCGACGGCCCGACGGTGACGCTGGAGTCGGGAGCCGCCGCCGTGCGCGTGAGCTTCCCCGCCGACGGCGCCGTCCGGGTCTGGCTCGCCCCCGACGGAACCTTCACCGACCCGGCCGGCGACAAGATCGTCCGGCCGAAGACCACGCCCCCGGCCACGCCGAAACGCGTGGATAAGGGCTCCTACTGGGCCATTTCGACCCCCAAGGCGACCCTGCGGGCCTACAAGCACCCGCTGAAGTTCGCCCTCTACGACGGCGCGGACCGCAAGCAGCTCTGGGCGGAGTCCGCGCCGCTGTCCTGGACCGGCACCACGACCACGCAGAGCCTGGCCAGGACCGCGACCGAGCAGTTCGTCGGCGGGGGTGAGCAGAACGGCCGGTTCAGCCACCGCGACCAGACGATCAAGATCTTCGCCGACGACAACTGGAACGACGGCGGCGCGCCGAACTCGCAGCCGTTCTACGCCTCCACCGCTGGTTACGGCGTTTTGCGCAACACCTTCGCGCCGGGCAGCTACTCGTTCACCAGCCCGGTCGAGACCACCCACGACGAACGCCGGTTCGACGCGACCTACGTCGTCGGCGCGAGTCTCAAGGACGTCGTCTCCGGGTACACCGACCTGGTCGGGAAACCGTTCCTGCCGCCGATCTACGGGCTGGAAACGGGGGATTCGGATTGCTATCTGCATAATGCAAATCGCGGGGAACGGCACACGCTCGACGCGGTGAAGGTCGCCGACGGCTACACCGAGAACGGCATGCCGAACGGCTGGATGCTGGTCAACGACGGTTACGGCTGCGGGTACGAGAACCTGCAGCAGACCGGTGAGGGCCTCCGGAAGAACAGCATGCAGCTCGGGCTCTGGACCGAGGACGGCGTCCCGAACCAGTCCGACGAGGTCAAGGCGGGTGTGCGGGTCCGCAAGCTGGACGTCGCCTGGGTCGGCCCCGGCTACCAGTTCGCGCTCGACGCGTGCGACACCGCGTACAAGGGCATCGAGGACAACAGCGACGCGCGCGGGTTCGTCTGGCAGCCGGTGAGCTGGGCCGGCGCCCAGCGCTGCGGCGTGCTGTGGAGCGGTGACCAGTCCGGCTCGTACGACTACATCAAGTGGCAGATCCCGACGTACGCCGGCGCGACGACGTCCGGCATCGCCTACAACACCGGCGACATCGACGGCATCTTCGGCGGCAGCCCGCAGACCTACGTCCGCGACCTGCAGTGGAAGGCCTTCCTGCCGACGGCGATGACGATGGACGGCTGGGCGTCGTCGGACAAGCAGCCGTGGCGCCAGGGTGAGCCGTACACCTCGATCAACCGCAAGTACCTGCTGCTCAAGGAGCGGCTGCTGCCCTACACCTACAGCTACTCGGCGCAGGCGCACCGGACCGGCGTCGGCCAGGTGCGGCCGCTGGCGCTGGAGTACCCGGACGACCCGAACGTCTGGACCGACAAGGCGAAGTACGAGTTCCTGTCCGGAACGGACTTCCTGGTCGCGCCCGTCTACGAGAAGTCCAACGTGCGCAACGGGATCTACCTGCCCAAGGGCACCTGGGTGGACTACTGGAGCGGGAAGACCTACACCGGGCCGACCACAGTGGACGGTTACGACGCGCCGCTCGACACGCTCCCGCTGTTCGTCCGCGCCGGGGCGGTTGTGCCGATGTGGGCCGAGGGCACGACGTCGTGGCAGACGCGGGACAAGTCCCTTTTGGACCTGGACGTCTACCCGCAGGGCAAGGGCAGCTTCACCCTCACCGAGGACGACGGCGTCACCCGCGGTTACCAGCGTGGTGAGCAGGCGAACCAGACGTTCACCGTCGACGCGCCGAAGTCCGGGCCGGGGACGGTGACCGTCGGGATCGGCGCGAGCACCGGCACGTACCCGGGGAAGCCCGCGGCGCGGAACTACCAGCTGTCCGTCCACACGGGAGCGAAGCCCGCCGTCGTCCAGGCGGGAACCGGGATCCTCCGGCAGTACGGGAGCAAGGCCGAGCTGGACAAGGCGGCGTCGGGCTGGTGGTACGACACGGCCGCGCAAGGCGTGGTGCGGGTGAAGACCGGCCAGGTCGGCGCGGGTGACCGGCAGGACGTCCGGCTCTTCGGGGCGAGCGCGGTCGGCGGGTTCTTCCCCGAGGACAACAACGGCACTGCCACCCTGACGCTGCCGTCGCTGGCCGCGCCGGGCCAGGCCACCGCGGGAACGGTGAGCTTCACCAACGGCACGCCGTTGCCGGTGCGGGACGTGAAGATCTCGTTGCAGGGCAACGGCTTCCACGTGAACGCCCCCGCCGTGCCGAAGCTGGTGTGGCCCGGTCAGACGGTGCAGGCGCCGGTGACGCTGACCCCGGACGCCGGGCTGAAGCCCGCGGACTACCAGGTCACGGCCACGGCGACGTACCAAGCCCGGCTCGGCACGCACCAGGCCGCCGACTCCTCGACGGTCACCGTCCCGTACGCCTCCTTGGCCGCGGCGTACGGGAACGTCGGGGTCACGGACGCGGCCCACGTCACGGCCGGGAACCTCGACGGCGGTGGCAGCAGCTTCCGCGCCGAGGGACTCGCCG
Organism: Amycolatopsis sp. NPDC104863; assembly: GCF_055582965.1. NCBI lineage: Bacteria > Bacillati > Actinomycetota > Actinomycetes > Pseudonocardiales > Pseudonocardiaceae > Amycolatopsis > Amycolatopsis sp. NPDC104863. The sequence continues at coordinate 233,809 of NZ_JBVJOW010000005.1, forward strand.
AGCAGGGGCTGAAACCGGGGGCCGAGTTCACCGCCGCCGGGGCCCGGCTGACCTGGCCCGCGGCCGGGGACGGCAAGCCGGACAACGTCGTCGCCGCCGGGCAGACGGTGGCCGTGCGCGGGACCGGCTCGAAGCTCGTGCTGGCCGGCACCGGCACCGGGACGGCGAAGGGCGCCGTTGTCGTCCAGTACGCCGACGGCAGCACCAGCCAGGCGGACCTCGGCCTGCCGAACTGGTGCTGCGCCGATCCCGCCCAGTACGGCGCGACGACCGTGGCGACCGTCCTGGGCAAGAACACCCAGGCCGGCCCGGCCTACCCGACCACGCCGTACCGCGTGTTCGCGAACTCCGTGCCGCTGACCGCGGGCAAGGAGGTCGTCGCGGTGACGTTGCCGGCGAACTCGGCACTGCACGTGTTCGCCGCGAGCGTCGCCTGAAGGAGGTTCGGCGACCCGCCGAAGTAGGCGCCGTCCGTGACGTACAGCGTGTCGTCACGGACGGCGACCGCGGTCGGGTTGGCGAGTCCGTCCGAAGTGGACAGAATGGTCCGGACGCCGTCGCGGCCGATCGTGACCACGCGGTTCTCCTGGTTGACCGCGGCGACCACGGTGCCGCCGTGGAACGCGAAGTCGTCGACCGGCCCGAGCCCGGACACCACGACCCGGCCGGGGCCGCCGCCCAGCGGGAACCGGACCAGGGTGCCGCGGTCCAGGTTGGACACCCAGACCGCGCCGTCGTGGACCTTGATCCCGTTGGCGCCGAACCCGCCCGCCGGCGCGAGCAGCTCGCCGGTGGCGAAGGCGGTGACGCGCCCCCGTGGCGTGACCCGCCAGACCGTCGAACCGAAGGAGTCGGCGACCAGGAGGTCACCGGTGGCGGGGTCGCGGGCGACGCCGTTCTGGAAGCCGGCCGGCGGCAGGGCGGCGACCCGGACCGGCGCCGATCCGGGCCGGACCCGGTAGAGGCCGGTGGCCGGGGTGCCGGTCGAGACGGCGACGTACAGGTCGCCGCCGGGCGCCCGCACGATGCCGCCGAGGAACAGTCTCTTGTGGACGACCGGGACGTCGCCGTCGTCCGGCACCGGGATCCGGGCGATGACGTGGACGCGGCCGTCGGGGGTGACCCGGCCGATTTCGCCGGTGTAGGCGAAGGCGAGGTCGGCGGAGCCGTCCGGCTCCAGGGTGATGTTCTCGGGCTGCTGCCCGGCGGCGGGGGGCACGATCCTCGACGCCGCCTGGGCGGGCGTGGCCGTCAGGGCGAGGGCGGCCGCGGCCAGCACAACGCCGATCTGCTTGAGACGCAAGGGAAAACTCCGGTTCGTGAGGGAACGGCGAAAAGAACCCCAGATCGCCGTGTCCTCGACGGTAGGCCCGGTGCGCCTCCGGTCACCAATAGCTCAGCCTTGGCCTGCCATCGGAAATCCGATAGCTACAGGTCGCGGGCGAAACAGAGTGAGATCGCTTCGCCGATATACGGACCGTAGGCGTCGATCGGCTCGTAGCCTTCGCGCTGGTAGAAGCGGATCGCGTCCGGCTGCCCGGCGCCGGTTTCCAGCAGCAGCCGCTTGATGCCGAGGTCGCGCGCGTGGTCCTCGAGGGCGCGCAGCAAGGCGGTCGCGACGCCGGTGCCGCGGGCCGCCGGCTCGACGTACATGCGCTTGACCTCGCCGGACCCCGGGCCGAGCGGCCGGAGCCCGCCGCAGCCGAGAGCGACCCCGTCGGCGTCGCGCGCGACGAGGAAGACCGCGACGGTGTCGGCGGTCGGGGGTGCGCCGGGTTCGTGGTTGTCGGTGCCGTAGCGCGCGTCCAGTTCGGTGCGCTGGGCTTCGCGCAGGCGGACGGCGTCGGGATCGTCCCAGCTCACCGGGGTGATCGCGAACGTGCAGTCGAGCATGGGAAGGTACCCCCGTTTCGTAACAAGCGTTACCGTAGCACCTGTTACGCTTCCGGGGAAGGAGGTTTTGTGCCGAGACAGCGTGACGTGGGGGCGCAGCGGGAGCTGCTGTCCAACGCGGTGTGGCAGGTGCTCGCGGAGCACGGCCTGCCGGGGCTGACGCTGCGCGCGGTCGCCGAGCGCGCCGGCTGCACGACGGGCCTGGTGCTGCACGCGTTCCCGACGAAGAAGGCGCTGCTGCTGCACGCGCGCGACCTGCTCTACGACCGCACGGCCGCCCGCGCCGACGCCGCGGAAGCCGCGGCCACCGACCCCGCCGAGGCGCTGACGGCGGTCCTCGGCTGCGCGGTGGACCAGCTGCACGGCCATTACGAGGAGTCCCGCGTCTGGGTGGGCTTCCTGGCGGCGGCCCTGGCCGACGACGACCTGGCCGAGCGCCACCGAGCGGCGAACCACTCGTTCCTGGCCCGCGTCCGGCGCCTGGTGGCGGTCTGCCGTCCCGAGTGGACGGACGAGCGCCTCGAGCTGACGACGAAGAGCCTGGTGGGCCTGGTCGAGGGACTCAACGTACTGGCCGCGGCCGACCCGGCGGCCTACTCGGTGGCGGTGCAGCGGGATGCCCTCACGAGGGCACTCGCCGAGGTGGCACCCGCGCCGGCATGACGTCGAGGTCCGCCATGGCGCGGACCGCGCCGAGTGCGAGCAGGCCACCGACGGCGCCGACCACCGCGATCGTGGTGCCGATCGAGCCGGTGCCGAGCAGCGCCTGGCCGACCGCGAGACCGGTGCTGCCGCCGAGCTGCTTGAGCAGGTTCAGCCCGGCCGTCGCCGCGCCGGTGTCCCGCCGGTCGACCGACATCTGCGCGGCGATGGCGATCCCGCCCATCGCCGGCGCCGACCCGAGCCCGATCAGTCCGGCGCAGGTGATGGTCAGCCACACCGGCAGCGCGTCGATCGCCGCCAGGGACGCGGAAGCCGCGGACATCAGCACGGCGCCGCCGGTGAGCAGGCCTTTCACGTGCCCGGTCCGGAGCACGACCAGTGCCGTGAGGCGGTTGCCCGCCAGCATCCCGGCCATCAGCGGGAGGACCATGAGCCCGGACGCGGTCGCGTCGTACCCGCGTACCTGCTGGAAGTAGAGGCCGAAGAGCAGCCCGGCGGGCATGGTCGCGGCGGTGAACAGGAACCCGGCGACGGTCACGGCGCTGAACGTCCGGCTGCCGAACAGGCGCAACGGCACGATCGGCACGTCGGCGCGCCGTTCGACGAGCACGAACGCGGCCAGCAGGGCGAGTCCGGCCGGGAGCAGCGCGTTCGAACGCCCGGTGCCGAGGCCGACGAGGATCAGGGAGATCGCGGCGGTGAGCAGCAGGACGCCCGCGACGTCGAACCGGCCGGTGTCGCGCTCCTCGGGGCGCCGGTGCGGGACCAGTGCCGCCACGACGGCGATCGCGGCGGCGCCGACGGGCAGGTTGACCAGGAAGATCCAGCGCCAGCCGGCGTGGTCGGTGAGCAGGCCGCCTTCGAGCGGGCCGCCGATGAAGCTGACCACCATCAGGCCGGCCATCAGCGACTGCATGCGGGCCATGCCGGTGGAGCGCTCGGGCGGGTAGAGGTCGCGGACGAGCGTCATGCCGACGGTCATCAGCGCGCCCGCGCCGATGCCCTGGACCGTGCGGAACGTGATGAGCTGCGGCATGTCCCTGGCGAGCGCGCACAGTGCGGAGCCGACCAGGAAGAGCGTCATGCCGGTCAGCAACGGGAGCCTGCGGCCGTGCAGGTCGGCGAACCGGCCGTAGACCGGGATCGTGACGGTCGAGGCCAGCAGGTACGCGGTGGTCACCCAGGTCAGGCTCCCCGCGCCGTGCAGCTGTTCGGCGATCTTCGGCATGGCCGTGCTGGTGGCGGTGCCGTCGAGCGCGCCGAGCAGGACGCCGGCGAGGGTGGCCAAGAGGATCAGGAGCCTTCGGCGCTCAGTCATAGGTCAAGTTTGACCGGTAAGGTTAGACCTGTCAAAGATGACGAGCATGTCGCTGCGCCACGCCGTCCTCGCCACGCTCCTGCCGGGGCCGCAGAGCGGCTACGACCTGGCCAAGAAGTTCGACGACGTCATGCGCGGCGTCTGGTACGCCCGCCGCAACCAGATGTACGGCGAGCTGGCGAAGCTGACCGAAGCGGGCTTCGCGGAGGAGGTCGCCGAGGGCCCGCGCGGCCGGCGGACCTACCAGGTCACCCCGGCCGGCCGCGCGGAGCTGCGCCGCTGGCTGGTGGACGTCGAGCCCGACCGGACGGTGCGCGACGAGTCCACGCTCCGCGCCCTCCTGGTGTCCACTTTGGAGCGTGCGGACGCGCTTTCGGTGCTGGCCAGGGAAGAGCGTGTCCTGACGGCGGAGCTGCGGCCGTTGCGCACGTACCTGAAAGAGCTGGCGAAGACGGAGCACCCGACCGACCCGCAGGCGATGGGCCTGGAACTGCGGGCCCGGATGCTGGAGGCGATGCTCGGCTGGATCGCCGACGCCCGCGACCGGGTCGAGGCCTCCTAGGCCGCCGGGCCGAAGCGGCGGCGGTAGGCGCTCGGGCTCAACCCCGTGTGCCGCCTCAGCTGCTGCCGCAGGTTCGCCGCCGTGCCGAAGCCGCTGGCCGATGCCACCCGGTCCAGCCGGAGCTCGCCGCGCTCGATCAGGCGGCAGGCCAGCGTCACGCGTTCCGTGGTCAGCCACGCCAGCGGTGTCGTGCCCAGCTCCGCGCGGAACTTCCGGTGCAGCGTCGCCGGGCTGGTCGCGGCGCGGGCCGCCAGGTCGGCGACCGTCAGCGGCTCGTCCAGCCGGCCCAGCGCCCACGCCAGTACCGGTGCGAGCGACGTGTCCGGCACCGCCGGCACCGGGCGCGCGATGAACTGCTGCTGCCCGCCGTCGCGGTGGCCGGTGAACACCAGCCGGCGGCTGACGGCGTTGACCACCTCGGCGCCGTGGTCGCGCTGGATGAGGTGCAGGCCGAGGTCGAGCGACGCCGCGCTGCCGGCCGCCGTGAGGACGTCACCCTCGTCGACGAACAGGACGTCCGGCTGCCAGCGCACCGCCGGGAAGCGCGCGGCGAACTCGGCGGCCCACTGCCAGTGCGTGGTCGCGCGTCGCCCGTCCAGCACGCCGGCCTCGGCCAACGCGAACGCGCCGGTGCAGAAGCTGACGAGCCGGGCGCCCCGGGAGGCCGCGCGGCGGATCGCCGCGATGATCGCCGGGTCCGTGGGCACGCCGGTGTCCGGTCGGGCCGGCGCGATCAGCGTGTCCGCCGTGTCGGCGGCCTCGAGCCCGGCGACCCCGGTGAGGGTGAACATGCCGAGGTTCATCCGCACGTCCGGGGTCGCTGCGCAAAGCGTGAAGTCGTACCAGGGCCGATCCAGCTCAGGCCGCCGCAGCCCGAACAGCTCGGTTGCGACCCCCATCTCGAACGGGTTCGACTCCGCCGTCACGATCGCCACGACCCGGTGCGAGAATTCTTGCGGCATGTGCGATTCCTAGCACTCCCGCGACCGGAACACCAGGTCGACGATGGTGAGCATGAACCCGATCGACCTGAACGAAGTCCTCGCGAGCTTCGACGCCGCGTGGAGCCCGCGGATCGTCACCCGCGTCAACGACTACGACATCCGGCTCGCGCGGTTCGACGGCGAGCACGTCTGGCACGTCCACGAGGACACCGACGAGTTCTTCCTGGTCCTCGACGGCGAGATCGAGATCGGCCTGCGCGACCCGGACGAGCGGGTCGTGACGCTGGCCCGCGGCCAGGTGTTCGTGGTGCCGAAGGGCACGTTCCACAAGCCGTCGTCGAAGGCGGGTGCGAGTGTGCTCCTGGTGGAACCGGCCGGGACGCTCTCGGTCGGCGACGAGCACGACGAGGTGCCGGACCACGTCGACGTGACCACCGGCCACCTGGTCTAACGTCGGAGGATGCTGACTGTCGTACCGGTCGACCAGGCGTCCTGGGCGGACCTGCAGGCGATCTTCGGCGACCGCGGCGACCCGGCCCGCTGCCGCTGCCAGTACTTCAAGGACACCCCCGCGCAGTGGAAGTCGGGGACGGCCGAGGAGCGCGCAGAACGTCTCCGCGAGCAGACGGCCGGCCACGCGACCGGGCTCGTCGCCTTCGTCGACGGCGAGCCCGCCGGCTGGTGCGCGGTCGAACCGCGCACCGCTTACCGGCGGCTGCTCGGCAGCCGCGTCGTCTGGGACGGCCGGGACGAGGACAAGCAGGACGACGGCGTCTGGGCCGTGACGTGTTTTGTCACCCGCAAGGGGTTCCGGCGGCGCGGGGTGAGCGCCGCGTTGGCGAAGGCCGCCGGGGACTTCGCCCGCGAGCGGGGCGCCCGCGCGGTCGAGGGTTATCCGATCGTCGTCGAGCCCGGGCAGCCGGTCGCCTGGCCCGGTGAGCTGTTCGTCGGCACCACCGGCGTCTTCGCCGCCGCGGGGTTCACGGAGGTGAGCCGTCCGACCGCGCGGCGGGTCGTCATGCGGCTGACCTGCTGAGTCCTTCTGGAAAACGGGGTACTCTCGGCCGCATGAAACGGACCTCGTTCGCGCAGTGGCCGTGCTCGATCGCGCGCACCATGGACCTGCTGGGGGACTGGTGGACCCCGCTGGTCCTGCGAGACGCCTTCTACGGCGTACGCCGCTTCGACGAGTTCCAGGAGGCGCTCGGCATCGCGCGCAACACCCTCGCCGACCGGCTGAAGCGGCTGGTCGAAGAAGGGCTGCTGGAGAAGGTCGCCTACCAGACCGAGCCGGTGCGCTACGACTACGTGCTCACCGACAAGGGCCGCGACTTCTACCCGGTGCTGCTCGCGATGACCCGCTGGGGCGACAAGTGGCTGGCGGGCGAGGCCGGCCCGCCGATCACCGTGCACCACACGGCCTGCGGACACGACACGCACGCCGAGATCGTCTGCGCGGAGTGCCGTGAGCCGATGACACCGGACGACACCCGGATGCGCCGTGGCCCCGGCTTCCCGCCGCGGCTGGCGCAGCGCCCGGACGTCGAGGCTCGGTTCGCGCGGCAGGAGTGACGTTGACAGCTTAGGTCTATCTACGCAACTATCGTGGTCAGAGGCTCACTGAGAGGGGTGCGACCACGATGGAGTGGACCGGCGCGCGGTACGCGGACAAGCCGACGGCCGAGGTCTCGACCTGGATCGACGCCGCGCCGGAGGTGGTCTGGCCGGTCGTCTCGGACATCGCGGTGATGCCGTCCCTGAGTGCCGAACTGCAGTCCGTCGAATGGCGTGAGGTCGGCCGGACGTTCGTCGGCAAGAGCAAGCACGACGCGTTCGGCGAATGGGAGACGACGTCGTACGTCGTCGAGTGCGAAGCCCCGCGCGTGTTCGCCTGGGCCGTCGCGGACCCGGCCGAGCCGAGCGCGATCTGGAAGTTCACCCTCGAAGCCGACAACGGCGGCACCCGGCTCTCGCAGTGGATGCAGATGGGCCCGGGGCGCTCCGGGCTGTCGTTCGCCATCGACCGGATGCCCGAGAAGGAGCAGAAGATCGTCTTCGTGCGCCTGCGGGAGTTCGAAACCGCGATGACCGGCAACCTCGCCGCGATCAAGGAGCGGGTGGAAGGCCGGTGAAGACCGCGACGACGGTCGAGTTCTCGCAGGACTCCCGCACGACGCTGGACTTCGTGCTGGAGGCGGAAAAGCTCGGCCTCGACGTCTGCTGGGTCGCCGAGGCGTGGGGCTCGGACGCGCCGTCCGCGCTCGGGTACCTCGCCGCCCGCACCGACCGGATCCGGCTCGGCTCCGGCATCATCCAGCTCGGCACGCGCACGCCGGTCGCGATCGCGCAGGCCGCCCTGACGCTGGCCGACCTCTCCGGCGGGCGGTTCTCCCTGGGGCTGGGCCCGTCCGGGCCGCAGGTGATCGAAGGCCTGCACGGCGTCCCGTTCGCGAAGCCGTTGACGCGCATGCGCGAGACCGTCGAGATCATCCGCCGGGCGTTCGCCGGCGAGAAGGTTTTGTTCTCCGGCAAAACGTTCGAGATCCCGCTGCCCGGCGAGGCACGCCCGATGCGGCTGTCCACGGCGCCGAACCCGGACATCCCGATCTACCTCGCGACGCTGTCGCCGAAGCTGCTGGAGCTCACCGGCGAGGTCGCGGACGGCTGGCTCGGCACCAGCTTCGTCCCCGAAGGCGCCGACGCGTACTTCGGGCCGCTCGACGCCGGGCTCGCGAAGGCGGGGCGCACGCGTGAGGACATCGACGTCTGCCAGGGCGCCGAAGTCGCCTTCGCCGACAACGAAGACGAGCTGCGCGTGATGGTCGGCGGCCGCAAGAAGGAGCTCGCCTTCAGCCTCGGCGGGATGGGCTCGGCCACCACGAACTTCTACAACAACGCCTACAGCCGCCAGGGCTGGGCGGACGTCGCCGCCGAGGTCCGCGAACGCTGGCAGGCCGGCGACCGCGACGGCGCGACCGCGCTCGTCACCGACGAGATGGTGCTGGCCACGACGCTGATCGGCACCGAAGAGATGGTGCGCGAACGGCTGCGCGTCTGGCGCGACACCGGGATCGACACGGTCCGGCTGTACCCGGCAGGCGAAACGCTGGAAGCGCGCCTGACGACCTTGGGCCGCGCGCTCGACCTCCTGTGAGTGACCGTCGCGAGTGGACGGTCCGGGCCGGTTGCCGGTTTATAGTGGCCCATGCGCAAGATTGTTTCGAACCTGTTCATCTCGCTCGACGGCGTGGTGGAGGCGCCGGACCAGTGGTCGCTGCGGTACTGGACCGACGAGATCGGCCGGGCCGTCGGCAGCGGGATGGCCGCCGCCGACGCCATGCTGCTCGGCCGCGTCACCTACGAAGGGTTCGCCGAGGCGTGGCCCGGGCGGACCGCCGAGGACGACGAGGGTGCCGAGTTCATGAACAACGTCCGGAAATACGTGCTTTCGTCGACCTTGTCCGAGGTCGGCTGGAAGAACTCGACGCTGCTGACCGGTGACCCGGCCGAGGCGGTCCGGGCGCTGAAGGCGTCCGCCGGCGGCGACATCATGACCAGTGGCAGCACGACCGCGGTGCGCTGGCTGCTGACCGAGGGGCTGGTCGACGAGCTGAACCTGCTGCTCTACCCGGTCGTCGTGGGCCGGGGCAAACGGTTGTTCCCCACTGACGGGCCCGGGTTTCCGCTGGTGCTCAAGAAGTCCTCGACGTTCGGCAACGGCGTCGTCCAGCTGACCTACACGCCCGCATGAGCACGCCGTTCCGGATCGAGGTCCCCGAGGCCGAGCTCGAGGACCTGCGCGCGCGGCTGCGCCGGACCCGCTGGCCGGAGGCCGAGCCGGTGGACGACTGGAGCCAGGGCACGCCGCTGGCCTACCTGCGTTCCCTGTGCGACTACTGGGCTTCCGGCTACGACTGGCGTGCCGTGGAAGCCCGGATGAACCGGTTTCCGCAGTATCGCACGGAAATCGACGGCCTGGGCATCCACTACCTGCACGTGCGGTCGCCGCGTCCGTCCGCCCTCCCGCTGCTGCTCACGCACGGCTGGCCGGGCTCGTTCCTCGAGTTCGGCAAGGTGATCGAGCCGCTCGCCGAGGAGTTCCACCTGGTGATCCCGTCACTGCCGGGCTACGGCTTCAGCGACAAACCGGCGTCGCCGGGCTGGGGCATCGAGCGCATCGCGGCGGCGTGGGCGACGCTGATGGCCCGCCTGGGCTATTCCCGCTACGGCGCCCAAGGCGGCGACTGGGGGACGTCGATCACGACGTCACTGGCCCAGCAGGACGCGGCCCACCTGGCGGGCATCCACCTGAACCCGCCGATCGCGGCGCCGGACCCGTCGACGTTCGACGACCTGACGCCCGCCGAGCGAGCGTCACTGGCGGCGTTGGAGCACGCGCAGCGCTGGGAGGACGGTTACTCGGTGCTGCAGTCGACGCGCCCGCAGACGGTGGGTTACGGGCTGCTGGACTCCCCGGCGGGCCTGTGCGGCTGGCTGGTCGAGAAGTTCCACGCCTGGTCCGACGGCTTCCCGTTCACCCGCGACGAGCTCCTCGACGACGTGACGCTGTACTGGCTGACGGGCACGGCGACGTCGTCGGCGCGGTTGTACTGGGAGAGCATCCGGAAGGTGCAGCGCTGGTTCTCGGAGGCGACGGACGACACGGTGGACGTGCCGGTGGGGTGTTCGATCTTCCCTGGCGAGATGCCACGACCGTCCCGTCGCTGGGCGGCGCGGCGGTACACGGACATCCGGCATTGGAACGAGCTGGACCGAGGCGGCCATTTCGCGGCTTACGAGCAGCCTGAGTTGTTCGTCGACGAGGTGCGGACGTTTTTCCGGATGGTCGCTTAGTGGACCTCCAGGGTGTGGCGGGCCGGACGGTCGCCACGGTGTGGGAGATCCTCAACCGCGACGGCGAGCCCGCGGAGCTGCAGGTGACCTTCGCGGACGGGTCCTGCCTCGCCTTTACTGTGTGGACGGACTGGTCCCTGCGCGCCGAGCTTCGAGCTGAGCCTGGCTTGCCCGGCTACTTGTGGCCCCCGGCCGACCACACGCGGCGGGAAGTGAAGATCCCGGCGTCGGCGATCGACCGGCTGTCCGAGCTGCACAACGAGGTCGGCGAGCGCAACGGCGCCGACCTGGAGATCGGCGGCACCGTCCTCGCGCTGCGGTCCTCCGGCGGAAGCCTCGTCGTCACGAAGACGACCGTCTGAAGCCCTTCGGGTCGGCGAGGTACCGGTCCAGCTCCGGATCCTCGTGCAGCTCGACAAAGCCGTCCTCGATCACCCAAGCCGGCCCCAGCTCCGCCCGCAACCGCGCCAGCGCCGCCCGGACATCGTCGTTGAAACGCGCGCACCGGGCCTCCCGCCATGGCCCGGGGTCAGGCGGGTAGTCCCAGTTCAGCGACTCGTCGTACTGCGCGACCAAGCTGTCCAGCGAAGCCCGCAACCCAGCACTCAGCGGCGGCTCGTCACCCCACAGCACAACTCCGGAACCCGCGTCGAAGAAGAACCTCAGTTCACCTGACGACCCTGGTCCTTCCAAAACGGCTCCCGCAGCTTGAACTTCTGGATCTTCCCCGTCGCCGTCCTGGGCAGCTCCTCCAGGAACTCCACCCGCTTCGGGCACTTGTACCCGGCCAAGTACTCCCGGCAATGCTTGATCAGCTCGTCCGAAGTCACTTCCGCCGACGTCACCACGAGCGCCGTCACCAGCTCGCCCCACTTCTCGTCCGGGATGCCGATCACCGCGGCCTCGCGAACCGCCGGGTGCGAGCTCAGGGCGTCCTCCACCTCGATCGACGACACGTTCTCGCCGCCGGAGATGATCACGTCCTTCTTGCGGTCGGCGATCGTCAGGTAGCCGTCCTCGAACGATCCGCCGTCGCCCGTGTGGAACCAGTTGCCTTCCTGCACCCGCTCGGTCTCCGCCGGGTTCTCCCAGTAGCCGTCGAGGTTGGTGTTCGACTGCGCGAGCACCTCGCCGTCGGTGTCGATGCCGATCCGGACGCCCAGCGCCGGCGTCCCCGCGCGGCCGAGCAGCTTCGCCTGCTCGTGCGGGTCGAGATCTTCCCACTCGCTGCGCATGCGGTTGACCGTGAGCAGCGGCGAGGTCTCGGTGAGCCCGTAGATCTGGATGAACTCCCAGCCCAGCTCGGCCCGCACCCGCTCGATCGTGCGGGTCGGCGGCGGGGCGCCGGCCACGACGAGGCGGACGCGGTCGCGGCCGGGGATCTCGCCCTCCCAGGTCGCGGCGCCGTCGAGGGCCGCGGTGACCACCGCCGGGGCGGCGCACAAGATCGTCACGCCGTGCTCGTCGATGCGTCGGAGGATCTCGGTTCCGTCGACCTTCCGCAGCACGATGTGCCGCCCGCCGAGGCCGGTCACCGCGTACGGCATGCCCCAGCCGTTGCAGTGGAACATCGGCAGCGTGTGCAGCAGGACGTCGTTGTCGGTCAACGTCGTGTGCAGGCCGAACACCATCGCGTTGAGCCAGATGTTGCGCTGGGTGAGCTGCACGCCCTTCGGCCGCGCCGTGGTGCCCGAGGTGTAGTTGAGGGTCGCCGTCGCCGACTCGTCGCCCGCCCACGGCCGCGGTGACCCCTCGCCGCCCCAGATCGCGTCGTCATCGCGGCCGAGGACGAAGACGTGCTTCGCCGTGACCGTGTCCAGCAGGTGCTCCAGCTCGGGGTCGACGATCAGCACCTCGGCGCCGGAGTGCTCGACGATGTACTTGACCTCGGCCGGGGCGAGCCGGAAGTTCACCGGCACCAGGATCCGGCCCCAGCCGGACACGCCGAAGAACGAAACGAGCAGGCGCGCGGCGTTGTGCGACACCATGGCGACGCGGCCGCCGACCGGCACGCCCAGCGCGTCGAGGTTCGCCGCCTGCGCCCGCGCGCGCTTCGCGACCTCGCGATAGGTGAGCGAACCCCAGCTCGGCGCGGGCTGGTTCGGCTCGTCGACCACCGCGACGCGGTCCGGGTACACCGTTTCCGCGCGGTCGAGGAAGTCCCGGACACCCAGATCGAAGAACACGCCTCATCCCTTCGTCGTCCCCGTCCCGATGATGACGCGTCACAGGTGCTCGCACCAGTCCGATGTGGTTCGCTGGGACCCGATGGACTTCGACACGGTGGCCGGCGAGCTCTACGGGGGTGACCTCGCGGAGTTCGTCAGCGCGCGCAACGCGGCGGCGAAGGCGGCGAAAGCCGAGGGGGACGCCGAGCTCGCGGCGAAGATCAAGGAGCTGCGGAAGCCGACCACGGCCGCCGCGATCGTCAACGGCCTGGCCCGGGAAGACCCGGACGAGCTGCGTGAGCTGGCCGAGCTCGGGGACGAGCTGCGCGACGCCCACTCCCGCCTGGCCGGCGACGACCTGCGGGCGCTGACCCGGCGCCGCGGCGAGCTGGTGCGGGGGATCCTGCACGGGCTGCCGTCGATGAGCGACTCCGTCTCGCGTGAGGTGGAGGCGACCCTGGAGGCCGTCGCGGCGGATCCGGGCACCGCGGCGCTCGCCCTGGCCGGGCGCCTGACTTCGGTCGCGCACCAGGACGCCGACCAGTGGTTCACCCTCGAGGCCACCACCGCCCCGCCGACGAGCGGCAAGCGGCCCGCGAAGCTGGTCGACAAGGCCGAGCCGGCGAAGCCGAAGCGGACCGAGAAGGCCGAAAAGGACCGTCGCCGGGAGCGGGAGGAACGCGAGGAGCGCGAACGCGTCCGCGCCGAACGCGAGCGCCTGCGCAAGGAGGCCACCGAGCTCGCCAAGGAGCGCGCGGTGGCCGAACGCGACCTCGTCCGCACCGAGCGCGCGGCCGAGCAGGCCAAGGCCCGCGTCGAAGACCTGCGCACGCGTCTCGAAGAAGCCGAGGAACGCGCCGAGCGCGCGACGGCGGAGTTCGAGACGGCCAAGGAGAAGTTCGAACAGGCCGACGAAGCCGCCGAAGACGCGCGAAAAGCCGCGGAGGCCACGCGCTGATCCGTGCTACCGTGGGGATGCGCCCCGGATGGGCCTACGCACGGAGGTAGTGGCTACTCAGCCCCCTTTGAGATCGACACGTCGGTGTCTCTCGCGAACCACGTCGTTTCCCTTCCGGGCAGACGTGTGCCTCCGTCGTGCCGTTCTCCTGCCTCCGATGACACTCCACATCGGAAAGGACCACGTTTGATCACGCTCACCACCACCGGTGCCCGCACGGGCCGGCCGCACCGGGTTCCCTTGGGAGCCTTGGACATCGACGGCCAGCTCGTCGTCGTCGCGTCCGCGATGGGTTCGCCGAAGCATCCCGCCTGGTACCACAACATCCGCCACAACCCGCTGGTGACCGTCGATACCGGCGACGAGTCGTTCGAGGCGATGGCCGCGCTCGCGCCCGACCGCGATCGCCTGTTCGCCGAGGTCGTCGCCCGGGAACCGGGGTTCGCGGACTACCAGGCGCGGACCACCCGCGTGCTGCCGGTGCTCGTCCTGCACCGGCTCGAGCGGGTGCGGCGGATGGGGGACTGGATCGTCGAGGTGCACGACTGGCTGCGCGCCGAGCTGCGGGAACTGCGTGGCCGGCTGGGTTCCGGCGACCCGCTGCACTTCGAGCAGCGGTGCCTCGGCTTCTGCTCGGCGCTCACCCGGCACCACACCGGCGAGGACACCGCGATCTTCCCCATGCTGGCCCGGCAGTTCCCGGCGCTCGCGCCCGCGTTGACGAAGCTCGGTGAGGAGCACGTCGGCGTCGCCCGGCTGCAGGAGGAGATCCGGCGGCTCGTCGACGAAGAGACCGATCCGGTGCGGCTGCGCGCGGAGTTCGACCGGCTGGCGTCCGCTTTGGACACCCACTTCGCCTACGAGGAAGCCACGATCGTCACCGCGTTGAACGCGCTGGCCCCGGCGCCCGGCTGATCAGAGCAGGACCTCGGCGAGCATCCGGTGGTGCTCGGCCTCCGCGTCGGGCGAGGGGCCGAGCACCTGGACCGCGACGTGGTCGGCGCCGGCGTCCACATGGGACCGCAGTCCCTTCGCGAGCGTCTCGGGCGTGCCGTGCAGGACGAGGTCGTCGATCAGCCGGTCACTGCCGCCGCCGGCGACGTCGTCCGGTGTGTACCCGTGGCGCAGCAGGTTCTTCACGTAGTTGCTCAGGCTCAGGTACGGCGTTTCGACGAACGGGCGGCCGATGGCGCGCGCGGCCACCGGGTCGTCGTCGACGACCACCTTCTGCTCGGGCGCGAGCAGCTTTCCCGCGCCGAGGACCGACCGCGCGTGCCGGGTGTGGCTCACCGGAACGAGGTACGGGTGCGCGCCCGCCGTGCGCTCGGCGGCCAGCTTCAGGACGCGGTCGCCGAGCGCGGCGAGGACGCGGGCTTCGACCGGGACACCGGCCGCGTCGAGCCGGTCGAGGTAGTCGACGATCTTGTCGTACGGGCTGCGGTACCGGGTGACCGACTCGGGGTGCCCGACACCGACGCCGAGCAGCAAGCGCTTTCCGTAGCGGCCCGCCAGCCGGTGGTAGGACTCGGCGAGGGGCTCCGGGTCGTCGGACCACATGTTGACGATCGCGGTCGCCACGGTGATCCGCTCGGTCGAGGCGAGCACGTCCTCGACGAACGCGAGGTCGCCTATCGAGGTCGAGCCGGTGCCGAACCAGACCGTGCCGTACCCGAGCCGGTCGGCCGCGACCGCGTGCGCCTTGCGGGTCACGTCGTCGCGGTGCGGGGCCAGGAAGACGCCGAACGTGCCGAGCTGCATGTCTACCTCCACTACATTGGCTATAGGCGCCAATGTAGCAAATGTAGCGCACGAATGTCAGGCGGCCAGCCGGTGCAGCCACTCCCGCAGCATCCCGCGCTCGGTCGGGGTCAAGGCGTCGACGTCGTCCGCGAGCGCGGTCGACAAAGCGACCGCCAGGCTGCCGACGGAGGAGTCCCCGGCCGGCGGCTCGGCGAGCAGCCCGGCGAGCACGGCCTCCCTGACCTGCGTGGACATCGCCAGGTCGCGGTTTCCTTCGGGCTGGGCGATCAGGCTCAGCGTGACGCCGCTGTTGGCCGCCGCGAACTGCCGCGCGGCCTCGGCCGCCTCGACGCGCAGCCGCCCGTCGCGCGCCAGCGGCGTGAACAGCTCCAGCAGCATCGCCTCGGCGCTCGAGGTCAGGTTGCACGGCACGCCCGGCTCGATCTGGCCGTAGAGCAGCACGTAGAACGTGGGGTGCTCCAGGCCGTACTCGACATGCCGGTCCCAGCCCGCGCGGACCCGGTCGACCGGGTCGCCGCCGGCCGAAGGCGCCTGGACGTACTGGGTGAAGCCGTAGTTCACCACGGCGTCGAGCAGGCCCTGCTTGCTGCCGAAGTGGTGGTAGAGCGTGGGGGCCTGGACGCCGGCGCGTTCGCAGATCGCCCGGGTCGACACCGGGCCGCCGTCGGCTTCGTGCAGGAGCTGGCCGGCGGCCAGGAGCAGGCGATCACGCGTGCTCGTCGTGTCACTCGATCGTCCGGCCATGTAGCAATTGTAGCGCCGCGCTATAACGTCACCGGAGACGCTGCTGGACGCGGCGAAGCGCGACGAAGGCGGCCAGGACCTTCGGGTCGGTGGTGGCGCCGCCCGGCCGGACCGACCGGTAGCCGTCCAGCAGCGCTTCGCGCAGGCTGTCCCGCTGCGGCAGGTGAGCCAGCTCGCCGATCGTCACGGCGAGGTCGTAGGCGTAGTGCCCGAACCCGCAGCCGTCGAAGCCGATCACCCGCACCCGGCCCCGGTGGAAGAAGTAGTTCTCCTGGTGCAGGCCGCCGTGGACCAGCCCGAAGACGTCGTCGCCGAAGCCCAGCTCGGCGCGCACCCCGCGGATCCGCTCCAGTGCGGCGCGGACCGACGCGTCGCCACCGGCCTGCGCGATCGCCCGCTCGAGCACGACGTCGGAGAAGCCGTTCACCTGCGAGCGGCCGAACTCGGTGAGGTCGTCGACCCGGCCGCGGTCGAGGCCGTTCATCCGCCCGCCGTGCTGCTGCAGCCGCGCGGTCAGCTCGCCCAGCGAGTACAGCTGCGGCGGGCCGAGGCGCTCGTCGACGAACCGGCCGTCGACCCAGCGGCAGAGCACGCAGGTGCGCGGCTCGGGCACCGCCGGGTCGGCGACGACGGTGACCAGGTCACGCCCGCGCGTCGGCACCGGCCGCGGAACCGCGAGGTCGGTCTCCCGGCACAGCGCGGCCAGCCAGGCCATCTCGGACCGCACCTGGGCGACACCCGGCCCGTCCGGCCGCTGCACCCGCAGGACGTACCGGCCGCCGTCCGCGCCGTCGACGCGGAACGTCGTGTTGAGCCCGCGCCCGAGCGGGGTCAGCCGGGCCACGGGGACGTCGTAGGAGGTCAAGGCGGCTTCGGCGAGCCGGCGCAGCCTGCGGGTGCGGCCCGAGCGGTCGAGGTCAGCGAACGGCCGGGTGTTCGCCGAGAAGTCGGCCATGGCCCACGTGCTCAGCTGATCGACCGTTCTTGCTCGCGGGAGTGCGACACCAGCTCGATCGTCGGCGTCGCGTGCCGGCCGCCGCCGAGCCGCTCGACCCCGCGCAGGCCCTCGACCAGCCGCTCGACCTCGGTGTCCGGCCGCACCCCGAAGCGCATGAACTGGCTGGTCATGCCGATCTTGTTGCCGCACTGGCGCACCAGCAGGTGGTGCTCGGCGAGCAGGTAGTCGCACAGCTCGGCGCCGTCGACCGAGCCGGGCAGCTTGACGAGCAGGAAGTTCGCCTGCGATGGGTACACCGTCAGCTCCTGGAACTGCGAGAGCTGCGAGTTCATCATGAACCGGTCGAGCGCGAGCTTCTTGAGGCTTTCCTCGTACTCCGCGCGGCGTTCGGCGAGCATGAAGATCACGGTCTCGGCCAGCGAGTTCAGGTTCCACTTCGGCAGCGCGGCCGACAGCTTGCGGGTCAGCGCCGGGTTCGACACCTGGTAGCCGAACCGGATCCCGTGCAGCCCGAAGTTCTTGCCCAGGCTCTTCAGCACGATGACGTTCGGCCGCACAACGGCTTCGGCGGCCACCGACGGGTTCATCTCGACCTCGACGAAGTCGATGAACGACTCGTCGATCACCACCAGGTCGAGGTCCTCGAGGGCGTCCATGAACCGGACCACCTCGCGCCGCGGCAGGTACCCGCCGTCGGGGTTGTTCGGGTTGCACAGCACCGCGACCCGCGAGCCGCGCCGCTTGATGAACTCGATGTACTCGTCGACGCGCAGCTCGAAGTTGTTCGCCTCCTTCAGCAGGAACATGTCGACGCGCTTGCCGGTCTCGAGCGGCTGGTCGGTCCACCGGCCGAAGGTCGGGATCGGCACCGCCACGCTCGAGCCGACGAGCAGCCGGTCGATCCAGGTGATCAGCTCGGTGGAGCCGTTGGCCAGGGAGATCGTCGACGGGTTGAGCCGCAGCACGTGCGCCAGCTGCGCGGTGATCGCGCCGGCGTCGCTCGGGTAGAACTTGAGGATGGTGCGGAGGTTCCGCTCCAGCTCGCCGAACATCGCGTCGGTGGGGAAGTACGGGTTGCAGGGGATGCAGAAGTCCGCGAGGTCGTCCGCGTGCTGGCCCATCGCCCTCGCCACGGAGAAGAACGACGGGCTGTGGGCCTGGCTCTGCTGGAAAAGGCCGTGGGTGGTCATACCGTGCCGCACGCGTGATCTCCGTCCGCCGCTTTACCGGCCCCTTGCCTTCCCATCGGGGATACGTGCGAATCGGACGGGCGGTTCAATGCCGGTCAGCGCGTAGGCCCCCGTGCCGGCGAGCACGGCCAGCGCCAGCACGGACAACGCCAGCACCGGCAGCGGCGCGGCCAGCGGGTCGACCCCGGCGAAGGACTCGACGCCGATGACCGCGGTGAGCAGGGCGTCGGCGACGACGGCGATGACGACGACACGCATCCGGTGCGCCTCGGGCCACCGGGTGAACCGCAGCAGCCAGGCCAGCGCGGGCAGCACGAGGATCGCGTGCATCGCGACCGCGTGGAGCGGCTTCAGCGAGCCGGCGGTCGTGTACGCGCCTTCCGGGTCGCCGCCGCGGGCCAGCATCACGCCGCGGGCGATCATCACGGCGCCGGTGGCCAGCGCGACCAAGAGGACGACCAGGCCGGCGCGGATCGCCAGGCGGAGGCTGGGCGCGTCCGGACCCGGCTCGACCAGCGCGGCGGCCGTGAAGCCGATGACGGTCAGGATGATCACCCCGCCGCCCGCCGCGAGCGTCATCGAAACGACGTTGTCGAACGGCGTCTCGAAGTTGAAGTGCGAGGGCACACCGCGCCAGGCCTGCATGCTGACCAGCACGACCTCGGCGACGCTCGCCGCGGTGAACGCGCCGAGCAGGATCGAGCGCCACCGGGGGCGGACGGTGAGGAACGACGTCGCCCAGGCGACCGACACCAGCGTCAGCCCGAACGAGAGGCCGAACGTGACGGCCTTGCGCATCGACAGCGGGCCCAGCCACGAGCCGCCGGTCGCGAGGAGCACGACGGCGTGCACGACGCCGCCGAGGAACAGCGCCGCGCCGACGACGTAGGCGATCCGCTCGGCGCGCCTGCCGTCCTGCCAGATCCGGGTCAGTGCGTTCATGACCCGAAGTGTGACCCTCGTGTGGCGCCGGCCGCGTCGTCCCGGCGTCGACACCACGCCGTACGACGACGGGCGTACGGCGGTGGAGAAGAATTGAAAAAGCGCTGGTAAAGAAATTGATTGGTTCTTGACCGGACTATGGGTGAAGTGGTGTCCGGGGCCACTCGCCAGGCGGATGCGGTGTGGGCGGCGGAGTCCTACCATCGAATCATGTACATCGCACTGCTGACCTACACAGCACCCGAAACAGAAGTCGACTACGCGCTCCCGGACCATTCGGACTGGGTGCGCAAACAATTCACGAAAGGGGTCTTCCTCGTTTCCGGAAAGGGCACCGGCGCGGCCGACCACGTCATCCTGACCCGCTCGGTGCTGCGAGGCACGCTCGACGCGATCCTCGCCAGCGACCCGTTCGTGGTCCAGCGGCTCGCCCGGTACGACGTCATCGAGTTCACCGCCACGCGCACCGCACAGGAGCTGCTGGCGATCAACGAGGCCATCGCCTCCTGAGGAGTCCGCCACGGTCGGGTGGCCCGGCGACGATGCCCCGCCACCTGCCGGCGAAGAAGACCTGTCTTCGTCTCGCGCGGCTTCGGGCGTCCTGCTTTTGTCGTTGGCCTCCGCCGGTTCTTCTCCGCGTTGCCCGCCGTCCGGCTGCTGCCCGCCGCGCAGCTCGCGCAGATGCGGCGCACGGTCCCGGCGCCGAGCGAGCCGGGCGCCGACTACGGCCTTGGCCTGATCCGCCGGACCCTGCCGGACGTCGCTAGGCGGACCCCCGATCGACTTCACCGAGGGCGTTCCGGCGCGAATTTCCCTTGTGGGGCAACAAAAATCCGGCCGTCCGCCGCCGTCGATCATCACCCGATCCAGCGATTACCGTCGCACAGGTGTTCGGGTAGCGTCGTTGCCATGACCGAACCGCGAAGATTCCCGCAGCGCCATCGACGCACCGAAGTGGCGCTGCGAAACGGAAAACCCCTACCGATCGAGCCACCGCCGGAAATGCGGCGGCAGTTCCCGCTCCCGCGCCTCCGCCGTCGTCAGCCAGGCGAAGTCGTCGTGCTCTTCCGGATTGAGCACAACGTCGCTCGTGCCGTCTTCTTCGGCGGTGTAGACAAAAGCGT
Source organism: Amycolatopsis sp. NPDC104863 (assembly GCF_055582965.1). NCBI lineage: Bacteria > Bacillati > Actinomycetota > Actinomycetes > Pseudonocardiales > Pseudonocardiaceae > Amycolatopsis > Amycolatopsis sp. NPDC104863. The sequence goes on from NZ_JBVJOW010000005.1 coordinate 253,888, forward strand.
GCACCCGCATCGCCCGCCCGGCGACGTCCGGCCACGAATCACGCCACAGTTCTTCCATGACGCGCACTTTCAGCCCCGTCTCCTCCGCCGCTTCCCGTTCCGCCGTGGCCTCGAAGCGCTCGCCCGGCTCGGCCGTGCCACCCGGCAGCTCCCACCGCCCCGCGAGGAAAACCCCGGGGCTGCGGCGCAGGAACAGCACCCGGTCACCGCGAGCGATCCGGCAGTAGGCCAGGTCCTTCCGCGCGAGCTCCGTCATGCGCGTGATTCTCGCTCAGTTGGTCTTGGACGTCGGCAGGTGGGCGCCCAGGTAGCCGACGTACACCGTGCCGGTGCCGTCGGTGTCGTCGAGGAAGTGCAGCCGGGGCGCCGGCGACTTGAAGCGCTCCAGGGCGATGTGCGCGCCGAAGTAGTCGCGGCCGGCCGGGTTCGTTTCGGGGTCGACGCGGAACGTGCGCGCCTGGCGCAGCCGTTCGTTCGTGGTCACCGTGTCCGACTCGGCCAGGGCGATGATGTTGGCGCTGATCAGCGAACCCGGCTGGCCGGTCCGGGCGAACGCAAGCACGTCCGAGAGCTCGGGCCCCGGGTCGCGGCCCGAACCGAGCAACGAGGTCCGCGCGCAGGCGTAGGCGTCGAGGGTGCGGAGCGCGTCCCACGCCTTGCGGCGCCAGGCGGCGGCTTTCGGGTGGTGGTCGAGGATCGCGGCCGGGGCCGGCTCGGCCGTGATCGCGAGGTGCTTGAGCTTCACCGTCGCGGCGCCGATCAGCTCGGCGAAGCTGGGGAACTCTTCCGGCGGCCGCTCGGCCGCGGTCACCTCGTCCGCGGCGTGGTGCCGGGCCAGGCGGCCCGCCAGCAGGCCGTTGACGCGTCTCAGCTCGTCGCGCTCGGCCTCCGTCTCCTCGAACGCCCGGGCGTAGTCGTCCAGCTCTTCCTGAAGCTGCACGAGCTGCTCCCGCAGGCAGGCGACTTCGGCCGCGGAAAGCTCGTCCAGGCGGTGACGAAGCGTCTTCACCTCCCCGGCGTGGCGGTCCCGGTCCTCGGCGTCGGCCTTCGCCTTCTTGCGCAGGATCGTGATCACGCCCCGCGCCTCGGCCAGCTCGCGCTCGGCGCGGCCCAGCTTCTCCGTCAGCTCGGCGTCGGGCTCTCGCTCCGGCGAGGCGAACGGATCCGTTGCGTACCAGGAGCGGACGCTCGGCACCTCGGCCCACTCCTCGGGCAGCGGCGTCCGGCTCCGCGTCTGGATGAGCCGCGTGATCGCGCCTTGGAGGGCCTCGCCAGACACCGGGCTGGCGGTCTCGACGAAGTCGGGGAGCTGGTCGCACGGCGGCACGTACAGCCGTGCGCCCTGCGGCACCGCGCACCCGAGCGGCAGGTGCCGGTTCAGGGTGCGGCGGAAGCGGTCGTCGACGTCGAACACGTTGACCAGACCGGGCCAGCCGTCGACCGGCACCGTGGGCGGCTCGGTGAGCACCAGCACCGCCGACGTCCGCCACGAGGCCGTCAGCGCCTCGCCCAGCAGATCGGCGACCCGGTCGCACTCCTGGCTCGACCAGCCCCGCATCGCGAGCACCGGCGTTTCGATCGGGATCTCGTCACTGCCGCCGGCGCCCAGCTCCTCCAGGCCGATCCGGTGCGCCGGCGCTTCGTGCCCGGCGCTCCACGGCCGGGTGCACGCCGCGGCCAGCAACCACGCCACCCGGTCCTCTCCGGCGTGGTAGCACAGCGAAAGCAGTACCTGAACGGAGTAGCGGCCTTCGCCGCCCGTCCACGCGAACTTCAGGTCGCACCGGCGCGATCCGCCGTCGTCGGACGAGCCGAGATCGGTGACGCTGTAGTCCTCGTGCTGCCGCTGGCGCGTGATCAGCCTGCTGCGCAACGCGTCCAGGGGGCGTTTCCCCTCGGTGGGGACCAGTCCGTGGTGCCAGATCCGGTGCACCCCCACAGGGCTCAACTCCGTTCGCCGGAAACAGGACCTCAGTCGAACATAGCGGATCCTGTGACCGATCGAACGCGGGGCGTCACCTCATTCACGCTTCCAGAGGCAAAACGGATGCCCGGCCGGATCGAGGCAGACCCGGACGTCCTCCTGCGGCTGAAAATCCGCGACCGTGGCGCCCGCGGCCGTCGCGGCGGCGGTGGCCGCCGCGAGGTCGTCGACTTCGATGTCGAGGTGCAGCTGCATCTGCTGGCCGCCCTCGGCCGGCGGCCAGACCGGCGGGACGTGCCCGGTCTCCAGCTGGAACGACAACCCGGCGCCGCCGTCGTCCGGGCGCAGGGTCACCCACTCCGGCTCGTCGGTCTTGATCGGCCAGCCGAGGAGGATCGAGTAGAACTCGGCGAGCGCACGCGGTTCCGGCGTGCCGAGCACGGTGGAGGTCAGCTTCATGATCCGGGGGTTACCCACCTGCTAGGGCGGTCTACCCGGGGAACCCGCCCTGGTTGTCGAAGTACGCGACCGGCGGGCCGACGTGCCGCCACGAGGTCGTCGCGAACACGGCCGCGCCCGACAGCGCGAGCAGCACCGTGATCACGGCGAGCGCGGCGCCGATCCGGCCCGGGCCGGGGCGAGTGCGGGCGCCTGCGTAGACACCGAAGACGAGTGCCAGCACGCTGATCGGCAGCAGCGCGAACCAGAGGGCGCCGAGCACGAGCAAGAACGCTTGCGAGACCCAGGAATACACCCAGGCCGAAACGACCTGCGGCCGGACGATCAGCCAGGCCGCCCAGGTCGCGACGGCCAGCGTCAGGCCGGACGCGCCGATCGCGACCGACGCGATCGCCAGGCCACGGCCGGGCCGGGTGGTTTCTCCTGCTTCGGCTTCGGACTCAGGTGCCCCCATGCCGGGAACATCAGCTCCGGACGGTCCCGCGTTACCACCCCCGGGGCTCGTCGAGACGGCGCGCGAACAACCGCCTCGGCTACCCGGTCGGCGCGTCGTACCTGCGCGCCGCGGCTCGTCGAAGTGCAGGACAGCGCCGCCGGATTCCCGTGGCTCGCCACGATCCTGATGGTCGCCGGGCTCGTCGTCGCGACGGCGGCCGTCGTGGGTGTCGCTGCTGTGGGGCGCGCTCGTCGTCCGGGTCCGCGCCCGGATCGCCGCGCAGCAGGCCCACCCCTCGGCACCCGGAATACGGCGGCCGGGCCTCGGTTGCACCTTGGCGCAGGCGCACACACACCGAGGGAGCCGCCATGTCGTCCGAGCACATCCAGGGGACCGTCGCCGACGGGTTCGAGCCGGTCCGCGCGGAGTTCGCCGCCGTCGCGGCCGAGGAAGGGGGTGACTACGCCGCGCAGCTCGTCGCGCACGTCGACGGTGAGCGTGTTGTCGACCTGTGGACCGGTCCCGAGATCACCGCCGATTCGCTGACCGGTGTGTTCTCCTCGACCAAGGGCGCCGCGCACCTCGTGGTCGCGCTGCTCGTCCAGGACGGTGTGCTCGAGCTCGACCAGCGCGTCAGCCACTACTGGCCGGAGTTCGGCGCGGCGGGCAAGGAGCGGATCACGCTGCGGGAGCTGCTCGCGCACCGCGCCGGCGTGGTCGGCGCCGACCACGGGTTCACGGCCGAAGAGCTCGCCGACGACCGGGTGATCGCCGAGCGGCTCGCGCCGCAGCGGCCGTACTGGCGGCCGGGCACGGCGTTCGGCTACCACGCGCTGGTGATCGGCGCGCTGACCGGCGAGGTCGTCCGGCGCGTCACCGGCCGCAGCATCCAGGAGCACTACGAGGAGCGCGTCCGGAAGCCGTTCGGGCTCGACTTCCACCTCGGGCTGCCGGAGGAGCTGGAGCCGCGGTTCCTGACCACGCAGCCGATGCTGCCGACACCGGAGCAGCTGGCCGAGCTGGAGGCGGCCGCGAGCGGGGCGGACAGCATCAGCGGCATCGCCTTCAACCGCAACCACCCGAAGGCGCCGGAGCTCTGGGACCTGCCGAACATCAAGGTGATCCGGCAGCTGAGCCCGGCGTCGGTCGGCGGTGTCGCGTCGGCGCGCGGGCTGGCCGGGATGTACGCGGCGGTGCTCGGCGGGCTGCTCCGTCCCGAGACCGCGGCGGAGTTCGCGCAGATCCACTCGATCGGCGACGACCTGTCGACCCGCAACCACAACGCGTTCGGGCTCGGCTTCGCGATCGTGTCGGACGACTACCCGGTCCTGGGCCAGGGCGCGTTCGGCCACAGCGGCGCGGCCGGCTCGCAGGCGTTCGCCGACCCGCGCTCGGGGCTCGCGTACGGCTACAACCGCCGTCGCTTCGCCTTCCCTGGCGGTGCGGCTCCGGAGAACGTCAGGCTGGTGACCGCCGTCCACGCGGCGGTGACGGCCAGGCGCGCCTGACGCCCGCCTGACCCCCGGGCGCGGTGCACAGCGAGGCACGCCGACGTTACAGACTTCACCCGTTAGGACGTTCCACTGTCGACATTTAGCCTGTTCACGGCGGTCGGTCTGACTTTCCGTAGCGAAAACCCTCCCGATCATTGCTCCGTTGTGGAACTATTGGGCCGTTCGCGGGGAGAGGGCCCCGCGAGGGGAACTCACCGTCACGGCGAGCGTCCCCATGCAGATCCCCAGGGGAGAGGAGATCGACCATGTCGACGCCCACGGACACCAAGCCCGAAGGAACCCCGGAGCCGACGCCGGAACCGACGCCCGTGGTCCAGTGGACCGACGCGGACGGCAAGGTCCACGTCGACCACCCGGTCCACACGGAATGCGCGAACGGCTGCTATCAGGACGTCAAGGCCTGAGTTCCGCCTCGTGGAGGCAAGCCCGCCTGCTGATCTACCGGTAGGCGGGCTTCTTTTTGCCGAAGCCTGTGCTGTCATAGGTGGGTGCCCGTGATTGACCTGAACCCCTCCGAGGTGATCGAGAGGGTTCACGCCCTGCAGAAGGACGCCGCGGACGCGTCGTGTGTCGCGCGGTACCACCAGAGTCTTCGCCTGCTGCGCCGCGGGATGAGCCTGCTGGACTCGGTGCATCCGGTGCCGTCCGGGTTCCGCACCGACTGGCTGGTGACCAGAATCCGGCTGGCCAGCACGCTGACGGCGGTGTCTTCGGAGATCTCGAACGATCTCGCCGCGGGCCTCGCGGGCCTGGACGACGTCCGGCTGCTGATCAACGCGGTGGAGGACCCGGTGCTGCGGGCCGAGCTCAACGGGTCCCTGAACCACAACTACGCCATGCGGCTGATGGGCGTGGGGCGCAACGACGAAAGCCTCGTGTCGTTCGACCGGGCCATCGAGCACCACGAGTTCCGGCTGGCGAACGGGCCCGAGCCCGAGTCGCGGATGGGCGCGTTCACGATGACCCTGGCCTCCCGGGGCTGGGTCCACATCCGGCTGGGCAACGTCCGCGAAGCCCAGGCCGACCTGACCCGGTCGCTGGAGCTCGCCGAGAAGTACGAGCTGCGCGGCAACGCGGCGAGCACGCGCCGGACGTTGGGCACGCTCGCGCTCCGGATGGGCGATGTGCCCGAGGCGCTTAGGCTCTACGACGAGTGCGAGCGCAGCTACCGGGCGCTCGACCTCGAGATCCCGCCGACCCTGCGGCTCGCGCAGGCCGAGGCGCTGCTCGCGGCCGGACTCGCGGACGAGGCCGGCGCCCACCTCGACGAGATCCTGCCGGTCATGGTCGAGGAACAGAGCATCAGCCGGGAGCTGGCCCTGGCCGAGCTGTACCGCGCCTCGGCGGCTCTGATGGGCGACGACGTCGAGCTCGCCCGGGAGATGGCTTACTCGGCGCGTCGCCGGATGTCGAAGGTCGGCTGCCTGACGTGCACGGCCAACGCGACCCTGATGGGGCTGAAGGCCGACGCGCGAGACGCGCTGGAGAGCGGAAGCATCCCGGCCGGCTTGCCGACCAAGGCGTTGCGCGCCGCCGACAAGATGCCGACCCCGCAGCTGACCGACCAGGCCGCGACCGCGCGGATGCTCGCCGTCCGGCTGGACATCCGGCGGGGCAACCTCAAGCGCGCCATCGAAACCCTGCGCAAGGTCCCGCGTCCCGGGCAGCTCACCCCGATCGACTACCGGATGCTTCGCCGGCTCTGCCGGGCCGAGCTCGCCGTCGCGCAGGGGAGCCGGGCGCGGGCGCTCACCGAGATCCGGTCCGGGCTGACCGAGCTCGACGCCGTCCGCGACCGGATGGGCGGGCTCGACCTCGTCTCCGGGACCGCCCTGCACGGGCAGGAGCTCGCCGATCTGGCCGTCAAGCTCGTGCTGGAACGCAACGACGCCCGGCGGCTGTTCGTCTGGCTCGAACGGACTCGCGCGCAGACCTACCGCTACGAGCCGCTGTCCGCCGGGACCGATCCCGAGCTCGCCGCGCGCGTGGCCGAGGTGCGGGGTCTGGGGCAGGCCATCCAGGAGGCCCAGCACGACGGCCACCCGATCGCCGGCCTACGGGCGAAGTACAACGAACGGCTGAGGGAGGCCCAACGGCTCGGGTGGCACACCGGGCGCTGGGGCCGGCCGCGGCCGGTGGCGGGGCTCAGCGAGGTGGTCGCGCAGCTCGGTGAACGGGCCTTGGTCAGCTTCGCCGCTTCCGGGGACGAGCTGGTCGCCGTGGTGGTCGCCGGGGGTGAGTGCCGGCTCGTGCGGCTCGGGTCCGCCGAAGCCGCCGGCGAGTCGGCGCGGGTGCTCAACGTCGACCTCGACGCGCTCGCGCCGGACAACCTGCCCGAGCGGCTGGCCGAGGTGGTCATGGCCTCGGCGCGCAAGCAGGCCGACAAGCTCGACGCGCAGCTGATCGAGCCGCTGGCCGAGCTGATCGGCGACCGCCGGCTGGTCGTCGTTCCCACCGGGCCGCTCTACGCGGTGCCGTGGGGCGTGCTGCCGGGGCTGCGGGGGCGGCCGACCGTCGTCGCGCCGTCGGCGACCGCGTGGCTCGCCGCCGAGCTGACGAAGTCGCCGCGGGCGCGCAAGATCGTGCTGGTCCGCGGGCCGGGGCTGGCCGGCGCGCGCGGTGAGCTCGAGAAGCTGACCACGCACTACCGCACCGCGACGACCATGACCGGTGCCAAGGCCACCGTGAAGTCCGTGCTGCGCGCGATGGACGGCGCGAAGCTCGCGCACTTCGCCGCGCACGGCGCGCACGAGCCGGAGAACGCCCTGTTCTCCCGGCTCGAACTGGCCGACGGCGCCCTCTTCGGCCACGAGATGGCCGGGCTGCGGCAGCCGCCGCGGCAGGTCGTCTTCGCCGCGTGCGAGCTGGCGCTCAACCGGATCCGGCCGGGGGACGAGGCCCTCGGGTTCGCCAGCGCCCTGCTGGCCAGCGGCTCGCGCACGGTGATCGCGCCGCTGTCGCGGGTCGGCGACCTCGCTTCGGCGGCCGCGATGGACGACTACTACCGGGCCCTCGCCGTTCGCGACAGCCCGGCGCTGGCGCTGGCGGACGCGATCGCCGTCGACCCGTTCCGCCGCCCGTTCGTCTGCCTCGGCTCAGGCTGAGAACGCCGGGGGCGACCACACCAGCCGCGGATCCGTCTGGACAAAACTGCCGAGCAGGTGGTCGACGCGGGTGAGCACGTCGAGGTCCAGCCGGACGCCGGCGGCCTTGGCGTTCTCCGTTACCTGCTCCGGCGTGCTCGCGCCGGCCACCGCCGAGGCGACGGTCTCGTGCTGCAGCACCCACGCCAGCGCCAGCTGGGCCATCGTCAGGCCGGCGTCGTCCGCGACACCGCGCAGCAGCTCCACCCGTTCCAGCAGCTCCGGCATCAGCAACGGCCGGGCGTGCGCGGGTCCGGCCGCGCGTGAGCCTGCCGGGACGCGCCCGCCCCGGTATTTGCCGGTCAGCACGCCCTGGGCGAGCGGCACCGACGCGAACTGGCCGACGCCGATCCGCTCGCCCACCGGCATCACCTGGGCCTCCGCCACCCGCCACAGCATCGAGTAGTGCGGCTGGTTGGCGATGAACGGCACGTCGTGGCGCGCCGCCGCTTCGTTCGCCTGCAGCAGCTGCTCGGCCGTCCACTCCGACGTGCCGACGTACCGGATCTTCCCCTGCCGCACCAGGTCCGAGAGCGCGAGGAACGTCTCCGCGACCGGGGTCCGGTAGTCGAAGCGCAGCAGCTGGTAGACGTCGACGTGGTCGGTGCGCAGCCGCCGCAGTGACCCCTCCAGGGACGCGATCACGTGCTTCCGGCTGAGCCCGGCGTCGTTCGGCCCCGGGCCCTCCGGCCAGAAGACGCCGGTGCACAGCACTAGCTCGTCGCGGCGCATCCCCGCGAAAGCCTTGCCGTACGCCGATTCCGCCGCGCCGCCGGCCCAGGCCGCCGCGGTGTGGAACGTCGTGACCCCGGCGTCCAGCGCGGCGGCGACACAGCCGCCCCCGCCGTGCGTCAGCCAGTTGCCGTACGCGATCTCGCTCACGGCGAGCCCGCTCGCGCCGAGCCTGCGGTACTCCACTCCTCAGCCTCCCTGGACGGCCATCTCGTCGATCCACGCGTCGACCGCGCTTGCCTTGCGGGCGAAGGTCTCCCGCACGGATTCGTGCGGCAGGATCAGGAACTCCTCCTTGCCGAGCCCGCGCACGACCGCCTCGGCGACATCCTCCGGCTCGAGCAGCGGCGCCGCCGCGGCGATCGCCAGCGCGGCCGGGTGACCGGCGGCGATGCCGGGTTCGAGCAGCGCCGTCCGGACGCCGAGCGGGCACAGCGCGCTGACCCGCACGCCACGCGGCCGGTAGGTGATCGCCAGCCACTCGGCGAGGCCGACGGCCGCGTGCTTGGTGACCGAGTACGGCGCGTCGCCGGGGGTGCCGAGCAGCCCGGCGGCCGACGCCGTGAGCAGCAGGTAACCCTCGCCGCGCGCGAGCATCTCGGGCAGCACGACCTGCGCGGCGTGGACGTGCTGCATCACGTTGAGCTCCCACGACTTCGCCCACTGCTCGTCCGCCGCGTGCACCCCGGTGCCGTAGGCCGCGCCCGCGTTGGCGCAGAACAGGTCCACCGGGCCGAACTCCGCGCGCGCCGTCGTGACCAGCGCCTTCAGATCCTTTTTGGACGTCGCGTCGGCGGCCAGCGCGACGGCCTGGCCGCCCGCGGCCGTGATCTCGCCCGCGACCCGCTCGGCGCCCGCGCCGTCGACATCGGACACGACGATCCCGGTCGCCCCCTCGGCGGCGAAGCGGCGCGCCATGGCGGCTCCGATCCCGTGCGCCGCGCCGGTCAGCACGACGACCCGTCCGGTCAGTTCCACGCGGTTCTCCAGGTATTCGGGTGCCATTGTCATCCACGTGCGAAAAATGTATTTCCCGATTGCGACGCAGGTGATAAAAGTGCTGTTCAGAGTCATGATCACGCGGTGTTCAACACTTTCGGAGCCTAGCACGAGTATTGCGTTTTCCGGGCCTGGTGCGTTATTCCTGGAACCAGTCCCGGTGAAGATCACCCCCATCCCGCGCACAGGAGGTCAGCCGATGGCCGAGCTCGTCCCGCCGTCGCACGCTCGACGGCTGCGGTGCCTGGGCTTCGGCGACCCCGGCGAGGTGGTCGCGGTCGCGCGCGGCGGCGGCCTCGGTGTGCTCGACGGCGTCGACCCGGCCGACCTGCGGCTGGTCGCGGCCCGGGTCCGGGTGCCCTACGGCGTGCGCACCGACGGCCCGCTGCCCGCGGGTGCGGCCTTCGCCGTCCGGACGAAGGCGCCATGGACGGGCGCGCTAGCCGAGGTCTCGGACGTCACCACCGCGGCCGAGGCGGTGAGTGGCGGCGCGCTCGGGCTGGTCGCACGCGGTGGTGAACTGAGCGACTTCGTTCTGCTGCAACAACTTCTGAACAACTTTGACGTCCCGGTTTGGGGCACCGTGGCCGGTCCGCGCACGGCGGTGGGCGCGCTCGCCGGTGGCGCGGCGGGCGTGGTCGCACCGTCCGCAGTGGACACCGAGGTGCGCCGGATCGTCGGCGCCGAGGTGCCCGCGGCCGCGCTGGGTACCCGGTTGTGCCGGACGCTGGGCAGTGCACTGCCGGTCGTCCAAGGCCCGATGACGCGGGTGAGTGACCAGCCGGGCTTCGCCGCCGCGGTCGCCGAAGCGGGCGGGTTCCCGTTTGTCGCCGTGGCGACCGCGAACGGCGCGCGCACCACCGAGCTGCTCCGCCGGACCGCCGAGCGCCTCGGTGACCGGCCGTGGGGCGCGGGCATCCTCGGGTTCGTGCCCGACGACCTGCGAGCCGAACAGCTCGCCGCGATCCGGGCGGCGCAGCCGCGGTGCGTGCTGATCGCGGGTGGGAAACCGGGACAGGCCAAGGCTTTGGAGGCCGAGGGCATCGCGACGTTCCTGCACGTGCCGTCGCCGATCCTGCTCGGCCAGTACCTCGAGGCCGGGGTCCGCCGGTTCGTCTTCGAGGGCGCCGAGTGTGGTGGGCACGTCGGTCCGCGGTCGAGTTTTGAGCTGTGGGAAGAGCAATTGGCGGTCCTCGGTGCGGCCCAGGACGTCGAGGTGCTCTTCGCGGGCGGGATCCACGACGCCCGATCGGCCGCGATGGTCACCGCGATGGCGGCGCCGCTCGACGGCGCGGGCATTCTCATGGGCACCGCGTACCTGTTCACCGAAGAAGCCGTGACGCACGGCGCGATCACCGGCCTGTTCCAGGAACGCGCGTTCGCCGCCCAAGCCACGGTCACGCTCGAAACCGCGCCGGGGCACCGCACACGCTGCCTGCCGAGTCCGTACACGACGGAGTTCGAGCAGGTCAAGGTGAGTCTGCGGGACATTCCCGCGCAGGAGGCGTGGCAACGGCTGGAGGAGCTGAACACCGGACGGCTGCGCGTCGCGAGCAAGGGTGTCCGGCGCGACGGCGAGCGGCTCGACGAGGCGACCCAGCTCGCCGAGGGGATGTACATGGCGGGTGAGGTCGCCGTGCTGCGGGACAGCCGGACGGCGATCGTCGAGCTGCACGCCGATGTCACCTCGGGAAAGACGTTTGCTCGCAGTGATGTTGTGCCTTCGGAAGAGTCCACAAGGGACATCGCGGTCATCGGCATGGCGTGCACGTTCCCGGGTGCGCCGGATCTCGAGGCGTTCTGGTCGAACGTCCTGCGCGGTGAGGACGCCGTCACCGAGGTTCCGCGTGACCGCTGGGACCCAGACGTCTACTTCGGACAGTCGGCGTCGAAGTGGGGCGGGTTCCTGCCCGCGCTGGACGTCGACCCGCTGGACTACGGCATCCCGCCGGCCGCGATGGGCAGCATCGACCCGGCTCAGCTGGTGTCGCTGGAGACGGCGCGCCGGGCGTTGGCCGACGCCGGGTACGCCGAGCGGGAGTTCGACCGCGAGACCACGAGTGTGGTGTTCGGCGCGGAAGCGGGCGGCGATCTGGCCAACGCGGGCACCCTGCGGTCGTTGCTCGGCGGTTACCTCGACGAGGTGCCGCCCGAGCTGCTCGCCCAGCTGCCGGAACCGACCGAGGACACGTTCCCCGGCACGCTGGCGAACGTCATCTCCGGCCGGATCGCGAACCGGCTCGACCTCGGCGGCGCGAACTACACGGTGGACGCGGCGTGCGGGTCGTCGCTGGCCGCGCTCGACCTGGCGGCGAAGGAGCTGCGCGCGGGGACGAGCTCGCTGGTGCTGTGCGGCGCGGTCGACTTGCACAACGGCATCCACGACTACTTGATGTTCACGTCGGCGGGCGCGCTGTCCCCGACCGGCCGCTGCCGCCCGTTCGACGCGGCGGCCGACGGCATCGCGCTCGGCGAGGGCGTGGCGTGCCTGGTGCTGAAGCGCCTGTCCGACGCCGAACGCGACGGCGACCGGATCTACGCGGTGGTCAAGGGAGTGGGCGCGGCCAGCGACGGCAAGGCGCTCGGCCTGACGGCGCCCCGCCCGGAGGGCCAGCACCGCGCGCTGGAGCGGGCATACCGCGACGCGGGCGTGTCCCCGGCGGAGGTCGGCCTGGTAGAGGCGCACGGCACCGGCACGGTGGTCGGCGACGCGACGGAGCTGCGCACGCTGACCGGCTTTTTCGCTGAGGCGGGCGCGTCGCCGGGCTCGTGCGTGCTCGGTTCGGTGAAGAGCCAGATCGGCCACACGAAGTGCGCGGCCGGCCTGGCGGGGCTGATCAAGGCGGCGCTGGCCCTGTGGCACGAGGTGGTGCCCCCGACGCTGCACCTGACCCAGCCGAACGCAGCGTGGGACGCGGCCACGAGCCCCTTCACGTTCACGACGGCCGCCCGCCCGTGGGCAAGCCCATCCCGGCTGGCGGGGGTGAGCGCCTTCGGCTTCGGCGGCACGAACTTCCACGCGGTGCTGGCGGCAGGCCCGGTGGCCCCGGACCGGCGGCATGGTCTGCGGGATTGGGCACCGGAGGCGGAGAAGATCCTGGCAGGCATCGGTCGCGGGTCGGGTTCGGCTGGCGGTCCGAACCGACGGCCAGGCGAGCGCGACCGGTTGCCGGAAGCGGAGGGGATCCCCGCCGATGCCGGACGCAGGCGGGCGGAGCGGCCGACGACCGCCACCGACTCGGCCGGCGCGGATCCGGTTGGCGTGGACTTGGCCGGGGCCGACCTGGCTGCGGCCGACTTGGCTGGTGCGGGTCCGGTTGGCGTGGACTTGGCCGGGGCCGACCTGGCTGCGGCCGACTTGGCTGGTGCGGGTCCGGTTGGTGTGGACTTGGCCGGGGCCGACCTGGCTGCGGCCGACTTGGCTGGCGCGGGTCCGGTTGGTGTGGACTTGGCCGGGGCCGACCTGGCTGCGGCCGACTTGGCTGGCGCGGGTCCGGTTGGCGTGGACTTGGCTGCGGCCGACTTAGCTGGCGCCCACCCAATTCAGGCAAGCATCGCTGGTCCAGACCGGACCCGCGCACGCATGCCCGACCGCGCCACCGCCGGACCCGGCAAGGTCGCCTTCCTCTTCCCCGGCCAAGGCAGCCAGCACCCAGGCATGCTCGCCGGGCTGTTCGTGCACTTCCCCGAACTCACCGACCTCCTTCAGCTCGCCCCCGACGTCGCTGCCACCGCGTTCCCTCCCGCCGCCTTCGACGCACAAACACGGGAAGCGCAAGAACGCGCCCTCACCGACACCCAGGTCGCGCAGCCTGCTCTCGGGCTCGTCGAGACCGCCGTGGCAAAACTGCTCGACCAGGTCGGCGTCCGTCCCGACTTCCTCGCCGGGCACAGCTACGGCGAACTCGTCGCCCTCTCCGTCGCCGGGGCCTTCGACACCGATACCCTCCTGCAGCTCAGCCGGGCCCGGGCGAAGGCCATCGCCGACGCCGCCGAGCCCGGCACGATGGCCGCCGTCAAAGCGTCGCGGGACGCTCTCACTCCTACCCTCGTCGGCCCCGATGTTGTTGTTGCCAACCATAACGGGCCCGAACAGGTGGTCCTTTCCGGACCGGTTCCGGCGATCGAGCGCGCCATCCGGCGGCTGCGGGAGACCGGCATCGCGGCCAAGCGGATCCCCGTCGCCTGTGCGTTCCACAGTCCGCTCGTCGCCGCCGCGAGCGCGGTCTTCGCGAGGGAACTCCGCACAAAGTCCATTGTGGAACCGACGCTTCCGGTGTGGGCGAACCGGACGGCGAAGCCGTACCAGAAGGACGTCCGAAGTGAACTGGCCGCGCAGATCAGCGCACCGGTCAAGTTCCTCGACCAGATCGAAGCCATGTACGCGGCCGGCGCGCGGACGTTTGTCGAGGTCGGGCCCGGGCGGGTGCTTTCGCGGCTCGTCGCGGACATCCTCGGCGACCGCCCGCACACCGTGGTCGCCTGCGGGCCCGATCTCACCGCCTTCCTCACCGCGCTCGCCCGCCTCGCACAAGCCAGTGTGGACGTCCGCACCGACCGGCTGACCCGGCCGAAGCCTCCCGTGAAAGCCGCCTGGGCCGTTGACGGGCGGTCCGTGCGCGCGCCCGGTGCCGCGGCCCCCGCCCTGCCCCCGGCCCGACGAATCCGGAGTACCGCCATGACCCAGCCCGCCCCCGGCCGCGACCAGGCGGTCGTCGACTTCCTGCGCACCACCCGCGAGCTCGTCGCCGCCCAGCGTGAGGTGATGCTCGGGTACCTCGGCAGCGCACCCGCGCCGGTCGTGGTCGCGGCGCCCGAACCCGAACCCGAGCCGGTGGTCGAGGCGGCTCCGGCCGACGTCCTCACCACCGTCATCGGCGTGATCAGCGAGCGCACCGGTTACCCGGCCGACATGATCGCCGGCGACCTCGACCTCGAAGCCGACCTCTCCATCGACTCCATCAAACGCACCGAGATCGCCGGCACGCTCCTGAGCCGCCTGGGCCTGCCCGCCGACGACCGCACCGACCAGCTCAGCCGCGACCGCACGGCCGACGCGCTCACCGCGCACCTCGAGAGCTGGCTGACCCCCACGCCCCGGGCCGTCGCCCCGACGCGCTATCGGCTCGAACGCGTGCCGGTGCCGCTCGCCCCGGATCCCGCGAGACTGCGCGGGAAGACCGTCGCGGTGCTGGGCGACGACGAGTCCGTGCGTGCGGCCTTCACCGGCGCGGGCGCGGAGATCGTCGCCGAAGCCGCGGACGTCACCGTCGTCCTGGCCGCCGGCCGCGGCGTCCCGGACGTGTTCCTGCTGCTCAAGGCGCTGAGCGGCACCGTCCTGGTCGCTGCTGAGCCACGCACTCCCGGGCTGCGTGGCCTGGTCCGCGCCGCCGCGCTCGAACGGGACGGGGTCACCCGGCTCGTCGAGGTGACGCAGGACGTCGCGAAGGTGCTGGTCGACGAGGCCCTCAGTGACGGCCCGTCGGTCGTCGGGCACGACGAGACCGGCCGGTTCACCGTCGAACCGCGGCCCGCGGACCTCGGCTCCCTCGCCTACTCCGGCGCCGGGCCGGGCGGGGGTGAGCTGGCCGCGCTGGGCCTCGGCCGCGACTCGGTGGTGCTGCTGGTCGGCGGGGCCCGCGGCATCACCGCCCGCGCGGCCGTCGCGTTCGCCGCTTCCGGGTGCCGGCTCGAGCTCGCCGGGCGCACCCCGTGGCCGGGTGAGCCGGACGACCTGCCCGAAGACCCCACGGCCATGCGCGCCGTGCTCGCCGGGCGCGGCGGCTCGGTCGCCGACATCGAACGGCGGGTGCGGACCGTGCTGGCCCAGCGGGAGATCGGCCGCACGCTCGACCAGATCCGGGCCGCGGGCGGTGACCCGGTCTACCGGACGCTCGACGTGCGTGACCCCGACGCCGTGCACCACCTGGTCAAGGATCTGTCCGGCCGCGTCGACGGGGTGGTCTTCGCCGCCGGGGTGATCGACGACAAGCTGATGGCCGACAAGGACGAGCAGTCGTTCCGGACCGTCTTCGAGACCAAAGTGGACGGCGCTGAGGCACTGCTCGCCTCGCTGGCGGAGTCCGGGATCGAACCCCGGTTCGTCACGTTCTTCGGCAGCATCGCCGCGGTCCTCGGCAACCGCGGCCAGACCGACTACGCCGCCGCGAACGACGCGCTCGAGGCGCTGGGGACAAGCTGGCCCGGGCGGGCCGTGACCGTCCACTGGGGACCGTGGGCGCCCGCGGACGACCACGGCGGCATGGTGTCGCCGGAGCTCGCCCGCGAGTACGAGCGCCGGGACGTCAGCCTGCTCGACGCCGACGAAGGTGTCGCGGCGCTGCTGCGCGAGCTCGCCTACGGCACGGACCGTGCGGTGCTGTACACGGCGTCGTTGTGGTGAGCCACGAGCCGGTCGCGGTGGTCGGCCTGGGGGTGTTCTTGCCCGGCGCGTCCACAGTGGACCAGTACTGGCACAACCTCGTCGAAGGCGCCGACGCGATCACCGAGATCCCGCCGCAGCGCCGGGATCCGGCGTTCCACGGCCACGACGGCACCGCGCCGGACCGCACGCACGGCCGCCGCGGCGGGTTCGCCCCGGACACCCTCGAATTCGACCCGGTCGCGCACGGTGTCCCGCCGACGTCCCTCGACGGCACCGAGCCCGACCAGCTGACGGCGCTCGCCGTCGCCGTGGCCGCGGTGGACGACGCCGGTGGCCTCGGCCGGCTCGGCGACCCCGAACGGATCGGCGTGGTGCTCGGCCGCGGCGGTTACCTCTCGCCCGGGCTGCAGGGCTTCGACCAGCGCGTACGCACCGTCCGGCAGATCACGCGAACAGTCGGTGAGCTGATGCCTTCGGCGGGGCCCGAGGTGCTGGACTGGCTGCGGACGGCGTTGCTCGAACCGCTCGGCGAGTTCCGGCCGGAGACGGCCGCCGGGCTCGTGCCGAACCTCGCCGCGGCCCGGGTCGCGAACCGGCTCGACCTCGGCGGCCCGGCGTACACAGTGGACGCCGCGTGCGCGTCTTCGCTGGTCGCGGTCGACCAGGCGATCGGAGAGCTGACGCGGCGACGCTGCGACGTCGTCCTGGCGGGCGGGGTCCACCAGACCCAGGACGACACACTCTGGTCGCTGTTCACGCAGCTCGGCGCGCTGTCGGTGAGCCAGCGGATCAGCCCGCTGTCCCGCGCCGCGGACGGCATGCTCATCGGCGAGGGCACGGCGGTGGTCGTGCTCAAACGGCTGGCCGACGCCCGGCGTGACGGCGACCGCGTGTACGCCGTGGTCCGCGGCAGCGGCACGTCGAGCGACGGGCGGGGCGCGAGCCTGCTCAGCCCGTCCGTCGCCGGCCAGACCCTGGCGCTGCGCCGGGCCTGGGCAGGGCTCGACCCGGCGGAGATCGGCCTGCTGGAGGCCCACGGCACCGCCACCCCGGCCGGGGACGCCGCCGAGCTGACCACCGTCGCCGACGTGTTCGGCCAGGCCGGCGGGACCCGGTCGGTGATCGGCTCGGTCAAGTCGATGATCGGGCACACCCTGCCGACGGCCGGGGTCGCCGGGCTGGTCAAGGTCGCGCTCGCGCTGCACCACGGCGTGCTGCCGCCGACGCTCAACTGCGCCGACCCGAACCCGCTGCTGGACAAGACCCGGTTCCGGGTGCTGGCCGAGGCGGAGGACTGGGGTGCGCTGCCGCGCGTCGCCGCCGTCAACGCGTTCGGCTTCGGCGGGGTGAACGCGCACGTCGTGCTGGAAGCCGGGGACCCGGCGCCGAAGCGGCGGGTGCGGGTCGACGAGCCGGAACGCGTGCTGCGGCTGGCCGCGGACTCGCCGTCGGCGCTGCTGGACCGGCTCGACCGACAAGGGGAACCTGGTACCGGCCGGTGCCGGATCGGGATCGTCGGCGTCGACGAACGCAAGCTCGCCACCGCTCGCCGGGTGCTCACCAAGGTGGCGGGCGACGGCCGGTCGTGGCACGGCGGCGGTGACGTCTGGTGCTCGGTCGACCCGCTGCTGCCGGGCGGGAAGACCGCGTTTGTCCACCCGGGACTGGAGGACGGCGCCGAACCACGGCTCGCCGACGTGGCCCGGCACTTCGGCCTCGACCGTCCACAGTGGTCCACCAAGACCGTGCTCGACCGCGCGGCGAGCGTGACCGCGGCCGGGCTGGTCCTCGACCAGGCGCTGCGGCGGCTGGCGATCCGGCCGGACGCGCTCGCCGGGCACAGCGTCGGCGAGTGGACGGCGATGCGGGCCGCCGGGATGTACCGGGCGGCGCCGGCGCGGTTCGAGTTCGAACTGCCCGAGGCCGACTACCTGGTGCTGGGCTGCCCGGCCACGCGCGTGGCCGGGATGCTCCCGGACGAGCTGGTGATCTCCCACGAGAACGCGGTCAGCCAGACGATCGTGTGCGGCCCGCCGGACGCGGTCGCGGACTTCGCCGTCACCTGCCGCGGCCAGGGGATCGTGGCCCGGACCCTGCCGTTCCGGTCCGGCTTCCACACCCCGCTGATGCGCCCGCACCTCGCGCCGTTCGCCCGGCTCGTCGAGGAGCTCGACCTGCGCGCCCCCACGGTGCCGGTGTGGTCGGCGACCACCGCGCGGCCCTATCCCGCCGAGCCGGCCGCGGTCCGCGAGCTGTACCTGGACCACCTCGTGCGGCCGGTCCGGTTCCGGGCGCTGACCGAGGCGATGCACCACGCCGGGTTCCGGGTGTTCGTGCAGGTCGGCGCCGGTCAGGTCGGCTCCTACCTCACCGACACGCTCGGCGAGCGGCGGCATCTGGTGGTCGCCGCGGCGTCCGGGACGCGGTCCGGGCTCGCCCAGCTGCGGCGCGTCGCGACGGCATTGTGGACCGAGGGCGGCAACCCGGACTTCGACGCCCTGGAGCCGCGGCGGATCCGGCTCAACACCGGGAACTCCCTGCTGTCACTGGGAGAATCGGCACGCGGCCTCCTGGACGTCGAGCCGGTGTTGCCCGCCGGAGTGCCGGACACGATCGTCGCCGAGTTCACCGCGTTGCTGACCGAGACCCGCCAGACCGCGGCGGACGTCGTCGCGGCAGCGGCCCGGCAGCGCGTCCAGTCCACTGTGGACGTCTCGCTGGAGACGATGCCGTACCTGCGTGACCACCGGTTCTTCCGGCAGCGTGAGGACTGGCCCGACGAGTCGGACTTCCGGCCGGTGGTGCCCGCGACCACGCTCGTGGACCTCGCGTGCCGGACCGTCGAACGCACCTGGCCGGGCACGACGGCGGTCGCGGTGCGGGACGCGGTGTTCTCCCGCTGGCTGATCGCTTCGCCCGCCCAGCGGGTGCCGCTGTCGCTGAGCCGGGACGGCGAGCACGTCACCGTCGAGATCGGACCGTACGCGCTGATGAACGTCGAGCTGGGGACGGCCGCCGCACCGCCGTCCCGGACCCGGCCGCCGGGACCGGAGACCGCGCCGCCGCTGAGTGCGGCCGAGATCTACGCGCGGCGTGAGATGTTCCACGGCCCGGCGTACCGGGGACTGTCCCGGTTGGACGGTCTCGGCGAGCACCACATCCGCGGTGAGCTGGTGGTGCCGTCCGCGCCCGGCGGGCTGCTCGACAACGTCGGCCAGCTGCTCGGCTGCTGGCTGATGGCCACCCGGTCGGACAACCTGCTCGCGTTCCCGCGCTCGATCGGCCGGCTCACCTGGCACGGCCCGGAGCCCGGGCCCGGCACCCGGCTCGAGTGCCTGGTGCGGGTCCGGCTGCCGCGGCCGGACGTCCTGGAGATGGACGCCGAACTGGTGCGGGACGGCCGGGTGCTCGCGACCATCGAGGGCTGGCGCGACGTCCGGTTCCCGTGTGACCGCGCGGCGCATCGCGTGTACGCGTTCCCCGACCGGAACCTGCTCGCGGAGCCCGACGGCGACGGCGTGCGGGTCACCGACCGCTGGCCGACCGTCGCCGCGCGCGACATCTACGCCGGGGTCTACCTCGCCGCCGAGGAACGCGCGGAGTTCGCCGCGCTCGAACCACGGCGTCAGCGGGGCTGGCTGCTGGAGCGCATCGCGGCCAAGGACGCCGTCCGCGCCCGGCTCGCCGAACCGGTCTACCCGGCGGAAATCCGCGTGCACGACGACGGCCGGATCTCCGGTCGCGGCCGGGAGCTGCCGGGCTTCGCCGTCACGGTCGAACTGGACGGCGACACCGCCATCGCACAACTCAGGAGCGAGCCATGACCATCGACCACGCGTCCGCGACGTTCGACGTCGTCGCCGAGCTGCTCAGTGAGCTCGTCGGCGACGCCGAGGTGCTCGGCATCAAGATCACGCCCGCCACGACGTTCCACGAGGACCTGCAGCTGGAGAGCATCGACCTGGTGACCTTCGCGAGCATCCTCGCCGAGCACTTCGGCGCGGACGTCAACCTCGCCGAACACCTGGCGGAGAAGGACCTCGACGACGTCATCGGGCTGACCGTCGGCGACATCGCCCGGTTCGTGGGGGAGCGCACGTGCCCACGATGACCGTGAACGGGCTGCGCACCAACGTGCAGCTCGTCGCCGCCGGCGGCACCGAGACCGTGGTGTTCCTGCACGGCATGGGCACCGACAGCCTGGCGAGCTTCTACCTCACGCTGGCGCCGCCGGTCGCGGCCGCCGGCGTCAACGTCATCAGCTACGACCTGCGCGGGCACGGCAAGACCGAGCGGCCGGTGCGGGGCTACCTGCTGAGCGACTTCGTCGCCGACCTCGACGACCTGCTGGCGCAGCTCGGGGTCGACCGGCCGGTGCACCTGGTGGGCAACAGCTTCGGCGGCACGCTCGCCTACAGCTACGCCGTGGCCCAGCCGGCACGCGTGCGCAGCATCGTGTGCATCGAGTCCGAGCCCGCGACCGAGGTGTGGGCCGGGAAGATGAGCGAGATCCTCGCGCACACCATGCGGTTCCTGCAGGTGGAGGAGAGCTTCGACTGGATCGAGGCGAACTTCAGCGCTCATCACCGCCGGCTCGCGCGGATGGCGGCCGAGCGGATCACGGCGACGAAGATGGCCGAGGAGGTGCCGCTCGGGCCGTTGCTCACGGGCGAGCAGGTGGCGGGGATCGGCTGCCCGGTGCTGTCCATTCTGGGCAGTCACGGGTACCAGGCCGACGACCTCGAGGCGTTGACCTCGCTGCTGCCCCGCGGCGAGCTGCACGTGTTCGAGGGGCAGGGGCACTCGGTGCTGGTGGAGCAGCACCGGGAGGTGCGCGAGCTGGTGCTGCGCTGGATCGAGCGGCACGCGGCGTGAGGGTGCTGCTGGTCGTGCCGCCGCTGGCCGGGCACGTCGCGCCGTTGCGCGGGGTGGCGGCCGCCCTGGTGGCGCGGGGTCATTCCGTGGCCTGGTGCGGACCTGCTCCGGAAGTGTCCACTTTGGTCGCCGGGCGGGTGTTCCCGGCGGGGGACTCCGCGCCGTTCTCGGTGGCGTTGCGGCCACCGGAACTGCGCGGGTTCGCGGCGTTGAAGTACCTGTGGGAGTCCTATTTGGTCCCGCTCGCGGACGCGATGGTGCCGGGCGTGGCTTCGGCTGTTTCGGCGTTCCGGCCGGACGTCGTGGTGGCCGACCAGCAGGCAATGGCGGGCGCCCTGGTGGCGACCCGGTGCGGGCTGCCGTGGGCGACGTCGGCGTCGACGTCCACCGAGCTGGCCGACCCGCTGGGCTCGCTGCCGAAGATCGCGTCCTGGGTCGGCGACCTGCAGGCCGGACTGCGGGCCCGGCACGGCGTCCTGCTCGGCGACCTGCGGTTCTCACCGCACCTGGTGCTGGCGTTCACCACGCAGGCGCTGGCGGGGACCTCCCGGCTGGCGGTGCCGGTGTCCTACGTCGGCCCGGCGCTGCCCGCGGCGTCCGGCGACTGGTCCGGTTCGGACGGTCGGCCGCTGGTCGTGGTGACGCTCGGGACGTCGAATGCCACGGCGGGATCGCGGTTCCTGGCCGAGAGTGTCGACGCGCTGGCGGGCATGCCCGGTGTCCAGGGGCTGGTGGTGGATCCGTCCGGCGGCCTGGTCAGCGAGAACGTGCTGCTGGCCCGGCACATCCCGCAGGTGGCGGTGTTCGCGCACGCGTCGGTGGTCGTGTGCCACGGCGGGCACAACACGGTGTGCGAAGCGCTTTCGGCCGGGGTGCCGCTGGTGGTCGCCCCGATCCGGGACGACCAGTCGATGCTGGCCCAGCAGGTGGTGACGGCTTCGGCGGGGGTGCGGGTCCGGTTCGACCGGGCGAAGTCGGTGGACATCCGCAAGGCGATCGAGTCGGCCGGCCAGTACCGCCCGGGCGCGGCGAAGATCCGTGCGTCGTTCGAAGCGGCGGGTGGGGTGGAAGAGGCGGCAACACGCCTGGAGTCGCTGGCTTGAGGCAGAGTGGAGTCATGTCCGCGTACCCGACGATGACGTGCCACCTCGAAACCGAGCGGCTGATCCTGCGGCCGTGGGCCGCATCGGATGCCGACGACCTGCGCGCCCTGCACGCCGAGCGCGGCAGGGGCACCCCGACGGTCGAGTACATCCGGGAGCTCATCACGAAACAGCTCGCCGCCACGGCGAAAACCGGGATCGCCTTGCTGCCCGTCGAACGCCGCGCGGAAGGCGACTTCATCGGCTACTGCGGGCTGATCATCGGCCGCGCGAGCATCGAAGAGCCCGAGATCGCCTACGAGCTGTTCCGTCGTGCGCACGGACGTGGGTACGCCACGGAGGCCGCCGCCGCGGTGGTCGAGGCCGCGAAGGCGACCGGGCGGAACCGGCTCTGGGCGACCGTGGGCGTGGGGAACGCGCCGTCGTTCCGAGTCCTCGAGAAGCTCGGTTTCGAACGTGATCACGTGTCCACTGAGGACAACGGCGAAGTGGTGTGGCTGACGCGCTTGCTCTGGTGACGCTCAAGCCCGGGCCCGAAAGGTGCGCGCGGCCAGGGCCGATCCCGCCACCGCAGCCACCGCCGCGATCAGCAGCGCCGCCGTCAGGGACCAGCCGATCGGGCGGGCCAGTGCCAGTGCGCGGGTCGCGTCGATCGCGTACGTCAGCGGGTTCACCGCCGAGACCGCGCGGACCCACGCCGGCATCGTGTCCAGGGGCATGTACGCGCTCGAGGAGAACATCAGCGGGAACATCACCACGAACGACGCCGCCTGGAGCGTCTCCGCCTTGCGCAGCCACGTCGTGATCGCCACGAACACCCAGCTCAGGCACCAGCCCACCACCAGCGTCACCACCAGGGCGAGCCCGAGGCCGGCCACCCCGCCCGCCGGGCGGAAGCCGAGGAACAGCACACTCGCGAGCGCCGTCACCACCAGCTGGACGGCCAGGCGCGCGGAGTCGGCCAGGGTCCGGGCGAACAGCACCGAGAACAGCGAGATCGGCAGGCACCGCAGCCGTCCGGTGAAGCCGCCGTAGATCTCCGCGAGCAGGCCCGCGCCCGAGCTCATCGCCGTCGTCATCGCGATGTTGACCAGCGTCGCCGGCACCAGGAAGTTCACGTAACCCTGGTACGCCGCGACGCCCGGCAGCGCCCCGACTCCACTGAACACCTGGCTGAACAACAGAAGCAGCACGACCGGCTGCAACAGTCCGAAGAAGACGAGCCGGCGGTCGCCGAACGCCGTCCGCAGGGACCGGGCCGCCAGGACGCGGACCTGGGTCCAGAACCCGGCTTCCGGCCAAGCCGTCGGGTCGGCGAGCGCGCTGACGGCCGCGCGGTGCCGGGCCTGCGTCACCAGCCCACCGCCGTCTGGTGCAGGGAAAGGTAGACGTCGTCGAGCGTCGGCTCAGTGACCGTGAGGTCCCGCAGCGGCGCGCCGGCCGCGTCCAGCGCGCGCACCAGCACCGGGACGTCACCCGGGCCGGACAGCGGCACGGCGAGCACCAGCCCGTTGCGGCCCGCCGCCATCCCCAGGCGGGACAACGCGTCCACCGCGCGGCGCAACGCCAGTTCCGTGCCGAAGATCAGGGTCGCCGTCCGGTCGCCGAGGCGCGCCTTGAGCTGCGCCGGTGTCCCGGACACCGTGATGTGCCCGAAGCCGAGGACCACCACGTGGTCGGCCAGCCGGTCGGCCTCCTCCAGGTACTGGGTGGTCAGCACCACGGTGGTGCCGCGCGCGGCGAGCCCTTCGACGACGGTCCACAACCCCGCCCGGCTCACCGGGTCGAGGCCGGTGGTCGGCTCGTCGAGGAACAGCACCTGCGGCGCGCCGACGAGGCCCGCGGCGAGGTCCAGGCGCCGCCGCATGCCGCCGGAGTAAGTGCCGGCCGGGCGGTCGGCCGCGTCTTCGAGGCCGAACGACGCGACCAGTTCGGCGGCCCGTGCCTGCGCCTGCCGCGGTTTTGCGCCCAGCAGCCGGGCGATCAGCACGAGGTTCCCGCGCCCGGACAGCGCGTCGTCGACCGCGGCGAACTGCCCGGTCACCCCGATCCGGCGCCGGACCGCGCGCCCGCGCTGCACGACGTCGTAACCGCAGACGCGGGCGACGCCGGCGGTGGGCCGGGTTCGCGTGCTGAGGATGTCGATCAGCGTGGTCTTCCCGGCGCCGTTGTGGCCGAGGACCGCCAGCACCGTGCCGCGGGCGACGGTCAGGCTGATCCCGGCGAGCGCGGTGACTTCGCCGTAGTTCTTCGCGAGGTCCGTCACGGCGATGACCGGCTGGTTCATGGCCGCTCCTTTCCCTCCCGGGAAAAGGTAACGGGATAGGCTGCGCGGAAGCAAGGATTCACGTTCCGCCCGCCGTGTGCGTGACAATTTTCGGGACGCCGGTTCGTCTCCGCGTGATAAGCCCTGACCTGCGTGACCCTTCGGCGTGGTGGCTATCCGATGCGCGTGACAAAGAATGTTGTGTCGCTTGTTCGGCGGAAATCCCGGAGGTACTTTCTGCTGAAATTCCCCCATTCCCCGAGGTGACGAGCCGTGAAGTTTTCGTGGAAGTCGAGAAAGCCCGCCTACGGCCTGGCGGCGGTGACCGTCGCGGGGGTCGCGGCGACCGTCGCGCTCGTCGGGGCCGGGCCGACCCAGGCCGCGCCGGTGAGCCTGACGCTGAACTACAACTGCCCGTTCCCGCTCATCGGCGACCAGGTGCTGACGGTCAAGATCGACACCAACCTGCCGGACAACGCCGTCGCGGGCGCCGCGTCGACTCCGATCACCTTCGACGTCGACGTCACCGTGCCGGAGACCGCCACCGAGGGCCTGGCGCTGGTCGGCGCGACCTCGCTGGACGGCAGCGCGAAGGCCGCGGCGACGCTCAAGTACCCGGTCGACAAGACGCTGAACCTGAACCTGCCGCTGACCATCGCCTCGACGCCGGTGCCGGCGTCCGGCGCGTTCCACGTCAAGAGCAGCGGCAAGGCGCCGGCCGTGACGTTCCCCAGCCCGGGCACCGCGTCGGTGACGGTCGGGAACTTCAGCACCACGATGACCCCGCGCACCGCGGACGGCCAGCCGACCGACCTCGGCACGTTCACCTCGGACTGCGTCGCCGTCCCGGGCCAGAACCAGCAGCTGGGCACCTTCGAGATCAAGCCGGCGGGCGGCACCACGACGCCGACCACCCCGACGACCCCGACCACGCCCACCACCCCGACGACCGAGCCCACGACTCCGACGACCGAGCCGACGACGCCGACCACTCCGACGACGGAACCCACGACTCCCACCACTGAGCCCACGACTCCGACGACGGAGCCGACCACTCCGACCACGGAGCCGACCACTCCGACGACCGAGCCGACCACACCGACGACTCCCACCACGGAACCGACCACCCCGACCACCGAGCCCACGACTCCCACGACCGAGCCGACCACGCCGACAACGGAACCCACGACTCCGACCACCGAGCCGACCACCCCGACGACGGAACCCACAACTCCGACGACGGAACCGACCACGCCGACAACCGAGCCCACCACCCCGACCACCCAGCCGACCACCCCCACGACGACCACGCCGCCGGACGGCGTCCAGGTCAAGTACTCGGTGAAGGGCAAGTCGGCCCTCAAGCAGCTGCACGCCACGCTGCCGCTCGGCCCGGGCACGCTCGACGCGAAGCTCGACGCCGCCTCGGGCAAGTTCGGCGCGCAGCTCGAGCTCCCGAAGTCGGACGTGGACTTCCGGGTGCTCGGCTTCATCCCGGCGTCCGCGACGGTGAAGCTCGGCCAGATCGGCCCGATCAACGGCACGCTCGCCGGTGGTGCGGTCAAGGCGACCGCGCAGATGGACGTCCGGCTCACCAAGGTCCGCGTGTTCGGGTTCCCGATCCTGTCGTCGAACTCGTGCCACACGGTGAAGCCGGCCGACGTGCCGCTTGTCTCGGCGCCCGGGTTCGACCCGCTCAAGGGCGGGAAGCTCACCGCGACGTACGGCATCCCGCAGTTCACCGGATGCGGTTTCCTCACCGGCCTGATCTCCGGCATCACCTCCGGTCCCGGCAACAAACTCGAGGTGACCCTCACCAAGAAGTGAAGTGGGGCCGCGGAAACGCAGACCCGCGTGACAAGAATATGAAAACCCTTGTATGGCAACGAGAATCGTCAGTAGCTTCGGAAAGGACCCCTTCGATGAGGAAGTCCGCATGGCGCTGCTGACCCGGTTTTCGCTGCCGCTCGTGCTGGTGCTGACCGCGTTCTCGCTGGGTGCGGCGGAAGCCGCGCCCAGCGAGCCGGCAGCTCAGCCGCAGGCCGCGGCCACCCAGATCCCCTTCGGGTTCACCCTCGGCGACGCGCAGCAGCCGACCACGAGCCACGTGGCCAAGCTCGGGTCCGACATCGCCTTCCCGCCGGGCACCTTCGACGGCGCGCTGGGCGGCCTCACCAACACCGTGCCGATCACCGGAAAGCTGAGCATTCCGCCGACGTCCGGCTACTTCGTGGCGTTCCGGTTCATGGCCACCACCGGCCGGGTCGAGATCGTCCCGGACGGCGACGCCACCGGCACGGCGACCGTGCACACGGGCAAGGACAAGGACTGCAAGGCCACCCAGACGAACATCTGCGCCGACACGAACGTGACCGCGAATGTGTTCATCAAGCTCTCCGAGGTGAAAGTGGACGGCCGGACCCTGGACGTCGGGCCGGACTGCCGGACCGCGGCCCCCGCGGCGGTGACCATCAAGGCGCTGGTGCCGATCTCGCTGCCGGCCCCGCCGGTCAAGGTGACCTCCACCTTCACCGCGCCGTCCTTCGCGGGCTGTGTCGGGCATGAAGACGTCAGCCGGCTGCTGACCGGTCTGGTTTCGGGGCCGGGCAACACCTTCGTCTCGAACCTCACGCTGCGCTGCTTCAGCACCGGGTGCAAGGCATGACGATCCAGGTGCAGCAGCGGGCGGCGAACGGCCTGCGCGAGTTCGGCCGCATGTGCGCGATGGGCCTCGACATCATCCTCGCGATGTTCCGCCGGCCGTACCAGGTCCGCGAGTTCGTCCAGCAGTTCTGGTTCATCGCCAGTGTGTCCATCGCGCCGGCGATCCTCGTCTCGATCCCGTTCGGCGCGGTGATCTCGCTGCAGCTCGGCTCGCTCACCAGCCAGATCGGCGCGCAGCAGTTCAACGGCGCGGCGAGCGTGCTGGCCGTCGTCCAGCAGGCGAGCCCGATCGTGACGACGTTGATCATCGCCGGCGCCGGCGGGAGCGCGATCTGCGCCGACCTCGGCGCACGCAGCATCCGCGAGGAGATCGACGCGATGGAGGTGCTCGGCGTCTCGCCGATCCAGCGGCTGGTCGTGCCGCGGGTGCAGGCGGCGGTCTGCGCGTCCGTGCTGCTGAACGGCCTGGTCAGCGTGGTCGGGGTGCTCGGCGGGTACTTCTTCAACGTCATCATCCAGGGCGGCACGCCCGGCGCGTACCTGGCCAGTTTCAACGCCCTCGCGCAGCTGCCCGACCTCGTCGTCAGCTCGGTCAAGGCGGTGATCTTCGGCTACCTCGCCGGGGTGGTCGCCTCCTACCGCGGGCTGAACCCGAAGGGCGGCCCCAAGGGCGTTGGTGACGTCGTGAACCAGTCCGTCGTCATCACCTTCTTGTTGCTGTTCTTCGTCAACACCGTGCTCACCGCCCTGTACCTGCAGCTCGTCCCGGCGAAGGGAACCTGAGTGACCAGCCTGCTGCGCAAACCCGGCAACCGGCTGTTCGACCTCGGCGACCAGCTGCTCTTCTACGTCCGCGCGCTCGCCGCCGTCCCGCTCGCGGTGACGCGTTACTTCCGCGAAGTGGTGCGGTTGCTGGCCGAGGTCACCTTCGGCAGCGGCGCGCTCGCGGTCATCGGCGGCACCATCGGCGTGATGGTCGGGCTGTGTGTGTTCACCGGGGTCACCGTCGGCCTGCAGGGCTTCAGCGCTCTGAACCAGATCAACATCTCCGCGATGACGGGGTTCCTGACGGCGTACTTCAACACGCGCGAGATCGCGCCGCTCGTCGCCGGGCTCGCGCTGTCGTCCACTGTGGGCAGTGGGTTCACCGCGCAGCTGGGGGCGATGCGGATCTCCGAGGAGATCGACGCGCTGGAGGTGATGGCCGTGCGGAGCATGCCGTACCTCGTCACCACGCGGATCGTCGCCGGGTTCATCGCGATCGTCCCGCTGTACGTGATCGGGCTGCTGATCTCGTATCTCGGCTCGCGACTCACCACAGTGGTCTTTTTCGGACAGTCGGGCGGCACGTACGACCACTACTTCACGTTGTTCCTGCCGCCCGGCGACGTGCTGTGGTCGTTCGGCAAGGTGCTCGTCTTCAGCGTCGGCGTGATCCTGACGCACTGCTTCTACGGCTACCGCGCGTCCGGAGGCCCGGCCGGGGTCGGCGTCGCGGTGGGCCGCGCGGTGCGGACGTCGATCGTGCTGATCAGCGTGCTCGACCTGTTCCTGTCGCTGGCCATCTGGGGCGCGACGACCACGGTGAAGGTGTCCGGATGAGCCGGTTCCGCACGCAGCTCGCCGGGGTGGTGTTCCTCGGGGTCCTGGTCCTGCTCGGTTATCTCGCCGTGGCGATCTACAACAAGGACTTCGACGACTCCGAGCTCGTGACGCTGCGGGCCGACCGCGTCGGCAACCAGCTCGCCCCGACCGCCGAGGTGAAGGTGAAGGGTGTGCCGTTCGGCGAGGTCCGGGCGGTGCGCAGCACGGGCACGGGCGCCGAGATCGACCTCGCGCTCGACCCGGCGAAGATCGGGATGCTGCCCGAGAACGTCTCCGCGCGGCTGCTGCCGAAGACGGTGTTCGGCGAGCGGTACGTCAACCTCGTGCTCCCGAACAGTCCACAAGGCACTCTGCGCGGCGGCGACGTCATCGCGCAGGACCGGTCGTCCAGCGCCATCGAGCTGGAACGGGTGCTCGGTGACCTGCTGCCGCTGCTGCGCGCGGTCCAGCCGCAGAAGCTGAACAGCTCGCTCGGCGCGATCTCGCTGGCGCTCGACAACCGCGGGAAGCCACTGGGGGACAGCATCGTGCAGCTGCAGGACCTGCTCGGCCGGGTCAACCCGCTGATGCCGCAGTTCAAGGCGGACATCACCGGGCTGGCGAACGCGGCCGACGTCTACACCGGCGCCGCGCCGGACATCCTGCAGGCGCTGACCGACCTCTCGACCACGGCCAAGACCATTGTGGACACCCGCGCCGACCTCGACAACCTCTACTCGAGCGTCACCGGCGCGACCGGGCACCTGAACGACTTCCTCCGGAAGAACAAGGACAACATCATCGGCGTCTCGGCGGCGAGCCGGCCGTCGCTGGAGCTGCTGTCGCAGTACTCACCGGAGTTCCCGTGCCTGTTCGACGCGGTGAACCGGCTCAAGCCCCTGATGGAGAAGGCCCTCGGGAAGGGCACGAACGAACCGGGCCTGCACGTGACGCTCACCGTCCAGGACCCGCGCGAGAAGTACGTGCCGGGCCGGGACACCCCGAGGTTCGACGCCACCGGCGGGCCGAAGTGCTACGGCGGCGGGGCGGCGGCGTCCGGGGCGACCGACGGTGACCTCGGCCCGGCGAACTCCCCGGGCGAACGGCAGCTCGTCGCGGAACTGCTCAAGCCCACGCTGGGTGCCGTGCCGGACTGGAGCAGTGTCCTGATCGGACCCGCGCTGCGCGGGACGGAGGTGACCGTCCGATGAGGAGCGTCACCGGGCCCGCGATCAAGGGCCTGATCTTCTTCCTGGTCACCGCGGTCGCCACCGGGATCCTCGCGATCACCATCGCGAACTCCAGCGTCGGCGCCACCATCGGCTACGTCGCCCGGTTCACCGACGCGACGTCGGTCAACCCCGGTGACGAGGTCCGCATGGCCGGCGTCCGGATCGGCCAGGTCGACGACGTGCACGTCGTCGAGCACCGGCTGGCCGACGTCACCTTCGCCGTCGACCGGGCCCACCGGCTCACCGCGGCCGCCTCGGTCACCATCCGCTACCGCAACCTGGTCGGCCAGCGGTACCTCTCGGTCGACCCGGGCGCGGCCGACACGTCGCCGACGCTGGCCGAAGGTGCGCTCATCCCACCGGACAAGACCACACCGGCGCTCGACCTGACCGCGTTGTTCAACGGCTTCAAGCCGCTCTTCCAGGCGCTGTCGCCCAACGACGTCAACCAGCTGTCGTTCGAGATCATCCAGGTCTTGCAGGGGGAAGGCAGCACGATCGAGAACCTGCTGCGGCACACGGCGTCCCTCACGTCCACTTTGGCCGGGAAGGACCAGGTCATCGGCCAGGTGATCGGCAACCTCAACACCGTGCTCGACACCGTGAACGCCCAAGGTGACCAGTTCGACGCGCTGGTCGACACCACGGCGCAGCTGGTCACCGGCCTGGCCGCGGACGCGAAGCCGATCGGGCAGGCGATCGGCGGGCTCGGCGAGCTGACCACCGCGACGGCCGGGCTGCTCCAGGAAGGGCGTCAGCCGCTCAAGGACAGCATCACCGCGCTCGGCGACCTGTCGAAGAACCTGGCCGACAACACGCCGGTGTTCCAGCAGTTCGTCGACAACCTGCCGAAGAAGCTCGACCGCATCGGCACGCTCTTCTCCTACGGCTCGTGGGCGAACTTCTACCTCTGCTCGGTGCAGACCGACGCGAAACCCGCGCCGGGCGGGCCGCCGCCGGGCATCCCCGTGACCGCCGGGAGGTGCCGGTGAAACCGCCCCGCATCAAGCCGTTCCGCAGCCGCGACCCGATCGCCGTCGGCACGGTGACCGCGCTGGTCATGGCCCTGATCGGCAGCGCGACGTTCTTCTCCGACGACCTGCCGCTCATCGGCGGCGGGACCACGTACAAGGCGGAGTTCCACGAGGCCGCCGGGCTGAAGCCGAACGACGAGGTCCGGGTCGCCGGGGTGAAGGTCGGCGAGGTCAGCGACGTGCGGCTGGCCGGCGACCACGTCGAGGTGCTGTTCCGCGTCAAGGACACCTGGGTGGGCAACCGGACGACCGCGGCGATCAAGATCAAGACCCTGCTCGGGCAGAAGAACCTGGTGCTCGACCCGGTCGGCAACGGCGAGCTGAACCCCGGCCAGCCGATCCCGGTCGACCGGACCAGCTCGCCCTACGACGTCACCGACGTCTTCAACGACCTGGCGAGCACGGTCGGCGCGATCAACACCGACCAGCTCGCGCAGGCGTTCCGCACCCTGTCGGACACCCTCGGCGCGTCGGCGCCCAGCGACGTCCGGACCGCGTTCGACGGCATCGCCGCCCTGTCGCAAACGCTTGCGTCCCGCGACGAGGAGCTGGTCAAGCTGTTCCGGAACACCAACCAGGTCTCGAAGACGCTCGGGGAGCGGTCCGGCCAGATCCAGGCGCTGATCCGGGACGGCTCCACGCTGCTCACCGAGCTCAACGCCCGCAAGGACGCGATCGCGAAGCTGTTCACCGGCATCAAGGACCTCTCGATCCAGCTGCGCGGGCTCGTCGCGGACAACCAGCAGACCCTCGGCCCGGCGCTCGCCCAGCTCGACCGCGTCGCCACCGTGCTCCAGCAGAACCAGGGGAAGCTCGAGGACAGCCTGCGCCTGGCCGGCCCGTTCTACCGGCTGCTCGGCAACGCCGTCGGCAACGGCCGGTGGATCGACACCTACATCTGCGGGCTGGTCCCGACCGGGACCACACCGGGCAGCTGCCTGCCGCCGAAGAACGGGGGACGCTGATGGCGCACCAGCTGATCGACCTCGGCGCCCGGACCCGGCGTCGCACGCGGATCCGGGCGCTCGTGCTCGGAGTGGTGCTCGCGTTGCTGGTCACGGCGGTGTGGCCGCTCGCGACGGCGCCGGGCGAGCGCACGCTGACCGCGTACTTCACCGCCGCCGTCGGCATCTACCCCAACTCGGACGTCCGGGTGCTGGGTGTCGCGATCGGGTCGGTGTCCAAAGTGGAGCCGAACGGGACCGACGTCAAGGTGACGATGACCCTGCGGCCGGACGCGCAGCTGCCCGCGGACGCCGGCGCCGTGGTCATCACCCCCAGCCTGGTCGCCGACCGGTACGTCCAGATCACGCCCGTCTACCGCGGCGGGCCGGAGCTGGCCGACGGCGCGTCGATCCCGCGCGAGCGCACCGCGACCCCGGTCGAGGTCGACGACCTGCTGCACAGCCTCAACCAGCTGATGTCGGCGCTCGGGCCGCAGGGCGCCAACAAGGACGGCGCGGTCAGCGACGTGCTGACCAAGTCGGCGGAGTACCTCGACGGCAACGGGAAGACGATCGGCGAGGCGATCAAGAACCTCGGCGAGTTCGCCCGCACGGCGAGCGACTCCAAGGACGACCTCTTCACCTCCGTCGACAACATCAGCAAGTTCACCGCGATGCTCGCCGCCAACGACGGCCAGGTGAAACAGGCCATCTCGCAGATCGCGTCGCTCAGCAAGGTGCTCGCCGACCAGCGGGACCAGTTCTCCGGCGCGCTGACCGAGCTGACCCAGGCACTCGGGGTGGTGCAGGGGTTCATCAAGGACAACCGCGGCCGGGTGCAGTCCGATGTGGACAAGCTGGCCGGCGTAACGAAGGTGCTCGTCAACCAGAAGGACTCTCTGGCCGAAGGCCTCGACGCGGCGCCGAACGCGCTGACGAACCTGCTGGGCGCGTACGACCAGGCGACCGGGACCATCGACGGCCGCGGCAACCTGCTCGAGTTCGCGGAGCCAAAATGAAGTCGGTGCTGAAACTCGCCGCGGTGGTGACCCTCGCGCTGGTCACCACCGGCTGCGGGCGCGGGGTGAGCGTCTACGACATCCCGCTGCCCGGCGGCGCCGCGCTCGGCGACCACCCGATCCACGTCACGGCGAGCTTCACCAACGTGCTCGACCTGGTGCCGCAGTCCGGGGTGAAGGTCGACGACGTGCCGGTCGGGCAGGTCGTCAAGGTGGAGCTGGCGCCGGACGGGCACAGCGCGCTCGTCGACCTGCTGCTCAACGGCGACGTCGCCCTGCCGGGCAACGCCGTCGCCCGGCTGCGGCAGGCCAGCATCCTCGGGGAGAAGTTCGTCGAGCTGGCCCCGCCGGACGACGCGACGCCGTCCGGCCGGCTCCTCGACGGCGCGGCCATCCCGCTGGACCGGTCCACGCTGACCCCGGAGATCGAGGAGGTCTTCGGGGCCTTGTCGTTGCTGCTCAACGGTGGAGGGGTCGCGCAGGTCCAGAACATCAGCCACGAGCTCAACGCGGCACTCGGCGGCAAGGAGACGGCGGCGCGCAGCCTGCTGTCCAGTTTGGACACCTTCGTCCAGGGGCTCGACGAGCACCGGACCGAAATCACCCGTGCCATCGAGAGTGTCAACAAGCTCGCGGAGACGCTCAACGCGCACACCGACCAGATCACCACGACGCTGAACGGCCTGACCCCGGGCATCGGCGTCCTCAACCAGCAGCGGGAGGCGCTGGTCGGGATGCTCAAGTCGCTGGACGGGCTGACGTCCGTCGCCGTCGACACGGTGAACAAGAGCAAGGACGACCTCGTCGCCGACCTCAAGGCGCTCGAACCGCTGCTGCGGCGGCTGGCCGACTCCGGGGACAAGCTGCCCAAGGCTATGGAGATGATCTTCACCTTCCCGTTCCCGGACGCCGCGCTCGACACGATCCGCGGTGACTACCTCAACGGGTTCCTCAAGGTGGGCCACTGATGCTGACCCGGTTCGTGCGTGTCCAGGTGACGGCCTTCGTGGTCATCGCCGTGCTCGGCGTCGCCTATGTCGGGGCGACCTACGCGGGCCTCGACAAGGTGTTCTTCGACCGCGGGTACACGGTCAAGGCGCAGTTCCCGACCGGGGGCGGCATCTTCACGAACGCCGAGGTCACCTACCGCGGGGTGCCGATCGGCCGGGTCGGCGAGCTGCGGCTGACCCCGGCGGGGATGGAAGCCGACCTCGAGATCGACTCCGGCACCACGCCGGTCCCGGCCGACACCGAGGCCGTGGTCGCCGACCGGTCGGCGGTCGGTGAGCAGTACGTCGACCTGCGGCCGCGGGTCGACGGCGGGCCGGAGCTGCACGACGGGTCCGTCATCACCCAAGCCGACACGAAGATCCCGCTGCCGGTCGACGTCGTGCTGTCTACAGTGGACTCCTTCGCCGCGTCGGTGCCCAAGCCCGCGCTGCGCACGGTGGTCGACGAGCTGTACAACGCGACGTCCGACGCCGGCCCGGCGCTCGACCAGCTGATCGGCCGCGGCATCGAGTTCGTGCAGGCGGCGAGCGCGCACGTCGCGCCGTTGACCCGGTTCGTCACCGACGCGCACACGGTGCTCGACACGCAGGTGCAGCAGGCCGACGCGATCCGCAGCTTCGGCGCCAACGCGAAGCTGCTCGCGGCGACGCTCAAGCAGTCCGACGGGGACCTGCGCAGCCTCATCCCGGCGGTGCCCGCCGCGGCGAACGAAGTCGGCGCGCTGATCCGCGACTCGGGGCCGCAGCTGGGTGTGCTGCTGGCGAACCTGCTCACCACCGCGGACGTGCTCGAAGCCCGCCGGGACGGGCTGCGGCAGCTGCTGGTCACCGCGCCGCAGGCGGTCGCCGCAGGCAGCGCGGTGGTGCGCGCGGACGGCGCCCACTTCGGACTGTCGCTGACCTTCTTCGACCCACCGCCGTGCACCACCGGGTACACGACGCCGTACCACAACGGCCTCGACACCTCGGTCCGCCCGCTGAACACGGCCGCGCGCTGCGCGCTGCCGAAGGGCGATCCGACCAACGTGCGGGGTTCGCAGAACGCACCGGGAGGACGGCCGTGAGGATCTTCGTGTGGGTGGCCGCGGTCGTGACGACCGTCGTGGCCGGCTGGTCCGGGTTCACCTGGTGGCAGGCGGCGCACGACGACGGCGTCGCGCGCGCGGTCGTCCGGGAGGAAGCCCTGCAGGCGGGGCGGACCGCCGTCGCCGGGCTGACCACTTTGGACTACCGGCAGGCGGCGCCGGGGTACCAGCACTGGCTGGAGCTGTCCGGCGGCGCGTTGCACGACGAGCTCGCGGCCGACCGCCAGGGCAGTCTCGACCGGATCGCGCAGGCGAAGACCGTCACCACCGGCAAGGTCACCGACGCGGCGGTGACCGAAGTGGACACCGGCGCGGGCACGGCCAAGCTGATCGCCGCGGTCGAGCTGGTCGTGACCCCGGACGGCGGCGACGCCGTGACCAAGCGCAACCGCTTCCAAGCCGACCTGACCCGCGGGCCCGACGGCTGGCACGTCACCGGGCTCGGCCAGGTCCCGACCGGGGAGGCGCCATGACCACGCCGACGAAGAAGCGCCTGGTGAAGGTCGCCGGGCGTCACCACGACCCGGCGCCCGAGCCCGAAGTTCCGGTGGTGAAGGCGAAGCGCCGGGTGCCGTGGGTGGCCGTCGTGGCTGTGGTGGTCATGGCGGGGCTCGCCGTGTGGTTCACCCTCGAGGCACGGGACACCAACGCCGTGGTCGCCCACAACACGGCGCTTTCCGACGTCGCGGGCACGGCGGACGCCGGGAAGCAGGTCAGCGCCGCGCTCGGCACGGTCTTCTCCTACCGCTACGACGACCCGGCGAAGAGTGAGCAGGCGGCGAAGGAGCTGCTCAGCGGGCCGGCGCTCGCCCAGTACGACCAGCTCTTCGGGCAGGTCCGCAAGCTGGCCGTGGACCAGAAGCTCGTGGTCACCTCGACCGCCGTCGTGTCCGGGGTGAAGCTGCTCGACGGCGACCGGGCGGCGCTGCTGGTGTTCCTCGACCAGACCGGCACCCGGGGGGACGGGCAGCAGAGCACCGGCGCCGCCCAGCTGAGCGTCACGGCCGAGCGGGTCGCCGGGAAGTGGCGCGTCACGGGGATGTCCGCCGCGTGACCGTCACTCCGTCCGAAGAGGACACGGCGGACGGCCGGCGATGACCGGGCCGGAAGAGCTGCGCCGGTGGCTCACCGAGCGGATCGCCGGGCTGGCCGGGCTGCCGGTGGAACTGGTCGACGCGGGTGTGCCGCTCGCCGAGCTGGGACTGTCGTCGCGGGACGCCGTCACCGTGGCCGCCGAGCTCGGCGAACGGCTCGGCCGGGTCCCTGACCTGGGCCTGCTGTGGCGGTATCCGTCGATCACGGCGCTGGTCGAGGCGCTGGAGGTGGGGTCCCCGCCCCTGCACCGGTCCGGTGATCCGGTGGCGGTGATCGGCCTCGGCTGCCGCCTGCCCGGCGGCGTCGAGTCGCCCGACGCGCTGTGGCGCGCGCTGCTGGCCGGCGCCGACGTGACCGGCCCGGCACCCGCCGACCGCCGTCCGTGGTTCCCGGCCCGCGGGGCGTTCCTCGCCGACGTCACCGGGTTCGACACCGCCTTCTTCGGGATCGGCACGGCCGAAGCCGCGGTGATGGACCCGCGGGAGCGGATCGTGCTGGAGGTGGTGTGGGCCGCGTTCGAACACGCCGGGATCCCGCCCGGAACCGTGCGCGGCAGTCGCACCGGGGTGTTCGCCGGGGCCGGTGGTGGCACGGCGTCGATGATCGCGAACCGGGTGTCGGACCGGTTCGACCTGCGCGGGCCGAGCCTGGTCCTGGACACGGCGGACTCCGCGTCGTTGGTCGCCGTGCACCAGGCGGTCCGCGCGCTGGCCGCGGGGGAGGCCGATCTGGCGCTGGCCGCCGGGGTCCACCTGCTGCTCACACCGCCGGTCGTCGCCGAGGGCGTGGTGCCGGGTGAGGGCTGTGGCGTTGTGGTGCTGAAGCGGCTCGCCGACGCGCGCCGTGACGGTGACCGCGTGCTGGCCGTGATCCGGGGCAGCGCCGTCGGCTCGGCCGGCCGGGCCACCGGGTCGGCTGCGCAGGAACAGGTGCTGGCCGACGCGCACGCCGTCGCGGGCTCTAATCCGTCCACTGTGGACTACGTCGAGACGCACGGGGCGTCGCCGGACGAAGCGCAGGCTCTCGACGTGGTGCTCGGCCGCCACCGCGACCCGCTCCGGCCGTTGCTGCTCGGTTCGGCCAGCGCCGACTTCGGCACCGCGGCCGGGATCCTCGGGCTGGTCAAGGTGGTGCTGGCGCTCTGGCACGGGCGGCTCCCGCGCTTGACTGGACTGTCCACCGTGGACTGGCCCCGGTACTCCGGCACTGCGCGTGCCGGTGTCTCGGCGTTCGGCCTCGGCGGGACCGGCGCGCACGTGGTGCTCGAAGAATGGCCGAGGCCGCTTGAACCCGCGTCGCCGGGCTCGCGGTGGAACGGCCGGCCGCAGGTGTTCACGGTGTCGGCCCGGTCGGAACCGGCCCTGCGCCGCCGGGCCGGTGACCTGGCCGACTGGCTCGCCGGACCGGGCCGGACCACCGCGCCGGGTGACCTGGCCGCGATGCTCGCCCGGCGCCGGGAGCAGTTGCCGCTGCGGGCCGCCGTCGTGACGTCGTCGCGGGCCGCCCTCGCCGCGGGCCTGCGGGCGCTTTCCGGCGGTGAGACCACAGTGGACGTCGTGCGGGGCACGGCCGGGCGCGAGCTGCCGCGCCCGGTCTTCGTCTTTTCGGGGGACGGCTCGCAGTGGCCGGCGATGGGCCGCCGGCTGCTGAGCGCCGAACCGGAGTTCCGTGCCGCGGTCGCCGCGCTGGAGCCGTTGTTCCTGGCCAAGGCCGGGTTCTCGCTGCGGGGCGCGCTGCGGCGGCCGCGGGACCTCGGTGATCCGGCGACGGTCCGGCCGCTGCTGTTCGGCAAGCAGGTCGCCCTGGCGGAGTGGTGGCGGGCGCACGGTGTCGAGCCCGCGGCCGTGCTGGGCCACTCGACGGGTGAGGTCGCCGCGGCCGTGGTCGCGGGCGCGCTGGACGCCGGGACGGGCCTCGATCTTGTTGTCGCCCGGGCGAAGCTGCCCTCCAGCGCGACGGTCGTCGTCGAGCTGTCGGCGGCCGAGGTCGAGGCGCGGTTCCCGCGGGTCACGGTCGTCGTGTACGACTCGCCTACGCGGTGCACGGTCAGCGGTACTCCTGAGGATCTCGCTGCTTTGGTGTCTCATGTGGAGAGTCTTGGTAGGACGGTGACACCTGGCACGGCGGATTTCCCTGCTTTTGAAAAGGTTCTCGAGCGGTTTCGGGCCGAGCTGGGGGCGCTGCGGCCCCAGGCACCGACGACCACGTGGTATTCGAGCGTGCTCGACGACCCGCGTGCCGTGCCCGCGTTCGACGAAGATTACTGGGTTTCCGCCCTGCGTGGCCCAGTCCGGTTCAGTCAGGCGGTCGCCGCCGCGGTTGCCGACGGGCACCGTTGGTTCGTCGAGATCTCCCCGCACCCGATCGCGCTCGCCGCCGTCGAAGAGACCGCGGGCGAGGTGCGGACGCTGGCCACGCTGAGCCGTCGTCACGGTCAAGAAAACGCTTACGCGCGCTCGCTCGCCGAGCTGCACACCGCCGGGCACCCCGCGGTGCTCGATCGGAGGTACCCGGAGGCGCCCGTGCTCGACCTGCCCCCGCCGCCATGGACACACCGGACGTTCCGGCCGCCGCGGCGGGACGACGGGCACCCGCTGCTCGGCACTCGGGTCGAGGTGCCGGACGAGGGTCGCCACCTGTGGCAGGCGGTGATCACGCCGGACGCGCCCGCGTGGCTCGGCGAACACCGGGTGCACGATGTGCCGGTGTTCCCGGCGACCGGGTTCCTGGAGCTCTTCCTCGCCGGGGCGCGCGAGCTGCTCGGCACCCACCGCGTCCGTGTGGACGGCCTCGAAGTCCACCGGATGCTCGCGGTGACCGGCGAAACCGTGCTCAGCACGGAGATCCGGGCCGACGGCACGGCGGTCGTACGGGCCAAGGCGGGGTCGGGCTGGGTGCGGCACGCGACGGCGTGGGTGTCGGCCGACGCGGAACCGCCGCCGGTCGCGCTGTCCGAAGTGGACGGTGTCAGCCAGGTCTCCGCCACGGTGACGCCGTCACCGCCGGGTTACGCCCTGCACCCGGTCCTGGCCGACACCTGCCTGCAGGTGCTGGCCGCGGCGCGTCCGACCGGCCCGATCGACCTGCCGACGGGGTTCGGCCGGGTCCGTCTGCTCGGTGATCCGCGCCGGGGCGTGCGGTGCGAGGCGACACCGGCGGGCGGTGTGGTCCAGCTGATCGCGGCGGACGGCGAGGTGGTGGCCGAGTTCGGCGACGTCCGCCGCCAGGCGCTCGGGGGTGTCCCGCTCGCCGCCCGCGCGTTCACCACGACCTGGCCCGAGGTGCCGCTGACGATCAACGCCGTCCCGCGACCGAGCTCCTGGCTGTTGCTCACCGACGAACATCCGGCCGCGCTCGGCCGGGCCGTCGCGCTGGCCGTGGCGTTGGCCGAAGCCGGTGATGAGGCGCTTTCCCTGCCCCAGGACGACCTCGACGAGCTACCCGGGTTCCTGACCGGCCGGCCGGTGCGCGGCGTTGTCTTCCTCACCGGCGCGCCGCACGCGTACCACGATCCGGAAGACGCCCGGGACCTGCTGCGTTCGCTCCTCTCAATAGTGACCCGACTCGGTCCCGGCGTCCGGTTCCACCTCGTCACGCAGTCGAGCGGTGAGCCGGGAATGGTGGCGTTGCGCGGCTTGGTGCGCGTGCTCGCCTTCGACCGGCCGGGACTGGGGGCGAGCCTGGTCGACTTCGACGCGCGGTCCACTGTGGACGTCCTGGTGCGCGAGCTGCGCTCGGACGCACCGGACGACGAAGTGCGCTGGCGCCACGACGTCCGGTACGCGGCGCGGCTGGCCCGGGTGCCGCTCGTCGACGGTGTGGCGGCCGGGCCGGGCGCCTACATCGTCACCGGCGGGTTCGACGGGCTCGGCCTGGCCACCGCACGCTGGCTGGCGAGCCACGGCGCCACCCGGATCGTCCTTTCCGGACGGCGGGGTGCGGTGGTCGAACTGTCCGGAGTGGACGTCGTGGTCGACGTGGGCGACGTCGCCGAACCCGGTGTCGCGGACCGGCTGGTCGCCGCCGCCGTCGCGGACGGTCTGCCGCTGCGGGGGATCGTGCACGCGGCCGGGGTGCCCACCGACGACGTCGAGACGGCGTGGCGGCCCAAGGTGCTCGGCGCGCGCCGGCTGCACGAGGCGACCGCCGACACCCCGCCGGACTGGTGGCTGCTGTGTTCGTCGTCGGACGCGCTGTTCGGCTCACCGGGGCGGACGGCCACGGCGACGGCGGACGCCTGGCTGGACGCGTTCGCGGCGTGGCGCCGGTCGCGGGGACTGCCCGCGACGGCCGTGAACTGGGGCCCGTGGACGGCGGACCCGGTGCTGGAGCCGATGCCGCTCGCCGACGCCCTCGACGCCCTGCCCGCCGTGCTCGCCTCGGACCTGCCGTCGGTCGGGATCGCGCGGCTCGGCGCGGGGCCGCTGCCGGAGCGGCCGTTCTTCTCGGCGCTGACGCCGTCACCGACGATGTACGAGCGGCTCGCCGGCCTCCTCGCGCGGCTGCTCGGCTGCCCGCCGGTCGAGGTGACCGGCGACGTGCCGCTGATCGACCTCGGCCTCGACTCCCTCACGGCCAACCACACGCGGGCCGCGGCCGAGCGCGAGCTGGGGGTCGAGCTGCCGGTGTCCCTGCTGCTGCGCGGCGCGACCCTGGACGATCTCGCCGAGCACGTGACGGGCGCTCCGCACGACGACGCCGAGCGGCCGGAGGTGACACCCAGCCGTGACCGGGGAGGAATCACGTGTGATTGAGCGGGCATCACGCGTGACTGAAGGGGCATCACGCGTGATTGGAGGGTCGACACGGGGTCAGGTGAGGGTGGCGCGGAGGGCGAGGATCATCTCGAAGCGGTCGTCCGGGTCGCGCAGGTGGTCCGCGAAGAGGGTTTCCAGCTCCTGAGCCCGGGCTCGGACCGTCTGGGGGTGGATCGCCAGGCGGTCGGCGACCTCGCGGACGTTGCCGCACGTCTCGAGCCAGGCCAGCAGCGTGCCGGCCAGGCGGCTGTACTGCTTCGGGGTCAACGCCGTCAGCGGGGCCAGCCGGCGCCGGGACACCTCCGTCGCGAGGAACGGGTCCTTGCGCAGCCAAAGTGTCGCAAGGTGGTCTTCGCACCAGGTCAGCGGCTCGTCCGGGAGGACGTCCGGCACCAGGCGCAGCGCTTCCTGGGCCGTCGCGAGGGAACGCGCCGCCTGGCGCGGGGGCACCGGTGGGCCGACCGCGGCCCGGTGGCCCGCCAGCGCCGCCGTCAGCGCGGCGCGGTCCGCCGGCGCGGGCAGCAGCAGCCGCGGGGTGCCGTCTTCGAGGTCCTCCAGCGCGTCCAGCCCGGTGACGTCGGCCGGCCCGTCGAGGGTCACCGCGACCAGCCGGTGCGGCAACGGCCAGTCCGCCGCCGTCGCGGCTTCCTGCACCGTCCGGGACGGGGACGGCGGGTCCGCGAGCAGCAGGTCGAGCAGCCGCCGCCGGCGCCGTTCCCGCGCGCCGGCCGCGCGGGCCTGCGCGGCCGCGTGCCCTTCGATCGACAACGCCGAGAGCTCGTCGATGTAGGCGAAGATCGCCTCGGCGAGCAGGCACAACGTCGCCGACGGCACACCGGCGCGCGTGCCCACCTCGGCCATCCGCCGCCAGGTGACGCGCGCGCCGATACGGTAGGCCGCCTGCAGGACGTCGAGGTTGCGGCCCTGCGCCAGCTCGTGGACGCCGAGCCCGACGAACACCCGCCGCCGCTCGTCCGACACCGTGCCCGCCGCCGCGATCCGGTCGATGAACTGCAGGATCGCCGCCTGCACCCCGGCCCGCAGCGCCTTGCCGAACGCGCCGTCGAGCGGGCGGGCGTAGTCCGGGATGGTCCGCTGGATCTCGCGCAGCACCTCGTCGGCGACGTCCAGCATGCGCGGCCGGAACACCGCGGCCAGCTCGCGGGGGAGCAGGGTCCACAGCTGTCCCGGCCGGCCGTCGCCGCTGAGCATCGGCCCGAAGGCCGATTCGACGGGCGGTCCCGTCATCGCCCACCTCATCGTCGAAGGGGAGTTTCAGGAACCGAGCAGAGCCTCCGCGCGCAGCGCGATCTCCATGTCGAGCCGGTCGTCGGCGTTGTTGAGCCGGTCGCCGAACAGGTCGATGAGCTGGTGCATGCGGTAGCGCACGGTCTGCGGATGCACCTTGAGCTTCTTCGCGATCTCGGGTGCGCTGCCGCGGGACTGCAGCCAGATCAGCAGCGTCTCGCCGAGCCGCGCGCGCTGCTTCGGCGTGAGGTCGTTGAACGGCTCCAGGCTGCGTGAGCACAGTTCGCGGACCAGGAACTCGTCGGCGAGCAGCCACAGCGTGGACAGGTGGTCGGTGCAGCGGGTCACCGGCGCGTCGGGCAGCACCCCGCGCTGGACGAGCTTCAACGTCCGCCGCGCCCACAGCAGCGACCGCGGCGCGTCGGTGAGCCGCACGGTGGGGCCGATCACCGCGCGCCAGCCGCCCAGCCGCTCGGTGAGGTTCTTCAGGTGCTTGTCCGGGTCGCCGGTGACCAGGCACGGCTCGCCGCCCTCGAGGTCGACGAGGACGTCCGAATGCAGGTCGGGTGCGGCGAGGCTGTGCTGGTCGGCGCGGGGTTCGAGGGCGACGACGGTGACCTCGGGCGGCAGCGCCCACTGCGCGGTGGCGGCCTGGGCGGTGATGGTCTGCGGCGCGGACGGCGGGTCGGCGAGCAGCAGTTCGAGCAGCCGTCTCCGCCGCCGGGCGCGGGTGCCGGCGGCGCGGGTCTGCGCCGCCGTGTACCCCTCGATCGACAGCGCGGAGATCTCGTCGACGTAGGCGAAGATGGCCTCGGCGCTGGTGCACAGCGTGTCTGCGGACACGCCCGTGGCCTGCCCGAACTCCGAGATGTGCCGCCACGCGACCCGCCCGCCGACGCGGTACGCCGTCTGCAGGCAGTCGAGGCTGCGGGCCTCGTTGAACTCGATCTTGCCGAGGTTGCGGAACACGGTCGTCCACGTCTCGAGCGGCACGGCGCCGGGGGTGCCGACACTGTCGAGGCACTGGATGATCGCCTGCCGGACACCCTGCGTGATGATGTGCCCGAACGCGCCTTCGAGGGGCTGGCGGTACTCGGGCACCGCCCGCTGGACCTCCTGGAGGATGGCGCGGGCGAGCGGGTCGACCCGCGGCTTGAAGCGGATCGCCAGCTCGCGGGGCAGGGACGCCCACAGTCCGATGGCGCCGGAGGCGCGCACGGGCCGGGGTTCGGCCGGGGTCCGCGGCGCGGGTGGGTAGGGATGCCGGACCCGGTCGGCCGACACGGACTGCTGCCGGTAGGCCGGTCCGGAAGAGCGCTCGCCGGGGTTGGGCCGTCCCGCGCGCAGGGCGGGGCCGGCGAACCCGGTGTCCACGTCGGTCATGTGTTTTATCCTTGCTGGCAACAAAACTGGCCTCTTCGTCGTCGAAGCCGGTCCGGATTTTGTGGCTCAGGCAACATAATTTCGCGCGAACGGCACTGTCAACGGGTTCTCCGCTGACTTCGGGGTAACCCGTCCGGACTACACCCGAACGGGT
This sequence comes from Amycolatopsis sp. NPDC104863, assembly GCF_055582965.1. NCBI lineage: Bacteria > Bacillati > Actinomycetota > Actinomycetes > Pseudonocardiales > Pseudonocardiaceae > Amycolatopsis > Amycolatopsis sp. NPDC104863. Next base: position 296,933 of record NZ_JBVJOW010000005.1, read on the forward strand.
GGAACGGCGCGGCGCGAGGTGACACTTCCGCCGGGGGCGCATGGTGCGCGGATGACAACTTTTCAGGCGGGCGTTTTCCCGCCCGTCGCGGCCGTCAGCCGGGCGACGACGTCGTCGAGGGTCAGCCGCACGGGCTCCGTCCCCGTGACGAACTCGTTCAGCAGCAGGCAGAACCCGTCCGGGTCGGCCACATGTGGAAAGTGTTTCGCGTTTTCCCGCACGGTCAATCGGCTGTTCGGCAGCAGTTCGGCGGTCCGGCGCCCGTGCCGCACCGGGATGAGCGGGTCGCGCGCGCCCCAGACCAGCAGCATCGGCACCGCTTCGGCCAGGTAGAGCTTCTCCACGGCGCTCGCGCGCTGGCCGCGCAGGTCGATGAGGCTGCGGGCGATGAAGAGGAACGCCCGCCGCCGCGCGGGGTCGGCCAGCGAGCCGAAATGCCGCGCCAGCTCGCGGTTTTCCGCCTCGAGCGACCCGCCGAGCCGCCGGCCGAGCCGGGCCGCCGCCCGCGCGAGGGCGAGCGTCACCCGGTTCACCGCCAGGGCCAGGACGGCGGGCGCGCCCGGCAGCGCGGCGGCCCGCAGCACCGGGCTCACCTCCGGGCCGAGCCCGGCGCTGCCGACCAGCACCAGCCGGTCGCACATTTCCGGGAACTGGTAGGCGAACTGCATCGCGATCCCGCCGCCGAGGGAGTGGCCGACGATCGTCGCGTGCCGGATGCCGGACACCGCCAGCAGATCCCGCACGGTGCTCGCCATCGCGCCGAGGCCGTAGTCCGCCCGCGGCGCTTCCGATTCGCCGTGGCCGGGCAGATCCGGCGCGAGAACACGTTTGCCGAGCGTGCCACACCGGTCCAGCACCGGCGCCCACGTGCGTGCGCTGCCCGCGATCCCGTGCAGCAGCACGATCGCTTCGTCGCGCGGAGCCGTCGCGGGATCGTGCTCGTGCAGCCGGACGCGCCGGCCGTGGAGGGTGCGGGTGTAGGTCTCGAAGGTCATCGGCCACCTTTCTCGCGGACCGAAAATAGGGCATCCGACCACTCGCGCCGGATGTGTTAGCGCTACCGCGTCGAAATCCGCGCCGGGCATGACAAGAACGGCCGCCGAAAGGCGGTCCCGCGTACGGGGTTTCGCGGGGGTGCCGGTAATGCGTATCGACATTCCGCTGGTATCCGGGTATTCCTCGGACATGGCCGTTATGACGCACCGGGCGCGCTGATGTCCTGCCGCGCGAGTTTCTTTTCCGGCGAGCCCGGTCCGGCGCGACGGGCGGGCCGGCCGTGGCGGCGGGTGCTGCCGGTGCCGATGAGCCGGCTGGCCGCCGGGCCGCCGCGCCGCTCAGCCGTCCGTGGGCCGGTGCGCGCGCATGAGCCGCTGGGCGCGCAGGGCGAGCTGCATGCCGAGGCGGTCGTCGGCGTCCTTGAGCCGGTCGCCGAACAGCTCCTCCAGCTGCCGCAGCCGGTTGCGCACGGTCTGCGGGTGGACGCCGAGGCGCTGCGCGATCTCGGGCGCCCCGCCGCGCGTCTCCAGCCAGGCCAGCAGTGTCTCGCTGAGCCGCTCGCGCTGCTTCTCGCCGAGCGAGGCGAACGGGTCGAGGCTTTGGCGGGCGAGCTCGGCGGCCAGGAAGTCCTCGGCGAGCAGCCAGAGCGTCGCGAGGTGGTCGCGGCACCAGATGACCGGGCCGGTGTCCGGGCCGGAGAGCAGCAGCGCCCGCCGGGCGGTGCGCAGCGCGGCGGGGGCGTCGGCCAGCGGCACGGTCGGTGACACCGCGGCCCGCCAGCCGCCCAGCTTGGGCTCCAGCGGCGTGAGGTCGGCGTCGGGATCGCGGGTCAGCAGGTGCGGCTCGGCGCTCTCGAGGTCGGCCAGGACGCCGTCGCCGAGCAGGTCGGCGGGGAAGTCGCCGGCGTCGGGCCCGCGTTCGAGGGCGACCATCGCGGCGGTCTCCGGCAGCGGCCAGCCCGCGCCGCCGGCCAGCCCGGCGATGCTGCTCGCGGCGCCCTCCGGGCCCTGGACGATCAGCTCCAGCAGGCGCCGCCGCCGGACCGGGACGGCGCCCTCGGCCTCGGCCTGCGCCTGCTGGTAGCCCTCGATCGCGGTCGCGCACAGCTCGTCGACGTAGGCGAAGATCGCTTCCGCGGCGACCGAGATGACGGCCGGGTCCACCCCCGCGGCGACCACCCCGGGGTGCATCGCCCGCCAGGCGACCCGGGCCCCGATCGTGGCGCTGTCCTGCAGCGCGTCGAGGTCACGGCCCTCGGTGAACTCGATCCGGCCGCGACCGCGGTAGAACTCGACCCAGTGGTCGTGGGACAGGCCGGGCTCGCCCATCGAGTCGACGCAGTGCCGCACCGCGTACTCGACGCTCTTGACCAGCACCTTCCCGAAGACGCCGGTGAGCGGCCTGCCGTAGGCGGGGACCGTGCGCCGGACCTCCTGGATCATCGAAGCCGCGGCGTGCCCGACGTGCGGGCGCAGGCCCGCGCCCAGCGCGCGCGGCAGCGAGGCCAGCAGGCGGAAGCTGCGGTACTCGACCACGAATCCCCCTTCGCGTTCTCGTCCGGGCGGGAGCAGAGCGTATCCGAAGCACGTGTCACTGAAAAATCAACGACGAGTTCCCTGAAAGAGTGACGCGAACACAAACTTTTGACACGGACGGGTGCGCGTTCTACCCTCCGTGTCAGATGGCGGGGAAAATTCTGGACGCCAATTCCCGAGTGGAGGACCGAATTCCCCATGCGCGGTTCCGCTGCTTCGGACGGCTCCGTCTGGTCCCGGCTGCCCCACGAGCTCGGTGACGCGGTGCGCCCGCGCATCCCCGAGATCGCCCGGGCCTGCGTCGACGGCATCGCCACCGAGATTCCGGAATATTCCCGGAGTTTCGGCCACGGCCCCGAGCGGGTCGCCGCGATCGAGCAGGCGCGGCGCGGGATCGAGCGCGACATCGACCGCGTCGGCACCCCCGCGATGTGGCAGGCCGACCGGCTGGCCGAGTTCCGCGGCCACGGGCGCGAGGCGTTCCACAATGGTCTCAGCCGCGAAGCCGTGCAGGCGGCGGTGCGCGTGTCGAGCCGGGTGACGTGGCGCTGGATCGCCGACATCGCGCGGGAAGCGCGCCTGTCCGGCGACGTCCTCTACGGCGCGGCGGAAGGGATGTTCGCCGACGTCGAGACGTCGATGGCGGCGGTCGCCGAGGGCTACCGCGCGGCCGAAGCGGCGATGTCCGGCACGGGCGAGCGCCACCGCCGTCTCCTGCGCGCGCTCCTCGGCGGCCGCACACCGGCCGAAGTGGACGGTCTGGTCGCGGCGTCCGGGCTCCCGGTGCCCTCGCACGTGGCCGCGGTGGCGTTCCGGGCGTTGCCGGGCGCCCCGGAGTTCCCGCCGGACCTGCTGCCCGAGCACGTCCCGGCCGACCCGGCGGGCGATCCCCCGGCCGCGCTGACCCCGGCCCCGGACCCGGACCTGACAGGGTTGCGCGACCTCCCGGCCGGCTGGACGGCGGCGGTCGGCCCGCTGGTCCCGCTGGCCCAGGCCCCGGAGTCGTTCCGCATCGCCCGCCGCGCGGCCGACCTGGCGGCGCGCGGCCTGCTGGACGTCCCGGGTCCGGTGGTGTGGTGCCGCGACCACGTGACCACGCTCTTGCTGCTGGCGGACGAGTTCCTGGCGGCGCAGCTGGCTGCGACGACGCTGGCTCCGCTGACGGGGTTGCCGGAGCGGCGGCGGGAGCAGCTGGCGGAGACGTTGCTGGCGCTGGTGCAGACCCGCGGCAGCGCGCCGGAGCTGGGGCGGATGCTGGAGCTCCACCCGCAGACGATCCGGGCCCGGCTGAAGAAGCTGGCCGAGCTGTTCGGGGCGCGGCTGGACGACCCGGGGGAGCGGCTGCGGCTGGAGCTGGCGTTGCTGGCGGAGCGCGCGCTGCCCGGGCGCGACTGAGGCGGACGCCGAGTGGACCGGTCCACCCGCGTCGGATTGGCCCTGGGAGAGGGGCCAATCCCGCCTTAAGCTGCCCCGCATGACCGGACTGCTCACCGAGCGCCTGCGGCAGGCCTCCGACAACGCCATCGCGATGTGGACCACCCTGGCCCGCGCCCGGGGTGACGCCGTTGTCGACGAACCCGCCTTCACCGTCATCGACGGACGGCGGTTCCGGATCATGCTGCGGACCCCGGCGCCGGCCGAAGCGGACAAGGGCCGGCTCGCCGAGCTCGCCCGGGACCGGGTGAACGACGGCCGGACCGTTGTCGTCGAGGATCCGTTCCGCGTGCTCGACCTCAGTGCCGGGATGACCGCCGGGCAGCTGCCCGTCATGGCGCGGGAACCCGCGCCGGTTCCCGAGGCGGCGGAAGTCCGCCGGGTCGAGTCGGACGCCGAGCTGGCCAGGGCCGAGGACATCGTCGTGCACGGCTTTCCGCTGGAGGAGTACCAGCCGCTGGCTCGGGCGACCGTCTTCCCGCCCGCGCTCCGGGAGCAGCACAGCCTCGAATTCTTCCTCCACGGCGACGCCGGCGCCTGCCTCACCATGGCCTACGGCGGGGTCGGCGGCGTTTACTGGGTCACCACAAAACCCGAGCACCGGTCGCAGGGCATCGGGCGCGCGCTGACGCACGCCGTTCTACGGCACTTCGACGACCTGCCCGTCACGCTGAGCGCGTCCCGGGCCGGCCGGCCGCTCTACGAGAAGCTCGGCTTCGTCAGCCTCGGCGACGCGAACTGGTGGCGTTAGCGGGAACACCCACCGCCGGTAGCCGAACCAGCGGAACGCCGTGCCGCCCAGCGTGCCCAGCACCATGCCCGCGACGAAGTCCGCGATCTCCTGCGCGAGGTAGCTCACCTGTGGCTCCGCGAGGTGCAGCACGTACCGCGACACCAGCGGCGGCACCAGGTTGACGGCCACCGCGCCCGCGTTGACCGCGAAGAACAACACCGCTTCCCGGACCCGGCGGTGCCCGCCGCGGCCGGCGAACGACCAGCGCCGGGAGAGCAGGTACGCGAACGCCGTCGAGGCCACCGTGGCAAGGAAAAGCGCGGTTACCGGTTTCTCACGGAACACGGTGAGCTTCAGGCTGTAGTCGCCCAGTAGGGTGACCCCGTACGCGGCCAGGCCGACGATGGCGAAGCGGAGCAGCTCTCGCGGCTGGGGCATGGTTCCTCCAGGTGACGCCGACAGGGTGGAGGTCTTTCGATGGCACGCACGGGCGGTGAGGGTGAGCTCCCCTCGGTCGCCGAACTGGTGAACCTCTCGCAGACGAAGCCGCTGATGATCCGCGGCGACCTCGACGCGATGCTCACCGCGGAACCCGCGCCCGATCCGACGCCCGACCCCAAGCCCGACCCGCTGGCCGTCCTCGACGCCGAGCTGAACGCGCCGGAACCCGAAGCCGACCGTCCGCTGGACGCGCCGCCGGCCGGGTCGCGCCGCACGAAGCCGTACGTGCTCGCCGCCGGCGGGGCCGTCGCGCTGGGGCTGGCCGCCGTGGTGCTGTTCCAGCCGCACCAGGTCGGCGGGACCGCCGTGCCGCCGCCGGGCGCGACCGCTCCGGCGCCGCCGACCTCCAGCGAGGCGGTCGAGACGATGAGCGCCTCGGCCAGCGCGCCGCCGCTCACCGCCGAGGTGCACGACTCGCCGGTGCACACCACGACCAGCGCGCCGGCCGCCGCCGCGGGACGCAAACCCGCGCGCCCCACGACGTCGGCGCCCCCGGCGCAGGACCAGTGGCAGGAGTACGTGAGCTCGGTCGTCAGCTCGTGGCAGCAGCAGCACCCGCACGGCAGGCCGAACCGCTGATCAGCAGCTCGACGTCGCCGGCTTCCCGGCGATCCGGTCCTTGACGAAGGCCAGGACGTCGGCGTTGCCGGTGTAGACCAGCGTGATGTGGTCGGTGTCGTAGGTCTTCCACGTCTCCTGGACCCCGGCCGCGCAGTACGCCTTGTGCAGCGCGTCGGCCTGCGCGAACTGCACCAGCTGGTCGCCGGTGGCGTGGTACTGGAACACCGGCACGCGCGGCGGGTGGCCGCCGAGCTTGTTCTCGGTCAGCCGCGCCACCCACGCGGGCTGGATGTAGCCCGGGCTGGTCGTGTAGTCCGCGATCTTCTGGTTCGCGTAGGTCGTGAGCAGCTCGAACGTGCACGCGCTCTGCCGCATCTCGGCGAGCTTCGCGCGGCCGTTTTCGCTGAGGAACGAGTCGAGCTTCAGCTCCGGGTAGGCCTGGTCGAGGCCGAGCAGGGCGTAGGCGAACACGCCGAACCCGAACTTGCCGTCGAGCTGGAGGGTCACCTGGACGAGGTCGGCCGGCACCCCGCCGGCCGCGATCCCGACGAGGTTCAGTTCCGGCGCGTACGTCGGCTGCAGCTCGCCGGCCCACGCGGCCGCGCCGCCGCCCTGGGAGTACCCGCGGAAGACCACCTTCGACGTCGCCGAGAGCCCGGCCGCCGCGAGCCGCTGGGCCGCGCGGACCCCGTCGATCACCGCGGGGCCTTCCGAGCGGCCCACGACGTACGTCGTCTTCGGGTCGCTTTGGTACCCCTCGTAGTCCGGGACGGTGACCGCGTACCCCGCGTCGAGCAGGTCGTCGAGGCCCGGCTGCTCGTAGAACGCGCCGATGTCGATCATCTTCGACGGGGTGCAGCCGAACGCCGGGCCGTGCGTGCCAGGGTCGAACGAGACGATCGGCGCGCTCGCGCGGTCGGCGTTCTTCGGCACGAGCACGGTGCCGGTGACCGCGTCCGGCTGCCCGAGCGCGTTCGTCGACAGGTACATCACCTGCCACGCGTCGACGGATGCCTTGCGCGGCCCCGCGTTCGACGGCCGCCAGCGGAGGACGTCGCCGGGCTTTCCCGCGGGCAGCGGGGACGGCGGGGTGTAGAACGCGTCGCCGGACGGGCCGGGCGCCGGGTCCGCGTCCGCCGAAGCCGCCGGGGCGAGTGCTGCCGTGACGACCAGCGCGACGAGCAGGGCGAGCGCGCGCCGCGTCACGAGCCGGTCCCGTAGACCCGCTTGCAGGTGGCGGACTCGCCGAAGGCCAGGTTCAGCTCGGGGTTCGCCTTGAGCTCCTTGATCGGGCCTTCCGGATCGGAGAGCTGCCCCATCGTCGTGTCGGCCTCGGAGATGACCCGGCGCAGGCTGGGCTGGTCGGTCACCTTCGCCTGCTCCATCTTGGTCTTCGTCTCGGACAGCTTCGTCTTCGTCTCGGTGAGGTTGCCCGTCGCCTTGTCCACGGCGGACTGTCCATCCGGGACGGGCGGGACGCCGGCCGTGCGGAGGCCGCCCGCCATGTCGTCGAGGGCCGCGCCCAGCCGGCCGAGGAAGTCGACCATCGCGTCCCGGGTCTTCACCGGGTCGGCGTCGTCGACGGCCGGCGGCTGCGAGAGCTTCGCCGAGCCCGCGGCCACCCCGGTGCACACCTTGTCGACCCAGGCGAGCGCCGCCGGGTCGGCGTGCCGGCCCGGGTCGGCCGGGGCGTCCGACGAGCAGGCGGCGCACGACAGGAGCGTGGCCGCCGCCATTACGAGCACCGCGCTGTGCATTCTTTTCATGGGTTTCGAAGCTACGCGGCGCGGTTGTGCGCGAGCAAGAAGAGAATGGCCGGTTGGCACGCGCGTCAACATTCCACGGCGGGGATTTGTCACGTGCGTCAGCGGTTCGCCGATGGCGCTGTGCTGGGGAAACCTTCCTCCGCCTGCTAGGAACCCGAGCCGGGTGACGCGCCGGGGTGACAATTTGCCGCCGGGGCGTGACGTTTTCACCAAAAGCCCTTGATTGCCGCAGCGGGCGCTCGTTAGCTTACGTTCGGTCGCGATTTTCGAGAATGTGCGCGCCGTTTCGTATCACTGTTGATACACGGAAGGACCATCGTGAATCACCCTAGAGGCAAGAAGAAGACGGTCGCGGCCGCCGCGGCCACGGCCGCGGTGGGGCTGGTCGCCACCGCGCTGGTGCTCGGGGCGCAGACCAGTGCCGCCGACCCGATCTCGCTGACCCTCAACTACCACTGCACCCTCCCGCTGGTGGGTTCGCAGTCGCTGAAGGTGGTGATCAACACCGACCTGCCGACCACGGTGAACACCGGCCAGCCGACCGGCGCGTTCGACATCAAGGCCGTGTCCACCATCAACGCGGACACCGTCGCCGGCCTGAGCCTGATCGGCGCCACGACGATCGAGGGCACCGCGACCGTCGCCGCGACCGTCGCCGCGCCGAGCCTCAACCTGCCGGTGAACGTCCCGATCACGCTGGACAAGACGAACATCCCGGCGTCGGGCGAGCTGAACATCAACGCTTCGGGCAAGACCCCGTCGCTGACGTTCACCCAGCCCGGCCAGGCGAAGATCACCGTCGGCGACCTGCAGCTCAAGGTCACCCCGCGCAAGGCCGACGGCTCGGTCACCGGCATCACCCCGGACGGCACGATCGACGCGCCCTGCACGCAGGACGCCGGCCAGAACAACACCCTGGCCACGATCACGATCGCCGGCGGGGGCGGCACGACCCCGCCCACGACGACCCCGCCGACGACCACACCCCCGACCACCACGCCGCCGACGACCAACCCGCCCACCACGACCCCGCCGGGCGGGGGCATCAAGTACTCCTTCGGCATCACCGGGTCGACGTCGCTGAAGTCGCTCGGCAGCACCGCGCCGATCACCGGCTCGTTCGACGCCGACGTGGACCTCGCGGCGAAGAAGTTCACCGGCAACCTGCAGCTCAACCCGACGCACACCGACTTCAAGCTGTTCGGGTTCCTGCAGGGCAGCTCGGACGTCAAGGTCGTGCAGAACGGCCCGCAGACCGGTGAGCTGGTCGGCACCGGCTTCAAGGCGCACATCAAGTTCGACACGTTCCTCACCACGGTGAACCTGTTCGGCATCCCGATCAGCACCGACCCGAAGTGCGGCACGACCACGTCGTCGACCAGCGAGATGACCACCGGCGCCGACTTCGACCTGCTCAAGGGCGGGAAGCTGGCGGGCACCTACTCGCTGTCCGCGCTGCAGAACTGCGGCCCGTTCAACGACATCGTGAGCGCGTTCGCCAAGAGTGACGGCAACACGCTGGACCTCGTGCTCGCCAAGAAGTGACCCCGACTGCCGGCCCCCGTCGCGCTGCGGCGGGGGCCGGTGCCACGCCTGGAAGGGAGTGCCCGTGCGGAAAGCCCGGTTGGTGCTCGCGGCGGGCCTCGCCTGCCTGCTGCTGCCGTTCGCCGCGCCGCCCGCGGACGCGTCGACGGCGATCGACAAGCGGCTGAGCTTCACCTGCCCGTTCCCGTTGATCGGTGAGCAGCGCCTCGACGTCGAGGTCAAGGCGACGTTCGAGGTGCCGTCCGCGCCCGGCGGCACGTTCACGACAACCGACCTCACCGTCGCGGTGACCGTGCCGGACAAGTCCACCCGCGGCCTGGCCCTGGTCGGCGCGGCGAGCATCGAAGGGACGGCGTCCGCAGGGGTGACGCTGGCCAACGGCTCGCTGACGCTGCCGCTCGCCCTGCCGCTGACGGTGGCCAAGACGGCCGTTCCGGCGTCCGGGGCGTTCACCACGCGGGCGACCGGTTCGGTGCCACCGGTGCAGCTGCCGAACGCGGGCCGCACAGCGCTGACGATCGGGGACTTCAGCACCCGACTGACCCCGAAGAAGGCCGACGGCTCGTTCACCGGGCTCGGCTCGTTCACCTCGGACTGCACGCTCGACCCGGGGCAGGACCCGGTGCTGCTGAGCTTCGACCTCGGCGGCGCGCCGCCGTCGTACGACTACGGCGTCACCGGTTCGACGCTGGTGAAGGCGCTCGGGGCGGCCGCGCCGCTCACGGGCTCGGTCACCGCCGGCCCCGCGTTCGGCGCGGTGTTCGACCGGACGCGGGCGGAGTTCAAGGTCTTCGGGTTCGTGCCCGGCGCCGCGGACCTGCGGTTCACCCCGGACGGCCCGCAGACCGGCGAGTTCGACGGCGCCGGGTTCGTCGTGCACTCGGCCTTCGCGCTGGCCCTGCCGCAGGTGACGCTCTTCGGGCTGCCGGTCGCGGACGCGGGCTGCCGCGCGAACGCGCCGATCCCGGCCGACCTCCGGACCGGAAGCGGGTTCGTGCCGGCCTCGGGCGGCCCGGTCACCGGCACGTACACGATCCCGCCGCTGACCGGCTGCGGCGCGTTCACCGCGTCGCTGAGCTCGCTGGTCCAGGGGGAGGGCAACACGTTCGCGCTGACCCTGGCCACGCGCTGAGCCGAATGCCGCCGAGCCGCCGTATCGTCCACTGTGGATGACAGGGCGGCTCGGCGGCATTTTGCGGAGTGCACCCGAACCGTTACCCACCCGGTGTCCCCCCGAATGCTATAAATCGCTACCCCGTGGGACCGGTTCCACGGGCGTAGGCGGCCGCCGCCGGTGCCGCTAGGGTGATCGTCGGAAATGTGCTGGCCCAGGCAGCCGAACGGGGAGACGCCGGTGACCGCCGCGCACGAGTCAACGTGGGACCCCGGTACCCGCCTGCGCGTGCTGCTGATCGAGGACGACGACGGCGACGCGCTGCTGGTCGAGGAGATGCTGGCGGACACGTCGGTGCCCTTCTCGCTCGAGCGCGTCGACACGCTGGCCGCCGCGCTGGCCGGGCCGCTCACCGCCGACTGCGTCGTGCTCGACCTGCAGCTGCCCGACGCCATGGGCCTGAGCGGCCTGACGAAGCTGGGCCAGCACGCGCCCGGCGTCGCGGTGGTCGTCCTGACCGGGCAGCACGACCAGGCCACCGGTGTCGCCGCGGTCGCCGCCGGTGCGCAGGACTACCTCGTCAAGGACCAGGTGGACGGGCCGCTGCTGGTCAAGGCCCTGCGCTTCGCCCGCGAACGCAAGCGCGCCGAGCACGTCGAGCAGCAGTTCCTGCAGCAGCAGCTGCTCGCCCGGGAGAACGCGCGGCTCGAACGCGGCCTGCTGCCCGTCCCGCTGCTGCGCGACCCGCACCTCGAACTGGCCTCGCGCTACCGCCCCGGCCGCAACGGCTCCCTGCTCGGCGGCGACTTCTACGACGCGATCGAGCTGGCCGACGGCGCCGTCCACGTGATGATCGGCGACGTCTGCGGCCACGGCCCGGACGAGGCCGCGCTCGGCGTCGCGCTGCGGATCGCGTGGCGCTCGCTGGTGATGGCCGGGCTGCCGATGGCCGACGTGCTGAGCATGGTCGAGCGGGTCCTGGTGCACGAGCGGATCGAGCCGCTGTTCGCGACCGTCTGCATGGTCGTGATCGCGCCGGACCGAAGATCCCTGCGCCTGTCGCTGGCCGGGCACCTGCCGCCGCTGCTGCTCACCCCCGGCGACGGGCACCTGCTCTCCGGTGAACGCCTCGGCGTCCCGCTCGGCGTGGTCGAAGGCACGAAGTGGGAGGCTCTCGACGTGCCGCTGGAACCGGGCTGGTCGCTGCTGCTGTACACCGACGGCGTGTTCGAAGGCCGCGTCGGCGCCGGGTCCGAGCGGCTCGGGCACGAGCGGATGGCGGAGATCGTGCTCGAGATCCAGCACCAGGCCGGGCTCGACGGCACCGACCTGCTGGACGAGCTGATCGCCCGCGCCGAACGGCTCAACTCCGGCCCGCTCGACGACGACGTCGCCCTCGCGCTGCTCAGCCACGACCCGGAAGGCGCGGTGTGATGAGCGCTGACGCACGCGGCTGGCCCATCCGCCGCTGGCTCACCCTGCTCGCGGTGGCCGAGGCGGTGCTGCTGCTCGCCGCCCTGGTCGGCGGCGGTGTCGCGCTGAACAACCTCACCGAAGCCCGCAACCGCCTGCTCGACGTCATCGGCGCCCAGCGGCTCGCCGCCATCCAGCTGTCGACGGCTCTGCTGAACCAGGAGACCGGGGTCCGCGGCTACCAGCTCGGCCGGCAGCCGGACTTCCTCACCCCGTACACCGACGGCGTCCGCTCGCAGGCCGACGCGGCCGCCCAGCTCAGGCAGCTCGGGGCCACCCCGGGCACCCAGATCGGCGACGACCTCGACCGCGTGCTGCGGGCCGCGTCCACCTGGCAGGCGACGGTGGCGCCGTCGATCACCCCGGCCGCGCCCGCGCCCACCGCGGCGCTCGCCGACCGCAGCCGGACCCAGTTCGACGCGGTCCGCGGCGCCCTGGACGCGCAGGCCGCGCACCTGACGGCGTTGCGCGCCGAGGGCCGGGCCGACCTCGACTCCGCGGCGAACTTCCTGACCGCGATGCTCGTCGCCGTCGGCGCCCTCGTCGTGCTGCTGTTCCTGGTGCTGTTCCTCGGTCTGCGGCAGGTCATCACGCGGCCGATCCTGCAGCTGGCCGGGCAGGTCCGGCAAGTCGCCGACCAGGACGTCCACCGCCCGGTGCACGGCAGCGGGCCGCAGGAGATCGCCCAGCTCGGCGCCGACGTCGAAGCCATGCGGCAGCGCATCCTCGACGAGGTCGCCGAGCTCGAGCGGGCGCACGCCATGCTGGACCGGCGGACGCGCGAGCTGGAGCGGTCGAACGCCGACCTGGAGCAGTTCGCGTACGTCGCTTCGCACGACCTGCAGGAGCCGCTGCGGAAGGTGGCCAGCTTCTGCCAGCTGCTGCAGAAGCGCTACCAGGGCCTGCTCGACGAGCGCGGCGAGCAGTACATCGAGTACGCCGTCGACGGCGCGAAGCGGATGCAGGTGCTGATCAACGACCTCCTGGCGTTCTCCCGGGTCGGCCGCCGCACGGGCGAGCACGTCACGGTGGACGCCGGCACGCTGGTCGACGACGCCGTCGCGAACCTCGAGGTCGCGCTTTCGCTGAGCGGCGGCAAGGTCGACCGCGGCGAGCTGCCCGAGGTCAGCGTCGAACCGGCGTTGCTGACGGCCGTGTTCCAGAACCTGGTCGGCAACGCGCTGAAGTTCAAGGGCGAGACCCCGCCGGAGGTGCGGATCACCGCGGAGCGCGACGGCGACGACTGGGTGTTCGCGGTGTCGGACAACGGGATCGGCATCGAGGCGGAGTACGCCGAACGCGTCTTCGCGCTGTTCCAGCGGCTGCACACGCGCAGCGCGTACCCGGGCACCGGCATCGGCCTGGCGATGTGCCGCCGGATCGTCGAGCACCACGGCGGCCGGATCTGGCTCGACACCGAGGCCGAGCGCACCACGTTCCGCTTCACCCTCCCGGCGACCGAGACCCTTGTGGGGACGCATGACGCAGACCGCTGACCCGATCGACATCCTGCTCGTCGAGGACGACCCCGGCGACGTCCTGATGACGCGGGAAGCCTTCGAGCACCACAAGATCCGCAACGCCCTGCACGTCGTGAGCGACGGCGTCGAGGCGCTCGAGTTCCTGAACCGCCGGGGGCGCTTCGAGACGGTGCCGCGGCCGGGGCTGATCCTGCTCGACCTCAACCTGCCCCGCAAGGACGGCCGGGAGGTGCTCGCCGAGGTCAAGGCGGACCCGGGCCTGCGCACGATCCCGGTGGTCGTGCTGACGACGTCCGAAGCCGACGAGGACATCCTGCGCAGCTACGACCTGCACGCCAACGCCTACGTCACCAAGCCGGTCGACTTCGAGAAGTTCGTCGAGGTGGTCCGGAAGATCGACGACTTCTGGGTCACCGTCGTCCAGCTCCCGCACCGGTAGCGGCGGCCCGGTGATTGGGGCACGATAAGGGACCGTGACCTCTTCCCCCCGGGATCTTCCCGCCACCGAGCTGACGGTCACGCTCGGCTGGCGGGGGCGGGCCGCGGTGCTGGCCGTGGCGGGGGAGATCGACCTGCTCAGCGCGCCCGAGTTCGAAGACGTCGTCGCGGTGGTGCTGGCCGACAAACCGGAGACCCTGGTCGTCGACCTGCGCGAGGTGACGTTCTTCTGCTCGGCGGGGCTGCAGGTGCTCGCGGCGGCGCACCGCAAGCTGGCCGAGCGCGCGCTGCGGGTGGTGAGCGACTCCGCCGTGACGTCGGGGCCGCTGAAGACCACCGGGCTCGACACGTGGATCGGCATCCACCCGACGGTCGACGAAGCGCTGGCCTCGTGACGGCCCCCGGAGAGAGGCGAGCCCCGATGCCCGAACCCGTGGGCCCGTTCCGCCGTCGCGAGGTGCAGGCCACGCCCCAGGAGCTGCGGAGACTGCGGCACGACCTGATGGCCTGGGTGCTGGCGGCGGGCGTCGAGCCGGTCCGGGCCGGCGACATCGTCCTGGCGAGCTACGAGGCACTGGCGAACGTGGCGGACCACGCGTACGACGGCGCGGGGCCGGGAATGGTCGACCTGGAGGCCGCGCTGCTGGAGGACCGCCTCGAGGTGGTGATCACCGACCACGGCCGCTGGCGCACCCCGGTCCCGGACCCCCGCCCGGTCTCCCTGCGCGGGCGCGGGCTGATGCTGCTGCGGGCGAGCGCGGACCGGGCGGATATTTCGTCGGGGGAGTCGGGCACGGTGGTCACCTTGGCCTGGGACCTGGCCCCGGTGCACCCGTCGTGAGTGGTAATTAGGGTTCTAACCCGAATTACCACTCACGACGAGCTGTGGCAGACCGCTAGCTGTGCTGCACAGCGCCGGTCTTCGGGTCGAGCGTGACCCGCTTCGCCTGCGGCCACCAGAAGCTGAACATGCCGTTCAGCGACCCGGCCCGGCTGTCGAACGACGTGTCGCCGATGCGGCCGGCGAACCAGTTGTCCTCGATGAACTTCAGCACCGAGGTCTGGTCGGTCAGCGTGTGGTCGACGTGGTTCACCTTGCTGTACGGCGAAATCACCATCAGCGGCAGCCGCGGGCCGTAGCCGCAGCGGTCGGCGTACTTGCCCTGCGTCGTCGGCTTGGCCGTGCACACCGACTGGTCCTGCGCGGCGTCGTGGGAGCCGTTGAGGATCTTCGACGCCTGGTGGTCGTACCAGCCGTCGGAGTCGTCGTAGGCCAGGACGATCGCCGTGGACTTCCAGTCCGGGGACTGCTGGATCTTGTTGATCTCACCGACCACGAACTGCTGCTCGTCCAGCGGGTCCGAGTAGCCGGCGTGGCCGTCCTGGTACTCCGGGGCCTTCAGGAAGCTCACCGCGGGCATCGAGCCGGCCTTGAGCGAGTCGTTGAAGTCCGAGACGTCGTACTGGTGGTTCGCGCGGTCGGTCTGGCCGATCGCCTGGACCGAGGACGGCGGGAGGTGCTTCGGGTTCGACGTCGACGGGTAGTACTGGAACGGCTCGTGGTGCGGGCTGTAGTCGACCGCCGCGTTGCCGCCGATGTTCGTGTGGGTCGCGCCGCAGACCGCGTACCCGTTGGCGGTGCCGGTCGGGCGGAAGCCGCCCTGGAACCAGCCCCACGTCACGTGGCGCTGGTTGAGCAGGTCACCGATGTTGCGGCCGCGCATCGTGGCCAGGTTGTCCTTGCTCGTGTGGTTCTTGTCCGAGCAGTCGTCCCACGCCGGGTCCGGGTCGTTGATGACCGTGCCGACCCCGTGCGCGTCCGGCGACTGCACCGCGTACGCGTCGGTGACCGGCTCGTGCGTCACCGGGTCCACCGCCGAGGCGCCGTGGGTGTTGCCGGAGATCAGGTTGAGCGCGCCGGGCGTCGACGGGCCGAACACCGTGTTGAACGAGTTGTCGTTCAGCGCGTAGTGCTGCGCGTAGTTCCACATGCCGGTGACGGTGTTGCCGTCGTAGTAGTCCATCACCAGGCCGGGCTCGCCGAACAGGACCGGCTGGCCGGTGCACTTGTCCGTCTCGGTCTTCTCGACGAACTTGTCCATCTTGCCGCCGTTGAAGGCGGCCTGCTCCGCGCCGTAGTTGTGGTTCTGGTCGCAGGTCAGCGCCTGCTCGTGCGTGAGCCGCTTCGGGTTGTACGCGTTCGGGTTGTCGGTCAGCAGCTTGTGGTCCAGGCCGTTGACCTTCGGGGTGTTCCGCGCGGCCTGGAACGGGGTGCCGTCGGTGTTGGCCGCGTTCGGGTAGGTGCCGAAGTAGTGGTCGAACGAGATGTTCTCGCCGAAGATGACCACGACGTGCTTGATCGGGGTCGACGTCGGCAGCCACTGCGCCGGGACGGCGTGCAGCGGCTGGGCTTCCGCGGCGCCGGCCGCGGAGCCGGTGATGGCGGCCAGCACGGCCACCGAGGCGAGCGCCCCGGCGCCGAGCAGGCCGCGCCGCCGCCGGCGGGTTCTGGTGTGCACTGCGGGGTTTCCTTTCGTGGTGGGAACTTCTCAGTCAGGTGAGCAGGGAGCGCCCGAAGTGGTCTTCCGGGCCGGTGACGCCGGGCAGCGCGAAGAAGTACCCGCCGCCGAACGGGGAGATGTAGTCGGTGAGCGGCTCGTCTGCCAGCCGCGTCTGGACGGCCTCGAACTGGCGCTCGAGGTCCTGCTGGTAGCAGACGAACAGCAGGCCCATGTCGAGGTTGCCGTTGCTGTCGACGCCGCGGTCGTAGTTGACGGCGCGGCGCAGGATCCGGCTGTTGTCGGTCTCCGGGGTGCGCGGGTTGGCCTTGCGGATGTGGCTGGTCAGCGGGATCACCGTGCCGACGGGGTCCTCGGCGTACCGGGGGACGTCCTTCTCGTCGGCGCCGTCGAGCGGGGCGCCGGTGTCGCGGCGGCGGCCGAACATGTTCTCCTGCTCGGTCAGCGAAACCCGGTCCCAGAACTCGACCAGCATCCGGATCAGCCGGACGACCTGGTAGCTGCCGCCGGTCGTCCACGCGGGCTCGCCTCCGCCGTTCGTCCACAGCAGACTGTCCAGTTCGGACCCTTCCGGGTTCGCCGTGCCGTCCTTGAACCCCATCAGGTTCCGCGGGGTGCCGGACGGCCGCGGCGGCGAGCTGAAGCCGTTCATGCGCCAGCGCAGCTGCATGCCGCCGCGGGTGGCGCGGGTGATGTCGCGCAGCGCGTGCAGCACGGTGTCGGTGGAGTTCGCCGAAAGAGTCAGGCTGAGATCGCCGTGGCACTGCGCCGGATCGAGAGCGTCGTTCGGGAACATCTGCATCGGCTTGAGCTTGGCGGGCTTGAGCTTCGCCAGGCCGTACCGGTCGTCGAACAGGGACGCGCCGGCGCCGAGGACCACCCCGAGGTCGCCGCCCGGCACGACCGGGCCGAGTACTCCCGAGTCGGCGGGCGGGCCGGTGATGCCGAGCGCGGCCGGCGCGCCGCCGCCGGTGAGGAACCGGGCCCGGTCGGTGAGCTCGCGGAAGAGCTCGGTCAGCTCGGCCTTCGACTCCGCGACGACGTCGAACGAGGCGACGATCGTCTGTGTGGGCGGCTGCCGCAGGATCGCGGCCTGGTTGGCGCCGTGGAACACCACGGGCGCCGTGCTGTCGGTGACGGCGGCGGACGCGCCGAGCCCGGCCCCCGCGGCGACGGTCAGGCCGGCGCCCATGGCGGCCCGGCGCAGGAACGACCGGCGGGGCAGGCCCGCGGCCGGGTGCGGCACGGGGCAGCGAGGCTGCTCGGTCACGAAACCCTCCTCGGCTCCGCGATGGCCGCGATCGGGGCGAGCAGCTCGGTCAGCTCGCTGACGTCGGCGTTGAGCTTCTGCCGCTGCTTCGGGTCCAGCTGCGCCAGCGGGA
The DNA here is from genome assembly GCF_055582965.1 of Amycolatopsis sp. NPDC104863. NCBI lineage: Bacteria > Bacillati > Actinomycetota > Actinomycetes > Pseudonocardiales > Pseudonocardiaceae > Amycolatopsis > Amycolatopsis sp. NPDC104863. The sequence continues at coordinate 314,411 of NZ_JBVJOW010000005.1, forward strand.
CCCAGCTGCCGTCCGGCCGGTGGGCGGCGTCGAGCACGGTCTGCGTGCGCGTCAGCCAGGTGTCCAGCTTCGGCAGCTGCTGGTAGCGCGGCGCGAGCAGCGGGCGGAGGACGTCGAGCACCGCGCGGGTGCCGTCGAGGTTGGCGCGGGCGGTGGCCAGGTTGGTGCCGCTGCCGTAGTCGGTGCGGCCGGTCAGTTCGAACTGCAGCGTGTTCTCCATGATTTCGTGCGCGCGCAGCCCGAGGTCGTTGCCGTCGACCTGGCTCTCGCCGAAGGACGTCTGAAGCGTGTGGGCGTCGGTGTCGATCTGGTCGGCGACGGCGCCGAGCGCGCCCAGGTCCTCGCCGTGCCAGAGGCCCTGTTCGAGCCGGTGGAAGCCGGTGAAGCCCGCGTCGGCGGTCCCGCCGGGCAGGCCGTCGGTGGTGCCGTTGAGCGCGCCGTCGGAGTCGCCGAACGCGTCGTAGGCGGCGCCGAGCCGCTCGTAGGTCAGGTGCGCAGTCAGCCAGGCGGCCTGGCTCGCCGCGCGGTCACCGCCGTGGACGGCGTTCTTCAGCGCGCCGGTGTTGGCGACCAGCTCGCCGAGCCCGGTCACGACGTGCTGCTGGTAGGCCTTGAGCGGGCCGAGCAGGTCGTTGTGCGTCACCGGCGCGACACCCGGCCCGGACCGCTCGGCCCCGCCGCTGACCTGCACCGCGGGCCCGACGATCGCGCTCGCGTCGTCGGGCAGGCACCGGAAGGCGTAACTGCCGTTGCCGAGGTTGACCTGCAGCGGCCGGGTGGTCGCCGCGCCGAGGCCTTCGACCTCGCCGTAGATCACCCCGGTCGCCGGGTCGATCAGGTCGACCTCGGCGGTCACCGAGCCGGTGTTGTGCAGGCGGAACGTCTGCGGGCCGGGCTTCGGGTCCGTCCAGCCGGTGCCGCACGCCGAGCGGGAGATGGCGATCTCGGGATCCTGCGCGTCCGCGCTGTCCGGCCAGAACGCCACGACGGCTCCCGCCGCGACGGCCACGACCACGGCCGCCACGATCCAGCGGGCACGCACTGACCCCGGCACGCGCACTCTCCCGTCACTCGATCGGACCATCACCGATCACGGATTATGCGAGCCTAACGCCCGGAAAACCGCCCAGGAGGGCGTCGAAAGGAGGGAATTCACCCGGACTTCAACCCGGCGCCCACGAAAGGGGGAGAATTCAGACGTTTCCCTGTGCCAGTTCTGTCTGGTTAGGACGGTTGGTCCGGTTGGTCCCGCTCACGGAAGGGGGACGCCGGTCTCCAGGAGCGTCTTCAGGCTGGAGAGCAGGGCGGGCCAGCCCTGGCTGCACATCTCGCGCGCGGTGCTGCCGTCGTCGAAACCGTCGTGCAGCACCGTCAGCTTCACCATTTCCCCGTGCGGCTCCAGGGTGAACGTGACTTTCGTCCGGCTTTCCGAGCGCAGTTTCGCCAATGTCTCTTCGTCGATGCCGTTGCTCTTCGCCCATTCCGGCGTGAAAGTGTGCCAGGTGTAGGCGAGCCGGTGGAACGGGTCGGATTCGAGGACGACCTGGTCGGGGTCGCTCGTTTCCGCGCCCCTTTCCGCCCACGTCATCGGCGAGCCCTTTTTCCAGTCGGTGGTGAAGGAGACGCCCCAGTACTGGCTCGTGAACGCCGGATCGGTAAGCGCTTGCCAGAGTTTCTCCGGGGTCGTGTTGATATAGGTCGTGTAGGCGAATTCGTTCATCGGTGTCGACTCCAGGGCTCGTTTCAGGTCGGCCAGTGCGCCGGCCCGCTTGCGGTCGTAGCGGGTCATCCAGCGTTCGGCGATCGCGTTGATCGGCGCGGCGTCGAGGTAGTGCAGCTTTTCGCGGCCGCGCCAGGTCGTCGTGACCAGCCCGGCCGCTTCGAGCACGGCCAGGTGTTTGCTCACCGACTGGCGGGCCATGTCGAGCCCCGCGCACAGCTCGCGCAGGGTCCGGCCGTTGCGCTCGTTGAGCGCGTCCAGCAGCCGGCGGCGGCTGGGATCGGCCAGTGCCTTGAAAACCTCGTCCATCACGTCTTCTCCATGACATGCAGCCGTCCGGCTGCCTATTCACGATAGGCAGCCATACGGCTGCATGTCAACCGGGTGGGTCAGGGGAAGCGGATCACCGCGATGCCGGCCAGCACGAAGAACACAAGGACGACCAGCGTGCCGGTCTGCCCGCCGGAGGACCGGGTGACCACCTGGTCGACGGCCCCGGTCAGGCGCACCCCGCACTCGGCGACCACGGTGTGCCGCCCGGCCTCGATCCGGGTGAACTGGACCGGCGCGGTGAACCCGCCGGAGCTGTCGGTGTAGGCGGAGCCGACCTCGGCGCCGTCGGAGGTCAGCCGCACCATCCGGCTCGGCTCGCACCCCTTGCCGGACGCCGACAGCGTGTCACCGGGCTGGATGCTCGGCCGGTCGAGCACGAGCTCACCCGGCTTCGGCTCGGTGCTGGTGGTCACCGGCGTGCCGGGGGGCGTCGGGGTGGTGGACGTCGGCGGGGTCGTCGTCGTGGTCGGCGGAGTGGTGGTCGTGGTCGGCGGGGTCGTCGTGGTGCCGGGGGTGGCCGGCCGGGTGGTCACCGGCGGCGGTGTCACCGGGGTGGTCGTCACCGGCGGCGGGGTGGTGGTCGGCGAGCCGGTCACGGTGAAGCGGCTGCTCGCGGTGAGCGGCTGCTTGGTCCGGGCGTTGGTGCACGTGCCGGTGACCGGGTAGGTGCCGGGCTGGGCGCCCGCGGGCACGGTCGCCGCGACCGTGCCGCTGGTCTGCTGGAGGGTCGCGTTCCCCGTCCACATCGGGGTGCCGTTCCACGAGAATGTGATCGGGGTGCCGCACGGATAGAAACTCCAGGAAATGGTGAACGAGCTTCCGGCCTTACCGCTCGACGGTTTCAAACCAACCGAAGAAGTGTATTGTGCGTTGGCGTTGCCCGCAAAGGCCAGCAGCAGCACCGTTCCGGCCACGGCGCCGAAAAACAGCCGAACCACGATTCTCATCGGACGTCCCTCCCCGGTGTGTGCTCGCTGTAGCATTCCCGACCAGTCGGATTACGCAAGTAGGGGATGCGCAAATGGGACGTCTCATCGCGGCGGGGGTTGCGTGGGGATTGTGCGTGCTGGTGCTCGGCGCGCCGGCGGCGTCGGCGGCGGGCGGCTCGCTCGAGGTGCAGGCGACGATCGACCGGCGGCCGATCGCGGACGCCACGGTGCCGATCGACCCCGCCCAGCAGGTCGAGCTGCAGGTCGTGGCCACCAACTCCGGCGTCGCGCCGGTGAAGGTCCGCAGCGTGCGGCTCTCCGGGGTCGCGCTCGCGCTCACGTTCTTCGCCTACGACACCACAGCGCCGTTCGAAGTGCCGGCTCGCGGCACGGTCACCCGGACGTTCGTCCTCGACCTCGGCGACCTGAGCGGGCAGGCGACCGGGCTGCTGCCGTCGTCGGTCGAGCTGCTCGACGCCCAGCGCTCGACGCTCGGCGAGGCGACGACGGTCGCCGACGTCCGCGGCTCGATCTGGTCGGTGTACGGCGTCTTCGGCCTGGCGATGCTGGTGCTCACGATCCTGGCCTGGCTGACGTCGCTGCTGGCGCTGGCCCGGCACAAGCTGGCGCCGAACCGCTGGCGCCGTGGCCTGCGGTTCCTGCCCGCCGGGTTCGGCACCGGCCTCGTCGCGGTGATCAGCCTGTCGGTGCTGCGGCTGGTGCCGCCGGAGCCGGCGATCGAGATCCCGGTGGTGCTCGGCGCCGCGGCCATCGCGTTCCTGCTCGGCTACCTGACCCCGCACCCGGCGCCGCCGGCCGCCGTCACCGCGGGTGACGGCGCCACCGTCCGGATGGCGGTTCCGTCCACGCAGGAATTCACCCGATGAGCGCACCGGCCGAGCTGGTCGCCGCGCTGCCGCAGTACGACATCGGGGCCGAAATCGGCGAAGGCGGCATGGGGGTCGTGTTCGCCGGGACGCACCGGACGCTCGGCCGGAGCGTCGCGATCAAGCAGCTGCCCTGGGACGTGCTCAACCACACCGCGAGCAGCGAGCTGTTCGACCGCGAGGCCCGGGTGCTGGCCAGCCTCGACCACCCGCACATCGTGCCGGTGTACGACTACGTTCGCACCGGCCGCGAGCACCTGCTGGTGATGGAGCGGCTCGACGGCGGCACGGTGCACAGCCGCTTCCACGGCGACGGCGTCAGCGGTGAGCAGGCGTGCGCGATCGGGCTGGCGATGCTCGCCGGGCTGCACGCGGCGCACCGGGCCGGGGTGCTGCACCTCGACGTCAAGCCGCGGAACCTGCTGTTCAGCACGCAGGGCGTGATGAAGGTGGCGGACTTCGGCATCGCGCGGGTCATCAGCGAGGGCGCCACGTTGGTCACGCACGGCGGCGAGATCCTCGGGACACCGGCGTACATCGCACCGGAGCAGGCGATGGGCAACGCACTGAGCCCGGCGGCCGATGTGTACGCGGCGGGCACGGTGCTGTACGAGCTGCTGTCGCGGCAGCTGCCGTTCGACAACACCCGCGGCGCGATCAGCATGATGCGCCAGCACATGTTCACCGACCCGCGCCCGATCGCGGGGGTGCCGATGCCGATCGCGGGCGTGATCATGCGCAGCCTCGCGCGCGAGCTCGAAGCGCGTTACCGGGAGGCGGAGTCGTTCGCGGCCGATTTGGCTGCGGCGGCCACCGCGGTTTACGGCTCGGGGTGGCTCGAGCGGTCCGGGGTGCCGGTGCTGCACCTGACGCCCCGGGTGATCGCGGGGCTGAATTCGGCGACCACCCCGGCGGCGCCGGGGGAGGCGAGGACGCGGCCGGTGCGGCAGCCTGGGCCTGCGCCGACGTTGACCGCGACGAACGGGTGGCCGGGGGCTGGTGCCTCGGAGGGGGCCGGGCTTTATGCGGATCCGGCCGGGTCCGGTGGGCTGGCCGAGGCTGGGCCCTACGGCGATCGGGGTGGATCCGGGCCGCACGGTGGTTCCGGCGGGTCCGGGCCATACGGCGGAGCCGGTGGGTCCGGGCCGTACGCCGATCCCCACTCCGGTGCCGCCGAACCCGCGGCGGGTGCGGCCGCCGTGCTCTGGCTGCGGCTGGCCGCCGGGGCCGCCGCCGTTGTGCTGGTCGTCCTCGCGCTGCTCAACCCCGCGCGGCTGCCGCACGAGGCGTCACCCACGCTGAACCTCGGTGGCGCTTCGGTGGCCACGCCGGTCGAAGTCGACCTCAGCAAGCCGCTGACGCTGACCGGCCCCGGCAGCGCGGGCCCGGTCGCGATCGACCTGGCCGCGGCCGGGATTCCGCTGGGCTCGGCCGAGGCCCAGGCGAAGGCCGACGGCAACGGCTTCACCGCACAGCTCACGTTCCCGGGGATCTCGCGGTGGATCGTCGGCGGCGCGGTGACGGCCATCGTGCGGACCGGCCCGGCCACCCAGACGTTCACGCTCCTCACCAGCCAGCACCCGCTGGCCAGCGCGATGGGCGCGGGCAGCCTGATCCTGGCGCTGTTCGCGCTCGCCTACCTCGAATCCGGGCTCCGGACCATCCGCAACGGCCACCGGTGGCGCGGCGCGGCCGTCGGCGGGCCGGTGCTGGGCATCCTGTTCGGCGCCGCGGTGTGGCTGTGCGTTTCGGTGCTGCGGGTGCACGAGCCGTCACCGGGGTTCGGCGCCGGGTGTGCGGTGGCCGGCGCGGTCGCGGCCGGGCTCGTCGTCGCCGCGGCGCGCCGCCGGGCGTCCACTGTGGTCAGTCGACCATCCGGACGGTGACGTGCGGGCTGTAGCTCTTGCGCCGGCTCCACCCGTGTTCGGCGCAGAGGCTCAGCTGGATCGCTCGGTCGGCGGGCGCCCAGTAGCCGGTGCGGACGAAGTAGCCCTCCATCGTGGTGAGCGCGCCGAGGCGCTTGCGGGCGGAGCACATCTCCCAGCCCCACTGGCGGCCCGTCTTCTCGACGCCGTTGCGGCGCACGGACAGGCACGGGTTGCCGACCGCGCGGATGTCGGCGTCACCCTCGGTGACGTAGATGACGCCGTCGACCTTGTAGAAGCGGTTGTTGTCGAGCAGCGAGACCTGCCCGGAGAGCGTGACCCCGACCCGGCCCCCTTCGTCGCCCGTGAGCGTCCAATCGAGACAGAATTCCTGGACCGGGAGTTCCAGCGACTGGGTCATGAGGTTTCCCCTGTTCTAGCCGAGCGTCCCTTCCAGAAGATAAGGATTTTCCGGACGCCGGGAAGGGCTGTGGACGATCTTCACCCGAAGCGGTTCCGCCGTCGGATGCCTTGGGACGCATGGGTTTTCAGGCGAGTGGGTGAAGTGAAGGACAGTGCGTGAGAACCGGCGCTCGGCCGGGTGGTGTTCACCGCACAGGTGGTCTTTCGCCCACTACGCTCCGTGAGTAGAAGGTAAAGGAACCATTACCTTCGCTGGGGCGTTGAGCGGGCATGAGCGAGCCCACTGTCATCGAGCTCGGGCCGCGCGACATGCTCGTGGTCGCGGGCCTGCCCGGAGCGGGCAAGACGACGATGCTCCGCCACGCCGCGCCCGGCCTCCCGGTCCTCGACTCCGACCAGGTCCGCTCCCGCCTGGCGGCGGTGGCGCCGGCGGTGCCGTACCGCTGTTACCGGCCGGTGGTCCACGCGTGGCACCGAGTGCGCATCGTCCGCCGCGCGATCGAGGCGGAGGGCCCGATCGTGGTCCACGAGCCGTCGACGCGGGCATCGACCCGGGCGCTCCTGGCGGTGGTGGGCCGCTTGACGGGCCGTTCGGTGCGGCTGTTGTTCCTGGACGTGACGGCGGAGCAGGCGCTGGCGGGCCAGCGCAGCCGGGGGAGGTTGGTGCGGCCGCGGTCGTTCGCGCGGCATGTCCGGCGGGCGGGGAAGTGGCGGGAGGAGTTGCTCGCCGAGCAGGTGCCGGTGGGGTGGGAGAGCGTGCAGGTGGTCGATCGGGCGAAGGCGGGTCGGACGCGGTTGGTGGCCAAGCTGCTGGTGACCTGCTGAGGCGGCCTCGGCGGCACGGGAGTCGCACATCTACCGGGACGCAGTGCCTGGCAGGGGTTCCGCGGCGCCGGTGAACGCCGCGGTGGCTGACATCCGCCGAGGGATGCGGCACTTGGCAGGGTCCGCCGCCTCGGGGAACGCCCGTGGTTGGCCGAGTAGGCCGCGTCGCCGCCGCCGGTCGAAGCGGCTTGGCGCGCGGTCCGGGGCTTCAGCCGGGTCGGGGCCCGACCGATGGCGACGCCGAAGCCCGCCGGTCGAGTCTCGTCCGGTGGCGTTGCCGAGTCCGCCGGTCGAGCCTCATCCGGCGGCGATGCCGAAGCCCGCCGGTCGAGTCTCATCCGGTGGCGATGCCGAGTCCGCCGGTCGAGCCTCATCCGGCGGCGATGCCGAACCCTGTCGGTCGAAGGCGGCAGTGCCGCTCACCTCACCCGCAGGATCGCCCGCGGCGGTGAGGATTTCGCGGTCGAGCCGCCACTCGCCGGTGTGAGCCCCATCCGGCGGCGATGCCGAAGCTCGCTGGTCCAGCCGCGGCTTCTCCGGAGCGCGCCAGCCCAGCCGCGGCGATGCCGGAGCCTGCCGGGCGAGCCGCGGCTTCGCCGAAGACCACCGGCCGCCCGCAAACTCGCCAACCCTCGACCCGCGGCACGCGCCCGAACCCACCTCCAACCCCCAGTTGGTCTGGACATTTTACATATTGGTCTAGACAATCAGAGGTCTCTCCCCGACTGGAGGACCCGATGAGGCGTTCCAGACTGTCCGCAACCCTCGCCGCCTTCGTACTGGCGCTCTCCGGTCTCGCGGCCGGGCATGCCGAAGCGGCCAACCTCCTCGCCAACCCCGGTTTCGAGGCCGGCTCGCTCTCCGGCTGGACCTGCGCCAACGCCACCACCGTCAGCACTCCCGTGCACGGCGGGAGTTACGCCCTCGCCGGCACGCCCGTCGGTGCCGACTACGCGCAGTGCTCGCAGACCGTGTCCGTCCTGCCGAACACCACCTACACCGTCTCGGCCTGGGTGCGCGGGAACCCCGTCTACCTCGGCATCACCGGCGGCGCCTCCACCTGGTCCGGCAACGCGAGCGCCTACAACCAGCTCTCCCTCACCTTCACCACCGGCAACCAGACCTCCGCCCAGCTCTACCTCCACGGCTGGTACGGCGCCGGCACCTACTACGCCGACGACGTCGTCCTCGACGGCCCCGGCGGCAGCACCCCCGGCACACCCGGTGCGCCCGGGACCCCGGCAACCGGCGGAGTCACCAACACCTCCATCGCCCTGAGCTGGGGCGCTGCCGCCGGGACCGTCACCGGGTACCGCGTCTACGAAGGCAGCACCGTCGTCGCGACGACCACCGGCACCAGCGCCACCATCGGAGGCCTGGCCGCCTGCACGACCCACAGTTACGCCGTCGCCGCGTACAACTCTGCCGGTGAATCACCGAAAACGACCACGACCAGCGCCACCACCACCGGCTGCGTCGACACCGGCCTGCCGAAGCACGCGCTGATCGGCTACCAGCACGCCAGCTTCGCGAACGGCTCCGGCTACGTCCGGATGGCTGACGTCCCCGCCGCGTGGGACATCATCGACCTCGCCTTCGGCGAACCGACGTCCGTCACCTCCGGGGACATCCGCTTCAACCGTTGCTCCGCCGCCGAATGCCCGAACGTCGAGAGTGACGCCGACTTCATCGCCGCCATCAAGGCGAAGCAGGCGCAGGGCAAGAAGATCCTGATCTCCATCGGCGGCCAGAACGGCCAGGTCCAGCTGACGACCACCGCCGCGCGGGACAAGTTCGTCAGCTCCGTCTCGGCGATCATCGACAAGTACGGCCTCAACGGCCTCGACGTCGACTTCGAGGGCCACTCGCTCTCGCTCAACGCCGGCGACACCGACTTCCGCAACCCGACCACGCCGGTGATCGTCAACCTGATCTCCGCGCTGAAGTCGCTCAAGGCCAAGTACGGCTCGGGCTTCGTCCTGACCATGGCGCCGGAGACGTTCTTCGTGCAGGTCGGCTACCAGTTCTACGGCGGCTCGGGCGCCGGTGACGCGCGGACCGGCGCGTACCTGCCCGTGATCCACGCGCTGCGCGACTCGCTGACCGTGCTGCACGTCCAGGACTACAACTCCGGCCCGGTCATGGGCCTGGACAACCAGTACCACAACATGGGCGGCGCGGAGTTCCACATCGCGATGACCGACATGCTCAAGGCCGGCTTCACCGTCGCGAACACCGGGCAGTTCTTCCCGGGGCTGCGGCCGGACCAGATCGCGATCGGGCTGCCCGCGGCGGTCAGCGCCGGCAACGGCTACACCTCGCCCGCGGACGTCCAGACCGCCGTGAACTGCCTGGTCAAGGGCAGCGGCTGTGGTTCCTACACCCTGCGTGGCGGCACGTCGCCGGCGCTGCGCGGGCTGATGACGTGGTCGATCAACTGGGACAAGTACTACAACTGGGAGTTCCAGAACAGCCACGAGCCGTTCCTGAACTCGCTGCCGTGACGCGTCGCGGTGTGCCCCGCCGACCGGTGGGGCACACTGCCTGACGTGGTCAAACGCGACTCCGTGCTGACGCGCGTCGTCCGGATCTTCGAGACGTTCGAACCGGACGCGCCCGCGTTGCGCGTCACCGACATCGCGCGCCGCGCCGGGCTGCACGTCGCGACGGCGTCGCGGCTGGTCGAGGAGCTGGTCGGGCACGGCTGGCTCCGGCGGGACACCGATCGGAGGATCCGGGTGGGCGTCCGGCTGTGGGAGCTGGCTTCGCGCGCGTCCCCGACGCTGGGGCTGCGCGAGGCGGCGCTGCCGTTCATGGAGGACTTGCACGCCGTCGTCGGGCACCACACGCAGCTCGCGGTGCTGGAGGACCGCGAGGTGCTGTTCGTCGAACGGCTTTCGGCGCCCGGCGCGGTGGTCAACGTGACGCGGGTGGCCGGGCGGCTGCCGTTGCACGCGTCGTCGTCCCGGCTCGTTTTGCTCGCCCACGCGCCCGCTGACCTGCAGGAACAGGTGCTGGCCGGTCCGCTCGGCGCGTTCCGCCGGACCACATTGACCGATGCCGCGCGGCTGCGGCGCTTCCTCGCCGACGTCCGGCGGGACGGCTACGCGTACTGCGCGGGCTTCATCGACGAAGAGACCACGGGGATCGCCGTCCCGCTGCGGGGACGCGGCGGTGAGGTCGTCGCGGCGCTGTCGGTGATCGTGCCCAACGACGACTCCGCGCGGATGCAGATCCCGGCGTTGCGTGCGGCGGCGCGCGGGATCTCGCGAACGCTCTCTCACTGAATGAGAATGCCGTAGAGGTCGCCGTGGCGGGTGGCTCATGCTCGGGTCCTCCGCGTGAAAGGACGTTCCCGTGCGCACCCAGGTCGTCATCGTCGGCGCCGGCCCGGCCGGGCTGCTGCTGTCCCACCTGCTCGGCCTCGAGGGCGTCGACTCGGTGCTCGTCGAGCGGCAGACCGCCGAGCACGTCCAGGCGCGCATCCGCGCGGGCATGCTCGAGGCGGGGACGGTCGAGCTGCTGCGGTCGGTGGGCCTCGCCGACCGGCTCGACGCCGAGGGCATGGAGCACCGCGGGATCCACCTGCAGTGGCCGGGGGAGCGCCACCACCTGGACTTCGTCGACCTCGTCGGGCGGCCGGTCACGATCTACGGGCAGACCGAGATCACCAAGGACCTCATGGCGGCGCGGGAAAAGGCGGGCCGGCCGGTGTACTACTCGGCGTCGGACGTCACGCTGCACGACGTCACGGGCTCGCCGTTCGTGACCTTTGTGGACGCTGACGGCGCGGCGCAGCGGGTCGACGCGGACGTGGTCGTGGGCTGCGACGGCTTCCACGGGCCGAGCCGGCTGTCCATTCCGGACCCTCAGGTGTCGGAGCGGGCGTATCCGTTCGCGTGGCTGGGAGTGCTGGCCGACGTCGCGCCGTCGTCGGACGAGCTGATCTACGCCTGGCACCCGGACGGGTTCGCGATGCACAGCATGCGGTCGCCGCGCGTCAGCCGGTTCTACCTGCAGGTTGCGCCGGACGAGGACATCGCCGAATGGAGCGACGACCGGATCTGGACGGCGCTGTCGACCCGGCTGGGCTTTCCCGGGTGGACGTTGCAGACCGGCACGATCACCGAGAAGAGCGTGCTGCCGATGCGCAGCTTCGTCTCGACGCCGATGCGGCACGGAAACCTCTACCTGGCCGGGGACGCCGCGCACATCGTGCCGCCGACCGGCGCGAAAGGGCTGAACCTGGCGGTCGCCGACGTCGCACGGCTGGCGACCGCGCTGACGGCGTCCTTCCGCGGCGACAACTCGTTGGCTGACGCGTACTCGGACGCGGCGTTGCGGCGGGTCTGGCGGTGCACGCACTTCTCGTGGTGGATGACGTCGATGCTGCACCGCCACGGCGACAGCTTCGACGCCCAGCTCCAGCTCGCCCAGCTCCACCGCACGGTGACGTCGACCGCGGCGGCCACCGAACTGGCCGACAACTACTCCGGCCTGCCCCTGTAGCGGTGTGATCGAGAGGTCGACACGCGTGATTGAGCAGTCGACACGCGTGATTGAAGGGTCGACACACCGCGCGGGCCGGGCCTGTGCCGTGTCGACCCTCTGATCACGCGTGTCGACCTCCTGATCACGCGTGTCGACCCTCCGGACACGCGTGTCGACCCTTCCGGCACCAACTCCCTCTTGACGTCCGGGCTTTGTCTCGCGCACCATACCCGCGTAGTAATTCGAATTATCAGCGCCGGGGAAGGCTTCATGAGGGAACTGGACACGGAGATTCTGGTGGTCGGCGGGGGACTCGGCGGGGTTGCCGCCGCGCTGGCCGCGGCGTCCCACGGCCGGCGGGTCGTGCTCACCGAGGAGACCGGCTGGCTCGGCGGGCAGCTGACCGCGCAGGCCGTGCCGCCGGACGAGAACCCCTGGATCGAGCGGTTCGGGTCCACCCGCACCTACCGCGAGCTGCGCGAAGGGATCCGCGCGCACTACCGCCGCCATTACCCGCTCCGCGCCGAAGCCGCGAAGCGGCCGGAGCTGAACCCCGGCGCGGGCAGGGTCAGCAAGCTCTGTCACGAACCTCGCGTGGCCCTGGCCGTCGTCGAAGCCATGCTCGCGCCGCACGTCAGCGCCGGGCGGATCCGCGTCCTGAGGAACCACCGGCCGGTCGGGGCGCACACGACGCAAGACCGCGTCGACGCCGTGGTCCTCGAAAGCGGCGCGGACAAGGTGACCGTCACCGCCCAGTACGTCCTCGACGCCACCGAGAACGGCGACCTCCTGCCGCTCACCGGCACCGAGCACGTCACCGGCGCCGAATCCCACGCGGACCACGGCGAACCCCACGCGCCCGAGAAAGCCGACCCGGCGAACCTGCAGGGTTTCACCTACTGCTTCGCGGTTTCCCACCACGAAGGCGAAAACCACGTCATCGACCGGCCGGAGATGTACGGCTTTTGGCGTGACTACCAGCCGGACTTCTGGCCCGGCCCGCTGCTCGGCTTCGTCGCGCCGGACCCGCGGACGCTCGAGCCGGTCAAACGCACCTTCGTCCCGAACCCGCCCGGCGACCCGCTCGCCGTGAGCGCCGACCAGAGCGCCGACGCCGGGGACAAGGAACTGTGGGCCTTCCGCCGCATCCTCGCCCGCAACCTCCACACCGACGGCGCCTTCGGCTCGGACATCACGCTGGTCAACTGGCCGCTCAACGACTACTGGCTCAAGCCGTCGCACACCATTCCCGGCCACACGACCGAGGCCGACGTCCGGACCGCCCACCACGAAGCCAAGCAGCTGAGCCTGTCCGTCCTGTACTGGCTGCAGACCGAAGCACCCCGCGCCGACGGCGGCACCGGCTTCCCCGGCCTCAAGCTCCGTCCCGACGTCACCGACACGCAAGACGGGCTCGCGAAGTCCGCGTACATCCGCGAAGCGCGGCGCATCAAGGCCCTCACCACGGTCACCGAGCACGACGTCTCGGCCGAGATCCTCGGGGTCGACGGCCGGGTCCGCCGGGAAGACGCCGTCGGGGTCGGGAGCTACCGGATCGACCTGCACCCGTCGACCGGCGGGGACAACTACATCGACGTCGCGAGCGTGCCCTACGAGATCCCGCTCGGCGCGCTGCTGCCGGTGTCGAAGACCAACCTGCTGCCCGCCGGCAAGAACATCGGCACCACGCACATCACGAACGGCTGCTTCCGGCTGCACCCCGTGGAGTGGAACATCGGGGAGGTCGCCGGGCTGCTGGCCGCGTTCGCCCTCGGCGAGGACATCGAACCACGGGACGTCAAGACCGACCCGCGCCTCTTCGAAGACTTCGCGCGCGTGCTGGACGCCGCCGGGGTGGAGCGCCGGTGGCCGGAAGTGCGGGGGTACTGACTGTGCCGCCGGTAAGGTCTCACGGAGTCACGCGGGAGGGAGTCACGGATGACGGCGGGTTCGGGCCGCGTCACGCAGGCGCAGGTGGCACGGCTGGCCGGCGTCTCGCAGGCCGTCGTCTCGATGGTGCTGAACGGCTCCGACAGCCTCCGCATCACCCCCGAGACCCGCGAGCGCGTGCAGCAGGTGCTGCGCGAAACCGGCTACACCGTGGACATCATGGGCCGCCGGCTGCGCGGGAAGTCCAACCAGATCCTCGGGGTGTTCACCTACGAGTCGGTGTTCCCGTCCGGCGTGGCCGACTTCTACCGGCCGTTCCTGCTCGGCATCGAGGAGGAGGCCGAGGCGCAGGGCTTCGACCTGCTGCTGTTCACCAGCGGTGGCCGCCGCGACGGGCGCCGCCGGATCTACGACCAGGGCACGAACCGGCTGCGCATCGCCGACGGCTCGGTCCTGCTCGGCCGGCACAACGACCCGCAGGAGCTCGCGCAGCTGGTCGAGGAGCAGTTCCCGTTCGTGTTCGTCGGCCGGCGCGAGTCGCCGACCGGGCCGATCAGCTACGTCGGCGCGGACTACGTCGCGGCCACCCGTGAGGTCCACGAGTGGCTGTGGGGGCTCGGGCACCGCCGGATCGGGCTGCTCAGCGTGACCGAGGAGAACGAGCCGACGCTCGACCGGCGCGCCGGGTACGAGGCGGCCGCGCGCAAGCACCGCCGGACGCCGCTGGTGTTCCTCGAGGTCGACCCGGCGCTCGCGCTGCGGCAGGCGCGCGACGAGGGTGTCACGGCGCTGCTCGTCGAGAGCTCGGCGATGGCCGACGCGATCCTGGCGTGCGCGCACGACGCCGGGATCAGCGTGCCGGACGACCTCTCGATCGTGGTGCTGGGCGACGCGGACCCGACGCAGCAGCCGCGGGCGCACGCCGTGCCGAGCACCGGCGCGGACTGGTCGATGTTCCGCATCCCGCGCCACGAGATGGGCGCGCACGCGGTGCGCGTCCTCGTCGGGCTGCTCGCGGACCCGAAACCGAGACAACTGCTGCTGCCGTGCACGATCCACGAAGGGGCGACTGCGGCCGCACCCTCCACAGTGCACACTCGATAACCAGGCGCACTGGCTGTTGACAGCCCGGAAGGCGACGCTTACCGTCGCTGCTAATTCGAATAACCAGGAGGCATCGTGGCCTACCAGAGAGCCCGGCTGCTCGTCGCCGCGGCCGTGTCCGCCGTCGCACTGGCTTCGGCCGCCTGCTCGGGCGGCGCCGGTGACAACACGAACATCGCCCTGCGCATGACGGTCTGGACCACCGACAAGAACCAGCTCGCCCTCTTCGACTCCATCGCCACCGAGTACCGCAAGGCCCACCCGGAGGTCGCGTCGGTCAAGTTCGACGTCGTCCCGGGCGACACCAGCGCGTACTCGGCCGCGCTCACCACCCAGCTCTCCGGCGGCAACCCGCCGGACCTCGCGTGGATCCTCGAGCGCGACGCGCCCGACTTCGTCCAGTCCGGCGCGCTCACCGACCTGAAGCCCACTTTGGCCGCGGCCGCCGGGTACAACGCCGGTGAGCTGGTCCCGTCCGCGACAAAACTGTGGACCAAGGACAGCGGCCTTTACGCCTACCCGTTCTCGACGTCGCCGTTCGGCATGTTCTACAACAAGAACCTGCTCACCCAGGCCGGGATCACCGAAACCCCCGACCAGCTGCTCGCAAGTGGACGGTGGACCTGGGACGCCGCCAAGCAGATCGCCACCCAGGTCGCCGCGAAGGACACCGGCAAGGCCGGCCTGGTCATCCGCGAGTTCGAGTACAAGCAGTGGGTGCTGCTCGCCTCGGTGTGGCGCGGCTTCGGCGCTGACGCCTGGGGTCCGGACGGCAGGACCTGCGGTTTCACCAGCCCCGAGATGACGTCCGCGATGACCTTCCTGCACCAGGCGATCTTCAGGGACAAGGCGCTGCCCGGCCCGGGCACCACGGCGGACTTCTTCGCCGGGGAAAGCGGTCTCACGATCGCGCAGATCAGCCGCGCCGGGCTGCTGAAGGCCAAGCCGTTCGAGTGGGGCATCGTCCCGCTGCCCGCCGGGCCGAAGGCGAACGCGCAGGTCGTCGGGCAGGCCGGGATCGGCGTCCCGGTGAAGGGGAAGCACGCCAAGGCCGCCGCGGACTTCCTCGCCTTCTTCACCAACCCGGCCAACTCGGCGAAGCTCGGCCAGTACTTCCCGCCCGCCCGCGACAGCCTCCTCAACGCAGCCACCCTGGCCAAGGCGAACCCGCTGTTCAGCCAGGAACAGCTGCAGAACGTCGTGGTCAACGGGATCAAGACCGGCGCGGTGCTGCCGTCGCACACCGGGAGCGCGCGGATCGCGTCGCTCGTCCAGTCCGCTTTGGACCCGATGTGGAAGCCGGACGCGAACGTGCCCGCCGCGCTGGCCGGGGTCTGCCAGGCGATCGACCCGGCGCTGAGCCAATGACCCTGACCTCGAAGAAGCGCGAGGAGCTCGCGGGGTGGCTCTTCATCGCCCCGCAGGCTCTCGGCTTCCTCGCTTTTGTCGTGGCGCCGCTGGCCGCGGTGGTCTGGTACAGCTTCCAGGACGTCAACCTGCTGGCCGGGACGTCGTCCTTCGCGGGCGCGGACAACTACGCGAAGCTCTTCGACGACCCGACCGCGCCGAAGGTCGCCCGCGCGACGGCGATCTTCTGTGTGGGCCTGGTGGTGTTGAACCTGGCACTCGCGCTCTCGCTGGCGTTGCTGCTCAACCTGAAACTGCGGGGCACCACGGTGTTCCGGACGGTCTTCTTCTCGCCGGTGGTCGTCACGCTCGTCGCGTGGACGATCGTCTGGAACTTCCTCCTGCAGGACAACGGCGGGATCAACTCGCTGCTGCAGGCGATCGGCGTCGACGGCCCGAACTGGTTGCGCGGCAACGGCACCGCGATGCTGTCGGTGATCGTGGTGCAGGTGCTGAAGAACGTCGGGTTGAACATGGTGCTGTTCCTCGCGGCGCTGCAGGGGATTCCGTCGTCCATCATGGAGGCGTCCCAGCTGGACGGCGCCGGGCCGTGGCGGCGGTTCCGGTCGGTGATCCTGCCGATGATCAGCCCGACGACACTGCTGACGGCGATCATCACCGTCGCCGGCGCGCTGCAGGTGTTCGCGCAGATCCAGGTGCTGACCCTCGGCGGGCCCGCGGACAGCACCAACGTCCTGGTCTTCTACTTCTACCAGCAGGCCTTCGCCAACCACGACCTCGGTTACGGCTCCGCGCTGGCCGTCGTGCTGTTCCTGGTGATCCTCGTGCTCACGCTGCTGCAGTGGCGGATGCGGAGGCGGTGGGTGTTCCATGAGTCGTAGGGCGAAGATCGCCTGTTACGCGGTGATGGTCGTGCTGGCCGTGCCGTTCGTGTTCCCCACGTGGTGGATGATCACGGCGTCGCTGCTGCCGGCCAACGAGGTGCTCGCGTACCCGCCGAAGCTGTTCCCGAACCAGCCGCAGTGGGAGAACTACCGGGCCGCGTTCACCGACTTCCCGTTGGCGCGGCAGTACTTCAACAGCCTGTACATCGCCGTGCTCGTCACGCTCGGCACGATGTTCTTCTCCTCGCTCGCCGGGTACGCGTTCGCGCGCATCCGGTTCCGCGGCGAGAAGCTGTTCGGGCTGATCCTCATCGGACTGATGGTGCCGAGCGAGGTCACGATCATCCCGCTGTTCCGGGTGGTCGACGACCTCGGGCTGACCAACACGCACTGGCCGCTGATCGTCGTGCCGATCTTCGGCGCGCCGAGCGTGCTGGCGACGTTCGTGATGCGGCAGTTCTTCATCACGATCCCGGGTGAACTGGAGGAAGCCGGGCGGCTCGACGGCCTCTCGCGGTTCGGGCTCTACCGCCGGGTCGCCCTGCCGATCGCAAAACCCGCGCTGGCCGCCGTCGCCATCTTCACGTTCCTCAACACGTGGAACTTCTTCCTGGAACCGCTGGTCTACCTGACCGACAAGGACATGTTCACGCTGCCGGTGGCGCTGACGCAGTACGTCGACGTCTACGGCGGCCACCTCTGGAACGTCCAGCTCGCCGCCGCGACCACCACGGTCGTGCCGGTGCTGATCGTGTTCATCATCGCGCAACGCCAGTTCGTCGAAGGGCTCGCCCAAAGCGGCCTCAAAGGCTAGGAGGCAGTCGTGCTCGATCGCAGAACCTTCCTCGGCGGGGCCACGGCCGCCGCGGTGCTCGGCCTCGCGGGCGCCCGGACGGCGTCGGCCGAGGTGCCGCCGTCGACGGGGCCGTACCCGCCGCTCGCCCCGCTGCCGCCCGGTGCGCCCGACCGGCGGCTGTTCAGCCCCGTGGAGCAGCGTTTTGCGCCCTATCTCGCCATTCTGCCGGGCATTGTCAACGATGTCAGCACCGATCCGGCCACCCTGGGCTTCTTCGGCGGCGGCTGGTGGCGGACGCCGAGCGAGCCGTACAACGCGCGGGTCCAGGAGCACGTCTACACGCTGAGCTGGTTCCACGCGAACCGGCGGCCGTGGAACCCGTACTTCCTGGATCCCGCGCTGCGGAACCGGCTCGACGCGGCGATCGCGCACTACCTGAACCTGCAGCACCCCGACGGTTCGTTCCCGGAGTACTCGATCACCGAGAAGTCCAAGGCCGCCACCGGGTTCGGCCTGGGCTACCTGGCCAAGACGCTCGCCAACCTGCGCCAGGTCAACGCGTTGCCCGCCCGCCGCGCGCAGCTGGAAGCCGCGCTGCACCAGGGCATGACGTGGTTCCTCAATCCGGCCAACCCGATCTGGGCCCACCCGATCGAGTTCGCCAACCAGAACACGTCCGGGCTGTCGTCTTCGCAGCTGGCGCTCAAGCTGAACCCGGACGCCGGACTCGCCAGGCAGCTCCACGACCGCATCGAGTTCCTCGCGGCGAACGGCCAGAGCCCGGCCGGGTTCTTCTACGAGCCGACCGGGATGGACGTCAACTACAACTTCGAGGTGATGCTCCCGGAGCTCGCCGAGATCTACGCGCTGACCCGCAACCGCACGGTGGTCGGGATGGCGCGGAAGTTCGCGGACTGGTTCGGTTACAACGTCGTCCGCGAACCGGACGGCTCGGGCTCGCTGACCTACGTCGCGACGTCGAGCCGCACGCACGTGTCCTATTACGACGACGTCATCCCGGACCCCGACCGAACCAATCTCGCCTCGCTGTTCGTGCCGGAAGTCCCCGACCTGGCCGCGGTCTTCACCACCCGGGAGGACCGGGCCGAAAGCCGGCGGCAGTGGGCGAAAACGCCCGGCCCGGCGATCGGACCGGCCAAACAGGACACCTCGCCGCGCATCCTCGCGCACGTCTCCTACGGCGAGGCTTTCCCTTCGCACGGAGCAAAACAAGCCGCGCTCCGGCAGCTGCCCTACCTGCGTTCGACCGACTTCGCCGTGCAGCGGCGGGACGACGAGCTGAACCAGATCTACTGCTACGTCCGCCGTCCGGAGCTGTACCTCGCCGGGTTCTGGGGCACCCGGCCGTCGAGCTACGTCCGGGGTGCGCAGGGCCTGCTGTGGCACCCGCGGGCCGGCATGGTCGTCCACTCGCAGCAGGACGACACGCAGTGCTGGGCCAGCCTGCTCCCGAACGGCAGCCCGGACGCCCGCGGCCTCCTGGACTCGGCGTTCTTCCTCGGCGACCGCGCGTGGGACGGCAGCCGCAAGGTGCCCGGCTCGGCGCCGGTCGTCGTCCGGTACGGCCTGGACACCCGGATCCGGACCGACCTGACGATCACCCGCGACACCGTCACCCGCGCGGTCCGGGGCACCACCCCGCTCACCGAGCAGGTCCCGCTCGTCCTGCACCCGGGTGACGACGTGCGCTTCTCCGACGGCACAACGGTCACCTACGGCGCGAACACCACCGCGACCGCGTCAGGACTGACGATCCGCCGCGGCCGCACGACGATCACGATCGGCTGGGGAACTGTCCTGGGCGCGACCGTCACCGCCACCGCCGTCACCTTCCTGCGCGACGGCGCCCGGCGGCTGCACGTCCTGCGGGTCCCGCACTCCGGGACCCTCACCACGGAGATCCGGCTTCGGTAGCCGGACGGTGAACGTCGACCCGGCGTCCACTTCGGACTCCGCGGTCACCGTGCCGCCGTGGGCCTGCACGAGGTGGCGCACGATGGCGAGGCCGAGCCCGCTGCCGCCGGTCTGGCGGCTGCGGGACTTCTCGGCCCGCCAGAACCGGTCGAACACGTGCGGCAGGTCCGCGGCGGGGATCCCGGTGCCGGTGTCGGCGACGGCGAGCGTCACCGCGTCCACAGTGGACGACACGCGGATCGTCACCCGGCCGCGGGCCGGCGTGTGCCGGATCGCGTTGGTCACCAGGTTCCCGACCACCTGGCGCAGGCGCACCGGGTCGGCCGCCACCACGCTCTCGCCGGTGGCCTCGACGGTGAGCGTGATCCCGCCCGCGGCGGCCCGGTCGGCGAGCGCGGCGGCGACGTGGCCGGCGAGCTCGGCCGCGTCGAGCGGTTCGGGGTGCAGGCGCAGCTGCCCGGCGTCGGCCGCGGCGAGGTCCTGCAGGTCGTCGACGATGTGCTGCAGCAGCACGGTTTCTTCCAGCAGGGACGCGCTCAGCGTGTGGTCGAACGGCAGGTGGCCGTCCTCGGCGGCCTCCAGCCGGCCGCGGATGACGTTGAGCGGGTTGCGCAGCTCGTGCGCGATGTCACTGACCATCGCCTTGCGCTGCTCCTCGATGCGCTCGCGGCGCGCGGTGAGGTCGTTGAACGCGGTGGCGAGGTACCCGACCTCGTCGCGGGACTTCACCGGCGCCGGCCGGTCCTGCTGGGCGGCTTCGGTCAGCGCCCGCAGCGGGCGGGCGAGCCGCCGCGCGACCAGGACGGTGATCGCGGCGGCCAGCACCAGGACACCGCCGGTGACCGCGAGGATCCGGGTGAGGTTCTCCTGCGACAGCGTGAACGTCGGCAGCTGCGAGCCGCTCGGGCCGAGGGTGAACAGCAACGCGGGCGGCGCGACGAACGGCGTGAGCTGCTCGCGCCGGGCCGAGTCGAGGCAGCTCTGGCTCGGCCCCTGGTCCGGGGCCGCGAGCACTTCGAGGTCGAGGCTCAGTTTCACCTCCTGCGCCCCCTGGCTCTGCAGGCAGCGGTTCACCGCTTCGTTGAGGCTGTCGAGCGCGGTTCGCTCGGTCGGGGTGGGCTCCGCCAGCTCGTAGATCCCGCACTTGGCCGCGAAGTAGCGGACGCTGAGCGGGTCGGCGCCGGTGAGCTGGGCCCGCCCGCTCGCCGACTCCCGCACCTGGCCGGTGATGCCCAGCGAGTCGAGGCAGGCCACGGCCTTCCTGGCCAGGCCGTCGAGGTCGGCGCGCTCGTTCGGCGGCAGCTTGAACGGGCCCACCGCGCGCGGGTCGATGCCGCTGGTGCCGGCCTCGGGCAGCAGCACGGGGTCGACGTGCAACGGGTCGACCGACGCGGTCGCCTTCACCGGCAGGGTCACCGGCGCGCCGCCGGAGTCGCCCAGCACCCGGCGGTCGATCGTGGTCAGCACGATCCGGCGGCCCGTCTGCTCGGACAGCGCCCGCAGCTTCGGCCCGGCCAGGTCCCACGTGTGGTTGGCCGCCGCGTAACCGAGCAGCTCGGTGTAGATCGTCGCGTCACCCGAGAGCGCCTGGCCCTGCTCTTGCTGGATCGCGCGGGTGGTGGTCTGCACGGCGAGCCACGCGGTCGCGGCGATCGAGCCGAGCGCGATGAGCAGCGAGACGGCGGTGAGCCGGACGACCAGGCTGCGCCGGCGCGGGAAGCGGCTACGACCCATTTTCGTCCGTCAGCTTGTACCCGACGCCGAACACCGTTCGCAGGTACGCGGGGTGCTGCGGGTCGGGCTCGATCTTCTTGCGCAGGTTGAGCACGTGGACGTCGATGATGCGGGTGCTGACGAACCGGTCGTCCCCGCGGGTCAGCTCCAGCAGCTGCCGCCGGGTGAACACCCGCCCGGGCTGCCGGATCAGCGTCTCGAGCAGCTGGAACTCACCCGGGGTCGTCTCCACCGGGCGCTCGTCGACCGACACCTCGTGCCGCACCGGGTCGAGCCGCAGCGCGCCGACGCGCAACGCCGTGTCCGGCGGCTCGCGCCGGGCCGCGGTGCGCCGCAGCAGCGTGCGGACCCGCGCCATCAGCTCGCGCGGGCTGTAGGGCTTGGTCAGGTAGTCGTCGGCGCCGAGGTCGAGGCCGAGCAGCAGGTCGTCCTCGGTGGCGCGAGCCGTCAGCATCAGCACCGCGACGTCGGACTCGCCGCGCAGGATCCGGCAGACGTCGAGGCCGTCGACCTTGGGCATCATGACGTCGAGAACCAGCAGGTCAGGGCGCTCGCGGCGGGCTTCGTCGAGCGCCGCCCGGCCGTCCGGGGCCAGCACGACGGTGTGGCCCTCGCTCTCCAGGTAGAGCCGGAGGACCTCGGCCTGCTTCTCGTCGTCTTCCGCGACCAGCACACGTGCGCACACGGCGTCGAGGTTAGGCGTCCTGACAAGGCGGCCACCCGATCCTGACCGGATCTTCATACCTCCGGGCACGAGCCAGGTCTTTGTCAAAGTGTTGACCCCGGGCCCCGGGGCAGGCAAAGGTCGGATGAAATGGTCGGCGTTGATCGGGAGGCACCCGGTGCGGTTCAGGTTCATGGCGGCTCTCGTGACGACGGCGGTGCTCGGGGCGCCCGCTGTCGCTTCGGCGGCGCCGACAACGATGTCACCCCTGGTCGGGGACCCTTCGGCCTACGTCGACCCGCTGATCGGCACCGGCCGGGGCGGCAGTTCGGTCGGTGAGATCAACAACTTCCCGGGTCCCGCGGCGCCGTTCGGGATGATGCAGTTCTCGCCGGACACCCAAGGCGCGTACGCCGGCTACCAGTACCACTCCGATCAGATCCGAGGTTTCAGCCTCGACCACGCCTCGGTCGGCTGCAACGCGTTCGGTGACGTGCCGATCCTGCCGGTCACCGGCGACGTCGGAAGCGCGCCCTGGGATCGCGTCGAGCACTTCACCCACGACGACGAGAAGGCCGAGCCGGGCTACTACGCCGTGACGCTCGCCGACTCGAAGGTCCGGGCCGAGCTGACGGCGACCACGCGCACCGGGCTCGCGACGTTCACCTACCCCGCCGGCTCGACGCCGCAGGTGCTCGTCAAGGGCGGTGCGAGCCTCGCCGGGAACTCCGCCGCCACGCTGAAGGTCACCGGCGACCGCGAGGTCAGCGGCTCGGCCACCACGGGCAACTTCTGCGGCAAGGGGAACCACTACACGGTCTACTACGACATCACGTTCGACCAGCCGTTCACCGCGCACGGCACCTGGGACGGCTCGTCGGTGAAGCCGGACACCGACAGCGTCGACTCGCCGCGGGCGGGCGCGTACCTGACCTTCGGGTCCGGCACCGTGCACGCCAAGGTGTCGATGTCCTATGTGGGCGTCGACGGCGCGAAGGCCAACGCGGCGGCGGAAGTTCCGGGCTTCGACTTCGCCGCGGTCCGGAAGTCCACCCGGGACAGGTGGACGCAGGCGCTGGGTAAGATCCGCGTCGCGGGTCGCGATGAGGCTCAGCTCAAGACGTTCTACACCTCGCTGTACCACTCGCTCATGCACCCCAACACCTTCGACGACGCCGACGGCCGGTACATCGGTTTCGACAACCAGGTCCGGACGCTGCCGAAGGGCCGTCACCAGTACGCGAACTTCTCCGACTGGGACACCTACCGCTCACTCGCGCCGCTGCACGCCATGCTGTTCCCGAAGGAAGCCAGCGACATGGCGCAGTCGCTGACGAACGACGCCGTGCAGGGCGGCTGGTGGCCGCGCTGGCCGATGGCGAACGGCTACACGGGCCAGATGACCGGCGACAGCTCGGTCGCGCTGATCTCGAACCTGTACGCGTTCGGCGCGCGCGACTTCGACGTCAAAACGGCCTTGAAGTACCTGGTCAAGGGGGCGACGTCGGTCGACAACACACCCGGCGCGTACCAGGAGCGCCGGGGCATCTCCGACTACGTCGCGCGCGGGTACATGCCGAACAACGACGCCTCGCGCGGTGACCACGCGCGGGTCGGGGCGTCGATCACGCTGGAGTGGGCGATCGACGACTTCGCCATCGCGCAGTTCGCGCAGGGGATCGGCGACCGCGACGTCGCCCGGGAGTTCACCAAGCGCGGCCAGAACTGGCAGAACATCTTCAACCCCCTGACCGGCTACCTGCAGCCGCGGGCGCAGGACGGCCGCTTCCCGGACGGCCCGGCCTACGTCCCGCCGCCGCCCGGCAAGTTCGGCCAGGACGGTTTTGACGAGGGCAACGCCGCGCAGTACACCTGGCTGGTGCCGCAGGACCCGGCCGGGCTGGTGACGGCGATGGGCGGGCCCGCGGCGGTTTCGCAGCGGCTCGACACCTTCTTCCAGAAGCTGAACGTCGGCCCGAACGAGCCGAACATGTGGGCCGGCAACGAGCCCGACTTCGGGGTTCCGTTCCTGTACAACCACGTCGGGCAGCCCTGGAAGACCCAGCAGGTGGTCCGCGAGATCGCGACGACGTTGTTCAGCGCGACCCCGGACGGCGAGCCGGGCAACGACGACCTCGGCGCGCAGTCGTCGTGGTACGTCTGGGCCGCGCTCGGCATCTACCCGGCCACGCCGGGGACGCCGGACCTGGTCGTGGCGAGCCCGTTGTTCGAGCGTGCGGTGCTGTCCCTCCCGAATGGACGGACGATCGACCTTCGGGCGCCGCGCGCCTCGGCCACCACACCGTACGTCCACGACCTGTCGCTGAACGGACACGACTGGGACCGCACGTACCTGCCCGCGAACACCGCGCGCGACGGCGGTCGGCTGGACTTCTCGCTGCAGTCCACTCCGGACAAGCGGTGGGCGGCGAACTCGGTTCCGCCGTCCTATCAGGACAACGAGAAGCCGTTCCTGACGTCGGCGACCAACCAGGTCGTCGTCTCGCCGGGGACCAGCGGCCAGGCGACGGTGAGCGGACAGCGGCTGGGCGGGCACGACCGCGTGCTGGACGTGTCCACCCAGGCCCCGCCCGGGATCACGGTGACCGGGCCGCGCCAGCTGCGGCTCGACGACCGGACCGGCAGCGGCACCGCGAAGCTGACGGTCGCCGTGGCCGCCGGGACACCCGAGGGGTACTACCAGGTGCCGGTGACCGTCCGCGGCGGCGCGACGTCGGTGCCCGGCTCGGTGATCGTGCTGGTCGCGCCGAAGAACGGTCTCGCGGCGGCGTACTCGAACGTCGGCATCTCCGACGACGGCGACACGGGTTCGGCCGACATCGACGGCGCCGGGAACAGCCTTTCCCGGCAGGCGCTGGCCGCGGCCGGCGTCGTCGGCGGGAAGCCCGCGCAGGCCGTGGGCACGACGTTCACCTGGCCCGCCGCACCCGCCGGGCGGCCGGACAACGTCGTCGCGGCCGGGCAGACGATCCAGCTGTCCGGAACCCGGCTGTCGTTCGTCGGCACGGCGTCCAACGGTGACCACCGCGGTTCGGCGACGGTCACGTTCACCGACGGCACGACCGGCCAGGCGGACCTGTCGTTCGGCGACTGGGTGTTCCCGGGCGGCGGCGCGGACCCGGTGTTCGGCAACACGCTGGTGGCCCGCACGGACCACCGCAACCAGCCGGGCGGCCCGGGCGGCGGGGCGTCGGTCTACGCGACGGCGCCGTTCGACGCCCCGGCCGGGAAACAGATCGCTTCGGTGACCCTGCCGGCCGACGCGGACCTGCACGTGTTCGCGATCGGCCTCGCCTGACGCTGTCGTGGGGGGTTTGGGGGGGTTTTCCCGCCCCCCACACCCCCGCAAAGGGGGGGGGGGGGGGGGTTTTTGGGGGTGGGGGGGTGTGCCTTTGCGTCGTCGCAACGTCGGGGGTGCTCC
>NZ_JBVJOW010000005.1:339710-439887 GCF_055582965.1 Amycolatopsis sp. NPDC104863
TTTTCCCCTCCCCTTTCCTTCGTTTTTTTTTTTTTTTTCTTCCCTCCCCCCCCCCCCCCCCCCCCCCCCCCCCCCCGGGGTGGGGTCAGGCGGCTTGCTGGGCGTTGTAGACGTTGATCGCCGCGTCGCCGAAGTGCGGGCTGCGCTCCTCGTCGGAGTTGTCGTCGGAGTGGTAGCTCACGTTGCCGACGAGGTAGCCCCAGCCGCGGGCGAGCTGCAGGTCGTCGAGCCAGGGGCCGCCGCTCGCGCCGTGGCCCTGGTCGCAGTGGATGGCCTCCTGGTCGGGCTGGAACGGCCAGATCCCCGGGCGCCACGTCGTCCCGGTGCAGTAGCGCAGCTGCTGCCCGGTGATGCCGGGGCGGGCCGGGTGCGTGTCGAACGGGTAGCCGAACTCGTAGACGTTCCAGTCGTAACCCTGGCCGAACTTGTAGCCCTGCCAGCCGGTCGCGTTCGCGACGCTCACACCGTTGCCGTTCGGCCACAGCGAGATGGCCGCGAAGTCGTAGTCGCTGTCCTTGCCGTCGAAGTAGCCGTTCGGTGTGGACAACGACTTCCAGGTCCACCGGCCCAGCGGCTCGCCGGAGCCGGCGTAGTCCGGGACGAAGACGAAGTTGCTGTACCAGTGCTTCGCGCCGTCGGTGACGCAGTGCCCGGCGGTCCAGACCATGCTGCGGTTGGCGGAGTTGATCACGCTGGCGGTGCACTGGTGACCGCCGTCGGGCTCGTCGAAGTAGAGCTTGCCGACGGTCGACGCGGGCATCTGGCCGTGGGCGGTCCAGACCCCCGACTGGCTGAGCGAGGTGAGCGCGGGCGGGCCCTGCGGAGCGGACTTCGGTCCCGCCGCGCCCGGCGCGGACGTCGCCGGCAGGACGTGGGTCTGCGGTTCGGCGCCGTGCCGCTCGGCGGGCACGTCGGCCGGCTTGGCCGCGCGCATCCGCTCGGGTGTCCACTGGCTCAGGACGTCCTTCGCGGGTGTGGTCGCCTGCTGGACGACCGCCGCGGATGCCTTGCCGGGCACCGCGTCCGCCGTCGTCGCGGCTTGCGCCGTGCCGTGGACCAGCATTCCCCCGAGCACTACGACGGCAAGGACCGCCCCTGCCGATCGGGTACGTCTCACTGGGCACCTCCAGATTCCCCCGGGCGGTGGTCCCGCCCAGCAGCCAGCCTCCCGCCGCGCGCCGGGCGGCGACACTGGACCTTGGAGTTGCGCCGTTCAGGGGAGACCGGGGTGCTCCGGCCGGGAGATGAGCAGGCCGGCGACCGAGCCCGCCTGCAGCCGCGACTCGACGCGCAGCTTGATCAAGACGTTGCTGACGTGGAACTTCACGGTGCGCTCGCTGATGCCCAGCCGGCGGGCGATGCCGCGGTTGGACAGGCCGTGGCCGAGCAGGACGAGGATTTCGTGTTCCCGCCGGCTGAGCCTCCCGACGCGCTCGAGGACCTGGCTCCGCCGGTGTTCGAGTGCCACGAAGTCGTCGTTCATGTCATCCCCCCAAGCCGGAAAACCCGCACCGAGAAGAGGGGGCAGAGGGAAGCTCAGATACGCCTAGTCGTCCGGACCGCTCTGGTGGCGCATGTTTTCGTCGGCCTGCCGGATGCGGTCGGGCGTCCAGTGGCGGTCGACCTCGGCCGGGTCCTGGGGGTTGGTGTGCACCACCGGGGTTTCGGGACCGGGTTGCCTCGCGGCGGCGGCACTGATCCCGGCCGCCGCGAGACCCGCGACCACGGCGAGCACGACGAACGCTTTTTTCCGGGACATGGGAACCACCCTCTCGGTGTCCCGAGAATACCAGGGTGACCGGACTGCGGATCGCGTGATCGTTTCGCCTGGGGGCGGCGGAAAGCGTGGTTGTCCACAGTGGATTCCGGCGCCCCTGCGCCGGTCAGCCGGGCGAGCCCACCGCGCAGACCTTGATCGGCGCCGCGTGCGCCGGGTCGAGGGCGTTGCGGACCAGATGCCAGACGTTGAGGTCGTACGCCTCGCCGATGTGGCCGACCGGGTCGAACGGGCACGAGTCCTGGACGTAGATGTTGTGCACCCCCGGCTCGCGGATGAACGACGTCTCCGTCGGGGTCACCAGCTCGTCGTAGCGCGAGGTGATGATCGTGTAGCCGATGCCGGGCTGGGCGACCGGGCCGGTGTTGAGGGCGACGATCGCCGCGCCGCCGTCCAGCTCGTCGGCGAAGATCGGGAGACCGATCGTCTTCACGATCGTGTCCCAGGTGCTCTTGCCGAGCACGGTGTAGGCCAGCGTCAGGAGCCCGGACGCGTTGGCGCCGTGGGTCGGCGGCGCGATCGCGACGACCTGGCCGATCTCGCTCTGGATGCCCTGCATCTTGGCCAGGTAGATCGACTGGAGACCGCCTTCGGAGTGCCCGACGACGTCGACCTTGGCCGCGCCGGTCGCCGCGCGGACCTTCTCGACGAAGTTCTTGATCTCCAGCGACGACTCCGCGACCGGCTTGAGGCCGCCGACGAACGGGAACTGCGGGTAGGCGCCGTAGGTCAGCGAGAACGTGCAGTACCCGCGCGCGGCGAGGTCGGCCTGCAGGAAGTTGAGGTCTTCGTAGTAGGTGGCGAAGGTGCCGTGGAGCAGCACGACCGGGTTCGGGTGGGCGGCGCTCGGGCGGCAGCCGAAGTTGTTGTTCCCGCCGCTGGGCGCGGCCTGGGCCGGGGCCGCAGCACCCAGGGCCAGCAGGCCCGCGATCCCGAGTCCGGCCAGCCATCGTTTTGTTCCCCGCGCCATTCCCCGCGCCATTGCGAAGTCCCTTCGTCTGGTTGCTATGCACAGCATGAACCACACAATCAAGGCTGTCTGCTGGCAGAACGCGCAGAAACTTGCCGTGGCCGTTTGTGCATGGTGACAATACCGGGCATGGATGCCGTCGACAGGTTGTTCCCTCGGACGGGTGAGATCGCCACCGCGATGATCACGCGGTGTGCCGCCGAGATCCCGGCGTACCGGCTGCTGCCGGAGAGCGTGCTGGCCGGCGACCTGGTCGCGAACGCGCGGGCGGTGTTCGAGCTGTTCCTGACCACGGTCGCCGAGGACCGGCGACCGACCGAGGACGAGCTGGCGCTGCCGATCGTGTGGGGCGCCGAGCGGGCGCGGGACGGCCTGCCGCTGGAGGCCGTGCTGAAGATCTACCCGCTCGCCGCCGGTGTCGCGTGGGAGCAGGCCGACGGCGACCGCGCGGTGCTCGGCGCGCGGATGCTGGACTTCCTCGGCGAGGTGATGCCGCGGGTCGCGTCGGCGTACCTGCGCGAGCGCGACGCCCTCGACTGGGAGCGGCGGGAGGACCGCCAGAACCTCGCGGCCAGCCTGCTCGCCGGCCGCCCGGTGCGCCACCGCGAGCTCGCGCCGAGCTACGACGTCGTCGTGTTCCACCTGCCGCTGCGGCCCGCACCCCCGGATTCCCGCGAAGCGACGGACCTCTTCCGGGCGATCCGGTCCGATTTGGACGGTCAGGCGGGTGTCCTGGTGACGTTCAAAGGGGACGGCGGTGTGCTGCTGGTGCCCTCGTCGTCTTCGGCATCCTCGGCAGACGAGGTGGCGGCGCGGGTGGACGTCCTCTGCGGCCGCCCGTGCGTCGCGGCGGTGGCCCGCGCGGGTGCGCTCGAAGACATTCCCACGGCGCATTCCGAAGCCGTGGAAATCCTGGCGCTGGCGGAAAGCCTGCGCCGTCCGCCGCGGTTGTACCGGCTGGCCGACCTGGCGATCGAATACCAGCTGGCCCGGCCGAGCCCGGCGCGGGAAGCGCTCGCCGCGGTTCTTTCACCGCTGGAAGACCATCCGCACCTGATCGACGCGTTGCGCGCGTTCGTGACGTCGGGCTACAACCGCGGCGAAGCGGCGACGGCGTTGAACATCCACCGCAACACGTTGACCTACCGCCTCGGCCGCATCCAGCTGATCACGGGTTACGACGCAACCCGGCCGGCGGACGCCCGCCACCTGGCCGCGGCGATGACGGCTTACGACATCAGCCGCCAGAACGGGTGAATGTCACGGGATAACGTTCGCGTCGCGATTCCCCCGGATCAAGTGCGCTTTCCGTGGTCCACCCGATTCCTGGTGCGGACACGGAAAAAGCCGATCGTGGTCGCTCGCCGGCAGCCACCTGACCCGGACGAAATGAGCCAGCCCATGCGCATCCTCCGCGCGACCGCCGCCCTCTCCGCCGTTCTCGCGCTGGCCGCCTGCGGCCTGCCGCGCACCGTTGCCGGGAGTCCCGCTCAGGCGCCCGCCACGGCGACCGTCACCGCCGCCGCGACACCCACCGTCACCGTCGCGCCGCCGCAGACCGTTGTCGTGCAACCGCCGCAAACCGTTGTCGTCGCGCCGAAAGCCGTTGCTTCGAACCAGTGGTACGCGCAGCCGAGCTGGATCGCCGCGCAGCCGTGGATCACCATCACCCCTTCGGCCGGGCAGACGCCGTGCCAGTGGCTCCACGCCCGCGGGTACTCCTACGCGCAGGCGTACGCCGCCTGGGCGCAGAACGGGTATCCGGCCAGCTGGTCCGCCACCAACGACGGTTACCCGTGCCAGAAGTCCTACGGCATGCAGCACTGACCGACCCACGCGCGGACGACGTCGTCGAGCACCTTCAGCGGCAGCTGCCCGCCGCCGAGCACGACGCCGTGGAAGTCCTTGAGGGAGAACGCTTCCCCGAGCGTCTCCGACGCGAACCGGCGCAGACGCAGGATTTCCAGCCGGCCGGTCATGTAGGCCAGCGCCTGGCCCGGTGACTCGATGTACCGGTCCGTTTCGGACTGCACCTCGACCTCGCTCAACACCGTGTGGGCACGCAGGAACTCGACGCACTGCGCACGCGTCCACCGCAGCGCGTGCAAACCGGTGTCCACGACCAGGCGCGCCGCGCGCAGCGAGTCCTCCGCCAGCATGCCGAGGCGCATCAGGTCGCTGGAGAAGAGGCCCATTTCGTCGGCGAGCCGTTCGGTGTAGAGCGCCCAGCCCTCGCTGTACGCGGTGATCATCGCGATGCGCCGCAGCTGCGGCAACCCGGTCAGCTCCTGCGTCAGCGACTCCGCGAAGTGGTGGCCCGGCACGGCTTCGTGGAACGCCACGGTCTCGGCGATGAACCGGTCGCGCGTGCGCACCTCGTGGGTGTTGGTGTAGTAGACGCCCGGGCGGGAGCCGTCGAGGGCGGGTGGCAGGTAGTACGCGGGCGCGGCGACCGGCGCTTCCGCGTCCGGGACCGCCCGCACGACACACTCGGCGGCCGGGACGCGGGGAAACCACCCCGGCGCGGTGGCGGTCGCACGGGCGACGGCCGCACGTGCGGTCTCGAGCATCTCCTCGGCGTCGCGCCAGCGGAGGCTCTCGTCGGTCCGCAGCCGTCGGCGGACCTCGGCCGGGTCGGTCAGCCCGAAGACCCGGTTGCCGAGCTCGGTGAACTCGGCTTGGAGGCTGGCGAGGACGTCGAGGCCCAGCTGGTGGAGTTCCTGCGGTGTGTGGTCGGTGGTCGTGTGCATGCGCGCCAACGCCGCGTAGTGCGCTTCGCCGCCTTCGAGCCAGCAGATCCCCGGCTCGCGGTCGGGCCGGCCGCGGCCGGCCAGCTCGGTCGCGACGAACTCGCGGTAGCGGGCCAGCGCCGGCCGCACCACGTCGGCGACCAGCCGGTCGCGGCGCTCGGCGCGGTCGCCGGTCAGCGGCAGGGCGAACGGCTTGTCCTGCGCGAGGAACCGGTCCAGGAACCCGATCGTCGTGTGCGCCATCCGCTCGACGTGCCGGTGCGAGCCGGCGCGCTGGCGCTGGGCCAGTGCGGCGTAGAACGCCGGGAACGCGGCCAGCCGGGCCAGGAAGTCCTCCTCCGCCTGCTCGCCGGACGTCGTGAGCTGCGGCAGGAAGGTCAGGAGGCTGGTCCCGGCCGCGAACATCGGGTCGGCCAGGGTGAACTCGACGTCCCGCGCGTCGAGCCGGGCCAGCACCGCCTCGGCCTGCTGGACGACCACGCCGAGCGTCACGCGGTCGTCGTCGGGCGAGACCCGCGCCCGCGCCAGGACATCGGCGGCGCGGGCGCGCAGCCGCGCCTGGCCGGCCTCGCTCGGGTCGCCCAGCTCGGCGTCGTGCCCGGGGATGCCGACGAAGGTCGCCTCGAGCGGGGACCAGGTGGCCAGGACGTCGACGAGCTCGTCCGCGAGCGCGGTGGCAGAAGTCATCCGGTCATTGTGTCGGCGCGCTCAGCCTCGATCGAGGGGATTTCGCACCGGGGCGAGCGCGAGCTCGCGGGAGAGCGCCAGCGCGGCGGTCCGCACCGCCGGGGCCAGCCGGTCGAGGTCCAGCTTGGCCGCGTTGCCCGTGATGGACAGCGCCGCGAGCACGCGACGCCGGGCGTCGAACACCGGCGCGGCGACCGCGGACACCCCGACCTCGTACTCCTCGTGGTTGACGCCGTAGCCGCTTTCGGCCGCGCGGGTCAGCTCGGCCCGCAGGCGCCCGGGCGCGACGATCGTGCGGGGTGTCCACCGCGCCAGCCCGGCGACGGCGACCCGGCGGAAGTAGTCCGGTGAGCCGAGCGCGAGGAACACCTTTCCGGTCGCCGTGCAGTGCAGCGGCAGCTTGCCGCCGACCTCCGACTCGATCGGCATCGACCGCCGTCCGCTCACCTTCTCCAGGAACAGCGTGTGCGGGCCGTCCTGCACGGCGAGGTGGATGTTCTCGTGCGTCGCCTCGTAGAGGTCCTCGAGGTAGGGCAGCGCGGCTTCGCGGAGGTCACGCCGCCGGGGCACTCGCTGGCCGAGCTCGAACAGCTTCATGCTGAGCCGGTAGCGGCCGTCGCTGCGTTCCAGGCCGCCCCAGCGCACGAGCTCGGCGGCGAGCCGGTGCACGGTCGGCTTCGGCAGGCCCGTGCGCGCGGTCAGCTCGGCCAGCGACAACGTGGTGTCCGCCGAGGAGAACGCGTCCAGCAGCATCAGGCCGCGGGCGAGCACGGACTTCGGCGGGCCGCTCATCCCGTGATGATGATCCGGTGGCGGCGGGGAGGCAACGCCGGTGAGCCGAGCGGTCACCGGATCGCCCCGGCGACCTGGGCGGCCAGCGCCAGCACGGTCAGCGCCGGCGGCACCGACAGCACCGCGGGCAGCAGCGAGGCGTCGCCGACGTACAGGCCGTCGACGTCGTGGGAGCGGCCGTCCGGGCCGACGACCGACCGCGCCGGGTCGTCCCCCATCGGCGCGCCGCCCTGGGGATGGGCGGCTTCCAGGCCGCTCCAGACGACGTCGCGGGCGCCCGCCGCGCGGAGCACGGTGACGCCGAACTCGAGCGCCGCCGCCAGCCGTCGCCGCTCGGCCGTCGAAAAGCGTTTGCCCACCAGGACTTCGCCGCCGGCGCCCGGGTCGGCGACGGCGGTGTTGTCGTCGGTGACGAGCACCCGCAGGCCGAGCCAGCCGGGGTAACGCCGGACGACTTCGGTGAGCCGCGCGCCCCAGAGCGGCCGGTGCCGGCCGTCGACGAGCCCTTGGGCGAAGGCGACCGGCTCGGGCCGCACGGTCGCCTCGACGGCGACTTCGCCGGTCCGGTGCGCGGTCGCCGTGAGCGTGCGGGTGTCGTCGAGCCCGGGGAACCAGCCGTGGACGAGCCGGGCCGGGTGCAGTCCGAGCGTGCGGCCGGCCAGCCGCGCCGACGGGGTGTCGAGCCCCGCATTTTCGCTGGTCCGCACGAGGATCCGCGGGGTGTCGAGCGGCCCGGCGGCCAGCACGACGACAGGGGCGCGCAGCTCGCCGTCGTGGCCGTCGCGGGTGTAGGCGACGCCGGTGACCTTCGGCCGCCGTCCGGACGTGTCGAGCAGGACGTGCCGGACGTCGTGCCGCGCGCGCCGCCGCGCCGCGCCGGGTGCGGGGTGCCCGGGCCAGGTTCGCAGCGGCCGCAGGGGAGTGCTGAGGGCGGTGAAGCCGGGTTCGACCCGCTCGACGTCCGGCTCCGGGCACCCGGGCGGGCCGAGCCGGGCTTCCGCGCGCTCGTACCACGGCTCTAGATCGCTCATGGTGAACGCTCCCGCGGCGCCGAGCAGCCCGGTGTTTTCGTGGAACTTCGCGACGTCGGCGGCGGTCGCGCGCTCGGCGGCGACCGGCCCGTGCCCGGCGGTGAGCACGACCGGCTCATCGTCCACAGTGGACACGAACCGCGCCCGGCCGGGACTGCCTTCGAGCAGGAGCACGTCGGCGCCGCGCGCCGCGAGGTCGGCGGCGATCGGCCCGCCGTCCCGGCCGACGACCACGACGTCCGCGCCGTCGGGGCCGCGCTGCCCGGGCGGGAGGTGGTCGGAGTAGCACGCTTCGATCGCGAGCCGCCGGAACCGGTCGAAGGCGGCGCTCCCCACCAGCCGGCTCAGCGCGTGCGGGTCCGCAACGCCGGCCAGCACCCCGATGGCGGCGTGCACCGCGTCCTCCTCGCCGGGGGTCAGGGCGGGCAGGGTCGCGGCGAGGTAGCGGTCCGGGCGGGTGGCGGCGGACCCGGGGACGAGCAGCTCGCAGACCCGGGTGACCACGGCCGCCTCGCCGGCGCCCAGCAGCTCGCCCACCGTGCCTCCCGCCTCGTCTCCGGCGCCCCACCTCAGCGGAACGCCGAGCCACCGTCCACGTTCAGCGTCTGCCCGGTCAGGAAGCCGCTGCCCTCGTCGCACACGTACCTCAGCGTCGACGCGAGATCCGCCGGGCGCTCCGTCCGCGGCACCGCCTGCTTCGCCCGGACGCGCTCGAAGCCGCCTCCGGCCCCGGTCGTCCGCGCGGCGGTCGCGGTCGACGTCAGCCCCGGCGCGATGGCGTTCACCGTGATCCCCTCCGGGCCCAGCGTGGTGGCCAGTGATCGCGTGAACCCGATCAGGCCCGCCTTCGACGTCGTGTACGCGACCAGCTCCGGCGGCCCCAGGAACACCGCCGCCGACACGATGTTCACCACCCGGCCCCAGCCGGCGGCGCGCAGGTGGGGCAGCGCCGCCCGGGTGACCAGGAACGGCCCCTCCAGGTTCAGCCGGATGACCCGGCGCCAATCGTCCACAGTGGTCTCTTCGAAGGCGATCGGCGGGTAGATCCCGGCGTTGTTCACCACGATGTGCAGCGCCTCGAACGCAGCCACCACCTGCTCGACCGCGGCCTCGACGGCGACCGGGTGGGTCACGTCGACCGTCACCGGCAGGAACTCACCGCCTGCGGCGATCACCCGCGCCGCCGTCTCGGCCTGGTCCGCCACGTCCCAGCCGGCGACCCGGTGGCCGAGCCCGGCGAGGGTCACGGCGAACTCCTGGCCGAGCCCGCGGGCGGCCCCGGTGACCACGGCGACGCGGCTGCTGGACGGCATGGCGGGCAGCGTGGCGGCGTCCTCCGGGTCCCGGCAAGGTCACCGTTTCACCCACCGAAACGCGCGTCTTGCCGAACCCGCGGGTGGCTGGTGACCTTCGCGGCTATGTCCGCCGACACCGCCCCGCGCCCGTGGCACCGCCACCTCCTGCGCGACGAGCTCGGCGTGGTGCTGGTCCTCGTCGTGCTGGTGGGTGTCGTCGGGCTGGCGCACCCGGACTTCCTGCGCCCGGTCAACCTGCTCTCCACCGCCCAGAGCTCGGTCTACGTCGGCCTGATGGCCTGCGGGATGGTGTTCCCGCTCGCGATGCGCGAGGTCGACCTGTCCCTCGGCGGGCAGTACGCGCTCGGCATCGTGCTCGGCGCGGTGCTGATCCGCGACGGCTGGTCGCCGTGGCTCGCGTTGCCCGCAATCCTGCTCGTCGCGACGGTGCTCGGCTGTCTCAACGGCGTGGTCACGACGTACCTGCGGCTGCCGTCGTTCATCGTCACGCTCGCCGCGGCACTGCTCTTCCGCGGCGCCGCGCTGGCGCTGGCCGACGGCAAGCAGATCAGCGGCATGCCGCTGGACCACGCCTTCTTCAGCGTGCTCGGCGGCGAGCTGGCGGGCGTGCCGACGTCGGTCTGGGTGCTCGTGATCGCGGCCGTGGTACTCACCGTCGTGTTCACGCGGACCCGGTTCGGCGCGCGGGTGCGGGCCGTCGGGTCCAACCCGGACGCCGCCGAGTTCAGCGGGCTGCCGATCGCCCGCACGAGGATCGCCGCGCTCGGCCTGTCCGGCTTCATGGGCGGGGTCGCCGCCGTGCTCGGGCTGGCGTTCTTCACCGCGGGCGACCCGACCGTCGGCAACGGTTACGAGCTCACCGCGATCGCCGCGTGCATCATCGGCGGCACCCCGCTGGCCGGCGGGCGCGGCTCGGTGCCCGGCGCGGTGCTCGGCAACCTCATCCTCACCACCGTCGCGGCCAGCCTGGTGTTCCTGCAGGTGCCGATCAACTGGACGACGTTCGCCACCGGCGCGGTGATCCTGGTCGCCGTCGCCTTCGACAGCGTGCTGCGCCGCACGCGTGGCCGCTCCCCGAGGAGATCCCGTGAAACGCTTCCCGATCCTGGCCCTGATCACGTGCCTGATGCTGAGCGCCTGCGGTAGCTCCGGTGACTCCGGCGGTTCCCTCAAGATGGGCATCGCCGTCGCGAACATCAGCCTCAACTTCGCCCACGAGATGGTCGAAGGCGCGGAAACCGCGGCGCAGCACGAAGGCGGCGTCGACTTCAAGGCCGTCGGGCCGCCGAACACCGACGGGCCCGCCGAACAGCAGCTGTTCACCAACCTCACGCAGACCAACCCGGACGGCGTGGTGCTGGAGAACCTCGACCCGCCGATCTTCACCCGGCCCGCCGCGACGGCGATCGACCGCGGCGTCCCGGTCGTCGCGCTGGACACCGCGCCCACCGACGGCAGCAAGATCACCTTCTACGTCGGCAACGACAACTACGACCTGGGGGTGCAGCTCGCTTCGGAGCTGCTGAAGCGGTTGCCCGCCAACCCGTCCGGCACGGTCGTGGTCGGCGTGCCGAACCCGGGCACGCCGGTGCTGGACAGCCGCGCCCGCGGGATCAAGGAGACGCTCACCGCGAAGGCGCCGGGGATCAAGGTGCTCGGCCCGTTCCAGACCTACAGCGACCCCAACCAGAACTACGGCGCGTGGTCGGCTTTGGTGCACGCGAACCCTTCCGCGCTGGCGTTCCTCGGCGTCGGTGACGCGGACAGCTACGACCTCGCGAAGATCAAGCAGACCGAGAAGGGCAAGTACCTGGTCGCGGGCGCGGACGTCGATGCGAAGACGTTGCAGGGCGTCAAGGACGGCCTCGACTTCGTCACCATCGACCCCGAGCACTTCCTCAAGGGCTACGTCGTGACCGCGCTGCTCATCCGTTCGGTCAAGGAGAAGAAGCCGCTGCCGCAGGGCTGGCTGCGGATGCCCGGCCTGGTCGTCGACTCCTCCAACATCGACGCGGTGATCAAGCGGCAGACGTCTCCGCAGGCCGCGTACGACTTCTACAAGCCGGAGATCGACCGGATCCTGGCCGATCCTTCCGCTTCGGTCCGCCCCCTGGCCGAGGCTCGCTGACGTGCTCCGCGCCACCGGCCTGACCCGGCGCTACGGCGGGGTCACCGCACTGTCCGAAGTGGACATAGTGCTGCGTCCCGGCGAAGTGCACGCGGTGGTGGGGGAGAACGGCGCGGGCAAGTCGACGCTGGTGAAGATCCTCTCGGGTGTCCTGCGGCCGGACGAGGGTGTGTTGTCGCTCGGGGACGCACCGGTGGTGTTCTCGTCGGCGCGTGACGCGGTCGGGCGCGGCGTCGCGCTGGTGGCGCAGGAACTGGCGGTGTTCCCGGACCTCACGGTCCTGGAGAACCTGTTCCTGCTCAACCGGCGGCGGCTGACTCCGCTCGCGGCGCCGGTGCTGGCGGAGCTGGGCCTCGACGTGCCGCTGGACGCCCGGGCCGGGTCGCTCACGCTGGCCGACCAGCAGCTGCTGGAGATCGGCCGGGCGCTGCTGCGGAACCCGTCGGTGCTGATCCTGGACGAGCCGACGTCGGCGTTGCCCGCCGAGGCCGTCGAGCGGCTCATGGCGGTGCTGCGTCGACTGGTGTCGCGGGGCGTGGCGGTGCTGTACGTGTCGCACTTCCTGGAGGAGGTGCTGCGGATCGCCTCGCGGATCACGGTGCTGCGCGACGGCCGGTCCGTGCTGGCGGGCGTGGCGACGGCGTCGGTGGACCTCGACGGCGTGGTGGCGGCGATGCTGGGCGACCGGGTGGTCGCTTCGGTCGCTTCCCGGCCGGCGCCCCGGTCCCGGCCACCCGCGGTGGTGGTCGAGGAGCCCGCTTTCGCTGTGGCGGAGGGTGAGATCGTCGGCTTGGCGGGTCTGCAGGGCGCGGGACACCTCGACGTCCTGGCCGCGTTGTCCGGGCGTTCGCCGGGGCACGGCCGGGTCCACATCGGGGGCCGGCCCGCGCCGCGTTCGGTCCGCGCCGCCGTCCGGGCCGGGATCGCGTTCGTGCCCAGCGACCGGAAGCGCTACGGGCTGATGCTCGACAAACCGCTGTGGCAGAACACGAGCGCGGTCGCGTGGCTCGGCGCCGGCCGCGGCGGCTGGTGGCTGCGCCGCCGCACGCACGTTTCGGCGGCGCGCGCCCTGATCACCCGCCTGCGCATCCGCGGCGGCCCGGACGACCTCGTGACGACGCTGTCCGGCGGCAACCAGCAGAAGGTGGTCTTCGCGAAGTGGCTCGAAGCGAACCCCCGCCTCCTGGT
The DNA here is from genome assembly GCF_055582965.1 of Amycolatopsis sp. NPDC104863. Taxonomy (NCBI): domain Bacteria; kingdom Bacillati; phylum Actinomycetota; class Actinomycetes; order Pseudonocardiales; family Pseudonocardiaceae; genus Amycolatopsis; species Amycolatopsis sp. NPDC104863. Next base: position 352,350 of record NZ_JBVJOW010000005.1, read on the forward strand.
CCTCGACGACCCGACCCGCGGCGTCGACGTCGGCGCGCGGGCGGAGATGCACGCGGTGATCGCGCAGCTCGTGGCTTCGGGGAAGCCGGTCGTGCTGGCGTCGACGGACCTGGCGGAGCTGTGCGAGCTGTGCGACCGGGTGCTGGTGTTCCAGCGGGGCCGGGTGGTGGCGCGGCTGACGCGCTCGGAGCTGTCCGAACGCGCGCTGAGCGTGGCGATGAACGCCGGAACGTAGACCGGGCCGGGAGCTTCGCGCTCCCGGCCCGGCCGGCACCTAGGTCAAACTCGAACAAGGTCTCGCATCAGGATCCTTCGCCCCGTTGGGGACCCACCGCACGTTCGCGAACGACGCCTGGAACGCGGCGTCGGTGTAGACCAGGAACGGCGTGTTGATGTGCTCGAAGTCCAGCCCGTTGTTGAAGCAGGACAACGGGATCTTGACCGTCGTCTTCGGGCCGCCCGCCAGGTCGGTGAACAGCTTCGTCGCGTTCACCTCCGAGAAGCACGGGTAGACGCAGTGCATGCTGATCACCGTCCGGTTGACCGGCGCCTGCTGGACGGTCGTGTCGAACTCCAGCGCCCCGTCCGCGTTCAGGTAGCTGCGCAGGTCGTTCGTGCCCGCCGTGTTCTGCATGTAGAGCTGAGCCGCTCCGGTACCCGTCCAGGTCGTCTTCAGGCCGTCACCCTGCACGTTGACGTCCGTCGGGACGGTGTTGATCTCGGGGTGCTCGGCCGTGCCGTCCGGGCCGATCGCGGTGCCGCCCCAGTTCGAAGCCGAGCCGATCTGGCTGGTGTACGGCGCGACGTCGGTCCGGTCGTAGATCGACAGGTCCTCGGTCGCCGTCCCGCCGCCACCGGTGGACCCGCAGGTCGCCGGGCCGGGGGTCTCGTCCAGCTGGCCGATGGTGACGCGCTGGCCGGTCTTCAGACCGTAACCCAGCTTGAACAGCGGGTCGTAGTCCGGCGACCACGGGTTGAGCGGCGACTGGCACGCGCTCTTCGGCCACGAGTAGGACAGCTTGGCCGTGTACCCGCCGTTGACGTCCTTGCCCTTGACCATCAGGTCCGCGACGCCGCCGCCCTCGGAGCCGGGCAGCCAGGCCGCCACGAACGCGTCGGAGCGGTTGATCTCCTTGTTCATGTACAGCGGGCGGCCGCCGACGTAGACGGTGGCGACCGGGGTGCCCTTGCCGCTGACCTTGTCCAGCACGGCGAGGTCCTCGGGGTAGAGCTTCGACGCCTCGAGCGTCTTGCGGGTCAGGTCGCCGACACCCTCGGCGTACGGCGTCTCGCCGATGACCGCGATGACCGCGTCGTACCCCTTCGGGTCGGTGTTGCCGGTGGCGTCGAAGGTGACGTTGGCGTCCCCGAGGTCCTCCTTGAGCCCCGCGAGGATCGAGGTGGCGTTCGGGAAGTCGGCGTTCGTGTTGCCGGTGCCCTGCCAGCTCAGCGTCCAGCCGCCGGTCTGGTTCTGGATGCTGTCGGCGCTCTTGCCGACCACCAGGACCTTCGACTTCGGCTTGAGCGGCAGCACGTTGCCGTTGTTCTTCAGCAGCACCTGCGACTCGCGGGCGGCCGCGCGGGCCAGCTGGTGGTCGGTCAGCGCCTCGGCCGACTCGGCGAACGAGCGGTCCGACGGCGCCTGGGCCTCGAACAGCCCGTCACGCAGCTTGACGCGCAGGATGCGGGTCACGGCGTCGTCGATCCGGGCCATCGGGATCTGGCCGTTCTGCACCTGGGCGATCGTGTTGGTGATGAACGCCTTCCAGTCGGCGGGCACCATCACGATGTCGATGCCGGCGTTGATCGCCTGCGGGCAGGAGGAGTTGGTGCAGCCGGTGACCTGGCCGATGCCGTTCCAGTCGGACACGACGAGGCCGTCGAAGCCCATCTTGCCCTTGAGGATCTGGTTCAGCGCCTTGTCGCTGCCGTGCAGCTTGCCCTCGTTGATGCCGAGGTCGGTGTTGGTCCAGCTGTTGAACGACACCATCACGGTCTGGGTGCCGGCGGCGAGCGCGCCGTAGTAGCCCTGGCCGTGGATGTTGATCATGTCGGCTTCGGAGGAGGGGTTGACACCCTGGTCCTGGCCCTTGAGCGTGCCGCCGTCGCCGATGAAGTGCTTGGCGGTGGCGATGACGCCACTGGAGCCGATGCGCTTGGTGGCTTCGTCCTGGAGGCCGTCGATGGCCTCGTAGCCGTAGGCGCGGGTGATGCGCGGGTCCTCGGAGAAGCCTTCGTAGGTGCGGCCCCAGCGGTCGTCCTGGACGACGGCGAGGGTCGGCGAGAACGCCCAGTCCTGCCCGGTGGCGCGGATCTGCCGCGCGGTGGCGGCGGCGACGTCGCGGGCCAGGCACGGGTCGTGCGCCGCGCCGAGGCCGATGTTGTGCGGGAAGACGGTGGCGCCGTAGACGTTGTTGTTGCCGTGCACGGCGTCGATGCCCCAGATGACGGGGATCTTCGTGCGGCTCGACTTGGAGGCGTACCAGTAGGCGTCGGCGAGGTTCAGCCAGTCCTGCTGGGTGGCGTGCTTGTTGCCGCCCGGCCACGCGCCGCCGCCGTTGAGGACGGAGCCGATGGCGTACTGCTTCACCTCGGCGGGGGTGATCGAGGTGATCTCGGGCTGCGTCATCTGCCCGACCTTCTCCTCCAGGGTCATCCCGGAGACGATCTGGGCGATGCGCGCCTCGTCACCGGCCTTGCCCTTGAACCGGCTGTCGACCTTGGGCCAGTCCGCGAGGGTGGGCAGGCTCGGCTCGATCTTGGCGCAGCCGTACTTGTCCTTGGCGGGCTGCCCGATGACGGGCTGCTCCGCGGCTTGGGCCGCTTGGGGGATCGCCTGCGCGACTCCGCCCAGCAGGCTGAGGCTCATCAGGGTGACGAGCGAACTTCGGCGCGCACGGGACCACGCGCGGGATCTTCTGGCCATGGTCTGGTCCATTCTGCGATGAACGGCGGACCGGCCGATCCTCACCGGGCGAAGGGGACGGCGTCAATAGTTTCGGACGCTTGCGGGGCAAGTTAATTCTCGACATAAAATAAGAGTCGCCCGGTGGTTGGGCGCGTCTAGCGGGTGCGGTGCTTGCGGTCAAGGGTGCTGCGGGGCAAAGGTCGTGCCCCATGGACATCCGCCGGATCACTTCGCCTGCGCCGGTCGCGCGGGCCGGGCACCTTTTCGACGACCCTCCGCGACCTTCGGCCACAGAGCGCTTCCTCGCGTCCGAGGGACACCACTTGCTGATCGCGTATGTGAACGACGAGCCGGCGGGGATGGTGACGGGGGTCGAGATGACACACCCGGACAAGGGGACGGAGATGTTCCTGTACGAGCTCGGCGTCGACGCCGGGTTCCAGGGGCGGGGGATCGGCCGCGCCCTCGTGACGGCGTTGGCGGACGTGGCCCGGGAGCGCGGGTGTTACGGCATGTGGGTGGTGACGTCGGCGGACAACACCGCGGCTCTGTCGACCTACCGCCGGGCGGGAGGGGAGGCGGAGGACGGTCAGACGGTTCTCGTGTGGACGTTCGAGGACCGCGAGCCGGCCCTCTGAGTACCGATCGACACCTTGCGCCGCGTGATCGGAACCGGAACTCGCGTGATCGGAACCGGAACTCGCGTGATCCGGCGCGTATCTCGCGTGATCGGAGGGGCATGAACGGCTCAGCCGAGCACCGAGCCCGGCAGCTCCTCGAAGATCAGCCACGTCCGCGTCGACCGGACCCCCTCCAGGGCCTGCAGCCGCTCCAGGACCACGTCCCTCAGCGTTGTGTTGTCCGGTGTTCGCACCAGCAGCAGGATGTCGAAGTCGCCGCCCACGAGCGCCACGTGGTCGACGTACGGGATCGCGTGGAGGTCCGTGGCCATCGTGCGCCAGGACGTCTGCTCCACCGTCACCATGATGTACGCCGACGTGCCCAGGCCCGCCCGGCGTGGGTTGATGCGCGCGCCGAAGCCGGTGATCACCCCTTCGGCCATCAGGCGCTCCAACCGCGCGTACGCGTTCGTGCGCGAGATGTGCAGCTTCTCCGCCAGCGCGCGCACCGCCAGGCGGCCGTCCGCGGACAGCTCCGCCAGCATCGCGCGGTCGACCTCGTCGAGGGCCGGGACCGTTCGTCCCGTGAGACCGTCCAGTGGCTGGGAGTCGGAAGACGTTTGGTCCGGAGAGGGGCCTGTTGGAGGCCGTTTGTCGCTCATTTCCGCCAACCCTTGAACAGACGACCACCAAGAACGACCATTTCAGCATCATATGTCTGCGAGAGGTGGTGTGCGCCATGGCCGCGGAGACCCTGCTGCCGTCCGTGTCGCCGGTGCGGTTCGTCGCCGAGGACGGGACGCGCGTCGACCAGCACGGCGAGTACGCCGAGCCCACGAAGGACCGGCTGAAAGCCGTCTACCGGCAGATGGTCCTGGGCCGCCGCTTCGACGTCCAGGCGACCGCCCTCACCAAGCAGGGCCGCCTCGCCGTCTACCCCTCCAGCGCCGGCCAGGAGGCCTGCCAGGTCGCCGCCGCGCTCGCGCTCCAGGACAACGACTGGCTCTTCCCGACCTACCGCGACTCCGTCGCCCTCGTCGCGCGCGGCTTGAAGCCCGGCGAAGTCCTGACGCTCCTTCGCGGCGACGCGCACTGCGGCTACAACCCCGTCGAGACGCGCGTAGCGCCCCAGTGCACTCCGCTCGCGACGCAGACCCTGCACGCCGCCGGTCTCGCGCACGCGATGCAGCGACGCGGCGAAGACGCCGTCGCGCTCGCGCTCATCGGAGACGGCGCCACCAGCGAAGGCGACTTCCACGAGGCGCTCAACTTCGCCGCCGTCTTCAAGGCGCCCGTCGTGTTCTTCGTGCAGAACAATCGCTACGCCATTTCCGTCCCCTTCGAGAAGCAGAGCGCCGCGCCCGCGTTGGCGTACAAGGGAATCGGCTACGGCATGCGCTCGGAGCAGGTCGACGGCAACGACGCCGTCGCGGTGCTCGCCGTTCTCGACGACGCCGTGAAGCACGCCCGCGAAGGCCACGGCCCGGTCCTCGTCGAGGCCCACACCTACCGCATCGACGCCCACACCAACGCCGACGACGCCACCCGCTACCGCGACGCGGACGAAGTCGCGAAGTGGCGCGAAGCGGACCCGCTCAAGCGCCTCGAGACCTACCTCGGGGACGCCCTCACCGCGCACGAAATCGAGCTCTGCCACGCCGAAGCCGAAGAGTTCGCCGAGTCCGTCCGCGACACCCTGAACGCCGACGCCGAGCTCGACCCGATGTCGCTGTTCGACCACGTCTACGCCGAGCCGACCCGCCAGCTCGAACTCCAGCGGGCGGCCCTCGAAGCCGAGCTGGAGGCCTGATGACGACCACGATGGCGCAGGCGCTCAACGCCGCCCTGCGGGACGCGCTCAAGGACGACGACCGGGTGCTCGTGTTCGGCGAGGACGTCGGCACGCTCGGCGGCGTCTTCCGGGTCACCGACGGCATCACCGCCGACTTCGGCGAGGACCGCTGCTTCGACACCCCGCTCGCCGAATCCGGCATCGTCGGGTTCGCCGTCGGGATGGCGATGGGCGGCTTCCGCCCGGTCGTCGAGATGCAGTTCGACGCCTTCGCCTACCCCGCGTTCGAGCAGATCACCTCGCACGTCGCGAAGCTGCGCAACCGCACGCGCGGCGCGCTCTCGCTGCCGATGGTCATCCGGATCCCCTACGCCGGCGGCATCGGCGGCGTCGAGCACCACTGCGACTCCAGCGAGGCCTACTACACGCACACGCCGGGCCTTCGCGTCGTCACGCCGGGCACCGCGCAGGACGCTTACGACCTGCTTCGCGACGCCATCGAGTCGCCGGACCCGGTCGTCTTCCTCGAGCCGAAGGTCCGCTACTGGTCCGGGGAAGAGGTCAGCTTCACGCGCAGCGGCCCGGGCATGGACAAGGCCGTCGTCCGCCGCGAAGGCAAGGACGTCACGCTCATCGCGTACGGCCCGATGGTCGCCACCGCCCTGGAAACCGCCGAAGCCGCGAAGGAAGAGGGCTGGGACGTCGAGGTGGTCGACCTGCGCTCGCTGTCGCCGTTCGACGACGAGACCGTGACGGCTTCCGTGCGCCGCACCGGCCGCGCGGTGGTCGTCCACGAGGCCGCCGGCTTCGGCGGGTACGGCGCCGAGGTCGTTGCTCGCGTCACGGAGCAGTGCTTCCACCAGCTGCACGCGCCGGTGCTGCGCGTGACCGGGCTCGACATCCCGTACCCGGCGCCGAAGCTCGAGCGCCACATGCTCCCGGACGTCGACCGGATCCTCGACACGATCGCGCGCCTGCAGTGGGCCGACACCCCGGTGGTGGCCGGTGCCTGACTTCCTGCTGCCGGACCTCGGCGAAGGCCTGACCGAGGCGGCGATCCTCAACTGGCACGTCGGTGTCGGCGACACGGTCAAGATCGACCAGATCGTCGTCGAGGTCGAGACGGCGAAGGCCGCGGTCGAGGTGCCGGTGCCGTTCGCCGGCGTCGTGTCCGCGCTGCACGGTGAGCCGGGGCAGCTGCTCCCGGTCGGCGCGCCGCTGCTGAGCGTCGGCGGGTTCGCCGAGCCGGGCGTGACGACATCGAGCGGCAGCGGCAACGTCCTCATCGGCTACGGGACCGCGCCGACGACGCGCCGCAAGCGCGTCCGCCGCGTCGAGGCTCCCGCGCCGAAGGCCAAGGCGCCCGGCGTGATCTCGCCGTTCGTCCGGAAGCTGGCTTCGGACAACGGGATCGACCTCACGACGGTCACCCCGACCGGCCCCGGCGGGATCATCCGCCGGACCGACGTCGAAGCGCTCCTGAAGAAGCCCCAAACGGAAGGGGAGCGCCGGATCCCGCTGACCGGCGTCCGCAAGGCCGTCGCGACCAAGCTCACGACGTCGCGACGCGAGATCCCCGAAGCGACGGTGTGGGTGGACGTCGACGCGACCGAGCTGGTCGCCGCCCGCGCGGCCCTCAACGCGAAGACCGACCGGCCGGTGAGCCTGCTCGGGCTGATCGCGCGGTTCACCGTCGCGGGGCTCAAGAAGTTCCCGGAGCTGAACTCCCGCGTCGACGGCGACGAGATCGTCCTGCTGGACGGGATCCACCTCGGCTTCGCCGCGCAGACCGACCGCGGGCTGGTCGTCCCGGTCGTGCGCGACGCCGGCGAGCTGTCCACCCGGAACCTTTCGGCGGCGATCGGCGACCGCGCCCGCACCGCCCGCGACGGCAAGCTGCCGCCCGCGGACCTCACCGGCGGCACGTTCACCGTGAACAACTACGGCGTCTTCGGCGTCGACGGCTCGGCCGCGATCATCAACCACCCCGAGGCCGCGATCCTCGGCATCGGCCGGATCATCGACCGGCCGTGGGTGGTCGACGGCGCGCTGGTCGCCCGCAAGATCTGCGAGCTGACGCTGGCCTTCGACCACCGCGTCTGCGACGGCGGCACGGCGGGCGGGTTCCTCCGGTTCGTCGCGGACTGCATCGAGTCGCCGGTCACGGCCCTGGGCGACCTCTAGCGACTCACCGGGCGGATTGGCCGGATGTGACGGCCGTGGCACTTAAAGTGTTCGCGTGACGACTCCAGCCCAGCACGACCGGGACCAGGCGGAAGCGCGCGTGGGCCGGCTCAAGCAGGACCTGCGCGCCGGGCTGGTGACCCCGCCCGGCGACGTCGAGGTGATGGACGAGCTCGTCGCGACGGCCCACCGGCTGCTCGACGCCGAGCTGGCGTTCGACGAGGCGAAGCACCGGCTCGCCATCGCCGAGCTCGAGTCGCGGCACGCGGCGACGCAGCGCGCGGTGGTGTACTTCGCGGCCGCGCCGGTGCTGGTTCCGCTGGTCGCTGCGGCGCTGGTGCTGTTCGACGTGCTGTCGCCGGTTTGGCTGCTGGCGTTCGTCCCGCTGTTCGCGGCCGGGCTGTGGATCGGCTTCGGCCCGGTCCGGCGGGTCGGCGAAGTCATCCGCGAGCGGACGCGGGCCGCGTGGGCGGGGAGCGTCACGGCCGGAGTGCTGGTGGCCGCGCTGGTGCCGTGGGCCGGGTCGGTGGTCTGCACGGTCCTGGCGGCGCTGGGCGTCGCGGCCACGGCCGCGTTGCTGTGGCGGGAAAGCCGGATCCCGTGAGCCACGGTTACGCGACCTACGGCGACGACCCCGGGTTCGAACAGGAGTACGCCGACTACCCGGAGGCCGCGGACCCGACGCGCCGCGACCTCGACGAGCTGTTCGCGGCGGTCGACGGGCTGCGCGCCGCGGTCGAGGAGGCCGACGACCGCGACCGCGGGCTGCGCCAGGACGTCGCGGACCTGACCGACCGGCTCGAGCGCGGCGGCGGGCACCGGCAGGAGGACCGGATCGACCTGCTCGGCCGGCAGCTGGACCGGTTGCAGCAGCAGGTCCAGGCCCTGGAACGCGCGGTGCGGGTGTCCGACGGCGTGCCCCAGGTGAACCTCGACGACGTCGGCGCGGAGACCCGGGCGCTCGCGGCGGAGGCGGCGCGCTGGGACGACCTGCACAAGGAGCTCGTCACGAAGGAGCAGCGCGCCCGGCACGAGCAGGAGATCGCGCGGCTGGCTTCGGTGCACGAAGCGCAGGCCCGGTGTGACACCGACCTGCTCGAGGTGATGCGGGTCCTGGCGTCGACGGACCGCGCTTCGCGGGCCCGAGGGGACGCGGAGTCGTCGTTGCGGGCGTTGTCGACCCGGCGCCGGACGCTGCTGGACGAGGAGATCCCGGCGGCCTCGGAGGCGGCGGACCAGGCGCGGCTGGCGTTGCGCGAGGCGGACGCGGTCGAGGCCCGGATCGTGCCCCAGCTGGAGCGCGCCGAGCGAGCGTGGCACGACCTGCAGGTGCGGCTGCGGACGAGGATTACCGACGCGCTCGGCTCGAACGCGCTGCTGCCGACGTGGTTCGGCCACGCACTGGGCGTGGCCCCACCGGCCGGAGCGGCGGGCGACACGTGGATCCGCACGGCGGCTTCGGTGCTGGCTTACCGCGTGACGTTCCGCATCGTGGACCCGGCACTGCCCCTGGGCCCACCGGCCGGCGAGAACGCGGACACGACGGAACGGCGCTGGACCTGGCGCGCGAGGCTGGAAAGCGACTTGGACGAGCTCGCTCTCTAGCTCACGGAGATCGCGTCGCTGACCCGTTCGGCTGAATCCCGATCCGCTCGGTCGCAGGGTGGAACAACGTCGGGTGCGCCGGCGACTGTAGGGCCATGGAACAGCCCGGGAACGGCACCCGCAACACCTCGCGCGGGGACGTGCACGGCACGGTCTTCCAGAGCGGGAGCATCGACAACGTCAACACAGGTGTGGTGCACGGCGGAGCCGTGTACCTGGGCGGGGTGCACCACCACGGGAGCGCCGACCGGGACTTTCTGGCCGACGGGGCGCGGGCTCTGGACCGCAAGGACTACGAAGCGGCGTTGGCCGACCTCGGCCGGGCTCGGCGCGACACCCCGGACGACTCCGAGCTGGACTTCCTGCTCGCGCTCGCCCTCCTGCGCGGCAACCGGCCGCACCGGGTCAGGTCGAACCATGAGATGACCGCCGTCCGCGAGTGCCTCCGCCGCGCCGTTCTTCTGCCCCACGCACAGATCCTCTTGCTGCTGGCCGAAGAGGACCGTGGCCGGTTCTGGGAGCGGGGTGGGCCGGTATCCGATTCGGTGGGCGCCCTCGTCGACGCGGCGGATCCGGATCGGGTCCGGAAGATCCTCGACCACGTCACCGCGCCCGAGAACCGGGTTTGGCAGCTCCTCGCAGCGAAACAGGACCGGGAGACCGGAAGATGACGTTCACCGATGCCGACGAAGACCGCCGCGAAGTCGTCGACCGCTACTTCGCGGCCGTGCCCACCGCGGAAGAACGTTCCCGCGTCTGGTTGTTCGCCGGCGGTGGCGCCGTGGCGATCGTGCTCGGAGTGGTCGTCTGCGTGCTCGGCTCGTGGTTGCCGGGAGCCATCGTGGTGATCGCCGGTGGCGCGGGCTTCGTGCGGGGGCTTCTGCTGCTCGAGGCTTACCGAGGCGCGTTCGAGGCCGCGCTGCCCAAGCCCCGGGACACGATCATCGACAAGATCCGGGACCACGAGCTGAGCAAGGTGCGGCAGCGCGCGCTCGCCCACTTGGACCTGACCGCCGAGGACCTCGAACTGGATCCTGCGGACTGGGACCCGCTGGCGCGACCGGCCGTCGGCGAAATCGTGCGTGAACCGATGGTCGTCACCGGGCCGGTGCCGACGTCCCGCGCGGTGGTGGGGCAGGACGGCGTCTGGCGGTTCTCCCAGTACGCCGTGCTGGTGATCTGCCCGACGGACTACCACCTGGGGCTGTACCGCTGCGTCATCGACCTGCGAGTCGCCGGCCTGTTCCAGGAGGAGACCCACGAGTACCACTACGCGGACGTGGTCGCGGTTTCGACCGCGATCAGCCGGGGAAGTTCGCTCACGGCCCAGACCACCGACGCCGGCGACGGCGGCCACCGGTTCGAACGGCCCCTGCTGCACGAGTTCCGCCTGGTGGTCTCCAGCGGCGACAGGAGCGCGATCGTGGTCGGCATCTCCGACGAACGGAACCCCGACCACCAGGCCAGGCTGCCGGTGACGGGGATCAACAACGTCATTCGCGCGGTGCGCAGCATGCTCCGGGACAAGAAAGCCGGGACGGCCGTGCGGGAGATCAGCGGCCACTGACACACAGCCGGCTCTCTAGCGAATTCCGCCCCGGCCGCCACCGGTGATGAACTACGTTTTGATCATGTCCTACCGCGACGCCACGGCCCACTACACCTCGCCCAAACGGCGTGATCCGGTCAAGACGATGCTGGAAGAACTGGTCACCCACCGGGTTCTGCGGGACGCCATCGGCCGGATCCGGCGGGAGCCCGGCCGGCCGTTGCGGGTGCTCGACGTCGGGTGCGGCACCGGGGACGGCCTTGCCCTGCTGACCGAGCCGCACGGCGCCCTTGCCCCGCTCACCGACGAGCACACCCTCGACTACCTCGGGGTCGACATCGATCCCGACATGGTCGACACCGCCCGCGCGCTGCATGCGGGGCGGCCGGCCACCTTCGCCGTCGCGGACATGCGGTCCGAACTGCCCGCGGGCGACTTCGACCTCTACCTCTCCTGCGGGGTGCCCTACTCCCACCTGCCCCACGAGGACGTCGTCGAGGTCCTCACCGGTCTCATGCGGCGGATCGTCGAGACCCGCGACAGCGCGGTGCTCGTGGTCGACGTCCTCGGCCGCTACTCGGTCGAGTGGACGCCGAAGTGGCCGGAAACCCGCTGGTCGTACAACATGAGCTTCTTCGAGGACGCGACCGAGACCCTCCACGACCGGATGAGCTTCTTCGACCGCGGGTCGCTCGACGCTGCGCTCGTCGAAGCCGCGATCCGGGCCGGGGCCCGGCTGAGCGGGACGACGTTCACCGACCGGTCGATCCTCGCGGGCCGGCACACCGCCACGCTGTCCTTCAACCCGGCGATCCCGCCCTACCGCACCCTCCTCAACGAGCTCGCCCGCGGCGCCACCGACGTCGACCCCGCCCGGCTGCGGTTCGAGCCGCCCGCCGGGCACGCGCCACGACCGGTCGAGCTGTTTTTCCACGCCTTCGCCGAAGGCTGGAACCGGATCCTCGCCGCGGCCGCCTTGCCGTCCGCCGAGCACGCGAAGGAGCTGGCGAGGTCGCTCTTCGCGTGGGAACAGCAAGCCCAGCAAGGACTCGGGGTCGGCCACTCCCTGATGGCCACCGTGGTCGTCGAACGCCCGATCGTCACCTGAGCGCCGACTCCAGCTGCCGGTGCAGCTCGCCGAGCCGGGACTTGCCGGGTTTGCCAGGTGGGAAGCGGCTCAGGATGTCGCGTACCTCCGGTGGAGCGTGCTCGAGGGCCCAGGCGATCTCGGCGTTCGCGTTGCCGCCGGCCAGTTCGTGCGCCAACGCCGTCTGCTGCGCCGGGCCGACGATGTGCTTCACCTGGTGCGGCGACTCCAACGGGTGCAGGTAGGCCGCGCCCGCCGCGCCGACTGCCGCGCGGGCCGCGGCGGCCGCCGCCGGGTCGGAAGTCGCGCCCGCCGCCTTCAGCGCCGCCCACGCTGCCGTGCGCAAGGCTTTCGTGCGCGGGCCGCCCGAAGCGAACTCCCGCGCCGCCGCGATCGCCGCCGCCGGGCGGGGATCGTCCGGGATCAACGGCAGCGCCCGCGAAGCACAGCCGGCGGCCCAGCCGGTCAGCGCCCGCAGCTCGTCCAGAGTCAGCTCCATGTGGCTGAAGCGTATCTTTGAACCGCCGGTTGAGACTTTCAGACGGCCGCCGGCACCCGAAGCGGACGTCGCAGGCGATTGAACAGTTTCGGGTTGTTCAAAGCGAACACCCCTACCGTCGCGCCGTCGCGGTGCCAGGTCGCCACGAAGGACGCGTCCGAAGGCCCGCCCTCGACGAACGTCAGCGTGTCGTCCGGGCGGGGGTGCCCGGCCAGCTGCAGCCGTCCCGCGTACTGGTCCGACCAGACGTACCCGCTGGGGGTGTACGTCCGCGAGGTCTGCCCGGACAGGAGGTTCGCCACCGCGACCGGCGCCTGCTCGGACGCGTTCGTCCAGTGCTCGTGCCGACGTCCCCCGTACCGCGCGACGTCGCCCACGGCGACCACCGAAGGCAGTTCCGTGACCAGGCCCGCGTCCACGCAGACGCCGTTGGAAACGGTCAGCCCGGACCCGGCCAGCCAGTCCGTCGCCGGGGTCATGCCGACGCCGGTCACGACCACGTCGGCCGGGACGAGCGACCCGTCGGCCAGGTGGACGCCTGCTTCGGACATGCCCGTCACCGACACCCCGCAGCGCAGCTCCGTGCCGTGCTCGGCGTGCAGCCGCGCGCAGACCGCCGCCAGGTCCGGGCCCAGCACCGGCGCGAGCGGCGCGGGCAACGCTTCCAGGACGACCACGTCGAGGCCCAGCGACCGGCACGTCGAGGCCACCTCGGCGCCGATGAACCCGGCGCCGACGATCGCCACCCGGACCCCGGGCACCAGGGCCGCGCGCAACGCGAGAGCGTCGTCGATCGTCCGCAGCGTGTGGGCGGCTTCGAAGCCCGGCAAGGTGCGCGCCCGGCCGCCGGTGGCGACGACGACGCCGTCCGCGTGCACCGACCCGCCGTCGGAGAGGCGGACCCGCCGGTCGGCCGGCTCCAGCGCCGTGGCCCGCACGCCTAGCCGGAAGTCCAGCGCCAGCGACGCGAGATCGCCGGCGTCGAGCAGCTCCAGCGACGCCCGGGAAGCCGTCCCGGCCAGGAAGCCCTTGGACAGCGGCGGCCGGTCGTAGGGCAGGTGCGCCTCTTCGCCGATCAGCACGATCCCGCCGTCGTAGCCCTGCGCGCGCAGCTCCTGCGCGGCGCGGACCCCGGCGAGCGACGCGCCGACAACCGCGATGCGCTTCACGCGGCGTCCTCGCGAGCCGTGCCCTCCACGTAGACGACACCTTCGTCGACGACGACCGCGTACGTGCGCACCGCTTCCTTCGCCGGCAGGCAGCTCGGCATGCCGGTGCGCAGGTCGAACAGCGCCGCGTGCAGCGGGCACTCGACGAAGCAGCCTTCGAGCCAGCCGTCGGCCAGCGAGGCGTCCTGGTGGGTGCACGTGTCGTCGATGGCGTACAGCTCCCCGTCGTCGGTGTGGAACACCGCGATGGCGGGCGACCCCGGGATCCGGACGGACTCACCCGGGGGCAGCTCGTCCACCGTGCACGCGCGAATCATGGGTCCTCCGAGACTGTTGCGCATAGGGGAACATCAACTGTGATCCGCAACAAAGTCTGAATCCCCAGGTGGACGCCGTCAAGGGGGTACGCCCCGGTAGTTTTTGTTACCCGCTAACGGATAATCCGGGCACACCGAAGGCCCGTACCGAGGATGGCGGTACGGGCGCTCCTGCGTCCGGGCTAGTTCTCGCCGTGCCGGTAGAACGGCGTCTTGATCGGCGCCAGCGGGGTGTTGCCGAGGATGAGGTCGGCCGCCTTCTCGGCGGTCATCATCACCGGCGCGTAGATGTTGCCGTTGGGGATGTAGGGCATCACCGACGCATCGACGACACGCAGGCCCTCGGTGCCGTGCACCCGCATGGTCTGCGGGTCGACGACGGACTTCTCGTCCACGCCCATCTTGGCCGTGCACGACGGGTGCAGCGCCGTCTCGGCGTCCTTGGCGACCCAGTCGAGGATCTCCTCGTCACTTTCCACGGACGGCCCAGGCGAGATCTCCCCGCCGTTGTACCGGTCCATGGCGGACTGGTTGAGGATCTTCCGCGCCACCCGCACGGCTTCGACCCATTCGCGACGGTCGTTGTCCGTGGACAGGTAGTTGAACTTGATCGCCGGGTGCTGCCGCGGGTCGGTCGAGGTGAGCTTCACCGAGCCGCGGGTGTCGGCGTACATCGGGCCGACGTGCACCTGGTAACCGTGGCCTTCCGTGGGCGCCGAACCGTCGTAGCGGATCGCCACCGGCAGGAAGTGGAACATCAGGTTCGGGTACTTCACCTCGTCGTTCGAGCGGACGAACCCGCCGCCCTCGAAGTGGTTCGTGGCGGCCGGGCCGTTCCGCAGGAACAGCCACTGCGCGCCGATGTAGGGCCGCTTCCACTTGGCCAGCGACGGCTGCATCGACACCGGTTCCTTGCAGGCGTACTGGATGTACACCTCCAGGTGGTCCTGCAGGTTCTCGCCGACCCCCGGCAGGTCCTTGACGACGTCGATGCCGAGCTTCTCCAGATCCGCCGCGTTGCCGACGCCGGAGAGCTGCAGCAGCTGCGGGCTGTTGATGGCCCCGCCGCAGAGGATGATCTCCTTGCCGTACACCTCACCCGGCACACCCCGGCCCTCGGCGTACTCGACGCCGATCGCGCGGGTGCCGTCGAAAAGGATCTGGGACACGAACGCGTGCGTCTTCACCGTGAGGTTGGGGCGGTTCTCCACCGGGTGCAGGTAAGCGCCCGCGGCCGACAAGCGGCGTCCTTTTCGGACGTTGCGGTCGAAGGCCGCGAAGCCTTCCTGCCGGTAGCCGTTGACGTCGTCGGTGCGCGGGTAGCCCGCTTCCTCGGCGGCGTCGAAGAACGCCTGGAACAACGGGTTCGACGCCGGGCCGCGCTCGAGTTCGAGCGGCCCGTCGTGGCCGCGCCACTGCCCGTCGGGCGCGTCGGCGAGGCAGTTTTCCATCCGCTGGAAGTACGGCAGGCAGTGCGCGTAGTCCCAAGTGGACATTCCGGCGTCACCGGCCCAGCGTTCGTAGTCCATCGGGTTGCCGCGCTGGAAGATCATCCCGTTGATGCTGGACGACCCGCCGAGCACCTTGCCGCGCGCGTGGTAGATGCGACGGCGGTTCATGTGCGGCTCGGGCTCGCTTCGGTAGCCCCAGTCGTAGAACTTCGACCCGATCGGGAAGGTCAGCGCGGCCGGCATGTGGATGAAGACGTCCCACTTGTAGTCGGACCGCCCCGCTTCCAGGACCAGGACCTTGTTGTTCGGGTCGGCCGACAGCCGGTTCGCCAGCGCGCAGCCCGCCGAACCACCGCCGACGATGACGAAGTCGTAGTTTTCACTCATGCGTCCTCCTCAGCCGGGCAGTGAGTCCGGGGCGTTGTCCGGCATGTGCTCGGGGCTCGTGTGCGACGAGCCCCAGGTGCGGCGCCGGACGTAGAGCATGATCGCACCGATGATCACGATCAGCCCGGTGACGATCACCGCGCCCCACTGGAAGTACCAGTGGTCGTCGCCGTAGACCTCGGCACGCGGCCAGATCAGGTTGACCGTCATCGCCCCGCCGTAGAGCACCGCGACCAGGTTCACGAACGTGCCCCAGCGGCCGAGCTTGAAGTACGGGCCGTGGCCCGGGCGCGGCCACTGCCCGCGCAGGCGGCGCAGCAGCATCGGGCCGGTGACCATCAGGTAGGGGATGTAGAACAGGATGATCGCGGTCGAGGTCAGGATGAAGAACGCCCGCTGGTTGCCCAGGTTGATCAGCAGCACCACGACGGTGAGGCCACCGGTGAGCAGCGCCGGCAGGATCGGCGTCTTCGAGCGCGGCGACACCTTCGCCATCGCCTTGCTGAACGGCAGCCGGCCGTCGCGGGCCATCGCCCACGCCATCCGGATCGCCGCGGTCTGCACGGCGAGGCAGCACACGGTGATCGCGATCGCCGAGCAGATCAGGAACGCGTCGCCGAGGCCTTCGCCGAGCGTGCTCTTCAGCAGGTACGGCATGCCGGAGGTGCTCAGCTCGTCGGCGTTGATGTCGCCGACGGCCATCATGCCGACCAGCATCACCAGGCCGCCGACGATGAACGACGCCGTGATCGCCCGCAGGATCGCGCGCGGCGCGTGCTTGCGCGGCTGGGTGGTCTCCTCGGCGAGCGAGCCGGCGGTGTCGAAGCCGTAGAAGACGTAGGCGCTCATCAGCGACGCCACCAGGAACGCCCCGAGGTACCCGAGTGAGTGACCGTCGCCCGTGGCGTGCGTTTCGAAGACCACCTGCGGGCCGCGCTTGATGTGGATGGCCAGCGCGATGATCAGCAGGATGACCGCGGACAGCTCCACCGCGACGCCGAAGTTGTTGATCTTCGCCATCAGCTTGACGCCGATGACGTTCACGATCGTGGCGAACACGACCAGCACCAGGGCCAGGATGATGGCGTTCTGCGCGCCGCCCGGCGTCGACGTCAGGCCGGCGTCGGAGTCGCTGCCGACGATCTGGAACGCGGTCGAGACCTGCGGCAGGATGATCTGGTAGGCCACGGCGACCGCGCCGGCCGTGACGATCGCGCCGATGATCATGATCCAGCCCGCGAGCCACGACGTCGCGGGTTTGGCGATCTGTTTCGCCCACTGGTACACCGATCCGGCGAGCGGGAACTGACCGGCGAGCTCGGCGAAGCACAGCGCGACGGCGAGCTGGCCCAGGAACACCAGCGGCCAGGTCCAGATGAACGCCGGCCCGCCCGAGGCGAAGCCGAAGAAGAACAGCTGGAACACGCCGGTCATGATCGAGATGTAGGAGAACCCGGCGGCGAAGCTGGAGAACGAGCCGAGGGAGCGTTCGAGCTCCTGGCGGTAACCGAACTTCTCGAGATCGGAGCTGTCGTCCGGGGCAGGCCCCCCGCCCGCCGGCTTTTCTTGCGTGGTCATGGCAACGTCCTCACGTGGTGGGGGTGGGGGAGGGATCAGCCTTTGAACCAGTGCTGCGGAACGGGATCGATGTTCTGGTAGACGTGCTTGCTCTCCTGGTACTCCGCCAGCCCGGACGGTCCGAGCTCGCGGCCGATGCCGGACTTCCCGAACCCGCCCCACTCCGCCTGCGGCAGGTAGGGGTGGTAGTCGTTGATCCACACGGTGCCGTGGCGCAGGGCCCCGGCGACCCGCTGGGCGCGGGACGCGTCCGACGTCCACACGGCTCCGGCGAGCCCGTACTCGGTGTTGTTGGCCAGGGCGATCGCGCCGGCCTCGTCGGCGAAGCGCTCCACGGTGACGACCGGGCCGAAGACCTCTTCCCGGACGACCGCCATGTCTTTCGTGCAGTCGCCGAACACGGTCGGGCGCAGGAAGAAACCGTTTTCGTACTGGGCGCCTTCGGGGCGTTTGCCGCCCGCCCGGAGCGTCGCGCCCTCGGCGAGAGCGCTTTCGATGTACCCCTCGACCTTGGCGCGGTGCTGCGCCGAGACGAGCGGGCCCGTCTCGGTCTCGGGATCGAGGCCGTCGCCGACCCGGATCCGGTCGGCGCGCGCGGCGAGGTCCGCCACGAACCGGTCATGGATTCCATCTTGGACGATCAGGCGCGCGCCCGCCGAGCAGACCTGTCCCGAATGGACGAACGCGGCCATCAGCGCGTAGTCGAGGGCAGTGTCGTAGTCGGCGTCGTCGAAGACCACGTTCGGGTTCTTGCCGCCGAGCTCGAGGGCGACCCGGCGGACACCCTTCGCGGCGGCCGTCATGATCTTCTCGCCGGTCGCGTACCCGCCGGTGAAGGAGACGAGGTCGACGGCCGGGTGCTCGACCATCGCCGCGCCGACGTGACCGGGGCCGAGCAGCAGGTTGACGACGCCCGGTGGGGTGCCGGCTTCCTCGAGCAGGGCGACGAGCTTGATCGTGGTCAGCGGCGTCACTTCGCTCGGCTTGAGCACGATCGTGTTGCCCGCGGCCAGCGCGGGGGCGACCTTCCAGGACATCTGGAGCAGCGGGTAGTTCCACGGCGCGATGAGCGCGCAGACCCCGACCGGCTCGTGCACGATCCGGCTGACGACGGTCGCGCTGCCCGCGTCGACCAGGCGTCCGGCGTCCTTGTCGGCGAGGTCGGCGTAGTAGCGGAAGACGTTCGTCACGTCGTCGATGTCGATGCGGCCTTCACCCAGCGTCTTGCCGGTGTCGAGGCTCTCGGTGCGGGCCAGCTCCTCGCGGTCGCGGACCAGCAGGGCGGCGACTTTGCGCAGGAGCTCACCGCGTTCGGTGGCGGTGGTCCGCCGCCACGGGCCGTCGTCGAAGGCCCGCCGCGCGGCGCCGACCGCGGCGTCGACCTCCTCGCGCCCGGCCTCGGCGACCTGCTCGATCACCTGGCCGGTGGCGGGGTTCAGCACGTCGGAGTGCGTGCCGGCGTCGGACCAGGCCCCGTCGATGTAAAGATCCTTCATGCGGCCCCTTCCGGATCGGTAGTGGCTGCTTCGTGTCAAGAGTGCGTACATTTGTACGCGATACGTGTACAGATGTCCACAAGGGGGCTCGATGGCGAAGAGCGAACCCGCCGCGGCGAGGCGCCGCGGCCCGAACGACCCCGAACGCCGCGCGCGCATCGCCAAGGCGGCGATCGAGGTGGTCGCGCAGCGGGGGATCGACGGGGTCACGCACCGTTCGGTCGCGGCGGCCGCGGGGGTGCCGCTCGGCTCGACGACCTACCACTTCGCGACGCTGGACGACCTCTTGGAGGTCGCGCTGGTCGAGGCCGCGGAGAAGAACGTCCACGCGCTGAAGGAGTGGGAGTCCGCCCTCCCGCCGGGCGCCGACTTCGCCGCGGCGCTCGCCGACCTCGTCATGGGGTACGTCAACGAGCAGTACCGCGACACGGTCGTCGAGTACGACCTGTACGTCGCGGCTTTGCACCGTCCCCGGCTCCGCAAGGCGAGCGCGGCCTGGGACGAGGCGCTGATCGCGTTCTTCGGCTCCCGCACCGACCCCCTGACCGGCCGTCTCCTGGCCGGCCTGTTCTGCGGCCTGCTGATGCAGGCGGCCCTCGCCGACCCCCGCCCGTCCCGCGAGGAGATCGAAACCCTCTTCCGCCGTGCCATCCACGGCCCGGCCAACCCGTAACTCGCGTGATCCGAGAGGCATCACTCGTGATTGAAGGGGCATCACGCGTGATTGGAGAGGCATCGCGCTGATGCCCGCTCAGTCACGCGTGATGCCCGCCCAATCACGAGTGATGCCCGTCCAGTCACGGGTGATGCCTGAAACGTGCCGGGAGTCTTGGTGGGCGTTGAAAAACCTGTCTTGACAGCGTTGCCGGGTGGCAGTCACTCTGTTCCGGAGTGAGCAACAAGACGCGTTCTGCGCAACTCCCGTCCTGATCCGCGGAGAGGACCACGCCGGTGACCACTACCGATCTGCCGCCGAGCCTGCTCGCCACGCTGCCCGGCACCTACTACACCGACCCGGCGATCTTCGCGCTGGAGCAGGCGAAGATCTTCGAGGCGGACTGGTTCTGCGCCGTGCGCAGCGCGGACCTCGCCGGGCCCGGGGCGTTCGAGACCGTCCAGGTCGGGAAGGAGAGCGTCCTCGTCTCGCGGGGGCGGGACGGGAAGCTCAGCGCGTTCCTCAACGTCTGCCGCCACCGCGGCGCCCGGCTCTGCACCGAAGAGTCCGGCACCGTGAAGCGCGCCTTCCAGTGCCCGTACCACGCCTGGACCTACGGCCTCGACGGCAAGCTGGTCGCGGCGCCGAACCTCACCGGCATGCCGGACGTCGACCGCACGACGTTCGGCCTCACCCGCGTCCACCTGCGCGAGTGGCTCGGTTACGCCTGGGTCTGCCTGGCCGACGAGCCGCCGCCGTTCGACGGCTCCGTCGTCGCCGCGGTCACCGAACGGCTCGGCGGCGCGGAGGCGATCGAGGCGTACGGCGTCGACGGGCTCGCGCTCGGCAAGCGCATCGAGTACGACGTGAAGGCGAACTGGAAACAGATCATCGAGAACTTCATGGAGTGCTACCACTGCGCGACGATCCACCCGGAGCTCACCGAGGTCCTGCCGGAGTTCGCCGACGGTTACGCCGCGCAGTACTACGTCGGTCACGGCGCGGCGTTCGGCGGGGACGTCCAGGGCTTCACCGTCGACGGCGGCGAGGGCGTCGACCGCCTCCCCGGCGTCACCGAAGACCAGGACCGCAAGTACTACGCCATCACCGTGCGCCCGCAGGTGTTCGTCAACCTGGTGCCGGACCACGTGATCCTCCACCGGATGTTCCCGCTGGCCCCGGACCGGACGCTGGTGCGCTGCGACTGGCTCTACCTGCCCGGCGTGGTCGAGTCCGGCCGCGACCTGACGCGCTCGGTCGAGCTGTTCCACCGCGTCAACCTGCAGGACTTCGAGGCGTGTGAACGCTGCCAGCTCGCGATGGACTCACGCTCCTACGCCGGCGGCGGGGTGCTCGTGCCCAGCGAGCACCACATCGGGGAGTTCCACGACTGGGTCCGCGCCCGGCTGGGGTTCTAGATCAGCGCCCGGATGGCGGCCTCGAACCCGGTGACGTGCTCCAGGGTCAGCGCAGCCGCCTTCTCGGCGTCACCCTCGATGATCGCGGTGAGGAGCGGGACGTGCTCGTCGACGTGGCCGGCCATCCCGGACAGCCGCGGCACGAACACGCACCAGATCCGCGTCGCGAGATTGTCGTACCGGATCAGCGTGTCCTCGAGGAACGGGTTGTGCACGCACCGGTAGATCGCCCGGTGCAGGGCGAGGTCGGTGCGCAGCAGCTCAGCGTTGTCCCCGCTCGGGACGCCGGCGTCGAGCTGCGCGCGCAGCTCGGTGAGCGCCGCCCGGTCGGCCGCGGTCGCGCGCTCGGCCGCGGCGGCCGTCGCCATCGGCTCGAGCGTGCGCCGGACCTCGGAGATGTGCGCGAGGTCGGAGATGTTGACGTCGGTGGCGAACGTGCCCCGCCGCGGGTAGGCGACGACCAGCCGTTCGGACTCCAGTCGTTTCAGCGCTTCGCGGATCGGCGTGCGGCCCATGCCGAGCGTGGTGCCGAGCCACTCCTCGTTGATGGGCTCGCCCGGCCGGATGTCGAGCATGACCAGGCGGTCGCGGACGAAGACGTACGCCTGTTCGGCCAGCGAGGGGGGATTGACCTGCGGGTGCATGCCGCTTAGCCTACATCGACGATTGATATATCAGAAGTCGACCACGGAAGGTTCGTGATGACCTCGACGATCGCCCCAGCGCTCAACCGCTCCCCGGCCGGCTACGACCCGGTGGTGGTCGAAACGATCGGCGCCGAGCTTCACCGCCTGCGGTCGACGCTCGAGATGATCGCCTCCGGCCACGTTGTGTCCGAAAAGGACTTCCGGGTCGATGTGGCCGAGGTCGAGCGCCCGGCGAAAGAGCACCAGCTCATCGCACAGGTCGTCGCGGCCGGAGCGGAGCGCCGGCAGCGGACCTTGGCCGAGCAGTTCCCGCCCTACCCGCAGGAGACCCGATGACCCGCACACCCGGCGCGGACCTGCCGGAGCACCCGGACTTCCTCTGGGACAACCCCGAGCCCCAGCGCGCCTACGACGTGATCGTGGTCGGCGGCGGCGGGCACGGCCTCGCCACCGCGTACTACCTGGCCAAGGTGTACGGCATCACGAACGTCGCCGTGCTGGAGAAGGGCTGGCTCGCCGGCGGCAACATGGCCCGCAACACGACGATCATCCGCTCCAACTACCTCTGGGACGAAAGTTCCGGCATCTACGAGCACTCCCTCAAGCTGTGGGAGGGCCTCGAAGAGGACCTCGGCTACCCGATCCTCTTCAGCCAGCGCGGGGTGCTGAACCTCGCGCACAGCCTGCAGGACGTCCGCGACAGCGTCCGCCGGGTCGAGGCCAACAAGCTCAACGGCATCGACGCCGAATGGGTGGACGCCGGCGGCGTCAAGGAGATTTGCCCGATCGTCAACACCTCGCCGGACGTCCGCTACCCCGTGCTCGGCGCGACCTTCCAGCCGCGCGCGGGTATCGCGAAGCACGACTACGTGGCGTGGGGTTTCGCGCGAGCCGCGCACGAACTGGGGGTCGACCTCATTCAGAACTGCGAGGTCACCGGCATCTCCACAGTGGACGGCCGGGTCACCGGCGTCGAGACGTCGCGGGGCCGGATCGCCGCGGGCAAGGTCGCGCTGTGCGCCGCCGGGCACTCGTCGGTGCTCGCGAGGATGGTCGGCCTGGACCTGCCGCTCGTGTCCCATCCCTTGCAGGCACTGGTGTCCGAGCTGCTGGAGCCGATCCACCCGACGGTCGTCATGTCGAACGCCGTGCACGTCTACGTTTCCCAGGCGCACAAGGGTGAACTCGTGATGGGCGCCGGGATCGACAGCTACAACGGTTACGGCCAGCGCGGCTCGTTCCACATCATCGAGCAGCAGATGGCCGCCGCGCTGGAGCTGTTCCCGGTGTTCGCGCGGGCGCACCTGCTGCGGACGTGGGCGGGCATCGTCGACGTCAGCCCGGACGCCTCGCCGATCATCGGGCTCACCCCGGTCGAGAACTTGTTCCTCAACTGCGGCTGGGGAACCGGCGGCTTCAAGGCCACACCCGGGGTCGGCGACGTCTTCGCGGCGACCATCGCGCGGGCCAAGCCGCACGAATACGCCGAACCGTTCACTTTGGACCGGTTCACCACCGGTGCCCTCGTCGACGAGCACGGCGCCGCCGCCGTGGCCCACTAGGAGTCCCTGTGCAACTCATTCCCTGCCCGTGGTGCGGGCCGCGTGAAGAGGCCGAGTTCCACTACGGCGGTCAGGCCCACGTCGCCTACCCCGAAGACCCGGCCGCACTGTCCGATGAGGACTGGGCCAAGTTCGTCTTCTTCCGCGCCAACCCGAGCGGCCCGCTCGCCGAGCGCTGGAGCCACTCCGCGGGCTGCCGCCGGTGGTTCAACGCCGTCCGCGACACCCGCACCCACGACCTCCTGGCGGTCTACCGCCTCGACGAGCCCAAGCCGGTGATCCCATGACCCGACTGTCCGGCGTCCCGCTCAAGTTCACCTTCGACGGCCGCGAGCTGACCGGTTTCCTCGGTGACACCCTGGCTTCCGCGTTGCTGGCCAACGGGATCCACCAGGTCGCGACCAGCATCAAGTACGGCCGGCCGCGCGGCATCGTCGCGGCGGGGGTCGAGGACTCGAACGCGCTGGTGCAGATCGAAGCGCCGTTCCCGGAGCCGATGCTGAGCGCGACCACCGTCGAGCTGTACGACGGCCTGGAGGCCCGCGGCCTGCGCGGTCAGGGGCGGCTCGCGACCGAACCGGACCCGGCGCGGTACGACGCCAAGCATGCCCACTGTGACGTCCTGGTCGTCGGTGCCGGACCCGCGGGCCGGGCCGCCGCGGCCGAGGCCGAAGGCCGGGTCCTGCTCGTGGACGACCAGCCCGACGGTGAAGCTCCGGAGGGTGTCCGGTTCCTTTCGCGCACGACGGCGTTCGGCATCTACGACGACGGGTTCGTGCTGGCTTTGGAACGCCGGGGCGAGCCCGCCGCGCCCGAACGGATCTCGCGGCAACGGGTGTGGCGGATCCGGGCCCGCAAGATCGTGCTGGCCACCGGCGCGCACGAACGGCCGATCGTCTTCCCGGACAACGACCGCCCGGGCATCATGCTCGCCGGTGCCGCGCGCACGTACCTGAACCGGTACGGCGTTCTGGCCGGGCGGCGGGTGGTCGTGTTCACCACCAACGACTCCGCGCTCGAGGCCGCCTCTGACCTGGCGGCGGCCGGCGCCGAGATCGTGCGGATCGTCGACGCCCGCGAGGGCTACGGCGTCATCGGCACCGACGGCGACACCCACATCACGGCCGCCCACGTGGCTCCGCTCGGAGAAACGCAGGGGGAGCGGGTCGAGTGCGACCTGCTGCTCGTGTCCGGCGGGTGGAACCCGGCCGTGCACCTCTACAGCCAGGCTCGTGGCACGCTGCGGTACGACGCCAGGCTAGGCGCTTACATCCCGGACGGCGACCTCCCGAACGTGAGCGTCGTGGGTGCCGCGGCGGGCGAGGGCCTGCCGGAGACGAAGGTGCTCTGGCAGGTGCCCGCGCCGGAGTCCGAAGTGGACACCCGGTTCGTCGACCAGCAACGCGACGCCACCGTGTCGGACGTCCTGCGTGCGACCGGCGCCGGACTCCGCTCGCTGGAGCACATCAAGCGCTACACGACGATCGGCACCGCGCACGACCAGGGCAAGACGTCCGGCCTCCTCGCCGCGGGCATCACCGCCGAAGCCCTCGGTGTCGACTTGGCGACCCGGCGCCCGACGACGTTCCGGCCGCCGTACACGCCCGTGTCGTTCGCCGCGCTGGCCGGGCGGAACCGCGGTGAGCTGCACGATCCCGTGCGGGTCACGATGATCCACCCGTGGCACGTCGAGCACGGGGCCGAGTTCGAGAACGTGGGCCAGTGGAAACGGCCGTGGTACTACCCGCGGCCCGGCGAATCGATGCACGACGCCGTCCAGCGCGAATGCCGGGCGGCGCGGACCGACGTCGCACTGATGGACGGGTCCACTTTGGGCAAGATCGACGTCCAGGGCCCGGACGCCGGCGCGTTCCTCGACATGCTCTACACGAACATGATGAGCAACCTCAAGGTCGGCCGGATCCGCTACGGCGTGATGTGCGGCGTCGACGGCATGGTGATCGACGACGGCACGGTCATCCGCGTCGGCGAGGAGCGCTTCCTCGTCACCACCACAACCGGCAACGCGGCGATGGTTCTCGAGTGGATGGAGGAGTGGCTCCAGACGGAGTGGCCGCACCTGCGCGTCTTCGCGACGTCGGTCACCGAGCACTGGGCCACCATACCGCTGGTCGGCCCGCGTTCCCGGGAGGTCCTGGGCGCGCTCGCACCGGGTCTTGACGTGAGCAACGAGGCGTTCGGGTTCATGACCTGGCAGGACGCCGAGGTCGCCGGGCTGCAGGCGCGCGTCTGCCGGATCAGCTTCTCCGGCGAGCTGGCGTACGAGATCAACGTGCCTTCGTGGTACGGGCTCGCGCTTTGGGAGTCCATTGTGGAACAAGGTGCCACGCCGTACGGCACCGAGACCATGCACGTCCTGCGCGCCGAGAAGGGTTACCCGATCATCGGCCAGGACACCGACGGCACGGTCACCCCGCAGGACCTCGGCATGTCCTGGGCGGTGTCCAAGAAGAAGGCCGACTTCCTCGGCAAGCGCTCGTTCGCCCGCGCCGAGAACAACCGCCCGGACCGCAAACACCTGGTTGGTTTGCTCCCCGTCGATCCGTCGGTGCTGCTGCCGGAAGGGGGACAGATCATCGAGTCCGAAACCGTGCCCGAGCCGCCGGTCCGGATGCTCGGGCACGTCACCTCCAGCTACGACAGCGCCGCGCTGGGCCGGACCTTCGCGCTGGCCCTGGTGCGCTCGGGCCGTGAGCGCGTCGGCGAGACGCTGTACGTCCCGGTCGGCGACCAGGTCGTGCCGGTGACCGTGACCGAATCCGTGCTCTTCGACAAGGAAGGAGCCCGCCGTGACGGTTGACGCGGTCGAAGAACCGTTCCGCACCCAGCTCACCGTCCGCCTCCGCGACGGGCACCGCCTGCTCGGCGTCGACCTGCCCGGGCCGTGCACGTTCACCAGCACCCACGGCATCGACATCCTCTGGATGGGCCCCGACGAGTACCTGGTGCTCGCCGCGCCCGGCCGCCAGGCCGAGCTGGAAGCGTCCCTTTCCCGGGAAAGTGACGCGGTGGTGGACGTCTCGGCGCAGCGGAACGTCGTGCGGCTCACTGGGGCGCACGCCGCCGATGTGCTGGCGCACGGGTGCTCGATCGACCTGGAGATGTCTCCGCCGGGGACGTGCGTGCAGACGTTGTTCGCGCGCACCGGGATCGTGCTGATGGTCCGCGAAGAGGGCTTCACGATCCTCGTGCGACAGTCCTTTTCGGACTACTTCAAAGCCTGGCTGGCCGACGCGAGTCTGGAGTACGTCTCGTGACCTTCACCTTGACGCTCAAGTGCCCCGAGCGCTCGGGCATCGTGCACGCCGTGACGACGTTCCTCGTCGGGCAGGGCTGTGACATCGTCGAGCACCAGCAGTTCGACGACGACGTCCGCGGCTCGCTGTTCCTCCGCACGTCGTTCACCGCACCCGAGCCGACCACAGTGGATGAACTGCGGCGCGACTTCGCCGTGGTGGCCGGGGGTTTCGGGATGGAGTTCGATCTTTCCGACGGGACGCCACCGCGGCTCCTGGTGATGGTGTCGAAGTTCGGGCACTGCCTCAACGACCTGCTGTTCCGCTGGCGTGCGGGCAGTCTCGGCGCGGACATCGCCGTGGTCGTCTCGAACCACGAGGACCTGCGGCCGATGTGCGAGGCGGCCGGGGTGCCGTTCGAGCACGTGCCGGTGACCCCGGAGACCAAACCCGAGGCGGAACAGCGGCTGCTCGACCTCGTCGGTGAGTACCAGGCCGACCTGGTGGTGCTCGCGCGGTACATGCAGGTGCTGTCCAACGACCTGTGCCTCAAGCTCGAAGGCCGCGCGATCAACATCCACCACTCGTTCCTGCCCGGCTTCAAGGGCGCCAAGCCCTACCACCAGGCCTACGACCGGGGCGTCAAGTACGTCGGCGCGACCGCGCACTACGTCACGCCCGACCTCGACGAAGGCCCGATCATCGAGCAGGAGGTCGCGCGCGTCGACCACACCTACTCGCCGCGCGAGCTGGTGACCGTCGGCCGCGACGCCGAAGCCCTCGCCCTCTCCCGCGCGGTGCGTTGGCACTGCGAACGCCGTGTCCTGCTCAACGGCAACAGCACCGTCGTTTTCCGTTAGGAGTTCCGCCATGACCGCACCGAAAGTCGTGATCATCGGCGCCGGCATCGTCGGCGCGAACCTCGCCGACGAGCTGACCGCCCGCGGCTGGGCCGACGTCACCGTGCTCGACCAGGGTCCGCTGCCGCGCACCGGCGGGTCGACCTCGCACGCGCCCGGCCTGGTGTTCCAGACGAACGCGTCCAAGTCGATGACGGAGTTCGCGAAATACACCGTCGCAAAGCTGCTGGAGCTGGACTGCTTCCTGCCGGTCGGCGGCATGGAGGTCGCGACCACCCCGGCGCGCTGGGAGGACCTCAAGCGCAAGCACGGCTGGGCGACGTCGTGGGGCGTGCCCGGCTCGATCATCGACGCCGGCGAGTGCGTCGACCGCTGGCCGCTGCTCGACGGGTCGCAGGTCTTCGGCGCGCTGCACACCCCGACCGACGGCCTCGCGCGGGCCGCGAAAGCTGTCGAAGTCCTCGCCGAACGGGCCACCGCGCGGGGGGCCCGGTTCGTCGGCTCCACGCGGGTGACCGACGTCCTGCAGGAAGGCGGGCGCGTCACCGGCGTCCGGACCGACCAGGGTGACTTCCCGGCGGACGTCGTCGTGTCGTGCGCCGGGTTCTGGGGCCGTGAGATCGGCGCGATGGTCGGTATGGACGTGCCGCTGCTGCCGCTGGCCCACCAGTACGTCAAGACCGGGCGCGTCGACGAACTGGTCGGGCGCAACACCGAAGCGGTCGAAGCGAGCCTGCCGATCCTGCGGCACCAGGACCAGGACCTGTACTTCCGCGAGCACGTCGACCGGATCGGCATCGGGTCCTACGCGCATCGGCCGATGCCGGTCGACGAGTCCACTTTGGACCCGATGGTGACCGAGACGGCGATGCCGTCGATGCTGCCCTTCACCGAGGACGACTTCGCGCCGTCGTGGGAGGAGAGCAAGCTGCTGCTGCCCGCGCTGCGGCAGACCAAGGTCGAGGAGGGCTTCAACGGGATCTTCTCGTTCACCCCGGACGGCCAGTCGCTCGTCGGCGAGTCGGCCGACGTCCGCGGGTTCTGGCTGGCCGAGGCGATCTGGGTGACGCACTCCGCGGGCATCGCCAAGGCGGTCGCCGAGCTGCTCGTCGACGGGCATTCCGAAGTGGACGTGCACGACATCGACGTCCACCGCTTCGAAGACGTCCAGCTCGCGCCGTCCTATGTGCACGAAACGGCGCAGCAGAACTTCGTCGAGGTCTACGACATCCTGCACCCGTTGCAGCCCAAGCTTTCCCCGCGCGACCTGCGCGTGACGCCGTTCCACGCGCGACAGCGGGAGCTGGGCGCGGTGTTCCTCGAGGCGGGCGGCTGGGAGCGGCCGCACTGGTTCGAGGCCAACGCGCCGCTGCTGAAGAAGCTGCCGCACGACGCGCTCCCGCCGGCGCGCGACGCGTGGTCGGCGCAGTTCCACTCGCCGATCGCGGCCGCCGAGGCCTGGCACACGCGCAACGGTGTCGCGATGTACGACATGACACCGCTGAAGCGCGTCGAGATCAGCGGAACCGGGTCACTGGCGTTCCTGCAGTCACTGACCACGAACCAGCTGGAGAAGTCGGTCGGGTCGGTCACCTACACGCTGATGCTGGACGACGCGGGCGGCGTCCGCAGCGACGTCACCGTGGCCCGGCTCGGGCCGGAGCGGTTCCAGGTCGGGATCAACGGGAACATCGACGTCGACCACTTCGTGAAGCACGCGCCGGCCGGGGTGCAGGTGCGGGACACCACCGGCGGCACGTGCTGCATCGGCGTGTGGGGCCCGCTGGCGCGCGACCTCGTCCAGCCGTTGAGCCGGGACGACTTCTCCCACACGGGGTTGAAGTACTTCCGGGCGCGCGAGGCACGCATCGCCGGGGTGCCGGTGGTCGCGATGCGACTGTCCTATGTGGGCGAGCTCGGCTGGGAGATCTACACCAGCGCGGACAACGGTCTGCGGCTGTGGGACGCGCTGTGGGCGGCCGGCCGGCCGCTCGGGGTGATCGCGGCCGGACGCGCGGCGTTCAACAGCCTGCGCCTGGAGAAGGGCTACCGGCTGTGGGGCACCGACATGACCACCGAGCACGACCCGTACGAGGCCGGGATCGGCTTCGCGGTGCGTCCGGCCAAGGGGCCGTTCGCCGGCAGTGACGCGATCGCGGGACGCAGTGAGGAAACCGCGTCACGGCGGCTCCGGTGCCTCACGGTCGACGACGGCCGCACGGTCGTGCTGGGCAAGGAGCCGGTCTTCGTCGACGGTGTCGCGGCGGGGTACGTCACCAGCGCGGCCTACGGCTACACGATCGGCCGGCCGATCGCCTACGCCTGGCTCCCGGCGTCGGCGGACGTCGGCAGCAGTGTCGAAATCGAGTACTTCGGTCGCCGGGTCGCGGCCACCGTGGCCGCCGAGCCACTGGTCGACCCCGGCATGGAACGAATCCGGCGGTGAGTCGTGCGTGACCAGATCCTGAGTGACTTCCTGAAGGCCCTCGCGTCCGAGGCCTCCCCGGGCGGCGGGGCGACGGCGGCCCTGCACGTCGCGCAGGCGGCGGCCTTGGTCGGCAAGGCGTCGCCCGACGGGCGCGAGGCCGGGGCGCTGAGCATGCACGCGTTGCGGCTGGCGGAGAAAGAGGCGCACGCGGCGGCCATGCTCGCCCGGGCCCACCGGCTGCCGCCCGGCGAAGCGCGGGAGCTCGCGGTGGCCGAGGCGCGCCGGCGCGCGTGCGGACCGGCGGCGGAGGTGATCACCGCCGCGGCCGCCGTGCTGGACCTGGCGGACCGGGTGCCGCCGGACCCGCTGCTGGCCACCGACCTGGCGGCGGTGGCGGAGGCGGCCCGGGCCGCGGCGACGACCGCCGGGATCAGCATCGAGATCCACTCCGACGCGGCCGCTCCGCCCGAGGTGGCGGCCGTGGGCGAGCACGCGGACCGCCTGACGGCCTCGATCCGGCGGGGGGTGGTTCCGGCGTAACGTGGATCACGTCGGCATGCCGGAAGGTCGTCGCGGGTACATCCACAGCAACTCCATGGATCGACGCCAGGAAATTCTCAGGAACGCGGCGTTTCCTGGAGGGGCCGGAGGCTGGTCGAGGGCTGGAGCTGTGCATGAGTGAGTACGACCGAGGACCGCAGGGCGGCGGCGAGTACCCGTACGGCTACGGCCAGGGTGACCCGCGGGGCCACTACGGCCAGGGGTACCCGCAGCAGCCGTACGACCAGTACGGCCAGGCCCGCGAGCAGCAGCCGTACGACCAGTACGGCCAGGCCCGTGAGCAGCAGCCCTACGACCAGTACGGCCAGGCCCGCGACCAGTGGGGAGGCCCGTACCCGCCGCAGTACACCCAGCCCCAGGGCTTCTACGGCCAGGCTCCCGGCTACGGCTACCCGCCGCCCGTTCCGCAGCCCCCGCGCCGGCGGCCGCTGCGCGCGCTGACCGTCGCCGTCGTCGCGGTCGCCCTCGCGGTGGTCGCCGGGCTCGGCATCGGGCACCTGATCTCGGTGAACAACCCGACAGCCGCCGGCAACCAGAACTTCGGCTTCTCCGGGCAGCCCACCGCGTCGGCCACCGTGCTCGACGTCGACGCCGTGTCCGCGAAGGTCAACCCGGCCATCGTCAACGTCAACACCGAGCTCGGGCTGCAGGGCGCGGCCGCGGCGGGCACCGGCATCGTGCTCACGCCGGACGGCGAGGTGCTCACGAACAACCACGTCGTCGCGGGCGCGACCAGCATCAAGGTCACCAGCATCGGCACCGGCGACACCTACAAGGCCGAGGTCGTCGGCTACGACCGCAGCGAGGACATCGCGGTCCTGCAGCTCCAGAACGCGTCGGGGCTGCCGACCGCGTCCATCGGCGACTCGTCGACGGTCAAGGTCGGCGACCAGATCCTCGGCCTCGGCAACGCCGGCGGCAAGGGCGGCGACCCGGTGCCCGCACCCGGCACGGTGAGCGCGCTCGACCAGTCGATCACCGCCTCCGACGAGTCCAGCGGGGCGTCCGAGCAGCTC
This sequence comes from Amycolatopsis sp. NPDC104863, assembly GCF_055582965.1. Classification (NCBI taxonomy): domain Bacteria; kingdom Bacillati; phylum Actinomycetota; class Actinomycetes; order Pseudonocardiales; family Pseudonocardiaceae; genus Amycolatopsis; species Amycolatopsis sp. NPDC104863. The sequence continues at coordinate 383,396 of NZ_JBVJOW010000005.1, forward strand.
ACCGGGCTGATCCAGGTCCGCGCGAACATCGAGTCCGGCGACTCCGGCGGCCCGCTCGTCAACGCGAACGCGCAGGTGATCGGCGTCGACACCGCCGCGTCCACCGGCTATCAGCTCAACGGCCGCCGCAGCGGCGCGGGCGGCCAGGGCTTCGCGATCCCGATCAACCAGGCCGTCGACATCGCGCACAAGATCGTCGCGGGCACGGCCACCGACAAGATCCACATCGGCAAGACGGCGTTCATCGGCGTCTCGGTCGCCGACGGCCAGGGCCAGGGCGCCCAGGTGCGCGACGTCGTCGCGAGCGGCCCGGCGCAGGACGCGGGCCTGGCGGCCGGCGACGTGATCACGGCCATCAACGGCACGCCGATCGGCTCGGCGACCACACTGACCACGGTGATGGACACCCACCACCCGGGTGACCAGCTGACGCTGACGGTGTCGAACGCCTCCGGCGCTCAGCGGCAGGTGCAGGTCAAAGCCATCGAAGGGCCCGTGGGCTAACGCAGCGTCTCGTTCAGCACTTCGCGGTGGGTCCGCTTCGCCTCGAGGTAGCGCTCGCGGCCGGCGTCGGTCAGGGTCACGAAGATCCCGCGCCGGTCGACGTCGCAGAGCGCGCGCTGGACCAGGCCTTCCTTCTCCAGGCGGGCCACCAGGCGTGAGGTCGCGCTCTGGCTGAGGTGGATCGCGCCGGTGAGATCGGCCGAGCGGCACTGGAAGTCGCAGGTCGCGAGCCGTTCGAGGGCTTCGAACTCGTTCGCGCCGATGCCGTGGCGCTCCTGCAGGCGGCACTCGAGCGTGCCGAACACGGCCGAATACCGCGCCAGAAGTTCGTGCCACTCCTGCACCAGGCCTTGCTCAGCGACGTCGCTCACGGCGACCAACTTAGCATGCGCGCACATCAGATGCAAAGACATTAAATGCTTAGACATTAGATGCGTATGCATGTACTGTCGCCGCCATGAGCTCTTCCGCTGCCTTGTCCACCACCTCGACCCGGTGGGACGCACGTCTCTGGGGTGTCCTGCTCACCGTGTCGATCGTCATCGGCCTCGACGCGCTCGACGTGTCGATGGTCGGGGTCGCCCTCCCGGCCATCCAGGCCGATCTCGGCCTGTCCACGAACGCGCTGCAATGGGTCGTCAGCGGGTACGTGCTGGGGTACGGCGGCCTGCTGCTGCTCGGCGGCCGCACCGCCGACCTGCTCGGCCGCCGCCGGGTGTTCCTGGTCGCCGTCGCCGTGTTCGCGCTGGCCTCGCTGCTCGGCGGCCTCGTCGACGACGGCGCGCTGCTGATCGCCAGCCGTTTCATCAAGGGACTCGCCGCCGCGTTCACGGCGCCGGCCGCCCTGTCCATCATCACCACGACGTTCCACGAAGGACCCGCCCGCAACAAGGCGATCAGCATCTTCGCCGTGTTCGGCGCCAGCGGGTACTCCGCCGGGCTGGTGTTCTCCGGCCTGCTGACCGAGGTCGGCTGGCGCTGGACGTTCCTGCTGCCCGCGCCGATCGCGCTGGTCGCGTTCGTCGCGGCCTGGAAGCTGATCCCGTCCTACCGGCGCGAAGAAGGCCGCGGGTACGACTTCCCGGGCGCCATCACCGGCGCCGCCGGCTCGCTGCTGCTGGTGTTCGGCGTTGTCGAGGCGCCCGAGATCGGCTGGGCCGCGCCGCGCACACTGATCACGTTCGCCGTCGCGCTCGCCCTGCTGGTGACGTTCGTCGTCATCGAGAAGCGCAGCGCCCACCCGTTGCTGCGGCTGGGGATCCTCAAGTCGGGACCGCTGGCGAGGGCGAACCTCGGCGGCGCGCTGTTCTTCGGCGCGTACATCGGGTTCCAGTTCGTCGTGATGCTCTACCTGCAGCGGGTCCTCGGCTGGTCCGCGCTGCAGACCGCGCTCGGGTTCCTGCCGGCGGCGCTGATCGTGGCGTTCGGCTCGCCGCGCATCGAGCCGCTGATCGACCGGGTCGGCACGCCGCGCACGATCTTCGCGGGCGTCGTCGCGCACGTGCTGGGCTACGCGCTGTTCCTGCGCGTGGACGAGCACTCGGGTTACGCGGGGTACGTCCTGCCCAGCATGATCCTGCTCGGCATCGGCTTCACGCTGGCGTTCTCGTCCCTCAACATCCAGGGAACAGCCGGGATTTCGGACGACGAGCAGGGGCTGGCCGGTGGCCTGCTGAACACGTCGCTGCAGGTCGGCGGCGCGATCGGGCTCGCGGTGGTGACGGCGGTGCTGACCGCCAACGGCGGCCGTGAGGCCTCGCCGGCCGCGCTGCTGACCGGGCTGACCCCGGCGTTGAGCGTGGTCACCGGCATCGCGGTGCTGGGCCTGCTGATCGCGATCAGCGGCCTGGTGGCCCGCAAGCGCCCGGAACCGGTCGTCGAAGAGTCCGTCCCCGAGGATGACCTGCTGGCCCTCGCCGACTGACACCGAAAGCGGAAGAACCACCATCGCCGGGGGATGGTGGTTCTTCCGCGTTCAGGCCGGGACCGGAACGGCCGGGCGCGTGCCGCTGAAACGCAGGGCCGCCAACGCCGTCAGCGCGATTCCGGCCGCGGCCAGCAGGACCGCCGTGCGCAGACCGTCCACTACGGACGTTTCCGCGTTGGCCACCGCGACGAACACCGCCAGGCCCACCGAACCACCGACCTGCTGCGCGGTCGAGGCGACGCCGGACGCGATGCCCTGTTCCCGCGCGGGGATGCCCGCCGCCGCGGCGCCGAACATCAGTGTGTACCCGGCGCCCTGGCCCAGTCCCAGCACGACCAGCGCCGGGACCAGCCCCAGGTAGGACGCGTCCGCCGTCATCGATAACCCGAGCGCTACCGCACCGGCGCCGCCGACGACCAGGCTCACCACCAGCGTCGGCCGGGTGCCGTAGCGGGTGGCCAGCCGGCCCGCGGCCTGCGAACCCGCGGCGATCGCGACCATCGGGACGCCGAACGCGAGCCCGGTCGCCAGCGCGCCGTAGCCGTGCACACCCTGGAAGTACTGCGTCAGGAAGTACGGCAGCGTGCCGAACGTGCCCATGTAGAGGAACGTCACGACCACGCCGGTGCCGAGGTTGCGCTCCCGCAGCAGCCGCAGGGGCAGCAGCGGGTCGAGGCCCCGGCGTTCGATCACGGCGAACGCGGCCAGGAGCGTCACACCCGCCGCCGCGGCCACCAGGACCACGGCCGACGTCCAGCCCAGCTCCGGTCCTTCCACCAGCGCGAACACCAGCAGGGTCGTGCCGAGCGTCGCGGTCAGCGCGCCACCGAGGTCGAACCGGCGGCCCGGCTCCCGGGCGGGATCCCTGGCCAGCAGCGGGAAAGCGAGCACGGCGGCCACCGCGGCCAGCGGGACGTTCACGAAGAACACCGCCGCCCAGCCGAACGCCTGCGTCAGCACCCCGCCCAGCAGGGAGCCGAGGATCATGCCGCTGCCGCCGGCGGTGCCCCAGACCGCGAACGCGCGGTTGCGCTCGCGGCCCGCCGCAAAACTGGTGCTGACCAGCGTCAGCGTCGCGGGGAACAACAGCGCCCCGCCGAGGCCCTGCCCGGCCCGGGCCCCGACGAGCAGGCCCGGGTCGGCGGCCAGCCCGCCGGCCAGCGACGAGCCGGCGTAGAGCGCGCAGCCCAGCGCGAACACCCGCCGCGGGCCGAACAGGTCGCAGGCCCGCCCGCCGAGCAGGAGGAACCCGCCGAACGCCACGGCGTACGCGCTCACCACCCACTGCAGGCTTTGCACGGAGAAGCCGAGTTCGCGGCCGATGTCCGGCAGGGCCACGTACACGATGTTGTAGTCGAGGGAGATGATCAGCTGCGCGAACGCCAGCAGCGCCAGCACCGCGCCCGGGCGGCGGGTCACCGGGCCACCCGCTCGTCCGTGCCCGGCACCTTCGCCGTGGTGATGGCGATGCGGTTCCACGTGTTGATCGTGAAGATCAGCGCGAGCAGCTGGGCGAGCTCTTCCTCGCCGAACTGGCCGGCGGCGCGGGCGTAGACGTCGTCCGGGACACCGCCGGTGGAGACCAGCGTGACGGCTTCGGTGAGGGCCAGCGCGGCCTGCTCCTTCTCGCTGAAGAAGCTCGTGGCCTCGTGCCACACGGCCACCATGTGCAGCCGCTCCTCGCTCTCGCCGGCCTTGCGGGCGTCCGAGGTGTGCATGTGGAGGCAGTAGGCGCAGCGGTTGAGCTGCGACGCGCGGATCTGGACCAGCTCGACGAGCGCGGGGTCGAGCCCGGCGCGGGCGGCGGCGTCGAAGCCGATCAGGGCCTTGAAGGCCTTCGGGGCGGTCTTGGCGAAGTTCACTCGGTTCGTCATGACCAGAAATCTAGGGCCCGGTTGACCCCCGTGTAGGGTGCATTTCTGTGGCGGATTCGTGGGTCAATTCCGGAGTCGACCTGCACCTCGAGCTGACCGGCTCCGGCGGCAGGCGGGCCGCGCTCATCACCGCGCTGCGGGACGCCGTCCGCACCGGACGGCTCGCCCCGGGCACCCGGCTCCCGCCGTACCGCGCCCTGGCCGTCGACCTCGGCGTGGCCCGCAACACCGTCGCCGACGCCTACGCCGAGCTGGTCGCCGAAGGCTGGCTCACCGCCGTCCAGGGTTCCGGCACGCGGGTCGCCGAGCGGGCCGAGCCGCTGCCCCGGTCGCGGACGCCGAAGAAGGCGCCGGGGCCGCCGAAGCCGCGGCACAACCTGCGGCAGGGCCAGCCGGACGCGACGACGTTCCCGCGGGCCGACTGGCTCGCCGCCGCGCGCCGGGCGCTGAACGTCGCCCCGCACGACGCCTTCGGCCCCGGTGACCCGCGCGGCCGTCTCGAACTGCGGGAGGCGCTGGCCGGGTACCTCGCGCGCGCCCGCGGGGTGCGGACGTCACCGGAGCGGATCGTCGTCTGTTCGGGCTTCGCGCACGCGTTGCGGCTGCTGTTCCCGGCGGTGCTGCCGGGACCGCTCGCCGTCGAGTCGTACGGCCTGGCGTTCCACCGCTCGATCTTCGCCGCGGCCGGCGTCGAGACGCTTCCCCTGGCCCTGGACGAAAAGGGCGCGCGCGTCGAGGACCTGGCCGTCGCGAACGTGCTGCTGACGCCCGCGCACCAGTTCCCGACCGGCGGCCCGTTGCACCACGACCGCCGCACGGCGGTGGTCGGGCACGTCCGCGCGTCCGGCGGGGTGCTCGTCGAGGACGACTACGACGGCGAGTTCCGGTACGACCGCAAGCCGGTCGGCGCGGTCCAGGGCCTCGACCCCGAGCACGTCGTCTACGCCGGTTCGGTCAGCAAGAGCCTGTCACCGGCGCTGCGGCTCGGGTGGCTGGTGCTGCCGGAGCACCTCGTCGACGCCGTGCTGGCGGTGAAAGGGGAGCGCGAGGCGTGGGCGGGGGTGCTCGACCAGCTCACGCTCGCCGAGTTCATCACGGCGGGCAGCTACGACAAGCACATCCGGCGCATGCGGCAGCGCTACCGGCGCCGCCGGGACGTCCTGGTCGAGGCGCTCGCCGAACGGGCGCCGCACGTCGTGCCCACCGGCGTCGCCGCCGGGCTGCACGCGGTGCTGCGCCTGCCGCCGGGCACGGAGAAGTCCGCGGTCAAGGCCGCGGCGTGGCAGGGACTCGCGCTGGACGGCCTGGCCGCCTTCCGGCACCCGGCCGCCACGATGTCCACATCGGACGGACTGGTGGTCGGGTACGCGACGCCGTCCGAACCCGCCTACGCCGCGGCCGTCGACGCCTTGTGCCGTGCCTTGCCGCCCGCCTGAGCCCAGACGCACCGAGGCGGCCTCGGGTGAACGCACCCGAGGCCGCCTCGAAGCGGGCTACCCGACGATGTCGACTTCGAAGGGGTCGCCGGAGCTGTAGTTGATGTCGGCCCACACCGCGCCCGGCAGGTCGTAGCGGCGGTGGGACGTCAGCTTGTTGTTGTACCCCGGCGTCTGCGTCGGGTTGTGGCCGACACCCTGGCGGTCGTTGCCCCAGGCGAAGATGTCGCCGACCCACATCGGCTTCGAGAAGCCGTCGCCGCCGAGCCGGGGCCGGATGATGACCGCCGCGCCGGGGCTGCCGGACAGGAAGACCCGCACGGTGTTCTGCTCGGCGTTGGGCGGGGTGACGGTGATGCGCTCCATGATCTCCACTCCAGTCGAGGCGGATCCGATGCCGTCCACTCCGGGCCAGTAGTCGACGACCGACGAGACGTCGTAGCCCGGGGCGACGTTCCCGCGGTACTGCTTGGCCACCGCGCCGTCGGGGATGGCCGGATCGCCGTTGTAGTGGGCGATCCAGTAGTGCGGCTCGGCCACGCCGGCGGACGAGAACGCCGACCGCACCGCGGGCCAGGTCGACAGGCTGCAGTAGATGGTCGGGTCCGCGCCGGACGCGCGGCGCATCCGGACCCAGCCCGGCGCCTCGCCCGGTGTGGCGTCACCGGGTTCGACGTCGAGGACGTGGCCGTCGTTCGTGCCGGCCTTCTTGACGATGGTGACCTTGACGGCGCGGGGGAAGCGCGCCCAGTCCGAGGCCGACCAGGGTTCCAGTTTGATCTTGTCGATGTATCCCGCCACCATCTGGGCGTCGCCGGGGATGTTCGCGGCCGTGACCGCGTCGTACATCGTGCGCACGGGTTCGGTCTCCGTTCGGTGCCATTCGCCGCTTGCGGGCACGGCGAAATCGTCCTGCGATCCGCCATCGTGCTGTTACCCACGTGGGACGGGCGTCAAGCGGGAAACGTTACGCAGTTCCTGTCAATCACCAAAACGGCCGCACCGCGCAATTCCTTCACCACCGGCACACACACCCACGGTCACCTTTCGCCCGCGGTACTGGCTTCCCGCTCACCCGGCTGGCAAGCTGCCAGCACTTCACCGACGGAAGGCACGTGCATGGCGGCACCCCCGGCGCGGTCCCGGCGCTTCGACGCGCGGGTCGTCGTCCTGAGCGTGCTGCTCGTGCTCGCCCTGCTGGCCTGGGCCGGCGTCGACTACCTGCGGGACCGGCTCGCCTCCGGCGGCTGTGACACCACAACGCCGGTGCGCATCACGGCCGCGCCCGACATCGCGCCGGTGCTGACCACGCTCGCGCGGTCCACACCGGAGCGGGACTGCTACCGCGTCGAGGTCACGGCGAGCGCGTCGCCGGCCACCGCGGCGGCGCTAGAAGCCAACGGCGCGAACGGTCCCGACGTCTGGGTGCCCGAGTCGAGCACCTGGCTGCTGCAGGCCCGGGACGGCGGCGCGTGGAACCTGCCGGAGACCGGCCAGTCCGTGGCGAGCTCGCCGGTGGTGCTGGCGCTGACCGACGACGTCGCGAAGCAGGCCGGCTGGCCGGGAAAGGCACCGTCCTGGTCGGACGTCCTCGCGGGAGGCGCGGTCGGGCTGCCCGACCCGGGGCGCGACCCGGCCGGGATCGCCGCGCTGATCGGCCTGCAGCAGCTGACGAAGGACGCGCCCGACCCGGCCGCCGCGTTCACCGAGGAGATCCGCAAGCTTTCGGCCGTGAAGGCGCCCTACACCGCGTCGCCGGCGTCGGAACAGTCCGTGCTGGCCCGCAAGCTCGTCGCCGCGTACCCGGCGGCCGGCGTGCCGAGCTTCGACTACCCGTACGTCGTGCTGCCGCGCGCGTCGGAAGCCTCCCGGTCGGCGGCCGAACGGTTCCTGCGGCTGCTGCTCGACCAGACCGCCACGAAGACGTTCGGCGACGCCGGGTTCCGCACGCCGGCCGGGCAGCTGCTCGGCGACCGGCCGGCCGACACGCGCACGAACGCCGCGCCGCGCCCGGCCGGGCCACCCGCGCCCGAGGCGATGTACGGCGTGCTCCAGGCCTGGGCCGGGGCGAACCTCAGCGCGCGGGTCCAGGTCCTGCTCGACGTCTCCGGCTCGATGGCCGCCACCGTGCCCGGCACCGGCCGCAGCCGGATGGCGCTCACGCTGGAAGCCGCGACGCAGGGGCTCGGGCTGTTCAAGCCGACGACCGAGCTCGGCCTGTGGCTGTTCTCCACCCGGCTCGACGGCGACAAGGACTACAAGGAACTGCTGCCGATGCGCTCGATCGCCGACCAGCTCGCCAAGGGCGGCCTGGCGACGCTGCAGGCGGTCAAGCCCAAGTCCGGCGGCGCGACCGGGCTATACGACTCGATCCTCGCCGCGTACCAGAACGCCCGGCAGAGCTGGCAGCTCGGCCGGATCAACGTGGTCGTCGTGCTCACCGACGGCCGCAACGAGGACAGCGACTCGATCGGGCTGCCCGGCCTGCTCGCCGAGCTCGGCCGGCTGCAGGACCCGCGGAAACCGTTGCCGGTCATCGGGATCGGCATCGGCCCCGACATCGACGCGGGCGAGCTGAAGCAGGTTTCGGCCGCGACCGGCGGCGAGTCCTTCACCACGCCCGACCCGCGCAAGATCTCCGACGTCTTCTACCAGGCGCTGAGCAAGCTCATGTGCCAGCCGCCCGCCTGCAAGAATTGAGGATCCCGTGTTGCTGGAGACCGAAAAGCCCGCGGCACGGGCCCGTCGAAGACCGTCCGCGCTGGTGCTCGTGGCGTTCGTCGCGGGTGTGGTCCCGTTTGCCCTGCACGCGTGGGCCGCGCTGCACGGGAGTTTCGCCCAGGACGACTTCGTCGTCACCTACCGGGCCGCCGCGGCCGGGCCGTTCGACCTCGGGTTCCTCTTCCAGGACTACCACGGGCACCTGCAGCCGGGCGGGTTCTTCCTCGCCGCGGTCCTGACGGCCTGGGCGCCGCTGAACTTCGCCGTGCTGATGGTGCCGCTGCTGCTGATGCGGGCGCTCGCCGCGGTGTTCTTATGGTGCCTGCTGGTGCGGTGCTTCGGCGCCCGGTGGGCGATCCTGGTGCCGTTCACCGTGTTCAGCGCCTCGACGCTGCTGCTGGTCCCGACGCTGTGGTGGTCGTTCGGCGTCCAGCTGGTGCCCGTGGTGCTCGCCGCCGCCGGGGCGCTGCACGCCCACGTCCGCTACCTCGCCGACGGCGGCCGGTGGTGGATCGGCGCTTTCGCCTGGACGCTCTTCGGGCTCGCGTTCTACGAGAAGGCCGCGGTGATCCCGCTGCTGCTGGCCGGGGTGACCGTCCTGCTCGGACAGTCCTTCCGGGAGCGTGCCCGCTACTGGCTCGGCCACGCCGTCCTGCTGGTGGCGTTCGTCGCCGTCTTCTTCGCCTTGACGTCGAGCCAGGTCGGCGCGGGCGCGTCGCCGCTGTCGGCCGGGACGGTGGCCGACCTGACCGGCCGGATGGTCGGGGACACGCTGCTGCCGGGCCTCGCGGGCGGGCCGTGGTCCGGCCCCGGCCCGGGCGCGACCTGGGCGCCGTCGCCGTTCGTGGTGGTGGTGCTGCTGATCGCGGCCGCGCTGGCCCTGGTGGTCGCGGGGGTGCGGGCCGGCGGGCGGCGTGCGGGGGGCGCGTGGCTGCTGTTCGGCGCGCTGTTCGCGGTGGACGTCGGGCTCCTCGCGTTGACCCGGTTGAAGGAGGTCGGGCCGGCCGCCGGGGACGATCCCCGGTACGTCGCCGATCTGGTGCTGGCGGCCGCCCTTTGTGGAGGGTTCGCTTTCCTGCCCCGCGGCGAAGTTGCGCCGTCCGGCGGAAAGCGTGAACGGCCGATCGCGGTAGTGGTGTGCGTGCTTTTGCTCGCCAGCTCCGCCGTGGGGTTCCTGCGGCTTTCCCCGCCGCTGCGGTTCGAGCATTCGGGACAGTACGTCGCCAACGTGCGCGCGGCCGTCGCCGAAGACCCGGATCTGGTCTTCTACGACACTTTTGTGCCCTCCGACGTGGTCCACGAGTGGTTCGGCGCGGACTCGCGCGCGTCCCGGGTGGTCGGCCTGCTGCCCGGCACGCACTTCGACCAGCCGACGAGCCGGATGCACCAGCTCGACGCGACCGGCACCCCGCACCGGATCACCGGTGTGGAACCGGTTTCCCGCGGGGTGGCGGGCCCGGTGCCGAACTGCGGGACGGCGGTGGGCGAGGCGACGGCGCGCGTCGCGCTGGACACCCCGGTGCTCGGCCGGTACCTGCTGAAGCTCGATTACTACACTTCGGACGGTGGGGAAGGCCTGGTGGACCGGACCCCGGTCTGGTTCCAGGCCGGCCTGCACTCGCTCTACCTGCCGGTGGACGGCCTGTTCGACCACCTCGACCTGCGGCTGTCGAGCGCGGGCGCGCCGGTGTGCGTCGCGAAGGTGGAGGTCGGGAAACCCGTCGTGAGTGATAATTAGGGTTAGAACCCGAATTACCACTCACGACATCAGTACGGGTCGTACGGGCTGTCGTGGCCGAACAACCGGGCCACCGGCCGCAACCGCAGGCGCAGCAGCACCTTGATGCCGACGTTGCGCACGAACCACGGCAGCTGTGCGAGCACCCGCAGCCGGTCCGCAGCGGACGGCGGCGAAAGCCGGAAGCGCGCCAGCGACGTCGCCCGGTCCACATAGGTGTATCGCCGTCCGAAGAGGACTTTCACCACCGTGCCGAGGGTGACGCCGATGGAGGAGAAACAGTCGTGGACCAGGATTTCCGCGCCCGGCGGCAGGTGCGCCGACCAGCGCAGGTCGTCGGTGTAGGTCCAGTAGTCGTGCTTGCCGTCTATGTAAAGCAGCTGTAAGGGCCGGTCCCAGTCAGGACGCAGTGCCGTGCTGTAACCGGCGACGAGCTCGACGACGTCGTCCAGCCCGGCCCGGTGGATGTTGCGCTCGAACAGTTGCCGCGTCGGCGATCCGCCGAAGAGCCGGCCGTCGACGAACGGGTCGACGGCGATCACCGTGGCGCCCACCGTGCGGGCGGCGGCGCCCAGCACGATCGTGGATCTGCCCTGGTGGCTGCCGATTTCCAGGACCACGTCACCCTTCTCCAGCCGGCACGCGGCGTGCCAGAGCGCTTCGCCCTGCGCGCGCGTCATCCAGCCCTTGACCGGCTCGGCCAGAGCCCAGGCGTCTTCGAACGAGATGGCGCACCTGCCAGGAGTTCGGGGGACTCGGGAAAATCGTCGGCACATGGTAGCCAGGTTTCGGCCTAGTATCTACCGGATGGTAACCGCCACCCGCGAACGAGCCCGGGACGACGCCCCGCCCTCCGGCGGCGCCCGGAAGTTCTCGGTGGGCGCGTTCCTCCGCCGCCCGAGCACGTGGATCGTGCTGGCGCTGACCACGTTGTCGTTCCTGCAGATGCCGGGGAAGACGACGTTCGACACGAAGCTCGACCTCGCCGTCGACCCGCTCGCGTTCCTCGGCCGCGCGCTGCACCTGTGGAACCCCGAGGCCACCGCCGGTGAGCTGCAGAACCAGGCGTACGGCTACCTGTTCCCGATGGGCCCGTTCTTCGCGCTGTGCCAGGCCGCGGGGATGCCCGCGTGGATCGCGCAACGGCTGTGGGGCGCGATCCTGCTGTCGGCCGCGTTCGGCGGGGCGCTGCTGCTCGCGCGCGCGATGAAGATCGGCACCGAGCGCACGCGGCTGATCGGCGCGCTCGGGTACGCGCTCGCGCCGCGCATGCTGACCGAAATCGGTGGTCTGTCCGCGGAAATGCTGCCCGCCGTGCTGCTGCCGTGGGTGCTGGTGCCGCTGGTGCGGGCGGGGAAGACCGGCTCGCCGCGGCGCGCGGCCGGGCTGTCCGCGCTGGCCGTGCTGTGCATGGGCGGGGTCAACGGCGCCATGGTGGTGATGGCACTCGTCCTGCCGGGGCTCTGGCTGCTGACGCGGAAGTGGACCCGCGAGCACGTCCGGCTCGTCCTGTGGTGGACGGTGTTCGTCCTCGGCGCGACGCTGTGGTGGATCCTGCCGCTGCTGCTGCTCGGCGAGTACAGCCTGCCGTTCCTGGACTACATCGAGTCCGCGACGAACACCACCGCGCCGATGTCGCTGTTCGAGGTGCTGCGCGGGACGAACCAGTGGGTCGCCTACGTCGTGCAGGGCACGCCGTGGTGGCCGGGCGGCTGGTCGCTGATCGACAACCCGGTGCTGATGCTCGCGACCGGGCTGGTCGCCGGGGTCGGCCTGTTCGGTCTGACCCGGCGCGGCCTGCCCGAGCGGCGGTTCCTGGTGCTGGGTGTGCTCACCGGGCTGACCCTGCTGACCATCGGGTATGTCGGCACGCTCGACAGCCCGCTGGCCGAGCAGGTCCGGCACCTGCTCGACGGGCCGCTGGCCCCGCTGCGCAACGTCCACAAGTTCGAGCCGGTGCTGCGGCTGCCGCTGATGCTGGCGTTCGTGCACGGCATCTCGAGCCCGGCCCGGCTGAAGTCCGCGCGCCGGCTCCTGCGGCCCGCGCTCGGGCTGCTGCTGGTGCTGGTGATGGCCGCGCCGGCGTGGCTGCTGAACCTGCGGTCCGGCCCGGGCTGGGACGAGGTGCCCGCCTACTGGCACAACGCGATGGACTACGTCGCGAAGGCCGATCCGAACGCGCGGACGCTGATGCTGCCGGCCACCGGGTTCGGTGAGTACGACTGGGGCCGCACGGTCGACGAGCCCGCGCAGGCGATCGCGAAGAGCCCGTGGGCGGTCCGCAACCAGGTGCCGCTGGGGTCGGAAGGCAACACACGGCTGATGGACTCCGTGGACGCCGCGCTCGCCGACGGCCGTGGTGATCCCGGGCTGGCCGCGCTGCTCGCGCGGTCGGGCTACCGATTCCTGTTGCTGCGCAACGACATCGACCGGGAGCGGACCACGGCCCCGCCGATCGCCACGCTCCGCGCGGGGCTCGCCGGGTCGCCGGGCATCGGCAAGGCGGCCGAGTTCGGGCCGCTGGAGGTCTACGAGGTGCGGCAGCAGGTGCCGCTCGCCACCGCGACGTCCACAAAGGACGTCCCGACGGTCAGTGGCGGGCCGGAGAACCTGCTCCCGCTGATCGACTCCGGCCAGCTCGACCCGGCGACGCCGACCGTGCTGACCGGTGACGGCGGCTCGCCGGGCGGGCCCCGGCTGGTGACCGACGGCCTGCGGCGCGCCGAGCGGAACGTCGGCGGGGTGCGGGACAACCTCAGCCAGACGCTGACCGCCGGCGAGGCCTACCGCCAGCAGCGCGCGGCCGGCGACGTGCTGCCGTTCCCGGGTCAGGAGCACCAGACCGTGGCCGCCTACCGGGGCATCCGCTCGGTGACGGCGTCGACGGCCGCGTCGTTCGCCGACGCCTTCGGCGGCTCGGACCCGGGGCACCAGCCGTTCGCCGCGATCGACGGCGACCCGCGCACGGCGTGGCACTCGTCGTCGTTCACCGGGCCGATCGGGCAGTGGCTCGAGGTGGAGCTGGACACCCCGCGGCTGGTGACCTCGGTGGACCTGCAGATGGTGGACGACATCCGGGTGGGCTGGCCGGCGACCCGCGTCCGGATCACGACCGACAACGGCTCGGTCGACCAGCAGGTCGTCCGCGGCGCGGGTGCGCACAGCTACTCCGTCGCCGCCGGCGTGACGCGCAAGGTGCGGATCACGTTGCTGTCGCTGGTGGTCGGGCGGCAGGACGGGAACGTCGGCATCGCGGAGCTGGCCATTCCCGGCACCCAGCCGCAGCGCGCGCTGGAGGTGCCCGCGGACCTGCCGGCCGGCCCCGCGCCCGGGTTCGCCTTCACGCGCGGTGCGTCACCGCGGTACGCGTGCCTGCCCGTGGACGGCGCGGTGCGGTGCGACGCCTCCGCCGCCCGCGACGGCGAGGAACCCGACGGCATCCGGCGGCTCTTCAGCACCACGGCCGAGCAGACGTTCCTGGTCGGCGGCTCGGTGCTGCCCGCCGGGGGCGGGAAGAACCCGGTGCAGCTGCCCGGGGTTTCGGTCGCGTCGACGTCACAGCTCGGCGGCGACCCGGCGGCGGGCGGGTTCGCGGCCGTGGACGGCGACGCGGGCACGACGTGGCGGCCCGACATCACCGACCTGCGGCCGACGCTCACGCTCGGGTGGACCGGCCCGAAGCGGATTTCCGGGCTGCACATCGGGGTTTCGCCGTCGAGCGGGGCCCGGGTGCCGCGGCAGGTGCAGCTGGTCGGCCGCACGGGCAACCGCACGGTGGAGCTCGACGCGGGTGGGTCCGCGAGCTTCGAGCCGCTGGACACCGACCAGCTGCAGATCGTGCTGCCCGGAGACGACGACGATCCCACGGCCCGCTCGGCGGTGGGGATCGGCAACCTCTCACTGTCCGGAACGGACGGTCTGCTGCCCGGGCCGGACCCGGCGTTCACGGTGCCGTGCGGGTCCGGGCCCAACGTCCACCTGGACGGCCTCGACTACCGGACGTCGGTGCAGGGCACGCTGGCCGACATCACCGCGCACCGGCCGCTGGAGCTGCGGATGTGCCGCGACTCCGAGGGCGGGATCGTGCTCCCGGCGGGCGGGCACGAGCTGCGGACGGACCGGTCGGAGTCGTTCGTGGTCCAGGACCTCTGGCTGCGTCCGGCGACGGCCGCGGCGCCACCGGTGCACCGCGCGGTCCAGGTGGGCAAGTGGGACGCGGCGTCGCGGTCGGTGACGGTGGCGCCGGGCGAAGAGGCCGTGCTGGCGGTGCCGGAAAACGCGAACGCGGGCTGGACGGCCACTTTGGACGGTCGTGAGCTGACCCGCACCCGGGTCGACGGCTGGCAGCAGGCGTGGATCGTCCCGGCCGGCGCGGGCGGGGTGGTGTCCCTGTCGTTCGGCCCGGACTCTTCGTACCGGCTGGGGTTGCTGATCGGCGCGCTGGCGGTGCTTTTGCTGCTGGTGGGGGTGTTCTGGCCGGCCCGGCGGAAGGTTTTCGCGGTGGCTCCGGGCGGGTCGCTGGTGCCGGTGGTCCTGATCGGGCTGCTCGTGACGCTGGGCGGGATGCTGCCGGTGGTGCTGTTGATCGGGTGCCTGCTGGCGCGGCAGTTCTCGGAGCGGGCGCCGCGGTACATCGCCTTGGGCGGGGTGCTCGTGGCGGTGGTGGTGTCGGTGTTCGGGCGGGTGCTGGGGCACGGGCAGGAGTGGGCCTACGGGCCGGTGACGCAGGCGGCGTTGCTGCTGGCGGCGGCCGCGATGGTGTCGACCTGTGTGGACTGGTTCACCCGCAAAGATGTCGTGAGTGGTAATTCGGGTTAGAACCCTAATTACCACTCACGACGGCCGCGGCAGACCGGCGAGCTCGCAGCTCCAGCGCCACTCCGGCCACCGCCAGCCCGCCGGCACAACAAGCCGCCACCGTCACCACCTGCACAGCCGACGCGTGCAGCCAGGCCGTGATCACCAGTGCCTCCACGGCCACCGCCGCCCACATCAGCACCGTCACGCGGCGGTCGCCGTCGGCCAGGCGCGCGTACAACAGGATCTGCACCAGCGCCAGCATCGACCCGGCCAGCGCGAACGGCCACACCGGCATCGTGCTCCCGGCGTACTTCGCGCCGCCGATCAACGCCAGCAGCGACGGGCCCAGCACCACGGAAACCAGCAGCACCACCGAGTCCAGCGCCGCGCACACCGCCAGCGCCACCGGCAGCACCCGGCGACGGCCGGCCGACAGCGCGAACCGGGGGAGCACCAGCACGCCGACCGCCTGCGGCAGCCAGTACGCGATCTTCGTGACGATCGCTCCCAGCGCGTACTCGCCGGCCGACGCCGCCGGGAGCGTGTGCCGCGCCAGGACCAGGTCGAGGTTCACCAGGAGCACCAGCGCCAGCATCGCCTGGGCCGTGTGCAGCACCTCGGCGCCGTGGCGGTCGGACCAGCGGGGACGCGGGCGGCCGCAGACCTGCCAGCCCGCCGTGACCACCGCCAGCGAACCGATCGCCGTGCCGGCCAGCGCGCCCGTCGTCGACCCCGAAACCAGCAGCCCCACCAGGGAACCGCCGACCTTGCCCGCCCCCTCCAGCGCGATCAGGCCGGCCAGCGTCGAGAACCGGTGGCCGCCCTGCAGGAGCCCGTGGAACAGCCCGAGCAGCGTCAACGGCCCCAGCGAGGCCGTCAGCAGCAGCGCCGGCGCCAGGGAGCCCAGGTGCAGCAGGAGCACCAGCAGCGGGCTGAGCGTCAACGCCGCCGTGGCGACGATCGCGCTGGTCATCAGCCCCAGCGCGAACAGCGAGCCGCTGTGCTGCGGCGAGCGGGCGACGCGCAGCGCGACCACCGTCTGCAGGCCCATCGCCGGGACGACGCCGATCACCAGCACCGCCAGCAGCGAGCTCAGCTCCCCGAACGCACCGGGCGCGAGGAGCCGCGCGGCCACCAGGCTGAGCACGTAGCTGCCGGCGTTGTTGCCCGCGAGCGCGAGCGAGACGAGGATCGCCGCGACCCGGTTGCCCGTCCGCGTCGGCACTTCGGTGTCTACGCTCAACGGCGGGCTCCCGTTACCGGCGGGTAATGACCAGGCACCATAACCGTGCCCGCACCGGAAAGGAAGGGCAGTGGACACACCGAGCCGACGCTTCGCGCTCCCCGTGCTGTCCGCGGTGCTGGCGTTCGCTGTCTGCGCGCCCCTGCTCGGGCGCGGGTTCGTCCTGAGTTACGACATGGTCTTCGCGCCACGCCAGTATTTTGTGCCGGACGCCTTCGGCCTCGGCGCCGTGCTGCCGCGCTCGGTCCCCGCCGACGCCGTCGTCGCGCTCGTGACCACCGTGGTGCCCGGAGACATCGTCCAGAAGATCGTCTTGCTGCTGGCCATCTTCTTCGCCGCCCAAGGCGCCGGCCGGCTCGTCCCGACCGAACACCTCGGCACCCGGCTCGTCGCCGCGACGGCGTACGCCTGGACGCCGTACGTCGCGGAGCGGTTGTTCATCGGGCACTGGCCGCTGCTGCTGACGTACGCGTGCCTGCCGTGGATCGTCCGGGCGGGACTGTCGGCACGCGACCACGAACCCAACGCCCTGCCGAGGCTGGTGCTCGCCTGCGCCCCGGCCGTGCTGACTCCGCCGGGTGGAGTGCTCGCGGCCGCCGTCGCGATCGTGGCGGCGGGACCGCGCCGGATCTGGCAGACGGTCGCGCTCTCCCTGCTGCTCAACCTGCCGTGGCTGGTGCCGGCGTTCCTCAACACCGGCGGCACGTTCTCCGACCCGGCCGGCGTTGCGGCGTTCAGCGCCCGCGCGGAAAGCTGGGGCCCCGCGCTGCTCAGCGTGCTCGGCCTCGGGGGCATCTGGAACGCCGAAACGGTGCCGGGCAGCCGGAGCATGCCGCTGATCCCGGTGCTCGTTCTTGTCGTCGTCGCCATCGCGGTCGCCGGGTTCCGCCCGCTCGCCGCGCGGTGGGGGACCCCGCCCGTCCGCGCCCTGGTCCTGCTCGGTGTCGCGGGGGTGCTCCTGGCGTCCCTGGCGACGTTGCCGGGCGGGGCGACGCTGCTGGACTTCGCGACGCGGCACGTGCCCGGCGCGGGACTGCTGCGGGACGCCCAGAAGTGGGTGGCCTGGTGGGCATTGCCGCTCTCGCTGGGGTTCGCGCTGGCCATCGAGGTCGCCGCGGCGAAGCTGCGGACCGCGGGCGGCCGCGCCGCGCTGGTGACCGCGGCGGTCGTCTTCCCGCTGCTCACCATGCCGGACCTGGCCTGGGGCGGCTGGGGACGGCTCGGCACCGCGCAGTACCCGCCCGACTGGCAGGCAGTGTCCGAAGTGCTCGGTGACCGGCCGGGTGACGTGCTGGCGCTGCCGCTTTCGGCGTTCCGCGGCTTCGCCTGGAACGACAGCCGCACGCAGCTCGACCCGGCGCCGCGCGTCCTGCCGAAACCAGTGTTGATGGACGACGCGCTGCAGGTCGGTCCCGAACGCATCGCCGGTGAGGACCCGAGGATCGGGGACGTCCGCGCGGCGACGTCGGCGCGGCAGCTCACCGACGCGGGCATCGGCTGGATCCTCGTCGAACACGGGACACCCGGCGAGGTCGACACGCGGTTGCTCGACGGCGCGACGGAGGTGTGGTCGGGTGACTGGCTGACGCTCTACCGGACCCCGGGTGTGCCGGCGGTGAAGGAGATCGCGTGGGCGCCCGCCTTGGTGGCGAACGGAGTAGCGCTCGGGTTGCTGTGCGTCGCACTGTTGTGCCGCATGTTACCGATGCGTACATTGGGCCGCGGCAGGAGTTCCCCGCCGCGGAAGGAGTGACACGTGGGCACGGTCATCGGCGTGGTCGCCGCCGTCATCATCGGAGGCGGACTGGCGACGGGGGCGGGCTTCGCACTCACCAAGGGCGCGGATCCGGACAGCACCACGCAGGTGCAGGAAAAGCTCAACGCGCCGTTGAAGTACAACCCCGCCGACCACCCGGCCAAGCTCTACGGGAACCGCTGACGCGGTGCCCCGGCTCGCCTCCGACCACGCGCACCGCGTCGTCGGGCTCTACGGCGACCCCACCGTTTCCTGGAGCATCCTCCTCGAAGCGGAGCTCGGCACGGCCGTGCCCGACCCGGAGAAGCTCCGCTCGCGGCTGGCTGCCGCCGCTCAGCAGTACCCGCATCTCGGTGTGCTGCCCGAAATCGAGCTGACCACCGCGGCCGACCTGCCCGCCGTCCGCGAGCGGTTCGCTGTCGCGCCTTACGAACGCGCCGATCCGCTGGTCCGCGTCGCCGTCTGTGTGGACGAGCTGACGCTCCTGGTCGCGGCACACCACGGCGCGCTCGACGGTCTCGGCCTGCTGGCCCTGCTCGGCATCCTCCTCGACGTCCCGGTGTCCTCGGGCGCGACCGGGATCGGCGAACGCGTGGCGGGCAAGGCGTTCCTCGTCTCCGCCGTCCAGCGGTTCGCTGAAGCCCTTTTCACGCCGCCCGCAAGGATTGCGCCCGACCGGGCCGCTCCGGCCGCGGGAGACGTCTTCGCGGCCGCGTACGAGCAGCGGGTGCGCCTGGGCGCCGCGGGGTTCGTCGCCGCGGCGGCCCGCACGACCGAACGCTGGAACCAGGCCCACTGGAAGCGCGCCGACCGGATCGTGGCGGCGCTGGGCGCGTCGTGGCGGCCGGGCGCCGCGCCGGAACCCGTGCACGACAGCGCGTTCTTCCGGCTGCGGCTGGGAAACCACCCGGCGGCGGGCGACGTCGCGACGGTGTTGCGCGAACAGCCGCCGGAGCCCGACTTCCCGGCCCGCAGCAGCCGGCTGGCGCGGCTGGGCACACGCCTGCTGGCGAGCCGGCTCGGCTCGACGTTCCTGATGTCGAACCTGGGGGTGGTGTCCACGGGGGACACCGTGCGCTCACTGGCGTTCTACCCGGCGGCCAGCGGCCGGTCCGGGGTGGCGTTCGGCGCGGCGACCACGGGCG
The DNA here is from genome assembly GCF_055582965.1 of Amycolatopsis sp. NPDC104863. Classification (NCBI taxonomy): domain Bacteria; kingdom Bacillati; phylum Actinomycetota; class Actinomycetes; order Pseudonocardiales; family Pseudonocardiaceae; genus Amycolatopsis; species Amycolatopsis sp. NPDC104863. The sequence continues at coordinate 402,540 of NZ_JBVJOW010000005.1, forward strand.
GCACCACGACGGTGACGGTCCGTGCCCGCCGCAAGGACTTCGACGCGCTGGCGGCGGCGCGGCTGCTGGCTGAGTTCCGGGACGCGGTGCGGGAGCAGGGGTCGGGGCGCTGAGTCAGTTCACTCGGCGAGCTCCGGGACCCGGGCCGGGACCAGGACCCGCGGCCGCGGCGCCGGCCGCCCGGAGACGTCCTCCACCAGCGAAGCGAACTCGCCGACACTCGCGTCCCAGCTGAACCGGCCGGCCCGCTCGGCTCCGGCCAGGCCCATCTCCGCGCGCCGCAGGCCGTCGGCGAGGAGGCCGTCGACCCGGGCCGTGAAGTCGTCGAAGTCGTCCGCCAGTAGGCCCGTGCGGCCCTCCACAATGGATTCGGCGACCCCGCCGGCCGACCGGTAGGCGACCGAGGGCACGCCGTGCGCCGCGGCCTCCATGATGACGATGCCCCAGCCCTCCTTGACCGACGGGCACAGGTGCAGCCACGACCGCGCGAGCACCTCGTGCTTGGCCTGCTCGTCGACCCAGCCGTGCAGGACCACGCGGTCGGCCACCCCGCGCGACGCCGCGTGCGCGCGCAGCACCTCGTCCCACGGCCCCTGGCCGACGACCTCGAGCCGCAGCTCCGGCCAGCGCCGGGCGAGCTGTGCGACGACGTCGATGGCGTGCTCGATCCGCTTGTGCGGCACCAGCCTGCTCACCGCGACGAGCGTCGGTGACGCGTCCCGTTCGGACACGCACACCGGTGGCGCGTCGAGCCCGTTCGGCACCACGCTCACCCGCTCGTTCTCGACGCCCAGCCCGGCCAGCTCGGCCTTGGTGACCTCGGAAACCGTGACGTACCGGCACTTCCGGAACAGCCACGGCGCCAGCCGCGACTCGATCCACCAGCCGGCCCGGCCCAGCACCTCGCCGAGCGCGCTGATCCACTGTTCCTTGTGGACGTGGTGCACGAGCACCAGCACGGGACAGCCGGCGACCAGCCGGGCGAAGAACGGCATGCCGTTCTGGACGTCCACCACGAGGTCGGCGCGGGCCCGGCGGATCGCCCGCAGCGCGTGCGCGTAGACGCCGAACTTGTTGCCCCGCCGCCGGTAGCGGACGCCGTCACGCCACTCGCCGTCGGTCGCGCCCAGGTAGGCGGCACACTGGATCTCGACCCGGTACCCCGCTCTCGCGAGCCCTTCGGCCATCCGCTCGACGTACCGCTCGGACCCGCCACCTTCGGGGTGGCCGGTGTCGCGCCAGTTGACGAGGAGCACTCGAGGTCGTTCCATCGGGTTATCCAAACGTTAGCGACGATGCTAGGTTACCGGTGCGTACACAGTAGAGGAACGTATTCGGGAAAGCGACGGTTCAATGGTAGGCAATCGAATTTCTCCCGTGGCCGGGCAGCCGCATCGCGCGACGCTCCGCCGTTCCGTGACGCTGTTCCGCACGTTCCTCACCGAGCAGTCCGACCCGGACGGCTTCTATTCCGCGCTGGCCGCCGATTCGGTGCGGCAACTGGCCGCGCACACTCCGCTGTCCGGCCGCACGGTCCTCGACGTCGGCGGCGGCCCCGGGTACTTTTCGGACGCCTTCCGCGCGGCGGGCGCGGTGTACCTCGGGCTCGACCCGGACGTCGGCGAGCTGTCCGCGCGGGGTGAGCCCGGCGAGAACATGATCCGCGCCAGCGGCACGGAACTGCCGGTGCGCACCGGATCCGTCGACGTCTGCTACTCGTCGAACGTCCTGGAGCACGTCGCCGAGCCGTGGGTGATGCTCGAGGAGATGTGCCGGGTGACCAAGCCTGGTGGCACGGTCTTCGCGTCGTTCACGCCGTGGTACTCCCCGTGGGGCGGCCACGAGACGGCGCCGTGGCACTTCCTCGGCGGCGACTACGCCCGGCAGCGCTATCTCCGGAAACTCGGGAAGCAGCCGAAGAACAAATTCGGGGAAAGCCTGTTCCCCGTTTCGGTGGGCGCCGCGCTTCGCTGGGCGAAGACGACGCCGCTCGCCGACGTCGTCGCCGGGTATCCGCGTTACCACCCGAGCTGGGCGATGTGGATCGTGCGGATTCCCGGCCTCCGGGAAATCGCGTCCTGGAATCTGGTGCTGGTGCTGCGCCGGCGGTGAATCAGGTCTGGGCGAAGACCACCTGACGCCGTTTCCGCGGCGCCGGCGGTTCGGGGCGCCGGCGCCGGAACAGCACCACGAGCGAGGCGATGATCAGCACACCGCCGCCGATGCCGAGCCAGAGCGGGCCGGTGCTGGACAGGAACTCCAGCTTGCCCTTGTTCGCGTCCACCTGGTCGACCATCTGCGCGATGGTCTTGCCGTTGTAGGCGAGCGTGCCGTCGAACACGATCGTCGCGGTGGTGAGGGTGCGCAGCTCTTGGTGCTGTTGTTGCTGCTGCTTGACCTCGATGCCGGTGACCGGCTCGACCCACATCGTGTTGACACCGCGGTAGTAGAGGTCGGCCTTGACCGTCGGCTCGGTGCGGCCGACGAGCGCGCCCGGCACGTCCTTGGTGGCGATCTTCGTGTCGGGGATGTCCTGGACGTACCGGTAGGTCTCGATCCCGTTCACCGTCTCGGTGCCGGAGAACTTGGCGGTGACGGCCTTGCCGGTGTTGTCGTCGTAGACCGGGTAGTCCTTCTGTTCGGCGCCGAACGGGAACTTGAAGTTCAGGCCGGGCTGCGCCTTGTAGTCGTTGGTCTCGGGCGGCTTCTGCCCGTCCTTGTCGGCCTTGTCCTTCAGCTCCGTGACGAAGCTGCTGTTGGCGTCGCACGGCGGGTCGGACTCGCCGTGCGGTTCGTAGCCGGCACCGGTGCGCCGGTCGAAGCAGACCTGCCGCTTGCTGGCGGAGAGCACGGTGTTGTCGGCGTCGTCGGTGACCTGCACCGCCAGGAGCCAGACCGCGTAGTCGGTGTCCTGACGCATCTCCGGCGCGGCGAAGTTCGCCTGCACGTGCCCGGTCGCGGTCAGCTTCGCGTCTTCGCGGATGTTCGAGACCGGACCGGATCCGTTGTCGGTCACGGCGAGGACCTTGCTCGCGGTGCCTTCCAGCACCGACGTCGAGTCCTGGTCGAGCGGCACCTTGGCGAGCTCGGGGTACACGTAGGTCGGGAGGAGCACTGCCCCTGCGACCGCAAACACGCCCAGTGCCAGCAAGATCAGGCCGAAAGCACGTCGCAACGGTCCTCCTGGGTCGTCGTCGACACCACACAAATTACCCGGCGGTAATCAGTGCCCGGATAGTGGCCCGCGCCACGCCGCGCGTCAAAGTGTGACCGGCGGTCACAGCCACCCGGTGCGACCGGAAGGTGGCATGTGCGCGGCCGTTCGGACCAAGCGACCAAACATGTTTGTTCCCGGGCACAACGGGCATGGGCCCACCATCGGACGATCCTCACTCCGCCGCGCCGGACCACCAAGGAGAATTCCTCTTTTGCCCCAGGACCCATCGATGGTCGCCATCGCGGCGACCGCGCGCTGGCGGGCCCGGATCGTGGCGGCGGCCGCGAGCGCGGGGATCACCCTCACCGATCCGCTGGCCGGCGTGCCCGGCATCCGCGTGCTCGCCTGCACCCCGGGCGACCTCGGCGTGCTCGTGCCCCGGCTCGTCCGGGACGAAGTGCCGTCCCGAGCGGCGATCGGCGCGCATTCGGACTCGATCGCCGACCCGGAGCTGCGTGACGCCGTCGCCGACGTCGCGGCGCTGCTTTCGTTGCACGGCAACGTGGTGCTCGACCTGGACGCCGGCGGCCGCCGGCGGGCCCCGGCCCGGCCGGACGTGGTCGTCTCGGCCGGTGTGGACCGTCCCCAGTGGACGGAGCCGGCGGTGACGCTCCCGGTGGGCACGGCCCGCCGCGGGGGCCCGCTCACGGTGGCGCTCACCGCCGGTCCCGGCTTCGAAGGCCTGCTGCTCGACCTGGCCCGCCTGGTCGAGGCCGACGCGGCCTAGGCCGGGCGGAACTCGGCTTCTTCGAAGGCGGCCTTGCCGGCGAACGAGCTCCGCACGAAGACCGTGCCGTCCTGGAAGTCGGCGCCGAGGAACTGGGCCTCACCGGAGAAGCTTCGCGGATGCGGCAGCCCAGGAGGCTGAACTCGACGAGGGTGGCGCCGGTGAGGTCCAGGTCGATGTGGGGCCGGAACGTGGGTTCCGGGTGTCTCGGGTCCGCGCCGGGTTGAGGTGCTGGGTGAGGATCCGCCGGACGGTGCGCCGGACCCCGCGTTCTTGCCGGTCTGGTCGGTCTGCGCGGCGACGCCCGCCGGCACCGGTTCGGTGTACGGCGTCCGCAGGCAGGAGCAGAGCACGTTGACAACGGTTTGCCGCTGCCCGAGGTTGTCCTGCGCGACGCGTTCGAGCGCGTTCTGCGCCGCTCGTTACCAATCCGGCCGCGGTCACGGCGGAAACCGGCACGTCGGGCTGGTCAGTCGCGAAACGTGCGCCGTCCGTTGAGGACCAGCGCGACCGCGCCGCCGGTGCCGGCGCCGACCGCGGCGGCGGCGATCACCGCGACCGGCACGACGATGACGACGATGCCCCACCACCACGTCCCGCCGCGCCGCCGCCACCCGCGGCCGGCGCTCTTGAGCAAGTTCACGCGGCCCAGTCCGGCCGACCGGCTCAGCCGACGACGGCGGTGGCCCGGATCTCGACCCGCATTCCCGGCGCGCCCAGCGCCGTCACCCCGAGCTGCGTCCAGATGGGCGCGCGGTCGCCCATGCGCTTGCGGAACTGCTCGACCATGACCCGGGTGTGGTCGTCGCCGATGGTGTCGGGGGCGGTCGGGACGTGGAAGGAGTCCACCGCGACGACGTCCGCCCAGCCGGCGCCCGCCGTGGCGAGCGTGCGCTCGACGTTGTCGAAGGCCCGCACGATCTCGTCCTCGAGGGACTCGGGGAAGACGGTGTCGTCGTCCCAGCCGCCCTGACCCGAGATTTCGACGCGGTCGCCGATCCGGACCGCCTGGCTGTAGTGCAGGGCCTCGAGGTGCCGGGGGCCGTAGCCGGGGGTGACGAAGAACTGCGGCATGGTGTTCCCTTCGGTTGACTTCACGCTTGAAGTTAACCTAGCACGGTTTTACTTCAAGCGTGAAGTCATGCGGGTCCGGGTAGGGTGCCGCCATGGCGTCCACCGACGAGCCCCGATGGCTCAACCCGGCCGAAAAGGAAGCCTGGACGGGCCTGGTTTCGCTCGTCCTGCTGCTGCCGGGCCGCCTCGAAGCGCCGCTGCAGCAGGAAGCTGGCCTGACGCTCTTCGAGTACCTGACGCTCAGCCACGTCTCGGAAGCGCCGGAGCGCCGGCTGCGGATGAGCGAACTGGCGTACCTCGCCAACGGTTCGCTGTCCCGGCTGTCCAATGTGGTCAAGCGGTTCGAGCAGCGCGGCTGGGTGGCCCGTTCGCCGGACCCGGCGGACGGCCGGTACACACTGGTCACCCTGACCGACGCCGGGTTCGCGGTGGTCGAGGCCGCCGCGCCGGCGCATGTCCGGAGTGTGCTGCAGGTGCTGGACCCGCTGACGGCCGCCGACCAGCAGGCGCTGGCCCGCATCGCTGAGAAGCTGCGGGTGCGGCCGGTGGATCTGGCCTAGTCGTCCACCCACTCCAGCAGGTCGCCGGGCTGGCACTCCAGGACCCGGCACATCGCCTCCAGCGTGCTGAACCGGACCGCCTTCGCGCGGCCGTTCTTCAGCACTGCCACGTTGGCCGGGGTCAGGCCGACCTTCTCGGCGAACTCCCCGACACTCAGCTTGCGCTTGGCCAGCTCGACGTCGATGCGCACGACGATCGCCATCAGATGACCGCTTCCAGGTCGGTCCGCAGGCTGGTCGCCTGGCGCAGCAGGGCGCGCATGACGATCATCAGCAGGCCGAGCACCGTGATCCCCACGGTCACCAGGAACAGCAGCATCGGCATCCCCGGGTCGTCCGCGTTGAAACCGACGAAGATCAGCATGCCGACGACCACCAGCCAGGCCGCGCCCACGGCCCAGACGATCACGTCGACCCACTTCAGGGACGCCGTGGTGAAGATGCGGTCCTTCTTGACCAGCGTCAGCAGCTTCCAGGTCGCGACGACCACGACCTCGACGCACAGCACCAGGAACACCGCGATGGCGGTCAACGGCCAGCGCAACGGCGCGTCGTGCGGGTTCTGCGCCGTCTGGTAGGCGATCCCGCCCGGCAGGGACAGCGTCTGGAACACGAGCAGGACGCCGAACAGTACGACGAGGAAGACCCGGAGCGCCGCAACAGCGCGTCTTTCGGTGAGCATGCGACGACTATCGCCGGTTATCTATCGAAAGTCAATCGGTAGTTGTCGATCTACGATGGCTCCGGCTCGAGCCGCACCGATTCGAGGGCGACGTACAGCTCGCCGATGTCCGCCGGGTCCGTCAGGTCGCGCTTGGTCAGGTCCTGGACGCGGCGCAGGCGGTAGCGAACCGTGTTGGGGTGCACGAACAGCCGGTCCGCGGCCTCCTTCGCCGAGCCGTGGCCGGCGAACCACGCGAGCAGCGTGTCGAGCAGGACCTTGCGTTCCGCGCCGGGCAGGGCGAGCACGCCGGACAGCGCGGAGCGCACGACCTCGCGGGCCATGCCCGGCGCGGCCGCGACCAGCGTCGTCACCGGGGAGTCGCCGAACACGACCACCCCCGGGGTCGCCGACGGCAGCGACCGGCGGGCGATCCGGGCGCGGTGCAGCGCGTCCGGGACCTCGGGGAACCCGGTGAACGGCCGGCTCATCCCCGCCGCCAGCGGCAGGGAACCCAGCACCTCGCGCAGCCGTCGGACGTCCTCGATCCGGTCGATCGCCACCAGCCCCGCCTCGCCGCCGGGCCGCCACGCCGAGCGCCAGCGGCGCGCCCGCAGGAGTGCCTCGACGGAGTCCTGCTCGTCCGGCTCGATCCGTTCGGTGACCACGACGACGAACATCCCCGCGGTCGGCAGGCCCAGGTCGCGGGCCGCGGCCTCCATTTCGGCCTGGCCGGTGAGCCGGCCGCGCAGCAGGTCGTCCAGCCGCCGCACGTTCGCGTGGGACGGCTCGGCCGCGACCTCGTCGTACGCCGTGGTCAGCGCGTCCGAGTAGAGGTCGATCGCCTTCCAGACGTAGGAGTTGATCTCGATCGTCCGGGTCGGGTTGAGGAACCCCGGACCGGCGAGCTCGAGCAGGGCCTCGTAGACGAAGGTGCCGCCGATCCGGAACGCGCGCAGCACCGCGGGCAGCGGGATGCCCTGGCGCGCCTGGACGAGCCCGGTCTTGCGGGCGGCGTCGAGGGCCAGGCCGCGGCCTTCGGCCAGTGCCGACAACGCGCGTTCGAGGTTGGCGCGGCAGACCTGGCGCAGCTCGTCGGGGGCGACGTCATCAACCTGGCGGTAGAACTCGTCTTCCGTGCTGAGCAGCCGGGCGAGGCGGTCGGAGAACTCCGGGAGCCGGGCCAGCATCTCGCGCACGAGCTCGCGGTGTTCGCGAGGTACCGGCTCGGCCAGAGTGCCCATCCCTCACTTTAGCTCGGGTCCGCGGCCGGGGACATGCACGAACTTGAGCAAAATTCATGTCCAACGGGTGATCGTCGGTGTGAGGGGTTGACGCCACGATCGACCCATCAAGGCTTGCGCGCGGTCAGGTAGACGTGCGGCTCGGGTGTGGCGCCGGGGTGGTCCGGGACGAACTCCGCGTGCTCCTCGCGCACGATCTCCAGGCCCACCGCCCGCAGGCGCTCGGCCAGCGCGTCGGCCGCGAAGCTGCTCGCGCGCACCGGGTGTCCCATGAAGACGATGTCGACGCCGTCCACATCGGCCGGCACGGTCGCGAACACCAGCAGGCCGCCGGGCTTCAGCCAGGCCGCGAACCGGCCGATCATCGTCTCCTGGTCGGGCCGGGGGAGCTGCAGCATCGAGAAGAACGCCGTGATCGCGTCCCAGGAACCGTCGTCGAAGCTCAGCTCACGCATGTCCCCGAGCTCGAAGCGCGCGGCGGGCACCTGCGCCCGCGCGAGCTCGACCATCTTCGGGGCGACGTCGTAGCCGGTCACCTCGTGGCCCGCGGCGGCCAGCCGCTCGGCGACCGGGCGGCCGGTGCCGGCGCCGAGGTCGAGCACCTTCGCGGCCGCGGGCAGCGACTCGAGCAGGTCGGTGATCGTGTCCCGCTGGGCGGTCGCGGCGCGGAAGGCGGTTTCGTAGTCCTTGCCGAGCGCGTCGAAGACCTCGGCGGCGGTTTCGGGACGAGTCATGGGCTCACCCTGCCAGACGTCGGGTTGCGCAACTTCTGTATTGATACGTGCAAGTACCGAGTAAGTTCGGGCAAAATCGGGGCAACACCTTGTGGGTTCGGGTGTGCGCGACCTACTCTTCCGCCGCACTCCCGAGAGAATCGAGGCCGCGATGTCGCTGCGCACGTTCGGAGCCACGCTCGTCGCGGTGGTCACCGCGCTCGTTTCGGTCGCGGCCCCCGCGACCGCCGCCGCGGACCGGCCCGTCGTGACGCGCGCGGCGCTCGACCCGGGCCTGGTCGCCGGGCGCGGCGCCCCCGTCGGCTTCCTGGAGCAGGAGGCCGAGAACGCCCGCACGAACGGCGTCGTGATCGGCCCGGACCGCTCGGCCTACACCCTGCCCGCCGAGGCCTCCGGGCGGCGCGCGGTCCAGCTGAGCGCCGGGCAGCACGTCGAGTTCACGCTGCCCGCCGCGGCGAACGCGATCACCGTCCGGTACAGCATCCCGGACGCGCCGGGCGGCGGCGGGATCACCGCGCCGCTCGACGTCACCGTGAACGGCGCGCACCGGCAGCGGATGACGCTGACCTCGCAGTACTCCTGGCTCTACAACCAGTACCCGTTCACCAACGACCCGGCCGCGGACCTGCTGCACCCGGACTGGTGGATCACGGAGTGCTCGTGTGTGCCCGCGGCCACCACCCCGGCGCCGGTGATCACGAAACCCTTCCGCCCCAGCCACTTCTACGACGAACAGCGCCTGCTGCTCGGCAGGACCTACCGGGCGGGGGACAAGGTCGAGCTGACCGTCCCGGCCGGGACGCCCGCCGCGTGGACGGTCGTCGACCTGCTCGACTCCGAACTGGTCGCGCCGCCGCACGTCGACCTCTTCGCCGCGAACGTGCTGCTCTTCGGCGCCGACCCGACCGGCCGGCGTGACTCCGCCGACGCGCTCGACCGCGCGATCGCCTTCGCCCGCCGGGCGCACCTCAAGGTCTACCTGCCGCCGGGCACCTACCAGGTCAACCGGCACATCATCGTCGACGACGTCACGATCGAGGGCGCCGGCAGCTGGTACACGATCGTCCGGGGGCACGAGGTCAAGCTGGACACCCCGGCGCCGGACGGCTCGGTCCACACCGGCGTCGGCTTCTACGGCAAGGACGCCGCGGCCGGCGGCAGCCACAACGTCCACCTCTCCGGCTTCGCGATCGTCGGCGACGTCCGGGAGCGCATCGACACCGACCAGGTCAACGCCGTCGGCGGCGCGCTCAGCGACTCCACTGTGGACGGTCTGTACCTGCACCACACCAAGGTGGGCCTGTGGTTCGACGGCCCGATGAAGAACACGCGCGTCACCGGCAACGTCATCGCCGACCAGGTCGCCGACGGGCTGAACTTCCACACCGGCGTCACGGATTCGTTGGTGGCGAACAACTTCGTCCGCAACACCGGCGACGACGGCCTCGCGATGTGGTCGGAGAAAACCGAGAACGCGCGGAACACGTTCAGCCGCAACACCGTCCAGACCCCGGTGCTGGCCAACGGGATCGCGATCTACGGCGGCACGGACACAACCGTGACCGGCAACCTCGTCGCCGACCCGATCCGCGAAGGCAGCGCGATCCAGGCCGGCTCGCGCTTCGGCGCCGAGCCGTTCACCGGGAAGCTGCGGATCACGGACAACACCACCGTGCGGGCGGGCACCTTCGAACTGAACTGGCGGATCGGGCTGGGCGCGCTCTGGTTCTACGCCCTGGAGCGGGACATCGCCGCCGACGTCGAGGTCACCGGTGACCACTTCCTCGACAACACCTACAACGCGATCATGCTCGTCAGCGACTTCCCGGTGAAGGACAAGTACTCGATCACCGGGCTGAAGTTCGCGGACCTGCGGGTCGACGGCGCCGGGACGTCGGTGCTCAGCGCCCGGTCGGCCGGCTCGGCGTCGTTCCGCAACGTCGACGCGCGCAACGTCGGCGCGGTCGGGGTCAACAACTGCGGGTCGTTCAACTTCCCGCCCACCGGGTCGGAGTTCGCGCTGACCGACCTCGGCGGCAACGACGGCGGCTGGCTCGCGCCGTGGCTGCTGCCGAACACCATCACCTGCGACGACCGGCCGCCGGTCGTGCCGCCCCCGGCGCCGTCGGCCTGGTGAGGCTAGGGTTTGGCACGTGGCGGAGTTGCGGAAGGTCTTTGCGGGGATCGGCAAGAGCAAGGCGTTCGCGGCGGTCGGGCGCGCGCTCGCGCCGGCCGACCGGGTGCTGCTGCGGGTCAGCGGCGGCCGGTTCGGCGTCGGCACGGCGGTCGGGCTGCGGACCATGCTGCTCACCACCATCGGGCGCCGCAGCGGGGAGCCGCGGCAGGTGCCGCTGCTGTACGTCGAGCGCGCCGGCGGGTACGTCGTCATCGGCTCGAACTTCGGCGGCGAGGCGCACCCGGCCTGGTCGGGCAACCTGCTCGCCGAGCCGAAGGCCTCGATGACCATCGCCGGCCGCGCAGTCGAGGTCACCGCGCGGCTGCTGGCCGGCGACGAGCGCCAGGAGATGTGGGACGCGGTCGCCGCGTACTGGCCCGCGTACGACCAGTACGCCGTGCGGGCCGAGCACCGCGAGATCCGCGTCTTCCTGCTGGAGCCGGTCAGTCCATGAGGTCGGTGTGCCGGATCCGGTACACCTGCAGCCGCAGGTTGTAGTACTTGTCGGTCTCGCCGACCCACTGCATGCCGAGCCGCTTGGCGACGGCGATCGCGCGCGTGTTGTTCGGCCGGGCGACCGCGAACAGCTCGTCGGTGTCCTGCGTGAACGCCCACTGGATGAGCGCCTGCGCCGCCTCCGACGCGTAACCCTGGCCCCAGACACCGGGGCTGAGCTGCCAGCTCAGCTCGAGGTCCTCTTCGTACGGCGGGAGCAGCCGGATGCCGAGGCCGCCGATCACGGCGCCGTCCTCCTTGCGCTCCACGGCCCAGCGCCCGCGCGGCGGCCAGAGGTTGGGCTGCGCCTCCTGCCACGCGTTCAGCACGGCGCGCATGGCGCCGACGTCGCCGACCCGGTCCATGGCCGGGGTCAGCCAGTGCGTGACGTCTTCCGCGCCGTAGATCTCGAACGCGGCTTCGGCGTCGTCCACCGTCCAGTCCCGGATCACGAGGCGGTCGGTGCTGAGCGCAGTCTCCATATCAAGACGCTACGCCGGGAGGGTCCCGATTGTTCCCACGGCAAAGTGCTCAGAAGGTGAACACTTCACCCTCGATGATGTGGGCATGGAGACTTTGGAAGGCATCGCGGTGCTGAAGGTCACGTCGGTCGCCGAGTGGCGGGAGTGGCTGGCGTCGTGCGGCACGACGTCGTCGGTCTGGCTGGTGATCCGGCGCAAGCACAGCGCCGAGCCCGGCGTGCTGGTCCACGAAGCGATGGAGCAGGCGCTGTGCTTCGGCTGGATCGACAGCAAGGCGCTCCGGCGCGACGCGGAGAGCACGTACCTGTGCTTCACGCCGCGCAAGCCGAAGAGCACGTGGAGCCGCGTGAACCGCCTGCGCGTGGAGCGGCTGACGTCGGCGGGGCTGATGACTCCGGCGGGACAGGCGATGGTCGACCTCGCCCGGCGGACGGGGACCTGGGACGTGCTGGCGCCGGCTCAGGACGGAGTCGTGCCGGCGGACCTGGAGCGGGCTTTCGACGCGGGTGCGGCCGCGCACTTCGCGGCGTTCCCGCCGTCGTCGAAGCGGCTGATCCTGGAGTGGATCGCGAAGGCCAAGCGGCCGGAGACCCGGCAGCGCCGGATCGCGACGACGGTCGAGCTGGCCCGGGAGAACCGCCGCGCGGCCCACCCGAAGGCGGCTTAGCGGGGCCTAGAGTCGGGCCGTGGACGAGATGCGTGACCTCCTGGCCCGGGCCGCCGAGCTGGCCGCCGACCACCGCGAAAGCCTGCCGGACCGGCCGGTCGCCCGAGCCGTCGATCCCGCCGCCCTGCGTGCCGGGTTCGGGGAGCTGCGCGACGCCCCGACGCAGCCGTCCGCCGTGCTGGAGGAGCTCGCCCGGGCCGCCGGGCCCGGGCTGGTCGCCACCGCCGGGCCGCGGTTCTTCGGGTTCGTCATCGGCGGGTCCCTGCCCGCCGCCACCGCCGCCGACGTCCTCACCGCGGGCTGGGACCAGAACGCCTTCAACGCCGTCCTCTCGCCGGCCGCCGCGGCCGCCGAAGCCGCCGCCGGTGACTGGCTGAAGGACCTGCTCGGCATTCCCGCCACCGCGTCGGCCGGGTTCGTCACCGGCGGCCAGGCCGCCAACACCGCCGGGCTCGCCGCCGCGCGGCACCACGTGCTCGCCGAGGCGGGCTGGGACGTCGAGCGGGACGGGCTCACCGGCGCGCCGCGCGTCCGCGTCATCGCGAGTGAAGAGCGGCACGCCACCATCGACCGGTCCCTGCGGCTGCTGGGGTTCGGCACCCGGGCCGTCGAGCCGGTGGCCGCCGGGCCGCAGGGCGCGATCGACGTCGCCGACCTCGCGCGCGTCGTCGACGCCGGCACCGGGCCGGCGATCGTCTGCGTCCAGGCGGGAAACGTGAACACCGGGGCGTGTGACGACCTCCGCGCCGCCCGCGAAGCCGCCAAGGGCGCGTGGCTGCACGTCGACGGCGCTTTCGGGCTCTGGGCGGCGGCCAACCCGGCCACCGCGGGCCTCGTCGACGGGGCCGGGCTGGCCGACTCCTGGGCCTGCGACGGGCACAAATGGCTGAACGTCCCGTACGACTCGGGGTTCGCCTTCTGCGCCCACCCGGACGCCCACGCCGCCGCTTTCGCCAACCGCGCGGCCTACCTCACCGGCGCCGGTGAGGTGTCCGGCATGGGGGACCTGACGCCGGAGTCGTCGCGCCGCGCCCGCGGGTTCGCGGTCTGGGCCGCGCTGCGCGAACTGGGCCGCGACGGTGTCGCCGAGCTCGTCGACCGCTGCTGCCGCCTGGCCCGCCGCTTCGCGGGGAAGCTCGCCGACGGCGGCGCCGAGATCGCGAACGACGTCGTGCTCAACCAGGTCCTGGTGTCCTTCGGCGACGACGCCCGGACCGACACGATCGTCGGGAACGTCCAGCACGACGGCACCTGCTGGCTCGGCGGCACGACCTGGCGCGGCCGCCGTCTCCTGCGGATTTCGGTGTCCAACTGGTCGACGACGGAGGAAGACGTCGACCGCTCGGCCGCGGCGATCCTCCGCCTGGCCGCTCAGTAGCCTTCGCGCACCGAAAGCGAGTCCGTCCGCCAGCCGATCTCCTTCTCCGCGCCGGTCGGCCAGCTCGACGAGAGCCGCCGCCGGACGCTGCCGAGCGCGCCGAGCCGCACGAGGTCCACCCGGGATCCCTGCGCCGCCAACGAGGTCACCTCGGCGGCGGTGAGCGGGACGTAGTCGAAGTACTGCGCGTCCTCGCCGCCGGACCAGTCGACGAACTCGGAGAAGATCGCGGCGAACGCCTGGCCGCATTCGGGACATTCGCGCAGGGAGATGCCGAAATGCGACTGTTCGACCAGGCGGTGGGTTTCGCGCAGGCGGGTCGTGCAGAACGCCAGCGCGGTCAGGGCGTCTTCGCCGGAGCAGCGGGCGCAGCCGAACTCGGTCATCGCGGGATCATCCCATGCGGTGAATCCGGACCCGGCTCCGGGGCCAGTGCGAAACCCTTTGACCGCAACGATTCACCCTGGTCCGCAGTGGTCTGGACCTGTTAGCCTCAGCGCGTCCGACCGGCCGGCTCGCCGAAGGAGAATTCCGTGCTCCGCTTCAGGAAAAGCATCGCCGTCGCCGTACTGGCGTTGGCCGGCGCCTCGGTCGTCGCGCCGCCCGCCGAAGCGGGGCAGGCCCAGGGCAAGGTGATGGCCTACTTCGCCGACTGGGACGTCTACGCCCGCAACTACCACGTCAAGGACATCGAGACGTCCGGGTCGGCCGCGAAGCTGACCCACATCAACTACGCGTTCGGCAACGTGACCGGCGGCGGCTGCGCCGTCGGCGACCCGTGGGCCGACCACGACATGCCCTACGACGCCGCCATGAGCGTCAACGGCCAGGCCGACAGCGGCGCCCTGCACGGCAGCTTCAACCAGATCCTCCAGCTGAAGAAGCTGCACCCGAAGCTCAAGGTGCTGTGGTCCTTCGGCGGCTGGACCTGGTCGAGCGGCTTCACCGAGGCGGCGAAGAACCCGGCCGCGTTCGCCGAGTCCTGCTACAACCTCGTCAACGACCCGCGCTGGGCCGGGGTCTTCGACGGCATCGACATCGACTGGGAGTACCCGAACGCCTGCGGCCTGACCTGCGACACCAGCGGGCCGAAGGCGTTCACGGCGCTGGTCAAGGCGCTGCGCGACAAGTTCGGGCACAAGCAGCTCGTCACCGCCGCGATCACCGCCGACGGCTCGAAGAACGGCAAGATCGACGCGAACGACTACGCCGGGGCGAGCCGCTACCTCGACTGGTACAACGTGATGACCTACGACTACTTCGTCTCCGGTGCCAGCCCGACCGGGCCGACCGCGCCGCACTCGCCGTTGCGGTCCTACCCGGGCATCCCGACCGCCGGGTTCTACGCCGACGCGGCCATCCAGAAGCTGCGCCACCAGGGTGTTCCGTCGTCGAAGATGTTGCTGGGCCTCGGGTTCTACGGCCGCGGCTGGGACGGCGTCACGCAGAAGCAGCCGGGCGGCGCCGCGACCGGTCCGGTGACCGGGACGACGACCGGCGAGGACGGCGTCGAGAACTACAAGGTCCTCAAGACGACCTGTCCCGCCAACGGCAAGATCGCCGGTACGGCGTACGCGAAGTGCGGCTCGCAGTGGTGGAGCTACGACACCCCCGAGACCGCGTCGGCCAAGGCCGGCTACGCGAAGTCGCAGGGGCTCGGCGGGGTGTTCGCCTGGGAGCTGTCCGGCGACACCACCAACGCGGAGCTGCTGCGGGCCATCGCGGGCCGCTGCTGAACCCCTTAGCTGGAGGGCCCGGGCGCGAACCCGCCCGGGCCCTTCGTCCACTCAGGACCGGGCCGGGAAGCCGTGCCGCCGGGCGCCGACGACCACGGCGAGCACCGGCAGCAGGAGCACCAGCAGCGTCCACGGGAAGGACGCCGGCCCGGCGGCGTCGAGCAGCACCCCGCCGGCCACCCCGCCCGCGGCCATCGCGGCGTTCCACAAGGTGACGAGCATGGCCTGCGCGTTGTCCGCCGCCTCGCCGCCGGCGTTCCCGGCCGCCGTCTGCAGCAGTGTCGGGACACCGCCCCAGCCGAGGCCCCACAGCGCCACCGCGGCGAAGACCAGCGCCGGGCTGCCCGCGAACACCGCGAGCAGCGTCGCCGCCCCCGCGACGAGGACCGTGCTCAGCACCATCAGGGTGCGCAGCGCGCGGTCGATCACCGCGCCGACGACGAAGATCCCGGCCATCGACGCGACGCCGAACACGAGCAGCACGGCGTCGACGGCGGTTATCCCGGCGTGGCCGAGGAACGCGGCGATGTAGGTGTAGAGCACGGTGTGGGCCAGCACGAACACCAGCGTCACGGCGAGGACCGGCAGCACGCCCGGCACGGTGAGCGTGCGCAGCACCGGCACGCGGCCGCCGGCCTGTCCGGGCTGGTCCGGGACCCGCGCGGCGATCCAGGCGAGCAGCACGGCGGCGATCACCGACATGACGCCGAACGCCGAGCGCCAGCCGGCCAGGCCGCCGAGGAACGTCCCGGCCGGGATGCCGAGGGAGAGCGCGAGCGGGATGCCGGCCATCACGACCGCGATGGCCTTGCCCTGGTTTTCCGGCGACGCGAGCCGGCGCGCGTACCCGGCCAGCAGCGCCCAGACGACCCCCGCGGCCACCCCGGCGACGAACCGGGCCACCATCGTCAGCGCGTAGTCGGGCGAGAGCGCCGTGACGGTGTTGGCGACGGCGAACCCGGCCACTCCGGTCAGCAGCAAACGCTTGCGGGGCCAGGTCGCCGTGGCCGCGGCGAGGGGGATCGCGGTGAGGGCGGTGCCGAGCGCGTAGATCGTCACGGCCTGGCCCGCGGCGGGCTCGCCGACGCCCAGGCTCGCGCTCATGCCGGGCAGCACGCCCGCGGGCAGCGCTTCGGTGAGCACGGTGACGAACGCGGCGGTGGTGAGGGCGAGAAGCGAGCTCTTCATGCCGTTATGCTCGAACCTTCACATACGTGTGAAGGTCTACGTGAGGTGGCGCACATGCGGATCGGCGAACTCTCGGAGCGCACCGGCACGGCCCGCCGGCTGCTCCGGTACTACGAAGAGCAGGGCCTGATCATCGCCGCCCGCGGCCCCAACGGCTACCGCGACTACGACGAGCCGTCGGTCGACCGCGTCATCCAGGTGCGCGGGCTGCTCGACGCCGGGCTGCCCACCCGGATCATCAAACAGATCCTGCCCTGCCTCGACAAGCCCCGCGCGATCCACTTCCCGGACGCGACCCCGGAGATGATCGCGACCCTGGAGGCCGAACGCGACCGCATGACCCGGCGCGCGGAGTGCCTGCTGCGCAACCGGGACGCGATTTCGGAGTACCTGGACGTCGTGCGGGCCGGCTAATCGGGTTCTGCGGGCGCGGTCTGACTGACCCAGTGCAGGGTGTCGGCTTCGGGCCACCAGCCGGGCGGTTCCGGCCGGGGACGAGCGCCCTCCTCGGCCCACCAGCGCGGCGGCACGTCGTCTCCCATGCGATCGACGGTAGGAGCCCGGACGGCGCGGCGCACCGGTCGAGGGCGGCCAACGTCCGGTTCCGGCCGGGCGGACAGTGGCCGGAACCGGACACTGGCCGAAGCCGCCCCTGCCGGTGGGCTGCCGGGGGTCTTACGTTGGGCCGGGGAGATCACGGCGCGGAAGGAAGAGGCATGGTCAAGCGCGTGCTGGCGAGCTTGCTCGCGGCAGCGGCGATTGTGACGGCGACAGCACCTGTGGCCGCGGCGGCCGGTGATCCCCCGGGGGTGCGGGGGCCGGGGGTGTGCATCTGGATCTGGACCCACGGGCCGCCGGAGTGCAAGAAGATGGAGTAGCGCGGGGTGGGCGTGGCACGACCGCCCTCGGTACAGCCGAGGCGGCGATCCCGCCGGTTCAGGCTGCGAGGCCGGACCGTGGGTGCGAGGTCGCGGCGGCCGGGTTTGCCTGGCGGTGATCCCGCCGGTTCAGGCTGCGACGCCGGACCGTGGCCGCGTGGTGGTGCGGCCGACGGGTTTGCCTGGCGGTGATCCCGCCGGTTCGGGCTGCGAGGCCGGGTTGTGGCCGCGTGGTGGTGCGGCCGGGCTGCGATCCCGCGCTTGGCCTCGGCCCAGCTTGCGAGTCGCGCTTCGGGCCGCGCCCTTCGGCGCACCCGCGCGTCGGCGATCTGCCGCTGAATCTGCCGCCGCGACCGGGCCTCAGCCCAGCCAGCCCAGCCGGGTCGCGGCGAAGACCGCCGCCACCCGGTTGTCCGCCTGCAACGCCTCCAACAGCCCCTGCACGTGCCTCCGGACCGTTCGCTCGCTCACGTCGAGGTGGCGGGCGATCGCTCCGTCCGTCATGCCCGTGGCCAGGAGGTCCAGGACCTTCTCCTGCGTCGGGGTCAGGCCGTGGCGGGGCTGGGCCGCCGGGCCGTGGACCGCCACCGACTGGCTCCAGACCAGCTCGAACAGCATGCGCAGGGCCGCCACGATCGTCGGGCTGCGGACGAACACCGCGCCCTCCATGCCGCTCGGGTCCAGCGGCACCAGCGCGGAATGCCGGTCCGCGACCACCATCTTCATCGGCAGCTCCGGGGCCACCCGCATGGTCCAGCCCGCCGCGACACTCGCGTCGACGATCTCCTTCGCGCCGTCGAACTCCAGGGCCGCGCGCTCGTAGACGTTGCGCAGGCGCACTCCGCGCTCCGTCACCGCTTCGGGCAGGCGCATCACCGTGCTCGCGTCCGGCTTCCGGCGGAAGTGGCGCGTGGTGAACGTCAGGAACTCCTCGCGCGCCGACAGGCACAGCTCCAGCGACAGCGAGCCGATGCGCCGCGGGTCGGTGAGGACCTCGACCGCCGAGTCGCCGCCCGTGCCGTTCGCGGCCCGGTACACCGCCTGCAGCATGTCGAGCTGCTGACGCGCGGCGACGATCTGGCGCTGCTGCTCCAGCAGCCGCTGCTGGGCGCCCAGGATGGCGTGGTCGACCGCGCGGACCGGCTCCATCGGCGCGATCACCGGGTCTTCGCGGTAGTCGCGGCGCACGAACCCGCGGTCGAACAGCTCCCGCATCTCCGGGCTCTCGGCCCGCGGGTCGTCGAGCGGCACCGGCCCGGTGCGCACCATCGTGTCGTACAGCGCGCCGGCGCCGGCCGTCAGCAGCCCTTCCAGCATCCGTGTCCCTCCGCGGCAGGGACGGGGCCCGGCCGGATCCGGACGCTGACCGCTCTGCCACCTACCCTCACGCGCCGGACGGGGGAAAGGATTAGGCCGCTCGCGGAAATCGGGGGACCGGACCCGTCGTGGGGGCGGGTCCGGTCACCTCACCAGCGCCGCGAAGGGTCGATCACGTGGACGGCCGCTTCCTCCGCCGACGCCGCGCCGCCGTCGATGCCCGCGTCGGACGCGTAGAGCTCTTCGTCGCTGTCTTCGCCGAAGCCTTCGTCGGTCGCGACCAGGCGGCCCGCGCGGACGTCGCCGACCTCGTCGTCGATCAGCTCGCCGTCGGTGTCGTCGCTGTCGCCGAGGCCGTCACCCTCCTCGTCCTCGACGTCCGGGACCTCGCGCGCCAGCCGGCCTTCCCAGCTCTCGCCTTCGGCGGCCTCGCGCGCGGTGGTGCCCCATTCTTCGGTGCCCCGCGGGCGTTCCGGCGGTGAATAACCCTCCGCCTGCTCGTCGCGGTCGTCCAAAGTGTCCTCGGGATCGAGGATGCCTTCGTCGGCGTGGTCTTCGATGTCGTCGTCCATGCGCCCATCCTCGCGCAACTCCTTGGCCGCGGCGGGCGCGGGTGATATCACCGTGCAGGCCGCCGCACGGGCGGTGTTCCGGTGAAAGGTGATTCCCCATGCCGATGAGACGCAGGGTGCTGGCCGCGGGGCTGGCCGGGGTGTTCGGCGCCGCGCTGTCCGGGCGGACGGCCCAGGCCGCGCAAGCGACGCCGCCGGTGCGGCTCGACCAGCTCAACCTGGTCAACCTGTCGCACGTCAACGACCCGGCCACGACCAACGTGTTCCCCGGCGACCCGGCCTTCGAGCTGGAAACCATCGCCACGATCCCCGACGACGGCTACTACCTGCAGTTCGTCCGCGAAGGCGAGCACACGGGGACGCACTGGGGCGCGCCCGGGCACTTCAACACCGGCGAGCCGCTCGCGGACGACATGGACCCGGCCGATCTATTCCGGCCCGCCGTCAAGATCGACGTGAGAGCGAAGGCCGCGCGCAACCCCGACTACGCCGTCACGGTCGACGACCTCAAGGCGTGGGAGCGGAGCCACGGCCGGATCCCCGACGAGGCCGTCGTGGTGCTCTGGACCGGCTGGGACGCCAAGTGGGGCACCCCGGCCTACCCGAACACCGGCGCCGACGGCGTGCTGCACCAGCCCGGCTTCTCCATCCCGGCGGTGAAGTGGCTGATCGACACCGGCCGGCTGGGCCGCCGCGGCGGCACCGGCACCGACACGTTCAGCCCGGACGTCGGCCTCGACGAGACCTACACGGTGTCGAAGCTCGTCTACCGGCGGCACCGGATCAGCCTGGAGATCCTGGCGAACCTGAAGGCGCTGCCGACGACGGGGGCGTGGGTGCTGGCGGGCGGCCCGATCAACCGCAAGGGCGCGGGCTCGACGGCGACGATCTTCGGCGTGCTGCCGCCGGGAGTGCGGGCTTAGCCGAAAGATGTCGTGAGTGGTAATTCGGGTTAGAACCCCAATTACCACTCACGACAGCTGCGGCAGACTCGTGAGCCGTAGCGCGGACAGCGGCGCCGGGCGGCCGAACCGGTACCCCTGGGCGGCGGGACACCCCGCCCGGACCACCAGTTCGGCCTGCTCGGCCGTCTCGATCCCCTCGGCGACGACGTCGAGGTCGAGGTCGGCGCACAGCCCGACCAGCGACCGGCACAACGCCGCGTCGCGTTCCGGCTGGACGCCGGTCGTCAGCGCGCGGTCCAGCTTGATCAGGTCGACCGGCAGCGCGTGCAGCACGGTCAGCGAGCTGTACCCGGCGCCGAAGTCGTCGAGCGCCACCCGGACGCCGAGAGCCTGCAGGCGGCGGATCGCGGCCGCGCCCGCGGCCAGGTCGGGCACCGGCACCGTCTCGGTGATCTCGACGACCAGCCGGGACGCGGGCAGCCCGTACCGGCCCAGGGCCGCCGCGACGCTCTCCTCCAGCGCGGCCGCGCCCAGCCGGCTCGCGCAGACGTTGACGTGCACGGTCAGGTCCAGTCCGGCCGCGGTGATCTCGCGGCAGGCCAGGTCGAGCACCAGCGCGTCCAGCTCGGCGCCGAGCCCGGCGCTTTCGGCCGCGCGGACGAACGTCTCGGGGGAGACCGACGTGCCGTCGCGGGTGGTCCAGCGGGCCAGCGCCTCCACGGCCACCGGGGTCTCGTCGGCCAGCCGGACGATCGGCTGGAACACCAGCCCGAAGCCCTCCGGGATGCCGCCGGAAGCCCGGCGCAGCGCCGCCGGGAAGTCGGGCGGGCCGTCCTGCGACGGCCGGTAGACGACCGTCGTGTCCTTGCCCAGCCGCTTGCCCGCGTACATCGACGTGTCCGCGCGGCCCAGCAGCACGTCCGACGTCACCAGCGGCTCGGCCGGGTCCGGCACCACCAGGCCCATGCTCGCGCGGACCGGGACGAGCGTGCCGTGCACGGCGAACGGCCGCCGCAGCGCGCCCTGGATCCGGTCGGCGACCGCCTGCGGCGCGTCCAGCTCACCCTCCAGCAGGATCGCGAACTCGTCACCGCCCAGGCGCGCCACCGTGTCGGTCGCGCGCACGCAGCTCAGCAGCCGCTGGGCGACGGCGTGCAGCAGGACGTCGCCGCCCGCGTGCCCGAACCGGTCGTTGACCTCCTTGAAGTCGTCGAGGTCGACGAAGATCAGCACGAGCGGCCGCTGCCCGCCCTCGGCGCCCTGCTCGACGGCCCGGTCCAGCCGGTCGGCGAAGAGCGCGCGGTTGGCCAGCCCGGTCAGCGGGTCGTGGTAGGCCTGGTGGGTCAGCTGCTGCTGGCCCTCGTACACCCGGCGCAGCAGCAACCTGTTGTCCAGCAACGAAAGCAGCTGCCGGGCCAGTACCAGGAAGACCACCAGCACGCCGACGAACACCTCGACGCCGTCCGGGCCCGCGCCGGCGATCAGCTGCACGGTGATCAGCAGCGCCACCGCGGTCACCGGGACGTACGGCAGCGCCAGCTGCCACCAGTCGACGCCGCCCGGCGACCCGGCCTCGTCCCGGCGGCGCGCTCCCGGCGTCACCAGCAGCGCGAACGCGATGAACAGCGGGCCGAGCACAAAACCGCCGTCCGACCACGGCTTCATGCTCTCCGCGCCGATGCTGACCAGATAGGCGAACACACTGTCGGACGCGGCCAGCGCGACGATCCCGACCGCGGCCAGCAGCAGGTTCGCGCGGTAGGGGCGGTCGACCCGGTCGAACACGACCAGCAGCACCGCCACGACCACGATCACCAGGTCCGACAGCGGGTAGGAGATGGCGACGGCCCAGGTCAGCTTGTCCGGCGCGGTGGCCCGGACCAGCTGCCCGAGCGCCGCGGTCCAGGTGAGGATGAACAGCGAGCCGGTGACGATCAGGCCGTCGAGCACCACCGCGACGCCGAAGTGCGCGGTCCACTGCGCGGGCTGGAAGCGTTCGCGGTCCGGCCGGACGCGCGCCCGGGCCAGCACGAACAGGGCGGCGAGCGCGAACACCGGGAAGCTCAGGTACCCGACGTCGGCCAGCGACGGCGAGGGCAGCCCGCGCCCGTCGATGAGCTGGTACCAGGACCAGACGCACTGGCCGAGCGACCAGTCGGCCATGCCGGCCGCGACCAGGACCCGCCACCAGCGCTGGTGGCCGCGGACCCGGCGGGCCACCAGGAAGCCGCAGACGACGGCACCGACGCCGGCGCTCAGCTGCATGGCGTCGTCGATCCACAGCGCGAACGTGTCGCCCCAGAACGCGAAGCCGTTCACCACGACCAGGGCCACCGTGACGAGGACGAGCAGGACCGCCACTGGGTACCGCCGCACTGTCATGGCACCTCACGTGGGTCACCCGCCGGTCGGACCGGCAAACAGTACACCGCGCGGGCGGTGGCGCCGGCTCACCGCACCGGTGGCCGGCACCCCGCGTCAGGCGATGTCACGGCGGTGCAGCAGCCAGCCGCCGAGCGCCCCGAACACGAGCACGTAGCCGGCCAGCACGGCCGTGGCCTGCCCCGATCCGACGATCTGCCCGACGCCGGGCGCGTTCGCCCCGAACGCGGCGGCCAGCGCCCCGGCGTTCGGGCCGGGCAGCGCCTTCTGCAGCTGTGCCACCCAGTCGAGCAACGGCGCGGCGATCGAGGCGAGCAGGTTCTGCACCGCCAGCAGCCACACCAGGCCGAGGCCGATCGGCAGCGCGACCGAGCGCAGGCCGACCGCCAGCAGCACGCCGAGCGTGCCCCACATGGTCGCGACGAGCCACCCGGCGCCGAGGCCGCGCAGGACGTCGGCGATCGGCGGCCAGACGAGCGCCTGACCTTCGAGGGACGCGACGAGCGCGCTCGCGCCGGCGGTCGCGGCGAACAGCGCGAGCACCACGGCCAGCGCCGCGGCGGCGACGGTGACCAGCTTCGCGCCGTAGACCGCGACGCGCGACGGGTGCTGCACGAGGATCGTCTTCCAGGTGCCGTAGCCGTACTCGCTCCCGGCGACCAGCACACCGAAGATCAGCGCGAGGGCGCCGACGAAGATCGGCAGCCCGCCCAGCGCGCTGCCGACGAAGGCGTCGGGCAACATCGCCGCCAGGCCGCGGTTCGAGCCCGGCGGCCCGGACGTGGCGCCGCTCAGGCCGGCGTAGGGGATGGCGTAGCCGAAGGTCAGCGACAGCACAACGGCGACGGCCAGCAGCAGCCAGCTCGCCGGGCGGCGGGCCTGCTTGGTCAGCTCGGCTCGGATGTCACGCAGCATCGGGGTTGCCTCCGGTCAGGGCTAGGAAGGTCTGTTCGAGGTCGGGTTCGTGCCAGCGCAGCTCGGTGACCGTGAGCCCTGCGCCGACCAGTTCGGCGTTGACCCGCCCGGCTTCGCCCGGGTCGACGTCGAGCTCGAGGGCGTTCCCGTCGACCCGGACGTCGCCGTACAGCCGGCGCAGGTGGTCGCGGGCCCGGTCGATCGGGTCGGCGACCACGCGCAGCGCGCCGCCGGCGCGCAGGTCCTCGACCGTCGTCTCGGAGACGAGGTGGCCGTGGTCGAGCACGCCGACGCGGTCGCAGATCTGCTCGACCTCGGCGAGCAGGTGGCTCGAGAGCAGCACCGTGCAGCCGTCCGCGGCGAGCTTGCGCAGCGTCACGCGCATGTCGGCCATGCCGGCCGGGTCGAGGCCGTTGGTCGGCTCGTCGAGCACCACCAGCTCGGGGTCCTTCAGCAGGGCCGCGGCGAGGCCGAGGCGCTGCTTCATGCCGAGCGAGTACGTCGCGTACCGGTCCTTCGCGCGGTCGGTGAGCGTGACGACGTCGAGGACTTCGTCGACGCGGCCGCGGCTCACCGCGGCGTGGTCGGCGAGGATCCGCAGGTTCGCCCGGCCGGAGAGGTACGGGTAGAACGCGGGGCCTTCGATCAGCGCGCCGACGCGGGCGAGGCTGCCGGGGCCCGGTTCGGCGCCGAAGAGCCGGACGCGGCCGGACGTCGGCCGGATCAGGCCGAGCAGCATCCGCAGGGTCGTCGTCTTGCCCGCGCCGTTGGGGCCGAGGAAGCCGTACACCTCACCGGCGCGCACCGACAGGTTCAGCTCCTCGACGGCGGCGGCGGTTCCGTAGCGCTTGGTCAGTGCGGTTGTCCGAACGGGCTCGGTCATGGGTTTCCTTCCGGAGGCGGCCCCACGGCTTGAAGACCGAGAGGACGCTGGCGAACAGCAACAGACTGGGAGCGACGATCACGGGGTAGAGCAGGCCCTCGACGTCCTGGCCGGATTCGGCGGCCGCGGTGATGCCGGGCCGCAGCGCGACGAGGATCAGCACCGCCATCAGGACGTTGACCGCGAGCTTCGCCGCGACCCACCAGTAGCGGACGAGGCCGTACTTCGACCCGAGGGCGAGCACGGCGCCGGTGGCGAGCGCGAGCAGCGCGGCGACCAGCATCGGCCAGACGGCGAACAGCTCCAGGGCCTTCAGGCTGGTCGCGCGGACGGCGGCGTCGTCGGTGACCAGCGCGGTGCAGACCAGGATCCCGAGCACCGCGTCGATCCCGATCCACGCGCCGGTCGACACGATGTGCGCCACCAGCCACCACTTCCGGGACCGGGTCTTCAGCGTCATGGCGTCTCCTTTTCGACGCCTTACATCGTCCGGGCCCGGGCGCCTCCGGTCGTCCGGCTGCGGACGGCTCTTGCGGCTACGCCGGAGCGCGTACGCGGGTACGTTCGGTGTGGTGATCGTCCGCATCCGGGGGTACGCGCTGCCGCACGGCGAGTTCGTCGACCTCTACGCCGACGGGGACCGCTGGACGACCGACCCGGTCCCCGGCGCGTCGCTGGTCGGCGAGGGCTGGCTGCTCCCGGGCCTGGTCGACGCGCACACCCACCCCGGCGCGGCCGAAGTGGGCCAGCCGATGGACCCGGAGCTGCTGCGGGAACAGCTTCACCAGCACGTCGACGCCGGGGTCACGCTGATCCGTTCGCCGGGCCTGCCGGGCGAGCCGCCGCCGTGGTTCGGCGAGGACCCCGACGTGCCGCGAGCGCGGCACGCGGGCCCGTGGCTGGCCCAGCACGGCCAGTTCTTCGACGGCTGGGGCCGCCGCGCGGACCACGACGAGCTGCCGGCGCTGGCCGCCGCGCAGGCGGCACGGACCGGCTGGGCGAAGCTGATCGCGGACTGGCGGATCGGCGACTCCGCGGTGCCGGTGGACGTGCTGCGGGCGGTGGTGCGCGAGGTGCACGCGGCCGGCGGGCGTGTCGCGGTGCACAGCCAGCACCCCGAAGGCGGCGCGGCGGCAGTCGCGGCGGGTGTCGACTCGCTGGAGCACGGCATGTGCCTCGACCCGGACCTGCTGGCGCGCATGGCCGCCCAGGGCACGGCGCTGACCCCGACGTTGTCGACGCTGGTCGCGGGCCTGCCGAACGCGCAGAAGGCGCCCGACAGCCCGAAGCGCACGTGGTTCCTGCGCGGCGCGGGGGCGCACGGCGCGCTGACGGCGGCCGCGGCGGAGGCCGGTGTGCGGGTGCTGGCGGGCACGGACTCCCTGCCCCACGGCGGGATCCACGCGGAGATCCGTGCCATGGCGGCCGCCGGGATGCGTCCGGAAGCGGCGCTGGCCGCGGCGTCGTGGAGCGCGCGCGAATACCTGGGCCTGCGCGGTCTGGAGCCCGGCGCCCCGGCCGACGCGGTGGTGTACGACCGGGACCCGCGGGCCGATCTGGACCAGCTCGCCGACCCGGTCGCGGTGGTGCTGCGGGGCCGTTGTGTGCGGAGCCGCGCCTAAGCCGGTCCGGCCAGAGGTAGGCCGACCCCTCGAGGGTCAGGCGACCGTTGCCACGAGGGCCGTTCGGCCGTGACCGTGGCCGGATCGGCGCCAATCGGCAGAGCCGCTGTCACAGTCGGCCGCTTCCGTTCGTCAGAACCGCATGAGCACCTCATCCGCGCTGAGCGAGCGGCCGCAGCTGATCGGCGTCGCCTACCGGCTCCTGGGTTCGCTGAGTGACGCCGAAGACGTCGTCCAGGAGGCCTACGGGCGCTGGTTCGCGCTGTCCGAGCCGCAGCGCGCGGCGATCCGTTCACCCGGCGCGTGGCTCACGACCGTGGCCGGCCGCATCTGCCTGGACGTGCTCGGCTCGGCGCGCGTCCGGCGGGAGCGCTACGTCGGCGAATGGCTGCCCGAGCCGTTGCCGGACGCCGGCCCGGCGGACCCCGCCGACCGCGTCACGCTCGACGAGTCGGTCACCATGGCGTTCCTCGTCGTGCTGGAGGCGATGACGCCGGCCGAGCGGGTGGCGTTCGTCCTGCACGACGTGTTCGGTTATCCCTTCGGCGAGGTCTCCGGCGTCCTCGGCCGGAGCCCGGCCGCGTGCCGGCAGCTGGCGTCGTCGGCGCGCCGCCGGGTCCGCGCCGCCCGGGAGCCGGAGCCGTCCCCGGCCCGGAGCGCGGCGATCGTCCGGGACTTCAAGCTGGCGTGGGAGGCGAAGGACATCGAGGGGCTCGTGCGGCTGCTGGACCCGCAGGCGAGCGTGACGTCCGACGGCGGCGGCCTGGTGAGCGCCGTGCTGCACCCGGTCACCGGCGCCGAGCTGATCGCGCGCCGTTCGGTGGAGATCGGCGCGCGGATCCTGGCGTCGACCGTCCTCCGGGAGCGGACGGTCAACGGCCGGCCGGGCCTGGTGATGGAGCGCGACGGCGCCGTCGTCACGGTGATGGCGTTCGAGTTCGCCGGCGAGCGGATCAAGCGGATCTGGGCGGTCCGGAACCCCGAGAAGCTCCGGCCGTGGTCGGTCAAGTGCTCGATAGAATGAAATTCGGCAACCACGAAGTGACGGGCGGTGCAGGTGACGGAGGCCAAGGAGCGGACCCGGGACCGGATCTCCCGCCGCCAGGTCGACAAGTTCGAGCAGCGGCGCGCGCAGCTGGCCGAGTCGGCTCTGCAGACGCTCGCCGAGCTCGGCTACGCGCGCACCAGCCTGCGTGAGATCGCGCAGAACGCGGACTTCTCGCACGGCGTGCTGCACTACTACTTCGCCGACAAGGTCGACCTGCTGACCCACTGCGTGCGGCAGTTCGAGGAAGTCTGCGTCACCCGGTACGACGAGATCGTCGCCCGCGCGCGGACCGCGGAGGAGCTGGAGCGGGACTTCGCGGCGGCGATGGCCGCGACGCTGCGCGCGGACGCCAAGATGCACCGGCTCTGGTACGACCTGCGCAACCAGAGCCTGTTCGAAGAGTCGTTCCGCGCCGACGTGCTCGAGATCGACCGGCGCCGCGAAGAGATGATCTGGCACGTCGTCTCGCGGTACGCGGACCTGACGTCCGCGGCGGTGGACGTGCCGCCGCCGGTGGCGTACGCGCTGCTCGACGGCCTGTTCCAGCAGGCCCTGCTCCGGCACCTGGCCGGCGCGGAGACGGCGGCGGGGGAGCTCGACCGGGCGGTGCCGTCCGTGCTGGCCCGCCTGGTGGCCGGCTAGCTGCCCAGGCGCTCGTGCTGGGTCTGCGGCGCCGGGACGAGCACCGCGATCGCCGTCGCCGGCACCCCCACGAACAGCGAAAGGTGCGCCGCGGACGGCACCGCGCCGATCAGGAAGAGCCGCAGCGACCCCGAGATCAGTAAGCGCCACACTCTGCCGTTGGTTGCCGCCCCGGCCACAGCCACGGCCGACGATTTTGCGACAGCAGTCACGTGCCGCTCGAAGGCCGGCCTGCTTTTGGCCGGGCCGGCAACTTCGGGTTCATGATCAACAAGTACCCCCGGGCGCGCGACCGCGAACCCGGCCCGCCGACGATCACCCGGCCGTGGTGACGGCTCCCGGGCGAGCGTCACCACGGCCCGGCGGTCAGCCGAGGAAACCGGCCAGCAGGGCCAGGACCAGCCCGATCGCGTGGGTCTGCATCGCTACCGCACCTCCTTCGCGGGCTCGGTGTGCGCGACGACCACGGGCGTGTCCGGCACGGGCGGTGCGGTGTCCCCGTGCTGCCCCAGCGCGACGCCGGCCACCAGGGCCACCGCCGTCAGCCAGAAAGCCAGCCGCAGGAGCTGCGAAAACGAACAGATGACCTTCATTTCGACTCCTTCGACAGGGGCGCACGAGGGCAGCGCGGGGCCACCCGGGAACACCCCGTGGTCTTGTGGGTTTTTCGCCGCGTAATCGATGCGGCCCACTCAGAATGCGGCCGCCGGTAACCGCGCGGCAAGGCGTTTCCCGTTTCCCGCCGAGGTGGGACGGGAAACCGCGGGATAACGATCCGTTTGCCGTGCCATGATCGACTGGACAGGGGCGGCGAGGCTGACGAATATTGATCCCCGTGCGTGGAACGGCGAGGGGAGGAACGGTGGACTTCAGCCCGGCGGACGTGGTCGGAGAGCTGAAGGTCCTGCGCAAAGGGAGGGGAATTTTCACCACACCGCTCGCGGATCGCGTCGGGCCCGCATTGCGCACCGTGTGCGGCATTCTGGAAGATGACGACACGGTGGAGATGCGGCGTAAGCTGTCGGGTCGTTTGCGGCCGCTCGTCGAGTCCTTGCCGGACGACCTGAAGATCGCCCTGCTCGCCGCGTTCGCGCTGGACGAGCGGGCGCGCAAGCCGTTCTACCAGGAACGGGTGCACTGGGCGGCGATCACGATCGACCGCGACGACCGCACGGTGCGGCGGCGGATCGACGAGGGAATCGAGCAGGTCGCGGCAATGGCGGTCGCGGCGGGCGCGCCGGAAGCCCGGCCGCGCTATCCGAGCCGGAGTTGGCACACCGAAGAACTGCGCGTCTCACTGGCGCTGGATCAGCCGGTGGCGGAGGCGTTCGAATTCCGCCGGGTGGTCGCCGACGCCGACGAAATCGCCGAACTGGACCTGGCGTTGACGCTGACCGCGCCCGGCGAATCCGTCGAATCGGCACGCGCTTCGGAACTCGAGGTCGATGTGTTCCACGGCGGTGTGCTGGCCGGTCGCGTGATGGAGTCGAGTGACCGCGTCGGGTTGTCGCTGCGCCTGCCGGAACCGTTGCGCCGTGGTGAAAGGCACGAGATCGGGCTGCGATTCCGCGCGCCGATGACGGAACCGCACTACGTGTGCGTGCCGCGCCATCCGTGCGATCTGTTCGACCTGCACGTCCGCTTCGGCGACCGCGTGCCGGACCGGATCGTCCGGCTGGAGAAGGCGTTCCAGGTCGACACGCGCGACCGGTCACCCCGCGGGACGGCCCTGGAGACGGACGGCTCGGGCGAGGTCCACGTCCGCTTCCGGCACCTGGCGCCGGGGTTCGCGTACGGGATCAGGTGGCAGGCCGGCTGAGCTGACCTTCGAGGGCGAGCACCGAGTCGACCACTGCCAGCGGCAACCGCACGACCCGTTGCGCGGCCCGCGCTTTGCCCCGAAGAGCCCCGACGGCATCCCGGGCGGCGTCGTCGACGAGGGCGGTGGCGCGCTCGCGGGGACCCTGGCCGCTGAGGGCGAGCGCGAGCCCGAGGTCGAGCCGGCTCTCGACGGTTTCGGGGTGGCTTCGGCCGAGCAGCCGGGTCTGCGCGCGGACGACGTCTTCGAGGAGGTCGGCCTGGCGGTCGAAGTCCCGCAGCCGGGCGTGGGCCAGGGCCATGGCGTGGCGGAGCCGGTGGTTCAGCGGGTGGTCGTCACCGAGGGCCCGCAGGGTGATCTGCTCGGTCGCGGCCAGGGCTTCGAGGTCCGAGTGGGCCCGGGCTCGGGCGGTCAGGGTAAGGGGATGTTCGGGGCCGTGCTGGTCGGTGTAGGTCTTGAGGAGTTCGGCGGGGCTCCGACCGTGGGCCAGGTCCAGTGCCAGGGTTGCGTCGGCCTGGAGCAGCTGGGCTTCGGTGTGCTGGGGGTGCCGTTCGGGGAGCCGCGCTTCGAGTTCGGCGGCGACGTCGTGTGCGCTTTGGGGGTCTCCGGCTCGGAGGAGGCACTTGGCGCGCTCGAGGTCTCGTTCGGCCGTGGGAGCTGCGGCTTCGAGGAGTCTGAGGGCTTCTTGGGGGTGGCCGCGGAGTCTCTGGGCGCGTGCTGCGGGGGTTCCTTCGGCGTGCGCGGTGTGCCAGAACGTTTGGTCGGCTTCGGCGTAGTCGCCCTGGCAGTCGAGGGCTTGCGCGGCGATCATCGCTGCGGCGTGTCGTCCGGGCTCGTCGAGGGCGAGGGCTTCCCGCGCGTGCTCGATGGCTTCGGCGTGGAGGCCACAGGCGATCTCGACGCGGGCGGCGGCGGTGAGGTCGGCCGAGGTGGCTTCGCCGGTGGCGAGGATCGCGGCGTGGATTTCGCCGGCGGTGGCGGGGTCGCCGTGGGCTTCGAAGGCGGCGGCTACGGGGCGGAGCAGGCGGACTCGGTGAGTGGGTGAGTGCTCGGCGACCACGCGGGAGTGGGCGAGAAGCCCGGCGTCGAGGATGGCTTGGGGCGCGTCGCCGAGGAAGGAGCCGAACTCACCCTGGGCAACCTCGACAGCGAGGGCTTGCAGTCGCAGCTCCCCGTCGGCAGGTAGAAGGCTGCTGCGGGTCGGGGTGGCGGGCTCCCCAGCGACCAGCGCCGGTTCGCTTGCGACTCGCGCTCTTTGGCTCGCGGGTTCCTCGGCGCCGAGCCACGGTTCGCGGCGGGTCGGGGTGGCGGGTTCGTGGATGGTGGGCTCCCCAGCGGCCACCGGCGGTTCGCTTGCGACCCTTGCTCTTTGGCTCGCGGGTTCCTCGGCGCTGAGCCACGGTTCGCGGCCGGTCGGGGCGGCGGGTTCGCGGGTGGGCTCCCCAGCAGCCAGCGGCGGCGGTTCGCTCGCGACCCTTGCTCTTTGGCTCGCGGGCTCCTCGGCGCCGAGCCACGGCTCGCGGCCGGTCGGAGTGGCGGGCTCGCGGGCGGCGGGCTCCCCAGCGGCTGGCGGCGGTTCGCTCGCGATCTGCCTGCTCGGCCCTTCGGTCTCGGACTTCTCATCGACCGTCGGCAGGTCGCTCCCCACCGCAGCGGAGTCCTCACCGGCCTGCGCCTCACGCCCCAGCTCTCCGCCGGTCCACGTCGCAAACCCGTGCCTCACCAGCTCCTCCACCGCCGCGTCGAACTCCGCCGCGTCCGGCGACCCCAGCGCCCTCCGAGCCACCCCCGGCGGCACCGGCGCCGGCGCGAGCACCCCGCCCAGCCGAAGCAAGTCGCGCGCCAACCCGCCCAACCCCCGGACCACCACTCGGATCGCCTCCGGCGCCGAATCCAGCCCCCCATGCCCCGCGTCAGCCACCGCCCGGATCGTCATCGGATGGCCGTCGCAACCGCGAACCGTCCGGCGCTCCGCCTCGCCCGCACCCGGGCGGATCGACGTGAACAGCCGCAACCCCTCCTCCGGCGTGAGGCCGGGCAGGTCCACCGTCGCCCCGGCCCACAGCGAAGGCGGGAACCGGCTCGTGACCAGCGTGCGCACCGAACCGGCCGGCACCAAGAGCCGGTCGAGGACCGCCGGGGGGAGCGCGGCCGGAAGATCGTCGACCAGCACCAGGACCTGCTCCACGACTCGGTCGGCGAGGGCCGCGCGCAAGCGGTCGAGGTCCAGGCCGGACACTTCCACTCCCAGGCCGACCGCCGCCCGGGCCAGGGCCAGGTGGAAGCCCGGCAGGAAGTCGTCCGGGGCGAGGTGGCCGAACGGGCCCGTCCGGAGCACCGGGCCGGGGAAGAGGCCTGCGTACTGCTCGGCCAGCGTCGTCTTGCCGATGCCGGGCAGGCCGCCGACCACGGCCACCGGCCGCGAACCCAGCGCGGTGTGGACTTCCCGCAGCTCCGCAAAACGGCCGATCGAACCCGGACCACGGGTGGCTGCTTTGCGGCGGACCCGCTCGACGAAGTCCGGCCCGGAATTCGCGCAATGGGTGAGGAGCACCCGCGCCCCGGCCAACGCCTCGACGCGTTCCCGGGTGATCATGTCGAATTCGTCGATACGGCCGTCGCGGAACACGCGCAGCCCGCCCGCCCGGAGTTCCTTTTCGACCCGGTCGGCCGCCTCTCCGGTGGCGCGGAGGAACACGTCGAACCGGTCCGCCGTGGTGCTCAATGGGTGATCATGAGTTCGGTCCCTGGTGATCGGCTGCCGTCACGCGCGGTGGATCGGCGCGCGGCGGGATTTCGCTACCGATTTCCGGCGAGTGGCGCGGAACTGTCCACTATTTGACCCGTGTGCGCCGGGTGACCGGCGGGTAGCCCGAACGGTTAACGGACAATTGCTGGACAAGAAGTACGCTCTTGCAACGTTGCTGGTCAGCGCCTCGATTACTCCGTATGTCGGATCGCGGATCGTCCAAGGACCATTGTGGTCCATTGTGGACGGCGGGTCCGGTGGACGGAGCGAGGAGGGAACCGTGGACACCACGACCTTGGAGACGCCGGCCCCGGTCGAGGGCTATGTCGTACTGGAGGAACTGCCGCGCCCGGACGGCAAGCTGACCAAGGAGCAGCTCGACCCGGTCGTCGCGGCGGCGCGCACCGGCGACCCGGACGCCGTCCAGGCGCTGCTGCGGCTCATCAAGCCGACGGTCGTGCGCTACTGCCGCGCCCGGATCGGCGGCCGGGACCTGTCGTACCTCTCCGCCGACGACGTCGCGCAGGAGGTGTGCCTGGCGGTGCTGAAGGTGCTGCCGAACTACCAGGACCGCGGCGGCTCGTTCCTGTACCTCGTGCGGGCGATCGCGGCGAACAAGGTCGCGGACGCGTTCCGCTCGGTCGCGCGTGACCGGTCGAAGCCGGTGTCGGAGCTGCCGGACCGGCCGCTGGGCGGCAACGAGCCGGAGGCGCACGTCCTGGAGCAGGACCTCGGCGTCCGCCTCGGCCGCCTGGTGGCGCTGCTGCCGCCGCTGCACCGCGAGATCCTGTCGCTGCGCATCGTGGCCGGCCTGTCGGCCAACGAGGTGGCGGACGCACTGGGCATCTCGGCGGGCAACGTCCGCATCACCCAGTACCGCGCCCTGACCAAGCTCCGCGGCATGATCGGCGACGGCGACCTCTGAGCGGGCCGCACGGCGTTAAGCTGACCGTGTGGGATCCAGCGAAGCCGAGCTGGCCGGTCTGGCGAACCTGCCTTCGCCGCTTGCGGAGCTTCGTGACGAGCGGATCGAGCGCCACGGTGTCCACCTGCAGCTCAAGCGGGACGACCTGATCAGCCCGGAGATCCCGGGCAACAAGTGGCGCAAGCTCCGCCACAACCTCGAAGCAGCCCGGGACGAGGGCTTCACCAGGCTCTTGACCTTCGGCGGCGCGTTCTCGAACCACCTCCGGGCGACGGCCGCCGCGGGCCACCACCTGGGGTTCGAGACGGTCGGCGTCATCCGCGGTGAGGAGCACGAGCCGCTCAACGCATCCCTCGCCTACGCGGCCGAACGAGGGATGACACTGACCTACCTGGACCGTGCGGCTTATCGGCGCAAGACGGAGCCGGCCGTGCTCGCGGAGCTGGTCCGCCGGTTCGGTCCCTGCTACGTCCTTCCCGAAGGGGGCAGCAACGGTCTCGCCGTGCGGGGCACCGCCGAACTGGTCGGTGAGATCACGACAGACTTCGACGTCATCTGCTGTGCCACCGGAACGGGCGGCACGCTCGCCGGTATCGCCGGTGGCCTGACCGGTCCCCGGCGCGCGATCGGGTTCGCCG
The DNA here is from genome assembly GCF_055582965.1 of Amycolatopsis sp. NPDC104863. Lineage (NCBI taxonomy): Bacteria > Bacillati > Actinomycetota > Actinomycetes > Pseudonocardiales > Pseudonocardiaceae > Amycolatopsis > Amycolatopsis sp. NPDC104863. The sequence continues at coordinate 436,174 of NZ_JBVJOW010000005.1, forward strand.
TCCTCAAGGGCGGAGGGTTCTTGGCCGACGAAGTCCGACGGCTTCAGCAGGACGCGTACGGGAAGGCCACCACGAACTGGACGCTCGACCTCGACTTCCATTTCGGTGGTTATGCCAAGCGCAGCCCCGTGCTCAACCGGTTCATCGCCGACTTCGACGACCGGCACGGTGTCACGCTCGATTGGGTGTACGAGGGCAAGATGCTTTACGGGCTCTTCGAACACGTCGAGGCCGGAGCTTTCGCGCCGGGCGCTCGTATCGTCGCGGTGCTGAGCTAGCGCCTACGCCTTTTCGTGATACGCGCGCTGGGTCGCCTTGTTCGAGGAGAAAACCGGTCCGATGGCCGTTGCGCTCAAGCACGGCTACTGCACCACCTACCTGACCGACGAGCGGCCACTGCGCAGCTACCACGCCACGGCGAAAGCTCTCATGCGGCGAGCTTTCGACGAGTTCCTCCCCGTCGAGGCGCTGGCCCGCTCGGCGCGGCTCCAAGCGTCCTGAGGCCGGAGCGGTCACTCCAGCCATTCGGTGATGAAGTGGTCGCTTTCGTGGATGTGCACGGCCTCGTAGACGCCGGGGCCGAGCACGGCGAACTTGTGCGGCGTCGCGGCCGGGACGACCAGGACGTCGCCCGCGGTGCCGTCTCGGTGGGTGTCGCCGATCGTGAAACGGGCGCTGCCTCGGATGATCACGAACGTTTCCGGGTACGGGTGGCGGTGCAGGCGCGGTCCGGAGCCGACGACGTCGCTGCTTTCGCGGATGACCGAGATCCCGGACCCGACGTCGCGCCCCTCGAAGTTGTCGCTCACTTCGCCAGGCTAGCCCGAAACGACCTTTCGCAGCTGGCCGAGCGCCCGGTGCTGGGCGACGCGCACCGCGCCCGGGGTCGACCCGACCGCCGCCGCCGTCTCCTCCGCGGACAGGCCGACCACCACCCGGAGGACGACGATCTCCCGTTGTTTGTCCGGCAGCACCTGCAGCAGCTTGGCCATCCGTTCGCCCAGCTCGCGCCGGAGCGCGTGGTTCTCCGGGTCCAGGGCCGGGTCGACCTCGTCGGGCAGCTCGGCCACCGGCTCGTCGCGCTGGCGCGCGGCGGCCTTGCGGGCGGCCGCGACCTGGTGGCGGGCGATGCCGCAGACGAAGTTCGGGAACGGCCGGTCCGGCGGCCGGCCCGGCAGGGCCTCGAGCAGCGCGACGCACACGTCCTGCGCGACGCGTCGGCCGCGTTCGCGCCGAGGCGGGCGCGGCAGTAGCGCACCACCAGAGGCCGCGCCGCGGCCAGCAGGCGGGTTTGCTGGGTGATCATGACTTCCTCCCCACACCCGGACATCCGCGAGGGGGCTACCCACTTTCGGCCCGGACCCACCCGGTCCGGGCGGATTCCCGGCTATTTCCGGTACGGGCCCGCCCGCAACGTCGATTCGGCGGTCAACTCGGCCGGGGCCGGCGCCGGTGTCCATCCGGAATGCACGGAAAAGCGGGGGACTCAGTGCTCCGGTGACCGGAACGCGTCCAGCACGCGACGCTCCCTTTTGGTCGGTCGGCCCGCGCCGCGGTCGCGCCGGGCGACCGGGACCACCGCCTCCGGGGACGGCTTCGGGGTCCGGTCGACGAAGCACGTCGCCGCGTCCGCCGCGCCGACGCGTTTCTGGATCACCCGTACCACGTCAAGGATTCTGGTCGTTCCGCCGACGCGCACGCGCACCTCGTCACCCGGCACCACCGTCGTCGCGGGCTTCGCCGGCTTGTTGTTCACGCGCACATGCCCGCCCCGGCACGCCGCCGCGGCGTCCGGTCGCGTCTTCGTCTGCCGGACCGCCCACAGCCAGCGGTCCACTCGGGTCGACTCCACAGTCGTCCATCATGGCCCATTCAGCGGAATCCCCGCACAACCCACGGATGTTACTTGCGGGTAAATGTCGACTTGTCTGCACCACTGAGTTATAACCTGTTCTAATATACCTCAACGGTGAGGACTATCACATGCGTGACGAACCCGTGTGGAGAACAGCTTCTGGCGCAGTTTCCCGTCGTCTCTTCATTGCTGGAACCGGTTCTATATTGGCGGCCGCGGCAGTGGGGGGCCGTGCGGCCGCCTCTCCGTCCCCCGCCATCGCCGACGCGGCGCGCGTGCCCGCCCTCGTGATCGGCTCGGGGTACGGCGGCCAGGTCACCGCGCTGCGGCTCGCCCAGGCCGGCATCGACGTCCAGCTGGTCGAGATGGGCATGGCCTGGGACACCCCGGGCGCCGACGGCAAGATCTTCGCCAACACGACCACGCCGGACCAGCGCTCGTTCTGGTTGCGCACCAGGACGAAGCAACCGCTGTCCAACTTCCTCGGGTTCCCCATCGACAAGGACATCCCGAAGTACACCGGCATCCTCGACGCCGAGGAGTTCAGCGGCATCACCGTGTACCAAGGCCGGGGCGTCGGCGGCGGCTCGCTCGTCAACGGCGGCATGGCCGTCACGCCGAAGCGGGAGAACTTCGGCGCGATCCTCCCGACCGTCAACGCCGACGAGATGTACAACACCTACTACCCGCGCGCCAACGCCGGGCTCGGGGTCGGGCTCATCGACCCGGCCTGGTTCGACACCGCCGAGTGTTACCAGTACGCGCGGGTCGGCCGGAAACAGGCGCAGCGGTCCGGGTTCCCGTTCGTGTTCGTCCCGGACGTCTACGACTGGAACTACATGAAGCAGGAGCAGGCCAACACCGTGCCGCGGTCGGCGCTGGCCGGGGAAATCCTGTACGGCAACAACTACGGCAAGAAGTCGCTGCAGAAGACCTACCTGCCGCAGATCCAGGCGACCGGGCGCGTCACCATCTCGCCGCTGCACCGCGTGGCTTCCGTGACACCCGCGTCCGGCGGCGGGTACACGGTGACGATCGAGCAGCTGAACACCACCGGCGCGGTGACGGCGACCAAGGTCGTGACGGCGGACAAGGTGTTCTTCGCCGCCGGCAGTGTCGGCACGAGCAAGCTGCTGGTGAAGCTGAAGGCGACCGGCGCGCTGCCGAACCTCAACGGCGAGGTCGGCAAGAACTGGGGTGACAACGGCAACGTGATGTGCGGGCGCGCCAACCACATCTGGGACCCGACCGGCAGCCTCCAGTCGTCGATTCCCTGCGGGGGCATCGACAACTGGGCCGCGGGCGGCGCGTTCGCGGAGGTCGCGCCGCTGCCGACCGGGATCGAGACGTGGGCGTCGTTCTACCTGTCCATCACGAAGAACCCGAACCGCGCGCAGTTCTCGTGGAACCCGGCGACGCAGCAGGTGGACCTGAACTGGCAGACGGCGTGGAAGCAGCCGTCGATCGACATGGCGAAGTCCATCTTCGACAAGATCAACTCGAAGGAGGGGACGATCTACCGGACCGACCTCTTCGGCGTCTACAAGATCTGGGGTGACCACCTGACGTACCACCCGCTCGGCGGCGCGGTGCTCGGCAAGGCGACCGACAACTACGGCCGGCTCGCCGGGTACCAGGGCCTGTACGCGATCGACGGGTCCTTGATCCCGGGCAACACGAGCGTCAACCCGTTCGTCACCATCACGGCGCTGGCCGAGCGGAACATCGAGAAGATCATCGCCACGGACTTCTGACCCGAGGGTCGGGGGGGGGGGGGGGGGGGGGGGGGGGGGGGGGAGGGGTAGGGGGGGGGGGGGGGGGGGGGGGGGGGGGGGGGGGGGGGGGGGGGGGGGGGGGGG
>NZ_JBVJOW010000005.1:439896-462924 GCF_055582965.1 Amycolatopsis sp. NPDC104863
AGAGGCGGGGCCGTGGACCACGAGGGAGGCAGGGGAAAAAGGGGAAGAGGAAGGAGACACGGCCGGGGGGGGTGGGGGTGGGGGCTCGGGTTTTCCCCCCCCCCCCCCCCCCCCCCCCCCCCCCCCACGACCGGTGGGACGGCAGCACGCAGACGACGTCGAGGCCGAGGACGTGGTTCAGCCGTCCGAACGCGAGCCACGAGCCGAGGCACATGCTCAGCTCCACGACCTGCTGCTGGCTGTAGGCCGACGACATCCGCTTCCAGAACTCGTCGTCCAGGTTGTGGTGGTCGGTCGCGTACCGCTCGGCGTACTCGGCCGCCAGGCGCGTGCGCTCGTCGAAGAGCTCGGTCGTGCGCCAGTCGGAAACGGCGTCGGCGAACTCCTCTTCGACCTTGACGCCGTCGCGTTCGGTGCGCCAGTCGAGGCAGAAGACGCAGCCGTTGATCTGCGCGATCCGCAGCCGCGCGGCCTCGAACTCCCGCAGCCCCAACGTGGTGTGCTCGTAGACCGCGAGGGAGAACTGCGCGGCGGCGATCCCGATGCCGGGCACCATCTCGCCCCACACGTAGCCGATCGGGTCCTTGCCCTCGGGGATGTCGATGTTCACGAGCGCCTCCTTCCGAGCTTGCCGGCTGCCGGGCGCAGCGGGACGTCGAGTGCGTCGTAGAGACCGGGTTCCGCGGCGGTGAGCCAGTCGATCGCGCCGACGAGCCGTCCGACCGCGGTGGCGTTGCCGCCCGCGGACCGGTTTTCGCCTTCGTCGGAAGCTTCGATGCTGACCTCGATGCGGGGCCGGCCTTCGATGATCACGCGGTGGGCGCCGTCGCCGCTGGGCGGGTTCGGCCAGTCCGGCGCGCACGACGGGTGGATGCGCGTGACGTGCTCGATGACGATCCGCGGCTCGCCGTCGACGATGCCCTGGACCTCGAACCGCACCGCGCCCTGCGTGCCCTTCTCGAACTCGCCCATGGTCCGCGTGGAGACGGTTTCCTCGAGCGGACGCCGTTGCAGCGTCTCGCGCAGCTCGGCCACCTCGACGCCGAGGCCGCGCGCGATCAGCCGGACCTGCCCGCCCCAGACCATCGACGGCACGCCGGTCATCAGCATCGGCGGGTCGTAGTCCATCGGCTGGCCCATGCCGACCAGGTACCGGACGGAGTCGGGCTGCTCGTAGGTCGAGTAGTCGAAGATCTCCTGGCAGCGGATGACGTCGACGTCGGTGCCCAGGCCGCTGATCAGCAGCGGCAGCACGTCGTTGCCCCAGCCGGGGTCGACGCCGGAGACGAACAGCGAGCCGCCGCCGTCCTTGATCGCGGCCAGCACCGGGTCCCGCAGCTCCGGCGGCGCGTTGCGCTGATCGTAGAGCGGGTAGAGCGCCGGCGTGACGACCACCGCGCCCGCCCGGACCGCGCGCACGATGTCGGCGAGCGCGTCGTCGAACCGGACGTCGCCAGAAGCGGCGTACACGATCGCGCCGGGGCTCGCCGCGAGCACGGATTCGACGTCGTCGGTGGCGGTGACCCCGAGCGAGCCGACGCCGGCGAGCTCACCCGCGTCCTTGCCGACCTTGTCGGGGTTGTGCACGAGCACCGCGGTCAGCTTCAGCGCGGGATGGGCCTCGACGGCCCGGATTGCGGCACGGCCGACGTTGCCCGTGCCCCACACCACTGTGGCGATCATCTGCCCGAGTTTTCGCCGGTTCGCCGGAGTCCGGGAAGCGAATCGTTCCGGCCAGCGGACCGCGCGGACGCGGGTAGCATGCAGTGCGTCCGAACGTCGTATCGGAAGGCCTCGTGATGACGATCGATCCGAAACCCCGCAGCCGCACGGTGACCGACGGGATCGAGGCCGCGCCCGCCCGCGGCATGCTCCGCGCCGTCGGGATGGGGGACGGCGACTGGCGCAAGCCGATCATCGGCGTCGCCAGCTCGTGGAACGAGATCACGCCGTGCAACCTGTCGCTGGACCGGCTGGCCCAGGCGTCCAAGGAGGGCGTGCACGCGGCCGGCGGCTACCCGCTGCAGTTCGGCACGATCTCGGTGTCCGACGGCATCTCCATGGGCCACGACGGCATGCACTTCTCGCTGGTTTCGCGCGAGGTCATCGCCGACTCCGTCGAGACGGTCATGCAGGCCGAGCGGCTCGACGGCTCGATCCTGCTGGCCGGTTGCGACAAGTCCCTGCCGGGGATGCTGATGGCCGCCGCGCGCCTCGACCTGGCGTCGGTGTTCCTCTACGCGGGCACGATCGCCCCCGGCTGGGTGAAGCTCACCGACGGCACCGAGAAGGACGTCACGCTGATCGACGCCTTCGAGGCGGTCGGCGCGTGCCGGGCGGGGCGGCTCGGGACCGCCGACCTCGACCGCATCGAACGGGCCATCTGCCCTGGTGAGGGCGCCTGCGGCGGGATGTACACGGCGAACACGATGGCCTCGGCGGCCGAGGCGATGGGGATGAGCATGCCGGGGTCGGCCGCGCCGCCGTCCGCGGACCGCCGCCGCGACCACTACGCGCACCTCTCCGGTGAGGCCGTGGTCGGGCTGCTCGAAAAGGGCATCACCGCGCGCGACATCCTGACGCGCGAAGCGTTCGAGAACGCGATCACCGTCGTGATGGCCCTCGGCGGCTCGACGAACGCCGTGCTGCACCTGCTGGCCATCGCGCACGAGGCGAAGGTCGAGCTGACGCTGGACGACTTCAACCGCGTCGGCGACCGCGTGCCGCACCTGGGCGATTTGAAGCCGTTCGGCAAGTACGTCATGAACGACATCGACCGCCACGGCGGCATCCCGGTGCTGATGAAGGCGCTGCTCGACGAAGGCCTGATCCACGGCGACGCGCTCACCGTCACCGGCCGGACCGTGGCCGAGAACCTCGCCGAGCTGGACCCGGACCCGATCGACGGTGAGGTCCTGCGCAAGCTGGACAACCCGCTCCACCCGACCGGCGGGATCACCATCCTGCGCGGCTCGCTCGCGCCCGAAGGCGCCGTCGTGAAGTCCGCGGGCTTCGACACGTCCAACTTCGAAGGCCCGGCTCGCGTGTTCGAACGCGAGCAGGAGGCGATGGCCGCGCTGACCGAAGGCCGGATCGAGGCGGGTGACGTCGTGGTCATCCGCTACGAAGGCCCCAAGGGCGGACCAGGCATGCGCGAGATGCTCGCGATCACCGCGGCGATCAAGGGCGCCGGGCTCGGGAAGGACGTCCTCCTGCTGACCGACGGCCGGTTCTCCGGCGGCACCACCGGCCTGTGCATCGGCCACGTCGCGCCCGAAGCCGTCGACGCCGGGCCGATCGCGTTCGTCCGCACCGGCGACCGGATCGCCGTCGACATCAAGGGCCGCAGCATCGACCTGCTGGTCGACGCGGCCGAGCTGGCGCGGCGCCGGGAGGGCTGGGAGCCGCTGCCGAACAAGTTCCCGGAAGGAGTGCTGGGCAAGTACGCCAAGCTGGTCCGGTCGTCGTCCTACGGCGCCGTCACGAGCTGAGCGAGGGCGCGCTTGTCGACCTTGCCGACCTCGGTGAGCGGCAGCGCGTCGGCGAAGGAGACGCTCGCCGGGACGTAGTGGTCCCGGCCGAACGCGCTCCTCGCGTGGTCTTTCAGTTCGTCCGCGGTCACCTCGCCGGACGCGACGACCACGGCGTGCAGCACCTGGCCGTCCACGGTGTGCCGCCCGAAGACGGCCGCCGCGCGGACCGCCGGGTGCGTCGCGAGAGCGTGTTCGACGACGGTCGAGGGCACCTTCGTGCCGTGCTCGCCGACCACGACGACGTCGTCGACGCGGTCGAGCAGGTAGAGGTACCCCTCGTCGTCGAAACGGCCGAGGTCGCCGGTCCGCAGCCAGCCGGCGCCGATCTCGGGGCCGCCGAGGTAACCGTCCATCATGGACAGTCCGCGCACCTCGACCTCGCCGTCGGTGAGCCGGGCCTCCATGCCGGGCACGATCCGGCCGACCGAGCCGAGCCGCTCGGGGTGGCCGACCAGCTCGGCGGCGGAGATGCTCGCGATCATCGGGGCCTCGGTCAGGCCGTACCCCTGGCCGACCACCGGGCCGAAGACGTCGAGGGCCTGCGCGAGCCGGTGCGGCGGCAGCGGCGCGGCGCCGAGCGAAAGGGACCGGACGCTGCTTACGTCGGTGCTCTCCAAAGCCGGGTGGTCGAGCACCGCGGCGAGGCGCGGCGGCGTGAGGGACAGCGTGTCGATCCGGTGGTCCTGGATGGCGGTGAGGACCGCGCCCGCGTCGAAGCCGTCCTGGAGCACGACGGTGTCGCGGCGCAGGAGGGCGCCGAGCACGGTGGCGTTGCCGGTCATGTGCGTCATCGGCGCGACGAGCAGCGTGCGGCCGGGGCCGTCCGGGTTCGGCGTGAAGATGTACGCCATGCCGTCGTAGATGCCGCTGTGGCGGATGAGCTTCGGCGTGCCGGTGGTGCCGCCGGTGGGGAAGAGGAGACGGACGGCGTCGGGAATGTCCAGCTCGTGCGGCTCGGCGTCGAGGTCGTCGAGCGTGCGGACGTCGCCGGCAGGCCAGGCGTGCGGGCGGTCGGTGACCACCGTGGTGACCCCGGCCGCGGTGGCCGCGGCCCGGCGGTCGGGGTCCGGCGCCGAGGTCGCGACCAGCAGCACGGTCGCGCCGCGCAGGAGGGCGGCGAGCTGGACGAGGAGGGTCTCGGGGCGGTTGGGCAGGTCGACCGCGACGACTTCGGTCGCGCCCAGGCCCGCGTGCAGCCGGCGCAGGCGCTCGCGCGCCTGGTGGTAGGTCGTGACGCCGTCGTGGTGGAACAGGACGCGGTCACCACCGTCGTCGAGCGCGGCGAGGGCGGCCGTCAGGAAGAAGCTCACCCGCCGGACGGTACTCAGTCCTGGTAGGAGAGCTTCGCGAGTTCCTCGTCGAAGTCGAACCAGTCGCTCTCGCTCCCGCCCGGGATGCTCTCGTAGGTGCGGTCGAGGAAGGCCGCGATCTCCTTCGCCGGCGCTTCGAGCACCGCGGCGCCGTCGGGCGAGTTCAGCTCCACCACGACCAGCGCGGGGTCGCCGCCCGGGCCGACGCGGACGTCACCGTCGCCGCAGCGGGCGAGCAGGCCGTCGGCGAGCAGGTCGCGGCCGAACAGCCACCGGACGGCACTCGGGCCGGCGTGCAGCACGACGGCGACCGCGTACGGGTCACGGGTGTCGTACTCCAGCTCCGCCGGCACCGGCCGCGGCGCCGCCCCGAAGGTCCGCAGGGCGAAGTCGATGCTGGCGCTGGTCACGCTGTGCGGGTCGGCCATGGGGACAACCTTTGCTACTCGTCGGTTAACTTCGTCGGGTTCCAGAGATAACCCATGGTGAGTTCAACGCCCAGCGTTCCGAAAAACTTTCACGCTTCAGAGTGATCAAGAAGTGTCGGAAGTCACCGGCGCTGGGAAAAAAGGGCAACCGGGTCACACACGGTGACCGCCTTCGGTCACGGCGGGTGGGTGCCGAGCCAGACGTTCGGAGCTGCGAGCCCGGCGGACAGGTCCGGGCGCCGGAGTTGCCCCGTCCGAGTGGGACACGCCTCCTCGTGGGCTCCCGGACCAGTCCGCGCCGCCGACCGGCCGCGAACCCCTCGTACCGGCCGGAGGGCCGGTGGGTGAGGTGGAGGTTGCCGGGCATGGGTGAGCGAGGGCGGCTACGGCTGCAGACGGACGACAGCCCGTCGTCCGTCCCGACCGCCGAAGAGCTGTTACGGCGCGTGGCGGCCGGGGACGAACCGGCGTTCGCGTCGCTGTACGACCTCATCGCCGGTCCGGTGCTGGGGCTGGTGACGCGCGTGCTGCGCAACCACGCCCAGGCCGAGGAAGTGGCTCAGGAGGTTCTGGTGGAGGTGTGGCGCAAGGCCACGAGGTACGTCCCGGAACGCGGCAGCGCGCTGTCGTGGGTGCTGACGATCGCGCACCGCCGGGCCGTCGACCGCGTGCGCTCGCACCAGGCCGGGCTCGACCGCGAGGAGCGGGCCGGCCGGATGGACGTGCAGCGGCCGTTCGACGAGGTCACCGAGTCCACCCTGGCCACACTCGACCAAGAGCGGGTGCGCCAGTGCCTGTCCCAGCTGACCGAGCTGCAGCGCGAGTCGATCGTGCTCGCCTACTACAACGGCTACACCTACCCGGAGGTCGCCGAGGTGCTGAAAGTGGCGCCCGGCACCGTGAAGACGAGGATCCGAGACGGCCTGATCCGGCTGCGCGACTGCTTGGGGGTGGATCGATGACCGCCGAGCTGCACACGCTGACCGGCGCCTACGCGCTGGACGCCGTGTCCGATGTGGAGCGTGCCGGGTTCGAACGGCACCTCGGGGAGTGCGCCGCGTGCCGGCAGGAGGTGGCCGAGCTGCGGGCGACCGGAGCCCGGCTGGGCGCGGCCGCGGCGGTGGACCCGCCGCCGTCGCTGCGGGCGGCGGTGCTCGCCGAGGTGGCGGCCACCCGCCAGCTGCCACCCCAGGTGTCGAAGCTGCCGGTGGCGCGGAAACTCAGCCGCGCCAAGACATGGCAGCTGCGGATCGCGCTCGTCGGCGCCGCCGCGGCGGCCGTCGTGGCGGTCGCGGTCGGGGTCACCAGTGTGGCCACCGCCCCGCCGCAGCCGGTCGACTCGGTGCTGGCCGCCTCGGACGCTTCGGCGATCCAGGGCGTCGGCAAGGGTTCCACGACGCTGGTCGTTTCGCGCAGCCGCAACCAGGCCGTGCTGCTCGCGTCCGGTCTGCCGGTCCTCGACGCGGGCCACGCCTACCAGGTGTGGTTCCTCGGCAAGGACGGCGCGCGGTCGGCCGGGCTGATGCAGCCGGAGACCCCGGACCGGATGCGGCCGATGCTGGCCGAGCTGCCGGCGGGGGTCGACCGGATCGGCCTCACGGTCGAGCCCGCGGGTGGTTCCGGCGGCCCGACCACGCCGCTGGTCAGCACGATTTCGCTCGCCTGACGCGCCGGGAAAGCGCCGCAAGCGCTTTCCCGGCGCGGGTGACCCGTATCACCCGATCGGGTGCCAATCCGTTTTCCCCGCAGTGTCGAATGCCTGACAAGAAACAGTTCGGTGAACTGTCAAATCCGCTTATTGGAGTGATTTTCGTGACCAAGCTTCGTGTCGCAGGAATCGGCCTTGCCGCTGTCGCCGCGCTTTCGCTGACCGCGTGCAGCGGCAGCGACACCGCTTCCTCGGGCAGCTCCAGCGCCCCCGCGCCGTCGTCTTCGATGGCCGCCCCGTCGTCCAGCGCCGACTCGGGCGCGTCGAACGGCATGACCACCAACGCCGACGTCTTCGGCCCCGCGTGCGGCCAGCTGCCGCAGGGTTCCGCTCCGGGTTCGCTGGACTCGATGGGCCCGCAGCCGGTCGCGTCGGCCGCGTCGACCAACCCGCTGCTGACCAAGCTGGTCGCCGCGGTGAAGGCCACCAACCTGGTCGACACGCTCAACAGCGCGCCGTCGATCACCGTGTTCGCGCCGGCCGACCCGGCGTTCGCCGCGCTGGGTGACGCGAAGTTCGCCGAGCTGGCGGGCAAGCCGGCCGAGCTGTCGCCGATCCTGCAGTACCACGTCGTCGGCAAGCGTTACGACGCCAAGGGTCTCGAGGGTGCCGGCACGCTGGAGTCGCTCAACACCGCCGGTGGGCCGCTGAAGATCGAGGGCTCGGGTGAGAACATGACCGTCAACGGCGCGAAGATCCTGTGCGGCAACATCCCCACCAAGAACGCCACGGTCTTCGTGATCGACAAGGTGCTGACCCCGGGCACCAACAAGTAAGTCAGGAATTGCGGCCCAGTTCGGGGCCGAGCCGTTCCGCGATGTCGGTGAGGATCTGCACGTAATCTTCGTGGTCGAAGGTGAACGGCAGGGCGAAAGCCACCTCATCGACTTCGCGGAATCCGGCGTGTTCCTGCAGTCGTTCGGCGATTTCCGCCGACGTCCCGACGAAGTCGGGGGAGAACAGCATCCGCGCCGGGCCCTGCGGTTCTTTTGTCCGCGGGAGCCGTTTCTCCGCATAAGCCCGGTATTTCGCGCGCTGCTCCGGGGTCGCGCTGTCGGTCGGCACGACGACCAGGCCCTGGGAGACCCGCGCCGCCTCACCGTCCGGGTGGGCGGCGCGGAACGCCTGGATGTGCGAGAGCTGGATCTCGGCGAAGTCCGTGCTCTCGCCTTCGGCCTTGACCACGCTGCTGGTCAGGAAGTTCATGCTGTGCTTGCCGGCCCACTCGGCCGAGCGCAGGCTCGCCCCGCCGTACCAGAGGCGCCGCCCGAGGCCGGGCGACTGCGGCTGCACCCGGTCGGAGAAGACTTCGAAGCCCTGGGTGCCGCTGAAGCCGGTCGCCGGCTCACCGCGCACGAAGTCCAGCAGCCGCCGGACGCGGTCGTAGCCGAAGTCCTCGGCATCGGCGGTGTCCGGGTAGAGCGCGCGTTTGACCTCGTCGTAGCGCATCGGCGGGCCGACGCTGATCCCCGGGTTGAGCCGCCCGCCGGAGAGCAGGTCGACGGTCGCGAGGTCCTCGGCGAGCCGCAGCGGGTTTTCCCAGCCGAGCGGGATGACGGCGGTCCCCAGGTCGATCTTGCTGGTCCGCTGCGACGCGGCCGCGAGCACGGCAACGGGCGACGAGATGCCGTACTGCAGGTGCCGGTGCCGCACCCAGGCGCTGTCGAACCCGAGCCGTTCCCCGAGCTCGATGATCTCCAGGGTCGACTCGTGCCCCCGCCGCGGGTCGGCCGCGTCGAAGAGGCCGATGGTCAGGAAGCCGAGCTTCCGCAGAGGTCGGGACACGGTCTCGATTCTGCCTGCGGTGGCTGGGGTGGCCTCGGGTGTTCCACCAGGTGAACACGAACGGGTTCGGGCTGGGGCTGCGCGCCTCGAGCCGAGCGTGGGTTTCGCCCGGGACGGATGTTTACCTCGAATCGGCGAAGGCGGCCATGCCTTCGCGGCGGCGCGTGCTCACCTCCGCCGCGTCCAGCGGGACGATCACCAAAACTAAGCCGGGTCTCGCAGGCGGTCCAGGCCGTCGAGGATGATGTCCAAGCCGAACTCGAACTCCGTCTGGTCGTCGCACCAGCCCAGCGTCGAGTCCGGGTCGTCGTGGGCTATCTCCGTCAACATGCCCACCAGGTTCGGCAGCTGGGCCGCCATCTCCGCCGGCACATCCGTCGACTCTCCCGCCGCCGGATCGAACAGCTCCTGGCTGAACCCCAGCGCCCGGCTGCCGAGTGCGTGCAGGGCGTGGTGGACCAGGTCGTGGGAGAACCCGCCCTCGCGCATCAGGCCGACCAGCGCGTCGTAATACCTCAGCACCGCCAGGCTCGTCGACGACCGCGTTTCGAACAGCTCCGGCGCCCAGCGGTGGCGGAGGAACACCTCGCGCGCCGTGAGGATCCGGCGTCGCACCGCCTGCTTCCAGTCAGCCGCAGGCTCGAGCCTCCCGACGCTCTCGTTGATCTCCCGCGCGACGACCTCGACGATCCCGTCGAGCACGTCCTCCTTCTTCGCCACGTGGTAGTAGAGCGACATCGCCTCGGCGCCGAGCTCCTCGGCGAGGCGGCGCATCGTCAGCGCCCGCAGTCCGTGCTCGTCGGCGAGCGCGACCGCCGCGCGCAGGACGCGGTCACGGCTCAGCGGGATCCGGGCTTCGGTGCTCACGCCCAAGATCGTACAAGGTAAGGCCCCTTGACCGCCTTACGGTGTACGACGTACCTTACGGCGTAAGACTTACATCGTAAGAACGCTGGAGGCGACATGAAAGCCCTGGTCCTGCGCGCGTACGGCACCCTGACCTTCGAAGACGTCCCCGATCCGGTGCCCGCCGAGGGGGAGGTGCTCGTCCGGGTGCGCGCCACCTCCGTCAACCCGTACGACTGGCACCACCTGAGAGGCGAGCCGTACATCGCGCGGGTGATGCCCCGCGGGTTCGGCCTGCGCCGGCCGAAGCTCGGCATCCTCGGCTGCGACCTGGCCGGGCGGGTCGAGACGGCGGGCAAGATCTTCCGCCCCGGCGACGACGTCTACGCACTGCTCCCCGGCGGCGGGCACGCCGAGTACGTCTGCGTGCGCGAGGACCTGCTGGCGCCGATGCCGGCGAACCTCACCCACGAGCAGGCCGGGGTCATGCCGGCGGCCGCCGTCACCGCGATGCTCGCGCTGCGCGGGGTCGAAGCGGGGCAGCGGGTGCTGGTCAACGGTGCTTCCGGCGGGGTCGGCACCTTCGCCGTCCAGCTGGCCAAGGCGCTCGGGGCGCAGGTCGACGCCGTGTGCGGCGCGGCCGGCGACCTCGTCCGCTCGCTCGGCGCCGACCACGTCGTCGACTACCGCGAAGCGGACTTCACGCGCAGCGGGCGGTGCTACGACGTCGTGCTGGACATCGCGGGTGGCCACTCGCTCGCGGCGTGCCGGCGGATCCTGGCGCGCGACGGGGTGTTCGTCGCCGTCGGCGGCCCGGCCGGCCGGTGGCTGGAGCCGGCCGGGCACACGTTCGCGGCGCTGGCCGCCGCTCCTTTCGTCCGGCGGAAGGCCGTGCTGGCGGACGTGGTGGCCTGCCGGGACAAGAAGGCGATCCTGGCCGAGCTCACCGCGCTGGCGGAACGCGGCGCGGTCACGCCGGTCGTCGACCGGAGTTATCCGTTCGACGACCTCCTCGCGGCGTTCGCGTACCAGGAAGCCGGGCACGCCAAGGGAAAAGTGGCCGTCACGCTGTGACCCCGGGAGGCGCGCGGGGCGCCTCCCGGGGCGGGCTCAGCCGTTGTGCGGGCAGTTGCCCCGGTAGTCCGAAATGGACAGACTCGTGCTCGGGATCGGGCACAGGAACTGTTCGTACCGCGTGTCGTCGTCGATGAAGCGCTTGAGCCACGACAGCGTGTACTTGGCGATCGTCGTGTTCGCCGAGTTCGGCGCGAAGTGGCTGGCGCCGCGCAGTTCCAGGTATGCCCGGTCCAAAGAGGACGGCAGGCTCGTGTAGAACGGGATCGAGTGCGACGCCACCGGCGCCACGGTGTCGGACTGCGCGCCCACGACGAGCGTCGGCACGCGCAGCGAAGACCAGTTCTTCGTCAGGTTCCAGCCGGTCAGCGGGATCGCGGCCTGCAGGGACGGCCGTGAGCGCGCCGCCTCCAGCGTGCCGCCGCCGCCCATCGAGTGCCCGACGACGCCGAGCCGGCTGCTGTCGATCCGCGACCGCACCGAGCTCTGCTGCGTCAGGTAGTCGAGCGAGGCCAGCAGCTGCCGGCCCCGGCTGTCGGGCTGGTCGCTGGTGGTCAGCGTGTCGATGGTGAACACCACGAAGCCCTGCGACGCCAGCCGCGGGCCCAGCCAGGAGATGCTGGACTGCGTGGCCGTGAAGCCGGGGGCGATGGAGAGGGCGCCGAACGTGCCGGCGGTGGTCGAGGTCGGGTAGTAGATCGTGCCGCCGCCGAAGCCGGAGACGGCCAGGCGCGACACGGTGGTGGTGCTGGTCGCGAAGGAGCCCCGGCTGGCTTCGATGCTGGAGGTGGTCGGGGCCGGGCCCCGTTCGTAGGGGTTGGCCGCGGCCGGGGCCGGTGAAGCGACCCCGGTCGTCAGCGCGAGGGCGGTCAAGACCACGCCGGCGGCCTTGGCGCGCCACCCCCGGCGGCGGGAAACGCTCTCACCCAGGCCAGACGGCGTCGGCGGGCTGGTGAGTACGGACATGGTTCGCTCTCTTTCCCCGGGCAGGCGAAAGCGCGCCCGGACAGGACGGGCAGACCGATGGAACCGTTGCGCGGCAACGAAGAGCGTGCCGCAAGCGGGATGCGGGGCAACCGCTTTCCCGTCGCCCTATGAAACACTTAGGCGAAATGTTCCACAACGGCCGAACGGGTGAGGAGTTGGCCGACTGGGCGCTTGCTCAGTGAACTACGGCGGGTTCCAGGGCGCCCTGGACCAGCGTGTCGAGCAGGGTGGTCGCGACGGCGAGGTCGACGGTCCGCGCGGCCAGGACGTCGGAGTACAGGAACGACTCGCCGAGCCGGACGACGGCGAACGCCAGGTCCGGCAGGCCGACCAGCGGGGTCAGCCCGGCCGCCTCGGCGTCGGCGCGGAAGAGGTCGACGTGCGCGTCGACCAGGGCCGGCTGGACCGCGCCGCGCGGGTCGGTGAGCACGCGCAGCGCGACCGTCGACTCCGCCTCGATCAGCTTCCGCATGCCTTCGTTGCCGGCGACTTCGCGGCGGTACTCCTCCATGACCCACAGGGACCGCAGCCGGCCTTCGGGGGTCCGCGCCGCGTCGCCGTGTTCGGCCCGCCAGTGGCCGAGCGCGCGCTGCCAGGTCCGGTCGGACAGCAGCCGCAGCCCGGCGCCCATCAGGTCGTCGCGGTTGCCGACCCGGCGGAAGAACGTCGTGCGCGAGATCCCCAGGTCGGCGGCCATCCGGCCGAGGTCGAGGCGGGTCCCGGCGAACAGCAGCCGCGCCGCGTGCCGGACGATGTCGTCGGTCGAGACGGTCACCGGCCCACCCTAGTCCGGGCCGGTTACCTTGAAGTGCGTGCCACCACCGGGGTTACCGTGGTGGGGTGCGCGTAGACATCTGGTCCGATCTCGTCTGTCCCTGGTGCTATCTCGGCAAACGCCGCTTCGAGCGGGCGGTGGCCGAGCTCGGTGTCGACGTCGAGGTGGTGCACCACTCGTTCCAGCTCGACCCGTCGTTCCCGCGCGGGGAGTCCCGGCCGACGCGGGAGATCCTTTCCGAGAAGTACGGGCGGACGCTCGAAGAAGCCGACGAGATGGAGGCGCAGATGGAACAGCGCGCCGCCGCCGACGGCCTCGAGTACCACCTCGACGGTGTCCACATGGGCAACACCGTCGACGGCCACCGGCTGGTGCACCTGGCCGCCGACCGCGGGCTCGCCGACGCCGTCGTCGACCGGTTCTACCGCGCGCACTTCACCGAGCGGCGCTCGCTGTTCGACCGCGACTCGCTCGTCGAGCTGGCGGCCGAAGCGGGCCTCGACGCCGCGGAAGCGCGTGCGGTGCTCGAGTCGGACACCTACGAAGCCGAGGTGACGGCGGATGGTGAGCAGGCGCGGGCGCTCGGCGCCACCGGGGTGCCGTTCTTCGTGTTCGACAGCCGGTTCGGTGTCGCCGGCGCCCAGTCGCCCGAGGTGTTCACCCAGGTGCTGCGGCGCGCGCTGGAGCCCGCGGCGGGCTGAGCGTCAGCGACGGCGGCGGCTGCGCGAGAACCGAGAGCGGTCGGTGGCCACCCCGGCCAGGTGCAGGGCGACGCACAGCAGGCCGGCGGTGGTCAGCGTCCCGGTGGTGATGACCGGGCCGAGCCCGAACCCGGCGAGCTCCATGATCAGGGCCAGTCCGAAGAGCACGGCGGCGAGGATGGCGAGCACGATGGCCTCGTTTCTGCTGCGGTAGGGCCGAATGGTCCACACCACTGCGACATTCGCGATACCGGGGGATCCGGCTCGGTGGCCAGTAATTCCCCCGGTCCCGCGCGGTCAAACGAGGTTCTCGGCCGGGGGCGGCGCCGTGCTGGAGCGGACCACCAGCTCGGTCGGGACGCTCACCGGCTCACCGGCCTCCGCGCCCGTCTCGATCTCGGCCAGCAGCGCCGAAACCGCGTGCCGGCCCACCGCCTCGAACGACTGGCGGATCGTCGTGAGCGGCGGCCAGAAGTGCGCCGACTCCTCCATGTCGTCGAACCCGACGACGCTCACCTCGCCCGGCACCGACCGGCCCGCCTCGTGCAACGCGCGCAACAAACCCAGTGCCATCTGGTCGTTCGCGACGAACACCGCCGTCACCGCCGGGTCGGCCGCCAGGCTCAACCCCGCCTGGTATCCCGATGACGGGGACCAGTCGCCGGTCAGCACGTCCGGCACCACGCGGCCCGCACGCTCCAAAGTGGTCTGCCACGACTTCCGGCGCCGCTCGGCGGAGTAGGACTGCGGCGGGCCCGCGATGTGCCAGACCGTCCGGTGGCCGAGGTCGAGCAGATGCCGGGTCGCCGTGGCGGCGCCGTCGGCCTGGTCGGTGTCGACGACGGGGTAGTCGTAGCGCGCGCTGGAGTCGATGACGACCACCGGAAGACCGTGCGGCAGCTCGATTTCGCTCCGGTCGAGCTGGTGCTGCTCGATCAGGATGATCACGCCGTCGACGGCCTGCTCGTTCAACGTGCTGAACGCGCCGGTGACCTCACCCTGCGTCGGGCGGGTCACCGGCATCAGGATGATCGAGAACCCCTCCGGGACGACGGCCGCCGCGATGGCGTCGAGCGTGCGGCTGTTGCCGAAGGTCGGCAGCGCCGAGATGATCACGCCGATGCTGCGGAACTTGCCGTTGCGCAACGCCCGCGCCGCGCTGTTCGGCCGGTAGCCGACCCGGCGCATCGCCGCGAGGACCCGCTCGCGGGTGGCGTCGTCGACGTTCGTCTTCCCGTTCGCGACGCGGGACACCGTCTGGCCCGACACGCCGGCCTCGCGGGCCACGTCCGCCATCGACGGTCCACGACGCGGGGCTGCAGCCGGCACGGGTACTCCTCGGGTGTCCTGGACATGTTTACGTCAACACGTTACCCTCCGGTCGTTCATGTTGACGTAAACATCCGCGCGAACCACCGGAGGGACGATGACGTCCACAGCGGCTCCGCCGATCCCGGCGCCGCCCCGCGCGAAAGCCGCCCGGCGCCCGAAGCGGCAGTGGCGCGGCTGGCTCTTCGTCGCCCCGTTCATGCTGGTGTTCCTGCTGACGTTCCTCGCACCCGTCGGGTACGCGTTCGTGCTCAGCCTCTTCCGCGACCAGGCCTTCTTCGGCGGCACGGTATTCGTCGGCGCGGACAACTACGTGCAGGTGCTCGGCGACCCGAAGTTCTGGGAGTCCTTCCGGCGGGTGCTGGTGTTCCTCGCCGTGCAGGTGCCGGTCATGCTGCTGCTCGCGCTGGTCGCGGCGCTGGCGATCGACAGCGCGCGGCTGCACGCCGCCGGGTTCTTCCGGATCGTGATCTTCCTGCCGTACGCGGTGCCCGCCGTCGTCGCGGCCCTGATGTGGGGCTTCCTGTACGGCGACCACTTCGGGCTCGCGGCGGACCTCAACCACCTGCTCGGCCGGGACGTCGTGAAACCGCTGTCGGAGAACTGGATGCTCGCGTCCATCGGCAACGTCGTCACGTGGGAGTTCGCCGGGTACAACATGCTGATCTTCTACTCGGCGCTGAAGGTGATCCCGAGGGAGCTGTTCGAGGCCGCCGCGATCGACGGCGCCGGCGCGTTCCGCACCATCTTCCATGTCAAGCTCCCGGCGATCCGGGGCGCGATCGTGATCGCCACGATCTTCTCGATCATCGGCAGCTTCCAGCTGTTCAACGAGCCCAACATCATGCGGACGCTGGCGCCGAACGTGATCGGCACCTTCTACACGCCGAACATGTACGCCTACAACCTTTCCTTCGGCGGGCAGCAGTACAACTACTCCGCCACGGTCGCGATCGTGATGGGCGTGATCACCGCGGTCATCGCCTACGTCGTGCAGCTGCGCGGCACCCGGAAGGGGATGTGACGTGGCCGCGTTCTCGGTGACGCGGCCCCGCCGCTCGCGCGTCCTCACCACCGTCATGGCGTTGTACCTGCTCTACACGCTGGTGCCGCTGGTGTGGCTGCTGATCAACGCGTCGAAGACGCAGACGGCGCTGTTCTCGACGTCCGGCCTGTCCTTCGGCGGCCCGTTCGCCCTGTTCGACAACATCGCCCAGACGTTCACCTACAACGACGGCATCTTCTTCCGCTGGCTGGGCAACACGCTGCTCTACGTCGTGGCCGGCGCCGGCGGCGCGACGATCCTGGCCACCGCGGCGGGTTACGGCCTGGCCAAGTACCGCTTCCCCGGCCGCCGGGGTGTCTTCGCCGTGGTGCTCGGCGCCGTGGCCGTGCCCGGCACCGCGCTCGCCGTGCCGACGTTCCTGATGTTCAGCAAGCTCGGCCTGACGAACACCCCGCTCGCCGTCATCATCCCGTCGCTGATCAGCCCGTTCGGGCTCTACCTGATCTGGGTCTACGCCGCCGACGCCATCCCGGACGAGCTGCTGGAGGCGGCGCGGATCGACGGCGCGGGCGAGCTGCGGATCTTCCTCACCGTGACGCTGCGGCAGCTGGTCCCCGGGATCGTGACGGTCGCGCTGTTCACGATGGTGCAGACCTGGAACAACTACTTCCTGCCGCTGATCATGCTCAGCGAGCCCAAGTGGTACCCGCTGACCGTCGGGCTCAACCAGTGGAGCGCGCAGGCGAACGGCGCCGGCGCGCAGCCGATCTTCCACCTGGTGCTCACCGGATCGCTGCTCACGATCGTTCCCCTCGTCCTCGCTTTCCTGCTCATGCAACGGTTCTGGCAATCGGGGCTGAGTGCGGGCAGCGTCAAGCAATAGCCGTCACACCGTCGTGAAGGGACACTCGATGTCACGCATCCGCAGTCGCGCCAAGGCGGTCCTCGCCGTGGCGCTCGCCGCCGCACTGGCCGCCGGCTGCTCTTCCGGGAGCTCGTCCGGGCCCGCCGCCGCGACCGGCACCCAGGACTCCGTCGACGCCGCGCTGAAGGCGGGCGGGACGATCACGTACTGGAGCTGGACACCGTCGGCGAAGGACCAGGTCGCCGCGTTCGAGAAGGAATATCCGAACGTCAAGGTCAACTACGTGAACGCGGGGACGAACAAGGAGGAGTACACCAAGCTGCAGAACGCGATCAAGGCCGGCACCGGCGGCCCGGACGTCGCGCAGATCGAGTACTACGCGCTCCCGCAGTTCGCGCTGACCGACTCGCTGGCCAACCTCGACCAGTTCGGCTTCGGCGCGTTCGAAAAGGACTACAGCGCTTCGACGTGGTCGAGTGTTCGCGTGAACAACGGCACGTTCGGCCTGCCGCAGGACTCCGGGCCCATGGCGTTGTTCTACAACAAGGAAGTCTTCGACTCCAGCGGCATCACGGTGCCGAAGACGTGGGACGAGTACGTCGCCGCGGCCAAGAAGCTGCACGCGGCAGACCCGGCGAAGTACATCACCTCCGACACCGGTGACCCCGGGTTCGCGCTCAGCATGATCTGGCAGGCGGGCGGGCGCCCGTTCAGCGCCGACGGCCGCAACGTCAAGATCAACCTGGCCGACGCGGGCGCGAAGAAGTGGACCGCGCTGTGGGACCAGCTGATCCAGGGCAAGCTGCTCGCCCCGGTCAAGGAGTGGTCCGACGACTGGTTCCGCGCGCTCGGTGACGGCACCATCGCCTCCCTGGTCACCGGCGCCTGGATGCCCGGCAACTTCAAGTCCTCGGTCCCCGGCGGCACCGGGAAGTGGGCGGTCGCGCCGATGCCGACCTACGACGGGCAGCCGGTGACGGCGGAGAACGGCGGCAGCACCCAGTCCGTGCTCAAGCAGAGCGCCAACCCGGCGCTGGCGGCGGCGTTCGTGCGCTGGCTCAACCACGGCAACGGCGTCAAGCCGTTCATCGCCAGCGGCGGGTTCCCGGCCACCACGGCGGACCTGACGTCGCCGGCGTTCGTCGACGAGGCCGTGCCGTACTTCGGCGGCCAGAAGATCAACCAGGTGCTGACGCAGGCGTCGAAGGACGTCGCGAAGGGCTGGACGTACCTGCCGTACCAGACCTACGCCAACAGCGTCTTCAGCGACACCGTCGGCAAGGCCTACCTGAACGGCACCGGGCTCGACGCCGGGCTCGCCGAGTGGCAGAAGGCGCTCGTCGACTACGGCAACCAGCAGGGCTTCACGGTCAGCGCCGGATGAGCGTCGTGATCGAAGGCGACGCGGGCGAGGTCGCCGGCCCCGTCCCGCGCCGCCTGTTCGGCTCCTTCGTCGAGCACCTGGGCCGGAGTGTCTACACGGGACTGTTCGAGCCCGGTCACTCCACTTCGGACGATCGCGGCTTCCGCGGCGACGTCCTGGCGCTGGTCCGGGAGCTCGGGCCGACCGTCCTGCGGTACCCCGGCGGCAACTTCGTCTCCGCGTACCGCTGGGAGGACGGCGTGGGCCCGGACCGCCCGGCCCGGCTCGACCCGGCCTGGCACAGCGTCGAGTCCAACCGCTTCGGCCTGCACGAGTTCGCCGCGTGGGCCGAAGCCGCGGGAGCCGAGGTGATGTACGCGGTCAACCTCGGCACCCGTGGCCTCCAGGAGGCCGCCGACGTCCTCGAGTACTGCAACCATCCGGGCGGCACCGAGCTGAGCGAACGGCGGCGCGCGAACGGCGCCGACGAGCCGTTCGGCTTCAAGCTGTGGTGCCTCGGCAACGAGATGGACGGCCCGTGGCAGATCGGCCACAAGACGGCCGGTGAGTACGGCCGCCTGGCCGCCGAGACCGCACGGCTCATGCGGATGATCGACCCCGACGTCGAGCTGGTCGTCGCGGGCAGCTCGCACGCCGACATGCCGACGTTCGGCGAGTGGGAGCGCACGGTGCTGCGCCACACCGCGGGCCTGGTCGACCACATCTCGCTGCACGCCTACTACCAGGAGCTGGACGGCGACACCGCGAGCTACCTGGCCAGCGGGGCCGCGCTGGACCGGTACATCCGCACGGTGGCGGGGATCATCGACGAGCTGGGGCTCGACGTCGGGATCAGCGTCGACGAGTGGAACGTCTGGGACCTGCGCCGCTGGAACGAGACCGACCAGGCCCGGCTCGCCGCGGGCGGCTGGCGGGAGCACCCGCGGATCATCGAAGACGACTACACGGTGACCGACGCGGTGGTCGTCGGCTCGCTGCTGAGCTCGCTGGTGCGCAACGTCGACCGCGTCACGATGGCGAACCAGGCGCAGCTGGTGAACGTCATCGCGCCGATCCGCACCGAACCCGGCGGGCCGGCCTGGCGGCAGACCACGTTCCACCCGTTCAAGCTCGTCGCGGAGCTGGCCCGGGGGTCGAGCCTGCGGCTGTCGGCGACCGGCGACCGCCTGCATACCGCTCGGCATGGGGAAGTCGACCGCGTCGACGCCGCCGCGACGCTCGGCGACGGGCACGGCGCGGTGTTCCTGACCAACCGCGCGACGGCGGCGAGCACCGGCGTCGAGATCCGGCTGCGCGGTGCGCACTTCGACGCCGTCACCGCCGAAACCCTCACCGACGCGCAGCCGGCGCCACTTTCGGCCACCGCCACTTCCGATCCCGGAGGGACCACGATCACCGTGACACTGCCGCCCGCGTCCTGGACCGCGCTCCGGTTGGCGGGTCCGCATGCCTGAGTTCGTGCTGGGGGAGAACGACTTCCTGCTCGACGGCCGCCCGTTCCGGATCCTTTCCGGCGCCCTGCACTACTTCCGGGTGCACCCGGACCTGTGGGCCGACCGGATCGACAAGGCCCGGCGGATGGGGCTGAACACCATCGAGACGTACGTGCCGTGGAACGCGCACGCGCCGTCGCCGGACGTGTTCGACCTTTCCGACGG
Organism: Amycolatopsis sp. NPDC104863; assembly: GCF_055582965.1. Classification (NCBI taxonomy): domain Bacteria; kingdom Bacillati; phylum Actinomycetota; class Actinomycetes; order Pseudonocardiales; family Pseudonocardiaceae; genus Amycolatopsis; species Amycolatopsis sp. NPDC104863. Next base: position 459,286 of record NZ_JBVJOW010000005.1, read on the forward strand.
CCTCGACCTCGGGCGGTTCCTGCGGCTCGTCGCCGACGCCGGGATGTACGCGATCGTCCGGCCCGGGCCGTACATCTGCGCGGAGTGGGACAACGGCGGCCTGCCGGCATGGCTGTTCCGCGACCCTGCCGTCGGGGTGCGGCGGTTCGAGCCGCGGTACCTGGCCGCCGTGCGCGAGTACCTGAGCCACGTCTACGAAGTCGTCGCACCCCAGCAGATCGACCGCGGCGGGCCCGTGCTGCTCGTGCAGATCGAGAACGAGTACGGCGCGTTCGGCGACGACAAGCGGTACCTGCGCGCGCTGGCCGAGCACACGCGGTCCCGCGGGATCACCGTGCCACTGACCACTGTGGACCAGCCGGACATGCTCGAAGCCGGCAGCCTGGACGGCCTGCACCGCACCGCGTCCTTCGGGTCGAACGCCGAGGCGCGGCTCGCGACCCTGCGCGCCCACCAGCCGACCGGGCCGCTGATGTGCAGCGAGTTCTGGAACGGCTGGTTCGACCACTGGGGCGCCCACCACCACACCACCCCCGCCGCGGCCGCGGCGGCCGAGCTCGACACGCTGCTCGCCGCGGGCGCGTCGGTCAACCTGTACATGTTCCACGGCGGCACCAACTTCGGGCTCACCAGCGGCGCCAACGACAAGGGTGTCTACCAGCCCTTGGTGACCTCCTACGACTACGACGCGCCGCTCGACGAAGCCGGGGATCCGACCCCGAAGTATCACGCCTTCCGCGACGTCATCGCCCGCTACCACAAGGTTCCGGATTCCGTGCCGCCCCCGGCGCGGCCCGCGCCGGCTCTCCGTGCCGCGTTGGGCGACCCCGTCCGGCTGCTCGACGCCCCCGATCGTTGGGGCACCTGGGAGTTCCACGAAGAGATTCCCGCGTTCGACGACCTGACACCGACACCGCGACTGGCGTTGCTGCGCACGTCCGTGACGGGGGACCTGCCCGGCGTGCTGACCTTCGGCGAGGTCCGCGACCGCGCGACGGTGTTCTTCGACGGTCAGCCTGTGGGCACGCTGCTGCGGGAGCACCACGACCGCGCGGTCGCCCTGCCCCGGGCGAACGGCGAGCTGCTTGTGCTGGTCGAGGACCAGGGCCGGGTCGACTACGGCCGGCGCATCGGCGAGCCGAAGGGTGTCATCGGCGGCGCCGTCCTGCACGGTGAACCCCTGACCGGCTGGGACGTGCTCCCGCTCGACCTGGCGGCGCTGCCCGAGCCGGTCGCCCGGTCCACTGTGGAGGGACCGGTGGCCGGGCCGGTGCTGCTGCGTGCTTCGGTGGACGTCGAGGCGCCGGCCGACCTGTTCCTCGACACCGGGGAGTGGGGCAAGGGAATGGTGTGGTTCAACGGTTTCCCGCTCGGCCGGTACTGGCGACGCGGGCCGCAGCGGACGCTGTACGTGCCGCGCCCGGTCGTCCGGGCGGGCGCCAACCGGCTCGTGGTGCTCGAACTGGACACGATGCTCGACCCGGCGGCCCGGTTCGTCCCGCGGCCGCTGCTGGGGCACACGGAGGCCTGAAAGTCGCTCCACCGGAACGAAAGGCAGTTCGACGATGAACCTGCGGCGTTTCCTGACCGTCCTTTGTGTACCACTGGCCGCGGCGGGAGCCATCGCGGCGCCGGCGTCCGCGGCCACCGCCGTGACCGTGAAACCCGACCCGATGTACCGGCAGCAGCCGTTCGAAGGCTGGGGCGCCAGCCTGGCGTGGATGGCCGAGGCGACCGGCGGGTACCCGGACGCGGTCCGGACCAAGCTGGCCGACCTCGTCTTCGGCGCCGACGGGCTGAACCTGAACATCGCGCGCTTCAACATCGGCGGGGGCAACGCGCCCGACGTCCCGCCGTACCTGCGTCCGGGCGGCGCCGTCCCGGGCTGGTGGCGGGCGCCGGCCGGCACCACCCGAGTCGACCAGGACTGGTGGACTCCCGGCGACCCCGCCGAGTTCACCACCGCCGCCGACCCGAACCAGCGCTGGTGGGTCGACCGCATCAAGGACCGCGTCACGAAGTGGGAGGCGTTCAGCAACTCGCCGCCGCTATTCCAGACGGTCTCGGGCTACGTCTCGGGCGGTTTCACCGCGACCGCCGAGCAGCTGCGCACCGACCGGATCGGCGACTTCACCGCGTACCTGGCGCAGGTGGTGCGGACGCTCGAACGCGCGCACGGCATCAGGTTCTCGTCGGTCGACCCGCTGAACGAACCCAACACGAACTACTGGAAGACCACGCTGGGCGCCGACGGCAACCCGACCGGCGGGCGGCAGGAAGGCGCGCACGCCGGGCCGTCGGTCCAGGCGCAGCTGATCCCGGCGATGGCCGCGGCGCTGCCCGGGACCACGGTCTCCGCGCCCGACGAAACCAACCCGGACCTCTTCGCCGCCGACTGGGCCGGCTGGTCCGCCGCAGCGCGCGCGGCGGCCGGACGGCTCAACGTGCACACCTACGGCACCGGCAACCGGCCGGTCCCACGGGACATCGCCAAGGGCGCGGGCAAGCCGCTGTGGATGAGCGAGGTCGGCGGGAGCTGGCTGGACCGGCAGGACTTCACCAGCATGGACCCGGGACTCGGGATGGCTGCGCAGATCACCGATGACCTCCGGCTGCTCGAGCCCGGCGCGTGGGTGGGCTGGCAGCCGATCGAGGACTACGACAACATGAAGCCCGGCGGGGAGACCGCAGCCGGGATGAACTGGGGTGAGATCCAGGTGTCGTTCGGCTGCTCGTCAGTGGACTGTCCGATCAGGACGAACACGAAGTTCGACACCATGCGGAACTTCACCCACTACATCCGGCCGGGCGACCGGCTGGTGGCGGTGAACGACCCCGCGTCGGCGGCCGCGATGCGCGGCGAGAACCTGGCGACGGTTGTCCACACGAACTCCGGGACGACCGAGCAGGACGTCACGCTGGACGTGTCCGGCTTCGGCGCGATCCGGCCCGGCGCTTCGGTGACGCCGGTCGTCACCGACGTCACCGGTGCGCTCAAGCGGGGCAAGCCGGTGCGGGTGACGTCGGGTCGTGCCACGCTGCGGGTGCCGGCGCGGTCGGTGACGACGTTGGTCGTCGACGGTGTCTCCTCGGCGGCCGTGGGGACGGGCCTCGGCTCGGGCAAGCCGTTCAGCTTCACCGGCGTCCAGAGCGGCAAGTCGCTGTCGGCGGAGAACGGGGTGCTGGTCCAGCGCACGACGGACGCTTCGGCGGCCGCGCAGCGCTGGACGCTCACCGACCGCACGGGCCGCTACGGCAACCGCGACCGGTTCACGATCACGTCGACGGCGACGGGCCAGGTGCTCGCCGCGGCCGGCGGGGCGGTGACGCTGGCGCCGCCGGGCACGACCGGAGCTCTGTGGACGCTGTCGACGACCGGTGACGGCACCTGGACGTTCGTCAACGCGGCGGACGGTCAGCTGCTCGACGTCACCGGTGAGGCACGGGAGGACGGGGCGCGGGTGGGGCTGTACCGGCCGACGAACGGGCCGAACCAGCGCTGGCAGGCCGTGGCTCGCTGACCCGGGCGGGGGGGGGGGGCAGCAGGGAGGCCACCCCGGCCAGGAACCAGACGGTGGTGGGGGAGGGGGCCAAGGGTTGGGCCTTTATCCACCAAGCCCACGACTCCGTGACCGGCAG
>NZ_JBVJOW010000005.1:462934-671318 GCF_055582965.1 Amycolatopsis sp. NPDC104863
TTCGCCCCCCCCCCCCCCCCCCCCTCCCCACCCCCCCCCCCCCCCCCCCCCCCCCCCCCCCCCCCCCCCCCCCCACGCCCCCCCCCCCCCCCCCCCCCCCCCCCCCCCCGCCGAGGACCAGGCCGGTGATGGTGACGGCGTCCAGGGTCTGGCCGTTGATCAGCCAGGCCAGCAGCGCCGTGACGGCCGGGGTCAGGAAGAACAGCGTGCCGACGCGGCTGGCGGCCTGCTTGCGCAGCATGAGGTTGAGCAGCAGGAACGTGCCGACCGAGTTGACGAGCACGATCCACGTCAGCGAGAGGCCGAACGCCGTCCAGTTGCCGACGTGCTGCGTCTCGAGCAGCAGCGACCCGAGCCCGACGACCGGCGCGCTGACCAGGAACTGCACCGCCGTGCTGCTGCGGACGTCGGTGCCCGTGGCGAAGCGTTTCTGGTACACCGTCCCGAAACTGAGGCCGAGGAGGCCGACGAAGCACAGGACGATGCCGAACGCCGAGACGTGCAGCTGGTCGGCCACGGCCAGCGCGACCCCGGCGCCGCCGATCGCGAAGCCGAGCCACTGCGCGCGGGTGATGCGCTCGCCGAGCACCCCGCCCGCCAGCAGGGCGATGACCACGGGGTTGAGGCCTTGGACGAGGGCGACGACCCCGCCGGGCAGCCCGTGCGCGATCGCGACGTAGAACGCGCCGAACTGCACGGCCTGCATGAGCAGCCCGGTGACGGCGACGTGCAGCAGCTGCTTCCCGCGCGGCCACGGCGAGCGCGTGACGAGGGCGATCCCGGCGAGCAGCACCCCCGCGAGGGCGAACCGCCAGAAGGTCAGCAGCAGCGGCGGCACCGCGCCCGTCCCGAACACGGCGGCGATGAAGGCGCTGCTCCACAGCACCACGAACAGCGGGCGGACGGCCTGTTCTGCCTTCATCGGACTCCCCCGGTAACCGGTCTGTGTAGTTACCGAGAAGCTAACAGTCTTGGCGGTAACCTGTCCAGGGGGTTACGCTCACGGGGTGGAGCTCAAGTTCGGCACCGGCAACCTCGCCCTGGACCTGGTCGGCACGGTCGGCCACCGCCGCAGCGACGTCCAGGAACTGCTCGCGACCCCGGCCGACCTGGCCCGCTGGGTGGCGGGCGCGGACCTGGTCAGCCGCCCGGTGACGGTGTCGGAGGAGGGGCTGGCAGCGGCCGTGCGGCTGCGCGAAGCGGTGTACCAGCTGGCGTTGGCGTCGATCGGCGGAACCGGCTTCCGGGCGGCCGACCGGAGGGTGCTGAACGAGGTGGCGGCGGGCCCGGTGGTGCGGACGAGCCTGGCGGAGGACGGTTCGGTGCGCCGGAGCGGCGACCTGGAGGCGGTGCTGACGACGGTGGCGCGCGCGGCGGTGGACCTGCTCGGCGGCCCGGCGACGATCAAGGAGTGCGCGGCTCCGGACTGCACTCGGTTGTACGTCGACAACTCCCGGAAGCAGGCCCGGCGGTGGTGTGACATGCGGTCGTGCGGGAACCGGGCGAAGGTGGCGGAGTTCCGGGCGCGGCAGAAGGTCTGACCCGCGCCGCCCCGAGCGGCGGCCTGCGTTCATCCCAGGGCAACGGCCGGTAGAGTCTTCGCGGACCCGTTGAAACGCCAGCGGTGGTCTCGGTTGACGCTGCTGGCGAGCCCCTTCCCGTGCTCGCCGCTTGACGCATGGGGAGAGGTGGGCTGTGCCGAGCACCGGTGACGGCATGGCGGAGCGGGTCGACGAGCTGAACGCCGTGCTCGCCGACCTTGTCGGGGTCCTCGAATCGGCGTCCGGCACTCCGGGCCTGCTCGACGCCGTCTGCGGCGAAGCGGTCCGCGTGGTGCCCGACGCGGACCTGGCCAGCATCCTGGTGGTCCGCGACGGTTCGACGCAGACCGCGGCCTTCACCGACGAACGCGCGCGGCGCATCGACGACGCCCAGTACGCCGCGGGGGACGGGCCCGGCCTGCTCGCCGCGCTGACCGGCGAGGTCGTGCGGGTCGCGGTCGGCGAGACCGGGGCACGGTGGCCCGAGTTCGTCGCCGCCGCGAAGGAGCTCGGGGTCGGCAGCTACCTCGCGGTGCCGCTGCGCGTGGACGACACGCTTGTCGGCGCCGTCACGCTGTTCGGCTTCGGGGCGCACGGTTACCACGAGTTCGACACCAAAGTGCTGCGGCTGTTCACCCTCTGCGTGGAGACGGTCCTGCGCCTGACCCGCCGTTACCGCGAAGCCCGCGGCCTCGCCGACGAGCTCAGCAACGCGATGGAGAGCCGCGCGGTGATCGAGCAGGCCAAGGGCATGCTGATGCTGATCCACCGGGTGAGCGAGGACGCCGCGATGCAGCGGCTGATCGTGGAGTCGCAGCACACGAACACCAAGCTGCGCGACGTCGCGGCGCGGTTCACGAAGCGGATGAGCCGGCAGTAGGTCCCAGGGCGAACGCCGCGACCAGCGTCGCGTCGTTGAACGCCGTGATCCGCGCGATCCGGTCGCCGCGCAGCGTCAGCACCTGGACGCCGTGGGCTTCGAACCGCCCGTCACTCGCGGCCGCGTACTCCAGCAGCGCGGGCTGGCCGTTCGCGCGTGTCGGCGTCAGCCGCCACCTTCCCGGGCGCAGCACCCGATGGCGGAGGAAGCCGACAACCGCGTCGCGGCCGGTGAACCACGTCGGGATCGGGGGCATCTCCAGCTCGACGTCGGCGCGCAGCAGCCGCACCAGCGCATCCGGGTCGGCTCGGGCGAACGCGTCGACGTACCGGTCGAGCACCGCGCTCTGCCCCGCCGGTTCGGCCAGATCCGCTTCCACCGGGTTCGCCTGGGCCAGCCGGTCGCGGGCGCGGCGCAGCGTGCTGTCGACCGCCGCCGACGTCGTGTCGAGCATCTCCGCGACCTCCGCGGTGTGGAACGCCAGCACGTCGCGCAACGTCAGCACCGCCCGCTGCCGGGCCGGCAGCAGCTGCAGCGCCGCGATGAACGCCAGCCGGATCCCGGCGCGGCCGGTCACGACCGCCGCCGGGTCGAAGCGCGCGTCCGGGGCCGGCTGGAGCCACGGGACCGACGGCTCCGCGGCCGCCACCGCCATCCGGTGGTCCTCGGACGGCGCACCCAGCCCCGACGGCAGCGGCCGCCGGGCGCGGGTTTCCAGCGCCGTCAGGCAGGCCGTCGTGGCGATCTTGTACAGCCAGCGCCGCACCGACGAACGTCCCTCGAACCCGGCGAACCCGCGCCACGCGCGCAGGTACGTCTCCTGCACGAGGTCCTCGGCGTCGTGGATCGAGCCGAGCAGGCGGTAGCAGTGCGCGAGCAGCTCCGGCCGGAACGGCTCGGTCTCCGCGGCGAAGTCGGGCATGGCTTTCAGAGCGTACGCAGTCCGGCGCCGCTGACCTGGTACTCCGCGGCGTCGCCGTCGACCACCTCGAGAACGGCCTTGGCGACCTGCTCCGGAGTCAGGATCGAAGGCATCTTCGCGACGAAGGTGTCGCGGTCGACGCCGGTGCGCGCGGCGTACCCGTCGACGCCGGCCGTGCCGAGGCCGGTCGCCGGGGTCAGCTGGGGCAGCAGCGTGGCGAACCGGAGGCCGAGGTCCGCGCGGTCCGACTCCTCCGCGGCGTACGCGCGCAGGTACCGGATCGCGGCCTTCGCGCTCGCGTACCCGCCGCTGAGCGGTGAGCCGCCGATGGCCGCCCCGCTGGACATCGAGACGACCACGCCGCCGGGCGCGAGGGGCTGCCGCAGCGCGGCGCGCGTCCAGGTGAAGACGTGCCGCGTGTCGACGTGCCAGTTGCGGCTGAAGGTCTCCCAGGTCTGCTCGTGCACCGGCGCCAGGTGCGGCACGGCGCCGGCGTTGAGGACGAGCAGGCCGGGCCGGTGCTCGCGGAGCACGTCTTCGGCGAGGTTCTCCTCGGTGACGTCGGCGGTGACCGGGACGAACTTCGCGCCGAGCTCGTCTCGCACGGCTTCGAGGTCGCTTCCGGTGCGCGCGATGCCGACGACGGTGTGTCCGGTGGCAACGAGGGCGGCGGCGATCGCGCGGCCGAAGCCGCGGCCGGCTCCGGTGACAACGGCGGTGGCAGGCATCAGGCTCTCCCGGGTGGTTGACGCGGTGTGGACCGGATCAAGACCTGGGGGAGCGCGGAAAACCGTCGCGAGGTGACTCAGGTCACACGGACCTGGCGGACGGCCGCCGGTGCAGCAGGTCGAACCGCGACCACATCGCCTCGGCCGCCTCGATGGACTCGCTCGTGCGCGCCGGGTCGACCGCCGCCAGCTGGGCGACGATCGCCTGGGCCAGCGCCATGCCCGCGGTCAGCGACGGGAAGAACGTCACGCCCTCCGCGGGCACCATCAGCACGTGCTCCGCGGCGCTCGCCAGCGCCGGACTGGCCGCGTCCGTGATGGCGAAGACCCGCGCGCCGCGGCTCTTCGCCTCGTTCGCGGCCAGGACCGTGCTCTCGTACAGGCGCCAGAAGCTGATCGCCATCAGGACGTCGTCGGCGGTGAGCTTCGCGGTCTGGTTCGCGAGCTCCGCGTCGCCGCCCGTGACGGCGTGGACGTCGTAGCCCGCGAGCCGTGCGTTGTGCGCCAACGCGATCCCGACGGCCGCGTAGCTGCCGTCCGCGATCACCAGCGTGCGGCGCGCCGCGGCGATCGCGCGGGCGACCTCGCGCAGCACGCCTTCGTCGAACCGGCGGTTCAGCAGGGCCAGGCTGTCGAGGTCCCGGCGCAGCGACGCCGAACCCGGCGAGTCGACCCCGCGGTGCTCCTCGGCGACCTGCGGCGCGCTCAGTGACGACATGTACCGGGCCCGCAGTTCCTGCTGCAGCGCCGGCCAGCCGGCGAAGCCCAGCGCCTGGGCCGTGCGGGTCACCGTCGCGACGTTGACGCCGGCGAGCTGCGCCAGCTCGGCCGTCGAACCGAAGGAGGCCCGCCTCGGCTGGGAGACCAGCACTTCCAGCACCGCGGCCGACTTCGGCCGCAGCCCGCGTGCGGGCATCCGGTCCCGCAGCCAGCCCTCGAAACCGTCGTCGGTCTCCGTCACCTCGGCCCCTCCCTCGATCGCGTAGACCGTAACGCAGGGATGTCGTCCTGCAATGAACGTTGCAAAACTGCGAAAACGCAGTATACGTTGTCCGCACTCCCCACCCTCGACGCTGGACACGGAAGGCGTTCCCCATGACGCTGCTGGCTCGACTGGATCGGCTCCCGCTGAGCCGGCCCCACTACAAACTGCTGCTCATCGGCGGCCTCGGGTACACCTTCGACGGCATGGACTCCGCGGTGGTCGCCTTCCTGCTGCCCAGCGCGAAGGCGGCCTGGGGCCTCGACAACGGCCAGCTCGGCCTGATCGGCTCGGCGACGCCGTTCGGCTTCCTCTTCGGCGCCGTCGCCGCCGGGCTGCTCGGCGACCGCATCGGCCGCAAGAAGGTCATGATGTACGCGCTGGCCTTCTACGCGCTGTTCTCCGTCATCGCGTCGTTCTCGCCCAACTACGAGATCTTCCTCGGCGCCCGGGTGCTGGCCGGGGCGGGCGCCGGCGCGGAAAGCGCGATCATCGCGCCGTTCCTCTCGGAGTTCGTCCCGGCCAAGCGGCGCGGCTGGTTCGTCGGCGCGCTCGCCGGGTTCTTCTCCTTCGGTTTTGTCGCGGCCGCGTTGATCGGGCGGTTCGTGGTGCCGTCGTTCGACGAAGGCTGGCGGGTCGCGCAGCTCGTCACCGCGTTGCCGATCGTGATGCTGCTGTGGTGGCGGCGTTCGCTGCCCGAGTCACCGCGGTTCCTGCTCGCCCAAGGCCGGACCGCCGAGGCCGAGAACGTCGTCGCGAAGATGGAGCGAGACGTCGAAAAGGCCACCGGCGCGGCACTCCCGCCGGTGCCGCCCGCCGACGCCCAGCCCACGACCGAAACCCCGAAGGTCAACCTCTTCAGCGCGCTGAAGTTCCTGTGGAGTCCCGCGATGGCGCGCCGGACGGCGGTGATCTGGACCGTCTGGTTCGTGATCACGTTCTCCTACTACGGCTTCTTCTCGTGGATCCCGACGCTGCTCGTCGAACGCGGGATCACGGTGACGAAGAGCTTCGAGTTCTCGATCATCATCTACCTGGCCCAGGTGCCCGGGTATTTCTCCGCCGCGTGGCTGTCGGAGCGGCTCGATCGCAAGCACACGATCGCGCTGTACCTCGCCGGTTCGGCGGTGAGCGCGTTCTGGCTGAGCCAGACGAGCGCGCCGTGGTCGATCACGCTTGCCGGGGCGGTGCTGTCGTTCTTCCTCAACGGCACCTACGCGGGTGTGTACTCCTACACACCCGAGGTGTTCCCGACCTGGATCCGGGCCAGCGGCACCGGCCTGTCCAGCGCGTTCGGCCGGGTCGGCAGCATCCTCGCGCCGACGATCATCGGCCTGTCCTCGGCGAGCCTCGGCTTCGCCGGCGTTTTCGGCCTGACGACGGCGGTCCTGGCGGCCGGGGTGCTCTGCGTGCTCGTGTTCGGCCTGTCCACCGCGGGCCGGTCCCTGGAAGAACTGACCGAACACGGCGCCCCGGTGGCGACCGCGAAGGAGATGACGAAGTGAGTCTGTCCACTGTGGAGGAACGGGTGCGCGACGCCATCGGGGTGCGCCTGTTCACGGTGCTCGCCTGGGTGCCGGAGCGCCGAGCGCTGCGGCGGGTGCACAGCAGCCACCCGGCGGAGTACCCGGTGGGCGGCGAGAAGACCGTCGAAGTCGCCGCGGGCTGGCTCGAGAAGTGCATCAGCGCACAGCAGCCGTACTTCGGGCCGGACCGCGCGGCGGTGCGGGAGATCTTCGCCGACCACGACCTGATCGAGGGGCTCGGCTGCGGCTCGGTCATCAACGTGCCGGTGGTCGCCGACGGCCGGACGCTCGGGGTGCTCAACATCCTCGACGCGGAAGGCAGTTACGACGACGATGCGGTGGTGGTGGCCGAGTCGCTCGCGCCGCTGGCCGTGTCCGCCCTGCTCGACCTGGAGAAGGAGAACCAGTGACCGGATCCCTGCTGGTGCGCAACGCCCGGCTGCTCGACCCGCTGTCCGGCGAATACACCGAAGGCGACCTGCGCGTTTCGGACGGACGCATCGTGGAGGCCGGGCCGGGCCTCGCTCCCGTCGACGTGCCGACGCTGGACGCGCGCGGCGCGGTCGTACTGCCGGGCCTGGTCGACGCGCACGTGCACGTGACGGCGTCGACGGCGGACCTGGGGTCGCTGCCGTCGTCGTCACCGTCCTATGTGGCCGCTCACGCGGCCCACACGATGAGCCGGATGCTCGACCGCGGGTTCACCACGGTCCGCGACGCCTCGGGCGCGGACTTCGGGCTCGCCGACGCGCAGGCGGAAGGGCTGTTCCGCGGGCCGCGGCTGCTGTTCTGCGGGCGCGCGCTGAGCCAGACCGGCGGCCACGGCGACAGCCGCACCCGCGGCGCCCACGCGCGGGACGACCACCCCTGCTGCGCGGGCCTCGGCCGCGTGGCCGACGGTGTCGACGCCGTTCGCGCCGCGGCCCGCGACGAGCTGCGCAAGGGCGCCCACCACATCAAGGTGATGGCGTCCGGCGGGGTCGCGTCCCCGACCGACCGCATCGACTCGACGCAGTATTCGGCCGACGAGCTGCGCGCGATCGTCGAGGAGGCGACGGCCGCGAACCGTTATGTGGCCGCACATGCGTACACGGCCCGGGCGATCAACCGGGCGCTGGAACTGGGCGTCCGGTCGATCGAGCACGGCAACCTGCTGGACGACGAGAGCGTTTCGCTGTTCCTCTCGCAGGACGCGTTCCTGGTGCCGACCCTGGTGACGTACTGGGCGCTGAAGGAGGAAGGCCGCGAGCACGGCCTCCCGGAGTCCAGCTGGCGCAAGGTCGACGACGTCCTCGGCGCGGGCTTGGCGGCCCTGGAGCGCGCGGCCCGCGCCGGCGTGAAGCTGGTGTACGGCACCGACCTGCTGGGCGGCATGCACCGCCACCAGAACCACGAGTTCCGCCTGCGCGCCGAGGTCCAGTCGCCGCTGGAGATCCTCCGCTCGGCGACGTCGACGGCGGCAGACCTGCTCAACCTGACGGGCGAGATCGGCACACTGGCCGTGGGTGCGCACGCGGATCTGCTGGTGGTGGACGGAGATCCGCTGGCCGACATCGGGGTGCTGGCCGAGCCGAAGCACTTCCGCCACGTCATCCAGGGCGGCGATCCGATCTGACAGGTGGGCGAGGGTGGTGTGCCCCGGGATGTGCGACCCGGAGCACCACCGTCGTGGCTGCGTCAGCAGCGCCACCAGTTCTTGACCGCCAGTAGTGCGATGGCGGCGAGGGTGGCATAGGTAGCGGGGTCGTGCACGTGCTTACTCCCTGGGATAGCGATCTTCGGAGCTTGTCATGCTGGACCAGAATGCCAGAACATGAATCAAGTGGTGCCCGAAGGCTAGGGAGCCTTGGTCAGCGGCCGCAAGGGTCGTTAGCGATAACTGGAAACTACTCCCAGTAGTTCTGTGAATGTGTGAGACCGTCTAGCAGCGCAAATTTAGTCACGCTCGGGTGAAAGCCGCTGCGCGGCGAGGCGACAATTCACTCATTGGTGTTGGCGTGTCCGGGCCCGCGGTGGGCTCGGCATGGCGACGGTATCCTCGTCCCCGCGCCGCGCGTCGGGGATGAGCGCCTCGGTGTCGGCGGCCACTTCTCCGATGCGGGCCTGCAGCCGGTCGGCTTTGGCGTCTCGGCCGCGACCACGGTAGAACGCGACGGCCTCGCTCCACGCCTCGATCGCGCCGCCGGGGTTGTGCAGTCTGCGCAGGATGTCGCCGAGTGCTTCGAGCGCGCGCGCCTGCCCGGTGGCGTTGTGGGCCTGCCGCGAGATCTCCACCGCGCCCCAAACCAGCCTTAGTGCTTCGCGCGCGTTGCCGTCGGCGTACGCGAGCCGGGCACGGACGGTGCAGAGTTTCATGGTCGCCGTGAGGTCGTCGCGGCCGTCGAGGTTGGCCAGCGCCTGCCGGCAGTGCATATGGGCGAGTTCCAGCCGGTGCTCGTGCGTGTACAGCGCGGCCAGGGCCGTCTGGGTCGCGATCTGTCCCATCGTGTCGCCGAGGACCGTGCGGAGGTGGAGGGCGCGGTGGTAGTGCGGCAGGGCCTGGGGGTGCTGGTCGAGGTCGGCGAACGTGTCCGCCAGGTAGTGCTCGGCAAGGCCCTCCCTGATCGGGTCGGGCGCCTGCCGAGCCTGGTCGATGCACCGCAGGTAAAGGTCGATCGCCGCGACGTGGTCGCCGCCGTGCCGGTGGAGGCGCGCGAGGTTGATCTTCACGGTGAGGATCCCGACGATCTCCTCGTGCTCAGTGGCCAGTTCCAGCGCTTGGTGAAGGTAGTGGCGGGCCTTCGTGTCGTCGCCGAGGATCAGGTGGAGTTCGCCGAGGTCGTTGAGGGAGGCCGCCTCGGCGATGATGTCCTTCGCTTCCCGGGCTGCCCGGACGGCGACCACGAGCCCGTGTGTCATGGCCGCGTGGCAGCCGTGGCGTTCCCAGCTGTCGTTGAGCAGATGGGGCAGTCCGATGGCGTAGGGAAACAGCTGCCGGCGCTCGGCTTCACCGATCAGGGCCGAGAGGTTGTCCCGCTCCACGAGAGCCCAGTTCGCGGCGGCCGTGGCCGAGTCGAACGTGAGGGGGACGACTCCCGGTTCGGCCGGGATCATCGGGGGCCGGTTGCGGTACGGGTGCGCGGTCAGGTGAGCGCGGAGGGCGGTCTGCAGGTAGTGCGACAGCAAGCGGCGCAGGGGTAGCGGGTCGTCGTCTGCGGTCAGCGTGCGTGAGTAGCGGTGGAAGATGTCTGGAATGCGATAGCGGTCGGGCTCACCGGGCTGGTCGACGAGGTGCCAGGCGACGAGCTTTTCCAGGGCGCGACGGGTGGCTTCCCGGGAGTGACCGCTCGCCGAAAGCAGCGTCTCGGCCTGGATCTCCGCGCCGGGGTGATGGCCGAAGAGCCGGAAGACGTCCTGCGCCGTGGAGTCGAGCGCCTGGTAGGAGCCGGAGAACGTGGTGCGCAGGCCGTTGTCGTCCCCGTCGTCGCCGATGCTCAGCAGCGTCTCGGGGTCCCGTAGCTCTCCGAGCATGGTGTCGAGGCTGACCCCGGGGCGGCTGGCGGCTCGCTGGGCCAGCAAGGTGAGGGCGAGCGGAAGGCCGTCACCGAGCACGGCGAGAGCGCGCGCAGCTTCGGGTTCTTCTTCGGCCCGTCCTCGCATCCGTTTGCTCAGGAGTGCGAACGAGCTCTGCTCGTCGAGGTGCCCGAGTTTGATCGCGGGCATGTCGTGGCGGCGGGCCAGCGCGTGGAGCGAACTTCGCGAGGTGAGCAGCACCGTGCACGATTCGACGATGTCGACGACCTCGTCGATCTGTTCGGAGCTGCCGACGTTGTCGAGGATGACGAGCAGTGGCCGGCCGCGCTCGAGCAAGGAACGCAGCCGCGCGGCCCGGGCCGCGGCGCTGACCAGGTGGTCGATCGGGTAGTCGAGCGCGGTGAGGACGAGGTCGACCACTTCGCCGGTCGTCCGCGCCGGGGCCGGCCCGAAGCCCCGCATGTCGACGCAGATGATGCCGCCGGGGAACCGGTCCGCGGCACGGTGGGCCCAGTGGACGGCGAGGGTGGTCTTCCCGATGCCGGGCGGACCGCACACGATGGCCGCGGGGGCGTGCTCGGCGCCGGGGGCGAGCAGGTCCTCGTCGAGACTGCGCAGCGCGTCGGCCCGGCCGAGGAACCCGCGAAGGTTGCGGGGCAGGCCGACGCGGATCGGGCCGACCGGGGAGGCCGGTGTGGGGCGCGGTGACACTTCCGGCTTCGCTCCGGGCTCAGGGTGTCGCGCCCGCATCCTGGCGTGGTGTGCCTGCAGGTCGGCGGCCGCCTCGGCGTCGCCGTCCCGCTCGTAGGACTTGAGCGCCGTCAGGAAGCAAGCGTGGGCCTCGTGTGACTGCCTCAGCGCGTAGAGGGCGGTGATGCGGAGTTTCACAAAGGTGGGTTCGGCAGCGTACTGGCGGGGAGCACCCGTCAGCTGCCTGAGCGCCTCTTCGGGTCGGCCGGCGGCCAACAATTCGGCCGCGAGGAAACTGTGCGCAGGTGCCCAGTCCGCGGCCGAACTGGCACGCCGCCAATTCCGGGCCGGTTCACTGGTCATTCCGGCGAGCGGTTCGTCCCGCCAGAGCGCCAGCGCGGCACGCGCGACCTCGCACGCGTTTTCATGGTCGCCGGAGGCGCTCAATTGCCGAGCCTTGCGCATTTCGTCGTCGAAGACGTGGATATCCACGAGATCGGGACGGATGTCGAGCTGGTAGCCGCCGTTGACGGTGCGGATGACCGGGGTGTGGTCGGCGGCCTCCAAGGCTTGGCGCAGCCGGGTCATCGCCTTGTAGAGCGCGTCTTTCGGGTTGCCAGGGGGAGCTGACTCGGTCCACGCCCATTCGATCAGGCTGTCTTGGGAGAAACGCTTTCCGGGGCGGGTCAGCAGGGCGGCCAGAAGGTGACGCGCTTGCCGGGACCCCCACTCCTCGGTCATCTTCCCGTGCATCCGCACTGTTGTCTGCCCGAGAATTCCGTACGCGATCTCCATTTCGTGGTTCCTTCCCCTCTCCTGTATCGCCAGCTTCGCATCGTTTTGGTGAAACGACGACGACGGCGCGGTAACGATCGTTTGTGTCCACGAACAGGCCACGAGATGTCCGAGGTTTGTCCGGCCACCGGGAAGGCGCTCGGCAGTCGCGACACGCATGCTCCGTCCGCTGATGTCAGGAACCACGTCGAGGGGACGGAAAATGACGACGGATTTGTGGGTACGAGGTCCGGTCGGCTTCAACGCGGGGACCCGGGTCACGCGGCCACGGTGCCGCGCCGTGCTGGTGGTGGTTCCCACTGTGACCGCGGGGACCCGGTTGCTCGACGTGATTTCCCTCCTGGAAACCGATCTGCGGGTCCAGCTGGTTTTCACGGTGCCGCACACGACGGAACAATGGCACGGTGTCGAGGAGTTCGTGCGTGGCCTGCACGGTCTGGTCATGCCGTGGCGCCAGGCGATCTCGCACCGGTTCGACCTCGTGCTCGCGGCGAGCCACCGCCACCTCGCCGAGGTGCACGGCCCCATCTTCCTCGTCGGGCATGGGGCCGGGCGGGTCAAGCCGCGCCGGCACAGCCGGAAAGCCGGTGGGGCGAGCGAGCGCACCACCGGCGTCGACCGGGAACTGCTGACCTTCCGCGGGCGCGTGCTGCCCACGGTGCTCGGGCTCGCGACGGAAGGCGAGGTGGACCTGCTGCGGGAGCGGTGTCCCGAGGCGATCCCGAACGCTGTGGTGGCCGGCGACGTCTGTCTCGACCGGATGCGGGCGAGCCGGCACCTGCGCGAGGTGTACCGGCAGGCGTTGGGGGTGACGCCGGAGCGGCGGCTGGTCGTGGTCAGCACGACCTGGTTCACCGATTCCGCGTTCGGCCGGCTGCCCGAGCTCCACCGGGCGGTCGTCAACGCTTTGCCCGCCCAGCGCTTTGCCGTCGCGGCCGTGCTGCACCCGAATGTCTGGGCGGTGCACGGACGCCGGCAGGTCACCGCCTGGCTGGCCGGCGCGGTGGCCGACGGCCTGCTGCTCATCCCGCCCGGGTCCGGGTGGCAGGCGACGATGCTGGCCGCGGATTGGGTGATCGGCGACCACGGTTCGACCACCGGCTACGCGGCCGCGGCGGGATGTCCGGTGACGCTCGCAGCCCTGTGCAGGCAGCCGCAGGAGGGGAGTGTCGCCGACGTCGTCCGCGCCCACACGCTGCCGCTCGACTGGACGCGTCCGCTGCCCGGACAGGCCGAAGCGGCATGGAGCCGGGCGGGCCGGCTCGCCGTCGCGGTGACGGAGGCGATCACGTCCCGCCCGGACCGCTCGGCGGAGCTCCTGCGAGCCCAGATGTACCGGTTGCTGGAGCTCTCGGCCCCGGCTGCGCCGGCTGTCCTGCCACCGTTGCCCGTTCCGCGGCCGTTGCCGGGGTGGGTGGCGTGACCGGGCCGGTCGCCACCGAACTGGCCCCGGGTGTGTGGCGGACACGGATCCGGTGCACGCCGGGCAAGGGTGCCACGCTCGTCGTGGTCGATGCGGACCTCGCGGCCGGAACTTGGTCGGAGTGCGGTGACGTCGTCCTGGCGGGCGGTCACGGGACACCGTGCGCCGCGTCGGCCGCGGCTCGCCGGGTGGCCGACGAGCACGCCGGTGCGGTGTCGGTCTTGGCCTGGCACCAGGAGACGGCGTCGGTCTTCGCTTGGCGGAACCGGGGGCGGACGTGCCGGGCGGCCTGCCGGTCAGTCTTCCTGGGCGAGTTCGGCTGCCCGCGGATCTCCGAGTTCGGCGTACAGGCGCCGAGCTTCCGCGCGGTGCTCGTGCGCCTGATCGAGGTCGTCGTGACGGGTCTCGAGGTCGGCCAGGACCGCGAGGATCTCGGCCGTGTAGTACGGCGAGTCGAGTGCCCGGACAACACGCAGCGCATCGGCTAACCGGCTTCTCGCGTGGTCGTACCGGCCATGGCGGTCGTGCAGCCGGGCCAGGGCCGTGACCGCTCGGGCGTGCTGATTGGCGTCGCCGGCCTCGGCCATGGCGTCGGCGGCCGCGGCGAGCTCGACCTCGGCCTCCTGATCCCGGTTCAGCTCGATCAGGAGCTCGCCTCGGCGACGGCGAGCGAGCGCGACACCGCGAGGGCGGTCGATCTCGGCGTGCAGTTCGGCGCTGCGCCGGTACAGCTGAAGCGCCTGCTCGAGGTCGCCGCGCTGGCGGGCTGCTCTGGCCAGCCGGGAGACGGCGGTCGCGAGCGTGGGTCCGTCGTTCTCCCGCTCGCCGATCTCCAACGCGACGGCATGCTGGGCGTCCGCATCCGCGAGCCTGCCCAGCTGGTCCAGCGCAAAACCGAGCTGACTGCGCAACCGCGCCTCGACGAGTGGCAAGCCGCATCGTCGAGCGGAGCCGATGCCGAGGGTGGTGAGGGCGAGGAAGGGTTCGTAGTCACGGTTGTGGAGGAAGAAGCCCCAAGATCCTTCGCACAGCTGCCAAACCTCAGAATCCCAGCTCCGCGCGGCCGCTTCCCGTGTGACGGTTCGGATGACCTGGTGGTCCCGGCGCCACCACCGGATCGCGAGATCCCGGTCGGCGAAGATCCGCGCGGCCGGCTCGCTGAGGGTGGCGAAGCGTGGCCGGAAAGGGTGGATGAGCTCGTCGGCGGCCAGGACGCGGCCGAGATACCAGCGGGTGAACGCCAGGAGGGTCGCCGATTGCTCCTCCGGCGTCATCTTGCGCTCGTACCGGGTCCGGGCATCGTCACGGACCACGTCGTGCCGGCTGACGACGTCTCCGTGATCGCTCAGCAAGTTGGCTTCGACCAGCTCGTCGATCTGGTCGTCGATGCTGTCGAGCGGGGTGGCGAGGAGGTGGGCCAGCACTTCGAGCGCGATGTGGGTCCCGGGCAGCACCCCGCAGAGACGGTAGATCTGCGCCGCGGCCGGGGTAAGTGAGGCGTACGTCGCGTCGAACACCGCCTTGTGCGGTCCTCCGGCGGGTGTTCCGCGGCTGCGGATCTCCCTGACGATGTTCCGCTCGGGACGGGCTCGGAGGCGGGCGCCGATGACCGCGATCGCCAGGGGGAGGCCGCCGCAGGCGCGGAGGAGCCGCCGGGTGGCGGCGGGATCCGCGTCGAGCCGTGCGGCGCCGGCGCGCGAAGCCAGCAGGGTGTGTGCGGCTTTCTCTCCGAGCGGGCCGACCGGAAGGATGTCGGCGCCGTCCAGGCCGAGCCCGCTCAGCTGGGAGCGGCTGGTGACGAGGACGAACGCGGTGGACGCGGCCGGGAGCAGGGTGCGGACCTGAGCGGCGAAGGCGGCGTTGTCGAGCAGCAGCGCGAACGTGTGGCCAGCGGTGTGGGCGCGGAACAACGCGACGCGCTCGGCCGTCCGGGCCGGGATGTCGGCCGCCGGGATGCCGAGCGCGGCGAGGAAGCCGTGGAGTGCGATGCCGGGCGATTCGGGACCGTCGTCGTCGGCTCCCGAAGCGAAGCTCGTGTAGAGCACACCATCGGGGAACGCGTCTCGGCGCGTGGTGAGCCAGTGCACGGCGAGCGCGGTCTTCCCGACCCCTCCGACGCCGGTCAGCACGACGATGCGGGGGTGTTCTCGCTGGTGTTCCCGCAGGGTGTCGAGCTGTTCGAGCTCCGGCTCCCGGCCGACGATTCCGGGTGCCGGCGGTGGCAGCTGAACCGGTCCCGGTCGTGCTGTCCGTGCGGCGTGTTGCCCCGGCTGAGGATGCGTCATGGGGTTCCCCCTCCCGTGGCGACCCCGACCCTCCGGTCTACCGGTTCGTCGTGCGTGGTGGGGCATCAATGTGAAAATCTGCACACCTGCCCGGAATGATCCATTGTGGACTATTACTGTGTGTCGATCGGGATTGACGGAATTGCTGACTCAGCGCGGCTGCCTTCCCCCACGTGGGCGCATGGGAACGCGATGGTGTTGCAGTAAGCGATAGATCTTCCCGTAGGACACTTCATGAGCGTCGGCGATTTCTCGAACTGTGGCGCCGTCGAGGTAGGAATCCACGACTTCCTCGCTGTCGAGGTCTCGTTTGATGCCGCGTCCGATGGTGGGAAGGTCGGCGCCGTTCTGCCGGAGCAAGGAGCCGGTCCAGTTGAGTGACAAGCCGTACTTCTGCGCGATTTGGGTGATGCTCGCACCGTTTTGCCAGTCCTGCACCATGCGGCGATTACGGTCGGTGCGCCGCGCGGCTTCCAGATCAGGGTGTTCCGGCGTGTCCATGCGCGTGCTCCCGAGGCAGTCGCTGGCGTCGTGCTCGGCCGTTGATTGTCTCATCGAGCCGGGTGGACCAGGGGATGCCGGTCAGGTGAAATCGAAGAAGGTGAACTTCGTGTGCATCTGCACGCTCCGAGCGCATGCGTCCCAGCTTTGCTGTCCTTGCCGGACGACAAAATCCCTGGATCGGGTTGTGGTGCGGGATCTCGTTCGGCGAACATGATCCGTATGGTCGGCGTGGTATTCGAGCCAGCGAAGCCGGCTTGACCTCGCCTCGGTTTGGGAATCCCACGCCGTGATTCTTGTCATTCTCTGGACAGCCGGGACTTCGGAAACCCCAACGGGTGAGCGGGTTCGCGGCGAGAGTCGCTCCGCGAACCCGCTCCGGCTACCAGTTCCGCACCGCGGGGGCGTACCCCGCCGGTTTGTCGCCGATCTTCAGGTCCGGGCTGACGATCCAGTTCTGGTACCCCGGCGTGAACATCCGGTACACCGACGCCGGCGGCGCCGCGCTCGCCTCGTCCAGCAGGGTTCGCAGCTCGGCCGGGATTTCGAAGTCCAGCGCGGCCATGCTCTTGCCGAGCTGCTCGGCGCTGCTCGCGCCGACGATCGCCGACGCGATGCCCGGCTGGGTGGCCACCCAGTTGAGCGCCACCTGGGCCATCGTCACGCCCAGCTTGCCCGCCACCTCCTCGAGCGGCTTCAGCAGCTGCCAGTCGCGTTCCGACCACGTCTGGGACTCCGCCGAGCTGAAGCGGCCCGGCGCGCCGTCGCGGTACTTGCCCGTGAGGAAGCCGCCCGCCAGGGGGCTCCACGCCGTGATGCCGAGGCCGAGGCTCTGGCCCATCGGGACGTGCTCGGTCTCGATTTCGCGCTGCACCAGGGAATACGGCAGCTGCAGGTTGATCATCGGCGTGAGCGAGTGCGCCTCGGCGTACGTCTGCGCCCGCGACGCGTACCAGCTCGGGACGTCGGACAGGCCCGCGTAGCGGATCTTGCCCACGCGGACGAGGTCGTCGAGCGTGCGCACGACCTCCTCGACCGGGGTGAGCCGGTCCCACGTGTGCAGCAGGAACAGGTCGACGTAGTCGGTGCCCAGCCGCCGCAGGGACGCCTCGAGCGCGCGGATCATGTGCTTGCGTCCGTTGCCGCCCGCGTTGGGGTCGCCCGGGTCGACGCTGTTGGTGAACTTGGTGGTCAGCACGACGCGCTCGCGCACACCGGCTTCGGCGATCAGCCTGCCGAGGATGGTCTCGCTCTCGCCCGCGGTGTAGAAGTCGGCGGTGTCGACGAAGTTGCCGCCCTCGTCGAGGTACTTGTGGAAGATCGGGCGGACCTCGTCCTCGGTCTTCCCGTACGCGGCGTGGAACCCGCCGGTGCCGAAGTTCATGGTGCCGAGCGCGAGCCGGCTGACGCGCAGGCCGGAGCGGCCGAGCAGGTAGTACTGGTCAAGAGGCATGGAAAGTGCTCCTGGGGCGAAGAAATCCGTGGACCGGTTCAGCGTGCTCCCGGAATTTTGGACCCGCAAGTCCAGTCCGGGTGGGCCGGAACCGGCTCCGGCCCACCCGGGCTCACCTCAGCGGCAGCGGTAGCTCGACGCCACCGCCGGGTCGCCGTGACCGGTGTAGCGCGACACCTTCGGGTATGCGCACAGGTCGCGCGTCGCCTTCCCGTCGAGGGTCGCCGCCGCCAGCGTGGCCGGCGCCTTGCCGTGCTCGACCCAGTCGACCAGCGCGCCCAGCGCGTCGGTCGGCTGCGCGCCCGCGCCACCGCCGCAGTGCTCGACCCCCGGGGCGAGGAACAGCCGGTAGAAGTCGTTCACCCGCTGCGAACCGCCCATCGTGCGCTCCACCCGCTGGCGGTACTGGAGCGTGCCGCCGGGCGGGATCAGCTGGTCGTCCGCGCCCACGAACGTGAGCAGCTTGCCGCCGGCCCGCCGGAACGCCGACAGGTCGGGGTCGGCCGTGCCGATGACGTCGTCGTACTCACGGACCGACTGCCGGAACAGGTCGGTGAACTGGGCGTACGTGAGCTTCGAGGTGTCGAATCCCGGCTGCTTCGCCAGGAACGACTGCACCCAGAGGACGGCCACCTGGAAGCCCGGCGCGGTCAGCTCGCCGGTGACGGGGTCCGGCACGGTCCCGGCCAGGTAGGTGAAGTCCGCGCCCTTCGGGAGGCCGTCCCAGAGCTTGCGGCCGCGCTCGTCGGTGGGGCCGGCCCAGATCTTGCGCATGACCTCGGCGTCCGTCGCCGTGACGGTGACTTCCTTGCCGTCGCAGAGCAGCTTCGTGCCGACCAGGCCGCGCGGGTCGTAGCTGCACTCGTCCGGCCGGTCGACGATGCCGTTGGTGACGCCGTCGCGGGCGTCGCAGGCCTGGATCGCGGCCTGCCGGAACGCCGTGAGCACGCAGGTGCTCAGGATGTCGTGGTCGGAGTTCATCACGATCTGCGGCCAGAGCGTCGCGACCGCGAACTGCGTCCACTGGACGGCGGGCGCGTTGGCGAGGATGCCGTCGAAGTCGCCGGCGAAGCGCTGGGCCTCGGAGTACCCCTGACGGCCGCCGGTCGAGCAGCCGTTCCAGTAGGAGTAGGTGATCGGCCGGTGGTAGTGCCGCTGCGTGACGTCCTTGCCGATCAGGGCTTCTTCGTGCGCCGAGCGGGTGGCGAAGTTGGTCAGGAGCGTTTTGTCGACCTTCCCGCCGGGCGTCACCGCCCACGACGTGTCGAGGCCGTTCGTGGACACGCCGGCGTCGGTCGTCACGCCGCTGTAGCCGTCCTTGACCGCCTGGACGAGCGGGGCGTCGAAGTTGCCCGCGGCGTAGGCGCTGCCGCCGACCGCCTGGAGCCGTCCGGTCCAGCCGGTCTCGGGCAGCGCGACGGCGACCTTGACGTGGTCCTGGCCGGAGTGGGTCAGCGTCACGGTGATCTGGCAGTAGCCGGTCTTGCGCTCCGCGGTCACCGACTCGATCTTCGCGCCGGGCGGCGCGGGCACCGAGACGGCGGCGCAGGCCGGCGTCGCGGCCGCCGCCGGCGGGGCGAGCGGGACCAGGCCGGTCAGCAGGAGCGGCACGGCGGCCGCCAGGAACTGGGGGAAACGTCTCATCGCTTTCCTCTGTGTGGGTTCCGTCCGATGTGGACGTGTGAGCACGCTAGGGCGGCGGCCCGGGCGCCCGCGCCCGTCGGATGACGCTGTCGCCGTACGTCACTCCGCTCTGAGCTGGGGAAACGTGCCTTGGGTAAGGTCGTTTCCATGGTGCTGCACGGGCGGGAAACCGAGCTGAAGGAGCTGACCGAGCTCGTCGACGGCGCGGGAGACCGCAGCGGCGTCCTCATCCGCGGCGAAGCCGGCATCGGGAAGTCCGCACTGGTGGCGGAGACGGCGGCCGCGGCGTCGGTCGCGGGGCTGCGGGTGCTGCGGACGACGGGGGCCGAGGCCGAGCAGCACTTCGCGTACGCCGGGCTGCACCAGCTGCTCCACCCGGTCCGCGCGGGCGTCACGGACCTGCCGGCACCGCAGCGCGACGCCCTGCGCACGGCGCTGGGCCTGGCCGAAGGCGCGGAGCCGAGCGCCTACCTGGTCGGCCTCGCGGCGCTGACGCTCCTGTCCGAGGCGGCGGCGGCCAAGCCGGTGCTGCTGGTGGCCGAGGACGTGCACTGGCTCGACCGCGCGAGCGCGGACGTCTTGGCGTTCGTGGCGCGCCGCATCGAGACCGAGCCGATGGTCCTGGTGGCGACGTTGAGGGACGACGCGGAGACGCCGCTGCGCGACGCGGGTTTGGCGCAGATGCCCCTGGACCGGTTGCCGCCTGACGCGTCGGCTGATCTGTTGGACGCGATCGCGCCCCGGTTGGCTCCGGCGGTTCGCACGCGGTTGCTGACCGAGGCGGCGGGCCATCCGCTGGCGCTGACGGAGCTGCCTTCGGCGGTGGCCGAGTTGGATGGGCTGGATCTGGAGCTGCCGTTGACCGAGCGGCTCGAGCGGACGTTCACGGCCCGGGTCGTGGGGCTTCCGGCAGAGGTCCGGACGGTGTTGTTGGTCGCGGCGTTGAACGAGGCGACTTCGCTGGCGGAGACGCTGGCCGCGGCTGGTGCGCTGCTCGCGGGGCCGGGTTCCGGAGGTGGCGAGACCAGCGGGCTTGGGCTCGCGGCTGGTGCGCTTGTCGCGGGGCCGGGTTCCGGTGCTGGCCGGGATGGCGGGGCTGGGGCTGGAGTGGCTGGCGCGGTGCAGCCAGGCGAGCTTCTCGCGGGGTCAGGTGCCGGCGCTGGCCAGGTCGGCAGGCCGGGGACGGCGGCCGACTCTTTACCGCCCCGGCTTGCGCCAGGCGAGCTTCTTGCGGGGTCAGGTGCCGGCGCTGGCCAGGTCGGCGGGCCGGGGACGGCGGCCGACTCTTTACCGCCCCGGCTTGCGCCAGGCGAGCTTCTTGCGCGGTCGGATTCGAGTGCTGGCCGGGCTGGCGGCCTCGGGCCGGGGCTCCCGCCAGGCGCAGCTCCCGCCGGAACCCCTCTCAGCACCCCCGCCGCGCCGGGGCCCGACATCCTCGCCCCCGCCGTCGAAGCTCGGCTGGTCGATCTCTCCGCCGGGGCCGTCACCTTCCGCCACCCCCTCATGCGCGCCGCCATTCCCGCCGCTGCCTCACCCGCCGAGCGGCGCCGCGCTCACCTCGCGCTCGTCGAAGCCCTTCACGACCAGCCCGACCGCAGGGCCTGGCACCAGGCCGCCGCCACCGCCGGGCCCGACGAAACCGTCGCCGCCGAACTCGAACGGACCGCTGAGCGGGCCCGGTACCGAGGTGGGGCCGCCGCCGCGATCGCTGCTCTCGAACAAGCCGCCCGGCTGAGCTGTGAGCCGGACTGCCGGGCCGATCGGCTGCTGCGGGCCGCCGAGCTCGCCGTGGAATCCGGCCGGCGGGAGACCGCCGAACGGCTGGTCGTCGCCGCCAAGCCGGCCGGGCCGCGGCGGAACGCCACCGCCGCCCGGCTGCTCAGTGAGTTCGAAGACGGTGTCCGGGAAGATCCCGCTCGCGTCGCCGAACTGGCCGTCCTCGCCACGGCCGTCGCGAGGGACGGTGAGACCGACGCCGCCGCCCGGATCCTCTGGAGTGCCGCCATGCGGTGCTTCTGGATCGAGCCCGGCGCGCCCGCCCGGCAGGCCCTCCTCGACGTCGCCGACCGGCTCCCTCTGCCCGGCGACGACCCGCGCATGGTGGCCATCACCGCCTACGTCGCGCCCTTCGAACGGGGTGACGTCGTGCTGGAACGGCTGCGGGAGCTGGTGGGCGCCACCGGCGCCGACCCCGAAGTCGACCGGTACCTGGGCAGCGCCGCCCTGCAGGTCGGCGCCTTCGACCTGGCCGCGCGGTTCTCCGCGGCCGCCGCGCCGGGCCTGCGGGCCCAGGGCCGGCTCGGGCTGCTGCCGCGGGCGCTCGCCGTGCAGGCCTGGAGCCGGGTGCGGCTCGGCGACCTCGCCGGCGCGGTGCCCGCCGCGGCCGAAGCCGCCCGCTTCGCGCAGGAGACCGGGCAGCCCTTCATGTTCGGCCTCGCCGTCGCGGTCCAGGCCGAGATCGCCGCCCTGCGCGGTGACCACAAGCAGGCGAAAACCCTCGCCGACGAGGCCGAACGCGCCGGGCTCGCGGCCGGCGCCCGGCCCGTGCTCGCCACCGTGCAGCTCACGCGCGGGCTCACCCACCTGAGCGAGGGCCGCTTCGAGGACGCGTTTGCCGACCTGCGCCGCCTCCACGACCCGGCCGACCCCGCCTACCAGCTGGCCCTGCGTGCGTACTGCGTCCCGGAGCTGACCGAGGCCGCGGTGCGAGCCGGGCAGACCGAGGCGGTGCGCGACATCCTCGCCGAGCTCGAGCCGCTGGCCGCGCGCACGCCGTCACCCGCGCTGCACATCGGCCTGCGCTACGCACGAGCGGTGCTCGACCCCGGCGACGCGCTGTTCACCGCTGCCCTCGGCGCGGACCTGACCGGCTGGCCCGCCGAACGCGGCCGCGTCCACCTGGCGTTCGGCGAGTGGCTGCGGCGGCAGCGGCGGGTCGTCGAATCCCGGACGCACCTGCGCACCGCCCGCGAGACCTTCGACGCGCTGGGCATGACGGCCTGGGCCGAGCGGGCTCGCCGCGAGCTGCGCAGCGCGGGTGAGTCGAGCCCGAACCGGGGCCCGGACGCGCGCGAGAAGCTGACCCCGCACGAGCTGAGCATCGCCCAGCTCGCCGCGGCGGGGCTGACCAACCGCGAGATCGGCCAGCGGCTGTACCTTTCGCACCGGACCGTCGGCACCCACCTGCACCGGATCTTCCCCAAGCTGGGCGTGAGCTCCCGCGCCGACCTCGCCGGAGTCGTGAAGCCCCTGGACGGGTGACTTACACCGGCTGCGTCGTCCGACGGGCGCGAAGGTCACCTGAAGCTCCTTAACGTCGTGAAAGTCCCACGGTCTTTCGCACAGGAGCTTCCAGATGATCAGCAGGAGAAGGTTCGGGCAGGCGTTCGCGGCGGGACTGGCGGCGACGTCCTTGGCGGCCTGCTCGTCGGCCACACCCGCCACCGCGCCCGACCCTCGCGCCGGTTCGGGTGAGCACACCTCGCTCGGCGAGCTCAAGCACGTCGACGCCGGGGTGCTGACCATGGCCTACGCCGAGGCCGGCCCGGCCACCGGGCAGCCGGTGATCCTGCTGCACGGCTGGCCGTACGACCCGCACAGCTACGTCGACGTCGCGCCGATCCTGGCCGCCGCCGGGTACCGGGTGATCATCCCGTTCCTGCGCGGGTACGGGCCGACGACGTTCAAGTCCGCCGAAACCGTCCGCAATGGACAGCAGGCGGCGGTGGCGCTGGACGTCGTCGCCCTGATGGACGCGCTCAAGATCGACAAGGCCGTGCTCGGCGGCTACGACTGGGGCGCGCGGACCGTCGACATCATCGCCGCGCTGTTCCCGGAGCGCTGCAAGGCGGTCGTCGCGGTGAGCGGGTACATCGTGACGAACCTGGTGGCGAACCAGCAGCCGCTGGCGCCGGTCGCCGAGCTCGGCTGGTGGTACCAGTACTACTTCGCGACCGAGCGCGGCCGCGCCGGCTACACCGCGAACCGCCACGACTTCAACAAGCTCATCTGGCGCAACGCGTCCCCGGCGTGGCACTTCGACGACGCGACGTACAACCGCAGCGCGGCGGCGTTCGACAACCCCGACCACGTCGCCATCGTCGTCCACAACTACCGCTGGCGGCTGAGCCTCGCCCCGGGCGAGCCGCAATACGAGGCGTACGAACGGAAACTGGCCACCGGACCGGCGATCACGGTGCCGGCCATCACGATCGGCAGCGACTTCGACGCCGCGGCGAAGGACGGCAAGCCGTACCGCGCGAAGTTCACCGGCAGGTACGAGCACCGGATCTTCGACGGCATCGGCCACAACGTGCCGCAGGAGGCGCCGCGCCCCTTCGCCCAGGCAGTCGTGGACGCCGACCGGATGTGAGTCTGCCGCGGCCTGTCGTGAGTGGTAATTAGGGTTCTAACCCGAATTACCACTCACGACAACTTGCGCCGAGCGTGGCGCGACGGGTGTGTACGTCACCGCAGCCGCCCGCCTTCCAGGCGGAGCCGGCGTTCGACCCCGATCTCCGCGAGGAAGCGTTCGTCGTGGCTGACCACGACGAACGCGCCGCGGAACGCCGTCAGCGCGCTCTCCAGCTGTCCGGTGCTGACCAGGTCGAGGTTGTTCGTGGGCTCGTCGAGCAGGAGCAGCTGCGGCGCCGGCTCGGCGAACAGGACACACACGAGCGTGGCGCGCAGCCGTTCGCCGCCGGAGAGCACCCCGACCGGCAGGTGCACCCGCGAGCCGCGGAAAAGGAAGCGCGCCAACAGGTTCATCCGCTGCGCCGGGAGCATCGCCGGGGCGGCCGCCGCCAGGTTCTCGGCGACGGTCCGGTCGTCGTCGAGCAGGTCGAGGCGCTGGGACAGGAACGCGATCCGGCCGTCGGCGCGGGACACGGAACCGCTGTCGGGCGTGAGATCGCCGGTCAGGAGCCGCAGCAGGGTGGACTTCCCGGCGCCGTTCGGGCCGGTGAGCGCGATCCGCTCGGGCCCGCGGATCGCGAGGTCGATCCCGTCGGGGAACAGGTCCCGCACCTTCAGCTGCTCGCCGACGAAGAGCGTGCGGCCGGCCGGGACCTCGGTCTGCGGCAGCTCCAGGCTGATCTTCTGCTCCGTGCGCAACGCGCGTTCGGCCTGGTCGAGCTTGGTCTTCGCCGCGCCGACGCGCGCCGCGTGCGTGCCGTCCGCCTTCCCGGCCGACTCCTGCGCGTTGCGCTTCATGGTCCCGGCGAAGATCTTGGGCAGCCCGGCGTTGCCGAGGTTGCGCGACGCCGTGCTTGCGCGGCGGGCGGCGCGTTCGCGGGCCTGCTGCAGCTCCCGCTTCTCGCGCTTGACCTGCTGTTCGGCGCTGCGGATGTTCTTCTCGGCGACCTCGCGCGCGGCCTCGACGGTGTGCTCGTAGTCGGTGAAGTTCCCGCCGTAGAACCGGATTTCGCCGCTTTCGAGCTCGGCGATCCGGTCCATCCGGTCGAGCAGCGCACGGTCGTGGCTGACCACGAGCAGGCAACCGGACCAGTCGTCCAGCACGCCGTAAAGCCGTTCGCGGGCTTCGAGGTCGAGGTTGTTGGTGGGCTCGTCGAGCAGCAGCACGTCCGGTCGCTTGAGCAGCTGCGCGGCGAGGCCCAGCGAGACGATCCGGCCGCCGCTGAGCGTGCTCAACGACCGGTCGAGCCCGACGTCGGCGAGGCCGAGCCGGTCGAGCTGGGCGCGGGTGCGTTCCTCGACGTCCCAGTCGGTTCCGATGGTGGTGAAGTGGTTTTCGTCGACGTCACCGGATTCGACGGCCTCGATCGCGCGCAGGACCGGGGCGACCCCGAGGACTTCGGCGACGGACAGCTCGCCGCTGAGGGGCAGGTCCTGCGGGAGGTAGCCGAGCACGCCGTCGACGGTGACGCTGCCCGCGGACGGGGTCAGCACACCGGCGACGAGCTTCAGCAGCGTCGTCTTGCCGGAGCCGTTGGGCGCGACAAAACCGTTGCGGCCACTGGGAAAGGTGGTGGAGAGGTGGTCGAAGACGGGGGTGTCGTCCGGCCAGGAGAAGGACAGGCCGGACAGGACGACGCAGTTTTCGGGCACGGAGAAGACCTCGGAGGGTGAGGAGGAAAAGGTGGTCGACAAAGGCGGCCACACCGGTGCTTCACCGGGGGCCTGCACACTCCGGAGCTATCCGGAGATGTCGACGTCACCTGCCACGACCGCGCTCCTCCTCGAAAGGATCTTCTCTACGACGATAACACCCGCGCCGTGCCGAACTCCGGCTACGGCTCAGGCGAGTTCGGACGAGACGACGGCGGGCAGCTCGCGCAACCGCTCGAGCAGGGGCTCGATCTCCTCGGTGCTCAGCAGCAGGGCGCAGACGAGGCTGCTTTCCCGGACGCCGTCACGGACGTCGACCGACAGTTCGTGCGCCAGGCGGCCGTCCTGGGCGAGGGCGGTGATGAGGGCCGGAACCGCCTGGGCGCCCCCGACGAAGTACGTCGCGATGCGGCGGCGCAGGAGCATGGGGGCGAAGGAAGCGGGGCTGGACATGGCTGGTCTCCACGGGGAAGTGCGGAAAGGGAGCGGGGCCAGGTCCGCCGAAGAGAGGTGCCGCGAATCCACGGGTCGCCAACGCTGCGCGCCGGCAACCTGGTTCAGCCGGCGCGCCGGGTTACGAGTCGCGAGGACTTGATCAGACGCTGCACTGCGACAGGCTAACACGGGTCCGGGTAGGCGGTGCAAGACGCGGGAACCGGCCTGAGTGGATGGTGCGGCGCGGGGACTCGGCTCGGGCGGGCGGTGCGAGGTGCGGAACTCAGCTCGGCGGGCGCTGCGGAGTGCAGGACTTGGCCTGGGTGGAGGTGCGGGCTCGGGCTCGGTGGGCGGTGCAAGGCGCGGGAATCGGCCTGGGCGGGTGGGGTGGTGCGGGGCGGGGACTCGGCTCCGGCGGCCGGGTGCGAGGTGGGGAACTCAGCTCGGCGGGCGCTGCTGGGTGCGGGACTTGGCCTGGGTGGGGGGTGCGGGCTCGGGCTCGGTGGGCGGTGCAAGGCGCGGGAATCGGCCTGGGCGGGTGGGTGATGCGGGGCGCGGACTCGGCTCCGGCGGGCGGCGCGGGGCGCGGGAGTTGGCCTGGGTGGGAGGTGCGGCTCGGGTGGGCGGCGCAAGCCGCGAACCTCAAGCCCGCCCGGGCCGCGCAACCCACGAACCTCAACCCGCCCGGATGACCGCCAAACCCAACGGCGTGCTCTCGTGGATCTGCGACTTGCCCGCCCGCGTGCTCGTGATCAGCCCGCTCGCCCGCAGGATCGACGCGTGCTGGCTCGCCGTCGCCAGGGAGATTCCGGTCAGTGCCGCCAGCTCGCTCGTGTTGCACGGCGTTGTCGCCAGCGTCACCAGCACCCGGGCCCGCGTGGCGCCCAGCAGCGCGGACAGCGACGCCCCGGGCTCTGCGTCGCGGTCGAAGCGGGGTTGGCTGATCGAATAGACGAGGACCGGGGGCAGGTCCGGGTCCTTGTACGTCGTCGGCATGCCGTGTGCGAAGAACGCCGGGATCAGGCGGAGGCCTCGGCCGTCGAGGTGCAGCTCCTGCTCGACCGGGAAACGCACCCGCAGCACCGGTGGTGACCACGTGATGTCCGGGTGCAGCGTCGACAGCAGCAGCTGCGGGCCGCCGCGGTCCAGGGCCGAGCGCAGCCGGAGCCGGTCGCGGGCGACCGCCGCGCGCACCGCCGGCCAGTCCGGCGCCAGGCAGTTCCGGTAGTAGTCGTGCAGGGACGTGCCGAGCCGCCGCAGCTCTCGCGATTCGCCGCCGGCGAGGCGGCGCAGCCACGGCTGGACACGGGTGCCCTGCGCGACGAGCTCCGCGACGTCCGCGGCCAGCTTCGGCGACGGCGTCCCGAGCACCGCCGACACCCCGTCGGTGATCGTGCGGGCCCCCGCCGGGGTGAGGAAGTCCGGGCAGTAGCCGTACGGCGGGACCGCCGACAGCAGCAGCCGGCCCGAGTCGGGGACCGCGGAGCGTGACCCCCGGCGCCACCGGCCGAAGAACGGCTCGCCCTCCGGTCGCCGGATCCGGTAGCTGCTCATCAGCAGCTCCCACATCGGGTCGGCGTCCTCGGCGATGGTCAGCTTCGCCAGGTCCGCGTCCGTGAAGTGAACTCTCAACATCGCCGCTGTGCCCCTTTCCGCGCCGAGGGTAGCCGGGGGAGGAATTCACCGGATCCCCGGGCGGTTCCGTGCGTTCTTGAGGATTTCTTCACCCTCCGCGAAGGTAAAAAGCCGCGCTGTCGAAGATTACCCTGCGTAGCTGATGCGTACGGGGGAAACGGCTCGCATTCCTTGACAACACCACGGCTCGCAGAGTTACGTCGGCGGCCTGAATTCTGCGAGAAAAGGACCCGGAAATCGTTCTCGGGCACCGGTACGAATCGAGCCAAGCCACCGATGAAAGAAGAAGAACCCGCGTCCCGTCGTGCGGCCGCCCGCTGGAAACCCGGCACCTGGCGGCTGCGCACCAAGATCTCCGTCGTGTTGCTGCTGCCCGTGCTGGTCGCGCTCCTGCTGGCCGGCGGCCGGGTGCAGGCCGAGCTCGCCCGGGCGGGTGACCTGAGCGCCGTCCGGGACCAAATGCCGGTCGTGCAAGGGATCGCCGAGCTCGGCGGGCTGGCCGACGACGAGATGAGCCACGGCGGCGGCGCCGCGCAGACCGCGGCCGTCGACGAGAAAGCCGCCGCCGTCCGGCACGACGCCGCATTTTCGCAGCTCAACCCGGATTTGTCGCGAACGCTGGAAGATCAGCTGGGGAAAATGGCCGGACTGCGTCAGCAGACCGGTTCTTCCACGGCCAGGACCACCGCTTACCACGACTTCGTCGTCGCGCTCAGCGAAGTGATCCCCGGCATCGTCGGGCAGGCCGGGAATACCGATCTCGACGACGCCGCCGACGTCACGAAAGCGTTGGTGCAGCTGAGGACGAGCCTGGCCGGCCGCACCGACGCCTCGGCGGCGGCGGGTGAGGGCGTCGCCGCCGCCGAGGAGACCGTGCTCACCGGGCAGCTTCGCCGCGCCCTGCCCGCCGGTGCGGCGGCCGCCCGGTTCGCCGCGGCGACCAGCCCCGGCGCCGGCGGGCCCGCGGCCCGGCGCGCGTTGCTCGGCACGATCCTGACCGAGCAGGTGAAAGCGCTTTCGGACGCGGTCGGCGTGCAGACCAACGCCGCCCGCTCCGACGCGTTGCGCGACACCGCGCTGGTGCTCGCGTCCCTGCTCGGCGCGCTCGCGATCGCGCTCGGCGTGGCGCGGTCGGTGGTCGCCCCGATCCGGCGGCTGCACACGGCCGCGGTCGACACCGCGCGCCGCCGGCTGCCTGGGACGATCGAGCGGATCCGCGACGGCGAAGAGGTCGACTGGCAGGCGACCCCGCCGCTGCCGGTCGACACCGAGGAGGAGATCGGCCAGCTCGCCCGCGCCTTCGACGACATGCACCGGCAGGCGGTGCGGCTGGCCGTCGGCGAGCAGGCCGAGATGCGCATCCAGGTCAGCGAGATGTTCATGACGCTCTCGCGGCGCAGCCAGTCCCTGGTCGAGCTGCAGCTGTCGGTGATCGAAGACCTCGAAGCCGACGAGCAGGACCCGCAGCGGCTGGCCGAGCTGTTCCAGATCGACCACATCGCCACCCGGCTGCGGCGCAACGGCGAGAACCTGCAGGTCCTGGCGGGCGGACGGCCGGTGCGCCGCGACG
This sequence comes from Amycolatopsis sp. NPDC104863, assembly GCF_055582965.1. Lineage (NCBI taxonomy): Bacteria > Bacillati > Actinomycetota > Actinomycetes > Pseudonocardiales > Pseudonocardiaceae > Amycolatopsis > Amycolatopsis sp. NPDC104863. The sequence goes on from NZ_JBVJOW010000005.1 coordinate 491,524, forward strand.
TCGGGCCGGTCGCGACGGTCGAGCTGCTGCGGGCCGCGACCTCGGAGGTCAAGGACTACCAGCGGGTCGCGCTCGGCAACGCGCCGCGCGGGTCGGTGCAGTCCGAGGCCGCCGCCGACGTCGTGCACATCCTCGCCGAGCTGCTGGAGAACGCGATCCGGTCGTCGCCGCCGGACGACCAGGTGGTGCTCACCGCCGACCGCGGCTTCGACGGCGGGGTGCTGATCGAGGTCGTCGACGTCGGGCTCGGCATGAGCCGCGAGGACATCGAGGCGGCCAACGCGCGGCTCGCCGCCGGGGCCGCGGTCAGCCCGGAGACCACCCGGCGGATGGGCCTGTTCGTGGTGAGCAGGCTGGCCGCGTCGCACGGGATCACCGTCCGGCTGCGGCCGACGACCACCCGCACCGCGAGCGCCGGCATCACCGCCAGCGTGCACGTCCCCGGGGTGCTGATCCAGGTCGACCTGCCCCCGCGCCCGCCCGCGCTGCTCCCGGCGACCAACGGCGTCAGCGGTGTCAACGGCCTCAACGGCGGCGTCCGGTCCGACCCCGAACCCCGCTGGCCCGCCGAAGACCCCGGTCCGGCCGTCCTCGAGCCCCCGCCGCTGCCGACGCCGATCTTCGACCACATGCTGTCGCACTGGTTCGCCGATCCCCCGGCGGAACCGGCGGCGCCCGGCGCCTGGGCGACCCCGGCCGACGACGTCCGGCAGGCCGCGGAAGCCGCGGTCGGCACGCTCGACGACGTCGAGCTCACCGAGTCGGGACTGCCGACGCGGCAGCCCGGCGCGCAGCTCGCCCCGGGCTCGGTCGCCGAGCGCCGGCCCCAGCAGGCGGACACCTCGTTCCGCGATCCGGCCGCGGTGCGGAGCAACCTTTCACGGCACTACAGCGGTATGCGCGCGGCCCGGCACCGGGTCACGGCCGATCCGAAGGCGGAGCAGTGAGCACGCGGCGGGAAGGAGCGGATATGGCCGAGAGGTCCCGGAACTGGCTGGTGTCGGCGTTCACGCAGGAGGTGCCCGGCGTCGCGCACGCCGCGCTCGTCTCGGCGGACGGCCTGCTCGTGGCGGCGAACGAAACCCTGCCGCGCGACCGGGCCGACCAGCTCTCGGCGATCGCGTCCGGCCTCTCGAGCCTCGCGCTCGGCACGGCCGACCTGTTCACCGCGGGCCGGGTCGTGCAGTCGGTGATCGAGATGGAGCAGGGCTTCCTGCTGCTGATGAACGTCGGCGACGGCTCGAACCTGGTCGTGCTGGCCAACCCCGGCTGCGACATCGGCCTGGTGGGCTACGAGATGACGCTGCTGGTGGACCGGGTCGGGAAGCAGGTCGACACCCCGGCGCGGCCCACGGCGGCGGCGCCGGGAGCGAGCCGGTGACCCCAGGCCGGCGACGTGCGGGCGGCCGGCACGCGGCTTCGCTGGCCCGCCCCTACGCGTGGACCGCCGGGCGCACCCGGCCGACGGTCGACCTGGCGGTGGAAGCCCTCGTGGAGACGACCGCGCAGGGGCGCACCGCCCCGTACAGCCCGACCGACCCCCTGGGCGTGGTGACGCAGCTGTGCCTGCACCAGCGTTCGGTGGCCGAGGTCGGGCTCCACCTGGGCGTGCCGCTCGGCGTGGCCCGGGTGCTCATCGGTGATCTGCTGATCGCCGGCCAGGTGTCGATCCGCGACACGCTCACCGCGGACGCCTCCTTCGACGAACGGAACGACCTGCTCGAAAGGGTCCTCAGTGGACTACGCGCACTCTGAACGACGGATCACCTCGGCCAAGATCGTCGTGGCCGGCGGGTTCGGGGCCGGCAAGACGACCTTCGTCGGCGCCGTCTCGGAAATCAACCCGCTGCGGACCGAAGCCCTGATGACGGCGGCGGCCGTCGGCGTCGACCGGACCGAGGCGGTGCCGGGGAAGTTCGCGACCACCGTCGCGATGGACTTCGGCCGGCTCACCCTGGCCGACGACCTGGTGCTCTACGTGTTCGGCACACCGGGGCAGCACCGGTTCTGGTTCATGTGGGACGACCTGGTCTGCGGCGCGGTCGCGGCGATCGTCCTGGTCGACACGCGTCGGCTGGCGGACTGCTTCGCCTCGATCGACTTCTTCGAGTCGCGCGGCCTGCCGTTCCTCGTGGCCATCAACCAGTTCCAGGACACCCGCCCGCACGCGCCCGACCAGGTGCGCGAAGCCCTCAAGATCCCGGCGGCGGTGCAGGTCGTGACCTGCGACGCGCGGTCGCCGGAGTCGACCAAGCACACGCTCATCGCCGCGGCCGAGCACGCGCTCGCCGAGCTGCACGCGCCGCGTGCGCAGAAAGCCTGACAGGAGCACGGAAATGCACATGGACCACGACGACTTCGCGATGGGGCACTGGCTCGTCGTCCTCGCCTACCTGACCTCGGTGGTGGGCTGCGCGCTCGGTCTCGCCTGCACGCTGCAGGCGCGGTCGACCGACCAGCCGCGGACCCGGCTGATCTGGCTGGCGCTGGCGGCGGTGTCGATCGGCGGTGTCGGCATCTGGGTCATGCACTTCATCGCGATGCTCGGGTTTTCGACGCCCGGGCTGCCCGTGCGTTACGACATCTTCCGCACGGCGCTTTCGGCGGTTCTGTCGGTGGTGGCGGTGTTCTGCGGGCTGCTGGTGTTCGGCGTCCGCAACCGGTTCGCCTGGAAGCGGCTGCTGCTCGGCGGGCTGCTGACCGGGCTGGCGGTCAACGTCATGCACTACACGGGGATGTGGGCGGTCCAGATCAAGGGCACGATCGGCTACGACCCGACGCTGGTGACGCTCTCGGTGGTCATCGCGGTGGTGGCGGCGACGGCGGCGCTGTGGTGCACGGTCGCGCTGGACAAGCTCCTGCCCCGGCTGGCGGCGGGCCTGGTGATGGCCGCGGCGGTCACCGGCATGCACTACACGGGCATGGCGGCGGTCCGGCTGCACCTGGACCCGGCGGCGCCGGACCCGTCGGGCACGGAGGTGTTCTCGTTCCTGTTCCCGGTCTTCGTGCTGGCGGCGCTGGCGATGGCGGTGCCGATCTGCGCGGTGCTGATGGCGTCGGCCGGCTCGGAGTCGCGCCACACCGCTACCGCGGCTTCGGGAAGCGGTCTGCGCTGAAGTGCACGAGGATCGCGGTGGCCGACGCGCACACGACGTCGCCCGCGCGCAGGGTTCCGGTGGCGTGCAGCTTGCGCCCGTCGCGCCGCACGAGCCGCCCTTCCGCGGTGAGCGGCACGGCGTACGGCGTCCCGTGGTGGTAGTCGACCGTGAGGGACGCCGTCATGCCGGGAAAGCCGGCCGCGGCGGTCGCGCGGCCCAGGACGTGGTCCAGGACCGCCGCGACCCAGCCGCCGTGGACCCGCCCCGGCGGCCCCTCGTGCGCGGCGCCGAGGAGGACGTCGGCGCGGACGGACTCCGGGCCGACGTCCACCCAGGACAACGGCGGCGCGAGCGGGTTGCCGGGGCCTTCGAGGGGGTTGTTGACACTGAGGTGACCACCACCCTCGAGGGCGGCGAGCAGCAACGGCGCGGAGCCGCCCGCCGCGCGCAGGGCCGCCGTCACCGCTTCGACCCGGCCGGCCGCGGCGACGAGGTCGGCGGAGTCGCCGACACACACGGACGCCTCGATCAGCTCGCGGATCCGGTCGCCGAGCAGCGCTCGCTCGGCCGGGACACCGTCGACGACCGGGAAAGGGCTGGCCATCACACCCCCAGAACTAGAACACGTTTCAGTGCAGTCTAGCTCCGGGGGAGCGGCTCGCCCAGGAACACCGGGGCCGGGCCGCGGTCACCTTCTTCGGCCGCTTGTGCAGCCACGCGCCGATCCGCGTGGCCCAGGTCCCGGCGGATGTGGCTTTCGTCGGGTCGAGGAGCAGGCTCGAGCCGAGCTGTTCCTGCGGCGCCGAGTAGCAGAGCAGCCGCGCCGGCGCGGCCAAGGCGCCGCTCGACACGCGCGAGCAGACCGGGGGCCACGCCGCCGCGGAGAGCGGCATGGCCCCGGCGCTCACTCGCAGTGGCGGCCGCGGGCGTAGGTGTAGGACTCCAGCAGCACCCGCCACACCAGCTCGATCTCGTCGCGGTCCCTCGGGCCGTAGACGAGCTGGGTGTTCTGGATCGGGTGCGGCACGCCCCAGCCCGCCTCCGTGACGATCTTCTTCACCGTCGCCGGCAGTGTCATGTGGAGGCTGCCGTCCTGCTGGGGGTGCAGGTGGGCGAACTCGCGGCTGCGCTTGATGAACGCGTCCTCCGGGCCGGTGCCGAACTCCGGGGCCAGGTGGATCGCCCTGGCCTCCGGGTACGGCACGTGCGTCGGCGCGAGGTAGACGCCGGCCAGTGCGCGCATCCGCTGCCACAGCTCCTCCTGCAGCGTGCTCGGCGCGATCTGGTTGAGCTGGCCGTGCGGGACCGGGCCGCGGGTGCGCGGCGCCGGGCCGGGACGGTCGGGCATCTCGAACATGAGCTTCCTCCGGAACAGGTCAGAACGGGTGGACGCGCTGGTAGCGGCGGCCGTGGTAGACGAGCGGGTCGCCGGGCCGGGTGCGGACCGCGCACACCTCGCCCAGCAGCAGGCCGTGGTCGCCGGCGTCGACGGTGTCGCGGCGCCGGCATTCGACGCTCGCCAGCGCCTCCGGGTGCAGGGGCGGGCCGTGTTCGGCCGGTGCGAAGCCGGTGCCGCCGAACCGGTCGGCGCCCGGCGTGGCGAACAACGCGGCGAGCTCGGCCTGCTCCGCGGTCAGCACGTTGACACCGAAGTGCGAGCAGCCCGAGAACACGCCGTAGGAGCTCGACGTCTTCGCCTGGCAGACCAGCAGCAGCGGCGGCCGCATCGACACCGACGTCACCGAGGTCGCGGCGAACCCGCGCGGGGCGCCGTCGCCGTCGAGCGCGGTCACCACGCACACGCCGCCGGCCAGCGCCGCCATCGCGTCCTTGAACTCGTCGAGCAGCGCCGCGGTCATCGGAGGGCTCCCACCGCGGACGGCGTCAGCCACTCGCCTTCCGGAGCCCCGAACCCGCCGGCGCGGGAGAACACCGTGCGGCCACGGCGGATCGTGCGCTCGACCCGGCCGGTGAACAGCCAGCCCGCGTACGCCGTCCAGCCGCACTTCGCCTGGACGTCGCCGGGGCCGAACGACCAGTTCTCCGCCGGGTCGAAGAGCACAAGATCGGCGTCCAGGCCGGGCGCGACGGCGCCCTTGCGGTCCGCGACCCCCATCAGCCGCGCGGGTTCGGCGGCCAGCACCCGGGTGACGATCGGCAGCAGCTCGGCCGGTGTCGCGTCCGGCACCCGGCGGCACAGGCCGGTGTAGAGGGCCGCGAACAGCTCCTGCACCCCCGGCAGCCCGGGCGGCGCGTCGGGCGCGTCGAGCACCTTGTCCCCGAACGCGTGCGGCGCGTGGTCACTGCCCACAGTGGACACTTCGCCGCGCAGCACCGCGTCCCACAACCGGTCCTGGTCGGCCTGCTCGCGGATGGCCGGGCTGAGCCGGATCCGCGAGCCGTAGCGGGCGGTGTCCGCCGCGGTGAACGACAGGTGGTGCCCGGTGACCTCCCAGGTGACCGGCAGCCCGGTCGCGCCGGCCGCGGTGAGCAGGTCGGCCTCCTCGCGGCTGGACACGTGCAGCACGTGCACCGCGGTGCCGTGCCGTCGCGCCAGCTCGATCAGCTTGGCCACCGCGACGATCCCGCCCGAGCGCGGCCGGAACCGTTCGTAGTCGCCGTAGGTCGACGGCTTGCCCCGCCACTCGTCCAGCAGCGTGAAGACGTCGTCGTCCTCGGCGTGGAACAGCAGCCGCAGGCCACGGCGTTTCGCGACGGCGAACAGCTCGTCCAGCCGGCCCGGGTCGCGCAGCACGTGCGGCGCGGTGTGGTGCCCGGTCAGGAACGCCTTCGCGGTCAGTGCCTCGGCCGGTTCGAACGCCGCCAGCGTGTCGACGGCGTCCGGGTTGACCCCCGCGTGGAAGCGGTAGTCGACCAGGCTCGTTCCGCGGACCTCGGCGTCCTTGGCCCGCGCGTCGGCGGGGGTGAACGTCGCCGGGCGCGTGTTGGGCATGTCGAACACCGTGGTGACGCCGCCGGCCACCGCGGCGCGCGACGCGTGCGCCCAGTCCTCCTTGGCCGTCAGGCCCGGGGTGCGGAAGTGCACGTGGGAGTCGATCAGGCCGGGCAGCACGAACCGGCCGGCCGCGTCGAGCTCCTCGGCGCCGGACACGGTGCTCCCGGCCGGGAGCACGTCGGCGATCTTCCCGCCGGTGACGGCGATGTCGGCGACCCGGACTCCGTCGGGGCCGGTCACCCGGCCGCCGCGGACGACGAGGTCGCAGGTCTTCACGCGGCCCATGGCAAGCTCACCAGCTCTCGGCTCAGGTCGTTGGTCGGGCCCATCAGCGCGACGGCGCGGGCGTCGCGGGCCATCCGGTTGATCGGGTGCGTCACCACGTACCCCGCGCTGCCGAGCAGCCGCGCGATGCCCGCGACGACCTCCTCGGCCACCTGGGAGGCGTGGATCTTGCTGTGCAGCGTCACCTCGCCCGGGTCGGCGCCTTCGCGTCGCCCGGCCCGTTCGACGAGCGCGCGGGCGGACTCCACCTGCCCGCGCAGGTCCACCAGCCGGTGCCGGACGGCCTGCAGGTCGAGCAGCGACTTCCGTTGCGCCGCCCGGAACCCGAGGTCCCAGGCCGCTTCGGCGATCCCGGCCGACACCGCGCCGAGCGTCGCCCCGGACTGCCGGACGCCGGCGATGATCGTGCTGGCGGCGTCCCGCGGCCCGAGCAGCGCTTCCGCGTCGAGCCGGCAGTCCTTGAGCTCGACGAACCCGGTCGCCGACGCCCGCATGCCGGCCAGGTCCAGGCTCAGGTCGGGCTCGATGCCGGGGTTGGTCGCGGGCACGAGGAAGAAGCTCTGCCCGCCGGAGCCGTACGCCGAGTCGTCCGCTTCGCTCACCGGCGTGCTCTGCGCGAGCACGAGGTAGACGTCGGTGACGCCGGCGCCGGTGGTGAACGCCTTGCCGCCGCTGACCGTCCAGCCGCCGCCGGGCAGCTCGTCGGCGATGGTGGCGAGGTTCTTCTTCGCCGCGCCGGCGCCGGACTCGCTCCACGCCGAGGCGGCCAGCCACCGGCCGGAGGCGAGCTTCGGCAGCAGTTCCTCGCGCTGCGCGTCGCTGCCCCACTCGGCGATCCGGCTGCACACGGCCATGTGCTGGAAGGCGATGATCGACGTCGACGGGTCGTGCCGCGCGATCTTCGCGATCATCCGGTTGGCCGCCAGGGAGTCTTCCCCGGCCCCGCCGTAGCGGCGTGGCACGACCAGCCCGGGCAACGGCGAGTTCCGCAGCGCCTCGAGCACTTCGGGCGCGGGCTTGCCGGCCTCGTCGGCCGCGGCCGCGTGTTTCGCGAGGACGTCGAGCAGCTCGCCGACGTCGAGGCGCGCGGAAGTGGTCAGGTCGAGAGCAGGCACGAGTCCTCCTTCAGGACGTGGGGGCCGAACGAGTCGATGGACACGGCGCCGGTGAACGACACCGCCTTCTCCGGGACGCTCACCCAGGACAGCTCGCTGTCGCGGTCGTGGCCGGACACCGCGGCGGCCGAGGTGGTGCGCCCGCCCGCGGTGCGGATCCGCAGCGGCTCGGCGCGCCGGGTCTCCCCGCCGGCGTGCCGGAACGGGATGGTGCCGCGGATCCGCCGCGCCGCGCCGAGGCAGACGGCGCCGGTGAGCGCGATCGTCGGGTGCCACGACGGCACCGAGATCGCGCGCACCGCCAGGCCGTCCTCGCCGTCCGGCAGCACCGCGGCCACCTTCGGGAACGCGCCGTCGACGGGGTAGCCGTACTGCCGCGCGGCCGAGCGCCGGATCGCGGTCATCGTGCGGAACAGCGGCTGCCCGGCGGAGAACAGCTCCTCCGGGGTGTCGACGCCGAGGTCGTGGCCGGAGAGGAACAGGTACGGGTTCCCGACCGAGACCGCGCTGACCCGGATCGTGCCGTCCTCGTAGGGCAGGTCCGTGGTGGTCTCGCCGAACGGCAGCAGCTCGCCGAGCGGCACCGCGGGGTGGTTGAGGAAGTGCGCGGTGAACGTCGTCCGGTCGCGGACGCACTCGTCGACCTCGCACACCACGTGGTCGTTGTTGTTGAGCACGCGCACCCGGACGCGGTGCTCCGGCGCGAGCCGGCCGATCCAGCCGAGCCGGCTGGCCACGACCACCGACGAGAGCACCGAGTGCCCGCAGCTGCCGCGGAAGTCGAACCGGACCGGATCACCCGGGATGACCTGCACGAACCGGTAGTCGAGGTCGAACAGCGGGTGCTCGGAGACCGAGACGAGCGCGACCTTGGTGACCGCGGCGAGGCCGTGGTCGGCGAGCCAGGCGACGCCGTCGGCCAGTGCGTCGGCCAGCGCCTCCTCGGACTCGGGCAGCCGCTCGGCCGGCAGCACCAGCGTCGAGCTCGGGCTGCCGTGGGCGTGGGCGATGTGGGCGAGCATCAGGCCGCCCTCCTTTCCCCGGCGCCGCCGCGGGAGAGCTGCTCGGCCCAGATCCGGTGGATGAGCAGCGCCCAGATGGCCAGCGCCGATTCGTCGTTCGGCCGGTTGGCCTGGGTGTCGAACAGCCCGGTGACGGCCTTGGGGTCGAGCTGCCCGCCGTGGGCGAGCGACGGCCCGGACAGCACGTCACGGGCGTAGGTGTGCAACGGCTGCCCGGCCGCGAGCATCGCGGTGATCGGCAGCGTGAACGGCTGTTTCGGCCGGTCGAGCACCGAATCCGGGACCAGCCCGCGGGCGGCCGCGTACAGCGCGCGCTTGACCTCGTTGCCGCGCACGCGGTGCTCGACCGGCAGCCGGCGGGCCAGCCGCGTGACCGACCGCTGGCAGAACGGCACCCGCACCTCGACCGAGTGCGCCATGCTCAGGTGGTCGACGCGGCGCAGGTGGTAGGCGGGCAGCCGTTCGTCCACTTCGAACTCGGTGATCGCGGCGAGCCGGTCCGGCCCGGCGCCGCGCAGCCGGCGTTCGATCCGCTCGGCTTCGGTTCCCTTCTGCCGCAACAGGTCTCGATAGTCCTTTGTGTACAGCTGCTGTCGCAGGGCCGCGGGCACCGCCGCCAGCGCTTCGACGTAGCCGTTCGGCCAGTCCTCGGTGCCGAGCAGCGCGTCGCGGATCCGGCTGTACCCGCCGAAGATCTCGTCCGCGGCGTCGCCGGAGAGCGTCACCTTGAACCCGGCGTCGTGCACGCCCTGGAACAGCAGGTACGTGCTGAGCGTGATCGGGTCCGCGTTGGGCTGGCCCAGGTGCCAGACGACCTCGCCGAGCAGGTCCGGGAACGTTGCCGGGTCCGCCTCGATCTGGTGGTAGGTCGCACCGCTGCGCGCGGCGACCTCACGGGCGTACTTCTTTTCGTCGAACGGCCAGTCGCCGGTGTAGGCGATGTTGAACGCGTGCACGTGCGGCACCTTCTCCGCCAGCAACGCCGTCACCAGGCTGGAGTCCAGGCCGCCGCTGGTGATCGTCGAGATCGGCACGTCGGCCAGCGCCAGCCGGTGGGTCTCGGCGCGCAGGGTGTCGCGCACCCGGCTGCCCGCGGCTTCGATGTCACCGTCGTCTTCGACCGGGAAGGCGCTTTCGGCGCGCCGCGAGATCTTCAGCCCGGCCGAGCGCGTGTAGACGGCGGTGGCCGCCCGCGGCAGCACCCGGACGCCGTCGAACATCGTCTGTTCGCCGAACGGCGTTTTGGTGGTGAGGTAGCTGTCGAGGCCTTCGGCCCACTGGTCCCATTCCACGCCGGGAACGCTCAGCAGGGCGGGCAGCTCCGAGGAGAAGTACAGCTCCTCCCGGGCCGGGTTCCAGTGGTAGTACAGCGGTTTCATGCCCGCGTCGTCGGTGGCCAGCACCAGCTTCGGCTCGGCCCGCAGGTCCAGCACCGCCACCGCGTACATCCCGTCGAGGTGGTCGACGAAGTCCAGGCCGTACCGGTGGTACAGCGCCGGGATCACGTTGCCGTCGCAGTGGTCGTGGAAGACGTACCCCGCCGCGTGCAGGTCGCGGCGCAGCTCGGCGTGGTTGTAGATCTCGCCGTTGAAGACGACCTTGAGGTCGCGGCCGAGGCAGTAGGGCTGCTCGCCGCCGTCGAGGTCGATGATGGCGAGCCGGTTGTTGCCCAGCGCCCAGCCTTCGCCGGCTGCGCCGAACCGGGCGTCCGGTCCGCCGTGGCGCTGCAGCGCCGAGACCGCCCGCAGGTGGTGGTCCGCGAGACTGCCGCCGAGGTGTCCATAGATCCGGCACATGACGGTCACTTCACCTCCGCGGAGACGCCCGCGCGGGCGTAGAGGACGGGGTCGAACGGGGTCGGGCCACCGCAGGTCGCGAACCGCGTCGTGGCCGCTTCGGGGTTGCGCGTGCCGTGCGGCACACCGGGGGCGGCGAACAGGACGTCGCCGGGGGAGACGTCGTGCCAGCGGTCGATCAGGTACATCTGGCCGTCGCCCTCGAAGGCGATGAACGCCTCTTCGCTTTCGGGGTGCTGGTGGACGTTGAAGGTCTGGCCGGGCTCCTGGATCCCGCAGTGCAGGCACAGCCGCGCGCTGCCGGTGCCGGGCCAGAAGAGGAAGTTCATCACGGCGGTGTTCTCGTGCGCGGCCACCTCGCCGGTGCCGCTGAAGCCGTGCAGCTGCGTTTCGGTGTTCCCCAGCTCGTTTTCCAGCCGGGGCGCGGAACCGGTGGGCTCGCCGCCCGCCAGGCGGGTCCGCCACACGTACGCGGTCAGGCCGTCGTCGCCGGCTTCGAGCTCGAGCGTGCGCCCGGTCGGGGAGTGCAGGGCGGAGCCGCGTGCCACCTCGGTGCGGTGCCCCGTGACGTCGCCGTGGCCGGAGCCGGAGAAGACGACCGCGACGTTTTCCTCCTCGAGGGCCCAGCCGAGCCGCCACGCCTTGCCGGGTGCGACTTCGACGACGAGCAGGGTCACCTTGTGCGCCCCCATGGCCGGGCCGACCGGCTCGGCGACGCGGCCCCAGTCGAACGGCGCGAAGACGAAATCCGCCGCGCGGACGATCGTTCCCTGAATCTGGTCGATGAGCATCCCCAGGTCCAATCAGTTGCTTGACGATTTGCCGATGGGCGGGAAGCGGAATTGATCACGGTTTCCCGAATCGCTTCCGGTGGCGACCGTACTAGACTCGCCTCGACCGTTGCAAAGTCGTTAACGGGGGTCTCAAATCTGCCCGAATGGAGCAGTAGTCATTGACTGAACCGATTCAGTAAAATTCCGATACCGCCGAATGAGGGAACGCTGATGTCCGCCGGTGCGACGAAAGCCGTCCAAAGGGGCGGCGCGGGGAAAAGATGTGAACGTCGTCACAATCGTTGTGCTGCAACGGAATTGCTGCCGCGATGTCGGGAACGGGTCCGATGGTCAAATCGAAAACGGCCGGAATGTTAACGATCGGCGGCCGGTGCTTCCCGGTGCGCAAAAAAGGCGGCCACCTCGCGGTGGCCGCCGAAGCGGTGCGGAAAAGCGAATTACTGCGGAATGGCCTGCAATGCGGTGTCGACGACCTGTTCCAGCAAAGCCTTGTCGCGGCAGACCGCGCTCATCACGCGCAGCCCCTGAATCATCGTGACGAGGAAATTGGACACGGCCGGGATGTCGGTTCCCGCCGGCAGTTCGCCCATGCTGCGGGCCAGGTGCAGGGTGCCGTAGAAGGAGTCCTGCAGCGCCGCGATGGCGTCGCAGACGATCCGGTTCGCGATGTCGTCGTGCGGCACCCGTTCGGTGATCGCCATGACGAGCAGGCAGCCGGGCCGGCCGGGCTCCTTCAGCGCGTCGTCGATGCGGCCCAGCAACAGGTCGCGCATCACCTGCCGGATCGGCACCCGCTGCATCAGCGACTCACGGGTGGCGTCGGTGGTCTGGCGGACGTAGCGCTGGAGCGCGTGTTCGTAGAGGCCGTGCTTGCTGCCGAACGCGGCGTAGAGCGAGCCGCGTCCGAGCCCGGTCGCCTCCGCGAGGTCCTGGATCGAGGTGGCCTCGTAACCCTGGCGCCAGAAGACCTCCATGGCCTGCTGGACCACCTCGTCGGTGTCGAACTCGCGGACTCGGGGCATGTCCCCAGTCTAGGGAAGCTGGAACGATCGGTCAACAACGGGGCCCTGTATCTGGACCGACTGATCAACAATAACGTCCTGGTTGCCCGAATTTTCCGCGCCGTTACCAGGAAGTTCGTGCCTGAACGTGGTCAGTCGGTCGCTCTGATGTTTACCGATCGATCCAGATTTGCTACGTTCGGGCTGCGGCACCGCCCGCATCCGCAACCAGACTCCGCCAATCAAGCAAGCCAACCAAGCAAGGAGAGATCCCATGCCTCACGTGCAGCGCCGGTCGTCCGTCAGCGACGAGCTGGCCTGGCAGATCGTCCGCGCGGCCGACGAGGCCGCGAAGGCGACCGACAAGCGGTTCGCCGTCGCGGTGGTGGACGAAAGCGGCCACCTGAAGGCGTTCCTGCGGCAGGACGGCGCGAAGCTCAACGCCGTCCAGGTCGCGCAGGACAAGGCCTACACCGCCGCGTCGTCGGCGATGCCGACCCAGAAGTGGTCCGAGGTGCTCGAGGCCGACCCGGTGCTGCGGACCGGCGCGCCCACCGCGATCGACCGCCTGGTCAGCATGGGCGGCGGCCTGCCCATCGTGGTCGACGGCGAGGTCGTCGGCGCGGTCGGCGTCTCGGGCGCGCACTGGACCGACGACGTCAAGATCGCCGAGGCCGGCCTGGCCGCGCTCGGGTCCTGACCGTTCCGGCGAACCGAACCCCGGGAGAAACGATGCCCATCGCCCTGTTCGTGCTCGGGCTGACGGTGTTCAGCCTGGGCACGACCGAGTTCATGATCGCCGGCCTGCTGCCGGAACTGTCCGGCGCCTTCGGCGTCACGCTGCCGCAGGCCGGGCTGCTCATCTCGCTGTTCGCGCTCGGCGTCGTGGTCGGCGCGCCGCTGATCACCGCCGCGACCACCAAGGTGCCGCGGAAGACGGCGCTCGTCGTGCTGCTCGCGGTTTTCGTCGTCGGCGAGGTGATCGCCGCGGCCGCGCCGTCGTTCGGCGTGCTCATGGCCGCCCGCGTGGTCACCGCCGTCGCGCACGGCTCGTTCTTCGGCATCGGCGCGGTGGTCGCGGCCAACCTGGTGGAGCCGGCCAAACGGGCCCGGGCCATCTCGATCATGTTCGGCGGCCTGACCATCGCCACCATCGCCGGTGTCCCGCTCGGCACGTTCGTCGGCCAGCACTTCGGCTGGCGCGCGACCTTCCTGGCCGTCGCGGTGCTCGGCCTGGTCGACCTCGTCGGCGTGGTCGCGCTGGTGCCGCACCAGCCGCGCGCCGGGCACCTGGGCGTGCGCCACGAGCTGGCCGCGTTCCGCAACCCGAAGGTGTGGCTGGCCCTGGGCACCACGATGCTCAGCCAGGCCGCGCTCTACACCGCCTACACCTACATCGCACCGCTGCTGACCGACGTCACCGGCTTCTCCGAGGGCCTGGTGCCGCCGCTGCTGGCGCTGTTCGGCATCGGCACGTTCCTCGGCAGCGTGCTCGGCGGCCGGTTCGCCGACCGCTCGCTGATGGGCACGCTGTGCGCCGGCCTGCTCCTGCTGGCCGTCATGCTCGGCGCGTTTTCCCTGACCGCGCACAGCAAACCGGCCATGATCGCGACGCTGTTCCTGTTCGGGATCGGCAGCTTCCTGATCAACCCGGCGTTGCAGACGCGGGTGATGAACGAGACCGAAGGCGCGCCGACCCTGGCCAGCACGAGCAACATCTCGGCGTTCAACGTCGGCAACGCGCTCGGCCCGTGGCTCGGCGGGGTCGGCATCAGCGCCGGCGCCGGCCTGCTCTCGCCGAGCTGGATCGGGGCCGGGCTGGCCGTGGCGTCGCTGGTCGTCGCGCTGGCCGCGGTGGGCCTCGACCGCCGGGGGGACACGCGCACCGGAGAGGGGGTGGAAACCGATGCCGGTCGTGCACGTGAACTGGTGGAAGGGGGCCGGTGAGCCCGAACGCCGCCAGCTCGTCGAAGAGGTGACAGGCACCGTTTCGCGGCTCGCGAAGTGCCCCGAAGCGGCGGTCACGGTGATCATCACCGACGTCGAAAAGGACCATTGGGGTCTCGGCGGCAAGCTCGCCGGAGATCTCTGAGCGGAGGCCGGGACGCGCGTCGTCCCGGCCTCCCCGTCTTCCTGGAGGAGCCATGCCCGTCATCGGGCCGGACGACCCCCGGTACGCGGACTTCACGGCCGGGATCAACCAGCGCTACACCGCGAAGCCGTCCTCGGTGCATCTGCCGAGGAACACTTCGGAAGTCGCGTCGGCGGTTTCCGCTGCCGGAGGCCGGCTTGCGATCCGCAGCGGCGGCCACTGCTTCGAGGACTTCGTCCACCACGAAGAGGTGGCCGAGATCGTCGACCTCGGCTATCTGTCCGATGTGGACTTTGTGGACGGTGTTTTCTCCGTCGGCGCGGGGGCGCGGCTGCAGGACGTCTACGAAAAGCTGTACCGCGGCTGGGGGGTGACGATCCCCGGCGGCATCTGCTACTCGGTCGGCGCGGGAGGGCACGTCACCGGCGGGGGTTACGGGCTGCTGTCGCGGCGGGACGGCCTGACCGTCGACCACCTGTACGGCGTCGAGGTGGTGCTCGCCGACGGCCGGACGGTGGTCGTCACCCGCGATTCGACCGGCGCCGAGGCCGACCTGTTCTGGGCGCACACCGGCGGCGGGGGCGGCTCGTTCGGCGTGGTGACGCGGTTCCTGTTCGAGGCGCCGCTGGTGCGCCCGCCGGCCGAAGTGCTGGTCACGGCGTTGTCGGTGCCGTGGGCGGACCTCGACGAGCGGCGCTTCGCCCGGCTGCTCGGCGGGTACGCGCGCTGGCACCACGACCACCGCGCGCCGGACTCGCCGGGCGCGCCGCTGTCGAGCCTGCTGATGCTGAACCACCGTTGCAACGGGACGGTCGGCCTGGTGGCGCAGATCGACGCCGCCGCGCCGGCCGCGGCCCGCGTGCTGGACGAGCACCTCTCGGCCGTCCTCGGCGACCTGGTGCCGGCCGAGTTCGCGCGGGCCGGCGAGTTCGGCCCGATGCCGGGACTGGCACGCCCGCGGCGCCTGCCGTGGCTGCGCGCCACGCGGTTCCTCGGCACCAACACCCCGGTGCTGACCGACCCGACCCTGCGCGCCGAGCACAAGTCGGCGTACGTCCGGAGCACATTGCCGGACGCCCAGCTGCGCACGGCGTACGAGTTCCTGACCCGGCCGGACGTGACGAACCCGGAGACGATGCTGGTGGCGTTCTCCTACGGCGGCGCGATCTCGGCGGTCGACCCGGCGGCAACGGCGGTGGCCCAGCGCGACAGCACGTTCAAGCTGCTGTACCAGGCATTCTGGTCCACAGTGGACGCGGATGCGGCGAACATCGGTTGGGTGCGGGACTTCTACCGCACGATGTACGCGGGTACGGGCGGGGTGCCGGTGCCCGGCGAGGTGGTCGACGGCTGTTACGTCAATTATCCGGACGCGGACCTGTCCGACCCGGCTTGGAACACGTCCGGCGTCCCGTGGCACGACCTGTACTTCAAGGGCAATTACCGGCGGCTGCAACGGGCGAAGACGGCGTGGGATCCGGGTGAGGTCTTCCGGCATCGCCAGTCGATCCGCCCGGCGGCCGCGGGCGGCGTCAGCGAGGCCCGAACCAGTCGGTGAGCGCCTCCGGAAGCCCATCCGAGCCCGCCCAGGCGACATACCCGTCCGGCCGCAGCAGGATCGCGGGCGCACCCAGGTCTTCCCGGTGCTCGACCACGTCGACGCCGTCCTTCCACGGTGCCGGGGTGTCCGGAGCCCCAGGCCCGAGCAGCACCACCGGACGACCGGCGTGCAGCACTTCGGCCACCGTCCGCTCACCCAGCGGGAGGTTCCGCAAGAACTCGCCAGCCAAGCCGCGGCCGTCGCCGTAGCGGACGCCCTGGGCGCTGACTCGGTCGCTGATCAGCCGGTTTCCGTCCGAAGTGGACAGGAGGTCGGCGACCAGGTCGCGCAGGGGCTCGAACTCCGGGCCCGGCCGCATCAGCGCCGCCTGGGCCCGGGTGTTCGCGATCACCGCTTCGGCGACCGGGCGCCGCTCGTCGTGGTAAGTGTCGAGCAGCTTCTCCGGCGCCGTGCCCGCGACCACCATCGCGAGCTTCCAGCCGAGGTTGACCGCGTCCTGCAGGCCGAGGTTGAGGCCCTGCCCGCCGAGGGGCGCGTGCACGTGGGCGGCGTCGCCGGCGAGCAGGAGCCGGCCGGTGCGGTAGTGGTCGGCCAGCCGGGTGAAGTCGCTGAACCGGCCGAGGAACGCCGGGTCGGTCATCGGCACGTCGTGGCCGAGGATCCGCGACGCCGCCCCGCGCAGGTCGTCGAGCGTGGCCGGGGCGCCGCGCTCGGGCAGGGGCTCGGTGAACTCGTGCGTGAGGATCCGGCTGTGCCCGGCCGGGTTGACGTTGACCAGCGTCCAGCCGGTCGGCCCCTGCGTCCAGCCGCCGGGCACGCGCGCCGGGTCGCCGAGGCGGGCCAGGCCGAGGAGGCCGGCGAACGTGGCCGGGTGGGTGGTCCCGGTGATCCCGGCGGCCGCCCGGACCGTGCTGCGGGCGCCGTCGCAGCCGACGACGTAGGCCGCGGTCAGCTCGCCCCGGTCGGTGGTGACGGTGACGCTCCCGCCGTCGTCCCGCACCCCGGTGATCGTTCGACCCCGCAGGATTTCGACGCCGAGCGAGCGGGCCTTCGCCTCGAAGAACCGCTCGATGTCGGACTGCGCCTGGCCGATCATCGGCGCGCCTTCGAGTGCGGGTGACTCCAGGGTCAGCACCGGGCGGCCACCGAAGTGGAACGGGACTTCGACCATCGCGTGCGGGTTCCGCGGCGGCTGCGGCGCCGGGAGGTAGCCGCGGCGCAGAAACGTCTGCGCGGTGCGCGCGTGCAGCGTGCCCGCGCGCGGTTCGTCGTGGGTTTCGGTCAGCTTCTCGACGACGGTCGTGCGCACGCCGTGCCGGCCGAGCTCGGTGGCCAGCAGCATGCCGACCGGCCCGCCGCCGGCGACGATCACTCCGGGCATCTTTCCCTCCCTCGTCACGAGGTCGAAAGGTACGAGGTCGTAATGTCCGTCATTGTAGAGTACGGGGATGGAGCGTGACTTCGTCGACGACGTGCTGGACCAGTGGCGCGGCCAGCGCCCGGACCTCGACCCGGCCCCCCTGGCCGTGCTGGCCCGGCTGACCCGGATCGCGCGGCGGGTGACCCGGCGCCTCGACGACACGCTGAAGGACTACGGCCTGCTCCACGCGGACCTGGACATCCTCGGCACGCTGCGGCGCGCGGGGGAGCCGTACGAGCTGTCGCTGGCGGAGATCGCCCGCTGGATGCTGGCCGGCAACAGCACGATGACCAGCCGGCTCGACCGCCTGGTGGCGGCCGGGCTGGTCGACCGGCAGCAGAACCCGGCCAACCGCCGCACCGCGCTCGTGCGCCTCACCCCGGCGGGCCTGACGCTGGCCGACGAGGCGTTCACCGCGGAGCTGGCGACCCAGGAGGAGCTGGTCAGCGGCCTGAGCGGCCCGGACCGCCGGGAGCTGGCCGACCTGCTGCGCCGCCTCTGCCGCTCGATGGGCGAGGTCCCGGACTGAGCGTCACCAGGTCGGGCGCGCCGTGACTCCGCCGTCCACCACGAGGTCGTGGCCGGTGATCCACGACGCCAGCGGTGAAGCGAGGAAGAGACACGCGTTGCCGACGTCTTCGGGGGTGCCCAGCCGCCCGAGCGGCGCCGCGCGGTGCCAGCGTTCGACACCTTCAGGCCAGTCCCGGTCGAGCCCGGGGCGGCCGATCAGCCCGGGGGACACCGTGTTGACGCGGATCCCGCGCGGCCCGTACTCCAGCGCCGCGCCCCGGGCGTGCATCACCAGCGCCGCTTTCGCCGCGCTGTAGTGGACGTGCCCGGCCGCGGGCTGCCGGGCCTCGATCGAGGCGACGTGCGTGACGCTCCCGCCGTCGCGCATCAGCCGGGCCGCCGCCTGGGTGCAGGAGAAAGCGCTCGTCAGCGTCGCGTCGAGCATCGCCCGCCAGCGTTCGGCGGTCAGGTCCGTGAGGGCTTCGACCGGCTGGACGCCGGCGTTGTTGACCAGCGCGTCCAGCCGGCCACCCCACTCCGTGACGGCGTCGAGCAGCGCGTGGCAGGCGCGGTCGTCGGTGAGCTCCGCGGTGAACGCCTTCGCCCGGCCGCCCGCGGCTTCGATCGCCGCGACGACGTCGTCACCGGCCCCGGGACGGCGGTGGTGCACGGCGACGGCGCTCCCGGCCGCGGCGAACCGGAGCGCGATGCCACGGCCGATCGTGCCGGCCGCGCCGGTGACGCAGGTGGTCGTGCCGGACAGGTCGGGCGCGGTCGTCATCCCGGGATCGTTTCACCGCAACGCGTGTCGCGAGCATCCGGCACGTCGTAGGTTGGGGCCATGGCCAAAAAGTTCCCCGGGCTCCTGCAGGAGCAGATCCGGCACGAGTTCACCGCCGCCCAGCAGTACATCGCTCTCGCCGTCTGGTTCGACGCGCGCGACCTGCCGCGACTGGCCAAGCGCTTCTACCGGCAGGCGATCGAAGAGCGCAACCACGCGCTGGCGATGGTGCGGTACCTGCTCGACCGCGACCAGCCGGTGGTGATCCCGGGCAGCGGTGAGGTCCGCAACGACTTCTCGAGCGTGCACGAGGCGATCGAGCTGGCGCTGACCCAGGAGCGCACGGTCACCGCGGACATCGAGGCGATGGCGAAGGCCGCGCGCGCCGAGGAGGACTACCTCGGGGAGCAGTTCGTGGCGTGGTTCCTCACCGAGCAGGTGGAGGAGATCGCGCAGATGTCGACGCTGCTCACCGTGGTCGAGCGCGCCGGGGGCAACCTGTTCGAGGTCGAGAACCACCTGTACCGCGAGGCGGCGACGGCGGTCGAGGACGCGCCCGACATGCCGCCGGTCGCGGGCGGGAAGCTGTAGCGGTCACATCAGCGTGGTGAGCCGGATCGCGAGCCACAGCGTCTGGCTCAGCGGCGGTGACGGCCACGGCGGCGGTGCGGGCGAGGCCGCGCCCGGCGGGCCGTCCGGCGACGGGACGTGGCGAGCAGGGTGAGCGTTCGATCTACGCCTTTTGCCCGGAAACGGCGGAAGCGGCACACCCCCACGAGTGCCGCTTCCGCCGTCTTTTCAGTGGCAGAACGAGACTTCCGGATCACCCGGCCGGTCGAGCACCGGCCGCGGCTTCCCCCGGAGGTGCTGGTCGAAGAACGCGTTCACGTACGTCCGCGTGATCTCCTGCGTCCGGAGCGCCCCGGTCTTCGCCCCGAAGTCGGCGCCGAGCTCGTCACCGGCCAGCCCGACGTCGGTGAACGACGCGTGCTGCGTGCCCGCCACTTCGGCCCAGCGCTTCCAGCCGCTCAGCTGGGCCCAGTCCCGTTCCCACGGCTCGTTCCCCGGCGCGCAGGCCGTGGGCGCCGGCTGGTGGCTCACGAACATGAACGGCCGCGAAAGGGGCGCCGTGAGCCCCACCTCGGTGGTGCCGTCGATGTCCATCCCGGCCTTGATCCGCGGGTCGGCGACCATCGTGGGCAGGGTGCTCGCCCCGCCGACGGAGTGCCCGGCCATGCCGATCCGGGACGCGTCGACCAGCCCGGCCCACGCCGAGTGGGTCAACGAGTCCAGCACGAACGCCACGTCGGCCGCGCGGCCGTGCTCCAGCTTCTGCCAGAACGCGCTGTCGTGCGGCACTTCGCACGACGCGCAGCCGGCGAACCGGCCGTCGGGGAAGCTCGTCCCGGCGTTCTCGTAGGTGTGGCCGACCACCGCGACGGCATACCCGTGGCTGGCCAGGTCCTCGGCCAGCGCGGTGAGCGTCGCGCGGGGTTTGGTGTAGCCGGGCGAAAGCACGACCAGGGGCAGCCCGTGCCCGGCCGGCCGGGCGCCGGCCACGGAGTTCGTCACCATCGTCGTGAGCCAGTCCGGTGGCACGGCCAGGCCGCTGCCGGTCAGCAGGGCCGCGGACTCGGCGGCGGTCAGGTACGGCGTCTTCGGGCCCTTGGCCGACGCCGCCGGGTAGAACAGCGACACCATCAGCTCGCGGTAGGGCACCGACGGCACCCACGGGTCGGGCCGCGAGGTGTCCTTCAGGTACACCGCCGTGCTGCCGACCGGCCGGTCCCCGGTCGGCGCGGGCAGGTACGGCGTCGACGTCCGGGCGAAGCTGACCTCCGGGTACCGCGAAGACGGCTGGTCCAGCAGTGGCTGGGCCCGGCCGCGCAGGTGCTGGTCGAAGAACGCCCCGACGTACGCCGCGGTGATCGCCTGGCCGCGCGCGGCCGGGGTCGTCGCACCGAAGTCGAGGCCGAGCTGCTCACCCACCAAACCGATGTCGGTGAACGACGGGTGCGCCATGCCCGCCACGACGAGCCACCGCTTCCAGCCCGTCAGCTGCGCCCAGTCCCGTTGCCAGGTACCGGATTCCTGGCCGGTCCCGGGCGTGTACGTGTTCGCCCGGCCCAGGAACAGGAACGGCCGGTCGAGGCCCGGTGCGAGCAGCGGGACGTCCGTCGTGCCGTCGATGTCGATCCCCGCCTTGATCCGCGGGTCGGCCACCATCGCGCCGAGCGCGCTCGCCCCGCCGACCGAGTGCCCGGCCATGCCGATCCGGGACGCGTCGATCAGCGACGCCCACTTCGAGTGCGTCAGCGAGTCCAGCACGAACGACACGTCCGTGGCGCGCCCGCGTTGCAGCTTCGTCCAGAACGCGTCGTCGTAGTTGCCGCAGGCCGCGCAGCCGGTGACGTGGCCGTCGGGGAACGTCGTGGCGACGTTCTCGTAGGTGTGGTCGACCACGACGACCGCGGTGCCGTGGCTCGCCAGGTCCTCGGCGAGGGACGTCAGCTCGGCGCGGGGCCGCTTGAACCCGGGCGACAGCACGACCAGCGGCAGGTGGCGCCCGGCCGGCCGGGCGTCGACCACGGCGTCGGTGCGCACCGTCGTCAGCACCGCCGGGGGGATGCCGGTGATCCCGGCCTCCTCGAAGACGGCGGCCGCTTCGGTTTCCGTCATGAACTGCTTCTTCGGCCTCTGCGCCGAAACCGCCGGGTAGAACAGGGACACCATCAGCTCGCGGTAGGGCACGGTCGCGACCCACGGGTCCGGCCGCGAAGTGTCCTTGAGGTACAGGGAGGTCGTGCCCACCGGCTGGTCGCCGGTGGGTTTCGCCAGCGTGAGCGCCGGGGACGCCGAGGCGGTCGGCGCCGGCAGCGTGAAGGCCAGTGCCGTGACGCCCAGGAGGATCGTCTTCTTCATCCGGTGAACGTCACTTCCGGGTAGGCGGGTGAGGGCGCGGCCAGCAGTGGTTGCGGCCGGCCGCGCAGGTTCCGGTCGAAGAAAGCGCTTACGTAGTTCCGTGTGATCGTCAGCGCGCGTTCCCCCTGAATCGACGCGCCGAGGTCGACGCCCAGCTGGTCGGCGAGCACACCGAGGTCGGTGAACGACGCGTGCGCGGTGCCGGACACCATGAGCCAGCGCTTCCACCCGGTGAGGTGCGTCCAGTCGGTTTCCCAGTCGTCGTAGGGACCCGGCTGCCCCGGGGTGTACTCGTCCATGCTGCCCAGGAACAGGAACGGCCGCGCCAGCCCGGACGCCGGGAGCGGGACGTGGATGCTGCCGTCGATGTCGGCCCCGGCCCGGATGCGCGGGTCGGCCAGCATCGCCTGTGTCGTGATCGCGCCGCCCGCGGAGTGCCCGGTCATGCCGATCCGCCGCGGGTCGATCAGGGCGCCCCACTTCTTCGAGCGCAGCAGCGAGTCGAGCACGAACGACGTGTCCTTCGACCGCACCTGCGCGACCTTCTCCCAGATCCCTGGCTGGTCGTCGACCTCGCAGGCGGCGCAGCCGGTGACGTGGCCGTCGGGGAAGGTCGTGGCGCGGTTTTCGTAGGTGTGGTCGATCGCCGCGACGGCGTAGCCGCGGCTGGCGAGGTCTTCGGCCAGCGCGGTGAGCGTGGCCCGCGGCTGGGTCCAGCCCGGCGAGAGGACGACCAGCGGCAGGTCGTGCCACCGCCCGGCCGGTCTCGCGTCGACGACCGCGTTCGTCCGGACGGTGCTCAGGACGTCGAGCGGCAGCCCCGGGATGTTCTCCCGTTCGAGGTTGCGCTCGGACTCGAGCGGGGTCATGTACTGCTTCTTGGGCCCGTTCGCCGAGGTCGCCGGGTAGAAGACGGAGACCATCAGCTCCCGGTAGGGCACCGTCGGCACCCACGGGTCGGGGCGCGAAGTGTCCTTAAGGGACAGTGACGTGACACCGACGGGCTCGTGGCCGGTCGGCCGGGGCAGGTAGGGCGTCGTGGCCGCCGAAGCGGGTGACGCGGAGAGCGTGAGCGTCAAGGCGGTGGCTACCGCGAGAGTGCGCATGATTCCCCCAGGAACCGGGTCAGGACAGGTGACGGATGCGACGGAAGCAGAACCAGGTGAGCAGGGCGGTCATCGCGAGGAAGAGTGCGAGCTCGAGCCACTGCAACGGCCAGAACCGCGAGCCGGGCTGGTAGGTCAGGCGCTGCTGGTAGCCGTGGGTGCCCAGCTGGGCCATGCACTGTTCGAGGGAGCCGCGTTCCGGCGGGCCGCCACCCGGGCGCGGCAGGCAGTTCTGCACGAAGTCCGGCAGCGGCGAGGCCACGTTCCCGCTCGGGTCGACGGTCTCGTTGGCCAGCACCCACGCGCCGGCCGGGTTCCGCACGCCGATCTCCTGCACCCGGCCGGTTTCGTCGCCGGTGATGTTCGTGATGTCCTCGCCGACGATCGCGACCGTCAGCTGCTGCGGCGGCAGCAGGTACGGCCGCACGAAGTTCGGCACCAGGAGCAGCACGGCGGCGAGCACGACGAGCGTCACGGCCATGGCGGCCACCGTCCGCTTCAGCAGCATCCCGACCGCGACGCCGAGCGCGAGGGCGAAGGCCGCGTAGCCGATCGGGACGATGCCACGCGCGCCGAACACCACCGGCATGATGCGCGAGAGCATCCCGCGATCGGTCTGCTGGGCCGCCAGCGCGTCGATCGGGCTCGCCCACCACGACACCGCCCAGCCGAGCAGGCCGGCCGCGACCATCGCGGTCAGCATTCCGACCCCGAGCTTGGTGGTGAGCCACCGCTTGCGCGTGACGGTCTGGTTCCACACCAGGCTGTGCGTGCCACTCTCCAGCTCACGCGTGATCATCGGGACGCCCCAGAAGACGCCGATCACCGCGGGCAGCAGGTAGAGCACGAGGATCGTCCCGGCGAAGAGGGTGTCCTGGTCGGAGAAGCTCGTGCGGCCCACCAGCTCCGGCCCGGTGATCGCGAGCACGACGCCGATCACGACCAGCGCGGCGAACACGGACAACGCGGGCGTGCGGAACTGACGCCAGGTCAGCCAGGTCATCGGAGGACCTCCAGGGCGGGGCGGGCGGCGGCGGGGTTGCTCATGTACTCGAGGACGAGGTCCTCCAGGCCGATCTGCCCGACGGTCCACGCGGGGTCGAGGATCGGCGCCTCGGTGCGGACGAGCACGGTGGTCTGGCGGTCGGTGTGCTTCGCCGAGATGACGTGCTGGTCCGCCGGCAGCGTCTCGACGTCGCGGCGCGCCCCGGTCAGCCGGTGGTGGGTGGCGAGCAGCTCGTCGACGTCGCCGATCACCCGGACCTGGGACGCCACCAGCACCACGAGGTGGTCGCAGACGCGTTCGAGGTCGTTGACCAGGTGCGAGGACATCACCACGGACAGCCCGTGCTCGGCGACCGACTCCATGAGGTCCTGCAGGAACTCCCGGCGCGCCAGCGGGTCCAGCGCCGCGACCGGCTCGTCGAGCAGCAGCAGCTCGGGCCGTTTGGCGATGCCGAGGGTGAGCGCGAGCTGGGCGCGCTGGCCGCCGGACAGCTTCCCGGCGGCCTGCTTCGGGTCCAAGCCCAGCCGCTCGACCCGCTTGGTGGCGAGCGAGTCGTCCCAGCGCGGGTTGAGGTGCGCGCCGAGCCGCAGGTGCTCCTCGATGGTCAGTCCACTGTAGACAGGTGTGCTCTGGGCGACGTAACCGACTTTCGCCAGCTGCTCCGGCCCGCTGCCCGGCACCCCGCCGCACACCTCGATCGTGCCGGTGGTCGGCTCGAGCATGCCGGCGGCGATGTTCAGCAGGGTGGACTTGCCGGCGCCGTTGGGGCCGACGAGCCCGGTGACGTGCCCGGCCTCGATCTCGAGCGTGCAGCCGGTCAGCGCCTGCTTGCGCTTGTACTTCTTGCCCAGTCCCTGGGCGCGCAGGACGGTCACGCTATGTCCTCTCTGGCGGAGTCGCGAAACGTGGACATCAGCAGGGCCTCGATGCTCTCTTCGTCGAGACCGGCCTTGCGGGCCTTCGCCAGCCAGCGGCTCAGGTCCTGCCGCAACGGCCCGAGCGCCGCGAACGAGGCGCCCCCGTTCAGCGTCGCGGTCACGAACGTGCCGACCCCCGGCCGGGCCGACACGAGCCCGTCGTGTTCGAGCTCGCGGTAGGCCTTCAGCACGGTGTTGGGGTTGATCGCCAGGCCGGCGACCACGTCCTTGACCTTCGGGAGCTGGTCTCCCTTGCTCAGCAGGCCCAGCCGCAGCGCGTGCCGCACCTGCTGGACCAGCTGCTGGTACGGCGACAGGCCCGACCGGGCGTCGAGGTGGAACTCGATCATCGGCAACTCCATTTAACTAGGTGACTAGCACTATAGCTAAAGAGGGGAAGTCGGCGCCAGGGGTTCTTCGCGGCCGGAACCCGAACCGGGCTTTCCGCGAAGTACCCAGGGGCGGCCGGCGAGCTTTTCCGGCCGGCCTGCCAACCACACCACCTCCTCGCCCGTCTGGAGGGGTGATCGTTTCCCGACGAAAGGGTTCTTCGTGCGTCGTCTCACTGGGGGAGGTCTGGTGCGCGGCTTGGTCGTCGCGCTCGGGGCCTCATTGGCCGTCGCGGCCGGACCGGCGGTGGCTTCGGCTTCCGTCGACAGCGTTCCCACTCCGAAACTGAGCTGGACCGGCTGCGAAGACGGCTTCGAATGTTCCACGGCGAAGGTGCCGCTGGACTACGACCGGCCGTCCGGCGCGAAGATCGACCTCGCGCTGATCAAGCTGCCCGCCACCGATCCCACCCGCAAGATCGGCACGCTGTTCGTCAACTTCGGCGGCCCGGGCGCGTCCGGCCTGCAGCGGCTGCGCGAGCGCGGGAAGTGGCCGTGGCTGTTCTCCGACCAGCTGCGCGCGCGGTTCGACGTCGTGTCGTGGGACCCGCGCGGGATCGCCACCAGCACCGCCGTGCGCTGCTTCGGCACGCTGGCCGAGCAGGAGTCGTTCTTCGGGGCGTTCCCGGAGATGCCCGGCGACCCGAGTGGCAACGCGGCCTTCTACGCGAAGTCGAAGGAGCTGGCGGACCGCTGCACGGCGAACGCGGGCCCGATCCTCGAGCACGTCTCGACCGCGAACACCGCGCGGGACCTGGAACTGCTGCGCCGCGCGGTCGGCGACCAAAAGCTGACCTACCACGGCATTTCCTACGGGACGCAGCTCGGCGCCACCTACGCCAACCTGTTCCCGAACCGCGTCCGCGCCATGGTGTTCGACGGCACCATGGACTTCATCGGCAACGCCACCGGCCACGACGGCAGCGGTCGCAGTGTTCCGCTCGACACCCGGCAGGACGTCGCCACCGGGATTGCGCAGACGTTCGACCAGTTCCTGCGCCTGTGCACGGAAGCCGGGCCGAAGTGCGCGTTCTCTTCGGGTGACCCGAAGGCGAAGTGGGCGGCTTTGACGGCCCGGGCGAAGCAGGCCCCGATCGTCAGCGACGGCGAAACCTGGACGTACTCCGGGATCATCAACGCGGCGGGCGACCTGTCCGACTCGCGGGGCTGGCCGGACATCGCCTCGCTGCTGCAGCGGCTGTACGACGCACCCAAGACGGCCTCCGCGTTCAAGGCGGGCGAGCCCTACACGGCCAACCGCACCGAAGCCTTCAACGCGATCCAGTGCAGTGACAGCGATGTGCCGACCGACCCGGCGGTCTACAGCCGGTACGCGGAGTCGGAAGACCAGCGGGTGCCGTACTTCGGCCGGATCGCCGTGCTGGACATGATGAGCTGCGCGTTCTGGCAGGCGCACGACGCGGACCGGTACACGGGCCCGTGGAACCGCCCGACGTCGGCGGAGATCCTGGTGCTGAACAACCGCTACGACCCCTCGACGCCGCTGGCCGGCGCCCGGGACGGCGCGGCGGAGCTGGCCCGGGCGCGGGTGTTCGTCACCGAGGGGTACGGGCACTCGTCGATGTACGTGCCGAGCACGTGCACCGAGCAGGTGAAGCGGGACTACCTGATCTCGGGCGCCTTCCCGGCCGCCGGCAAGACCTGCGCGGTCGACGCCAGCCCGTTCGCCGCCTGAGCGGGGCGGTGGGCCGCGCCGGAACCCCCGGTGCGGCCCGCCGCCACGAACGCGTCACGCGGGTGCTGGACCGAAGCCAGCGACAGGATGTCGCGCCCGAAGACGGCCGCCGTCAGCCACACCGCGAGGACGCGGACCTTGCGTTCCCAGCTGGGCACCGCCAGCACGTGGTAACCGCGGTGCAGCAACCAAGCGGGGAAGCCCGTGACCACCAGCCGCCGGTACTGGAAGACGCCGCGGCCGAGGCCGAGCGTCGCGATCGCGCCCAGACTGTGGTGGACGTAGGGCTTCGGCGCGCGGCCGCGCAGGGTTGCGATGATGTTGCGGGCCAGCAGTTTTCCCTGCCGGTACGCGTGCTGGGCGTTGGGCACGGTGCGTGCGCCCGGGACCGGCGAGGCGAGGTCGGGCACCGCGGCGTCGTCCCCGGCCGCCCAGGCGTCCGGCACGGGCTCGGCTTCGGTGCCGACACGCAGGTCCGGCCGCACGACGACCAGGCCGCGCTCGTCGACCGGGAGGTCGGTGTGCCGGCCGACCACCGGGTTGGCGCCGTTGCCCGCGGTCCAGACGATCAGCTCCGAGTCGAACTCCTCCCCGGTCGAGAGCGTCACGTGCCCGTTCGCCGCCGACGTCACCAGTGTGTCCAGGTGGACGTGCGCGCCCCGCCGCTGCAGCTCCCGCACGACCCAGCGGCCCGGGCGGTCGGTGACCTCGGGCAGGATGCGGCCCGACGCCTCGACGAGGTGGAAGCGCAGCTCGTCGCGGTGCAGCTCCGGGTAGCGCTTGAGCAGCGCCGTCGCCAGTGACAGCAGCTCGCCGAAGCCCTCGACCCCCGAGAAGCCGCCGCCGACGAAGGTGACCGTGAGCAGCTTCCGGCGGTGCGCGCCGGCCGGGAGGGTCGCGGCGCGGTCGAACGCGGTGAGCAGCCGGTCCCGGATCGTGACGGCCTCTTCGACGTGCTTGAGGCCGATCGCCTGCTCGGCGATCCCGGGCACGGGCAGCGTCCGAGTGACCGCGCCGGCGGTGACCACGATCAGCTCGTACCCGAGTTCGAACGTCTCGCCGTCGGCGGGCCGCACGGTGACGACGCGGTGCGCGTGGTCGACGGCGGTCACCGTCCCCGCGACGATCCGCGTCCGGCGCAGGTGCCGCCGCAGCGACACCGCGGCGTGCCGGGCTTCGACCGCGCCGGCCACGACCTCGGGCAGGAACGGCTGGTAGGTGAGGTAGGGGCGGGGGTCGACGAGGGTGACCTCGGCCTCGCCGCGCCGCAGCTTCTTCTCGAGCTTCCACGCGGCGTAGAAGCCCGCGTAACCACCACCGACGATCAGGATCCGGCGCATCTTGTCCTCTTTTCTCGCGTCACCCCCTGGACGAGGCGCCCGGCCCGGCCGTGACGAGTGCGCGAGGTTCCCTCCGTCACACCGGGGGAGGCGGCCCGGCCGGCGGTTAGGGGACGCCGACCGGGCCGTTCGTCAGCCGGGCGGCGAGGCCGTCTGCCGGTGACGTCGGCACCACGCGGACGGTCCGTGACCGGTTGAGCCCGGGGCGGAACGACCCCCCGAACGCACCAACGCCCGGTGGGGTGAGCCCGGCTTGACAGCGGGACCTCCCGTCTCGCAGTATGCGAACAAGTGTTCGATGAAATGGTTCGCCGGTGTCTCCGGTACGAGTACGTGGTGCTGGAGGTGGGTGGTGATGGCGGTGCCCGAGGCGGTGGCCGGACTGACGGCGATCCCGGGGGTGAGCACGGCCGCGCAGCTGCGCGGACCGGCCCCGGCCGCCGAGGACGTGCTGGCGGTGTCCCCGGTGCTGGCCCGCCTCCTCCCGGGCGGCGGCCTGCGCCGCGGCACGACGGTGGCGGTCCGCGGCGCGACATCCCTGGTGCTGGCCCTGCTGGCATCGGCGACCCGCGACGGCTCCTGGGCGGCGGTGACCGGGCTGCCGGAGCTCGGCCTGGCCGCGGCGGCGGAGCTGGGGGTGCACCTGGACCGCGTCGCCCTGGTGCCCCACCCCGGCGCGGAGCTGGCCGCCGTGACCTCGGCACTGGTGGACGGCTTCGACCTGGTGGTCCTCGGCCCGGCCCTGGTGGGCGAGGTCCGGCCGCAGCTGGCCCGCCGCCTGGCGGGCCGGGTCCGCAACCGCGGAACGGTCCTGCTGGCGGCGGGAGCGTGGCCGGGCGCGGACGTGGAGCTGAGAGTTTCCGGCCGCCGCTGGCAGGGCCTGACCCCGGACGGCCACGGGCACCTGCGGAGCCGGGAAGTGCTGGCGACCAGCCGAGGCCGGGGAGCGGCGGCTCGTCCGTCGTCGGCACGGCTGCAGCTGCCGGGTCTGGACGGCGGGATCGCGGGTGCCGCGGACCGGCGGCTGGCCGGGGTGGCGGGGTGAGCGTAGGACCTCGGGCGCGTGAGGTGGCCGAGGCGTGTGCGGCTGTAGGTGCCGGGTTCGGAGGGCGGGATCGCGGGTGCTGCGGGCCGGCGGCTGGCCGGGCGCGTGGGGTGGCCGAGGTGTGTGCGGCTGTAGGTGCCGGGTCCGGAGGGTGGGATCGCGGGCGCTGCGGACCGGCGGCTGGCCGGGCGCGTGGGGTGGCCGAGGTGTGTGCGGCCGCAGGTGCCGGGTCCGGAGGGCGGGATCGCGGCCGCTGCGGGCCGGCGGCTGGCCGGGCGCGCGAAGCGACCGAGGCGTGCGCGGCTTTCGCCTCCGCCACCAGGGTTTTCCGGTTGGTCTCGGCGATCGTGTCCATGGCGTCGGCCGTCGCGGTGAGGGTGGTCGCGGTCCACGTGCCCGAGATCGTGACGTTCGCCGTCGTGCCGCTGCGATCGGTCCGCACGCCCGAAGCGCGACCTCGGCGAAGCCCCGCGACGATCCACCGGCGGGCCGAACCGGCATGACCGACGCACCACGGCTGCTGGTGCTGTGGTGTCCCGACTGGCCGGTCGTCGCCGCCGGTGCGGCCGCCGGTACGCCGCCGCTTGCTCCCGCCGCCGTTTTCTCCGCCAACCGGGTTGTCGCCTGCTCCGCCGGCGCCCGCCGCGGTGGGGTCGGGCGGGGGATGCGCCGGCGGGACGCGCAGTCCCGGTGCCCCGAACTCGTTGTGCACCAACACGATCCGGACCGCGACGCCCGGCTGTTCGAGCCCGTCGCCGCCGCCGTCGAGGCTCAGGCCGTCGGGGTCGAGGTGGTGCGGCCCGGGATCGTCGCCGTTCCCGTCGCCGGCGCCGCCCAGTACTTCGGGGGCGAAGCCGCCCTCGCCGAGCTGCTCGTCGACGAAGTCAGCGCGCGGGCCGGTGTCGAGTGCCAGATCGGGATCGCCGACGGGTTGTTCGCCGCGACCCTCGCCGCGCGGCGGTCCGCCCTCGTGCCCGAGGGTGGAACGAGGGACTTCCTCGCGCCCCTCGCCGTCACCGAGCTGGACCAGCCGGGGGAGGACCGCGGTGAACTCGTCGGGCTGCTCCGGCGGCTCGGCCTGCGCACCCTCGGCGCCTTCGCCGCGTTGACCGAACGCGACGTCGCCGGCCGCTTCCCGCGGGACGCCATCGTCGCCCACCGCCTCGCGCGCGGCCTGTCCGAACGGCCGCCCGTGCGCCGCGCCCTGCCGCCGGACCTCACGGTCACCGAAGACTTCGAGGACCCGCTGGCGCGCGTCGACGAAGCCGCGTTCGTCGCCAAAACCCTCGGCGAGCGCTTCTTCGCCGGACTCGCCCGCCACGGCCTCGCGTGCACCCGGCTCGCGATCACCGCCCTCACCGAAGCCGGCGAGGAACGCGTCCGCGTCTGGCGTTGCGCCGAGCCCCTCACCGCCCGCACGACGGCGGACCGCGTGCGCTGGCAGTGCGAAGGCTGGCTCACCGAACGCGACCGGCCCAGCGCCGGCATCGTCCGGCTGCGCCTCGACCCCGAGGAAGTCGTCGGCGGGCAGGCGCTCCAGCTACAGCTCGGCTCGATGGGCCGCGACGCCGACGCCGCCGAACGCGCCGGGCGGGCCCTGGTCCGGATCCAGGGCCTGCTGGGCCCGGACGCGGTGGTGACGCCGTTGCTCGACGGCGGCCGCGGCCCGGCCGAGCGCGTCCGGCTCGTCCCGTGGGGCGAACCGCGCCGCCCCGCCACCGAAGACCGGCCGTGGCCGGGACGGCTGCCCGCGCCGTCACCTTCGCTGGTGCCACCGCGGCCGCCCGCGGCGAAGGTGCTCGACGCCGTCGGTGACGTCGTCCGCTGCACCGCGCGCGGCGAGCTCACCTACCCGCCGGTGACCGTGAGTGTCGACGGCGGCCCGCCGAGACGGGTCCTCGGCGCGGCCGGCCCGTGGATCGTCCACCCGGCGGTCGTGCGGGTCCAGGTGGTGCTGGAGGGTGCGGAAGACGACATCGCCCTGCTGCTCAAAGGAACCGTCGGCGATGCTCCACAGTGGACTGTCGAAGGGGTCTACGACTGACCGGCGGTGAGCTGCTCGCGGAGGATGTCACCGTGGCCCGCGTGCCGCGCGAAGTCCTCGATCGCGAGCAAGTAGATGAACCGCAGGTTGACGTCGCCGAGGTGGGGATGGGTCCGGACGTCGTCGAGGCCGAACCCGGCCGCGAGAGACCGGGAACGCGCACTGGCCCGCTCGAACTCGGCGATCACCTCGGCCAGTGTTTCGCCGTCGCCGACCAGGAAACTGGGGTCACCGCCGGTCGTGCCGCCGTCACACTCGCTCTTGGGCACCCCCGCGAGGATGTGGTGGAACCAGATCCGTTCGGCGACGGCGGCGTGCTTGAGCAGCGCGATCGGCGTGGTCAGGGACGCCACCAGACGACGGCGGGCGTCCACTTCGGACAGACCGCGCACGGTGGCGACCAGCTCGGCGCGGTTGCGGTCGAGGGTGCGTTCGAGCAGGTGGCGTTCGCTTCCGGTGGTGGTCTGCGGGATGGACCAAGGCATGACAGGGCTCGATTCTCGTGAGGAGGGCAGAGTTGCGCGCGGAGTGCGCTGACCGGTGGTGGTTCGCAAGAGCGACGAGGTCCGGGAACTCACGGACCCGCGCAGGCGATGGCCAGACCTTACCGCAGGGCCGATCGTCGTGGCAACGAGTAACCGGTGAAGTTTGCTTTGACAGGTTACGGCGACGCGGCTAACCTGAAAAACAACAGAAGAACGGTTACGGCGAGGGAGTCACGTCATGGGCAGGACCCGGCAGCAGAAGGCCGACGAGCTGCAGAGCCTCAACAAGAGTGGCACCTACGTCCTGCCGAACGCGTGGGACGCGGGAAGCGCCGTGCTGTCGGTGAACGCCGGCGCCCAGGTCGTCGCCACCACCAGTGCCGGGGTTTCGTGGGGCAAGGGCCTGCCCGACGGCCAGCACCTGACCCGCGAACTGGCGCTGAGCGTCGTCCGCGAGATCGCCGCGGCGGTCGACGTGCCGGTCAGCGCCGACATCGAAGGGGGTTACGGACCCGAGCCGGCCGACGTCGCCGAGACCGTCCGCGGGGTGGTCGACGCCGGCGCCGTCGGCGTCAACCTCGAAGACGGCGGCGCCCCCGGCGGCGGCCTGTTCGACGACGAAGCGCAGGCCGCGCGGATCACGGCGGCGCGGGACGCCGCGACGGCGGCCGGGCTCGCGAACCTCGCCATCAACGCGCGGACCGACGTCTACCTGGCCGGGATCGGCGCGCCGGAAGGCCGGTACGACGAGACACTGCGCCGGGCGAAGGCCTACGCGGACGCCGGCGCGGACACGATCTTCGTGCCGGGCCTCACCGATCTCGACGTCATCACCCGGCTCGCCGGGGAGTCCTCGATCCCGGTGAACATCATGGCCGGGCCGGGTGCGCCCCCGGTCGGCGAGCTGGCCGAGGCGGGCGTCCGGCGGGTCAGCCTGGGCGCCTCGGTCGCGTTCGCGGCCTACTCGCTCGTCGTCCGGGCGACCCGCGAGGCGCTCACCGCCGGGACCTACACCGAGGTGGCGAACATCGAGACCTGGGACGTGATCAACGGCGGCTTCACCGCCCGCTGACCGGTGATAACCTCCAAAACGGGCTGAAGAGAGTTACGGGGCAGGTGGACAGGCATGGACGGCACCGAGCTGGCCAACACCGGCGACCACCCCGCGCTGAACTTCCTCAACACGTGCTCCGCGCCGTGGGGCGAGCGGATCGAACTGCTCGCCTCCGGCCGGAGCTTCCTCGACTGGCTCGTGAGCACCGGGCTGCTCGACGGCGCCGAGCGGGCGCGCCTGGCGAGGAAGTTCCCGGCCGGGGACCTCGACGAAGCGGCCGCGCAGGCCCGTGAGCTGCGCGAATGGCTCCGGGACGTCGTCCACGCGTGGGCGGGCCCGGACGGCGGGGTCGCGCCCGCGGCGGAAAAGCGGATCAACCGCGTCCTCGCCACCGACGACCAGCACCTCCAGCTCGTCACCACCGGCGCCGGCGCGCCCGAACTGCGGGCGCGACGCCGCTGGGAGCGAGCCGGTCAGCTGCTGGTGTTGCCGGCCGTGTCCGCCGCCGAGCTGTTCGCGCACGGCGACCGCGGGCTCGTGCACGTCTGCGACGGACCGCAGTGCGCCCTGTGGTTCTACGACCGGACGAAGTCGCACCGACGGCGGTGGTGCTCGATGGCGGTCTGCGGCAACCGGGACAAGGCGAAGAACCACCGCGAACGCGCGCACTCGGGGCGTTGAGCGATGGCACCCGAGGAGGGCCAGGTCCTGCCCGACGTTCTCGCCGAGGGGCTGGACGTGGTGTTCGTCGGCATCAACCCCGGCCTCACGTCCGCGGCGGCCGGCCACAGCTTCCACACCCCCGGCAACCGGTTCTGGCCCGCCCTGCACCGCTCCGGCTTCACGCCCCGGCGGCTGCGCGCCGAAGAAGAGCGGCTCCTGCTGGGCTGGGGCCTGGGCATCACCAGCATCGTGCGCCGCCCCACCGCCCGCGCCGCGCAGCTGTCCCGCGAAGAGCTCGTCGCCGGCGGCCGCGACCTGGCCGAGCGGATCCGCCCGCTGCGGCCGCGGTGGCTGGCGATGCTCGGCGTCACCGGCTACCGCGCGGCGTTCGGGGCGCCGCGCGCCCGGCTCGGTCCGCAGGCCGAGCCGATCGGCGGCGCTCGTGTGTGGATCGTCCCCAACCCCAGTGGTCTCAACGCGCACTACCCACCCGAGGCGCTCGCCGCCGAGTTCGCCCGCCTGCGCGCGGCCACCGGCACCCCGGACCGCTCCGGCCTCGTGTGACGGTGCCGACTACCCGCGGCCCGCGGTTGACAGCGGCCCGCCCGCCGTCGCAAGCTCGACGGTGAAGATCGCACGTGTGTTCGAACCGTAGTCGCTGGCTTCCCCACAGCGAAATGTGTGGCAGGAGCCGGTTTTGGCGTTCAACAACCCGAGTGTGCCGTGGTCCGAAGTGGAGCGGATCGCCTCCGGACGGGCACCCGTGCCCGGCGACGGCAACGACGCCCCGGCGTGGTCGCGCAAGCGGGAGGGCTACGCCGGCGCGCCGGCGGACCTGCTCGGGCGGCGCGCCCGGGACGACGGCGGTGACCGGATCCGGGCGCCCTACGCCGAGCTGCACGTCCACTCCAACTTCAGCTTCCTCGACGGCGCCTCCCACCCCGAGGCGCTCGTCGAGGAGGCCGCGCGGCTCGAGCTCGACGCGCTGGTCCTCACCGACCACGACGGCCTCTACGGCGCGGTCCGGTTCAACGACGCCGCCCGGGAGCTCGGTGTGCGGGTCGGGTTCGGGGCCGAGCTGTCGCTCGATCTGCCCGCTCCGCAGGCCGGCGAGCCCGATCCCGCCGGGTCGCACCTGCTCGTGCTCGCCCGGCAGCAGGCCGGGTACCACCGGCTCTGCCGTGTCATCTCCCACGCCCAGCTCGCCGGCGGGGAGAAGGGCCGGCCCGTCTACGACGTCGAAGAGCTCGTCGACGAGCTGGCCGGGCACGTGGTCGTGCTGACCGGTTGCCGCAAGGGCGCCGTCCGCCGCGCGCTGGCCGAACGCGGTCCCGCGGCCGCGCACGCCGAACTGGCCCGGCTCGTCGACCGGTTCGGCCGGGCGCACGTCGCCGTCGAGCTGATCGACCACCGCCAGCCCCTGGACGACGCCGCCAACGACCACCTCGCCGAGCTGGCCCGCGCCCTGCGGCTGCCGACGATCGTGTCGAACAACGTCCACTACGCGCGCCCGGAAGACGCGGTGGTGGCCGACATGGTGGCCGCGGTCCGGGCCCGCCGGTCGGCCGAGGACCTCGAAGGCTGGCGGCCGCCGTCGGGCCAGGCGTTCCTGCGGTCCGGGATGGAACAGCGCCGCCGGTTCGAGCGCCGGTACCCGGGCGCGGTGGGCCGGGCAGCCGTCCTCGGGGTCGAGGTGGCCTTCGACCTCAAGCTCGTCGCCCCCGACCTGCCGCCGTTCCCCGTGCCGGCCGGGCACGACGAGATGTCGTTCCTGAGCGAGCTGACCCGGCGCGGCGCGGCGAAGCGCTACGGGCCGCGGGCGGAGAACCCCCGGGCCTACGCCCAGCTCGACCACGAGCTCGGGATCATCGAGAAGCTCGGCTTCCCCGGGTACTTCCTGGTGGTGTGGGACATCGTCCGGTTCTGCAAGGAGGCGGACATCCTGTGCCAGGGCCGGGGTTCCGCGGCGAACTCCGCGGTCTGCTACGCGCTGGAGATCTGCCACGCCGACCCGGTGAAGTGGAACCTGCTGTTCGAACGCTTCCTCGCGCCGGAGCGGGACGGGCCGCCGGACATCGACATCGACATCGAGTCCGACCGCCGGGAGGAGGCCATCCAGTACGTCTACGAAAAACACGGCCGCTTCCACGCCGCGCAGGTCGCGAACGTCATCACCTACCGGGCGCCGTCCGCGATCCGGGATGCCGCGAAAGCGCTCGGGCACAGCCCGGGTCAGCAAGACGCCTACGGCAAGCTCGTGGACCGCTGGGGTGGCGCCAAGCAGCAGACGGCCGGCGAGATCCCGGCCGACGTGCTCGAGCTGGCGGCGCGGATCGAGGACTTCCCGCGCCACCTCGGCATCCACTCCGGCGGCATGGTGATCTCGAAGCAGCCGGTGTCCGAAGTGGTCCCCGTCGAGTGGGCGACGATGAAGGACCGCAGTGTGCTGCAGTGGGACAAGGACGACTGCGCGGCCGTCGGGCTGGTCAAGTTCGACCTGCTCGGCCTCGGCATGCTTTCCGCGCTGCACTACATGACCGACCTCGTCGCCGAGCACCACGAATCTACAGTGGACATCGGCAAGCTCGACCTCGCCGACCCGGCGGTCTACGACATGCTGTGCGCCGCCGACGCCGTCGGGGTGTTCCAAGTGGAGTCACGCGCCCAGCTCGCGACGCTGCCCCGCCTGCGGCCGCGCGAGTTCTACGACCTCGTGGTCGAGGTCGCGCTGATCCGGCCCGGCCCGATCCAGGGCGGTTCGGTGCACCCCTACATCCGGCGCCGCCGGAAGGAAGAGCAGTGGCAGCACGCGCATCCGCTGCTGGCGTCCAGTTTGGACAGAACGCTCGGGGTGCCGCTGTTCCAGGAGCAGGTGATGCAGATGGCCGTCGACGTCGCGTCGTTCACCCCGGCCGAAGCCGACCAGCTGCGCCGCGCCATGGGCGCCAAGCGCTCCAGCGCGAAGATGAAGGCGCTGATGGCGCGGTTCTTCGCGGGCTGCGAGGCCAACGGTCTCGACCGCGAGCTGGCGACCCGGATCTTCGAGCAGATCC
Organism: Amycolatopsis sp. NPDC104863; assembly: GCF_055582965.1. Lineage (NCBI taxonomy): Bacteria > Bacillati > Actinomycetota > Actinomycetes > Pseudonocardiales > Pseudonocardiaceae > Amycolatopsis > Amycolatopsis sp. NPDC104863. Next base: position 527,675 of record NZ_JBVJOW010000005.1, read on the forward strand.
ACGCCTTTTCCGGGTACGGCTTCCCGGAAGCGCACTCGATGTCGTTCGCGCTCCTGGTGTACGCGAGCGCGTGGTTCAAGCGCTACTACCCGGCCGCGTTCTGCGCCGGGCTGCTGCGCGCGCAGCCGATGGGCTTCTACAGCCCGCAGTCCCTGGTCGCGGACGCGCGCCGTCATGGCGTCCGGGTCCGGGAGCCCGACGTCAACACCAGCCTCGCGCACGCCACTCTCGAACCCGACACCGCGAGCACGGGCGGTGTCGCGCTGCGCCTCGGGCTCGCGGGCGTCCGCCACCTGGGTGACGACGTCGCCGAGGAGATCGTCGCCGAACGCCTCGCGCACGGCCCGTACACCGGCGTCGGCGACCTGACCCGGCGCGTCCGGCTGAAGAAGAACGCCGTCGAGGCCCTCGCCACGGCGGGCGCGTTCGGCGGCGACCGGCGGCAGGACCTGTGGGCCGCCGGCGCGGCGGCGACCACCCGCCCGGGGCACCTGCCCGGCCTGGCGCCCGGTCTCGACGCACCCGCGCTGCCGGGCATGACCCGGCTGGAGGTCACCGCCGCGGACCTGTGGGCCACCGGCGTCTCGCCGGACAGCCACCCCGTGGAGTACCTGCGTGAGCTGCTCACCGCGCGCGGCGCGATCACCACGGCCGAGCTGGCGGCGGTCGAAGACGGCACCCGGGTGTGGGTCGGCGGCGCGGTCACCCACCGGCAACGTCCCGCGACCGCGGGCGGGATCACGTTCCTCAACCTCGAGGACGAGACCGGCATGGCGAACGTCCTGGTCTCACCGGGGTTGTGGCACCGGCAGCGGCTGGTCGCCCGGACCAGTTCGGCGTTGCTCGTCCGCGGGCAGGCGCAAGCCGCCGAAGGAGTTGTCACGCTCGTCGCGGACCGCCTCGAAAAGCTCGAACTGCGCGTGGAACCCGGGCCGTCCCGAGACTTTCGTTGACTTCGCGCCGCCACGGTGGTTCCCTGCCTGGGAGCGCTCTCAGCCATCCGTTCGTTTCCCGACGAGTGAGGATGGACCTTCATGACAGTTCGACGTCTGCGCTGGGCGGTGTGGCCGGTGACCGCCGTGCTCGCCGCGGCGCTCCCGGCGGCCGGCCCCGCCGGGGCGGAGCCGCCGCCCGCGGCCACGGTCACCGTGAACGCGCGAGCGGGGCTGGCCACCGTGCCGGACACCGCCTACGGGGTCAACCACGCGGTGTGGGACAGCGAGCTGGGCACCCCCGCGGTGGCCGACCTGCTCGGCGGCGCCGGCGTCCGCACGATGCGGTACCCGGGCGGCTCCTACGGCGACATCTACCACTGGAAGGACAACACCGCGCCGGGCGGTTACGTGGCGCCCGGCACCGACTTCGACACGTTCATGGGCGGGGTCCGGCGCGCCGGCGCGCAGCCGATCGTCATCGCCAACTACGGCACCGGGACGCCGGAGGAAGCCGCCGACTGGGTGCGCTACGCCAACGTGACCCGGGGTTACGGCGTCCGGTACTGGGAAATCGGCAACGAGCTCTACGGCAACGGCCATTACGGCGCGAACTGGGAAGCCGACAACCACGCGGACAAGAGCCCGGCCGCCTACGCGCGCGGAGTCGTGGCGTACGCCGACGCGATGAAGGCCGTCGACCCGACAGTGAAGATCGGCGCGGTGCTGACGACCCCGGCGAACTGGCCGGACGGCGTGGTCGGCGCCGGGGACACCGGCACCTGGAACCAGACGGTGCTGTCGATCGCCGGCCCGCACGTCGACTTCGTGGTGCTGCACTGGTACCCCGGCGGCTCGACGGCCGCGGAGGCGCTCACGAAGACCGAGCAGGTGGACGACATGATCTACCTGGCGCGCGACCAGATCACGCGGTACGCGGGCCGGCCGCTCGGCATCGCGCTGACCGAGACGAACACCCCGGTCGGCATGAACACCCAGCCGGGCGCGCTGTTCGCGGCCGAGGCCTACAGCGCGTTGCTGGAGAACGGCGTCTTCACGGTCGACTGGTGGGACACGCACAACGGCGCGACCGCACTGTCCACTATGGCCGGTCAACCGGACTACGGCGACTTCGGCCTGCTCTCCAGCGCGACCTGCCTCGCCGGCGGCTGCGAGCCCGCGCTCAACACGCCGTTCGCGCCCTACTACGGCTTGAAGCTGGTGAGCGCGTTTGCCCGGCCCGGCGACCAGTTCGTCCGCGCGTCGGCCGACGACCCGCTGATCGGCGCCCACGCCGTCCGCCGTCCTGGGGGTGACGTCGCGGTGCTGCTGGTGAACAAGGACCCCGACCGGGCCCGGACGGTGACCCTGGACTTCGCGGGCTACACCCCGGCGGCGCAGGCGTCGACCTACACCAACGGCGCGACGGCGATCACGAGCACGCCGTGGGATCGGACCCTGCCGCCGTACTCGCTCACGACGCTGGTCCTGCACCCGGTTGCGGCGTTCGCGGGCCCCTCGGCGCCGGGGCAGCCGACCGGCACGGCGACCGACCGGACGGCGACGATCAGCTGGCCGCCCGCGGCGCCCGGCGGGCACCCGATCGCGAAGTACGAGGTGTACTCGCGCGACGACCAGTGGGGTGAGACCGCCGGGACGTCGCTGACGGTCGGGAACCTGGTGCCCGGCCACCGGTACCAGGTGAACGTGCTGGCTCGGGACACGGCCGGGAACGTCTCGTGGGCGTCCCCGCCGCTGACCCTGACGACGGGCGCGCCGGTCGCCAGCAGCTGCGCGGTCCGGCTGACGGACGTCAACGACTGGGCGAGCGGCTTCGTCGGCGGCCTCCACGTCACGGCCACGGCCCCAGTGGGCGACTGGACGCTGACGTTCACCTGGCCGACGGCGCGCCAGCGGATCACCGGCGGCTGGAACGGGACGTGGACCCAGTCGGGCACGACGGTGACGGTCACGTCGTCGGCGCCGCTGGCGGCGGACATCGGGTTCACCGCGGACTACGGCGGCCCGAACATCCTGCCGACGGCGTTCACGCTGAACGGAGCGCTGTGTTCGCTGGGGTGAGCGGGGTTTCGCGCAGGATCCGCCAGCAGACGTAGAGGCAGGCGCCCGCCGCGGGGGCGCCGCCGAGCACGGTGGCGGCGATGCCGAGCGGGATGACCCCGCCGGCCAGGTAGAGCGGCACGAGCACGGCGGTGGCGACGGCGAACTTCGCCAGGAACACCGCCGTGCACGCGTAGTAGCGCCGTCGCCGGGCGCGGTCGTGTCGCCAGGCCTCGCCGCGCAGAGTGCCCAGGATGACGCCGACGAACGGCCACCGCACCAGCACGGAGACCAGGAACACCAGCGCGCAGGCCGCCTGGATCAGGACGGTGCTGAGGTAGAAGTCCGCGGCGTGACCGGTGCTCCCGGCCAGCAGCGCGGACGTCCCGACAACGGCCAGCCCCACCAGCGGCGGCCAGATCCGGCGATCGGTCCACATCCGCACGACGGCGAGCACCAGCACAGCGCCCACGGAGATCAGCGCGGCGGCGGCGACCTGCCCGGTGAGGGGAAAGGCGACGACGAACACGGCCCGCGACGCGACCCCTTCGGCAACGGTGCGCCAGCCACCCACGGCGTCGAACAGGGACAGGGACTTCCGGGTGAGCACCTCGAGGCTCATGCGCGGACCTCGATCGGTGTGTGCAGGGTGTTTTCGTAGGTCTGGATCGCGTCGAGCAGGTCACGTTCACCGCGGTGCGCCTCGGCCAGCGCGGCGCGGAGGCGGCGGGCGTCCTGCATCGCCAGGTTGCCGCCGAACCCCGGGGCGAGGTGGATGGCGTCACCGAGCAGGGTGACGGGGGTTGCGGGCCAGGCGGGTGGGGGAGGGATGGTCCCGATGCGCAGGGAGACGGTGAGGGCAGGCCAGGCTTCGGCGACGATCGAGCGGAGAGCTGGGGGCAGGTCGGCGGCCAGCTCTTGGGCGGTGTGCCAGGCCGAGTCTGGTGGTGTGGGGGCCGGTTGAAGGCTGGTGGCCGGCTTCGGTGGGGTGTGCGTGGCCGGGTCTGGTGGTGTGGGGCCCGGCCGAAGGCTCGCGGCCCGGTCCGAAACGCCCGTGCCGCCATGCTCCCGCGTCACCGGCAGCACCCACATCACGTAGTCCTCGAGCCCGGCGACCGCGTCCCGGCTCAACGTGGGCAGCCACTGCCGCCGCGCGTCTTCCGGGCCTTGCGCGAACCTCAACACCCCCAGTGCCATCCGCATCCCGTCGACCTGAGTGGCCGCGTCGCCGATCAAGGCCGGGAGCCAGGGGGCCGCGCGCAGGGGAGTTGCGCCCATCAGCATGCGCCGTCCCGAATCCACCACCCGCGCCCCGGGCAGGCGCCCGCGCCGCACCGCCGAACCGATTCCGTCCGCGCCGACCAGGACGTCACCGATGTCCGTGCGGCCGTCGGCGAGCCACACCCGGACCCGGCCGTCGGAGCCCACTTCGAACCGCGTCAGCTCCGCCTCGAACCGGACCACGTCCGCCAAACCCGTCAGCAGCACGGCCCGCAGCAACGGCCGGTGGACCTGCCGCCCGGGCCGTGCGCCACCCGGCCGGACGCCCGTCACCGTCAGCTCACCGTCCACATCGGACAGCGTCAGCGTCTCTCCGCGCGGCCCGCCGGTCGTGGCCTCCACCATCGCCGCGTGTGACGGCGGCAGGCACGCACGCAGGGCCGTCGCGCCGCGGTCGTCGACGTGCAGGCTGACCCCCTGTGGCCGCCCCCGCGCGGTTTCGCGCTCGTACACCACGACGTCGATCCCTTCGCGCCGCAAGCCGTGTGCGAGGGTCAGCCCGCCCAGGCCGGCGCCGGCCACGATCACCCGCATCTGGTTCGCCCCCATTCTTCACCGTCCGATGAAGAACACGGTACACGAGAAACTCCACCAGTCGATGAAGAAAGGACTGCTAGGCTTCGGCGACCATGGCGGAACACGACACCCACCGGCGTCCCGGCCGCTGGCGGTCGGGCGCGGAGAGCAAGGACCGGGTCCTGCGGGCCGCTCGCGAGCTGTTCGCCCGGCAGGGCTACGGCGGCACCAGCGTGCGGGCGATCGCGGCCGAGGCCGGCGTCGACCCGGCGATGGTCTTCTACTTCTTCGGCACCAAGCAGGGCCTGTTCACCGCGGCCGTCGACATGTCCGACGCCGTCCCCTCGGCCATCGAGGCGATCTTCGCCGGCGACCTCGCCACCATCGGCGAGCGCATCGTCCGGACGCTCGTGGAGAACCTCGACCGCAGCGACCGCACACCGCTGGTGACGCTGACCCGGTCGGCGCCCACCGACACGGCGTCCGAAGCCCTGCTGCGCGAGTTCATCGACCGGGAGATCACCACCCGGCTCGCGGCGCTGCTCGGCACGCCGGATGCCACGTTGCGGGCGGGCATGGTCAACGTCCAGATCCTGGGGCTCGCGGTGGCCCGCTACATCGTGCGCATCGAGCCGATCGCCTCGGCGCCGGTCGACGAGCTGGTCGCCGCGTTCGGCCCGGTCGTGCAGCGCTGCCTGACCGGCTGAGGCTCAGTCCTGGTTGGCCAGGTGCACCAAGGCCGACCGCAACGCGCGCCGAACTTCCGGGGTCAGCCCCGCGAGCTTCCGGGCCTCCACGACGCGGATCGCGTCACGGATCACCGCGTGCCGCCGGATTCCCGACGGTGTCAGCCGGACGATCCGCGCCCGGCGGTCGGCCGGGTCCGGCTCGCGGGTGACCAGGCCGTCCGCGACCAGGCCGTCCAGCAGGGTGATCAGGCGCGTCTTGTCGTAGCGGATCTGCTGGGCCAGGGCGAGCTGGCTGGCCGCCGAACCGTGGGCCAGCGTCGCCAGCACGACGTACTGCCACATCGAAAGCCCGTGCTCGGCCAGGATCGGCCCCTCCGCCTCGGCCAGGGTCCGGCCCGCGCCGGCGCAGAGGGCCGCCAGGTCGTCGTCCTCCGTCACCCGGGGGATCTTACGCGTGGACAAATGATAAGCATGTGCGTATCGTTCTCGGCATGACATCAATCGAGACAGGGCGCGCCGAGACGCGCACGATCACGGTCGCCACCACACCCGAGCGCGTCGTGGAGTACCTCGCGGACGCGCGCCACATCCCGGAGTGGGCGCCGGACTTCGCCCGCGTCGTCGAGCACGACCACGAGGACATCTGGCGCGTGCACAGTGGCGACGAGCCACGCCGGGTCGCGGTGCGGGTCGCCCGGCAGCACGGCGTGGTGGACTTCGTCGCGGCGGACGCGCCGAACCTGGGCATGTTCACGCGGGTGGTCCCCAACCTGGCCGGCGCGGAGGTGATCTTCAGCCTGTTCTTCCCGGCGGGAGCCGAGACGTCGGCGATCGACGCGCAGATGGCCGTGGTGGACAAGGAGCTCCGTGCGGTGCGGGAGCGTGTCGAAGGATGAGCCGGGAGATCCGCTCGGTCGACGACCTGCTGCGCGGACATCTTCACCGTGGACCTGCCGCACCCCGCCTACGACCTGGTCTACGACTCGGGCTGCTTCCACCACCTCGCGTCCCACCCACCGGGGACGAAAACTCCGGGACCGAGCTGTCCGGCGCGACTAAGCCACGCGCCTGAACCCGGCCGGCAGCCGCAGTTCGGTCACCTCTCCGTCCGCGTTGATCGTGACGTCGAGCGTCCCCCCGGCCAGCGGAAGACCACGCACCCTCACCGCGCCGACCGGGCTCGGCCGAGGTGGCTTCACCGTGACCGTCCCCGCCGGGACGTCCACCGTCAACCCGACAAACGCGCTGAGCAGGCTGACCGCGGCCGCCGCCGCCCAGGCCTGGGGGCGGCACGAGGCCGGGTACGGGAGCGGGGTCGCCGTCTCCGCCGGGCCGTGGCCGGCGAACAGCTCCGGCAACCGGTAGCCGAACGCCGGTGCGGCCGAAAGCAGCTGTCCGGCCAGCGAAGCCGCGCGGGCGCCCTGGCCCGCCAGCTGCAGGCCCCGGACGACGATCGCCGTGTCGTGGGGCCAGATCGAGCCGCAGTGGTAGCTCAGCGGGGAGTAGCCGCCCGCCGACGCGCTCATCGTGCGGAGGCCGAAGCCCGGCGCCAGCTTCGGGTCCAGCAGCAGCTCGCCGACCGACGTGCTTTCGTCCGCCGAGAGCAGGCCGGTGCCCAGCAGGTGCCCGATGTTGCTCGTCAGGGAGTCCACCGGCCGCTTGGCGCCGTCCAGGGCCAGGGCCGGGTAGTGGCCGTCCGAAGTGGACACCCAGAACCGGTCGCGGAACCGGGTCCGCAACGCCGAAGCCCACTCGGTCAGGCCGTCCGCGGGCTCGCCGAGCGCGGTCAGCAGCGCGGCCGCGCTCACCACGGCCTCGTGCTGGTACGCCTGGACCTCGGCCAGCGCGATCGGCGGTTTCGCCTGCTCTCCGCCGAAGAAGCGGACCGCGTCCCCGGAGTCCTTCCAGCCCTGGTTGGCCAGGCCGTGCCCGCTTTCGTCGCGGTACTCGGCAAAACCGTCGCCGTCGGAGTCGGCGGCGCCGGTGATCCACGACAGGGCGAACCGCAGGGTCGGCAGCAGGTCGCGGACGTCGTCCTCGGGCAGGCCCCAGCGCCACGCGTCGTGCAGCAGGCAGACCCACAACGCGGTCGCGTCGACCGTCCCGTAGTACTCGGCGGGCAGGACGGCGCTGGTCGCCTTGAAGGGGTCCCGGCGCCGCTCGTGGAGGATCTTCCCCGGCGCCTCCCCGGTTTCGGGGTCGTGCCGCGTGCCCTGCGCGCGGGCGAGCGTCCGGAGCGTGCCGCCCGCGAGGTCGACCGAGAGCGGCAGCACGAGCCGCGCGGCCCACAGGCTGTCCCGGCCGAACAGTGTGAGGAACCACGGCGCGCCCGCGCCCGCGAACGCGTCGCCGGGGTGGTCGCGGTCGGCCAGCAGGAGGCCGTCGAGGTCGTCGAGGGCGCGGTCGAGCAGCGCGGTGAACCGCCGGTCGTCGGCGTGGACCTCCGGGCGGGCCAGCCGGGGGCCGCCGGGTACGAACAGGGCCCGCTCGTCCGACACCGCCAGTGACCAGCGCACCGTGGTGGTGCCGGGCAGGGAGACGGTCCAGCGCAGCCGGAGCCGGGGCCCGTCGGCGACGATCTCGGCGCCCTCGGCCGTCACTTCGGACACCGCCGCGTCCGTCGCCCACCGGAGGCCGACCGGGGTCACCGGCGAGCGCCGGCCGCCGGCCTTGATCTCGTCGATCGGGGCGAAGTCGGCCGCCAGCACCACTTCCACGACGCACCGGCGGGCCGCAGACGCGGTCGAGACGAGCGAAAGCTCCTCGGTCATGCCGTCGGCGGTGACCCGGCGGTCGCGCCGCAGCCACACCGTCGGGTCCGGGCCGGGGTCGCCGAGCAGGCGGAGCAGCCCGGTGAACCGGGCGCGGCTCGCGGCCGGCTCGTCACCGCCGATCGCCTCCGGCTCGTCGCCGTCCACCGTCACGACGGCTTCGCTGAGCAGCCGAAGGTCACCGTGCAGCACTCCCTGTGTCCCGCCGCCGCGGATCTGCCCGTCCTGGCCGGACAGGGCGACGGTCGGCGCGCGCAGGGCGATCACGAGGTCGTGGAGCAGGGGCTGGAGGTCGGCCATGCCTACGATTGGATCGATCAAACGAAGGAATGTCAACTGAGATCGAGGTCTTGACAGCTCAGCGCCACGGGTTCAGAGTGACCGGAAGTTGAACGTTCAAACCGAAGGCGGGTTTCATGGGACGGCCCACGCTGAACTCGGTGGCGGAAGCGGCCGCGGTGTCGCGCCAGACCGTGTCCAACGTGATCAACTCGCCGGACGTCGTGAGCCCGGAAACCCGCGAACGGGTGCTGGCCGCCATCGAGAAGCTGGGCTACCGGCCGAACACCGCCGCGCGGCAGATGCGGACCACCCGCTCCCAGATCATCGGGCTCTGCATCCCGCCGTCGGGCAACGGCGTCAGCGGTGTGGTGCTGGACCAGTTCCTGCACTCGCTCACCGCCACCGCGGAACGCTTCGACCACCGGATCATGCTGTTCACCGCGGCCGACGACGAGGCCGAGACCCGCGCCTACGCCGACCTGATCGCCTCGGTCGGCGTCGACGGGTTCGTGCTCACCCAGACCCACCACGACGACCTGCGCACCCGCTGGCTGCGCGAGCGCGAGCTGCCGTTCGTCACCTTCGGCCGCCCGTGGGGCGCCGAGGACACCCACCCGTGGGTGGACGTCGACGGCGCCGCGGGCACCCGGCTGGCCACCGACCACCTGGTGCGCCAGGGACACCGGCGCGTCGCGTTCGTGGGCTGGCCGGAGGGCTCCGGCAGTGGTGACGACCGCCGCGCGGGCTGGGCCGCGGGGCTCGTCGCCGCCGGGCTGGGCGAGGGTCCGCAGGTCGCGGTGTACGACGGCGTCGAGGGCGGCCGCTCGGCCGCGGCCCGGCTGCTGGACGCGGGCGCGCCGACCGCGTTCGTCTGCGCCAGCGACTCCCTCGCCCTCGGGGTCACCGCCGAGCTCCGCGACCGCGGCATCCGCCCGGGCGCCGACGCCGCCGTGATCGGCTTCGACGACACGCCGACCGCCGCCGTGCTCGGGCTGAGCAGTGTCGCGCAGCCGATCGCCGACGTCGCCGCCGAATGCGTCCGGCAGCTGCGCGCCATCCTGCGCGCCGATGCCCCATCCGAGCCCGTGACCACGCTCTTCACCCCGCACCTCGTGCTCCGCACCACCTGAGTCCCCGCGCGATCAAGGAGGATCGATGCTTCCCCGCCGAACTGTGGCCGCCTTCGCGGCGGCCGGCCTGCTGCTCCCGCTTTCCGCCTGTGGCAGTGGTTTCGACGACTCGTCCCAGCCCGCCACCCAGCAGGCCGGGCCCGCCACGCTCAAGGTGATGATCGCCGCGAGCGGCGGGGCCGAGCTCAAGGCCATGCAGGACGCCGCCGCGGCCTGGAGCGGCGCGAGCGGTGGCTCGAAGGCCGAGGTCGTGAGCGCCAACGACCTGCCGCAGCAGCTGAGCCAGGGGTTCGCCGCGGGCAGCCCGCCGGACGTCTTCGCCGTCGACGCCACCAAGTTCCAGGGGTACGCCGCCGAAATGCTGCCCTACGGTGACGGACTGTCCTACAAGGACGACATCTACCCGACGCTGCGCACGACGTTCACCCAGGACGGCAAGCTCTACTGCGCCCCCAAGGACTTCTCGACCCTCGCGCTCGCGATCAACACCGACGACTGGGCCGCAGCCGGGCTGACCGACAACGACGTGCCGAAGACGTGGGACCAGCTCAAGAGCGTCGCGCAGAAGCTCACCACCGGCGGCCGCACCGGGCTCGTCTTCAACGACAACCGCGACCGCATCGGGGCCTTCCTGGTCCAGGCGGGCGGCTGGGCGACCGATGCCGACCAGAAGAAGGCCACCGCCGACACCCCTCAGAACCTCCAGGCCCTGACCTACGTCCGCGACCTGCTTTCCTCCGGCGTGGCCAAGTACCCGAAGCAGCTCGGCGCCGGGGACTCCGGTGAGGCGTTCGGCCAGCACAAGGCGTCGATGAGCATCGACGGCAACTGGATGACCGGCGGGATGAAGAAGGACTACCCGGACGTCAAGTACCGCGTCGTCGCGCTGCCCGCGGGCCCGGCCGGGCCCGGCACGCTGTCGTTCACGCAGTGCTGGGGCATCGCCGCCAAGAGCAAGTTCCAGGACCAGGCCAAGCAGCTGGTCGACTCGTTCATGCAGCCGGCGCAGCAGCTCACCTTCGCCGACGCGTTCGGCGTGATCCCGGCACGGCAGTCCGTGCGGGCGCAGTACGAGCAGAAGTTCCCCGGGCAGGAGGCGTTCGTCGCCGGCGCCGACCACGCGCACGGGCCCGTCACGCTGGCCAAGATGGACCCCGTGCTGACCGACTTCGACGCCCAGCTGCAGCAGCTGCCGGGCGCCGACCCGAAGCGGATCCTGCAGCAGCTGCAGCAGAACACCGCGGCCGCGCTCGGGCAGTGACATGAGCGCGTTCCGCCGCGGTGACGCCCGGGCCGGCTGGCTGTTCCTGGCCCCGACGCTGCTCGTGCTCGGCCTCTTCATGGTGCTGCCGATCCTGATGGCGCTGTGGGTGAGCGTCAGCGACTGGACCGGCAACGGCAGCCCGTTCTCCTCGCGGGTGAACTTCGTCGGCGGGGACAACTACGCCGCGCTGCTGGCCGAGCCCGGGCTGGCCCGGCAGAACTTCGCCACGAGCGTCCGCAACAACGGCTACTTCGTGCTGTTCGTCGTGCCGCTGCAGACGGCGCTCGCGTTGTTCCTCGCGCTGACCCTGCACCGGAAGAAGCTGAAGGGCCGCCAGTTCTTCCGCACCGCGTTCTACTTCCCGACCGTGACCAGCTCGGTCGCGATCTCGGTGGTGTTCCTGTTCCTCTTCTCCAGCACCGGCACGGTGAACGCCGCGCTGAACCTGTTCGGCGTGGACGGTCCCAGCTGGTTCGCCGACCCGCGCGGGCTCCTCCACCTCGCACTCGGCGACCCCGCGAACCCGCCGGCCGCGCTGACCGGGCACGGGTTCCTCGGACTGTCCTTCTGGGACTGGCTCTCCGGTCCGAGCGTGGCGATGTGCGCGATCATCGTGCTGGTCGTCTGGACCTCCACCGGGGGTTTCATGCTGATGTTCTACGCGGCGCTGCAGAACCTCCCGCCGTCGGTCGACGAGGCCGCGCTGATCGACGGCGCGACGGCGTCGCAGCGGTTCTGGCGCGTCACGCTGCCCCAGCTGCGCCCGACGCTGTTCCTGGTGCTGACGCTCGGCCTGATCGGCACCTGGCAGGTCTTCGACCAGGTGTACGTGCTCAGCCGCGGCGACCCCGGCAAGACCACGTTGACCCCGGCGTACCTGTCCTACTCGTCGTCGTTCATCGGCCACCAGTGGGGTCAGGGCGCCGCGATCGCGTTCCTCCTGTTCGTGGTGATCGTGGCCTTCACGCTGGTGCAGCGCTGGGCCCTGAGGGAGCGCCGATGAGGAAACGCTGGCTGGGGTACGCGGTGCTGGTGTTCGTCGCGGCGCTGTACATCTACCCCTTCCTCATCCAGCTCGCGACGGCGTTCAAGACCGACGCTGACGCCACCGCGCACCCGCTCCTGCCGTGGCCGCGGGACTGGTCGGCGAGCGTCTTCCGGACGCTCGCCGAGCAGGACTTCCCGCGCTGGGCGCTGAACTCGGTGTTCGTCTCGGTGACGATCACCGTCGGCCGGATCGTGTTCAACTCCCTGGCCGGTTACGCGCTTTCGCGGCTGCGGTTCCGCGGCCGCCGGGCGGTCTTCGGGGCCGTCCTGGCGGTGATCGCGGTTCCGAGCGTGGTGCTGCTGATCCCGAAGTTCCTGGTGCTCAACCAGCTCGGGATGTACGACACCTACGCGGCGATGATCATCCCGTTGCTGGTCGACGGGACCGGTGTGTTCATCATGAAGCAGTTCTTCGACACCGTGCCGGTGAGCGTGGAGGAGGCGGCGCGGATCGACGGCGCCGGCCCGTTCCGCACGTTCTGGTCGGTGGTGCTGCCGATGTCGAAACCGGCGCTGATCACCGTGACCATCCTGTCGTTCCAAGGGTCCTGGAACGAGCTGCCGCACTACATCGTGTCCCGCCAGGACCCGGCGCTGAACACGTTGACCTCCGGGGTGGCGACCCTGGTGTCCGGCCAGCTCGGCCAGGGCAACCAGTTCCCGCTGAAGCTCGCCGCGGCGCTGCTGATGACGCTGCCGGTGGCGATCGTGTACTTCGTGTTCTCCCGCCGGTTCACCCAGGGCACCTACGAGGGAGTCGACAAGTAGCTCAGCGGATCAGGTTGTCCGCGACCCACTCCACAACACCGTCGGGATAAGGGTTCCCGAGGCCGAGGACGACGTGCCCGAACCCGGCGTCGACCGCTTCGGCGATCTTCTCCTTGGTGGCGGCGGGTTTGTCGTAGTCGACGGGCAGGAAGATCGAGCGGGTGATCGACGCCGGGTCGCGGCCGATCTCGGCGCAGTAGCGGTCGAGCAGCCGGCTGCGGCCGGCGAGGTCGTCGATGTCGCCGCCGCCCGGGATGTTCCACTGGTCGGCGTGCTCGGCGACCACCCGCAGGGTCGCGCTCGCGCGGCCGCCGATCATGATCGGCGGGTGCGGGCGCTGCACCGGCTTGGGGTTGCCGAAGGCGCCCGTCAGCTTCACGTACTCGCCGTCGAAGTCGAACGGCCGCTCCTCCGTCCACAAGCGACGGATGACCGTGCAGGCCTCGGCGAGCGCGGCGACGGCGTCGTCCTGGGTGTGGTAGGGCAGGCCGTGGCCGTCGTACTCGCGGCGGGCCAGCGGATGGCTGGGGCGGGAGCCGGCGCCGATGCCGAAGTCGAGCCGCCCGCCGGACACGACGTCCACCGTGGTCGCGATCTTCGCCAGCACCGCCGGTGGGCGGAAGCGGTTGCTGGTGACCATCAGGCCGAGCCGCAGGCGTGACGTCTGCGCGGCCAGCGCCGAAAGCAGCGTCCAGCCTTCGAAGATCGGGCCGTCCGGGTCACCGCCGATCGGCATGAGGTGGTCGAACAGCCACGCGTGCTCGATCTCGGGCACGGTGTCGGCTTCGCGCCAGACGCGCAGGATCTCGTCGTAGCCGACGTTCATGGGCGCGGTCAGGATGCCGAAACGGGGGGTCATCAACGCCTCCGGAGGGACGGGTCGAGCAGGGCGGGCGGGGTGTCGAACTTCTCGTGGGCGGCCAGGTCGACGCCGGGCGCGACGATCGTGTCGATCTCGTCGAGCACGTCGCGGGGGAGCACGGTGTCGGCGGCCGCGAGCTGCGCCTTCAGGTGGTCGACGGTGCGCGGCCCGATGAGCGCGCTGGTCACGCCCGGGTGCGCCGTCACGAACCCGAGCGCCAGCTGGATCAGGGAAAGCTGGGCCTGGTCGGCGAGCTTGGCCAGCTTCTCGACGGCGTCGAGCCGGGCCTGGTTCGCCGGGAGGGTGAGGTCGAAGCGCTGCGGCACGACCTGCGCGCGGCTGGTCGTGATCTCCTGCCCGGCGCGGACGGCGCCGGAGAGCCAGCCGGACGCCAGCGGGCTCCACGCGAGCACGCCGAGGCCGTACTCCTGCGTCACGGGCAGCACGTGGGCTTCGATCCCGCGCTGCAGGATCGAGTAGCTGGGCTGCTCGGTGACGTAGCGGCCGAGGTGGTGCTCGCGGGCGGCCCACTGCGCCTGGACGATCCGGTACGCCGGGAACGTCGACGACCCGAAGTAGCGGATCTTGCCCGCGCGCTGCAGGTCGGTCAGCGCGGAAAGCGTTTCCTCGTCGCTCGTGCGCGGGTCCCAGCGGTGCACCTGGTACAGGTCGACGTGGTCGACGCCGAGGCGGCGCAGGCTGTCTTCGAGCGCGGTGACCAGCCAGCGGCGCGAGCTGCCCTGGTGGTTGCGCTCGTCGCCCATCGGCATGAACGCCTTCGTGGCCAGCACGAGGTCGTCGCGGCGGCCGGCGACGGCCCGGCCGACCATCACCTCGGACTCGCCCTGGCCGTACATGTCGGCGGTGTCGACGACGTTGACCCCGCCTTCGAGCGCGGCGTCGACGATGGCGGTGGCCTCGTCCTGGGTCGTGCGCCCGATCGCGCCGAAGTTCATCGCGCCGAGCGCGAGGGTGCTGACCTGCACTCCGGTGCGGCCGAGCGTGCGGTACTGCATGGTGGGGTCCTTCCATGGTTTCATGGGAAACGGAACGTTGCTCCGCTAACGATACGGAGCATTGTTCCGGTTAGCAACCTCGGGAGGTGCCGGTGACCGAAAGCAGGCCGAAACGCGCCGACGCGCGGCGCAACGAGAAGACGTTGCTCGACGCGGCGGCCGCGGTCTTCGTCGCGTCCGGGGTCGACGCGCCGGTGCGCGACATCGCGGCGAAGGCCGGCGTCGGGATGGGGACGATCTACCGCCACTTCCCGACCCGCGCGGACCTGATCATCGCCGTCTACCGGCACCAGGTGGAGGCGTGCGCCGCGGCCGGGCCGGAGCTGCTGGCGGCGTCGGACTCCCCGCACGCCGCGCTGGCGCAGTGGATCGACCTGTTCGTCGACTTCCTGGTGACCAAGCACGGCCTGGCCGGCGTCCTGCAGGGCGACGGCTTCGACACCCTGCACGCGTACTTCCTCGAGCGGCTCGTCCCGGTGTGCGCGCAGCTGCTCGAAGCGGCCGGGCTGACCGCGCGGGTGCGGCCGCTGGAGCTGATGCGGGGGGTCGGCAACCTGTGCGTCGGCGCGGAGGACAACCCCGAGTACGACGCGCGCCGCCTGGTCCGGCTCCTGATCGCGGGGCTGCGGGCGTGATCGAGGAGCTCACCGGAGAGCCGTACCCGCTGCTGGCCCGGCTTCGCGCGACCGAGCCGGTGGCCTGGCTGCCGGCGTTGAACGGCTGGCTCGTCACCCGGCACGACCTGGCGTCGGAGGTGATGCGCGACGCGGCGACGTTCACCGTGGACGATCCCCGCTTCTCGACGGCGCGGGTGGTCGGCCCGTCGATGCTTTCGCTGGACGCGGCCGAGCACACCCGGCACCGGACGCCGTTCTCCCGGCACTTCCGGCCGCGGGAGATCGAAGACCGGTTCGCCGGGTTCGTGCGTGCCGAATGCGCCCGGCTGGTCGACGGGTTCGCCGCGGCCGGGCACGCCGAGCTGCGACGGGCGCTGGCCGGCCCGCTGTCCGTCGCGGTGGTCGCCGACGCGCTGGGCCTGGCCGACACCGACACGGCCCGGGTGCTGGCCTGGTACGACGCCATCGTGTCCACAGTGGACGACATCTCGGCCGGTCGCGCGCCGGGATCCCGCGGCGGGGAGGCGTTCGGCGAGCTGCGCGCCCACCTCGAAGGCTCGGTCGGCCGGCGCTCGCTGCTGACCGACGCGGCGGCGGCGCTGGAGCTGCCGGAGGTCGTGTCGAACGCGGCGGTGCTGATGTTCGGCGGCATCGAGACGACCGAGGGCATGATCACCAACCTCCTGCTGCACCTGCTGCGCGACCCGGCGCCCTGGGACCGCGCGCTCCTCCCGGCGGCCATCGAGGAGTCGCTGCGGCTCGAACCCGCGGCGGCGGTCGTCGACCGGTACGCGACGCGCGACGTCTCGCTCGCGGGGGCGTCGATCGCCCGCGGTGACCTCGTGACGGTGTCGCTCACCGCCGCCAACCGCGATCCCGCGGTGTTCCCGGACCCGGACGTCTTCGACCCGCACCGCCCGAACCTGCGCAAGCACCTGGCCTTCGCCGTCGGGCCGCACTTCTGCCTCGGCGCCGACCTCGCCCGGCTCGAAACGCGGATCGCCGTGGAGACCGTGCTCGACCGGCTGCCGGGGCTCACCCTGGCGGAGCCGGCCGCGGCGTCGGGGCTGGTGTTCCGCAAACCCGCGGCGCTCCACGCCCGGTGGCTGCCATCATGACCGCATGACGACGTGGCGTGAGGTCGAAGCGGCGGAACCGGAGTTCGCACGGCGCGTGCAGGGGCTGTTCGACGCCCATCGGCACAAGACGCTCGCCACCCTGCGGGCCGACGGGTCCCCGCGGATCTCCGGCATCGAGACGAAGTTCACCGACGGCGAGCTGACCTTCGGTTCGATGCCCGACGCTCGCAAAGGCGCCGACCTCAAGCGCGACCCGCGGCTGGCGCTGCACAGCGCGACGGTCGACCCGATCGACGGCGAAGAGGCGAAGTGGCCGGGGGAGGCGAAGATCTCCGGCCGGGCCGTCGAAGCGGGTGACGGCTTCCGCGTGGACGTCACCGAGGTCGTCCACACGCACCTGAACCCCGAGGCGACCCTGCTGGTCGTCGAGTGGTGGACGCCGGCGCGGGGGCTGCGCAAGGTCGAGCGGGAGTAACCGCACCCGATCCCGGTTTCGGGGTCTTTGTCGGTCTCGTAGTTAAATCAACTGCTTGACTTAGTGTGGGTTGGTGGCCAAGCTGCAGGGCAGGGGACATTCACCACCGAGGAGCCCGTGATGACACAAAGCCACGCCGGCCCGTTGCCGCGCTTCCCGTTCCGCTCCGCCGCCCCGCTGGAGCCGCCGGCCGAGTGGGCCGAGCTCCGGGCGGAGTGCCCGGTCGCGCGGGTCGCGCTGGCCAGCGGGGACGAGGCGGCGCTGGTCACGCGCTACGCCGACGTCAAGAGTGTGCTGTCCGATCCGCGGTGGACCCGGCCGACCCCGGCGGACAACGCCGCGCGGGTCGCCGACACCGAGTCGGGCGGGGTCTTCAACAGCGAGATGGCCACCGTGCTCCCGCAGCACGGCGAGGGCCACCTGACCTGGCGCCGGACCCTCGGCAAGTGGTTCACGGCGAAGCGGATGAACGCGCTGCGGCCCGGCATGGCCGCGATGGCCGAGCAGCTCGTCGACGACATGATCGCGAAGGGCGCACCCGGTGACCTCAAGGCCGGCGTCGCCTTCCCGCTGCCGGTCTGGGTCATCTGCGACATGCTCGGTGTGCCCGACGCCGACCGCGACCGGTTCGCGCACTGGTCGGACGTCATGCTCAGCATGACGCGTCACACGCAGGCCGAGTTCGACGCCGCGCAGCGGGAGTTCGGCCGGTACATGGGCGGGCTCATCGCCGCGAAGCGCGCCGAACCCGGCGAAGACATCCTCAGCGCGTTGCTCCCCGAAGACTGGTCCGACGCGATGCTGATCGCCACCGGCATCGGCCTGCTGATCGCCGGGCACGAGACCACCGCGAACATGATCGCCAAGATGGTGGCGATGCTGCTGGCGGACCGGAGCCGGTGGGAACGCCTGCTGGCCGACCCGGCGCTGGTGCGGACCGCGGTCGAGGAGACGCTGCGCCTCGACGCCAACGCCGGGCTGGGCATGCTGCGTTACCTCGCCGACGACTTCGAGGTCGCCGGCGAGGTGCTGCCCGGCGGAACCACGGCGATGTGCAGCATGGCCGCGGCTAACCGCGACGAGCGCGCATTCGAGAACGCGTCCGAAATGGACCTGGGCCGCAGCCCCAACCCGCACCTGGCCTTCGGCGCCGGTGCGCACGCCTGCCTCGGGCAGCCGCTGGCGCGCACCGAGCTGCAGGTGGTGCTGGAAGTGCTGCTGCGCAAGCTGCCGTCGCTCGAGCTCGCCGTCCCGCCCGCCGAGCTGCGCCGGGTCGAGGGACTCGCCGTCGGCGGCCTGCGGGAACTGCCCGTGCGCTGGTGACCACTGTGGACCACGCGCACGCGACGCGGGAGGAAAGGAACTCTGATGAAGGTCACCGTGGACAAAGGCAAGTGCTGCGGCGCCGGGACTTGTGTGATGCTCGCACCGGACGTGTTCGACCAGGGCGACGACGACGGCATCGTGATCCTGCTCGACGCGACCCCGGGCGAGGAGCTGCACCCGATCGTCCGGGAGGCGGCGACCGTGTGCCCGGGTGTCGCGATTTCGGTGAGCGAGGACGCGTAACCCGGGTTCACTCCACGGTGACGGACTTGGCCAGGTTGCGCGGCTTGTCGATGTCGTAACCCAGCGTCAGCGCCGCGTGGTAGGCGAGCAGCTGCAGCGGGATCGTCAGCAGGATCGGGTCGAGCTCCGGCGCGGTCCGGGGCACCACGATCCGCGGGACGTCGAGCTCGCCGAAGTCGACGTCTTCGTGCGTCACAGCGAGCACGGTGCCCCCGCGGGCCTTGATCTGCTGCACGGCGGCCAGGTTGCGCTCGGTCAGCTCGTCCGAGGGCACCACGGCGACGGTCGGGAGCGACTCGTCGATCAGCGCGAGCGGGCCGTGCTTGAGCTCGGACGTCTGGTAGGCCTCGGCGTGGCGGTAGGAGATCTCCTTGAACTTCTGCGCGCCTTCGCGGGCCACCGGGAAGCCGCGGACGCGGCCGATGAAGAACAGGCTGTTCGCGGCCGCCGCCGTCTTCGCGTGCTCGGCGATCTCCGCTTCCGCGGCCAGCACCGTCCGGATCTGGTCCGGCAGCGCGCGGATCGCCTCGATGATCCGCTGACCGTCCGCATTGGACAGATCGCGGACGCGTCCGAGCGACAGCGCGATCAGCGCGAACCCGACGGCCATGTTGGTGAGCGCCTTGGTCGAGGCGACGGCGATTTCGGGGCCGGCGTGCAGGTAGACACCACCGTCGCAGGCGCGGGCGATGGTCGAGCCGACGACGTTGACCAGCCCGGCGACCCGGCCGCCCTTGCGCTTGATCTCCTCGACGGCGAACGCGGTGTCGATCGTCTCACCGGACTGGCTGACCGCGATGTAGAGCGTGTCCGCCTCGATGATCGGGTTGCGGTAACGGAATTCCGACGCGGCTTCGGCGTCGGCCGGGATCCGGGCCAGCTCCTCGATCATCGTGGCGCCGATCTGGCCGACGTAGTAGGCCGAGCCGCAGCCGAGGATCTTGACGCGGCTGAACCCGCGCAGCTCCCGGGGGGTGAGGTTGAGGCCGTCCAGGCGGGCGACGCCGAACCGGTCGTCGAGCCGGCCGCGGATCATCCGCTCGACGGACTCGGGCTGCTCCTGGATCTCCTTGGCCATGTAGTGCGGGAAGCCGCCCAGGTCGAGGTCTTCGGCGGCGATGTCGATCTCGGTGGCCGGCTTGGTGGTGTCGCTCTCGTCGACGGTGAAGGTGCGGTAGCCGGTGGCGAAGACGGTCGCGAACTCCCCGTCGTCGAGGTGCGCGACCTGCGAGGTGTGCCGCACGAGCGCGGCGAGGTCACTGGCGACGAACATCTCCCGTTCGCCGACCCCGATGATCAGCGGCGACCCGTTGCGCGCGATGACCAGCCGATCCGGGTGCCCGGAGTCGGTGACGGCGATCGCGTAGGTCCCGGTGATCCGGGAGACCGCCTCGACGACGGCGTCTTCGAGCGTGTCGGCGCCCGAGCGGGCGATGAGGTGGGCGAGCACCTCGGTGTCGGTCTCGGAGGTGAGGGTGACCCCGGCGTCGGCGAGCTGGGCGCGCAGGCTGTCGGCGTTGTCGATGATGCCGTTGTGCACCACGGTGATCCGGCCGTCTTCGGAGGTGTGCGGGTGCGCGTTGGCCTCGGAGGCGGGGCCGTGCGTGGCCCACCGCGTGTGCCCGATGCCGATTTTGCCGCCGAGCCGCTTGGGCAGCGCGGCGGCGAGGTTGCGAACCCGCCCGACGACCCGGTGCACCTGCACGCCGCCTTTGGCGCCGAGCACGGCGATGCCCGCGGAGTCGTACCCGCGGTACTCGAGCCGGGTCAGGCCTTCGAGCAGGATGGGGGCGGCGTTCTGGCCGCCGATGTAACCGACGATTCCGCACATGGCGAACCTCTCTGTTCGGGCTCGGCTTGCTCAGCCGTAGACGATGCGGCGAAGCTGCCGTTCGGACAGCACCGGCGCGGCCACGAGCCGGCCGCGAAGCTCGGTGGCGATCAGGGGGAAGATCTCGGGGTTCTTCCGGCCTTCGGCCTGCAGTTCGGCATGCCGCCGCCGCACGTACTGCTCGGCGGGGGTCCGGTAGAAGGCCAGGACATCATCAACAACCCGGGCGGCAACCCCCGGCGCCAAACCGGTGGACGCGGCTACTCGGTCGACGATGTCTGTGTCCTCCACGGGGCCATCATGCACTGTGGGGGTGGCTGGGGGCAAAAACTTGCCCGAAATCGGGCAAGTTCGATGGTCTGGGGTGCCGCGGGGTGGGCTGCGGCGGTGCGGGTGAGCCTGCGGGGTGCGGCAGATTGGCGCCCGCGGCTGGGGGCGGCCGTGGATTGCCTCGCTGAGGTGGCTGAGAGTGGCGGCGCTTGGGTTCGCCGCCGCCGCCGCCGCCACTGCCGCCGCCGCTCTGCCGCCGCTGCCGCCGCTGCTGCTGCCGCTGCTGGCGCCGCCGGTGCTGCGGCTCGCGCGGCCGCCGCAACCATGACCGCCGCGACTGTGGCCGCCGCCGCGACCGCCGCCGCTCCGCCCACGACCTCCCGCGACTGCGACCGACGCTCCTGCTGGAGCCGCTGCCACCGCGGCCGCTGGCGCTGCTGCTGGCGCGATCGCTGCGACTACGATCGCCGCCGCTGCGACGGCGGCCGCCGCCCGCCGCTGCTGGCACCCCGGCTGCTGCTGCCGCCATCGCCGCGACCGCTGCTGCTGGCGCCGCGACCGCTGCTGCCGCTACGGCTGGTGGGGCTGGCATTGCCGCTGCCGCTGCCGCTGCCGCTGCTGCTGGCGCTGCCGCTGCTGGCGCTGCCGCTGCCGCTGGCGCTGGCGCTGCCGCGACCGCCGCCGCTGCGACTGCGCCGCCGCCGCTGTCGCCGCCGCAGGCGGCGGGGCGGGCCTGGTCGCGGAGTGTTCCGTTTCCGCCCGTCGTGCCGTGCCGGTTGGTGCTCGACTGGCCGTGCGAAAGGTGATCTCGCTTAGTTACCTGAACGCGCGGGTTGCGGTTGGTCCGCGGCGCTCTATCTAGCCGACGAGAGCTGGGCTTGATGAGGCGGCTGTCCGGGATTGCTGGAGCCCGGTGCGGATTGCTCCGACAGTGAGTTCAGGGCTGGGCAGTGTTGCATCAGGCTTGCGGCTGGTCGTTGAAGCTTGGCGCGGGGACTGAGTCGCGGTCCCACCTTTCCGTCTGCCGGGTGCTGCGGCTGGCCGGGTTTGCGTTGGAGTCTTGGCACCGGGGCGTGTCGTCTGTTTATCGCGGACCGATCTCGGGCGTGGGTGTAGGCCCGTAGCCGGTGGCTGCGGGCCTTTCCCCTTATTCAATTCCTCAAGCCGCGAACGGCAAGGGTTGATGCAGGTTGTTGCGCCTGGGTTTTCGGCGCCTGTCCAAGAACACCGGCGGCAAGAACTCCGGGAGACCATCGGCGGCGATGCGGACCTCCCAGCCGGAACGGTGCAGCAACCGGTGGTGATGCGCGCACAACAACACCAGATTGCCCAGATCCGTCGGGCCACCTTCGGCCCAATGGCGGATGTGATGACCCTGACAGTGCCGTGGCGGGCGGGGACAGCCCGGGAACGCGCACCCCCGGTCCCGTAGGAACAACGCCCGCCGCAGTCCCGCCGAGATCAGCCGGCGTAGGCGGCCCAGGTTCAGCGGTTCGTTCTTCTCCCCGAGCACCGCGGGGATGAGCATGCTGTCGCAGGCATGCACCCGGGCTTCGGCTGCGGTCATCGTGGCGGTGTCGCCGAGGGTGGCCGCACCGATACCCGATCTGAGCGCGTCGAGGTGGACGGCGACCAGGACGTGGGCGCGTTCCCCCGCCTGCAGCGGCAGGTCGGGGGAGTTCAACGCGAGGTCGAGCGCGTCGGAGAACGCGTCGCCGTGGCGTTGCTGCGGGGACCGGATGTCCGCGCCTTCCTCGGGGGTGCGGCGCTGGGCCAACGAGTCGAGCAGGGCGCTGGCGCGGGTGCCGGTTTCGTCGTCGAGACGCCCCGTCAGCTCCCAGATCCCGGTTCTTTTCCGACGCAGCGAGAGTTCGCGGTTGGGGATGGGGGGTTCGGTGGTGTCGGGTGGGGTGCCGTCGGGGTCGAGGTGGGCCAGGATCCGGGTGCCGAGCGCGGCGACTTGTCGGTGGCCGGCTTCGGCGGTGTAGGACAGCAGGCTTTGTTCCGCTTCGTCGCGATGCTCAACGGGGATCTGGGTGAGGACCTCGACGATGGTGTCGATCATCGGCGCGCTCAACGACCCGTCGGCGGCGGCCACACCGGTGGCGGGGGCGAGCGCGGGGAGTGGGGTGCCGTCCAGGGCGCGGGAGGGGTTGAGGGCGCGGGCGCGTTTCACGACACGGTCAGCGGCAGCCCGGGGGATGTCGGCGAGGTGCTCGAACAACCGCGTGACAGAGCGGTATCCGAAGAGCTCGAGAACACCCCGTGACTCGATTTCCATGAGCAGCGAACCGATTTCAGCCTCGGCGGACCGCACCACAGCAAGCAGCGTACTGACACGGTCGGCCAAGGCCGTCGCGTCTGCTTGCCACACCGTTTCGCTGTCCACGTACCAAGATTACCGGCGGTTCGAACACGTGGTCATCACTCAATGGGATGAACGTCAACTACCCAGGCACGTGAACCCGGCCGCGGCGGCCAGCGACCCCGGATCACCCTCCCGCAGTTCCAGCTGCGCCGCCGCCAGCGCCGGGGCCGCCGCTTCTCCCGCTGCCAAGCGGCGGTGCAGGGACACCATCAGCGGCACCGTCTCGGCGTCCGGGATCGGGATCACCGACGCCACCAGCTGGGCCGTTCCATGCGCGATGAACGTCGCGCTGAGGCCGAGCAGCTCGTCTCCCGTGTGGACGACCGAGCGGCCGCTGTCGCACGATGCCAGCACCACCGTGTGCGGCACCCGCGGCAGACGGTCGAGGTCGTGGACCATCAGGGGACCGTCGTGCAGGCGCAGGCGGGAAAACAGCGGGTTGTCCGTCGACAGCTTCCCGTGCGCCGCCAGGTGTGCCGTGCCCGCTGTGCCCAGCGCCGCGAGCACCGCCTCGACCGTTCCGGGCAGCGGTGCGCACCCGTGGATCTCCGCCACCGCGCGGGCTTCCTCCGTCGCGCCGGCCAGGCCCGGCCCCGCGGCCACCGCCACCGGGCCCGGCCGGGGCGGGGTCCGCACAGCCGACAGCCACAGCGCCGCCGACGGGGTCACGCTCACCGCGCGGCCCGCGCACGAGGGCAGGACCGACCACGGGACGCCGTGCAGGGCCCCGGTCGGTGCGATCACCAGGGGCCTGCCGCCGGTTTCGCGCAACGGCTCGAGCAGCGCCGCGTCCAGCCGGTGTGCGCTCGCGGTCAGCAGCTGGGCCAGTGCCGGCCCGCGGCGGTCCAGGCGGGCCAGGCGATGCAGGGCGAAGCGCAGCCGGTCGACGAGGTCCGCGATCGGGGCCGCCGGGCCCAGCTCGTGGCGGCGCAACCGGCCGCCGGCCAGGGTCAGTGCGTGGAGCTCGCCGTCCAGTTGGAGGAACTCGACGAGCGCGCGGTCGCCCAGCGCGGCTCCGAGAGCGCCCGCTGACGCCGGGGCGGGCGGTGGGCCGGCGGCCGCGCCGGGGTGGCGACGGCTGTGGTCGCGGATCCGCCGCTCCAGCGTGATCCGGCGGTGCGCGGGCACCGCCGTGCCGCGGTCGATGTCCGCGACGACCGCTCGCAGCCGGCCCAGCAGGTCCGCCAGCACCGGGTCGTCGGCCGGCCGGACCGGCCGGTGCAGCAGCCGGCTGGCCCGGCCGCGTTCGGCCCACTCCAGCACCGCCGCCGGCCGGCCTTCGCGCAGGGCCGACCGCAGCCCCAGCTCGGTCAGCTCCCGGCGGTGGGCCGCCGAGTGCACCCAGAGGTCGGTCGCGCCCAGCGCCGCCGCGTGCTCGTCGAGGATCCGCAGGCCGTTGCGGGCCGCCCGCCGGGCCCCGGGAATGTCCTTTTCGGACTGTCGCAGCACGGCTTCGGCGTACCACCCGCGGGCCCGCAGGGTCGCCGGGCCGTGCTTGCGGACGTCGCTCGCCCGCCGCAGGTGCTCGCGTGCGTCCGTGTCCTTCCGGCGGCGCAGCAACACCTGCGCGGCGATCAACCGCGCTTCGACGGCGGCCGCGGGCCAGCCCGCCTCGGCGAGGGTGCCGGCCATCCGCTCCACGGCGTCGAGCGGGATCCGTGGCGCCCGCCCGGCCGCCGATCCGGCCCGCAGCACGGCCAGCCGGGCCAGCGCGGCCCACTCGTCCCGGCCCTGGTGGGCGAACTCGCGGCTCGCCCGCCGGGCGTGTATGACGGCGGTTTCCCAGTCCCCGCCCAGAAAAGCCGCCTGGGCGAGCAGCAGCCGGGCCTCGGGGACGTTGAGCAGCCGGCGCTCACGGCGGTAGGTCGCGACGGCGCGTTCGGCCGACTCCCGCGCCTCCGCGGCAACACCCGCCGACAGCAGCAGCTCGGCCCGGTGCCGGTGCATCCAGCCGCGCTGGGCGCCGTGCTCGGAGATGATCCGCTCGGCCCGGTCGAGGTGGCCGAGCGCGGCGGGGACGTCACCGCGGTAGGTCTCGACGCGGCCCAGGTTCTCGGCGATGATCCCGACGGTCAGCTCGCGGCCCAGCTTGCGCGCGAGCTGCTCGGCCTCCAGGAGATCGGCCTTCGCGGCGCTGAAGGCGTACCGGTCGGACTGCAGGAACGCCCGGTTGATCAGCATGCGCTGCACCCCGAGCAGGTCGCCGGAGCGCCGCAGCGCCGCCAGCGCCGTGCGGAAGTCCGCCAGGGCCTCGTCGAGCCGGCCGGCCTGGTTCAGGACGATGGCCCGCTGGGCGAGCGCACGGGCGCCGGACGAGCCGGTGAGGTCGGGCAGCGCCAGGTCGACCTCGCGCAGCGCCGCCGCCGGCCGTCCCTGCTGCGCGAGCGCGTAGGCCAGCTTCATCCGGGCCTCCGCCACCAGCGCCGCCGACTCGGCCGCGCGCCCGGCCGCCATCGAGCGGCGGAAGTGGTGGACCGCGTCGCCCATCTCACCGCAATGCAGGAGTGCGTGGCCCCAGGCCCGCTCGGCGACGGCCAGCGCGGCCGGGTCCCGGTCCCGCCGGGCCCGGACGACGGCCGGGCCGGTGAGCGGGAGGGCCCGGCGCGGGTCGAGGTCGGCCATCCGCATCGCCTCGTCGGCGGCGTCTCGCGCCGTGTGATGCATCAGGACGGCCATCAGCGACTCCGAAAGGTAGACGCCATCAATCGAAAGGTACCCACCATGGCTACTCCGGACGAACCGTTTCCCGCTGTCGTACCGGGTGAGATCGTCGTTGATTCCGAACACCTCGAGGTGGTCGAAGCGGAGCTGGCCCGGCTCGGCGCCGGCCACGCGGAGACCGCGCGCGACGAGCGGCTCGGACTGGTGCTGCTCTCGGGGTTCAGCCCGGCCGTGGGAGCCGTGGACGACGTCCTGTACGAGCTGCGACGCCGGTTCAGCGGCCGGTACGGCGGCTGGTTCCCGCCGATGGGCAAACACCGGGTCGCCGACCTGATCCGGCCGGCGGGGCCGAAACCGATGTCCGAAAGTCTGCCCGTACCGACAGAAGCGAAACCCATCACCGGCCTGACGACGAGCGCCCCGATCCGGGTCGGGGTCATCGACACCCCGATCCACCACCACGTCGCCCTGCCCGAGCAGTGGGTGGAGACCGACGACTGGCGCACCGAGGCCCCGGGCGTCCTCCGGGGCGGCCACGGCACGTTCGTGACGAGCGTGGTCCGGGCGGCCGCGCCGGCCGCGCACATCGAGGTGAAGGGGGTGCTGAACGGGCCCGGGTACACCGCGACCGGCTGGGCCGTCGCGGTCGCGATCACCGAGCTGGCCCAGCGGGTCGACGTGCTCAACCTGTCGTTCGCCTGCTTCACCGAGGACGGCGAGCCGCCGCTGGTGATCCGCCGCGCGATCGAGCGGGTGCCCGCCGGGGTCACCGTCGTCGCGGCGGCGGGCAACCAGGGTGACGTGATCGGCATGGTCCGCGGGCGGACTTCGCAGTCGCCGAGCTTCCCGGCGGCGCAGCCGTGGGTGCGCGCGATCGGGTCGTCCGGGCTGCCGGACGCTCCGGACGACCCGGCGATCTCGGCGTTCACCCCGAAGGCGCCCTGGGTCGACTACGCGGTCCGCGGCATCGACATCAAGGGCGCGTTCCCGGCCGCCCCGCGCGACGACGACGGCGTCTTCACGGGCTGGGTCACGTGGAGCGGGACGTCGTTCGCCGCGGCCTCGGTCACCGGCCTGCTCGCGAAGGAGCTGACGGCCGGGGTGAGCGCGTCCGTGGCCTTCGAGCGGCTGGAGCACGACAAGCTCGTGCAGAGGTTCGAGCTGCCGCACTGACGGCCACGCGGCCGGACCACCGTGGGGGTGGCCCGGCCGCCTAGGCGGTGCGCCGTTCCATCCAGCGGGCGGCCGGGTTGATCACTACGACCGTGACGCCCGACTGACCCTGAACGGCCGGCGACTGCTGATCAACCGCGTCAACACCGGACGACCGGTCGCACATGTCAGCGCCGGGGATCTCCGCTGCTACGACCCGTCCGGCCCGGCGAACTGCTCCTCCTCGATGTGAAGAACCTCGGCCGGCTGCGCGACGGCGGCGGCTGGCTCGCAGCAGCGAGCCGACCCAGCACCCGAGTCGGCAACCTCGCAGGGCACCAGGCCTAGGCGGTGCGCCGTTCCATCCAGCGGGCGACGTTGGACGGGAGGGCCAGCAACAGCAGCACGTAGTACGCGAGGCCGGGCTCGATGAAGGCGACCACGACGGCGAGGGCGAACACCCCCGTGTTCAGCAAGAAGCTGCGCACCCACTGGTCCGTCACGGGTTCGGCGTCCCCGTGGACGGCCGGGTCGCGGCGGACGATCAGGACCAGCGCCGTGTGGCACAGGCTGCTGGCCAGGAGCGTGGCGAGGTAGAACACGACGGTGAACCGGTCGGTCCGGTACGCGCCGATGAGCTCGGTCGGGAACGGCAGGACCGCGATCGTGAGCAGCCAGCCGAAGTTGGCCAGCAGCAGCGGCCCGCTGTAGGCCCGCACGTGCTCGAAGACGCGGTGGTGGACGAGCCAGAACCGGCCGATCACGGCGAAGCTGAGCAGGAAGCTGAAGATCTTCGGCCAGTTCCCGGTCACGGCTTCGGACGCGGGCGCGTGTTCGGCCACCAGCTCCGGCACGAGGTCCGTCAGCGGCAGCACCAGCAACGTCAGCGCGATGGCGACCACGGCGTCGGTGAAGAACACGAGCCGCTCGGGTGACTTCTTCCGTTCCACGCCGTCATCCAACCAGGGCCCGTCAGGCCTGCGCGGCGAAGGCGTCCTCGGCACTCGGGTAGCTGGGGAAGAACCCCGCGAGGCCGATCAGGCTGAACGTCCGCAGGATCCGCTGCGGGACGGCGGCCAGCGCCACCCCGGCGCCGGCGGCCTCGGCGGTGTTGCGGGCCGCGATCAGCGCCGAAATGCCGCTGGAGTCGCAGAACGTCACGCCCGCCAGGTCGACCACCAGCAGCTGGCCGCGGCTGAGGCCGACCTCGCCGATCTGCGCCCGCAGCCGGGGCGAGGTGGCCACGTCGAGCTCGCCGGCGACCGTGACCACGGTTCCGAGGTCGGCGGTCCGGGCGGCGACGGAGAAAGTCACGGCTGATCACTCCCCGGGAGCGGGATGCTCAACGCCAGCAGGGCGGTGTCGTCGTCGACGCCGTCGCCGAAACCGGCGAGCAGATCCGTCACCGCCTCGATCACCGCGGGTGCGGTGGTCGGCGCCAAGCCCGTCAGGTCTTCTTGCAGTTGTTCTTCGCTGTAGCGGGCGCGCCCGCGCGTGCGGGCTTCGGTGAGCCCGTCGGTGTAGAGCAGCACGGTGTCCCCGGGCCCGAGGCGGACGTCCATCGCGGTGAAGCGCGCGTCGGGCAGTGCGCCGACCAGCTGGCCGCCCGGCAGGTGCAGGAACGCCGAGGTGCCGTCGGCGCGGATCAGCAGGGCCGGCGGGTGGCCGCCGGCGGCGAGGGTGATCGTGGCGTGGCCGTCACCGGGCCGCAGCCGGCCGTGGACCACCGTGCAGTAGCGCGGGTCGGCGCCGTGGAACTGCTGCTGCAGCACGGTGTTCAGGGTGGTGAGCGCGGCGGCCGGGTCGGCGTCGTGGGCCGCGCCCGCCCGCAGCGTGTAGCGCGCCAGCGACGTCACCACGGCCGCGGCGGCGCCCTTCCCGGACACGTCGCCGAGGAAGAACCCCCACGTGTCGCCGTTCAGCGGGAACAGGTCGTAGTCGCCGCCGACCTCGTCCGCCGACGCGGGGTGGTAGTACGCCGCGACCTGCATGCCCGGCACCTCGGCCAGCGCCGGCGGCAGCAGGGTCTGCTGGAGCGTCCTGACCAGCCGTTGCACGCGGTCGCGTTCACGCTCGGCTTCGTCACGCGCCCGCAGCAGCTCGCGCTCGTACGCGCGCCGGTCGCTCGCGTCGAAGACGGTGGTGCGGATCAGCTGGGCTTCCCCGTCGGAGCCGGTCTTCAGCGTCGAGGTCACCAGCACCGGCAACCGGTCCCCGGCCGCCGTCTTCATCTCGAACGCGACCCCGCCGAGCTCGCCCTGCATGCGCAGCAGCGGCGCGAAGTGCGTCTCGTGGTACAGCCGCCCGCCGACGGTGAGCAGGTCGGAGAACCGGCGGCGGCCGACGACCTCGTCGCGGCCGTAGCCGAGCCAGCCGAGCAGCGTCCCGTTGATCTTCGCGATCGTGCCGTCCAGCAACGTCGAGAGGTACCCGCAGGGCGCGTTCTCGTAGAGGTCCTCCGCACTGTCCTCCAGCAGCGCCGAAAAGCCCGCGTCTTCGGTGCCGGGCTGGTCACCGGCTTCGCACATCACGGGCGGCCCACGAACGCCGTGATCGCGCCCGCGGTGGCTTCCGGTGCGCTGAGCTGCGGGCAGTGCCCGATCGCGTCCAGCGTCACCAGCTCGCTGCCCCGGATCCGCTCGTGGGTGTACTGCCCGACCTCCGGCGGCGCGATGGCGTCCTGGGCGCACTGGATCACCAGCGTCGGCACGGTGACGCGGTCGAGGTCCGCGCGGTTGTCGGAGAGGAACGTCGCGCGGGCGAACACCCGCGCGATCGCGGGATCGGTCCGGCAGAAGCTGTTCGTCAGCTCCTCGCCCAGCTCCGGGCGGTCCGGGGTGCCCATGATCACCGGCGCCATCGCCGCGGACCAGCCGAGGTAGTTCGACTCCAGCGCTTCGAGCAGCTCGGTGATGTCCTCGCGGCTGAACCCGCCCCGGTAACCGTCGTCGTCGATGTAACACGGCGACGGCGTGAGCAGCACCAACTTCGCGAAGCGGTCCGGCTCGCGGTTGGCGGCCAGGACGGCGATCATCGCGCTGACCGAGTGCCCGACCAGCACGACGTCCCGCAGGTCCAGCTCGTGGCACAGCTCGAGGACGTCGTCGGCGTACCCGTCGAGGGTGGCGTAGCGCTCGGGGGTCCAGGCCGAGAGGTCCGAGCGGCCGGCGCCGGTGTGGTCGAACAGCACCACCCGGTACCGCTCGGCGAGCTCGGGGACCACGAGGCGCCACAGGTTCTGGTCGCAGCCGAAGCCGTGCGCGAGCAGCAACGCCGGCCCGGTGTCACGCCCGGTGACGACCACGTTGTTCCTGCTGCGCGCGCTCACCGCCACATCCTGTCACCCGGCACGCGGACGTGTCGGGTGGCTCGCGCTTCAGCGCCGCCGGGCGGCAAAACCGTCGAGCAGGCAGTCGAGGCCGAGCTCGAACCGGGAGTCCGCGGTCAGGTCGGGCATGTCCCGCAGCCACGAGCCGAGCGAGTCGTCGGCCATCTCGCCGGCGTAGGACTGCAGGTCGCCGGTCGAGCCGATGCCGAACCGGCCGAGCATCTCGATCTCGCGGCTGACGCTCATCGCGGTGCCCGTCACGTAGTTGTCCAGGAGCGAGGCGTACGCGACGGCGGGGACGAGTCCCGCGCCGTCGAGGACGGTGAGCTGGAAGGCCGCGCGGCGCAGGGTGTGCGGGCCGAACGGCGGCCGGCTGTCGACGAGCTCGGCGTACCAGCGGTGCCGGCCGATCATCAGCCAGAGGCGGGCGGCGAGGTCCCGCAGGTCGCCCCGCCAGTCGCCGCCCGGCTCGGCCGGGACCTCGACCTCGGCCGACACCG
The DNA here is from genome assembly GCF_055582965.1 of Amycolatopsis sp. NPDC104863. Classification (NCBI taxonomy): domain Bacteria; kingdom Bacillati; phylum Actinomycetota; class Actinomycetes; order Pseudonocardiales; family Pseudonocardiaceae; genus Amycolatopsis; species Amycolatopsis sp. NPDC104863. The sequence continues at coordinate 558,144 of NZ_JBVJOW010000005.1, forward strand.
CGTCGAGCATCAGGTCGACCAGGCCGTCCTTGTTGAGCACGTAGCGGTACAGCGACATCGGCGTCGACACCCCAAGCGCGTCGGCCACGGCGCGCATCGTCAGCGCGGTGACCCCGCCGGTGTCGGCGACGTCGATCGCCGTGCGCACGATCGCCGCGCGGGTGAGCGCGTTCTTCCGGCCCGGGGGCTCGGGGTGGTGCCAGATCAGCCGTTCCGCGGTTGGCATGCGTGGAGTGTACAGCGTACAGTGAGTGTACAACGTACATTCCGGAGGGGCGATGCAGCTGAGGGGCATCAACTACGACACGGGTTTCGGGGGCGCGGTCGGCGACCGGTCGCGGGTCGCGTTCGACCCCGCGGTGGTGCGGCGGGAACTGGCGATCATCGCGGCCGACCTGCACTGCGACGCGGTCCGGATCAGCGGCGACGACCCGGAGCGGCTCGCCGTGGCCGCGCACGCCGCGCTCGACGCCGGGCTGCGGGTGTGGTTCGCGCCGTTCCCGATGGACCTGACGCCGCCGCGGCTGCGGCCGTACTTCGCGGAGTGCGCCCGGCGGGCGGAGGAGATCCGCGCGCGGGACCCGGAGACCGTGCTCGTGCTGGGCTGCGAGATGTCGTTGTTCTGCACCGGGTTCGTGCCCGGCGCGTACCTGATGGAGCGGCTCCGCAACGCCATGGACCCGGCGGCCTGGGCGAACTTCGAGCCCGAGTGGGACTTCACCGAGGTGCTGCGCGACATCGTCGAAACCGCGCGGGAGCACTTCGGCGGCAAGATCACCTACGCCGCCGGGGACTGGGAGGACATCGACTGGTCGGGATTCGACTTCGCCTCGGTCGACCTGTACCGCTCGGCGGGCAACGCGGCCGACTTCGCCCAGCACGTCCGCAACCACCGCGGCCACGGCAAGCCCCTGGTGATCACCGAGTTCGGGTGCTGCACGTACCGCGGCGCGGCGGACGCGGGCGGCACCGGCTGGACGATCGTCGACCTCGGGTCCGATCCGCGGGTGCTGAGCGGCGACCACGTCCGCGACGAAGCCGGCCAGGCGGCGTACTTCACCGAGCTGATGGACGTCTTCGAGGCCGAGGGTGTGCACGGGGCGTTCTGGTTCACCTTCGCCGGGTACGAGTACGCGACCGATCCCGATCCGAAGCGCGACCTGGACCTGGCCAGTTACGGTGTCGTGAAGGTCCTCAAAGGACAGAAGGGGGTCGCGTACCCGGACCTGGGCTGGGAGCCGAAGGAGGTCTTCCACACGATCGCGGCGCGGTTCGGCGAGAAGTCTGGATTTTGACGCCGGCTCGGCCAAGGTGAACAGCAGGAAAACTTCGCACCTCCGTCAGGTGACGGATGTCTGACGCGCACATTGCGCGGAGCATCGCTCCCCGGAGCTCGTGACGCTCCGGACCTCGAACCCGAGGAGGAGCGATGTCCCGCGGTGCCGCCCTTTCCACGCTGGTCGTGTTCGCCCTGGCCCTCAACCTGCGGCCGGCGGTGACGAGCCTGGGCGCCGCCCTGCCGGACATCACGGTCGCCGGTGGCCTGGTCGCCGCCGTGCTCGTCGCCCTGCCGCTCTGGGCGATCGGCCTCGGCGGCTGGGCCACCCCCTGGCTGTGCGGCCGGGTGGGGTCGCACCGGACGGTCACCGTCTCCCTGCTCGGGCTGGCGTCGTCGCTGGTCGGGCGGGTGCTCGGCGGCTCGGTGCCGCTGCTGGTCGGGACGGCGCTGGCGTGCCTGTCCATCGCCGTGCTGGGGACCATGCTGCCGCTGCTGGCCAGGGGGTCCGCCGCCTTCCCGCTCGGGCTCGGCCTGGGCAGCACGGCCGGCGCGCTGGTGACCCCGGCCGCGGTGACGTCGTCGTCGTGGCGGATCGGGCTGGGGCTGTGGGCGCTCGGCGCGGTCCTGGCGCAGCGGGTGTGGCGGCGCACGCCCGCCGAGTTCCTGGTGCCGCACGCGTCCGCCCGGTCGGTGCGCACCGGCACCCTGATCGTCCACTTCGGACTGATCTCGACGGTGACGTTCCTGGTCATGGGCTGGCTCCCCGGCATCCTGCGTGACGCGGGGGTGCCGCCGGCGACCGCGGGCGCGTGCCTGGCGCTGTCGATGGCCATGGGACTGCCGATGATGTGGCTGGTCCCCGGCTGGACGCGGCGGTGGGAGAACCAGACGCTGCTCGTGGTCGCCCTGGCCGTGCCCAACGTCATCGGCGTGGGCGGGCTGCTCCTCGCCCCGGCGGCCGCGCCCTGGCTGTGGGCGGCGGCCACCGGGACGGGCATGGGGTCACTCGCGTTCGCCCTGACGACCATCTCGCTGCGCAGCACGGACAACTCACCCGCGCTGTCGGCCGCGGTCCAGGGCGCCGGTTACCTGATCGCCGGCTTCGGCGTGCTGGCGTGCGGCTGGCTGCACGCCTACACCGGGGGCTGGCGGACACCGCTGCTGCTGGTCCTGCTGATCCTGCTCGGCCAGGTGGTCAGCGGGCACAGCACGGTTTCGGACCACCAGACGCCGATCCGGTGGCTGCCCCGTCACGCGCCCGAACCGAGCGCGTGACGGGGGCGCCGGTCACCAGCCGACGGCGACCGCCAGCCACTGCGGGTCGCCGTGGGAGACGAACGACGACTGGCCGGCCACGTCGTCGTACGGGAAGCCGTACGCCAGGCGGTTGATGCCGTGGTCGTGCCAGTACTTCGCGTAGTAGTTCGCCGGGGCGGCCTTGTAGTAGTTCGCCGGGTCCTGCTGCTGCGACGCCGGCAGCTGCGCGGTGTGGCGGTTCAGCGCCGCGCACATGTTCGGGTTGCCGGCCAGCGAACCGGCGCAGCCGGTGATGTTCGACGTCGGCTCGTTGACACCCACCGATTGCGCGTAGGCGGTGAAGTAGTTCGCGTACCGGCCGCCGGCGCGGAAGTCCGGCGCGCTGCCCGGCGCGGGGATCCGGTACGGCGCGTTCACCGTCGCCAGGCCCTTGAACTCGGTCGGCACCTCCGCCTGGAACTTCGCGAACGTGGCCGCGCGGTCTTCCTGGAAGGTCCCGTAGTCGTCGCCGACCTGCACGTCGTACCCGTCGTGCGCGTGCAGCCGCATGGCCAGCTTCAGCGCGAACGCGTCCACCCGCGTGGTGTTGCCGTTGAACACGTCCGGGCCGACGGTGAACTCGATGAAGTCGGCGTACTGGCCGTTCGGGGTGCCGAGGTAGAAGTACATCCGCCCGGCCGAGTTGGCCGGCATGTCGATGTAGGGCTGTTCGGCGATCGAGTGCGTCTGGCCGCCGAAGTTCCAGAACACCTGGCTGTCCGGGTACTTGCCGTTGGTCCGGTTGAGCACCTTCACCATGAGCACGTTCCGCGCGGCCGGGATGCTGCCGGTGTCACCCCAGAACGAGTCGGGCGGGGTGCCCGCGCCGGGCTGGGTGGTGCCGCCGCCGGTGCCGTAGACCTGGAACTCCCACAGCGAGACGCCGTAGGGCGTGGCGCGCGCGGTGGTGTACACCCGCACGTACCGGCCGGCGCCGGACACGTTCAGCGTCTGCGTGCCGCCGGTTCCGGTGGTGGTCTGGTACACAGTGGACCAGCTGGATCCGTTGTCGGACAGCTGGATCTGGTACGCCGTGGCGTAGGCGGCCTCCCAGTTGAGCACGACCCGGCTGACCGTCGCCGCGCCGCCGAGGTCGACCTGGATCCACTGTGGATCGCTGAACTGCGACGACCAGCGGGTGCCGGTGTTGCCGTCCACGGCGGCGTTCGCCGGCGTGCCGGCGTTCTCCACCGAGGACGCGGTGACGGCTTTCCCTTGGGAAATCAGGGAATCGGCCGCTTGGGCGGACGGGGTGGCGAAGCCGAGCGTGGCGGCCACGAGGGCCACCGCCAGCGTCGCCAGGCGGGTACCGGGGCCGCGGCGCCGTCGCCGCGGCAGAGCGTTCGTGGGCATGGTTCCTCCCTGGCCGGGAAAGTGGGGCGGACCCCGCCGCCGGTCAGGGGACGGCGTCGTCCGGTGCGTCCCGCGGCCGCCGGGCAGGAGCAACCGAGACCGGCCGAGGACTCGGTGAAAGGTTCATACCACCGGGCCCAGCCTGTCAAGGCTTGACAACCTCGGTCCGGAGGGCGATATTCGGAACCGGTTCCAGCTCACCCTCTGCGTGGCGCCGCCACCCGCTCAGGGGCCGACTTCACCAGGAGTCCGCCATGTCCTGCAGCGCGGTTCGATCGTCCATTGTGGACGTCAAAGCGAGTCGAGGTGCGTGCGCAGCCGGTCGACGTCGGCGTCACGGCCGAGTCGGATGTACAGCTCCATCGCCTCCTGCCAGGCTTTCCGGGCCTCCGCGTCCCGGCCGAGCGCGGCGTGGGGATGTCCGACCCCCTCCAGCGCCAGGGCGACCTCGATCGTGAACTCGAGTGACCGGTACAGGTCGAGGGCCTGTTCGTAGTCCCGGACGGCCTCGTCGTGGCGGCCGGTGTGGAACCCGAGGAAGCCCAGGTTGGCCAGCGCGTACGCCTCGCCGTCGGGGTTGTGGTGCTCCCGGTTCCGGACGAGCGCGGCCCGGCTGTACTCGAACGCCGTCTCGTACTCGCCGACCCGTGCCAGGCACCAGCCCATCAGGTTGAGTGCCCGCCCTTCACCCAGTGAGTCGCCGAGCTCGCGGAAGCGGCTCAAGGCCTGACGCGCGTGCTCCAGCGCCCGCCGGCCGTCCCCCGACTCCTCCCAGGCCCAGGCGAGGGCGCGGTGGAGGTGCGCCGCCTGCGAGGGATCGTGCTGTTCGGCGAGCGCCAGCCCCTGCCGGAACTGGCTGATCGCCTCTTCCCGCCGGTCCAGCCGGCCGTAGGAATAGCCGAGGTTGCGGTGCGCGCGGATGCGGAACCCGGGATCGTCGAGCCGGCGCGCCGAGGCCAGCGCCCGCCGGCACACTTCCAGATCGGCTTCGCGCAGGCCGCGCCGGTCGTTGAAGACGACCAGGCCGGACGCCAGCTGGCACACGACGTCGTGCCGGTTCTGCTCGGCGGCGGTGAGCTGGGCGGCCAGCACGCTCGGGTGCTCGGTGTCCAGCCACGCCAGCGCATCCGCGGCGCCGGTCAGCGGCTCGGTCGCCACGCCGGGCGCGGCCACCGGGAGGTCGAGCGGCGGGATGATCCGGGGGAGCAGGAGGTGCTGCGCGGTGTGGGTGGTGTGCAGGAAGAAGTCGACCACCCGGCGCAGGGCCTCGCCGCGGACACCGGCCGGCAGGTCCGCGGCGGTCGTGGCCGCGTACCCGCGGATCAGATCGTGCATCCCGTACCGGCCCTGGCTGTCGCGCTGCAGCAGGGACGCTTCCTGCAACGCCTGCAGCACCTGTTCGGTGTCGGCGGGGGACCGGCCGGCGAGGCTCGCCGCCGCGGACAGCCCGATGTCGGGGCCCGGCGCGATGCCGAGCAGGCCGAACACCGTCCGCTGCTCGTCGGTCAGCGCCCGGCGCGACGTCGCGAGCACGGCGGGCAGGCTCGCGGTCGTGTCGTCGTCGTCCAGCGCGTCGACGCCGGACTCGCGCACCTCCGCGGCCAGCTCGGCGAGGGGGAGGTGGGGGTGCGTCTGGGCGCGGCCGGCGAGGATGCCCAGCGCCAGCGGGAACCCGCGGCACCAGTCCAGCAGCGCGGTCACGGCGCCCGGGTCGGCGGCCGGGCGCGCCGCGCCGAGCCGGTGCTCCAGCAGCGAGCGGCCGTCGGTGGTGTCGAGCACGTCGAGGCGCACGTGCCGGGCGGTCAGACCGGTGAGCAGGCGGCGGCTGGTGACCAGCACGGTGCACGCCCGGCCACCGGGCAGCAGCGGGGCGACCTGCTCGGCGGTGGCCGCGTTGTCCAGCACGACCAGCATCCGCCGGTCCGCGACGAGGGTGCGGAAGAGCGCCGACATCGCGGGCAGACCCGCCGGGACCCGGCCGGCGTCGACCCCCAGCGCCTCGATGAACCCCCGCAGCGCCGCGGCCGGGTCGAGCGGTGTGCTGTCGACGCTGAACCCGCGCAGGTCGACGAACAGCTGCCCGCCCGGAAAACGGCCGGCGTGCCGGTGGGCCCAGTGCAGCACCAGCCACGTCTTGCCGATGCCGCCGGCGCCGGTCACCGCGCCGGTGTCGCCGTCGGTCATCGCGGCGTCGAGCCGGCTCAGCTCCGCGCGGCGTCCGACGAACGGCGCCGGCGCGGCCGGCAGCTGGCGCGGGACGGGCCCCGCGCCGGTGTCTTCGCCGAGGAGCCGCTGGTGCAGGTCCCGCAGCGGCGCGCCGGGGTCCGCGCCGAGCGCTTCCACCAGCCGGGTCCGGACCTGCCGGTAGTGCGCGAGCGCGTCGGCCGTCCGCCCGGCCTGGTGCAGCGCCAGCATGTATTGCGCCGCAACACGTTCGTCCAAGGGACGCTCGGTGCTGCGCGCGGCCAGTTCGGCCGTCACCCGCTCACCCTCGCCGGCGCCGAGCCGCGCGTCGACCAGGTCGTGCCGGGCGGCCAGCCGTTCGCTCTCGAGCCGGTCACGCTCGGCCGCGGCCCACTCGCCGGGCAGGCCGGCCAGCGGTTCCCCGAGCCACAGCTCGAGCGCCTCGGTCAGCAGCCGCGCGGCTCCCGAAGGATCTTCGGCGCGTGCCCGGGCACACAGCTCCCGGAACCGGTGCAGGTCCACCTCGGCCGCCTCCAGGACGTACCCGCCGGACCTTCGCACGATCTCGACGTCGGGGCGGCCGGAAAGCGCTTGCCGTAGGCGGGACACATAACTGTGCAGGGTCGCCCGTCCGCGGCGCGGGAGGTCGGCGCCCCAGACGCGTTCGAGCAGCCGGTCCGCCGGCACCACCCGGCCGGCGTCGACCGCCAGTGCGGCCAGCAGGCACCGCTGCTTGGCGTGGCCCAGGTCCACGGCGTCCACGGCCACCTCGCCGAGCAGGCGCACCACGGCTGTCCCCTCCTCCGGCCGACACCGATCCCCGGGAGACCGTAGCGCGTGCCCGGTTACCGCCCGGGCGGGCGTTCCGCCACTCAAGTCAGACAAAAACCAACCATCGTTGCATTGTTTTCAGATAACTACTTTCGTAGCTAACCGGCACCCGAGGCCGTCTGGTCTGCTCGTGACAACCACCTTCCAGGTCCCCGAAGGGAGATGTTCATGCAGGTAGACGGACGTTCCGTGGTGCGCAAGGCCGCCGTGGTCCTCGCCGCGGCCGCCACCGCCGGAGCCCTCGCGCTGGTCGCCGCGCCGGGCGCGTCGGCCGGTGACCCGCGGATCGTGGGCGGCTCGCCGACCACCATCGACGAGTTCCCGGCCACCGTCATCTTCAACGTCAACGGCGCGCAGCACTGCGCGGGCACGCTGGTCGCGAAGAACAAGGTGCTGACCGCCGCGCACTGCACGGACGGCGTCCAGGCCTCGCAGATGGAGATCATCGGGGGCCAGACCAAGTTCAGCGACACATCCGGCGAGAAGGCGGGCGTCAGCGACGTCTGGCAGAACCCGGACTTCGACATGAACGGCATGCAGCACGACAACTCCGTGCTGACGCTGGACAAGGACCTGCCGTACGAGCCGGCCACGCTGGTGCAGTCGGCGGACGACGCCGCGTACAAGGCGGGCGCCGACGTGACGGTGGTCGGCTGGGGCGCGACGTCCGAAGGCGGCGACGTCTCCGACACGCTGCTGAAGGTCTCGGTGCCGGTCGTGGACAACGCCACCTGCGCGGAGAAGTACAGCGCGAGCGGCTCGAACTACGACAAGGCGTCGATGTTCTGCGCCGGGGTGCCCGAAGGCGGCAAGGACTCCTGCCAGGGCGACTCGGGCGGGCCCGCCTACGTCGACGGCAAGCTCGCCGGCATCGTCTCGTGGGGCCAGGGGTGCGCGCGCAAGGACTTCCCGGGCGTGTACACCAACGTGGGCAACGACTATTCGGTGCTCAGCTCGCACATCGGCTGACCAGGCCCGCAAAAGCCCCGCACCGGAAGCGGTGCGGGGCTTTTGTGTGCTCAGCGTCCGGTGGCGCCGTCGATGAGCTCACGCAGGATGTCGGCGTGGCCCGCGTGCCGGGCGGTCTCCTCGATCAGGTGGGTCAGCGTCCAGCGCTGGGACGGCGTCAGGCCGGGCCAGGACGCGATCTCGTCGTTCGTTTCGGCGGTGGTCTTCCGGTAGCCGGCGAGGATCGTCTCGGCCGTCTCCCGCGGACCCGCGTGGAACGTCGCCTTCCAGCGGGTGACCTTCTCGCCGAGCAGCCAGTGCCGTTCGACGTGGGTGAGGTGCTTGACCAGGCCGAGCAGGTTGGTTCCCGAGGGAACCCCGGCGGCGCGGGCCTGTTCTTCCGGCACCCCTTCGGCCTTGGCGGCGACGGAGGTGCGCAGGTAGTCGAGGAAGCCGGTGAGCACGTCCTTCTCACCGGGGCCCGTCGACGGTGGCCGCTTGTCGCTCATCGCCGCACGACCAGGACGTGGTCGACGACCGTCGCGGTGCGGCTCCCGGGCCCGGTGGCCTGCCGCGGCAGCCGTTCCGCGCGTTCGACCGTCCATTCCGCGGGGTCGAGGTCCAGCTCGGCGGCCACTTCCTCCGGCGTGGGGTACCGGAGACCGGGGTCCTGGTTCCACGACCACGGCGTGGTGGAGCCGTGGTCGACGACAATCAGCCGGCCACCCGGGTTCAGCGCCTTCGCCGCGGTCCGCAGCACCGCGGCGCGGTCGAGGGCGAACGGCGTGTGGAAGTACTGCGCCGAAACCAGGTCGAAGGTGCCGGCGGGGAACTCCTCGGCGAGGTCGACGCGCAGCGCCGTGACCTGCCCGGCCAGCGCGCGCACGGCGGTGGCGGAGATGTCGACGGCGGTCACCGCCCAGCCGCGGCCGGCCAGCCACCGCGCGTCACCGCCGGCGCCGCAGCCGAGGTCGAGTGCGGTGCCCGGCGGCAGCGGTCCGGCGATCTCGGCCAGTCTCGGGTTCACCTTCGAGGTGGTGATCCGGGTGTAGTGGTCGTCCCAGAAGCGGGCTTCAACGCTCATGCCCCCACCCTCGCGCCGGGCCGCCGGGGAACGCACGAAAACTTGCCGGCCTGGCAAGATCGGCGGCATGGCGGACGAGACGGAGCAGGTGCTGGACGCGGTCGGCCCCCGGCTGCGGGCCCTGCGCAGGCAGCGTGGGCTGACCCTCGCCGAGCTCTCGGCGGCGACCGGGACGTCGGAAAGCACGTTGTCCCGCCTGGAAAGCGGCGGGCGGCGGCCCACCCTGGAGCTGCTGCTGCCGCTCGCGCGGGTGCACGGGGTGCCGCTCGACGACCTCGTCGGCGCCCCGCCCACCGGCGACCCGCGTGTGCACCTGCGGCCGATCCGCCGCCACGGGATGACCTACCTCCCGCTCACCCGCCGCGCGGGCGGCGTGCAGGCGTTCAAGCTGCTGATCCCGGGCCGCCCGGCCGAACCCACACCGCAGACGCACGGCGGTTACGAGTGGGTGTACGTCCTCAATGGACACCTGCGGCTGCTCACCGGCGACCGCGACCTGGTGCTGCCGCCCGGTGAGGCGGCCGAGTTCGACACCGCGCTGCCGCACTGGCTCGGCTCGGCCGACGGACGGCCGGTCGAGACGCTCGTCCTGTTCGGACCGCAGGGCGAGCGCGCGCACGTGCGGCCGCGCGGCGCCTGACCGTCACCGGGCGACGACCTGCCGGCCGCCGTCGACGTCGTAGGTCGCCCGGTGAGCGCCGTGTTCGCCATGAGGTGGATCGCGAGCGCCGCGACGTCCTCGGGCCGGACGACCCGCCGGATCGGCAGTGTCGCGCGCAGCTCCGCCCGGCGTTCGTCGAGCCGGTCGCCCAGCAGGGACGCCGAAAGCGGCGTGTCGACGAACCCCGCGGCGATGAGGTTGACGCGGATCGGCGCGATCTCCAGGGCCAGGTTGGCGGTCAGCGCGGGCAGGGCCGCGGTGAGCGCCGCCGTCAGGGCGAGGCCGGGGGCCGGGCGGCGGCCGCCGGTGCCGCTCAGGAACAGCAGCGAGCCCCCGGGCCGCACCCGGCCGCCGGCGAGCCGGGCGAGGGTGCAGCGGCAGCCAGAGGTGGCCGTCGAGGTGGGTGCGCGCGGTGGTGAAGTCCATCTCGGCCAAGGGTGCGTAGTACGGGGCGCCCGCGGTGACCAGGACGTGGTCGACCGGGCCCGGCCGCTCCCGGAAGAACCGTTCGAGCCGCGGGAAGTCCGTGGCGTCGAAGGCTTCCGCCGTCGCGTCGATCTCACGGGCGGCCGCCTCGAGCCGGTCGGGGGTGCGGCCGGTGACCACGACCTCCGCCCCTTCGGCCCGCGCCTGGCGGGCCGCCGCGAGGCCGTTGCCCGCCGGTCATGACGCCGCCCGGACCTGGGTGTCGAGGTCGCGCAGCACGTGCAGGAACGCCTCGGAGAAGGTCGGGAACGGCTGGATGACGTCGAGCAGGACGGCCAGCGGCACCCGGGCGCGGATCGCGAGAGTGGCCTGCTGCAGCCATTCACCGGCTTCGGGGCCGGCCGCGTAGGCGCCGGTGAGCCGTTCGCCGTCGGAGACGACGGTGAGGAAACCGGGCCGGGTGTCGTAGGCGCGGGTGTAGGTGGCTGTGCGCGCGACACCGGAAAGCCGCACGGTCGCGGTGAAGGCGTCTTCGGCCGCGCCGACCGCGGCCGCTTGCGGGTCGGTGAAGACGACCCGCGGGACGGCGTCGTAGTTCACGGTCGTGGGCCGGCCGAGGATGTTGGCGGCCACGACCCGGCCCTGGTACTCGCCGACGTGCGTCAGGTTCCACTGCCCGGTGACGTCGCCGACGGCCCAGAGGCCTTCGGCGACCGCCATGCGGTCGTCCGTGGGGACACCGTGCGGGTCCGCTTCGACGCCGACGGTCTCGAGACCGACACCGTCCACCCGCGGCCGCCGTCCGGTGGCCACGAGCAGCCGGTCGGCGCGCAGCTCGGAGCCGTCCGGGAACTCGAGCACGTACTCGCCGCCGTCGAGCCGCGCGGCGCTCGCGTGCTGCCCGAGCCGCAGGTCGACACCGTCGGCGCGCAGGGCCTCGCCGACGGCTTCCCCGAGCGGCCGGGGTTCGCGGGCGAGCACGTGGCCGGCGCCGTCCACCAGGGTGACCGCGGCGCCGAGCCGCGTGAACGCCTGGGACAGCTCGACCCCGGTCGGCCCGGCGCCGAGGACGAGCAGCCGGCGGGGGACTTCGGTCGCGCCGGTGGCTTCGCGGTTGGTCCACAGCCCGGGCAGCTCCCGCAGCCCGGGAACGGGCGGGACGACGGGGTCGGCGCCGGTGGCGAGGACAACGTGGTCCGCGGTGTGGCGCTTCCCGCCGACCACGACGGTGTGCGGGCCGTCGAGACGGCCTTCGCCGCGCAGGACCTCGATGCCCGCGTCGGCGGCCCACGCCTCCTGGCCCTTGTCGCTGTACGACGAGACCATGAAGTCGCGCCAGGCGAACGCCGCGGCGGCGTCGGCCGGGCCGGCGACCGCTTCGCGGGCGCCGGGGACGTCACGGGCGGCGGCGACCGCTTCGCCCGGCCGCAGCAGGGTCTTGGACGGGATGCACGCCCAGTAGGAGCATTCGCCGCCGAGCAGCTCGCGCTCGACGACGGCGACCCGCAGGCCGCCCGCGGCGAGCGCGGCGGCGGTGTGTTCACCGGGGGCGCCACCGCCGAGGACGATGGCGTCGAAATCGCGTTCGGTCATGACTTCCTTCTCTCGATGACGCCGGGGGAGGGGGGGGGGGGGGGGGGGGGGGGGGGGGTGTGGCGGGGGGGGGGGGGGGGGCGGTGGGGGAACCTGGTTTGTGGCACTCTTTCCTTCTTCGCGGGCTCGTGGGGGGGGTGGGTTCTGGCTTCCCCCCCCCCCGCGCTCGCCGCCGGGGAAAGGGACTCAGGCGTCCTGGTGGTCGGCCATGTACCGGGCGTACCAGGCCGGCCATTCTTCGTCGTACTGACCGGTTTCCTTCTCGTGCTCACCGTGCGCGGCCGCGGCCGCCCGCAGGCCCTGCTCCAGGGCGTCCGTGGAGCCGTACGTCACGCCCGCCACCCGGCCCGGGAGCCGGCTGGTGATCTCCTGGAGCAGCCAGGTGTTGCCGTCCGGGTCGCCGAACGAGACGAACGAAGAGTACGTGCCGCGGTCGGGGTGCACCCCCGGCGCGAACGCCCCGGTGTTGTCGCGGTGGAAGATCTCGCTGACCGCGACGCCCTGCCCGGCGAGCTCCTTGCGGGCGGCTTCGATGTCGTCGACGACCAGGTAGGTGCCGCGGACCGAGCCGGGGGTGGCGTCGGTGATGCCGGTGCCGAAGTGGACCGACGCCGCCGATCCCGGCGGGGTCAGCTGGACGATCCGGGAACCGCCGAAGACGAGGTCGGCGTCTTCGCGCCAGCCGAGGGCCTGGTAGAAGTGCTTCGTCCGGTCGACGTCGCTGACGGGCAGGACCACGACTTCGAGTTTCATGTCCATGATCGGGACTCCTTCGGGGTGTCGCGGCGGGTTTCGCCGCTCGGCCTTCAGCGTGGTCCTCCTCTGGGGCCCTTCGCCCCGGTGAGACACCCTGGTCGGTCCCGGGCCCGGGCCCCGGGGGCGCGGTAGGGTGCCCGGGCAGGCAGCCAGGCAGCGGGGGCGGTGCTCATGGCGGGTGGTGGTCCCGAGCTCCTCGACCGGGCCGACGAACGCGCGGTGCTCGACCGGCTGCTCGCCGACGCGCGGGGCGGCAAGGGGCGCGTGCTCGTCCTGCGGGGCGAGGCGGGCATCGGCAAGACGGCGTTGCTGGACCACTTCGCGGCGCGGGCGTCGGGATACCGGATCGCCCGCGTGATGGGCGTCGAATCCGAGCGGGAGCTGCCGTACGCCGGGCTGCAACAGCTGTGCGCGCCGTTCCTCGACCGGCTCGACCACCTCCCCGGCCCGCAGCGCACGGCCGTCGGCACGGCGTTCGGCCTCACCGCGGGGGAGCCGCCGGACCGGTTCCTGGTCGGGCTGGCCGTGCTGACCCTGCTGGCCGAGGCGGCCGAAGAGCGGCCGCTGGCCTGCGTCGTCGACGACGCGCAGTGGCTCGACAGCGTTTCCGCGCAGACCCTCGCGTTTGTCGGGCGACGGCTGCTGGCCGAGCCGATCGCGCTGCTCATCGCCGTGCGCGAACCCGCCGATGAGCTCGACCTGGCCGGCCTGCCGGACCTCACCGTCCGCGGGCTGGGCGAGGCCGCGGCCCGCGTGCTCCTCGCGTCCGTGCTCAAGGGCCCGGTGGACACCCGCGTCCGCGACCGGATCGTCGCCGAGACCCACGGCAACCCGCTCGCCCTGGTCGAGCTGCCCCGGTTCTGGACGACGGCCGAGCTGGCCGACGGGTTCGGGCCGCCCGGCGCCGTCCCGCTGGCCGGCCGGATCGAGGACTGCTTCGCCCGGCAGCTGGCGCCGTTGCCCGCCGACACCCGGCAGCTGCTGCTGACCGCGGCCGCCGAGCCGCTCGGGGACGCCACCCTGCTCTGGCGCGCGGCCGGCGAGCTCGGGCTGGGCGCCGACCCGGCGGCCGCGGCCGAAGCGACCGGGCTGATCGAGTTCGGCCCGCGCATCCGCTTCCGGCACCCGCTGGTGCGCTCGGCGGTCTACCGGTCCGCCACGGCCCGAGAGCGGCAGGAAGTGCACCGCGTGCTGGCGGCGGTGACCGACCCGGGCGTCGACCCGGACCGGCGTGCCTGGCACCGCGCCCAGGCCGCGCTCACCCCCGACGAAGACGTCGCGGCCGAACTGGAGCGGTCGGCGGGCCGGGCCCAGGCACGCGGTGGGCTGGTCGCCGCGTCCGCGTTCCTCGAACACGCCGCGGCGCTGACGCCCGACCCGGCCCGACGCGCCCGCCGTGAACTCGCGGCGGCCCGCGCGAAACGCGGCTGTGGGGCGCTCGAAGCGGCGCTCGGGCTGCTGAGCGCGGCCGACGCCGGTCCGCCCGACGCCGTCCGCGCCGCCGAAGGGGAACGCCTGCGCGGCCAGGTCGCGTTCGACCAGCGGCGGGCCCGCGAGGCGGCGCGGCTGCTGCTGCGGGCGGCCGCGCGGCTCGCGCCGGTCGACGCCGGCGCGGCGCGCGAGACGTACCTGGAGGCGCTCGGCGCGGCGATCTGGGCCGGCACCGGGCTCACCGAGGCGGCCGAAGCCGCGCGGGCCGCACCACCGGCGCCCGGGCCCCCGACCGCCGCCGACCTCGTGCTGGACGCGCTCACGGCCCGGCTCACCGACGGGTACGTGGCCGCGGCGCCGTTGCTGCACCGGGCGCTCGACGCCGTCAGCGCCCTCGACGTCACGACCGGGGACGCCGGGCGGGTGCTCTGGCTGCTGGGCAACCGGGCCGGCGGCACGATCGCGACCGAAGTGCTGGACTTCGCGGCCGGACGGGCGCTGGCCGTGCGGCAGGTCCGGCTCGCCCGCGACACCGGCGCGCACGTCCAGCTGCAGTTCGCGCTCAACTTCCTGGCCAACCACGAGCTGCTGGCCGGCGAGCTGGCCGTCGCCGAGACGATGGTCGAGGAGGACCGGCTGCTCGCCGACGTGACCGGCGGGCCGCCGGTCGGGTACAGCGCGGTCCTGCTCGCCGCGCTGCGCGGCCGGGAAGCGGCGGCGACCGAGCTGATCACGGCCACCGCCGAGGCCGCGGCGGCGCGGGGCCAGGAACGGGTCGTGACGTTCGCCGACTACGCGAAAGCCGTGCTGGGCAACGGACTCGGCCGGCACGACGCGGCCCGGGAGGCCGCCTGCCGCGTGTTCGAGCGGGACGCCGTCGGCCATCAGACCCTGGTGACGGCGGAGCTGGCCGAGGCGGCGTCGCGGACCGGGCACGACTCGCTGGTGACGGCCGCGCTGGAGCGGGTCGCCGCGCGGGCGCGGGTGACCCCGAACGCGTGGACTCGCGGTCTCGAAGCCCGCCTGCGTGCGTTGGCCGGCGAAGAGCCGGAGCGGCACCACCGCGCGTCGATCGACCTGCTGGCCGGCACACCCCTGCGGGTCGAACTGGCCCGCGGACACCTGCTGTTCGGGGAATGGCTGCGCCGCGAAGGCCACCGCGTCGACGCCCGGGAGCACCTGCGCACCGCCCACGACGCGCTGACGTCGATGGGTCTCGAGGCGTTCGCCGACCGCGCCCGGCGCGAGCTGCTCGCGACGGGCGAGACGGCCCGCAAGCGCACGGCCGAGCCGACCGGCGAGCTGACCCCGCAGGAGCTGCAGATCGCGCGGCTGGCCCGGGAAGGGTTGTCCAACCCCGAAATCGGCACCCGGCTGTTCCTCAGCCCGCGCACGGTGGAGTGGCACCTGCGCAAGATCTTCGGGAAGCTCGGGATCACCTCGCGGCGGCAGCTGCGCGACTCGGCGTTCGCCTGAGGGTCAGCGGCCGGTCCAGGCTTCGATGCCGTCCAGGAAGCGGTCCACCCCGTAGCTGAGCTCGGCCGGCAGGGTGTCGCCGAAGGTGATGTCGAGCGGGGTTTCGGCCGCGTGGACGGCCGCCAGCGCGGGGTAGTCGTCCGGGTCGAGCAGGTCGGTGAGGGCCTGGACCAGCTCGGCTTCGGTGCGCGGGCGGCCGCCGCCGGTCTTGTGGGTACCGGCGATGTCGTTGCTGATCTGCGCCGTCCCGCGCACGACGGCGGTCAGGTGCAGCGCGGCGGCCCGCGCCTCGGCGGCGGGCAGCCCGGCCTCGAGCAGGGGGCGCAGCAGCCGGTCGAGCCAGGCGAGCTGGTTGGGGCCGATCGGCGTGTGGTCGAGCGGCACCCGCAGGATCCACGGACGCAGCCGGAAGCCGGCCCACAGCGCGCCGACCCACTGCCGGACGTCGTCCCGGAAGCCACCCCCGTCCAGCTCGGGCGGCTTCCCGGCCGCGACGTCGGCGATCACCTCCAGCAGCAGGTCCTTGCTCGGGATGTGGTTGTAGATCGACATCGTCGAGAAGCCGAGATCGGTGGCGATGCGCTGCATGGACAGCGCCTCGATGCCGTCGGCGTCCGCGATCCGGATCGCGGCCTCCGCGATGCGTTCCGGGGTGAGCTGGGCCCGGGGCCCGCGCCGGCCCCGTGAGCGGCCCGCCCAGAGCAGCGTGAGGCTGCGCTCCAGGTCCGGGGTCTTGCTGTCTCGTGTCGGCATCCGCCATCCCGTCCGTGTCCGTCGGGACCATCCTAAAACTCTGTATGGTCTACGTTCATATGTATGGTATACATAGTTATCGACCCCGAGGAGGGACCATGACGGATTCGGCAGGAGCCCCCTGGTGGCGCCGGCCCTGGATCGTGCCGCTGATGCTGGTGGCGGGCGCTTTCCTGGCCTTTTCGGTGCCGCCGTACTTGACTTTCGATCCCGCGGACTCACGCTTGGCGGCGCCGCCGGGCAACGGTTTGTACTACCCACTGCTGGTCGCGCACGTCCTGTTCGGCACGGTCGCGATGGTGACGGCGTGTTTCCAGATCTGGCCGGCGTTCCGCACCCGCTACCGCCGCGGCCACCGGATCACGGGCCGCGTGTACGTCTTCGCGGGAGCCCTCCCGGCGGGCGTGCTGGGTCTGTACATCGGTTGGCACACGGCGGCGGGCCCGTCGGTGAGAGTGGCCAACCTGGTGGGCTCGGCCCTCTGGCTCACGGTGACGATCGTGGGTTTGCGGATGGCCCGCCAGCGCCGGTTCGGCGACCACCGCCGGTGGATGTCCCGGAGTTTCGCGCTCGCGATGTCGATCGTCTTGAGCCGGGTGATCAACGTAGTGGCGACGATCGTGCTGACTCCTCAGGTGGAGTCGACGTTCGGCGGAAGCCGCGAGCTGATGCAGTTCAGTGCGGCGAGTATTGGGGTTTGGCTCAGTCCGCTGGTTTTGTTGCTGGTGACGGATTGGGTGTTGGAACGGCGGAGGCCGGGGGCGGGGAGGTCTCGGAGGCCGGAGGCGGTTGGTCGGGCGGGGGTGACTGTGGCGGGTTGAGGTCCCGGTCCGGCCGGTTGTCTAAGGCTGCCAGGTTGGCCTGGCGGCTTCCACGCCCGCAGTGGTCAGTTCCGCTGCCACCTTCGCGGTTCCCGGATGGTCGGGGCGGTCGGCCTGGCGTGCCTGACCGGGCTCGCGCCGCGGTCGCCCGCCCTGGTTGCGACCGTCGCCGCGGCAGGTCCCGGATCCGGGAAGGCTGGCAGCCAGGTGTATCCCTGGCTGAGCTTCAGGTCGCAGACTTTGCCGTCGTGGCGGCGGAAGTGTTGCCAGGCTGGGCTCGCCCAACGGTTCCGCGGCCGCACCATCCGGGACGCGGAAGTGTTGTCAGGCGGGCTCGCTCAGCGGGTCCGCGCCCGCGGCGCGCGGTTCCGCCATCGCCTTCGAGGCTTCCGAACGGCCGGGTCGGTCGGCCGGAGTAGCTGACCGGGCTCGCGCCGCGGTCGCCCGCCCCCCGGTTCGCGACTGCCGCCCCGGCAGGTTCCGGATCCGCGAAGGGTTGCCGCTCGGTGTATCCCTGGCTGGCTGAGCTTCCGGTCGTAGACCTTGCCGTCGTGGCCGCGGAAATGTTGCCGGCCTGGGCTCGCTCAGCGGTCCAGGCCCGCGGCGGAGTTCCACCCTCGTCCCGGCAGTTCCCGGATCGCGGCGGTCGGCCGCCCCGGCATGTCGACCGGTCCCGCCCAGCGATTCCTCGCCCGCCGACGGCAGGTCGGGGCGGGAACGTCCAGCCAGCCGAGAACCTCCCGCCGTCACGCAGCCACAAGTTCGTAGACAAACCCATCCGGACCGCGGAAATGCTGCCAGCTCGGCCCAGCCTCACCCACCAACTCCACACCCGCCGCCCGCAGCTCGGCGACCGCCCCCGGCAGATCCTTGACCGCGAACCCGGCCACCGGACCCGTGTCGAAGTGCTCCTTACCCGCATGCTCCGGGCCGAACACCTCAACGTTTCGCCCGTCAGGGAGCGTGAACACCCAAAACCCCGGTTCCTCATGAGCCAACGGAAGCCCAAGCACCTCAAGATAAAACCGCGCCAACGCGGCCGCCTCCGAAGTGCGGGTGCCGAGCCAGCCCAAGCCGATGATCTCCATAGAAACCATCCGACACCCTCGATCTCACTGGAGGTCAAGAGACCAACGGAATTGTCCGGACAAGATCCGGCGCGACGGTTGACAGCCCCACCCCCGCGCAGGACGGTGAAAACGGCTGCCCGCACGGGCGGAAGGGATGGGGTCCGTGGTCCGCCTCGCGCGCGCGTCGCTCGTTGTCCTCCTGGTCACCCTCGCCGCGCTGGTGCCCGCCGCCCCGGCGAACGCCGGAACCCCCTGGGAATACCCGGAGTTCCCCTACCCGGCCACCACCTACCAGGAGCCGTTCCGGGGGCAGTTCCACTTCAGCTCGCAGTCCGGATGGATGAACGACCCCAACGGGCTCGTCTACGCCAACGGCCTCTACCACTTCTTCTACCAGCACAACCCCCACGGCCTCGAGTGGGACACCATGCACTGGGGCCACGCCACGAGCCCGGACCTGGTGCACTGGACCCAGAAACCGATCGCGCTGGAGCCGGACGTGCACCCCGGCATCCTGTTCTCCGGTGGCGGTGTCGTCGACCGGGACAACACGTCCGGGCTCAAGACCGGCTCGCTTGACCCGATTGTGGTGTTCAGCAACACGAACGGCGTAAGCATCTTCTACAGCAACGACAACGGCCGCACCTTCCAGGCGTACGACAAGGGGCGCAAGCAGATCGAAATCCCGGAGGAGAGCCGGGACCCGAAGGTCGTCTGGGACGCCGCGCGCCACCAATGGGCCATGGTCGTCTGGTCGAACCGGGGCGGGAACGGCGTTGACCTCTACACCTCGCCCGACCTCCTCCACTGGACCTTCGCCAGCCGGTACGCCGCGGACTGGCTCTTCGAATGCCCCGACCTGTTCCCCCTCGGCGGCCAGTGGGTGCTCACGTCGGCGACCGGCGAATACGTCGTCGGCGCGTTCGACGGCCGGACCTTCCGGACCGGCCAGCCGCAGCCGAAGAAGATGAACCTCGGCACCACCTACGCCGGCGGCACGTTCTACGCCGCCGAGACCTTCACCGGCACACCGGACGGCCGGGTCGTCCAGATGGCCTGGCAGGGCGGCAACCGCGGCAGCACCTGGACCGGCAACGCGACCTTCCCCGTCACGCTCGGCCTGGTCGACTCGCCCGATGGCCCGCGGGTGACGCGCACCCCGGTCACCGAGCTGGACTCGCTGCGGGCCGACAGCCGGACCTGGCGCGACGAGACCGTGAGTGACGGCGGGCGCAACCCCTTCGCCGGGATCCTCGCCGACACCTACGAGATCACCGCCACGTTCGACGTCGCCGGTGCGACCGCCGGGCAGTTCGGCTTCGCGCTGCACAGCCGGTCCGACGGCAGCGCCGACCGCACCGTCGTCTACGACCGCGCGGCGGGCACCCTGGACGGCAAGCCGTC
The DNA here is from genome assembly GCF_055582965.1 of Amycolatopsis sp. NPDC104863. NCBI lineage: Bacteria > Bacillati > Actinomycetota > Actinomycetes > Pseudonocardiales > Pseudonocardiaceae > Amycolatopsis > Amycolatopsis sp. NPDC104863. Next base: position 577,510 of record NZ_JBVJOW010000005.1, read on the forward strand.
GCCGCCCACCGGTGGTGAGGTCAGCGTGCGGCTGCTCGTCGACCGTGGCCAGCTGGAGGTCTTCAGCGGTGACGGGCTGTTTTCCTTGGCGGACAACGTGAACTTCGACTCCGCCGCGGTCAGCCAGGGCATCCGGCTCTTCGCGACCGGCGGCGCCGTCCGGCTGAAGAGCGCGAAGTTCACCCGGCTCAGCACCAGCTGGGGCACCGCCCAGTCGACGCTGGAGAGCACCCTCCAGGGCCCGTGGCACGCGGCCGGCGGCTCGTGGACCGACACCGCCGGGGGCAAGCAGGCGCAGGCGTCCGGTGACGCCTTCTACCTCAGCGCGAGCACCGCGGCGGACGCCGTCTACCAGGGTGACGTCCGGCTGGACACCGCCCAGGCGGCCGGTTTGACCTTCCGGGCCACGGCCGACGGCGCCGGGTACACCGTGAACGTCGACCGGAGCGGCGTGGTCAAGCTCTGGCGGCCCGGCCGGGACATCGCCACCTACGCGACGCCCATCGAGCCGGGGATCACCCATCACCTCAAGGTCCAGACGACCGGCTCGCGCGTCCAGGTCTGGCTCGACCACGGCACCACACCGGTCATCGACGCCACCGACACCGCCTACCCGTCCGGGCGCTTCGGCGCGAACGCCTACCACGGTTCGGCGACCGTGCAGAACCTAAACACCGGTCCGAACGGCTTCACCGCGTTCACGTCCGGGCCGTGGACAACCCGGGGCGGCGCCTGGACGACCACGCCGGCCGGGCTACACGGAACCGCGTCCGGAAACGGCTTCTTCCTCAGCGACCGCACCGGAACCGACTTCACCTACGACGGCGACGTGTCCGTCACGAACGGCACCGCGGCCGGCCTGACCTTCCGCGCCACGGCCGACGGCGCCGGGTACACCGCGAACGTCGACACGAACGGCCTGGTGAAGCTCTGGCGACCCGGCCGCGACATCGCGACGTACCCGGCGGCGGTGATCGAAGGCCGCACCTACCACCTCACGGTGCGGACGACGGGCGCGCGCATCCAGGTCTGGCTGGACCACGGCGCGGCGCCCGTCATCGACACCACCGACCCGACCTACGCCTCCGGGAGGTTCGGCGTCAACGGCTACGCCGGCAACACCACCGCCCAGAACCTCACGATCACCTGACCCTAACGGACTTCGACGTAGAAGCCGTCGGAGTCGAGGATGTGGTCGCGGATCAGGAACTGCCCGTAGATCGCGCCGGCGCTGCGGTTGTGCGACGCGTTCAGCGCCTTCACCGCAAAGCTCCACGGCGAGTTCTCGTCGACCTTGGCGGTGTTCTCGTAGGTCGTCGCGAACGGGTATTCGTCGCAGTCGTACGGCGTGTTGTTCGCCCCCTTGGTGTAGCTGACCCCGAAGTAGAACCGGCAGGCGCTGCGGACCTTCCGGCGTGACCCCGCGATCTTGTTGCCCGTGTCGTACCCCTTCCACAACCGGTGCAGCGGCTCCGCCTTGTCCTTGCGGCCGGCGACCCGCTTGCCGGGCACCCCCGGTTTGGTGACCTGGAGGTTGTTCTGGGCGTCGCGGATGAACTCGGCCGAATCCCGGTACTGCGGGCTCGCGGCGTCCAGGACCAGCGACGAGACCACCCGGTTGAACACGCAGTGGCTGCCGGTGACGTACCCGGTGTCGGTCACGACGTCGCACCGGAACTGCTCGTCCGGGGTCTGGCTCGACCGGCTTTCCCCGGCGGGGCTCTTCGACGTGAACTTCAGGTTGAACGCGAAGAAGCCCCGGTTCTCGGGTTGGTACTTGTCGGCGGGCACGCTGGTCGTCGTCGCGGTCGCGGTGAAGAAGACCGGGTCCGAGGCACCCTCGTCTTCCCACTGCTGCACGGTTTTCTCCACCGCGTTGGCCGGAAGGGTGCAGGTGCTCTTCCGGGCGGTGTCGGCGTTCCCGCAGCCGAGCGTGATCTCCAGCCGGTTGGTGTCCTTGTGGGTCTCGCCGGTGTCTTCCAGGTGGACGAGCCGCACGCCGAACTGGACCTCGTTGAGCTGGTCGCGGCCGGTGGCGATGAAGTCGGCCCGGAAGATGCTCCGCCCGACCTCGATTTCGAAGCCGCCGACGATTTCGTAGTAGATGTACTCGATGTTGCCGGAGAAACAGGCGTTGAACCGGTCCTTGAACCAGTACGGCGCCGCGGGTGTGGAGGTGAAGTCCTTGCACTCGTCGAACGTGACGGGGGTGACGGCCGCGTCGACGTCTTCGGCGCGGGTCTCGGTCACGTAGTCCTGGTGCGAAGGCTGGTAGTCCTGGCTGAGCGCCACCCCGCTGGTGGGCCCGGCCAGCTCGTGTCCGGTGGCCGCCGGGGTCTCGGCCACCAGCGAGGTCATCAGCAGCAGCGTGACGACGGCGGAAAAAACGGTTCTCTTCTGCACGGGGATCACCTGTCCGGCCGAGGGGAAGGGGGAAACGGGAGCGAGCCGGTCACGTGATCAGATCCATGATCTGCCACCCGCTGCCGACCTGCACGCCGGCTCCGAAAGCCGGCGACTTCCCCCACCCGAGGAACGGGTAGGCCAGCAGCTTGCCGTCCGGAAGGCGCTTGAGGAAGTCGTCGGTGCCGTTGCCGTTGATGTCCAGCAGCGAAAGCGAAGTGGTGGTCTTCCAGTCGAAGACCGTGCCGGGCAGCACGACTTCGTCGGCGAAGGTGGCCGTGCCGGCGAACTTCTGGGTGTGGTGACCGTCGAGCACTTCGCCGCTGCCGTTCACCGTGATGATCCGGTCGGGGTTCTCCCGGAACCACGGCGTGGCGAGCACCCAGCCGATCCACTCCAGGCTGTCGTGCCCGACCGACACGCGCGGGAGGTAGGTCTGCAAGCCCTTGAACGTGCCGCTGTGCGGGTAGACCCACCAGTTCCCGTCGGCGTCGAAGGAGAGGATGTCGTCGAACCCGTCGGCGGTGACGTCCGCGATGACGATCTTCGTCTGGCTGTTCCACCCCGAGCCGACCTGGACCGGTTTCCCGAACGTGACCACGCCGTTGACGACGCCCCGGTTGGGGTAGACCAGGAGGGCGCCGTCGGTCGCCCGCCGCGCGATGATGTCGGCCGGCGCTTCCGCGGCGGCCTCGGTCTCGTCGCCGGTGACTTCGGCGTCGGCGATCCAGTTGTAGACGTTCCAGCCGGTGCCGATCTTCGTCTTGGCCGAAAAGGTGCTCGTGCCCTGGAACTTGCCGGAGTGCGTGTACGCCCAGAGCGTCCCGTTGCCGACGCCGGGCTCCCGGGCGAGGATGTCCGGCCACCCGTCGCCGGTGAGGTCGTGGGCGCGGCCGCTGCTTCGCTGGACGCCGTCGTTGGCGGTGGCCGGCTGGGCCGGTGACGCGCTGCTCCCGGCCGGTGCGGCGGATCCGGCCACGGCGACCGGTGCGCTCAGCGTCGCACCGGCCGTCAGCAGGACGGCGGCGAGAATACTCGAACGTCGGTGCATGGAACCCCCTGGTCTCGAGCGATCGGGCGGAACACTCCGGGCCGGGGGGAAGGGTTGGGGCGCGTGGGCGGACGCCACCCGATCGGCGCAACGGCGACGACACTCCACAGTGGACAAACGATCGGAGGGACGTCAGAATCGACACATTGTCGATTTTTTTGGACGAGGTGTAGAGTCGAGCTCATGACCCCACGAACCTTCCTCATCACCGGCGTCGGCAGCGGTCTCGGCCGTGCCTTCGCGCAGGGCGCGCTCGACGCCGGGCACACCGTGGCCGGCACCGTGCGCCGCCCGGAGGACCTGGCCGCGTTCGAGGCGCTCGCGCCCGGGCGGGCCCATGCCCGCCGGCTCGACGTCACCGACGACGACGCCGTGTTCGCCGTGGTCGCCGACGTCGAGGCGACCGTCGGCCCGGTCGACGTCCTCATCGCCAACGCCGGCTACGGCTACGAAGGCGTCTTCGAGGAGTCGCCGCTCGCCGAGCTGCGGGCGCAGTTCGCCGCCAACGTGTTCGGGGTGGCGGCCACCGTGCAGGCCGTGCTGCCGGGCATGCGGGCCCGGCGGTCGGGGCACGTCTTCGCCGTCAGCTCGATGGGCGGGCTGATGACCGTGCCGGGGCTGGCCTACTACTGCGGCAGCAAGTACGCCGTCGAAGGCATCCTGGAAACCGTCGCCAAGGAGGTCGCCGGCTTCGGGGTGCACGTCACGATCCTCGAACCCGGCTCCTTCCGCACCGACTGGGCCGGCCGGTCGATGGTCCGCGGTGACCGCTCGATCCCGGACTACGACGAGCTGTTCGAGCCGGTCCGCGCCGCCCGGCAGGCGGCCAGCGGGCATCAGCTGGGCGACCCGGCCCAGGCTGCGCAGGCCGTCCTGGCGGTGCTCGACGCCGAAAAGCCGCCGGTGCACCTGGTACTCGGGTCCGACGCCCTGCGGCTGGTGGGCGCCGGCCGGGCCGCGGTCGCGGCGGACCTCGAAGCGTGGGAGGAGCTGTCCCGGTCCACGGACTTCCCGGACGGCCACCGGATCGCGGCGAGCTGACGGCGTGGGCGAAATCGCGAAGGCGGGGCGGCGGCGGTCCGCGGCACCGTCCAAAGGGGACAAACGAGAGCGAAAGATCCTCGACGTCCTCGAAGAACTCTTGTCCCACAAGGGCTTCGAGGCCCTCACGATGACCGACCTCGCCGACGGCGCCGGGCTGTCCCGCGCGTCGCTGTACTTCTACTTCGCTTCCAAACAGGACGCGCTGGTCGCCCTGTTCGCCGAGCAGGTGGAAGGGCTGCGCGAGAAGTCCCGCGCGGCGGCGGAGGACCCGGCCGCGCCCCGCGAAGCGATCACGACGGCGGTGGCGCGCACCCGCGACCGGTGGCTCGAGCACGGCGTGATCATGCGGGTCGCCATCGACCAGTCCGCGGCGATCCCGCAGCTCGACGCGCTCTGGATGGAGACGGCGGAGATCTTCGTCCAGGCGATCACCGTCCTCCTGACCCGCGCCGGAGCGGCGGACGGCGACGGCCCGGACGGCGCGCCGGCCCTCGCCCGGGCGCTGTGCTGGATGATCGAGCGGACGTTCTACCGCGCCTCCGCGGTCTCGGCCGCCGAGCTGCACCGGGCCGCCGACACCTGCCTCGAGGTCTGGCTCCGCGTGGCCGGGCTGGCGGAGTAGGTCACTCAGGCAGCGGAAGCACGCCCCGACGCCGACGCGGACTCGTGTGCCCGGGTTTCAGTCGACCAGGTCGGGGAAGTTCTCGGTGTACCCGAGGAAAAGCAGCCGCCGCTGTGGCAGCAAGGCGGCGAGCTCCGCCCAGCCGGCAGCGCCGGGCGCGCCGAAGAGATGCTTCAGATCGGCGACGACGGCCGCCCCTTCCTCGGCGGAAGGAGCGTCGGCGCGGTCGAACCCGAGCAGCGACGCGCCGATCCCGATGTGGCGGTAGCCGTGCGCGGCGAGCCGCCGGATGATCGTGTGGTTCTGGAAGACGTCCCAGTCGGCGCTGAAGTAGCCGTTCGGGAGGCCCGCGACGGCGAGGTCGTCACGGGCCACGGGAACCCGCTGGACGAGGACAACGTCGTCGAGGAAGCGGTCCGGCTCCCGGTTCACCGCGACGAGGGCCGCGACGTCGGCTTCCCCGCCGAGCCGCTCGCCCGGCAGCTCGTCCCAGGCGACCCGGTGCCGGGGATCGTCGAGGGCGGCGGCGATGTGGGCGGCCCGGCCGTCGGCGTCGTCGCCGTCGAACCACAGCCGGTCGTCTTCGGTGGCGTGCCCGCTGGTGTAGGCGCACTGGCCGACGTCGTCGAGCGTGCAGAGGACGGGCCCGTGCTCTGCCCGGAGTTCGGCGAGGACGTCGAGCAGTTCGGCAAAGGTGGCGACGTCCTCGAGGCGGGCGACGGTGTTCGTGTCCAGCCGCTTCCGCCCGACGTCATCGGACGGTTCGAGGCGCATCACCCGCATGGGCGCATCCTGTCACGGGCGCGGTCGAGCCGGATCGGGAGCACCCGCTGACGGCCCTACCGATCTCGGGGAACAGAGCTGCCCGGAAGTGCAGACGCCGCACTGGAACCCGTCCAGGCGCACGAACGCCTCCTGAAGTGGCTGCAGCGCACCGCCGGCGGCAACCGCGAGCGTCAGGCAGGAAACCACCCGGCGGCCGTCACGACGAGACGGGCACGCCCATCAGCGCGAGCAGCGAGCCGGCGGCCGCGGCGGCCAGCAGCGTCGTGACGACGCCGCGTTTCCAAGCCAGCAGGAGGATCGCCGCGCCGGCCAGGACGGCGAACTGCCAGGCGTGATCGAGGCTGAGGGCCAGCGGGATCGCCGAGCCCAGGATCGCCCCGACCGCGGCCGGGCCCGCGCCGTCGAGGAAGGCGCGCGCCGACGGGTTGTCGCGCAGGCGGTCGAAGTGGCGGGCGCCGACGAGGACGAACAGGAACGACGGCGTGAACGCGACCACGGACGCCAGCACACCCCCGGCGAGGCCGGCGGCGGCGTACCCGACCACGGCGACGGTCTGCACCACCGGGCCGGGGGTGATCTGGCCGAGCGCGACCGCGTTGAGGAACTGGCCGCCGGTCATCCAGTGGTAGTGGTCGACGGCGTCGGCGCGCATGAGCGGGATGATCACGAACCCGCCGCCGTAGGAGAGGGTCCCGACCTTGAGCGCCACCCAGGCCACGGAGAGGAAGACCCCGGCCCCGGCCGCCGCCCCGACGAGGGACTTGGCCGGGACGAACAGCAGGCTCGGGGTCCGCGCCCGGCGCACCACCAGCTCGACAACCCCGCAGCCGAGCAGGACCAGCACCAGCCACGGCCCCACGGTGGCCGCCGCCAGGGCGCCGAGGCCGAGGTAGGCGGCCCAGCGCACCCGGCCGGTGTCCGCCGCGCGCCGCCAGCCGGCCGGGACCAGGCCGGCGCCCGCGTGCACGGCGACCGCCGCGACAGCGGCGCCCGCGCCCGCCCCGGCGCCGCGGATCCACAGGGGCGGGGTGCCGGTGAGGAACAGGGCAGCCAGGGCGAGGATGACGATCAGGCCGGGCACGATGAACGCGGCCCCGCCGACGAGCGCCCCGGCCCGCCCGCGGACGCGCCAGGCGCAGAAGATCGCGAGCTGGGTGGAGGCCGGCCCGGGCAGCAGGTTGCACGCGGCGATGGCGTCTTCGAACTCGCGAGCCGAAAGCCACTGGCGGCGTTCGACGCAGAGCGCGCGCAGCAGGGCGATGTGCGTCGGCGGGCCGCCGAAGCCGATGCACCCGATGCGTCCCCACTCGCGCAGCACGGTGCCGAGACCCGGTTTCGCCGTCATCGGACGAGGAACCGGATCCGGTCGTCCAGCTCGGCCGCCGTGCGCCGGAACGCGGGGAGCGAGTCGGCCTCACGGGCGGGGTCGTGGATGCTCCAGTGGATCGTCTCCGGGTGCCCGGGGAACTCCGGGCAGATCTCCCGGACGCGGTCGCACAGGCTGACCACCAGGTCGAACCGGCGGCGCCGGAAGGTGTCGAGGTGGGTGGGCTCGTGCACCAGCGGGACACCCAGCTCGGCCGCGGCGCGCACGGCGTCGGGGTGCAACGGCTTCGGGTGACTGCCGGCGCTGGCCACCTCGGCCCGGCCCCCGGCGCGGTGCCGCAGCAGCGCCTCGGCCAGCGGCGAGCGGCCGCTGTTGCCGGTGCAGAGGAACAGGACCCGGCCGACGGGCGCCTCGGAACCGGCCGTGAGACCCGGATGCAGCGACGCGCCCGCCTCCGTCCACGATCGCGCGCAGCGGGCCAGGTCCAGGTGGTAGTAGGTGTCCCGGCCGTCGAAGCTGCTGCGCCGTGACGTCACGAGCCCGGCGGCCCGCAGCTGCCGCAGGTGGTAGGAGACGAGGTTCTGCGGCTGCCCGACCGCCGAGACCAGCTCACGCACCCGCCGGTCGCTCGTGGCCAGCTCACGCGCCAGCTGCCACCGCAAGGGCTCACTCAACAGCCGCACGAACGGCGGCGGGGCAGCGGTCACGAGCAGACGATACATCAATCTGGATTGATGCACCCGGCGTCCCAGCGGTGTCCCACCGGGGTCGCATTCCCGCTGGTCCGGCGGGGTGGGACTGTCCCGCCATCCCGACTTGGCCGCGGACCGGCGACCGGCGCGGCGCCCGCTGCCAGCCTCCTGGCCATGCAAAGACTCGCTCTGGCCGTCGCGGTGCTGCTGGTGCTCCCCGCCGCGGCCGCCACCACCGCCGCGGCCGCACCCGTCGCGGTGTGCGGGCACACCAGCGCCCAACCCACCCTGAAACAAGGGGCGACCGGCACCGAGGTCGCCGAGGCCCAGTGCCAGCTGAACCTGGCGACCAAGGCCGGCAAATACACACCGATCGGCGCGGACGGCTCCTTCGGTCCGGCCACCGACGCGCGCGTGCGCGTGTTCCAGCGCTGCGCCGCGCTGAGCGTGGACGGCCAGATCGGGCCGAACACCTGGGCCGCGCTGAACACGTGGTCCGCGCACCCCCGCAAATGCGCCACCCAAGGCACTTCGGACACCGCGCAAAGCGTGGTGTGCGGCCATTCCACCGCCCGCCCGACCCTGCAGAGCGGCTCCAGCGGCGTGGAGGTCAAGGAGCTCCAGTGCCGGCTGAACCTCGCCATGGAACCCGGCCACTACCCGCCTTTGACAATCGACGGCAACTTCGGCGACGGCACCCGCAACCGGGTGATCCAGTTCCAGCACTGCGTCAACGCCAGTGCCGACGGCGTCGCCGGGCCCACCACCTGGGCGAAGGTCACCGACTGGTCCGGCCGCAACGCCTACTGCGTGCCGCCGAAGCCCGCCGGGCGCCCGATCGACGGCGTCGACACCGCGAAGTACCAGCACCCCGGCGGCGCGGCGATCAACTGGGCCGCGGTGAAGGCGTCCGGCGTCGAGTTCGCGACGGTCAAGGCGACCCGCGGCCTCAACGTCACCGACGAGTACCTGGCCACGGACCTGCCCGCCGCCCGCAACGCCGGCCTGGCCGTGGGTCCGTACCACTTCTACACGGGCACGGCGGCCAACACCGGCGGTGCGCAGGCCGACCGGTTCATCGCGGCGGTGAAGGCCACCGGGTACACCGGCAAGCGCGCCGGTGACCTGCCGCCCGTGTTCGACCTGGAGTGGAAGGACGACGGCTCCGGCGGCTGCCCGCCCTACGTCACCGTCGCCGACGCCAAGGCGTGGCTGGACAAGGTGGCCGCGGCGTTCGGCCGGACGCCGATCATCTACACCCAGAAGTCGTTCCTGGACTCATGCCTGGGCGGCACCACGGCGTTCGCCGCCTATCCGATGCAGCTCGCGGACTACCGCCAGTCCGTCACGCAGCCGGCGCTGCCCGCCGGGTCGAGCACCTGGCTGATGTGGCAGTACACCGACGCGGCCATCCCCGACGGCATCCCGGCGCCCGCGACCGGGGACGTCTTCAACGGCACCCAGGCCGCCCTCGACCAGCTCGCCAACCGCTGAATCCCCGCTACGAAAGGACAAGAATGAGTCTCCCCATGAGCCGCCGCACGGTGCTGCGCAGCGCCGCGGTGATCGGCACCGCCGCCGTGGTCAGCCCGCTGTGGCTGCCCGGCGTCGCCCAGGCGTACCCGTGGTCCCGCACCCTGACGCAGGGCAGCACGGGCGCCGACGTCACCGAGCTCCAGATCCGGGTCGCGGGCTGGGCGGCCGACTCGCCCAGCCACAGCCGGGTCTCGGTCGACGGCGAGTTCGGCCCCGGCACGGCCGCGGCGGTCCGCCGGTTCCAGTCGGCCTACGGCCTCGGCGCGGACGGCCAGGTCGGCCCGGCCACCCAGGCCGCGCTCAACGCGCTGGAGCAGAGCGACGGGTCCACTGCGCACTTCAACTTCAGCGAGTTCACCGACCGGGTGAGCGGCACCTTCAACGGCGGCAAGGTCAGCGCGGCCACCGCCAAGGAGAACGCCCGCCGCTGCATGTACAAGCTGGAGGCGGTCCGCAAGAAGCTGGGGAACAAGCCGATCACGGTGAACTCCGGGTTCCGCAGCATCGCGCACAACGCCGAGATCGGCGGCGCCAGCGACAGCATGCACATGTACGGCACGGCGGCCGACCTGGACGTGCCGGGCGTGGCCAACAAGACCGTCTACCAGAAGGCCGAGACCAGCGGGTTCTCCGGCCTGGAGACGTACAACACCGACCACCAGCACGTGGACAGCCGGGCCGACCTCGGCCGCGCGTGGTGGTGGGAGAACGGCACGGTCTGACCGCGCCGCCCGGGGGTCCGGCGCCGGAAGCCGCATCGGGTTTCCGGCGTCGGCGGGCGTCAGTGCGGCGGGTTCTGCAGCGCCGCCGAGCAGGACGGCCAGTCGTGGAAGTCGTGACGCGCGCTCCACAGGCGGTGCGCCGCGTCGATGTTCCAGACCGGGTCGAACGCCTGCTGCGGGGTGCCGCCCAGGTCGAGCAGGCGGGCGTCGGAGATCTGGAAGACGCCCCAGTTGCGGCTGCCGTTCGTGTTCGGCAGCACCCACAGCGGGTCGAGGAACGACGCGCAGCGCGCGATCGCGACGGCGGTGTCCGGCGTCTCGGTGAACACGGCCCGGATCTGTTGCTCCACCCGGGTGGCCGGCCAGGTCGCCATGCTGGTCCGGTGGTCGTACAGGGCGTTCTTGGTGGCCTCGTCGACAACTCCGCGCGCGGGCACGCCGGCGAGCACCTGGAACGCGGTGACCCGGCGCAGCGTCTCGGGGCCGAAGGAGCCGTCGACCGAGAGCCGCCCCTGGGCCGAGACGAGCAGGTTCTGCACCTCGGTGACACATTCGTCGTGCTGCCCCATGCTCACCGGCGGCCGGCAGGCCGCGGAGAAGAGCATCCGGTCGCCGTAGCGCCCGGCGTCCGGCCCGGACCGGTCGGCGGTGACCCAGACGAGGCCACCGGCCAGCAGCGCCACGATCGCAACGGCCACGGCGAGGTACCCGCGTCTTCGCGGCGCCCGCACGTCCTCGGCCGCGGGCTCGACGGGCTCCGCGGGCAGTTCGTCGACCCGCCCGGCGTCGGCGAGGGCCCACAGCTGGTGCAGTTCGCGCAGCTCGTCGGCGGAGGCCCCGCAGACCTTGGCGAACGAGTGGACGACGCGGTAGTCGGCGGGCACGCTCTTGCCCGAGCAGTACCGGTGCAGGCTGGAGCCGCTGACCCCGGCCTGCCGGCCGAGCCGCTCGTAGCCCTGCCCGCTGCGGTCCTTCAACCTGCGGAGATAGGCGGCGAACCTGTCCGCGTGCAAAGTCACGGTCACTGTTACACCTCGCTGGGAGCGAATGACCGACGGAAGTTAACACCGTCCGGCGCCACACCGGGCGGAAACCGACGGATTGCGCCACACGGCTGATCACCTGCCTCCCCGGCCGGCTTCAGAACAGGGTCGCGGGCTCGATCGGCGCCGGTTCCGGCAGTGCTTCGACGCCGGGCACCAGCGCCCGCACGTCGTCGTGGAAGCGGCGGGCCAGCGCCGGCGCGTCATTGTTGTCGGGGGTGTGCAGGAAGACCGTCGGTGTCCGGCCCTCCCGCAGCCAGCCGGCGACCACCGCGGTCCACGGCCGCCAGCCCTCGACCGTCTCCTCGACCGAGTCCCGGCCCAGGTAACGGACGATCGGCTGGTCGGTCAGCGCCCGGGTCCGCCGCGGCAGCCGAGGTTTCTTGCCCCAGGCGTCCTGCTCAGCCTCACTCACGGGTGGCTTCCCGAAGAACACGGTGGTGTCGAACGGCACCCACTCGGCGTCCGCGGCGGCCAGGATCCGCTCCAGCGCCGACGTCGCGCCGGCGTCGGTGAAGAAGGAAGGGTGCCGCACCTCCACGGCGCGCCGCCGACTGGCGGGGAGCCGGCGCAGGAAGCGGCCGAGCGCGTCGACGTCCGAGGGGCCGAACGAGCCGGGCAGCTGGGTCCACAGGACGGCCCGGTCCCCGAGCGGTTCGATCGCGTCCAGGAACGCCCGCATCTCGGCCTCGACCCCGGCGAACCGCCGTTCGTGCGTGACGACCTTGGGCACCTTGACGACGAACCGGAACCCGTCGCCGGTCTGCGCCGCCCAGGTGGCGACGGTGGTCCGGGCGGGCGTCGCGTAGAAGGTGGTGTTCCCCTCGACGGCGGTGCACCAGCCGGCATAGGCCCGCAGCCGTTCCCCGGCCGGCAGCGACGGCGGCAGGAACCGCCCGGACCATGCCTTGTGGGTCCACATCGCGCAGCCGACGTGAAGACGTGCCATTCTTCGCCCTTCAGCCGTCCGCGTAATGAACATTTGGTCCGTGGAGCGCGACCCTTGCCGCTCCAGCAGTTCCTCGAGGCTGCCGACCGGCGCGGCGACGCCGTCCGAACTCCACGAACACCTCGCCCCGGGTCACCATGCTGACCAAGGATTCAAGCCCGGCGAAACCGCGTTTCGGCTGTACGGAACCGGTGGCGCCGCGATACTCGTCACCGGCCACCTCGCAGCGGTAGACCGGCCTCGAAGGCACGCTTGCCGCCGTCGTAGAAGGCAGCGCTGGAATCGAAGCCGGGGGCGGACGCCCAGTGCCAGGCGTCGGGCAGGCCGCCGAGCGCGACCACGCCGGGCATCGCCGGGTACGTTTCGCGTGGGTCCACTGTCCGCCTTCCGCTCTTGCCCTTTCAGTGCAAGGTACACGGGGGTCGCGGTCCCGGCTCCGTGTCCGCGTAGCGCTCGGTGAGGCGCCTTCGGAACGTGTTCGCAGGTCAGGTTCCGGTTGCCGTTCGCGTCGTAGTACGGAATCGGACGGCGCTGCGCGTCTACCCAGCGCCCGGCCCTCCAGGGGCCACTTCGTCGCCATCTCGTCGTGGATGGACTGCCAGTAGCCGCCGGGGAAGCGGAGCGGGCAGCCGGTTCCGTCCGAAGTGGACCAGTTCGGTCGGCGACGGTGGCGCGGAAGCGGGTGCGGTGAACCACCCGGCCGGACGCGTCGTAGGAGTAGGACGCGAGGCCGATATCTCGTCTCAGTGCCGGTCGGACTCTCATCGTGCCACCTCTCGGCGTTGCTCAGCTGTCACCCACAGGCGTGATCCGCGCGGAACCGCCTGTCTTCCCTGGGGTCCTGGCTCGAACAACCCGTGATCCAGCCGGGCAATCCAGCCCGGCGGTGATCGAGTTCATTGTCCGTACGAGGAGAAGGAGATCCACCGTGAGCACACTCCGCCGTCGCGTCCTGGTCACCGCCGCGCTGCCCGCCGCGGCACTCGGCTTCCTGCTGGCCGCCCCCGGCGCGGCCTCCGCCTCCACCGCGACCACGCCGGTGACCGTGTCGGCCACCAGCCACGATCCCGGCCACCACCATCACCACGGCCTGGGGCTGAACCTCAGCATCGTGCTCGGCCTGCACATCACCGGCTCCAACTGGCACGACAACGACTGTGACTGGGACGGCGGCTTGCTCGGCCTCTGACCCCACAGCTGAAATCTCTCCGCGTCCCCACCGGGCTTCCGCGATTCTCAAGGACAGAGCTGCCCGACAGCGTCGACAGCAGTGCCGTCGTCATAGCCTGCTGGTGAGTTCGCGGATCTCGCCGTAGGTCTTGGCGAGTTCCTCGTTCCAGCCGAACCGGTGGAATTCGAGCAGCAGGGCGGTGGCGTGCTTGGCCTCGTAAACCAGCGCGCGCCAACGGGCGTTCTCGGTCTGCCGGACCTGGCCGTAGCTCGACCAGAACTCGTCTCGCTCGCTGCCCGGCTTGCGCAGGGCCAGGTAGATCGGCCAGTCCGCTTCCGGATCTCCCCACCAGGTGCGGTCGCAGTCGAACACGCCCGTGATTGACGGCTCCGGGGTCCCCGCGGCGAGCATTGTGTTGCCCACCCACAGATCGCCGTGCAACAGCCTCGGTTCCGCGACCTCGTCGAGCACCGCGCGGTTGCGGTCGGCGACCTTGACCAGTTCGGTGATGTCCGTCGCCTCGAGCCCGTTGTCGGTGAGGTCGGCGGCGGCGCGGTCGAACCAGCCGAACAGCGCGTCGCTCCACCGTTCGTGCACCGGACCGGCGACCCGGCCGAACCCGGGTCCCCGCACGCCATGGATCGCCCGGGTGATCCGACCGAGGTCGCGGTAGTAGGCACCCCGGGACGGCTGCGGGTAGGCGTCCAACGCCGACGACGCGGGGACCCCGTCGAGCAGTGTCTGGAACAGGTAGTCCCGGCCGATCACCTGGTGCGTGAAGTCGGCGGCGAGGGTGCGCGGCAGCAGATGGGCCACCGGCGCCAGGTACGGCACGGCGTTGTATTCGTTGCGCATGAGTTCCGGATCCGCGCGGGCCTGCCGCCCGGGTTCGGGAGCGATGCGCAGGATGACCGGCCGGTCTTGTCCGAGGTCGACTTCGAAGGTGTTGTTGTAGAAGCCGTCACCGAGTTCCACCGCCGACACCACCTCGGTGCCTTTGCCGAACGCAGCGCGGCTGACGGCACAAACCTCCTCGGCGCTCACCGGCCGCTGGAAGTCACCCGCATTCCGCTCAATGGGCCGGTAGTCCATGGTTTCCCGAGCACCTCGGCTGTCGATCGGTCCGGTGATCTGCGGCTGCCCTCCCCGATTTGACCTTACCCTCGGGGGCAAGGTTTAACGTCCGTCGAGGTGAGAGACATGCAGATCGGTGAGCTGGCCCGACGGGCGGGCGTGACGACCAAAGCGGTGCGCTACTACGAATCGCTGGGACTGCTCACGCCCGAACGGCTGTCCAACGGCTACCGGGACTACGGCGAGCACGATGTGAGGATCGCCCGGGAGATCCGGGCCCTCAGTGATCTCGGGCTTGCCGTGGAGCGGACCCGGCCCTTCCTGGACTGTCTCGCCGTCGGCCACCAGCACGCCGACGACTGCCCGGCTTCGCTGGCCGAGTACCGGGAGGCGATCGACGACCTTTCCCAGCGCATCGAGAAGCTGGACGCTCGCCGGACGGCGCTGACCGCGCTGCTGCACCAAGCCGCTCACCGCCACGTCCCGCCGACCCGCGAAGGAGCGGACCTGATGACCGACTACGCGACCCTGCCGCCCGGCCTTCCCGTGCCCGAGGACGACGGCGCGGCCGACCACCTGCCCGGAAAGCCGACGCCGCCGCTGAAACTGCGTAGCACCGGTGATGCGACGGTCCGCCTCGACGCGTTCGGACCGGGACGGACGGTGCTCTACATCTATCCCCTCACCGGCCGCCCCGGCGTCGACCTGCCCGAAGGCTGGGACTCGATCCCCGGGGCACGCGGCTGCACCCCCGAGGCCTGCGGGTTCCGCGACCACCACCAGAACCTGCTCGACACCGGCGCGGCCCGGGTGTTCGGCCTGTCCAGCCAGGAGACCGCGTATCAGCGCGAAGTCGTCGAACGGCTGAACCTGCCGTTCGAGATGCTCTCCGACCCCACCTGGAGCCTGGCCGACGCACTCGGTCTGCCCACGTTCGAAGCGAACGGGCTGAGGCTCTACGCACGGCTGACGCTGATCATCCGCGACGGCGTGGTCGAGCACGTCTTCTACCCGATCTTCCCGCCCAACGAGCACGCCCACCAGGTGCTGGCCTGGCTGCGCGCGAACCCGCGTTAACCCGTCCGAGAGGGTGCCATGTTCACCGGTCTGAGCGCCTTTCCGCTCACCCCGATCACCGAGTCCGGCATCAACGAAAAGGCGTTCGCCGCCCTGGTCGGGCGGCTCGCCGCGGCCGGCGTCGACTCCATCGGCGCGCTGGGCTCCACCGGGTCGTATGCCTACCTGACCCGCGAGGAGCGGGCCCGAGCCGCCCGCATCGCCGTCGAACACGCCGAAGGGATCCCGGTCATCGTGGGCATCGGCGCGCTGAGCACCAGGCAGGTGCTGGAGGCAGCCGAAGACGCCCAGAACGCGGGGGCTTCCGGCGTGCTGCTGGCGCCCATGACGTACCAGCGCCTGACCGACGACGAGGTGTTCGGGCTCTTCGAGGACGTCACCGCGGTCCTCTCGGTGCCGCTCGTGGTCTACGACAACCCGGGCACCACCCACTTCACCTTCACCGACGAGCTGTACGCGCGGGTGGCCGAACTGCCGCACGTCGCGTCCGTCAAGATCCCGGGCGTCCCCACGGACCCTTCGGCCGCGCGGGCCCGGGTCCAGCGGTTGCGGCAGATCTTGCCCGCGTCGGTCACGGTCGGCGTCAGCGGCGACGCCGTTGCGGCAATCGGGCTGACCGCTGGATGCGACGCCTGGTACTCGGTGGTCGGCGGCACGTTCCCCGAGCCGGCCTTGGCCATCACCAGGGCCGTGCAGTCCGGCGACACCGCACTGGCCCGGCAGGAGTCGCAGCGGCTCCAGCCGCTGTGGGATCTCTTCACCGAGCACGGGTCCCTGCGCGTGATCGCCGCGGCCGCCGCGCACGTCGGTCTCACTCCGTCCGACAGCCTCCCGCGACCGCTATGCGGCCTCGAAGCGGACGATCGAGCCAGGGTCATCGACGTGCTCGAACAATTGCGGCTGTCGCACGGAACTGAGGACTGGTCATGACCGACCTGCTGGCCGATGAGCCGCTGAGTCGTCTGAGGGCCCGCCGCAGCACCAAGTGGCGGGCTCACGGCCCCGATGTGCTGCCCCTGTCGATCGCCGAGATGGACTTCGCCCTGCCTGAGACCGTGCGGGAAGCGCTGGCCGACGCGGTCGAGCGCTCCGACACCGGCTACGCGCTGCCCACCGACGGCCTCGGCACGGCGTTGGCCGGCTTCGCCGAGCGCCGCTGGGGCTGGCGGATCGACCCGGCCGCGGTCACCGCGGTCACCGACGTCAGCGCCGGTGTTGTCGAGATGGTGCGGCTGTTCACGAACATCGGCGACCGAGTCGTCATCAATCCGCCGGTGTACTCACCCTTCTTCGACTGGCTGGCGGAGGCCCGCACCGAGCTGCAGGCGGCGCCACTGCGTGACGGCAGGCTCGACCTGCCAGCCCTGGAGCGTGCCTTCGCAACCAGGCCGGCCGCCTACGTGTTGTGCAACCCGCACAACCCGGTCGGCCGGGTGCACACGCTCGACGAGCTTTCCGCCGTCGTCGAACTGGCCACCAGGCACGAAGTGACGGTGATCAGCGACGAGATCCACGCGCCGCTGACGTTGCCCGGCGCGAGCTACACGCCGTTCCTGACGGTGCCCGGCGCCGGCGAGGTCGGCGTCTCGGTGGTTTCGCCCAGCAAGGCCTTCAACCTCGCGGGGCTCAAGTGCGCCACGGTCGTCACGGCGTCGTCGCGGATGCGGGACGTGGTGGCGACGCTGCCGCGCGACCTCCGCTGGCGCAGCGGGCACTTCGGCGTCCTCGCGTCGATCGCGGCCTACAACGAGGGCGAGGAGTGGCTGGACCGGCTGCTGGCCACCCTCGACGACCGCCGCACGCTGCTGGCAGCGCTCATCCGCGACCGGCTGCCCGCGGTGCGCTGGCGACCGCCGGAGGCGACGTATCTCGCCTGGCTCGACTGCCACCACCTGGGCGCGGGAACCGAGCCGAATGATCGGTTTCTGGCCGCTGGAGTGGCATTGGAGGACGGAGTGCGCTTCGGTGAGTCTCGTGGCTACGTGCGGTTGAACTTCGGCACCAGCGTCGAGGTGCTGGAGCTGGCGGTGGACAGGATGGCGAACGCCTTCTCGGTTCACGAAGTCCGCGAGCCTCAGTGAAGGTCGAGACCCAAGAGCCTGCTGCGGAGACTGCGGAGCTCGCTGCTGGTCACGCCGGCGTCGAGTAAGTACGGCTCGACATCGAAGCCGTCGAGGGTTTTGATGACGGCCTCCTCGGTGGTGGTGCCCCGGTCCGCGAGGACACGCTGGATGAACGGTTGCTGGTCGGCGGTTCCCATCGCGGCGTACAGAGCCTTGAGGGCTTCGGCGGACAGGGCGTAGTCCGCGGCGATCGCCCAGGGTTCGACGTCGGCCAGCGCGAGCAACAGAAGCGCGACCAGCCCGGTTCGGTCTCGCCCGCCGCCGCAGTGGAACAGGACACCGCCGGGATCGCTGCGGGCCATCGCCTTGACGACGGCGGCGCACCGTTCGGCCTTCCGCCGGAGGAAGAGGGGGTAGTAGAGCGGGGTGCCGTTGAGCCGCTGACGGTTGACGTGCTGCCAGAACTCGATGTCGTCGATGTCGTCGAGCGGGACTTCGAGCCGGTCGAGGGAAGCCGGTGTGGTGGGACCTTCTGGAGACGCAGCGAATTGCGCAGAGCCTGCCTGCGCCGTCGACGGAGTTTCCGCAGGCCGGATCTCGTCCGCGTTGCGGAGGTCGATGACTGTTCGGACGCCGGACTTGCGCGCTTGAGCCCAACCTGTCTCGGTGACAAAACGAAGGTCCGCTGCCCTGAAGAAGGCTCCGTCGCTGGTCGTGCCGCCGGACTTGGTGGGCAGCCCGCCGAGGTCCCTGGTGTTGAAGAAGCCTTCCCAGGTCACTGCTCTGCTTGTGTTCATCGTTGTCCCCGAGTCGCTGTTGGTGCCGTTTCTGCTGACGACTGAACCGGCGTCCGTCGCTGATCACCTTGGATACTGCCGCAGTAGCTTGCCTGTGGTCTCCGCCCTGTGCTTGTCGGCGATCACCGCGCGGGAGCGTCCCCGACCGGTTGCCCAGCGGCGGACCACTTTGCGTCAGGAGATCGCCGAGGGATTGCGATGAGTCTCGCGGGACCGATATCTGCGACCGCTGGCATTGTTCGGCGCTGTCGCCAATGTCCTCTTGCCACCGCCGGCCCGGGCTTGGTCATGCCTGCCCTCGGCGGGATCGCTCGCTGGCCGGACCACGCGGAGCTGTGTGGTTGCTCATGGGCGTACTCGTCGCCGGGAGCCCGATCCGGACCGGCCGAGACTTCCCGGCCACGGCGACCACAGTGGACGGTGCGCAAGCGGACGATCAGTATCCGGAAACCACAAAACCCCAGGTTGAAGAGATCTTCAACCTGGGGAGTGGAGGTGCGCCATCAGGGACTCGAACCCCGAACCCGCTGGTTAAGAGCCAGCTGCTCTGCCAATTGAGCTAATGGCGCCGGTGTCTGCCAGAGGTTTCCCTCGGCGACGTGGAAAAGATTAGCACCCCGTTCAGAGCCCGTTTCAGGGGGGTCCCCTTGTCCGGGTTGGGACGTTCCCGCCCCGGCGTCCCGGCTGGTCGGGCACACTGTAGTCGGACATCGACGGCGAAACAGGCGGGTGAGCATGCGGGGTACGAAGGCGCGGCTGCTGGTGGTCGCGGGGGTGATCGGCCTCACGGTGGCCGGGTGCAGCAGTAGTCCTTCGAGTGAACCGCCGAAGGAACCGGCCTCCTCGAGTGCTCCCAAGCCGGTGCTGAAGCCCGCCGTGGTCACCGTGAGTCCCGCGAAGGATGCCAAGGACGTCGCCCCCGGGGAGCCGGTCACCGTCTCCGTGGCCGACGGGAAGGTCGGCGAGGTGAAGCTGACCGGGACCGACGGGAAGGTCGTTGCCGGGAAGGCGCGGGCCGACGGCTCCGGGTGGGACTCCGCCGAGCCGCTCGGCTACAACAAGTCCTACACGCTGACAGCCACCGCGACCGGCGCCGACGGCAAGCCCGTCACCGCCGAGTCGGCCTTCAGCACCGCCAAGCCCGCCCGGCAGCTCGGGGTCTCGGTGAACCTCGTCGAGGGGGAGACCGTCGGGGTCGGGTTGCCGCTGATCTTCACCTTCACCGGCAACGTCGCCGACAAGGCTGCCGCCGAGAAGGCGCTGAAGATCACCGCGGAGCCGGCCACCGAAGGCGCCTTCCGCTGGTCCGGCGATAAGCAGGTCACCTGGCGGCCGAAGGACTACTGGAAGAGCGGCACCAAGATCAAGGTCGAGGCCGCCGTCTACGGCAAGCCGCTCGGCAACGGCAGCTACGGCCGCGAGGACAAGACCTTCACCGCGGCCGTCGGCGACAAGCTCGTCGCCGTCGCCGACGGCGGCACCCACCAGATGACCGTCTCGGTCAACGACCAGGTCGTCAAGACCATGCCGACGTCCATGGGCAAGCCCGGCCACAACACGCCCGCCGGCACCTACACCGTGATGAGCGAGCACAACGGCTACACGATGAACTCCGCCACCTACGGCGTCCCCGAGGACTCGCCCGGCGGGTACAGCACCTTCGTCCAGTACGCCGTGCGCCTGTCCTACAGCGGCATCTTCTACCACTCCGCGCCCTGGTCGGTGCGGCAGCAGGGCCACAGCAACGTCAGCCACGGCTGCCTCAACCTCTCCACCGACAACACGAAGTGGCTGATGGACACGTCCAAGAAGGGTGACGTCGTCACGGTCCAGAACAGCGGCGGCCCGAAGCTCGAGCCGACCGACGGCTGGAGCGTCTGGCAGCTGTCTTGGGACGAATGGCGGACCGCCGCGAACTAGCGGTTGTCGTACGCCGTGCGCGCGGCGTCGATGTGCGGCAGGTGCTCGATGCTCCACGCCAGCAGCGGCGCCGTGGCCTCGCGCAGGGTCCGGCCCATCGGCGTCAGCTCGTAGCTGACGTGCGGGGGCATGACGGCGAAGACCGTGCGCGTCAGGATCCCGTCGCGCTCGAGGTCGCGCAGGGTCACCGTGAGCATGCGCTGGCTGATGCCGTCGATGGACCGCTTGAGCTCGGTGAAGCGCCGCGGCCCGTCCTTGAGCATGCGCACGACCAGCAGCGCCCACTTGTCCCCGACGATCCCGAGGACCTCACGGGCCTTGCACGGGTCCTCCATGGTTACCTCCTGAGAACCGGGGCACCGGAAAGTGCCGTATTGCCGGGGGCGCGCCGAGTCGATCACGATGCTGTCATGTCCACTTTCCTGCTGGTACACGGCGCTTGGCACAGCGGACGCTGCTGGGACCGCGTGGTCCCGCTGCTCGAGTCCGCCGGCCACCGGGTGCTCGCGCCGTCCTTGACCGGCTACGGCGACAAGGCCCACCTGCTGAGCCCCGAAGTCGGGCTCGGCACCCACCTCGACGACGTCGCCGCCCTGCTCGAAGCCGAGCACGACGTCGTCCTCGTCGGGCACAGCTACGCCGGGATGGTCATCTCCGGCGTCGCCGACCGGCTCCCGGAGCGGATCGCGCGCCTGGTGTTCCTCGACGCCATGGTCCCCGAAGACGGCGAGACCGCGGCCGACGTCATCCCCGTCACGAAACAGCTGGTCGACAACGCCGTCGACGGCTGGCGGGTGCCGCCGTTGGCCGGCAACTTCGGCGTCACCGATCCCGACGACGTCGCGTGGCTGCGCACGATGCTGTCCGACCAGCCGGTCCGGTGCCTCACGGAGCCGGTCCGGCTGGTCAACCCGGCGGCGAAGGCGATCCCGCGCACGCACATCCACTGCGTCGTCGGCCGGCCGGACGGCATCACCCGGCGTCCCGTGCCGCCGGGCGAGCCGGTGTACGAGCTGCCGACCGGCCACGACTGCATGATCACCATGCCCGCCGAGCTGGCCGGGCTCCTGCTCGAGGCGGCTTAGGACTTCGACTCGCGCACGAGCTCCCGGGCCTCCTCTTCGGTCGACACCGCGGGCCCCGAGCCCCAGAGCGGCTTGTTCGCCGTTTCGCGGCTGAAGAAGACCGCGACGGCGCCGATCGCGGCGGCCGCCATCATGTACCAGGCAGGCCAGTAGTCGTGGCCGGTCGACGAGATCAACGCCTGCATGACCAGCGGGGTCGTGCCGCCGAAGAGCGACACCGAGATGTTGAACGCGATCGACAGCGCGCCGTAGCGAATGGCGGTCGGGAACAACGCGGGCAGCGCCGCGGGCATCGACACCTCGAAGCAGAGCAGCAGCAGGCCCAGGCCCATCAACCCGAGGAAGGTGAGGACGAGGCCGCCGTCGTGCACCAGCAGCATCAGCGGCCACGACAGCACGAGGTACCCGATGCAGCCGGCCATCATGACCGGCTTGCGCCCGACCTTGTCGGTGATCCGCCCGCCGACCAGGATGATCAGCATCATCACGACCATCACGACGATGATCAGCAGCAGCCCGTGCGTGGCGTCGAGGTGCAGCTGCTCCGACAGGTACGTCGGCATGTACGACAGCAGCATGTAGTCGGTGACGTTGAACACGAGCACCAGGCCGACGCAGATCAGCAGCGCGGGCCAGTACTCGGTGAACATCTTCCAGAACGGCTCGCCGGAGCGGCCGCGCTTCTCGGCCTCTTCGGCGTGCTTCTGGAACGCCGGGGTCTCTTCGAGCTTGAGCCGCATGTAGAGGCCGATGATGCCGAGCGGGCCGGCGACCAGGAACGGCACCCGCCAGCCCCAGTCGAGCAGCGTCTCGTGGGGGACCCAGGCCTTCATGCCGGTGACGACGGACGCGCCGAGCACGTACCCCGAGAGCGTCCCGAACTCGAGCCAGGAGCCCATGAAGCCACGGCGTTTGTCAGGGGAGTACTCGGCGATGAACGTGGTCGCGCCGCCGTACTCGCCGCCGGTGGAGAAGCCCTGCACCATCCGCGCGAGCACGAGCAGGATCGGCGACCAGACGCCGATCGAGGAGTAGGACGGGATCAGCCCGATGCACAGGGTCCCGATGGCCATCATGATCATGGTGACGGCGAGGACCTTCTGCCGCCCGATCCGGTCGCCGAGCGGCCCGAAGACGAGCCCGCCGAGCGGCCGCATCAGGAAGGCGGCGGTGAAGGCGCCGAAGGTCCCGATCAGCCGCACGCCGGGCGACACGGTGGGCGGGAAGAACACCTCGGCGATGGTGTCGGCGATGTAGGCGTAAACGCCGAAGTCGAACCACTCCATGGCGTTGCCGAGGGCCGCGGCCCCGACCGCGCGCTTGAGCAGCGATTGGTCGACGACGGTGATGTCCTCGTACCGCAGTTTCTTCTTCCGCCTGATCTTCGGTGCTGAACGTGCCACCTGACCACCGTGCACCGGCGATCGGACGTTCGCACGCTGAGCCATCCGGTCGTGAGGGTTACCACCACTGGCTCATGACCACGCAACGCGCCCACACGGGATGGGGGTCCGGGGGTTCACCCCCGGCGGGGGTGTGGGGGTTCGACCCCCACAAAAAGGCGAAACCCCAGGCCAAGGGAAGGTTGCGAAGCAACCGACCAGCCTGGGGCAATTGGGGTGAGCGACGGGTTTCGAACCCGCGACCTCCTGGACCACAACCAGGTGCTCTACCAGCTGAGCTACGCCCACCATCGCCGAGAGGATCCGCTTGCGATCACCTCGCTGGAAGTAATCGTAGCGGGTGCCCTCTTACGATTTTCAGGGGGCTACCCCTGGTGCTGTTCCTGCACTTCAGCGGCGACGGCCTTGGCTTCGTCACTGGTCGGCCCGGGCTGCGGGACGAACGCGACCCGCCGGTAGTAGTCCAGCTCGCCGATGGACTCCTTGATGTCCGCGAGCGCGCGGTGGGCGAGGCCCTTTTCCGGCTTGGCGTAGTAGATCCGCGGGTACCAGCGGCGCACGAGCTCCTTGACCGACGAGACGTCGACCATGCGGTAGTGCAGGTGGGCGTCGAGGGCCGGCATGTCGCGGGCGATGAAACCGCGGTCGGTCGCGATGGAGTTGCCGGCGAGCGGCGCGGTGCCGGATTCCGGGACGTGCTCGCGGATGTACTCGAGCACGCGGCGTTCGGCTTCTTCGAGGCTCACGGTGGAGCGCCGGACCTCTTCGGTGAGGCCGGAGTGGGCGTGCATCTCGCGGACGACGTCCGGCATCCCGGCGAGTTTGTCCTCGTCGGCGTGGATGACGATGTCGACTCCGTCGCCGAGCACGTTCAGCTCCGCGTCGGTGACGAGGGCGGCGATTTCGATCAACGCTTCCTTGCCGAGGTCGAGCCCCGTCATTTCGCAGTCGATCCAGACTAGGCGGTCGGTCACCTGGTGACCCTAACCCGACACGGGGACAAGAGGGGCGTTACCTGCGCGTACGGCGCGTTACGCTCGCCGCTGTGGTCCGGGACACAAGATCGGGGAGCTGAGAGTGACCGAGCAGGGGTCGCCGGCGAGCGAGATCGCCGCTGGTTATGCGAGTGAGGGTGCCGCGCTGGAGCTGGGCGCGGTGGTGATCGACGGCCAGGCCGACGCCGCCGCCGCGGTACGGCTGCCGTTGGCGACGCTGAACCGGCACGGGCTCGTCGCGGGGGCGACCGGCACGGGCAAGACGAAGACGTTGCAGCTGGTCGCGGAGCAGCTGTCGGCCGCCGGGGTGCCGGTGGTGCTCGCGGACGTCAAGGGTGACCTGTCCGGGCTCGCGGCGGCCGGCGAGGCGAACGACAAGGTGTCGAAGCGCTCGCAGGAGCTGGGTGACGACTGGGCGGGCACGGCGTTCCCGGTGCAGTTCCTGTCGCTGGGGACCGGCGGGAAGGGCTCGCCGATCCGCGCGACGATCACGAGCTTCGGGCCGGTGCTGCTGTCGAAGGTGCTGGGCCTGAACGAGACGCAGGAGTCGACGCTCGGGCTGATCTTCCACTGGGCCGACCAGCGTGGCCTGGCGCTGCTGGACACGAAGGACCTCCGGTCGGTGATCACGCACCTGACCAGCGACGAAGGCAAGGCGGACCTCAAGGGCATCGGCGGCGTCTCGGCGGCGACGGCCGGGGTGATCCTGCGCGCGCTGTCCAACCTGGAGGCCCAGGGCGGCGAGGACTTCTTCGGCGAGCCGGAGCTGGACGTCCACGACCTGATGCGGCAGGCCGACGGCAAGGGCGTCGTCACGCTGCTCGAGCTGGACAACCTCCAGTCGAAGCCGGCGCTGTTCTCGACGTTCCTGATGTGGCTGCTGGCCGAGCTGTTCGAGGAGCTGCCCGAGGAGGGCGACCTCGACAAACCGAAGCTCGTCTTCTTCTTCGACGAGGCGCACCTGCTCTTCAACGACGCGTCGAAGGCGTTCCTGGAGCGCATCGAGCAGACCGTGAAGCTGATCCGGTCGAAGGGCGTCGGCGTGTTCTTCTGCACGCAGCTGCCCACGGACATCCCGAACAACGTGCTTTCGCAGCTCGGCGCGCGGATCCAGCACGCGCTGCGGGCGTTCACGCCGGACGACCAGGCGGCGCTGGCCAAGACGGTGAAGACCTACCCGAAGACGAAGTTCTACGAGCTCGACACGGCGTTGACGTCGCTGGGGATCGGCGAGGCGATCGTCACGGTGCTGTCGGAACGCGGTGCGCCGACGCCGGTCGCGTGGACGCGGCTGCGGGCGCCGCGGTCGAAGATGGGCTCGATCGGCGCAGAGGCCGTCGCCGCTTCGGTTGCTTCGTCGGACCTGCACGCGAAGTACGCCGAGACGATCGACCGGGAGTCGGCTTACGAGAAGCTCGCCGCGAAGGTGGCTCCCGCTCCCGAAGCGGCTCCCGAGGCGCCGCCCGCTGAGGTTCCTGCGCCGGCTCCGCCTCAGAAGGACGACCCGGGGTTCATCGAGTCGGCGATGAAGAACCCCGCCGTGAAGTCGTTCATGCGGTCCGCGGCGAGCGCGCTGGGCCGGGAGATCACGCGCGGGCTGTTCGGCAACCGGAAGCGCTGAGAAAACCTGACGCATCCTGTCAGGTATCGCTGCGAAGCTGGTGTCCACAGCGAAGAGAGGGACTGCCATGACCAGCACCGCGACCGCGTCGTTCGTCCTCGACCAGTGGGAGCCGCAGGCGACCGACGAGGCCGCCGGCACCGAGTTCGCCCGGGTGGCGATCGCCAAGACGTTCACCGGGGCGGTCGAGGGGACCAGCACCGTCGAGATGCTGACGGCGTCCAACGCGACTTCGCGCGCGTACGTCGGCTTCGAGCGTCTCGCCGTCTCGGTCGACGGCCGCAAGGGCGCGTTCGTCCTGCACCACTCGGCCGACGACACCGGGCTGACGCTGAAGATCCTCACCGGCTCGGGTTCGGGTGAGCTGACCGGGATCTCCGGCTCCGCGAGCATCGAGCTGGACGCGGAGCAGAACCACACCTTCACGCTCACCTACGAGCTGTAGACGGCGCGAAGGCCGTTTCGAGAGCCCCCGATTGACTCTCGAAACGGCCTTCGCCGGTTCCCCGCTCCCCGAAGCGGGTGGGACGGGCCGCCCCGACCACGACCCGTCCGCGTCCTAGTTGTTCACGATCTGGTCGACGATCTTCTTGGCGTCGTTGATCGGGATGGCGAAGCCGATCCCGACGCTGCCCGCGGAGCCGTTGGCCGAGGCCGTCGGGCTGTAGAGCGCCGAGTTGATGCCGATCACGTTGCCGTTCGCGTCGACCAGCGCGCCGCCGGAGTTGCCCTGGTTGATCGAGGCGTCCGTCTGGATCGCGGTGTAGCTGGGCGAGTCCGCGGTCTGGTTCGACGTCCGGTTGAACGGCGACTGCTGCTGCTGCTGGCCCTGCCCGATGTCCGACAGGTTGCGGTTCAGCGCGCTGACGATGCCGGTGGTGACGGTGTTCTGCAGCCCGCCCGGCGAGCCGATCGCGACCACTTCCTGGCCGACGGCGAGCTTGCTCGAGTCGCCGAGGGAGGCGGCGGTCAAGCCGCTGGCGCCCTGGGCCTGCACCACCGCGATGTCCGCCTTGGTATCGGCGCCAACCACGCTGGCCTGGTACTTCTTGCCGTCCGACGTCGTGATGACGACGTTCTGGGCGCCGTCCACGACGTGCGCGTTGGTCAGGATCCGGCCGTCCGAGGTGAGGATGACCCCGGAGCCGATGGCCTCGCCCTGGTCGGTCGTCACGTTGATCTGGACGACGCTCGGCGTCACCTTCGCCGCGACGGCGCTGACATCGCCGGACGTGGAGTTCGAGACCGTCTGGCCGTTGGCCGCCGGCGTGCTCACCGACGTCGTCGTGCCGTCCGCCGAGGACGTCGTGAGCCCGACGATCGCGGCGCCGCCGACCCCGCCGACCAGCGCGGCGCCGAGCGCGGTCGCGCTGACGATCAGCGCGACCCGGCTTCCCTTGCGCGGCTTGGTCTTCAGCGCGGTCGGGGCCTGCGGCGGCTGCGGCGTGAAGAGCGGATTCGGCGCGGCCTGCTGCTGCGGGTAGCCGTACTGCGGAGCGTACGGCCCGTACTGCGGAGTGCTCTGGTGCGGCTGGTGCCCACCGGGTGAGGCGGGGCCGGGCCGACTCTCGTTCTCGGTCATGACACCAGGTTCGCGCCCGCGCTTGTGAGCAACCTGTGGAAACACCTCAGGCTTTGCTGAGAAGAATCAGCTGAGAAAACTCAGCTGGTTCTCAGGCGTCAGGCGAAGAACGACGGGACGTCCAGCGCACCTCCCGCCGCCTCGAACTCGTCGTGCACCGCCTTCCGCAGCTCGGCGTCGCCGAGGTAGTCCGCGGCGGTCAGGGCCAGGCCCAGCGCGCCGTCGCGGACCGCCGCGTCCCCGGTGGGCGAGCCGGCCGCGGCCGCGAACTCCTTGGTGTGCAACGCGACCGTCGGACCCGAGACGGCCAGCATCGGGTGCAGCGCGGGCATCCGGTAGGAGAGGTTGCCGAGGTCGGTCGACCCGGTCAGGGACTCCGGCACGATGCCCGGCGGCAGCGGTTTGCGGCCGGTGCCCGCCTCGTTGACCGACCAGCGCCCGGCGAGCGCGGTGTTGAACCGGATCGGCAGGTAGGCGGCCTGGGCGTCCCAGATCAGCTCGACCCCGCAGCCGGTCATCGCCGCCGCGCCCTCCGCGATCGACGTCATGCGCGCGGCGAGGTCGCGCAGGGTGTCCGGGCTCTGGGAGCGGAGGTAGAACAGCAGTGCGGCGCGGGCCGGGACGACGTTCGGCCGGGCGCCGCCGTCGGTGAAGATCCCGTGGACGCGGTCGCTCTGCGGGAGCTGCTGGCGCAGCGCCGAGACGCCCTGGTACGCGGCGACGGCGGCATCGAGCGCGTTGCGGCCCATGAACGGCTGCGCGCTCGCGTGCGCGCCGACGCCGTGGAAGACCATCTCCAGCTGACGGCGGCCGAGGAACGGGTGCAGCGCGATGTCGTGGCTGAACGGGTGCAGCATGATCACGGCGTCGACGTCGTCGAACACCCCGGCGCGGGCCAGGATCTCCTTGCCGCCACCGCCTTCTTCGGCCGGCGTGCCGATCAGGCTCACGCGGCCGCCGAGCCGCTCGGCGACGGTGGCGGCGCCGAGGAAGCCGCCCGCGGCGGTGGTGCAGATGATGTTGTGGCCGCACGCGTGGCCGAGGCCGGGCAGCGCGTCGTACTCGGCGAGGACGGCGATGTGCGGGCCGTCTCGTTCGGGCGTGCCGACCCGCAGCGCGGTGTCCAGGCCACCGACGCCGACGGTGGCTTCGTGGCCGTGGCGCTGCAGGAGGTCGGCAAGCGCTTGCACCGAGCGGTGCTCGGCGAACCCTTCCTCCGGATTGGCGTGCAGATCTTGGCTCAACGCCACCAGATCGGGCGAACTCCGCTCGACCGCGGCGGTCACCTCGGCCCGCGTCGCCTCGTCCGCGCCGGGGTAGGGCGAGGACAGCGGTTCGGCGGCCGCGACGGCGTCGGCGGTGGCCTCGACCAGGGAACGCAGGTAGCTGTCATCGGGCGGGACGGGCTCGTGGTGGGTCATGGGGCGATGCTAACCGGCGGGCCCGACAATCCGCGGCGCTCAGGTCAGCCGGCCCGCCACGATCTGGGTGACACCCGCGTACCGCTCGGTGATGTCGGTGAACCCGCGGGCGCGCAGGCTCGCCGCCACTTCGCCGCGGTCGAACATCCGCTGCCCGCTCAGGATCCCGCCGACGGACTCCGCGACTCGCGCGGGTTGCCAGCCTCGACGGGCGCTCGTGAGCAGCACGACCCGGCCGCCCGGCTTGAGCACGCGCGCGAAGGAGTCCAACGCGGTTTCCGGCTCGGCGAACATGTGGAGCGCGGCGAAGCAGCAGACGCCGTCCACAGTGGACTCCCGCAGCGGGAGGCGCACGGCGTCCGCGCGCAGGTAGGCGACGTCGGCGCTGCTCTCGGCGACGGCCTTGGTGAGCATCGTGCGCGCGCCGTCGAGGCCGATCGCGAGCCCGTCCGGCCCCACGGCCGCCCCGAACGCGCGGGTGAACCGGCCGGTGCCGCACGCGACGTCGAGCACGGTCCGGCCGGGTTCGAGGCGGAGGAGCTCGGTGGCGAGCCGGACCTCGCCCGCCATGCTCGGGCCGAGCGGCCCCTTGAGCGCGCGGCCGAGGGCGGGGCGCCAGTACCGCTCGTAGACCTGGGGGAGCAGGGTCGTGCGCATCAGGCGCTGCGTGAGCCCGGTCGGCGGACCGGCCTGGTTCGCGGCGCCGAGCAGGTCGAGGAAGCCTTCGCCGCGCTCGGCTGGTTCGTCCAGCAGCTTCTCGAGGCGTTCGAGTGCGGTGGTCACAGGCCCTCCCGGAGTTCGGATACCGGCAGTATGCCAAACCGGGGCGGGGTGCGCGCCGTTCGCTCGATCGAGTGAAGAAAGCCGGGCTCAGACGTTCGAGGCCGGAAATTGTCGGTGCCGGTTCCTAACGTCGTCGGCGAGGTTCCCGATCCGAGGAGGAGAGATGACGGTTTCCATGGTGGACAACACAATCGCGGTGCGCGGCGAGTTCGACCTGGCCGCGGCGGCCCGGTTCCTGACCGGGTTCGCCCCGGCCGGCCAACCGGAAGCCCGGCCGGGCGCACTCCGGGTGGCCTTCCCACTCGACGGCGAGTGGACCCCGGTCGGAGCGGTGCTGCGGCAGAGATCGCCCGGCGAGGTGACGGTGGAGGTCCACGCGCCGCCCGCGCAGACCGACGCCGTGGTGGAGCAGGTGAGGAGGATCTGCTCACTGGACGTCGACGGCACGGCGTTCCCGGAGGTCGGCCACCGCGACCCGGTGGTGTCCCTGCTGCGGGATCTGCAGCCGGGGCTGCGTCCGGTCCTGTTCGCGTCCCCGTACGAGGCGGCGTGCTGGGCAGTGCTGAGCCATCGGGTCTGGATGACCCAGGCGGTCCGGCTGCGCCGCCGCTTGACGGAACGCCACGGCACGGAAGTCGACGTCGGCGGAGTGACCCTGACGTCGTTCCCGGCGCCGGAGGTGCTGGCGGAGCTGGAGTACCTGCCGGGCCTGTCCGGCCGGAAGGTCCAACGCCTGCGCGGAATCGCTTCGGCGGCCGTCGCGGGCGCGCTCGACGCGACCGCGTTGCGGGCGATGCCGCCCGAGGAGGCGCTGAAGGGGCTGCAGCTGCTCCCGGGGATCGGCCGTTTCAGTGCGGAGCTGATCCTGATCCGCGGAGCGGGCCACCCGGACGTCTTTCCCCGCGGGGAGAGCCGTCTTCACGAGATCATGCGGGAGGCGTACCACCTGCCGGAAGCGGAGGTCGCAGAGCTGACGGAGATCGCGGAGGCCTGGGCGCCGTTCCGAAGCTGGGTGTCGTTCCTGTTCCGCGTCGAGGGCGAAGCGCGGATGAGGGAGTCGCGATGACCTGACCCGGCAGGCGGGATGTCGGGGTTCGCGCGAGCTTGATCACCTCGCCGAAGCCACGCCCGCGGCGGCCGTGTGGACTCTCGCCTGACAAGGGTGCACGGCACCCCGCCCGGCCATGATGGACCGCAGCCGCCGGACCTCCGCCATCCGGCGCTCGGCAAGCCGGTCGGCCGCCGTCGCCGGGGGCACGCCGTCGGCGACGGCCAGCTCGAACACGGTCTTCGTCGTGTCGAAGATGGCCGTGGTCCGCACACGGCGAGGTGCAACCGACCGGCCGCCGGCGGCAGTCCGCGCTCGGCGACCAGCTGCACGGCCTGGGTGATCTCGCGTCCGTCAAGAAGCCGCATCGCCGCCGAGCCTGCAACGGCCGCGCCGGCGTCCGCGGCCGAGCGAGCGGAGCCAATGCGGGCTGGCGTCGGGCTTCGCATACGAACTCCGGGTCACGCCATCGGGGAGTTCCGGCCTACCCAGTCTCGGCTTCCGCGGCGGTCGCACACCTCGCCTGTCGAGACCGCCGGCAGGACGGTGACCCTGGGCACCGGTTTCAGCCGCCAGCAGCCGCGTGAGCTCGGCTTCGAGCTGGGCGCGACCGGGTAGCCCGGTCACCTGGTCGAGGGAGGCGGAGCTTTCGGGTACCCGCGAGCCACCTCCTGGTTCTCAGATCCCGCTCCCGCTGGAGTCTGCATACCGGCCCGGCGCAATCGACGGGCTCGGTCGGAGCGCCTGCCGCTCGTCGCTCGGCGGGGAACCGGAACGGGGCGAGGCGACTGTGTCCGGCGTGCGCGCCGCGGCGGGCACGCCGGCGGAAAGCGTGGTGCAGCCGGATGCCGGCACAAACCTGCACATACCGGCAGGGAGTTCCGCCGGCTCCGCGAGGAGCGCGGCCTGACGCGCCGCGACCTCAACCGCCGGCTGCACAGCGACCTCTCGCTGCAACCCTCGCCACCTGCGAGCTCAGCACCCGGCGGTGCTCGGTCGCCCGCCTGGTCGAGCTGTACCTGGCACTGGAAGTGGCCCCCGAAACGCTGCCCGCCCACGTCGGGCAACGCTGTTCCGGCACCTTCGAAGCCACGGAGTCCAACGGGTCCGAGTCGGGCCCGCGCCGCGTCGTCCGCGCGCAGCACCGGGACCGGCCCCGTTCCGCCGCTGAGCCGAAGGCAAGCTCGCCGAGTGCGGCACCGACGACGCCCGCAGGAGGCGCGCCTGGACCCCGGCTGCCCGGGAGTGGCTCGCCGAGCTCCGCGGGACCAGGACCACCGTCCTGTTCGCCCCCATCCGGGCCGCTGCCCGACCACACGGGCTGACCCGCTCAGGCGAACTCCGGACCGCGAGGCGCCTTTCCGCGACACCTTTTCGCTCGTCGCGAGTGAACGTAAGACTTCCGCAATCTTTCCCGTGGCCCCGAGCGCCGGATTCACATGAATTTCACCCGCGCTTCCCCTGATTCCGCGCTTGTAGGCATTTTTCCGGACACCGGAATGCTCATTCACGAATGGTTTGATCACCCGCGTGGGGAAGATCACCGTTTGTTACTTGCCAACTACGGTCAACTCTGTCGAGGATGGAGATGCATACCAACGGGTGAACCGGGATACACCGAATGGAGTCCTGAAGGCAGCCGTTCGAGTGGAAAGGGAGCTGCGTGGGGTTCACGGACTTTTCGTCCGATTCCGTCGTCGCCACGGCGGCCCGGCCGTCGGACGCCGAGCCGGTCCGGCGGTTGCACCACGTCTTCGAACGAACCGCCGACCGTGTTCCGGACGCCGTCGCGCTCGAGGTCGGCGGCGATTCCTTCAGCTACGAAGAATTGGACAGGCGGGCCAACCGGCTCGCCCACCGGTTGCGCGCCGCCGGGGTCCGGCGCGGGGCCCGGGTCGCGATTCTCGTCGAACGCAGCCTGCACACCTACACCTGCCTGCTCGCCGTCGGGAAGGCCGGCGGGGTGTTCGTGCCCATCGACCCCGCGTCCCCCGCCGACCGGGTCGCCTACATCACCGAAGACGCGGGCGTCGACCTGCTGCTGACGACGCCGGACCGCGTCGCCGCCGCCCCCTGCCCCACGCTCGACCCCGGCGACCTCGCCGGCCGCGACGACCGGCCGGACCTCACCGAGGACGACCTGCTCGACGCCGGCCCGAGCGCGTACGTCATCTACACCTCCGGGTCCAGCGGCCGCCCCAAGGGCGTCGAGGTCGCGCACCACAGCATCCGCAACTTCCTCGACGTCGTCCCCGAGCTGTACGACGTGCGCCCGGACGACCGCGTCTACCAAGGGATGACGATCTCCTTCGACTTCTCGATCGAGGAGATCTGGCCGACGTGGGCGGTCGGCGCGACGCTCGTCGCGGGCCCGACCGACTCCCGCCGGCTGGGCGCCGAGCTGGCCGAATTCCTCGAGGAAGCGCGGATCAGTGTCCTCTACTGCGTCCCGACGCTGCTGGCGACGATCCCGCACGACCTACCCCTGCTGCGCAACCTCCTCGTCGGCGGTGAAGCGTGCCCGCGCCAGCTGGTCGACCGCTGGGCGCGCCCCGGCCGCCGGATCCTCAACACCTACGGCCCGACCGAGGCCACCGTCACCGCGACCTGGTGCGAGCTGCGGCCGGGCCGGCCGGTCACCATCGGCGTGCCCGTGCCGACGTATTCGGTGGTGCTGCTCGACGACGACCGCGTGCCGGTGCCCGCCGGCGAGGTCGGCGAGATCTGCATCGGCGGCCCGGGCGTCGCCAAGGGCTACGTCGGGCGGCCGGAGCTGACCGCGGACAAGTTCGTCAACCACGACGGCGAGCGGGTGTACCGCACCGGCGACCTCGGCCGGCTCGTCGACGGCGGGGAAATCGAATACCTGGGCCGCGCCGACGCCGAAGTGAAGATCCGTGGCCACCGCGTCGACCTCGGCGAGATCGAGAGCGTCCTGCTCGCCGACGCGGACGTCTCGGCGGCCGCCGCGGCGATGGTCGAGGTGACCCCGGGCAGCCCCGAGCTCGTCGGCTACGTGGTGTCCACAGCGGACGAGACCGCGCTTTTCCCGCGCCTGCGGGAAAAGCTGCGCGACCAGGTGCCCGCGTACATGGTGCCCGGGTTCTTCGTCACGCTCCCGGTGCTGCCGATGATGCCCAGCGGCAAGGTGGACCGCCGCGAGCTGCCGGTGCCCGAAGGCCGGAAGAGAACCCTGGACGGCCCGCTCGTCGCCCCGGCCACCGAAACCGAAGAGACCGTCGCGCGAGTGTGGGCGGAAGCGTTCGGCATGGCGCCCGAGGACTTCTCGGTGACCGCGGACTTCTTCGCCGACCTGGGCGGCCATTCGCTGCTGGCCGCGACCGTCGTGTCCCGGCTGCGCGAGCACGACCTCGCCGCCGGGATCGCCGTGCGTGACCTCTACGCCCACCCCGACGTCCGGTCCCTGGCCGCGCACCTGGACGCGCACGAGCCCGCGGCGGCCACCGAAGCCGAGCCGCGCCACGCGCCGATCCGCCATCGGACGCGCCGGATCGCGGTCGCCGGCGGCGCGCAGGCCGTGGTCGTCTACCTGCTGCTGCTGGTGATCACGCTGCCGGTCGCCTACGTCTACACGTGGAACGACGGTGACGTCTCGGTTTCCGTCCTTGCGCAGCTGCTGGTCGCGATCCTGGTCAGCTACCTCGGCGTCCGCTGGCTGGTGCCACTGCTGCTGGTGTGGCCGCTTTCGGCGGGCATCCGGCCGGGCCGCTACCGCCTGTGGGGGCCGACCTACCTGCGACTCTGGACGCTCGACCTGCTGCTGAGCGTCGGCCCGCTGCCGGTGGTCAGCGGGTCCGGGCTGATGCCGCTGTACCTGCGCCTGCTCGGCGCGCGGGTCGGCAAGCGCGCGGTGATCGCCACCAGCTCGATCTCCCTGCCCGCGCTGGTGCGCGTCGAGGACGACGCCGCGATCGGCTACGGCGCGGTGCTGCGGCCGTGGCGGGTCGAGGACGGCTGGGTGACCGTCGGGGAGATCACCGTCGGCGCGGGTGCGTTCGTCGGCGCGAACTCCGTGCTGGAGCCGGGCACCTCGGTCGGGCCGGGCGCCGCGCTCGCCGAGCAGTCGCTGCTCGGCCGCGGGGAGTCCGTGCCCGCGGGCGAGCGGCGGGCCGGGTCGCCGTCGGCCCGGGTGGACGCGCTGTCTCCGGTCGTCGAAGACCTGCTGGCGCCGGCCGAACCCGGCCGCGGGTGGCGGTTGCACCACGTGCTGCTGACCCTGCTGGGCCTCGGCGCCCTGGAGGTCGGCGCGATCTGCCTGATCCTGCCCAGCGTCGCGTTCGTGTGGTGGGCACTGCTGGGCTGGGGCGTGCTGGCCGGGGTGGTCGCGACCGTGCTCG
Source organism: Amycolatopsis sp. NPDC104863 (assembly GCF_055582965.1). Taxonomy (NCBI): domain Bacteria; kingdom Bacillati; phylum Actinomycetota; class Actinomycetes; order Pseudonocardiales; family Pseudonocardiaceae; genus Amycolatopsis; species Amycolatopsis sp. NPDC104863. Next base: position 612,083 of record NZ_JBVJOW010000005.1, read on the forward strand.
CCGGGCCGATCTTCGTGGTGACCGTCTGCCTGGTCGTCGCGCTCGGCCGCAAGCTCGTGCTACCGGACACGCCCGTCGGGATCCACCCGGTGCGCTCCGGGCTCGGCGTCCGCAAGTGGGTCGCCGACAAGCTCCTCGAGTTCAGCCTGACCTTCACGAACTCGCTCTACGCAACGCTGTACACGGTCCCGTGGCTGCGGCTGCTCGGCGCCCGGGTCGGGCGCGGCGCCGAGGTGTCCACGGCCGGGCACCTCGACCCGGACCTGCTCACCCTCGGCCCGGAAAGCTTCGTCGCCGACATGGCCACGGTCGGCGCGGCGACGTTCGCCCGCGGCCGGGTCGCCTTCCTCACCACCGACGTCGGGCGGCGCGCGTTCGTCGGCAACGCCTCGGTCGTGCCGGCCGGGACGGCGCTGGGCGAAGGGTCCCTGGTCGGCGTCGGCACGGTCCCGCCCGGGACGCAGGTGCCCGGGGACTCCTCGTGGCTCGGCTCGCCCGCGATGCACCTGCCGCGGCGCCAGGACAGCGGCGACTTCCCCGAGGAGCAGACGTTCCGTCCGCCACGGCGGCTGGTCCGGCAGCGCCTGGCCGTCGAGTTCGCCCGCGCGACGCTCCCGGCGTCCCTGCTGGGCCTGAGCTTCTACCTCTTCCTGCTGGCGCTGTCCGGGCTCGCGGCCGGCCGCGACCTGCCGGTGCCGGCGCTGGTCTCGCCGCTGGTCGCGATCGCGTCCGGGCTCGGAGTGATCGGGTTCTGCGCGGCGACCAAGCGCAACGTCGTCGGCGAGTACACCCCGCGCGTCGAGCCGCTGTGGAGCCCGTTCGTGCGCCGCAGCGAGTTCGTCACCGGGCTCTACGAGTCGGCGGCGGTCCCGGCCGGGCTCGGCATGCTCGTGGGGACACCGTTGCTGCCGCCGCTGCTGCGCTGGTTCGGCGCCCGGATCGGGCGGCGCACGTGGATCGGCACGACGTACCTGACCGAGTTCGATCTGGTGCAGGTCGGCGACGACGCCACGGTCGGCACCGAGGTCTCGCTGCAGACTCACCTGTTCGAGGACCGCGTCATGAAGATGTCGGTGGTCACGGTCGGGGACGGCGCGACCGTCGGCACCCGCGCGATCGTGCTCTACGACGCCGTGGTCGGCGACGGTGTCTCCCTCGGCTCGCTGTCGCTGCTGATGAAGGGCGAACACCTCGCCTCGCACACCTCCTGGCGCGGCATTCCCGCGCAAACCCTGCTCGTGAAAGGACTTCCGGCGTGAACACCGCCCTGCTGACGTCCGGCGCCCACCACTTCCGGGTCGACTACGAGATCAACCCGTACATGGACACCGCGGTGCAGCCGGACCCGGCGGCCGCGATCGCCGAACACGACGCGCTCGTGGCCGCGCACCTCGCGGCGGGGCGCAAGGTCGAGTTCCTCGACCCGGCGCCGGAGTGCCCGGACATGGTCTACACGGCCAACGCGGCCGTGGTGCGCGCCGGCCGGGCCGTTCTCGCGAACCTGCCGCCCGAGCGGCGCGCCGAGACGCCGTACCACCGGGACTGGTTCACCGCCAACGGGTTCGAGGTCACCGAGTCGCCGTACGCGTTCAGCGGCCAGGGCGACGCGCTCGCCCACGGCGACCTCCTCCTGGCCGGGTACGGGCAGCGGACCGACCGGCGCGCCCACGACGTCGTCGCCGAGGTGCTCGGGTACGAGATCGTGCCGCTGCGGACGACCGGGCCGCGCTGGTACGACCTGGACCTCGCGGTCGCCGTGGTGGCGCCCGGTGTCCTCGCGTACTGCCCGGCCGCGCTCGACGAACCCAGCCGCGGCCGGCTGCGCGACCTCGGCGGCACGCTGATCGAAGTTTCCGAAGCCGAAGCCGAGGCGTTCGCGCTCAACCTGGTGAGCGACGGCGTCACCGTGACGATGACCGCGGGCGTCCCGGTGCTGGCGGCGGAGCTGCGGGAGCTCGGCCTGGACGTCGTCGAACTCGAAACGACGCAGCTGCGCAAGGGTGGCGGCGGGGTTCGCTGCACCGCGCTGACCCTCGACAACCCCGGGCGGGCCGCGTGAAGCTCGCGCTCGTCTACCGCGGTCCGGCGACCACCCCCGGCTGCCCCGAGGCCGTCGCCGGGCTGCTGCAGTCGACCCGGCACGGCTTCGACGTCCGGTTCACCGGTCCGCGCGAAGAGATCCCGCTCGGTTCGGCGGCGCTGTCGGAAGCGGCGCTGTACGCGCAGCCGGGTGGCGGGACGCTCGGGCGCGCGTACCGGAAGCTGCGCGGCCACCGTGACGACATCCGCGCCTTCGTCGACGGCGGCGGCCGCTACCTCGGTTTCTGCCTCGGCGGTTACCTGGCCGGCGCGACGCCGGGGTTCGGGTTGCTGCCCGGCGACACCGACCGCTACATCGACACCGGCAACGCGACCATCGACCACGACGAGGACGCCATCGTCAAGGTCCGCTGGCGCGGTCGCCGCCGCAAGCTGTACTTCCAGGACGGCCCGGTGTTCGTGCTCGACGACCCGGCGGCCGCGGACGTGCTCGCCACCTACCCGAACGGGACGGCCGCCGCGCTGGTCGCCCCCTTCGGCGCGGGCCGGGTGGGCGTCGTCGGCCCGCACCCGGAAGCCACCCGCGACTGGTACACCGACGGCGGTCTGCGCGCGCCATGGCTCCGCTTCGGGCACGACCTCGGCCGTGACCTCGTGAACACGGTGATGGCCGCATGACGGACACCGCGCGCGAAACACGCCCGGGCACGACCGAAACCCCGCGCGACCGCGCGCCCCGGGTCCGCCTGACCGCCGTCGACGCCACGCGGGGAATCGCGCTGCTCGGCATGATGGCCGTGCACTCCCTGCCGGAGGAGAGCACGCCGGGCCACCCGTCCCTGTCGTTCGCGATCTTCGGCGGCCGCGCGGCGGCGACGTTCGCCGTCCTGGCCGGGGTCGGCGTCGCCTTCATGACCGGACGACGGCGAGTGCGCGGCGCCGGTTTCCGCGCCACCGCGGCGATGCTGGCCGTCCGCGCGCTCGCCATCGGCCTGATCGGGCTGGCCCTGGGCTACACCGACGCCGAACTGGCCGTCGTGATCCTGCCGTACTACGCGATCCTGTTCCTGTTCGCGATCCCGCTGGTCCTGCTGCCGACATGGGCGGTCGCGGCCGTGGGCGTCGCGGTCGCGGCCGGCGTCCCGCCGCTGACGCACCTGCTGCAGCCGCACCTGCCCGAACCGACGTTGCTGAACAACGGGTTCGCCTACGCCGTGACGCATCCCGTGCGGCTGCTGACCGAGCTGACGCTGACCGGCGAGTACCCGGCTCTGTCGTGGACGGTGTACCTCTGCGCGGGCATCGTCGTCGGCCGGCTTTCGTTGCGCCGCGTGAAGACCGCGGTCGCGCTGCTGGGAACCGGGGTGGCGCTGGCCGTCGGCGCGGTGGCGGCGTCGTGGGTGCTGCTGCACCGCTTCGGCGGCCTGACCGAGATCTGGTCCGCGCAGCCGTTCAGCGTCCTGACCGTGCCGGAGACGACGGAGCTGCTCAACCTCGGCGGCGACGGCACAACGCCGACGTCGACGCCGTGGTGGCTGGCCATCGCGGCCCCGCACACCGGGACCGCGCCGGACCTGGTCGGCACGACCGGCTCCGCGATCGCCCTGCTGGGGCTGATGCTCCTGCTCGGCCGGGTCGTGCGTCCCGCCGTGCTCGCTCCCCTGGCCGCGGCGGGCAGCATGACGCTGACCTTCTACACCGCGCACATCATGTTCCTGAACTCCGATTACGACGTGTACAGCCCCGGCGTCGGGTACGCGCTTCAGGTTGCCGCGGTACTGGTCGTCGGCCTGGCCTGGCGGGCGACAGCCGGGAAGGGACCCCTGGAGTCGCTCGTCACGGCGTTGGCGAAACGGGCGCGAGAACCGTTCCTGGAGCGGGCGTGACCGGGTTGTCCCGCCGGGGTCTCCTGGCGGGCGTCGCGGCGGTGGGCCTGCTCGCCGCGTGCGGTGGGCCCGAACCGGGCCCGCTCGCCCTCGTCTACCGCGGCGACGGCGCGACCGACCCGTGTTCGGACGCGGTGGCTGCCTTGCTTCGCGCGCACCCGCGTGGTTTCCGTGTCGAGTACTGCGGCCCCGGCGAAAAGATTCCCTTGACGACCGAGGCATTGTCGGCCGCGGTGCTGTACGCGCAGCCGGGCGGCGGAGGCCTGTCGGACGCGTGGCGGGTGATGCGCCGCCACCGCGACGTCATCACGGCGTACGTCCGCGGCGGCGGCCGCTATCTGGGCTTCTGCCTGGGCGGCTACCTGGCGGGCGCAACCCCGGGCTTCGGCCTGCTCCCCGGCGACACGCAGCAGTACACCACGTCGCGCGGGGCGGAGGTTCGGTCCGCGAAGGACACGATCGTCGAGGTGGACTGGGAAGGCAGCCGCCGCGAGATGTACTTCCAGGACGGCCCGCAGTTCGTCCTGAACGCACCGGCAACGGTGCTGGCGCGCTACACGAACGGAACGATCGCGGCGGCGGTCGCGGGGTACGGCCGCGGCCGGGTCGCGGTGGTCGGCCCGCACCCCGAGGCCCCGGCGTCGTGGTACCGCGACGCCGGCGTGGCGGACCCCGGCGACGGACGGCTCGACCTGGGGTTCGCCTTCGTCGACCGCGCCCTGGCTTGACTCCGGCCGGAGACTCCTGGCCCGACCTGGTCCGGCATCACTCGACACCATCCGACACAGCCTTGATCCAGGCACTGTCCACGTCGCCGATACCGGAAGCCGCAAACCGGCCAGCAGCGGGGACTCACCGTAGCCAGATATTGCCTGTGGTGAGGTGTTCGGGTGAGCTCGCCCGTTCAACTCGCGCTCGGTGGCCCGGCCGGTCACGCCCTGTCAGCCTTTCGCGCGGTCGCCGCCGCCCCTTCGTCGGCCGGTGACCTGCTCGAGCAGGCCCAGACTCCCGCCGTGATCACCCTGGTCGCCGGTGGGGTGGCGTTGCTGGTCGTGCTGGTCGGTGGGTCGCCTTGGCGGCTGGTGCGCAACGTCGTCACCATCGTGCACGAGGCCGGGCACGCCCTGGCCGCGGTGCTCGTCGGGCGGCGGCTGCAGGGCATCAAGCTGCACTCGGACACCTCGGGCGTCACCGTGTCGCGCGGGAAGCCCGAAGGGCCGGGCATGGCGTTCACCGCGATGGCCGGGTACCTCGCGCCGTCGGTGCTGGGGCTGCTGTTCGCCAGCCTGCTGGGGAACGACCTGGTCGGGACCGTTCTCGTCCTGATCGCGCTGCTGCTGCTCGGCGTGCTGGTGATGGTGCGCAACGCCTACGGGGTGTTCACCGTCGTCGCCAGTGCCCTGGTGCTCGCGCTGGTCGCGTTTGTCGCGCCGGTCGAGGTGCAGGCTCCGTTCAGCTACCTCGTGACGTGGTTCCTGCTGTTCGGCGGGGTGCGGCCGGTGGCCGAGCTGCAGGTCAAGCGGCGGCGCGGGCAGGCCCGCGACTCCGACGCCGACCAGCTGGGCCGGCTGACCGCGGTGCCGCCGGTGCTGTGGGTGCTGGTGTTCGCCGTGGCGACCGTCAGCTGCCTGATCGCGGGCGGGCTGTGGCTGCTGGAACCCGCCGCCGCCTGAGCGCTGGTGGCGGGAATTCACCGACCGCGAGTTGAATGGGTGCCATGAATGATCTCCGCACCCTGGGCCGGACCGAACTCGCCGTTTCGCCGTTGTGCCTGGGCGGGAACGTCTTCGGCTGGACGGCCGACGAAGCGCAGTCGTTCGCCGTGCTCGACGCCTACCGGGCGGCCGGTGGCAACTTCGTCGACACCGCGGACTCGTACATGTACCACTTCCCCGGCAACGAGCCCGGGCAATCCGAGGTGATCATCGGCCGGTGGCTCGCCGCGCGCGGGAACCGGGACGACGTCGTCGTCGCGACGAAGGTCGGTGACCACCCGCAGTACAAGGGCCTGGCGCCGGCCACCATCAAGGCTGCCGCCGAGGAGTCCCTGCGACGGCTGGGGATCGACCACATCGACCTGTACTACGCGCACTTCGACGACGAGTCCGTCCCGGTGGAAGACATCGTGGCCGCGCTCGACGAGCTGGTGCGGGCGGGCAAGGTGCGGGCGCTCGGCGCGTCGAACGTCAGCCCCGAGCGGCTCTCCGCCTCGCTGGAGTTCGCCGCCCGGGAAGGGCTGACCGGGTACAGCGTGCTCCAGCCGCAGTACAACCTCGTCTCGCGGGACACCTACGAGGGCGCGCGCCGGGACGTCGTCCAGCGGGCGGGGCTGGCGTGTGTTCCCTACTTCGCGCTCGCGTCGGGGTTCCTGACCGGGAAGTACCGTCCGGGGCAGGCGGTCGACAGCGTGCGTGACCTGCCCGGCTTGGCCGGGGGCTACGCGGACAGCGAGCGCGGGGTCAAGGTGCTCGCCGCCCTGGAGACGGTCGCCGCGGCACGGGGTGCGCAGCCGGCGACGGTCGCGCTGGCCTGGCTCGCGCAGCAGCCGACCGTGGTCGCGCCGATCGCCTCGGCGCGCACGGTCGAGCAGGTGCCGGCGCTGGTCGCGATGGCGGACCTGCGCCTGTCGGACGGCGAACTGACCGCGCTCGGCGACGCGTCCGCCTGAGGGGGCGGCGGAGCCCCTGGTCACGCCCATGCGGCAAACTGGTCTCTCGCTGGTCCGCGCGGAGGGAGACGAACGATGGACGAGGTCGCCAAGGCCGTCGAGGAGTGCGCACGGGCGGCGAAGCTGGCCGCGCCGTCGCTCGCCGCCGCGAGCGCCGAGACCATCGATGCCGCGCTGAGCGGGATGGCCGAGCGGCTGGTCACGCACCGGGAGGAGATCCTGGAGGCGAACCAGGCCGACGTCGAGCGGGCGAAGGCCGAGGGCATGAGCGCCGGTCTGCTCGACCGGCTCACCATCACCCCGGAGCGGCTCACCGGCATGGCCGAGCAGCTGCGGCTGCTCGCCGGCGCCCCCCACCAGGAGCGGTCGGTCGAGGTGTCCACGCTGGACGGCGGCCTCAAGCTGGTCGAGCGACGACGCCCGGTCGGCGTGATCGGCGCGAACTACGAGGCGCGGCCGAACGTGACCGTCGACGTGGCGTCGCAGCTGGTCAAGTCGCGCAACGGCGGGGTGCTGCGCACCGGCTCGGCCGCGCTCGGCTCGGCCCAGCGGCTGCGGGAGGTCGTCATCGCGCCGGCGCTGACGGAGGCGGGCATCAACGCCGACTGCGTCCAGCTGGTGCCGCGCGTCGAGCGCGAGGCCGCGTCCGCGCTGGTGCGGCTGCCCGACCTGGTGCCGCTGGTGATCCTGCGCGGCAGCGGGGACAGCACGCGGGCCCTCGCGACCGAGGCGGCCGTCCACGGCGTGCGGACGCTCGCCCACGCCGACGGCGGCGGTGTGCTGTACGTCGACCGCGGCGCGGACGTCACCAAGGCGCGCGACCTGGTCTACGCCAGCCTCGACCGGCTGGGCGTCTGCAACCGGCTGAACCTGCTGCTCATCCACGAGGGCATCCACGACGAGGTCTGGCCCGGGATCGCCGAAGCGCTGGCCGAGCGGGGTGTCACGCCTTCGCTGGCGCCGCACGAGCACGCCATCGGCTACGAGTGGGCGCTGGACTCCGACCGGGAGGCGACCGTCACCGTCGCGAAGGTCGGGGCGCTGGCCGACGCCGTCGAGATCGCCAACGAGCGGACGTCGGGCCTGGCCGCGGGCATCTCCACCGAGGACGAGTCGGCCGCCGACGCCTTCTTCGACGGTTACACCGGCACCGGCGTCTTCTGGAACGCGCCGACCCGGCTCCTCGACGGCTTCAAGCTGCTCGCCGTGCCGGAAACCGGCATCAACCTGGACAAGGTCCCCGGCCCGCGCGGACCGGTGACGTACACGGACCTCTACGTCCGCCAGTACGCCGTCCTGCCGGCCTGAGCCCGGTCAGATCCGCGGCGGCACGCTCGCGAGCCGCCGCAGGTCCTGCACCGTCTGCTCGGTGTTGTCCAGCAGTTCGGTCCGGTCGAGGGTGTCGGCGGCGTGGCGGAAGATCGCGGTCGGGCCGTCGCCGATCGCGATCGCCGCGACCAGGCGGCCTTCCGGGTCGCGGGTGAGCCCGGTCGACACCCGTACCTCACGGCCGACGGTGTCGACCGTGGTGAGGGTCCGTTCGTGGTACCAGCCGCGCGTGCCCATGCCGGATAGACGCCGCGATCGCCGGGCGCGTTACGGAACGGCATACTGGGCCGGGTGATCACCCGGCCGCACGTCCTGCTGTCCGCCGCGCAGTCGCTCGACGGCTTCCTCGACGACACCTCACCCGAGCGGCTCGTACTGTCCACAAAGGACGACTTCGGCGTCGTGGACCGGCTGCGGGCCGAGGCCGACGCCATCTTCGTCGGGGCGGGAACGGTCCGCGCCGACAACCCGCGGCTGCTCGTCCGGTCGCCGGAGCTGCGGCAACAGCGGCTGGCGCAGGGGAAGCCGGAACAGCCCGTCAAGGTCACCGTGACCACCCGTGGCCTCGACCCGGACGCGCAGTTCTTCACCGTCGGGGACACCGAGAAGATCGTCTACGCGCCGCTCGGGGCGGCCGACGCGCTGAAGAGCGTCGCCACCGTCGTCGACGCCGGGAACCCGCCGGATTTCGGGCGCGTCCTCGACGACCTCGGCGCGCGCGGCATCAAGAACCTGCTGGTCGAGGGCGGTGGCGGGATCCACACGCGGTTCCTCACGGAAGGCCTCGCCGACGAGCTGCGGCTCGCGATCGCACCGTTCTTCGTCGGGCAGCCGGACGCGCCGCGGTTCGTCGGGCCCGGGCTCTACCCGCGGCCGCTGGTGCTCACCAGTGCGCGTGAGCTCACCGGAATGGCGATCCTCGAGTACCGCGCGGCCGCCGAACCGACCGGCCGGGACGTCGGCCGGCTGAAGGAAGCCATCGCGCTGGCCGCCGAATGCCCGCCGAGCCACACCTTCCGGGTCGGGGCCGTGATCACCGACGCCGACGGCGAGGTCGTCGCGACCGGGCATTCCGGCGAAGGTGATCCGGCCAACCACGCCGAGGAAGCCGCGCTCGCCAAGTGCGAAGGCGATCCGCGGCTGGCCGGGGCGACCATGTACAGCTCGCTGGAGCCGTGCAGCCACCGGAGCTCCCACCCGCGCAGCTGCACCCAGCTGATCCTCGACGCCGGGATCCCGCGGGTCGTGTTCGCCTGGCGCGAGCCGCCCGTGTTCGTCGACGCCCGGGGCACCGAGCTGCTCCGGCGAGCCGGGCGGCACGTCGTCGAGGTGCCCGCGCTGACGCGAGAGGTCCAGCGCGAGAACACCCACCTCGACTGGAAGTAGCCCGTGCGGGCGCGAACCCGCACGGGCCGGACGGCTCAGCAGGCGCCGTTGTCGGTCCAGACACCCCATTCGCCGGTGGTGCCGGGCTCTTCGCCCTGCGTCCACCACTTCGCGGTGAACTTGTGGCTGTTGTGCTTGACCACGTCGTCCTTCACGTAGACCTTGGTGCGATCCCACTCCGCCGCGGTGCAGGAGCCGCCGCCCGGGGTGGTCGGCGTCGTGGTCGGGTTGGTCGGCGTCGTCTGCGGCGGGGTCGCGCCGGCGAAGCGGACGCTGAACTTCGTGAAGTCCCAGTCGTTCTGCGGGACGTTGCTGCAGACGCCGTTGTCGGTCGTGCCGACGCAGGCGCGGTCGCGGTTGACCGACCAGAACGTGAAGCGGCCGAGGCCGTGGCTGGTCGCGTAGTCGTACACCGTCTGGAAGTCCGCGGTGTAGAACATCTCCGAAGCGTCCGACTTGCCGTTCATGCCGGAGAAGCCTTCGTGCGAGTACGCCGTCGCGCTGTCCCAGCCCATGTGCGACATCAGCAGGCCGTGCAGGGCCTCGAGCGCGGACACCTGCGACGAGCCGCCGTTGAAGCCTCCGTCGAAGGGCATGATCGAGAAGTTGTTGGGGGAGAAGCCGATCGACTTCGCCTGGTCGAGCAGCTGCGTGCCGAACCAGCCGGTGCCGGCCGCGGTGCCCGGCATGGTCACCGACACGAAGAGGCCGGGGTTGTTGGCCTGCAACGTCTTCGCCGCGCCGAGCTCGTTCGCGATGGCCGCGGTGTTTTCGTACTCGGGCTCTTCGAGGTCGAAGTCGATCGCCTTGAGCGAGTACTTCGAGATGACCTGCTGGTAGGCGGCGGCCGTCGCGGCGACGTTCCCGCAGGTCTGGCCGAGCTTCGTGCCGCCGTACCCGCCGACGGACACCGAGACGTCGCCGCCGTTGGCGCGGATCCGCGAGATCACGTTCGCGACGGTGGTGTCGGACGAGACCGCGTTGGTGCCGTCCCAGGTGGGGCTGCAGCCGCCGCCGTTGGGCGCGAGGATGAAGGCCAGCTGGAAGGCCTTGAGCCCGGTCGCGTTCATCACCGTGATGGGATCGGGCGGGTTGTTGCTCACGGGCATCAGGTACGGGGCCGCGGCGTACCAGTTGTTGCTCAACGCGGCCGTCGCCGACGGCGCGCCGAGCACGAGGCTCACGGCGGTGGCGGCGAAAGTGGCGGCGGCGAGCCCGACGGCGGCCAGTCTGCTCCTGCGCATGACTTGTCCTCCCGGTGGGGATCGAGGGTGGACAAACTATTGGACTAGACCATTGATGAAGTCAAGACTCGAAGGTCGGGCGCCGCGGATCGGCGGGCGAAAAGCGCCGTAATATCCGATATTTGTCCGGACAACACGAACGCGCGGGTGAGCTGACGACGGTCGTGTGCGCCGAGGGGCGCAGCAGAATAAGGGAAGTGCCGGACCCGCGCGCGCTCAACCCGGCGGCAGGGTCACCGTGACAACGAGCCCACCCTCCGGCCGGGCCGTCGCCGTCACCTCGCCGCCGTGGGCGTGCGCGACCGACCGGACGATCGACAACCCCAGCCCGGCGCCCTCCGCGGCCACCCTGGCCCGCCGGTGGAACGGGTCGAACAGGGCCGGCACCTCCGCCGCAGGGATCACCGGGCCGCTGTTGGTCACCGTCAGCTCGACGCGGCCCGGGTGCGTCCGCGTGGTCACCCGGACCCAGCCGTCCTCGACGTTGTGGCGGAGGCCGTTCTCCACCAGGTTGTGCACCAGCCGCTCCAGCAGCAGCGCGTCACCCAGCGCCGTCGCTTCGCCCAGATCCTCCTGCACACCCGGCGGCAGCACGTGCGCGACGACTGCCGCCAGGTCGACCGGGCGGCGCTCGGTCAACGCGCTCTCGGAGCGGGCCAGCAGCAGCAACCCGCTGATCAGCTTTTCGTGCCTCGAATTGATCTGCAGCAGCTTCGCGCCGAGCTCCTGGACGTCGTCGGACGCGGTGCGGCGGTGCATCGCCACCTCGACCAGGGACCGGTTCAGCGTCAGCGGGGTCCGCAGCTCGTGGGACGCGTTCGCGACGAACCGGCGTTGCGCGTCGAACGACCGGTCGAGCCGTTCGACCATGACGTCGAACGCGTCGGCGAGGTTCTTCACCTCGTCGTCCGGGCCGCGCAACGCGATCCGCGAATGCCCGGCCGGGTCGGCCGCGGCGGCGATGCGGCGCGCCGTGTCCGTCACCTGCCGCAACGGCGCCAGCGCGCGGCCCGCCACCAGCCAGCCCAGCCCGGCCGCCAGCACCGCCACCGCGCCGAGCGCGATCGCGCCCTGGGTCAGCAGCGACGTCGCCGCCGCTTCGCGCACTTGCCGCGCCTGCTCGTCGAGGGACTCCGGTGACGGCAACGAAGGCAGCCCGGCCGGCGCCGTGCCCGCGATGAACGTCACCCGCCGGCCGACCTGCTGGGTGAACAACAGGTACGTGACGCCCAGCAGCGCCCCGCCCGCCAGCAGGAACAGGCCGCCGTAGAGCACGGTCAGCCGCAGCCGGAGGCTCACCGGAGCCGGTAGCCGACGCCGGTGACCGTCTCCACCAGCGGCGGGTCGCCGAGCTTGCGGCGCAGCTTGAGGATGGTGAGCCGGACCGCGCCGGTGAACGGGTCCGCGTGCTCGTCCCACGCCTTCTCCAGCAGGTGCTCCGCGGACACGGTCGCGCCGTCGGCGCGCAGCAGCTCGGCGAGCACGGCGAACTCCTTTTTGGACAGAGGGAGGTAACGCCCGTCGCGGAACACCTCGTGCCGGGCCGGGTCGAGCGTGACGCCGGAGCGCCGCAGCACCGGCGGCGCGGCCGGACGGCAGCGCCGCCCCAGCGACTGGATCCGCGCCGCCAGCTCCGGGAACGCGAACGGCTTGGTGAGGTAGTCGTCGGCGCCGAGGGACAGCCCGTCGACGCGGTCGGTGACCTCGACGGCCGCGGTGAGCATCAGCACCCGGGTCGCGGCTTCGGACGCCACCACCTGCCGGCAGACGTCGTCGCCGTGCACGACCGGCAGGTCGCGGTCGAGAACGACGACGTCGTAGTCGTGCACGGCGATCCGGTCGAGCGCCGCCGCGCCGTCGTGGGCGATGTCGACCGCGTGCGCCTCGTCGCGCAGCCACTCCGCGATCGCGTCCGCGAGCATCGGCTCGTCCTCCACCACCAGGACCCGCATGCCGCCATGATCGCCGCGGCGGTGTTTCCTCCTCGTTAGCGGCACTGGTGGAGCGTCGGGCCGGAGCCGCCGCCGTACGCGGCGGGGTCGACCACCGCGCAGTGCCGCTCGATCCAGCGACGGCGTTCCTCCTGAACGGGACTCCGCGGCGGCATCCCCGGGACGGCGCCCGCGCTCAGCACGAACTTCAGCTTGCCTTCGGCGAGCCAGCGGTCGAGCTGCGTCACCGACGGCGCGTTGTCCCGCCCGCCGAAGCCGCCCATGCCGATCACGTTCGCGTCGGAGTCGATGAGGTAGGGCGCGACTGCGCTCGCTTCGGCGTTCACGGCCAGCGTGATCTCGGTGCCGTGCTCGCGGGCGTAGCCGAGGATGCGCCGTTGCTCGTCCGACAGCGTGGCGGTGCCGTCGCCGCCGCCGACGAGCATCAGCCGGGGCTGCGGTCCACCGGGGGACGGCGGCGGCGCACCGGGACCGCTCGCCGGCCCGGCGGCGGGCAGTGTCCCGGCGGACGTGCTCTGCGCGGCGGCGTACGACCACACGGCGGGCGTGAGCAGCACAGGCACGAGCGCGGCGGCCAACGCGCGTCGCCGGGGCGCCACCGCCAGCCAGGCGACCGCGAGCAGCGCCGTGCCGAGCACCGCCCAGCGCGTCCAGCCGTAGAACGTCGTGTCTCGCGAAGTCAGGACGAACGCCCAGGCCGCGGTGCCGACGACGGCGAGAGGGAGCAGGGTCCGGCGGTGCTGCCGCCACAGCAGCGCGAGCCCGGCGGCGGCGACCGCGGCGATCGCAGGCGCCATCGCCGTGGTGTAGTACGGGTGCCAGATGCCGCCGGCGAAGCTGAAGACGACAGCGGTCACCAGCAGCCAGCCGCCCCAGAGCAGCCAGCCCGCGTCGCGCCACCGGCGGCCGATGACGACCAGGACGAGCAGGCAGAGCGGCAGCAGCCAGGAGATCTGGCCGCCGACGACGTCGTTGAACATCCGGCCCGGCCCCGGATCACCGCCGAAGGACGACTGGGTCTGCACGCCGTTGCGCATGATCATCATGCCGCCGCCCTCACCGTCGCCGGAGAGGCGGCCGAAGCCGTTGTAGCCGAAGACGAGGTCCCACGCCGAGCCGTCCGCGCTGCCGCCCATGAACGGCTTGGCGCCCGGCCACCAGTCGTAGAGGGCGATCCACCAGAACGACGAGACGACGAGCACCCCGCTCGCGACGAGCACGTCGAGCAGGCGGCGTTTGAGCGGCCCGCTCGTCCCGGCGAGGTACGCGGCGACCAGCGCGGGGACGATGATCCACGCCTGCAGCATCTTGGTCAGGAACCCGCAGCCGACGAAGAAAGCGCAACACCACAACCATTTCCGGCCGCTTTCGAGCGCGCGGGTGAGCGCGTAGGCGGCGGCGACCAGGAACAGGACGAGCAGGGTGTCGGGGTTGTTGTCGCGGTTGATGATCACGGTGACCGGCGTGAGCGCGAGGATCACCGCGGCCAGCAGGGCGACGTTCTCGCCGGCCCACCTCCGGACCGTGCGGTGGAGCAGGAAGACCGCGGCGACGCCTTCGAGGACCTGGGGCAGCAGCAGCGCCCAGCCGTGGAAGCCGAAGACCAGCACGGAGATCGCCTGCGGCCACAACGCGAAGGGCGGTTTGTCGACCGTCACGACGCCGTACGGGTCGAAGGAGCCGAAGAGGAAGTTCGTGAAGCCCCCGGTCATCGACTTGACGGCGGCGGCGTAGTAGGTGTTGCCGAGCTGGCCGTTCCCGATCTTCCAGGCGTAGAGCACGGCGGCGCCGAGGCAGACGAGCGGAAGCGCCCAGGAGCGGGTCTTCGGGAGAGTGGCGGTGATCATGGCGGCCACTCAACCGGGACCCGCGTTTCCCGGGCGTTTCCGCGTCAGCTGTTGTCGTTCAGGAAGTCGTAGTCCTTGCACTCGCCGGCGTGGTACCGGTCGTCCTCTTTCCAGTACCGGCAGAACTTGAAGCCGACACGGGTTTCGGGGAGGTCGTAGACTCCGCCGTTGGCCGCGCTCTTGGTGACGCAGTTGCCGTTGCCGCCGACGTTGATGCTGTAGAGCTGGGTGCCACTGGCGGGCGTGCCCTTGTAGACGTAGACGATGACGCCCCGGCCGTCGGCGTCGGTGTCGCAGATGTGGACGCGGTCGCCTTCCTCGGTGAACACGCCTTCGCCGCTCCAGCCGGAGACGCTCCCGAAGGCGTCACCGGTGTGAATGTGCTTCGTGTGCTCGGCGGCCGAAGCCGGCGACGCGAGGCTCAGCCCGGCGATCAGGGCTGCGGCGGCTACGGCTAGAACCTTCTTCAAGTTGTTTCCTTCCAGGGGCGGGAAGGAGACCGTAGCCGCCGCGGCCTGCAATCGGCTTGCAGTCACTCCGCCTCGAGGTCACCGTTCGCCGGAGCCGGCCTGGGTGCCTGCCGCCACGGCCGTTGCGGTTCGCGCCAGGATAATCATGGCTCTCACGCTTCGACAACCACGCGATCAGCATCGGGTGCCGTGCCAGCGGGCAACAACCCGCCGGAGCCGAGCCCCGCCCTCCACCGGGGGACGGGCCCTGCTCCAGTCTATCGGTGCGGTGTGACCGAAACCCGGAATCCGGGCGCGGGCCCGGAAGTTGTCCACATCACGGCCGCGCTGTGGACAGCTAGGCGATCGGCTGCCCACAGCGGCGACGAGGTGCGTCGCCCGGCTGCGAATCGTCACTCCGCCTCGAGGTCGCCCTCCAGCGACAGATACACATCACGCATGCGAGCCAGCAGCTCCGGGTCCGGCTCTTCCCACAGCCCGCGGTCCGCCGCCTCGTTCAGGCGCTCCACGATGCCCCTCAGCGCCCACGGGTTGGCTTGTCGCAGGAACTCCTGGTTCACCTCGTCCAGCACGTACGACTCGGTCAGCTTCTCGTACATCCAGTCGCCGACCACGCCGGCCGTCGCGTCGAAGCCGAACAAGTAGTCCACCGTCGCCGCCAGCTCGAACGCGCCCTTGTAGCCGTGGCGTCGCATTGCCGCCAGCCAACGGGGGTTCACCACCCGCGCGCGGAACACCCGCGCCGTCTCCTCGCCCAATGTCCGCGTGCGGACCGCGTCCGGCGAGGTGCTGTCGCCCACATAGGACGCCGGGGCCGTGCCCGTCAGCGCGCGGACCGTCGCGATCATGCCGCCGTGGTACTGGAAGTAGTCGTCCGAGTCGGCGATGTCGTGCTCGCGCGTGTCGGTGTTCTTCGCCGCCACCACGATCCGCTTGTACGAGCTCTCCATGTCCTCGCGCGCCGGGCGGCCGTCCAGGTCGCGGCCGTACGCGAAGCCGCCCCATACCGCGTACACCTCGGCCAGGTCCTTGTCGTCGCGCCAGTTTCCGCTGTCCATCAACGGCAGGAGGCCTGCGCCGTACGCGCCCGGCTTCGAACCGAAGATCCGCGTCGTCGCGCGGCGCGCGTCCCCGTGCGAAGCCAGGTCGGCGGAAACGTGCGCCCGGACGAAGTTCTCCGACGACGGTTCGTCCAACTCGGCCACCAGGCGCACCGCGTCGTCGAGCATCGTGATCACGTGCGGGAACGCGTCGCGGAAGAACCCGCTGATCCGGATCGTGACGTCGATCCGCGGGCGGCCGAGCTCGGCCAGCGGGATGGCTTCGATGCCCGTGACGCGCCGGGAAGCCTCGTCCCACACCGGCTGGACCCCCAGCAGCGCCAGGACCTCCGCCGCGTCGTCGCCGGACGTCCGCATCGCCGACGTCCCCCACACCGACAGCCCCACCGAGCGCGGCCAGTCGCCGGTGTCCTCGCGGTACCGCTTCACCAGCGAGTCCGCCAGCGCCTGCCCGGTTTCCCAGGCCAGCCGGCTGGGGATCGCCTTCGGGTCGACCGTGTAGAAGTTCCGTCCGGTCGGCAGCACGTTGATCAGCCCGCGCAACGGCGACCCGCTCGGCCCCGCCGGGATGTACCCGCCGTCCAGCGCGTGCAGCACCGCGTCCAGCTCGCCGGACGTCCCGGCCAGCCGTGGCACGATTTCGTTGGCCGCGAACGAAAGGACCTGCGCGACGGCGTCGTCCGGCGCCACCGAAGCGACCGCCGTGGCGTCCCAGCCGCGCATCTCCATCGTCTGGACGAGCTCCCGCGCCGTCTTCTCGACCGCGTCCACTTCGGACATCGGCGCGTCTTCCTTGAGCCCCAGTACGGACCGCAGGCCCGGCACCGCGCCCTGCTTGCCGCCCCACATCTGCGACGCGCGCAGCATCGCCAGCACCAGGTTGACCCGCGCTTCGCCGGTCGGCGCCTCGCCCAGGATGTGGAGGCCGTCGCGGATCTGCGCGTCCTTGACCTCGCACAGCCAGCCGTCGATGTGCAGCAGGAAGTCGTCGAACTCCGCGTCGTGCGGACGTTCCTCGACGCCGAGGTCGTGGTCCAGCTTCGCGGCCTGGATCAGCGTCCAGATCTGCGCGCGGATCGCGGGCAGCTTCGCCGGGTCCATCGCCGCGATGTTCGCGTGCTCGTCCAGCAGCTGCTCGAGGCGCGCCATGTCGCCGTACGACTCCGCGCGTGCCATCGGCGGGATCAGGTGGTCGACGATCGTCGCGTGCGCCCGCCGCTTCGCCTGCGCGCCCTCGCCCGGGTCGTTGATGAGGAACGGGTAGACCAGCGGCAGGTTCCCGAGCACGGCGTCGGGCGCGCACGACGCCGAGAGCCCGGCCGTCTTGCCCGGCAGCCACTCCAGCGACCCGTGCTTGCCCAGGTGGACCACGGCGTGCGCGCCGTATTCCTCCTCCAGCCACCGGTACGCGGCCAGGTAGTGGTGGCTCGGCGGCAGGTCCGGGTTGTGGTAGATCGCGACGGGGTTCTCGCCGAACCCGCGCGGCGGCTGGATCATGATGATCACGTTGCCGCTCTGCAGCGACGCCAGCACGATGTCGCCGTTGTCGACGTACAGCTCGCCGGGCGCCGGACCCCAGTGCTCCTCGACGCCTTCGCGCAGCTCCGCGGGCAGCGCGTCGAACCATTCCTGGTAGCGCGCCGCGGGCACCCGGATCGGGTTTCCGGCCAGCTGCTCCTCGGTCAGCCACTCCGGGTCCTGACCGCCCGCCGCGATCAGCGCGTGAATGAGTGCGTCGCCGTCGGGCTGGTCGGTGCCGGTCGGGTTGACGCCCGGGAACGCGTCCGCGCCCAGGTCGTAGCCCTGCGCGCGCATCCGCCGCAGCAGCTCGATCGCCGACGCGGGCGTGTCCAGGCCGACCGCGTTGCCCACGCGAGAGTGCTTCGTCGGGTACGCGGACAGCATCAACGCGATGCGCCGCTCAGCAGGTGGCGTGTGCCGCAGCCGCGCGTGCGCCAGCGCGATCTTCGCGACGCGGCTCGCGCGCTCGGGGTCCGGGACGTACCGGGGGAGGCCGTCGGCGTCCAGCTCCTTGAACGAGAACGGCACCGTGATCAGCCGGCCGTCGAACTCCGGGACGGCCATCTGGTTCCCGGCGTCCAGCGGCGACAGGCCGTCGTCGCTGGCCGACCACGTCTCGCGGTCGCTGGTCAGGCACAGCGCCTGCAGGATCGGGACGTCGAGGGCGGCCATCTCGGCGACGTCCCAGGCCTCGTCGTCCCCGCCGGCGCCGACCTCGGACGGCCGGGTGCCGCCGGCCGCCAGCACGGTGACCAGCAGCGCGTCGACCCGGCCCAGCGCGGCCATCATCTCCGGCTCGCGCGTCCGCAGCGACGCCGTGTAGATCGGCAACGCGCGGCCGCCCGCGGCTTCGATCCGGTCGGCGAGCGTGTGCACGAAGTTCGTGTTCCCGGACAGGTGGTGGGCGCGGTAGTAGAGGATCCCGACCAGCGGGCCGTCGTGCTCCGCGTCGGGCCGCTCCAGGACACCCCACGAGGGCTGCTCCGCGGGCGGCTCGAAGCCGTCGCCGGTGAGCAGGAGCGTGTCGGAGAGGAACCGGTGCAGCTGGGTGAGGTTCGCCGGGCCGCCCTGCGCGAGGTAGGCGTGGGCCTCGGCGGCGATGCCCGCGGGCACGGTCGAGAGCTTCATCAGCTCGGCGTCCGGCGTCTGCTCCCCGCCCAGGACGACGACGTGCGCGCCCGACGCCAGCAGCGTGTCCAGGCCCTCCTGCCAGGTCCGCGGGGTGCCGAGGATGCGGACGACCACGATCCGGACGCCGTCGAGCAGGGCCGGCAGCTCCGCGGCGCCGAGCCGCGCGGGGTTGCCGAGGCGGTACTCGCCTTCGGCGGAGCGCGCGCTGAGCAGGTCTGTGTCCGAAGTGGACAGAAGCAGGATCACGAGGTTCCTCCTCGGGGTCCGCGCCCCGGGTAGACGGGCGCGCCGGCCGGAGTTCCTGGCTCCCGGAGATCGCTCTCCGGTGACAGTGGCGGGACCGCCCCGGACTCTCACCGGGTTCCTCCACCTGACGGCGCGTGGGTATCGGAGTCACTCTCCGGTGCCGGGACGAGGTGCGTCAAGGTGACGTTGCCCGGTGCTCGGTAACCTGGCGGCTTGGAATCCTTCCTCCGCGCCTTCACGGCCGCGCAGTCGACGCGCCAGCCGTACCGCGCCCCGACCCCGGCCGAGCTCGAAACGGCCGCGGACGCGTTCGCGGCCTTCCTCGACGGACACCCGCATCACCTCGGTGACCTGGGGTTTTCCGTCGAGGACGACACGCTCGTCGTCCAGGAACCCGGCACCGAACGGGCCTGGGGGCTCTACGCGATCGACCGCTCGGCGCCGCCGTCGCTCGTGGTCGAGGTGCCGCACGCCTCCTCCGACCTGCGGACCGAGCTGATCGGGCTGGCCCTCCACGAGCGCACGCCCGGGGCGGTCCTCGTCGTCGGGGGAGCGCACCGGCGCCGGGAGGACCCCGCGCACGACACCGGGACCGTCTTCCACGTCGTGGCGACGCTGCTCGCCCGCCGCGGCCTGCCGCAGGTCCAGCTGCACGGCTTCACCGACACGACGCTGGTCTCGGCGGACGTCGTCGTCTCCGGCGGCGCCACCGAAGCCGGCGACGCGGCGCGACGGGCCGCCGACCGGCTCGAAACCGCCGGGTTCCGCGTCTGCCGCGCCTGGGCCGAGCCGTGCCGGGGACTGGCGGGGACGACGAACGTCCAGGGCCGGGCCGCCGGCCCCGCGCCGTTCCTGCACGTCGAGCTGAGCCGGACGTCCCGCGAGGCGCGGCGCGACGACGTCGTCCGCGCGCTCGCCGAGGCCGACCTGCGCAAGCCCTAGGTGCCGTCCTCCGGGCGGGTGCTCTCCGAGTGGTTACGGCTCCGACGAGGCCGACGACGAAGCTGCCGACCCGGCGACCTTCGCGGGGGTTCCGCTCGACAAGTCCGTTCTCGACGTCCCGGGCGGAGGGCGGCTCATGCGGGATGATCACCGTTGTCGTTGCCGAGGACCGCGGTTCCGAAGTTGTGACTCAGGCGGAGCGCTCCGAATCACCCAATCGCGGGAAGGGCTTGGTGGAGAACAAGACCTCCACCGAGACCTCGAAGAACTCCGCGATCCGCAGCGCCAGGTACAAGCTCGGGCTGTACTCGCCGCGTTCCAGATAACCGATCGTCTGGTAGTGGACCCCCAGGGCCTCCGCCAGCTGGCGGCGCGAGATCGACCGCTCCGCGCGCAGCATCGCGATCCGGTTGTAGACGACCTCACTCATCACTACCCCACACGCTGCATGGCCTTCTCCCGGCGTTCGGCCAGTGACGAGCCCGCTTCCCGCCTCGCCATCCGGCGCAGCAGCACCGGGGCCAGTGCCAATCCGATCACGGCCCACGCCACGAGCACGCCGAGGGTCGGCCAGGTGCGCCACGACTGGCCGATCTCGACGACCACCGTGTCGGCCGGGAGCAGGGCCGAACGCATCCCGAGGCCCAGCCAGTACATCGGGAAGACCTGTGCGATCCCCTGCACCCACGCCGGCAGCGCGGTGACCGGGTAGAAGATCCCCGAGATCGCGCCCAGGCCCATGATCGGCAGCGTGATCAGCGCGATGGACCGCGGGCTGCTGGTCAGTGACCCCAGCGCGGCTCCCAGCGGCAACGTCGCGAGCAGCCCGATCGCCAGCACCCACAGCAGGTGCAGGTACGACCAGACGCCGTCGGGCGCGAGGGAGTCGAACAGGAACAGGCACGGGACCAGCACCAGCAGGATCCCGGTGACCTGCGCCATGGACACCGCAGTCGTCTTCCCGACCAGGTAGCCGAGCATGCCGTTCGGCGTCGCCTTGGCGCGCAGCAGCGTGCCGTCCTCGCGGTCGACGGCGAGGTAGCCCGCCGCGCTGTTCAGGCCGTTGAACACGATCCCGGCGCCGAGCACGCCGGGCACGGTGGCCGCGCCGAGGGAGAACCCGGTGCCGGGCAGGGTCGCGTTCCGCATGAAGAACAGCGTGCCGAGGAAGAGCACGACGAAGACGAACTGGCCGAACAGGTCGTCTCGGTTGGTCCAGGTCTGCTTGAACTCGATCCAGCCGCGCTCGAGCCCGGCGCGCAGCGCCGCCCCCTGAGCGTTCATCGCGCACCCGCTTCCTGGAGACCGAGCTCCGTCTCGCCGCCGGCTTCGGCGCGGTGGACCAGCGTCATGTAGGTGTCTTCCAGCGACGCCCGCCGGACTTCGAGGTCCGCGACGGCCTCGCCGTGCTGCTTGAACAGGTCGTACACGTACTTCGTGGCTTCGGTCGTCGAGTGGACGAAGCGCTGGCCGTCGAGCGTCCAGCGGACCTCGGCCTCACCGGCGATCTGCCGGGACAGCGCGTCGGCCGAGCCGTCGGCGATGATGCGCCCGCCGTTGAGGATGAGGATCCGGTCGGCGAGCTTCTCGGCCTCGTCGAGGTCGTGCGTGGTGAGCAGGATCGTGGTGTCGAGCTCGTCGGAGAGGCGGTGCACCAGGTCGTGGAACTCGCGGCGCGCCTCCGGGTCGAAGCCCGCGGTCGGCTCGTCGAGAAACAGCAGCTCGGGCCGCCCGACGATGCCGATCGCGACGTCGAGCCGCCGCCGCTGGCCGCCGGAGAGGGTCCGGATCTTCTTCTGCGCGTGCTCGGTGAGCCCCACCGCCGCGATCAGCTCGTCGGCCGGCCACGGCCGCGGGCTCGACGGCGTCGAGTACGGCTCGTAGTACCGGCCGAGGTGCGCGAGCAGCTCGTGGACGCGCCACTTGCCGTGGTCCCGCCAGGACTGGAGCACGACCCCCAGCCGCGCCCGCCAGTCCTCGCCGCCCTGCGCCGGGTCGGTGCCCAGCACGCTCACCTCGCCGGCCGACCGCATGCGGAAGCCCTCGAGGATCTCGATCGTCGTCGTCTTGCCCGCGCCGTTCGGCCCGAGCAGGCACACCACCTCGCCGCGGTGGGCCTCGAACTCCACGCCGTGGAGCACGTCGTTCGTGCCGTAGCGCATCCGCAGCCCGCTGACGCGGACGACGGGTTCCGCCGGATCTCTCATCGCCTGACCCCCATCTGACTGATGCGATCGAATGTAGCACACCTGCTACATATGACGTGAGTTCTGCTGTCCGGGAAACCTGACCGGCGGTCAACCGTTCACCGGGCATGGGAACCTGGCTGGGGCTGGCTCTTCCGGGCGGCGTCGTGATCCTGCTGGTCATGGCCGCGATCGAGCTGCGCCCGCGCAAGAACGGCTCGCGCTTCAAGGCGCGGCTGTCCGCGACCTACATCGAGGAGACGACCGCCTTCCTCTACGGCACCAAACGGCGTGAGCTGGACCACCGGGAGACGACGTCGATGCTCGTCGAGCAGGACGCCGAAGGCGCGCCTCCCTGGCGTGACGTGGACCTGGACGCGGGAACGGCCCGGATCCGGCCGCGTTCGGCCCCGGAAGGGCCGGAAAGCCGCGAGTTACAGTGACCCCATGCCGAACCCCGCACGCGTGCGAGCCGACGCGTGCCCCGGTGTTTTCGCCCCGCACGACGCCGCGGACGGCCCGTTGGCGCGGGTCCGGCTGCCCGGCGGTGCGGTTTCCGCGGCGCAGCTGCGCGCGCTGGCCGACTGCGCCGAAGCCTGCGGGGACGGCGACCTCCACCTGACCTCACGCGGCAACGTCCAGCTGCGCGGCGTGACCCGGCCCGACCTCGCGGGCCGGCTGACCGACGCCGGCCTGCTGCCGTCGCCGTCGCACGAGCGGGTCCGGAACGTCCTCGCGTCGCCGTTGAGCGGCCTCCGTGGCGGCCTCGCCGACGTCCGCGGGCTGGCCGCGTCGCTGGACCGGCGGCTGTGCTCGATCCCCGAGCTGGCGTCGCTGCCCGGGCGCTTCCTCTTCGCCTTCGACGACGGCCGCGGTGACGTCGCCGGGGAAGGCGCCGACGTCTGCTGGCGCGCGCTCGACGCGGACGAAGGAACCCTGCTGCTCGCCGGTGGTGACACCGGACGGCCGGTGGCCCGCGCCGACGCCGTCGCGGCGCTGGCCGAGATCGCGCTCGACTTCCTCCGCGTGCGCGGCTCGGCTTGGCGGGTCGCGGAGCTCGACGACCCGGCCTGGCGGGGAACGCCGGTGCCGCGGCTCCCGGCCGAAGTCCCGGCTGGGCTCGTCAAGCGCGACCGCGGTCTCGCGGCGGCCGTCGTGCCGCGGTTCGGACAGCTCTCGGCCACGCAGGCGCGAGCCCTGGCCGGCTTCGGCCCGGCGCTGGTCACGCCGTGGAAGTCCGTGGTCCTGCCGGACGTGCCCGCCGACGTCTTCGAGCGGCTGGGCTTCGGCGGCGAGGCCTTGGGCACCAGCGCCTGCATCGGGCGCCCCGGCTGCGCGAAGTCGCGGGCCGACGTGCGGGCCGACGCCGTGTTCCGGCCCGGCCTGCGCGCGCACTTCTCGGGTTGTGAACGGCGGTGCGGGAAGCCGTCACAGTCCCATGTGGACGTGGTCGCCGAGGACGGCGGTTACCGGGTCGACGGCCGGTGGATGCCGCTCGACGAGCTGAAGGGAACTCTGTGATCGACTACCTGCGGGACGGTGCCGAGATCTACCGGCACTCGTTCGCCACGATCCGCGAGGAGGCGGACCTGGCGATCCTGCCCGACGACGTGGCGGGCCTCGCGGTCCGGATGATCCACGCCTGCGGCATGGTCGATCTGGTCGACGACCTGCGCTACTCGCTCGACGTCGTCGAGGCGGGCCGCGCCGCGCTCGAGGCGGGCGCGCCGATCCTGTGCGACGCGCAGATGATCGCCAGCGGTGTGACGCGCCGCCGCCTGCCCGCGGCCAACGACGTCGTCTGCACGCTGTCCGACCCCAAGGTCCCGTCGCTCGCCGAGCGGATGGGCACCACGCGTTCGGCGGCGGCGCTGGAGCTGTGGCGCGACCGGCTGCCCGGCTCGGTCGTGGCGATCGGCAACGCGCCGACCGCGCTCTTCCGCCTGCTGGAGATCCTCGACGAAGGGGTCGGCGCGCCCGCGGCGATCATCGGCGTGCCGGTCGGGTTCGTCGGCGCGGTCGAGTCGAAGGTCGAGCTCGCCAAGCAGGCCCCGGCGCCCTACCTGGTGGTGCACGGGCGGCGCGGCGGCAGCGCCATGGCCGTCGCGGCCGTCAACGCCCTCGCGAGCGTCGAAGAATGACCGGCACGCTCTACGGCGTCGGGCTCGGCCCCGGCGACCCGGAACTGATGACGGTCAAGGCCGCGCGCCTGATCTCCGAAGCGTCCGTGATCGCCTACCACTCCGCGCGCCACGGCCGGAGCATCGCGCGGTCGGTCGCCGAGCCGTACCTGCGTGAGGGGCAGATCGAGGAGAAGCTCGTCTACCCGGTCACGACCGAGACCACCGACCACCCCGGCGGCTACGAAGGCGCGATCGCCGACTTCTACGAGCTGAGCGCGAAACGCCTCGCCGAACACCTCGACGCGGGCCGCGACGTCGTGGTGCTCTGCGAAGGCGACCCGTTCTTCTACGGCTCCTACATGTACATGCACGAGCGGCTGTCCGGCCGGTTCCCCGCCGTGGTCGTGCCCGGGGTGACGTCGGTGAGTGCGGCGTCGTCCGTGCTCGGCCGCCCGCTGGTCCAGCGCGACGAGGTGCTGACCGTGCTCCCCGGCACGCTCCCGGCGCCCGAGCTGGCGCGGCGGCTCGCCGACACCGACGCGGCGGCCGTCCTCAAGCTGGGCCGCACCTTCGGCTCGGTGCGGGAGGCCCTCGAAGAGGCCGGGAAGCTCGACGACGCCGTGTACGTCGAGCGCGCGACCTGGGACCGGCAGCGGATCGAGCCGCTGGCCGAGGTGGATCCCGAGTCCGTGCCGTACTTCTCGCTGGCCTTGCTGCCGTCGCCGGCTTACGCGTCCCGTCAGGCTCCCGCCGCGGCGCCGGCTCCTGCGGCCGCCACGGGTGGTGAGGTCGTCGTGGTCGGCCTCGGCCCGGCGGGCCCGGAGTGGCTGACCCCGGAGGCCGTGGCGGAGCTTGCGGCCGCCGAGCACGTTGTCGGGTACGGCCCGTACGTCGCGCGGGTGCCGCAGAAGGCCGGCCAGCAGCGCCACGCGTCGGGCAACCGCGTCGAGGCGGACCGGGCTCGGGAGGCGCTCGAGCTGGCCGCGTCGGGGGCGCGGGTCGCCGTCGTCTCCTCGGGTGACCCCGGGGTCTTCGCGATGGCGTCGGCGGTGCTGGAGCAGGTGTCGCTCGGCCACGGCGCCGGGGTGCGCGTCCGGATCGTGCCGGGGGTGACGGCGGCGCAGGCGGCCGCGTCCCGCGTCGGCGCGCCGCTCGGGCACGACTACTGCGTGCTCTCGCTGTCCGACCGGCTCAAGCCGTGGGAGGTCATCGAGCGCCGGCTGGACGCGGCGGGCGCCGCCGACCTGGTGCTGGCGCTGTACAACCCGGCTTCCAGGTCCCGCACGACGCAGCTGGCTTCGGCGCGTGAGGTGCTGCTCCGGCACCGCGACCCGGCGACCCCGGTCGTGGTGGCGCGGGACGTCGGCGGCCCGGAGGAGGACGTCCGGATCACCACGCTCGGCGACCTCGATCCGTCCACAGTGGACATGCGCTGCCTGCTGATCGTCGGCTCGTCGCGGACCCGCGCGGAGCACGGCGTCGTCTGGACCCCGCGCAGCTACTGACCCAGCCCGGCGTCGCGGGCCCGGGCGACGACGGCCGCCCGGTCGGCCGTGCCGAACTTGGCCAGGACGGCGCAGACGACGTTGCGGACCGTCTTCGGCGCGAGGTTCAGCCGGGCGGCGATCGCCAGGTTGCCCAGGTCGTCGGCGAGCAGGCCGAGGACCTCGCGCTCGCGGGCGGTCAGCTCGGGCAGGCCCGGCGCGAGCCCGGTCAGCCGCGCGTACAGCCGGTCGGCGGCGTCCTCGCCGAACACCGCGGCGCCGCCCGCGACGACCCGGATCGCGCGGGCCAGGTCGGCCGGGCCGACGTCGTCGTGCAGGAGCCCGCGGGCGCCCGCGCGCATCGCCGCGACCACCAGCTCGCCGTCGTCCGGCGCGGTCAGCACCAGCACCGGGGTGCGGCCGGCGTGCCGGATCACCGCGAGCCCGGCGCGGCCGGCGGGCCGGAGCAGGAGGACGTCCGGACGGGCGGCCGAAAGGGCGCCGAGAACCGCGCCCGGGTCCGGCGACACGGACCCGACCACCTCGATACCGTCGGCGGGTGCGGGCACCACCGGCACACCGGCGGCGACGACCTTGAGCAGTTTCCCCAGGCTGCGCGTCATCACACCGTCGTGTCTAACGCAGAAATCCTGTCCAGTGTCGGGCCGGTTCCGGTGAACAATGACCAGAACGCGAAAACGGGGGGACGCCGGTGGCGCGACGTGAGGGGCCGCTCGGGCCGGGCGAGGACGCCGTTGTCGGGTTCGCCGCCGGGCTGCGGCGGCTGCGGGAGGAGGCGGGCGGGCCGACCTACCGGACGCTCGCCGCGCGCGCCGGCTACTCGGCGGCCGCGCTGTCCGACGCCGCGGGCGGCCGCAAGCTGCCCGGGCTCGCGCTCACCACGGCGTACGTCACCGCGTGCGGCGGCGACACCGGGGAGTGGGAGACGCGCTGGCGGGAGGTCTCCGCGGGCCTGACGGCCGGCAGCACACCGGGCCCCGAGACGGAGACCCCGTACCTCGGGCTGGCCGCGTTCCAGCGCACCGACGCCGGCCGGTTCTTCGGGCGCGAGAAGCTGATCGGCGAGCTGACCGCGAAGCTGCGCGAACGCCGGTTCGTCGGGGTGTTCGGCGCGTCGGGCTCCGGGAAGTCGTCGCTGCTGCGGGCCGGGCTGGCCGGCGCCGGGCCGGCGCGGGTCTGCACGCCCGGCGAGCACCCGCTGAGCCAGTGCGCGGACGCCCTCGCCGAGCCCGGCGGCCTGCTGGTCGTCGACCAGTTCGAGGAGGTCTTCACCCTCTGCCCCGACGACGCCGAGCGCGCCGGGTTCGTCGCCGCGCTGCTCGAGCGGGCCGGCGACGAGCACGGCAGCCAGGTCGTCATCGGGGTCCGTGCCGACTTCTACGGCCACTGCGGGCGGCACGCCGAGCTCGTCGACGCCTTGCGCGACGCGCAGGTCCTGGTCGGCCCGATGACCGCGGACGAGCTGCGGACCGCGATCGTCGAGCCGGCCGTCCGGCAGGGGTGCCAGGTGGAGTCCGCGCTGGTCACGACGCTGGTGGCGGACGCGGCCGGCCGTCCCGCCGTGCTGCCGCTGGTCTCGCACGCGCTGCTCGAAACCTGGCGACGGCGGCAGGGCATCACCCTCACCCTCGCCGGGTACGAGGCCACGGGTGGCATCCGCAACGCCGTCGCGCACACCGCCGAAGCCGTCTACGGCGAGCTCGAACCCCGGCAGCAGGCGAAGGTCCGGCAGATCTTCCTGCGGCTGACCGCGCTCGGCGACGGCACCGAAGACACCAAACGACGGCTGCGGCGCCGCGAGCTCGACGACGACCCGGCGACGGCCGAGGTCCTCGAGCGGCTCGCGGCCGCCCGCCTGCTCGCCCTGGACCGCGACGGCGCCGAGATCGCGCACGAAGCCCTGATCCGCAGCTGGCCACGGCTGCAGGACTGGCTCGCCGAAGACCGTGAGGGCCACCGCCTGCACCGCCAGCTCGCCGAAGCCACCGACCTCTGGGAGTCCCTGGACCGCGACGCGGGCAGCCTCTACCGCGGCACCCGGCTCGGCCTCGCGACCGAGTGGGCCGCCCGCTCGCCGGGCGCGCTCACCGCGCGTGAACAGGCTTTCCTCGACGCCGGCCGCGCGCAGGCCACGGCCGAGGCGGACGCGGTCCGGCGGCGCACCCGGCGGCTGCGTCAGCTAGCGGCGCTGCTGGGCGTGTTGCTGATCCTGGCGGGCGTCGCGACGGGCTTCGCGATCGACGCCTCCCGAACGGCGACCGACCAGCGGAACGTCGCGCTGGCGCGGAAAGCCGTCGGCGACGCGGCGGACCTGCGGCAGACCAACCCCGCGCTGTCGGTCCAGCTCAGCCTGGCCGCCTACCGGCTGGCGCCGCTGCCGGAGACGCGGGACAGCCTGCTGGGCGCGTTGAGCACCCCGTTCGCCACCCGGGTCGGTCTCCCCGAACCGCTGGGGCACGACAGCGCGGTCGCCCTCGCCGGGCACCTCATGGTCGTCGCGGGCGCGACCCGGACCGTGCAGGTCTGGGACATCGCCGACCCGCGGCACCCGGCGCTGCTGTCGACCCTGCCGGAGGTCGGCAAACCGCACTACCCCGTGGCGCTCGCCGGGGACGGCCGGATCCTCGCGACTGCGACCGACGACCACGCGTTCCGGCTCTGGGACCTGCGCGACCCGCGGCGGCCGGTGTCCCGCGGACTGGCGCGCGGGCACACCGACACCGTCTACAACGCGCAGATCAGCCGCGACGGCCGCACGCTCGTGACCGCGGGCCGGGACGACACGACCCGGATCACCGACATCTCCGACCCGGACGACCCGAGACAGCTCGTCATGCTCCCCGGTTCCGGGCCGCTGCAGTACGAAAAGGCCGTGCTCAGCCCGGACAGCGCCACCCTCGCGGTGAGCAACGACCGGACCACGCAGCTGTGGGACGTCCGGGACCCCGCGCACCCGGCCTGGCTCTCGACGTTCACCAGCCACACGGACCTGGTGAACCTGGACGCGTTCGGCCCCGACGGGCGGACGCTGGCCACGACCGGCTGGGACGGCCGGACGCGCCTGTGGGACATCGCGGACCCGCGCGCCCCGAAGCCGGTGCGAGACCTGCCCGGCAACGGCATCGTCTGGATGGCGGCGTTCAGCCCGGACGGCCGCACGCTCGCCACGGTCGGCGACGACCAGCTGGTGCGCGTCTGGGACGTCGCGACGGGCCGGCAGCTGACGCAGCTCGCCGGGCACACGAACGCCGCCGTCTGGGTCGGGTACTCGGCCGACGGGCGGACCCTGGTCAGCGGCGCCGCCGACCAGACCGTCCGGCTCTACGACGTCCCGGCCGTGGAGCTGACCCGCGTCTCGGCTCCGATCGGGTTTTCCCCGGACGGACGCGTCCTCGCCGCGTCGGGGCCCGACGACCTCCAGCTGTGGTCGTTCGCCGAGCCGGGCGCGCCGCGCCTGGCCGGCCGGATCAGCGGCCTGCCCGGCCCGGTCACGGCCACGGTCCTGAGCCCGGACGGCCGCACGGTCGTCGTCGCCGTGCTCACCGGGGCCTCGACCGCGGTGGCGCGGGGACTGCTGACGCGGTGGGACGTCTCGGATCCCGCGCACCCCCGGCAGGTCGCGTCGGCGGACGCGCCGAAGACGTACTCGCTGGCCTTCAGCCCGGACGGCCGCCGGCTGGCGACGGGGTACGACAACGGGCCGCTGGCGCTGTGGGACGTGAGCGACCCGCGCCGCTTCGAAGCGCCGGTCGCGCTGCCGAGCCCGTACGCGGGGACGGTGTGGTCGTCCGCGTTCTCGCCGGACGGCCGGATCCTGGCCTACAGCCAGAAGTCGCAGCCCTCGGCGGTGTTCCTCTGGGACGTGGGCCGCGACCCCGCGCGGATCGCCACGCTGGACGTCGGCCTGGGGGCCGCGGGCGCGCTCGCGTTCCGGCCGGACGGGCGGGTGCTGGCCGCGGGCAGCTCCGACCGGACGGTGCACCGCTGGAGCGTCGCCGGCTGGGCGCCGCTGCCCCCGCTGGTGGGGCACACCGACGAGCTCGGCACGGTCGCGTACGACCCGGCGGGCACCCGGATGGTCACGACGGGCTCCGACCGCACGGCCCGGCTGTGGGACGTGGCCGACCCGGCGCACCCGGCCCGGATCGCCGAGTTCGAGCCGGGCGTCACCGGCGGCGCGGTGCTGAGCCCCGACGGCCACACGGTCGTTCTCTCCGGCGGCCAGCTGTGGGAGACGAGCTCCGACCTGGCCGCGGCGGCGATCTGCCGGACGGCGTACCCGGAGATCACAGCGGCGGAGTGGGCGCAGTACCTGCCGGAGCTGCCCTACGAACCACCGTGCGGACAGCGGTGACGACGGACGTGAGCCGGGCCGAGCGGGCGGTGCACCGCCGGATGGCCTTGGCCTGCGAAGCGGCGGTGGCCGCGGGGGTGCCTGGGCGGTTCCGGGCGTGGGAGGAGGCGGGGTTGCTCGCCGTGCTGGCGACCGACCCGGAGCTGGATTTCCTCGCGACGGTGACCGGCGTGACTTCCGAGACGCTGCTTGCGGTGCCCGGCTTCGTGGCCGGGCCCGCCTGGGCGGGAGTCCGGCCGACGGTGGTGTCCGAAGGTCCGCTCGAGGGGTTCGTGCGGGCGCCGGACCGCCTGCTGGCCACCCGGCCGCTGGAGCCGCGTCCCGCGTCCGGCCCGCCTTCGGACGACGTCGATGGCGGCGTCTTCTCGCGGGTTCTGCTGGCCGGGTTCGAGACCCGCGGACGCGTCGCCGAGTTCATGGCCGCGGAACACCGGCACCCGGCGGTCCGGCGGTTCCTGGTGCTGGAACGGGAAACGCCGATCGCGGCGGCGGCCCTGACGATCCACGACGACGTCGCCGTGCTCGGGGCCGCGTCGACCCTGCCCGGGCACCGCGGCCGCGGCGCGCAGGCCGAGCTGCTGCGGCGCCGCCTTCAGGTGGCGGGCGAAGCGGGGTGCACGCTGGCCGTGGCGACGGCCCGGCCCGGGTCGGTCAGCGCGGCCAACCTCGGGCGGGCCGGGTTCCGGCTCCACCGCCGTCCGGCGTGGACCCGGCCCTGACCTAGCGCGTCGGGTCCTTGCCGTTCGGCTGCCGCGGTCCCGGACCCGGTGACCACCATCCCGGCACCGTCTTCTCCCCGTGCACCACCGTGGGCGCTATCCCCTCGGTGAACGGCTCGATCTGCAGCAGCTGGCCCCACGACTGGCTCGGCTGGCCGATCAGGTAGCTCGGCACTTCCGGCTCCTCGGCCAGCTCCTCGAGCCAGCCGATCGGGCCGCCGTTCGTCGAGGACGCCCACTCCGCCTCGTCCGCCAGGCCGCCCGCCGTGATGCGGTACTCCGGGACCTGGGAAATCCCGTCGTGGGACGTCACCGGCTGGGCGCACGGGTACACGAACGACGCCGGCCAGTCGATGTACACCGGCTTCGTGCCGATCTTGTCCGTCAGCGTCGTGAACGTCGGGACGCGCGGGGCCGACGCCGCGATCCAGCCGTCCTCCGTCAGGTCGTTGTCGACGATGTTGATGCGGACCGCGTTCGTCTCCGGGGGGAGGTCGCGCAGGTTGATGCGGGTGTCGTTCCAGCCACCGGTGCCCGAGCCCGGCGGGAGCATGAACTGGCTGCGGAGGATCTTCACGCCCTCCGGGGTGTTGACGCCGTAGTCGAGGCTGACCGACGTCGGGCGGCGGGCGGCGCCGGCCGTCGCCACCACGACCTGGCCGTCCGCGGGCTTCTCCGTCAGCGCGTACCAGTCGCTGCGCAGGCGGCCCGCGCGCGTCTCCGGGTCGAGGAAGCTCGACCACATCGGCACGGTCTCCGGGGTGAACCCGTGCGGCGGCTCGGCGAGCGGGTCCTTGTCGTCGACCGGGCGGGTGTGGAAGCCGGTCTGGACGCGGCC
Source organism: Amycolatopsis sp. NPDC104863 (assembly GCF_055582965.1). NCBI lineage: Bacteria > Bacillati > Actinomycetota > Actinomycetes > Pseudonocardiales > Pseudonocardiaceae > Amycolatopsis > Amycolatopsis sp. NPDC104863. The sequence goes on from NZ_JBVJOW010000005.1 coordinate 643,531, forward strand.
GTTGTCGCGGTCCGGGTTCGGCAGCGGCGAGTTCTCCGGCGGCTTGGTCTCCTCGGCGACCGTCCGCTGCTCGGCCTGCGGGTGCAGGATGGACGTCGCCGCGTCGCGCTCGACCATCACGTGGTCGGAGAGGTTGCAGCTCTTGCCGAAGACGTGCCCGACGTTCGCCGCGCCCAGGCTGTAGCTGCCGGCCTGGTTGTGGATCGCCCACGCCATCGTGACGAACTCGCCCGCCGCCACCAGGCCGCAGACCACCACCAGCGACAGCGACCCGAGCCGCAGCGCGCGCAACCGGCCTTCTTGCGGCTGTGCGGTCAAGCCGGGCCGGTGCGCGCGGACGTTCTCCACGAACGCGTAGATCCCCGCGATCGCCGCCGCCACCAGCAGGATCGTGGACAGGCCGATGCCGCCGATCGACGGCGCCACGTTCGTCCACTGGACACCGAGGCGCGAGACGAACCAGTAGGTGTTGGGCCCGGTCGCGGCCAGCGCGGCGACCACCAGCAGCCCGGCGAGGAACGCGGCGCGGTTGCGTTTGGACCGCAGCACCGTCGAGCTGGTCGCGAGCGCGGTCAGCGCCGCCATCGACGCCCCGACCGCGGCGAACGCGCCGAAGTGGTGCGTCCACTTCGTCGGCGTCAGGGCCAGCAGCAGGAAGAACAACGCCGTGGTGCTGATCAACCGGCGCGCGGGCCCGAGGGCCGCGCCCTGGATGCGGCCCCGGCGCAGCAGCATCACCAGGCAGGTCGCCGTGCAGAGCCCGACCAGCAGCACCGGGAACCGGCGGGGCGCCGAGCCGTCCGGCAGGTCGGCGAAGAGCAGCTGGTACCGCGCCAGCTCCTGGAACCACGACAGGTTCGGGCCGACCTGGGTGCGGATCCGGGTGGCCTCCTGCACAGTCGCGAACGTCTGGTCGGCGAACACCACGACGAGCACCAGCAGCCCGGCCGCGGCGACCGGGGCCAGCACCGGCAGCCAGCCGCTGTCGTTCGCGCGCTGGCGGACCAGCTTGAACAGCGGGCGCGCGGCGACCAGGAACGGCGCCACGGCGATCAGCCCGGTCGGCGTCGCGGCGAGGGTGAACCCGGCCGCGGTCAGGCCGAGGCACAGCGGCAGCAGCCGCCGCGTGACCAGCGTGCGTTCCACCGCGCAGATCGCCAGCAGCGAGCCGAGCGCGGCGACCGGTTCCGGGCGGACGCCGTTGTTGTAGGGCATCCACCAGATCAGGAACACCGTCGCCGCGGCCCAGCTGGCCGGGCGGCTGGTGCGGATCTGGGTGCCGAGGCGCGGCATCACCTCGCGGCTGATCAGCAGCCAGCTCAGCACGCCGAGCAGGAACGACGGCAGCCGGATCCACGGCGGCACCACGCTGACGTGCGCCATCAGCTCGAACACGTGGTAGAACCAGCCGAACGGCGCTTCGGCGACGCCGAACCAGCGGTGGTAGTTCGTCAGGAACCCGGTCTGCTCGGTGACCCGGGCCATCGTGAGGATGTACCCGTCGTCCGAGGTCACCGGGCCGATGAAGACCCACGCGCCGAGCGCGACGATCACCGTGGTGTCCCGCAGCGTCAGCCGCCACCAGCCGACCGGCGCCCAGCGCGGGGCGCGGCGGGCGAAGCCGGAGTCGCGGCGCCAGACCGCGATCATGCAGCCGATCAGCGAGAGGATCGCGAGCACTCCCACAGCGATCTTCAGCGCGGTCGGCGACGTCTGGTAGCGCGTGTCCGGCACGACCGAGACGTGCAGGCCGGCGATCGGGTCCTTGCTGGAGTTGATCGAGGAGTAGATGCCGACCACGCGGGGCCGGACGTCGCCGTCGGCGTGGAAGATCGGCGTCCCGGCCACGGCCAGGGTCATCTGCGACGCGTCGACGTCCAGCTCGACGTCGCACTTCTCGGCGGGCAGCGGCTGCTGGGCGATCTGCTGGCCCTGGCTGGAGGCGAACAGCACGCCGTTGTCGACCCGCAGCTGCAGGCCGACGCCCTTGCCGGCGTTCGGGTCGGTGCGGCCGTCCGGCACGGTGGCGAACAGCAGGCCCGGGCCGCCGGTGCGGGCGTCGACCGAGCGGATGGCCGCGCACGGCAGTTCGGCGCGCAGGTCCTGGGCCCAGTACCCGGTCAAGGGCGCGTTGACGGAGCGGGTGTCGCTGCCGGTCGGCCAGACGACCTCCGCCGTGTCCTGCACCACCGGCAGGAAGGGGAAAGCCAGCGCGCACAAGGCCGAGAGCAACCCCAGCGCTACGGCAATCAGACGCATCGGCGCAACGCTAACGGGTCAGAGGTCGGCCGCTGACGCAGCCCCCGGGTCACGCGGGGTGAACCGTCCGTGGTGTACCGCCGCGGCCAGGGGACGGCGGGTGCGCCATCCGTGGCGCTCGAGGTCGGGCACGGTTTCCAGGCGGCTGACGGGACCCACGCACAGCCACGCGACCGGCCGGACGCCGTCGGGGATGCCGAGCAGTTCGCGCAGGAACGGCTCGCGGTAGAAGCTGACCCAGCCGACGCCGAGGCCCTCGGCGGTGGCGGCGAGCCAGAGGTTCTGGATGGCCAGGCACACCGAATAGAGGCCGGCGTCGGCGATCGCGTGCCGGCCGAGCACCGCGGGCGCGCCGCGCGCCGGGTCGTAGGTGACGACGATGCCGAGGCTCGCCTCGAGAATGCCCTCGATCTTGATGTTCGCGAAGGTGCCCGCGCGCTCTTCGTCGAGCTGTGCGGCGAAGACTTCACGCTCTTCGTGGACGTGCTTCGCGAACTTCTCGCGCGTCGCCTGGTCGTCGACGAGCACGAAGTCCCACGGCTGCGTGAGCCCGACGCTCGGCGCGGCGTGCGCGGCTTCGAGGATCCGCGTCAGCGCGGCGTCCGGGATCGGCTCGCCGGTGAACTCGCCGCGGACGTCCCGGCGTTTGCGCAGGACCTCGTAGAACTCTTCGATCATCGGTTCAGGACCCATTCGACGGCTTCGGGCACGGTCGTGGCGCTCTCGGTGGCGGGCCGGGGCGGCCGCCGGACGAGCAGGACGGGCCGGCCCAGCTCCCGCGCGGCGGTCAGCTTGGCGCTGGTCAGCGTGCCGCCGGAGTCCTTGGTGACCAGGACGTCGACCTTCTCGAGCAGTTCGCGTTCCGCGGCCACCTCGTACGGCCCGCGCGCGAGGATCAGCTCGTGGTGGCGGGGCAGCGGCGGCTCCGGCGGGTCGACGCAGCGGATCAGGAACCACAGGTCGTCGAGATGTGCGAAGGCAGGCAGGCCCTGGCGGCCGCTGGTCAGGAAGACACGGCGGCCCAGGTCGGGGAGCCGGTGGGCGGCGTCGGCGAGGTCGTCGGCCCAGTGCCAGACGTCTCCGGGCCCGGGCGTCCAGCCGGGCCGGGCGAGCCGGAGGAGGGGGACGCCGGTGCGTTCGGCGGCCTGCGCCGCGTTCGCGCCGATGCGTTCCGCGAAGGGGTGCGTCGCGTCGACAACGGCGTCTATGTCGTTGTCGCGGATCCACGCCGCGAGGCCGTCGACACCGCCGAAGCCGCCTACGCGTACTTCGCCGACCGGCAGCCGTGGTCGCGCGACGCGTCCCGCGAGCGAAGAGACAACGCGGACTTCGCGCGTCACAAGCGCTTCGGCCAGTTTTCGTGCTTCGCCGGTTCCGCCGAGAACGAGGATCACGAAGAGCGTCCGTAACCGACCGCTTCGCGCCACCGGTCCAGCGTCCGCAGGTTGGCCAGCGTCTCCGCCCAAGGCAGGTCGGGGGACTGCCGGTCTTCGACGTGCGTAGCAACGTGGTCGGCTTCGCGCGCGAAGACGCCCTGGGTCGCTTCGACTTCGATGACGTCTTGCTCACCGACCGCCGAAGTCAAGATGATCTGCGACGTCCCCGGGGTCCGCAGCGGGTGGATCCACGCCGGTTGCGGCACATAGAGCTGACCTTGGGTGCCGAACACGCGGATGCTGTCCTCCCGCGCCAGCCGGATGCCGCACGAGATCGTCGCCAGGATGTCGCCGGGCAGCCGCAGCAGGCCGGTGGCGTACTCGTCGACGCCGTCCTTCGACAACAGCGCCATCCCGCTGACCTCACTGGGCTCGACGACGTCGAGCCCAGTCGCGGCCTGCGCGACCAGCCGGGCCAGCGACGTGCAGTAACACCCGACGTCGAGGATCCCGCCGCCGCCCAGCGCGGGGTCGGTGAGCCGCGCGGCGTCCCCCGGTTCGGCGGCGAAGGAGAACGTCGTGTCGACCGCCCGCACCTCGCCGATCGCGCCGGACGCGATCAGCTGCACCAGCCGCCGCGTCTGCGGGTGCAGCCGGTACATGAACGCCTCCATCAGGAAGACGTCGTGCTTGCGCGCCGCGTCGACCACTTCTTCGGCGTCGGCGGCGGTCACCGTCAGCGGCTTCTCGCACAGCACGTGCTTGCCCGCTTCGGCCGCCGCGATCGCCCATTCCTTGTGCATCGGGTGCGGGGTCGAGACGTACACGGCGTCGACCTCGGGATCGGCGAGGAGGTCTTCGTAACTTCCGTAGGCCTTCGGGATCTCGAAGCGCGCCGCGAAGTCCCTTGCCCGGTCGGCGTTCCGCGCCGCGACGGCGGTCAGCCGGCCGTGCTTGCTTTCGTCGACGCCCGCGGCGAAGTGGGCGGCGATGGTCCCGGCGGCCAGCAGGCCCCAGCGCAGTTCCGTCACAACGACTCCGGTTGGTCCGCCCGGTCACGGGCACGGGAATAGAGGAAACTGTCGGGAAAGCCCGCCGCGGCGAGCACCCGGCCGACGAAGATGGTGGCCGCGCGGGTCATCCCGGCTTCGCGCACGAGCGCGGGAAGTTCGCCCAGCACCCCGCGCACGACGGTCTCGCCGGGCTGGCTCGCGAGCGCGACGACGGCGACCGGGCAGTCGGCGCCGTAGTGCGGCGAGAGTTCCTCGGTGACGCGCTCGACGTGGTTGATCGCGAGGTGCAGCGCCAGCGTCGCCTGGGTGGCGGCGAAGGCGGCGAGGGTTTCCGTCGGCGGCATCTTGGTGGACCGCGCTTGCACGCGGGTGATCACCAGGCTCTGGCCGATCTCCGGCACGGTGAGCTCCCGGCCGAGAACGGCGGCCGACGCGGCGAAGGCGGGCACACCGGGAACGACCTCGTACGGCACTTCGGCGGCGTCGAGACGTCGCATCTGCTCGGCGACGGCGCTGTAGAGCGACGGGTCACCGGAGCACAGCCGCACGACGTCATGGCCGTTGCGGTGAGCGTCGACCAGGTGCTCGACGATCCGGTCGAGGCTGAGGTTCGCGGTGTCGATCAGCTGCGCGCCGGGCGGGCAGTAGGCGAGCAGGGCGGTCGGGGTCATGCTGCCGGGATAGAGGCAGACCCCGCAGCGGCCGAGAAGATCCCGGCCCCGCACGGTGATCAGGTCCGCGGCCCCGGGCCCGGCCCCGACGAAGTGGACGGTCATCGGCTGCTCCACTGCGTCACGACGCGGGCCGGGGTCCACCCGGTGAACGCCCCCAGCGGCGCCGCCCGCTCGACGCCGATCCGCAGCAGCTCGCCACCCAGCCGCGCGTACGTCTGGGCGAGGATCGTCTCGGCCTCCAGCGTCACGCCGTGCGCGACGATCCGGGCGCCGGTCTCCAGGCACACCTCCAGCAAGCCTGGCGTGGTCAGGCCGCCGCCGATGAAGATCGCGTCCGGCGCGGGCAGCGCGCTCAGCGACTCCGGCGCCGGTCCGGTGACCACCTGGAGCTCGGGCACGCCCAGGTCGAGCGCGTTGCGGCCGATCCGCTCGGCGCGCTCGGGGTCCTGTTCGACCGCGATGGCGCGGTTGAGCTCGTGCAGCCGTGACCACTCGATCCCGACACTGCCGGCGCCCGCGCCGACGTCCCACAGCAGCTCGCCGGGACTCGGCGCGAGCCGCGCCAGGGCGGAAACGCGCAGGTCGCGCTTGGTGAGCTGGCCGTCGTGGGCGTAGACGTCGTCGGGCACGCCGATCAGCGGCAGCGCGGGCCCGACGCACTCGAGCGCGTGCACGGTCAGCGGGCCGGAGTCGTGCTCCCAGCCGTCGGCGATCCGCTCGTCCGGGCCGCCGAGGCCCTCCAGCGCGATCAGCTCGCTCTCGCCGTAGCCGCGCACGGTGAGCAGCGAACGCAGCGAAGCCACTTCGGCGCCCAGGACGAGCACGCGACGTCCGGGCGCGAGCACCCGCGCCACCCGCGCGACACCGCGGCCGACCACGCTGACCACGGCCGTCTCCTCCGCCGACCAGCCGAGCCGGGCCCGGGCGAGCGTCACGGAAGACAACGCGGGCAGGACGTCCAGCTCGTACCCGTGCGCGACCAGGGTGGTGCCGATGCCGGAGAGGAAGGGGTCACCGCTGGCCAGCACGCAGACGCGTTCGCCGTCGTGTTCGGCGAGCAGCGCGTCGAGACCGGGCAGCAGCGGGCTGGGCCACGGGCGGGTTTCCACCTCGCCCGGCAGGTACTCCAGCTGGCGGGGCGCGCCGAGGACGACGTCGGCGCCGAGGACCAGGGCCTGGGCGTGTTCGGAGAGCCCGGCCCACCCGTCGGCCCCGATCCCCACCACCGTCAGGCGTGGTCGGCCTTCCCCCGGACCCCACTCCGGGACCGGGTGTCCCGGGGCCGGTCGACGTGATTCTTCGCGCACGATTTCCCACCCTAAGCGAGCCGGGCGCTGTGCGATGATCGGCCGGTCGCCGAGCTGGAGGAGTGCTGTTGAAGCCGTACCCGTTCACCGCCGTCGTCGGGCTGCCGGACCTGCGTCTCGCGCTGGTCCTCTCCTCGATCTCCCCCGCCGTCGGCGGGGTGCTGGTGCGCGGCGAAAAGGGCACCGCGAAGTCGACCATGGTCCGGGCCCTGGCCGGTCTGCTGCCGAGTGTCGACGTCGTGGACGGCTGCCGGTTCTCCTGTGACCCCACGGCTCCCGACCCGCTCTGCCCGGACGGCCCGCACGAAGGCGCGTCGAGCCGGTCGAGCCACCGCCGGCCGGCCAAGCTGGTCGAGCTGCCGGTCGGTGCGGCCGAGGACCGCGTCATCGGCTCGCTGCACCTGGAGCGCGCGCTCGCCGAAGGGGTCACGGACTTCCAGCCCGGCCTGCTGGCCGCCGCGCACCGCGGGCTGCTCTACGTCGACGAGGTCAACCTGCTGCACGACCACCTCGTCGACACGCTGCTCGACGCCGCCGCGATGGGCCGCGCGACCGTCGAGCGCGAGGGCGTCTCGGTGTCGCACGCCGCGCGGTTCGTGTTGATCGGCACGATGAACCCCGAGGAAGGCGAGCTGCGGCCGCAGCTGCTGGACCGGTTCGGGCTGACCGTCGAGGTCGCCTCCAGCCGCGACCCGGAACAGCGCGTCGAGGTCGTCCGGCGTCGTCTCGCCTACGAAGCCGACCCCGACGGTTTTGCCGCGCAGTACGCCGATGAAGACGCGCGGCTGGCCGAGGAGATCGAGTCGGCGCAGAAGCTGCTGCCCGCGGTCAAGCTGCCCGACGACGCGCTGCGCCAGATCGCCGAGATCTGCGCGTCGTTCGAAGTCGACGGCATGCGCGCGGACATCGTCACCGCGCGCGCCGCGGTCGCGCATGCGGCCTGGGCCGGTCGTGACGAGGTGACCACCGACGACGTCCGCGTCGCCGCGCGGCTCGCGTTGCCGCACCGGCGCCGCCGGAACCCGTTCGACGCGCCCGGAATCTCCGAAGAGCAGCTGGAGCAGGCCCTTCAGGACGCGCAGCCTCCGGAGCCGGGCCCCGAAGACGACGGTCCCGGATCGGGGTCGACGCCCGAAGAGGCGCCGCAGGACGTCCCGCAGGGAGACGCGCCGCAGGGCGAGCCGCAGCAGAAGCAGAACGGCGGGCAGCAGAAGACCGTCGGCGCCGGCGAGACGTTCAAGGCCCGCGTGTTCCGCGTCAAGGGCATGGGCGAGGGGGAGCGCGGACGCCGGTCGCGCGCGATCACCGACAGCGGGCGGACCATCGGCGTCCAGCCCCCGAGCGTCCGGGACGGGCGGCCGCACCTGGTCGCGACCGTCAAAGCCGCGGCCCCGCACCAGAAAGCCCGCGGCCGCGACGGCGCCGGCCTGAAGCTGCGGCCGGAGGACCTGCGGTTCGCGCTGCGCGAAGGCCGTGAGGGCAACCTGGTCCTCTTCTGCGTCGACGCGTCCGGCTCGATGGGTGCGAAGGCCCGGATGCGTGAGGTCAAGTCCGCGGTCCTGTCGCTGCTGCTCGACGCCTACCAGCGCCGGGACAAGGTCGGGCTGGTCACCTTCCGCGGCAACACCGCCGAGCTCGCGCTGCCGCCGACGATCAGCGTCGACGCGGCCGCGTCCCGTCTCGAAGGCCTGCCCACCGGCGGCCGGACGCCGCTGGCCGAAGGGCTTCTGGAGGCCGCGCGCGTGTTGCGCGTCGAAGAGATCCGCGACCCGCGACGCCGTCCGCTGCTGGTCGTCGTCACCGATGGCCGGGCCACCAGTGGACCGGACGCCGTCGCGCGCGCCCAGGCCGCGGCCGGGCTGCTGAGCGGGGTGACTTCGGTTGTGATGGACTGCGAGAGCGGCAAGATGCGGCTCGGGCTGGCCGCCGACCTCGCCGCCCACCTCGGCGGCGAGCACGTGGCCTTAGCCGACGTCGCCGCGGAGTCGCTGGCCGACGCCGTCCGCGCGCGGACGGGACGGGCCGCCTGATGCCGCAGGGAAAGCCTTCGGCGGTGCCGGAAGACGGGCTGACCACGCGCCAGCGTCGCAACCGGCCGCTGCTCGCCGTGCACACCGGCGAGATGAAGGGCAAGTCGACGGCCGCGTTCGGGATGGCGCTGCGCGCCTGGAACCAGGGCTGGTCGATCGGCGTGTTCCAGTTCGTCAAGTCGGCGAAGTGGCGCGTCGGCGAGGAAGCCGCGTTCCGTGCCTTGGGGAAGCTGCACGAAGACACCGGCGAGGGCGGGCCGGTCGAGTGGCACAAGATGGGCGAGGGCTGGAGCTGGGCGCGCAAGTCCGGCACCGAAGAGGACCACGCGACGAACGCGCGGGAGGGCTGGGCGGAGATCAAGCGCCGCCTCGCCGCCGAGACACACGGCTTCTACGTCCTCGACGAGTTCTCCTACCTGCTCAAGTGGGGCTGGCTCGAAGTCGACGACGTCGTGTCCACTTTGGTCTCGCGCCCCGGGCACCAGCACGTGGTCATCACCGGCCGGTACGCGCCGCCGGAGCTGGTCGAGGCCGCCGACCTCGTCGCCGAGATGACCAAGGTCAAGCACCCGATGGACGCCGGCCAGAAGGGCCAGCGGGGGATCGAGTGGTAGCGCGTGTGGTCGTCGCCGCGCCCGGTTCGGGGCACGGCAAGACCACGATCGCCGCCGGGCTGATGGCGGCGCTGCGCGAGGCCGGGCACCGCGTGTCCGGGCACAAGGTCGGGCCGGACTTCATCGACCCGAGCTACCACGCGCTCGCGACCGGACGCCCGGCGCGCAACCTCGACCCGTTCCTGCAGGGCGAGGATCTGCTGATTCCGTTGCTGCGCCACGGTTCCGCCGGTGCCGACATCGCCGTGATCGAGGGCGTGATGGGCCTGTTCGACGGCGCGTTGGGCACCGAGGGGTACGCCTCGACCGCGCACGTGGCCCGGCTGCTGGACGCGCCCGTGGTGCTGGTCGTCGACGCGTCGGCGGCCTCGCGCAGTGTCGCGGCGACCGTGCTCGGGTTTGCGTCCTACGACACGCGGGTGCGGCTGGCCGGGGTCATCCTCAACAAGCTCGGCTCGCAGCGGCACCTCGACGAGATCGCGGCCGCGCTCGAAGCCACTGGCGTCCCGCTGCTGGGAGCGTTGTACCGCAACGAAGAGATCCACGCGCCGAGCCGCCACCTCGGGCTGGTCCCGGCGGCGGAACGCGCGTCGGAGGCCGAGCGGGTGCTGCCGTCGCTGGCCGCGTGGGTGCGGGACGGCGTCGACCTCGAAGCGATCGTCCGGATCGCTTCGGCGGCGTCTCCGCTTTCCTCGCCGCCGTGGGAACCGTCCGGTGTGGACGGTCCGCGCGTGACGGTCGCGGCCGCGGGCGGGCCCGCGTTCACCTTCCGCTACACCGAGAACATCGAGCTGCTCGCCGCCTGCGGTGTTGACGTAGTCGACGTCGATCCGTTGCGGGACAAGGCGTTGCCGGACGGTTGTGCCGGGCTGTACTTCGGCGGTGGGTTCCCCGAGGTGCACGCGGCGGAGCTGTCGGCGAACACCGCGTTGCGCGCCGAGGTGGCTTCGGCGATCTCCCAGGGTATGCCGGTGAGCGCGGAATGCGCGGGGCTGCTGTACCTGTGCCAGTCGCTGGACGGCGTGCCGATGGTCGGCGCGCTGCCCGCGGACGCCAAGATGACCGCCCGCGGCAAGCTCGGGTACCGGCGTGCGGTCGCCGTTGAGGACAATGTCCTGGCCACGGCCGGTCAGCGCGTCACCGGGCACGAGTTCCACCGCACGGAGGTGACACCGTCGCACGGCGCGTCGGCGGCCTGGGGCTGGGACCGGCAGCTGGACGGCTTCGCGTCGCCGACGCTGCACGCGTCCTACCTGCACGTCCACTGGGCCGGCTATCCCGAGCTGGCGCAGCGGTTCGCGGCGCGGGTCCGGGCCCATGCCTGACTACGACCTGCACCACCACGGCGACCGCGAGGTCGGGCCGGGGCTGGTCGACCTCGCGGTGAACGTCCGGCTGCCGCGCCCGCCGGCGTGGCTGCGGGCCGAGCTGGCGTCCGCTTTGGACTCCCTCGCGGCTTATCCGTCCACTGTGGATTCGACACGGGCGGTGGCTGCGCGGCACGGACGTCTTCCGGACGAGGTCCTGGTCACCGCGGGGGCCGCGGAGGCGTTCACGCTGCTGGCGTCGGCGTTCCGGCCGCGCCGCGCGGTGGTGGTGGTGCACCCGCAGTTCACCGAGCCGGAGGCCGCGCTGCGGGCCGCGGGACACACGGTGTCGCGCGTGATCCTGTCCGAAGAGGACGGTTTTGTGCTCGACCCGGCGTCGGTGCCCGCCGACGCGGACCTGGTGTTCGTGGGCAACCCGACGAACCCGACGTCGGTGCTGCACCCGGCGGCGTCCCTGCTCGCCCTGACCCGCCCCGGCCGGACGCTGGTGGTCGACGAGGCGTTCCTGGACGCCGTTCCCGGCGAGGCCGAAAGCCTGGCCCACGGTGTGCCGGGCGTCGTGGTGCTGCGGAGCCTGACGAAGACGTGGGGTCTGGCCGGGCTGCGCGCGGGTTACGTGCTCGCCGAGCCGTCGGTGATCACGCGGCTGCGCGCGGTCCAGGTGCCGTGGTCGGTGTCCACTTTGGCCGGAGTCGCGACGGTGGCGTGCTGCCGTCCGTCCGCGCTGGAGGAGGCCGAAAAGCTGGCCGTCGCAGCGGAAGCCGACCGCGACTACCTGGTGTCGCGCTTGACGGAAGCCGGCGTCGCGGTGCTGGGTGATCCGCGAGGCCCGTTTGTGCTGGTGAGGGTTCCCGGCGGCGCTTCGCTGCGGGCGCGGCTGCGGGAGGCGGGGTACGCAGTCCGCCGCGGGGACACGTTCCCGGGCCTCGGCCCGGACCACCTGCGGCTGGCCGTCCGGGACCGGGTGACTACCGATGGGTTCCTGACCGCGTTGCGGGAAGTCCGGAACACCGCGCTGTAACAAGGCGCGGCGGGGCCGCGGAATGAGCAGTCGCACACCACCTCTCGCAGCGGCCGCCGTGGCGGTGCTGCTGTGCACTGTCGGGTGCGGCTCGGCGCCATCGCCATCGCCATCGCCGTCGCCCGCCGGTCAAGCCGTCCCGGGAACCGCCTCTTCCCCGCCCGCGCCGAGCTCGGCTCCGACGACGGCCGTCGCGCCCGCTCCCGGCACGGTGCTCCAGCACCTGAGCGGGCCGGGGCGGCTGAACGTGATCACCAACGGCACGGGGTTCACGTTCGTGGACAGCTTCCGTCCCGGGATGAGCGACGACACGCCGGACAAGTCGGTCATCACCACCTACGACGCCGCCGGGACCCGGCTGGCACAGATCGACAGCGGGCCCTTCACCGGCGAATGCGGCGCCGCCGACGTGGTGGTCGGCGGGCGGCGCACCCTGCTGACCGAGCTGATCACGAAGAAGCCCGCCCAAGGGGTCAACCCGGCGATGTCATCGCTGGTCCTCGACGCGTGGGACGCGGGAACGGGAACGCACCTGTGGCAGAAGGAACTGGTTCCCGAGCAGAAGACGGACCTGTCGTGCGGCGCCTACGACGGGGCGCTGCAGGGGTTCGCCGCGACGCAGGACGGGAAATGGGGGCTCTACTCCACCCAGTTCGCGAATGTCGAAGTGCACGAGGTGCTCGATCTCGCGACCGGCAAGTCGCACAGCGTCGCGAACGCGACCAGCGTCGTGGGGAACTACCTGGCCCACTACGTGCCGGGGACGGCGCCGGTGAAAACGGATCTCTTCGAGCCGCGCGACGGCTCACCCGTCACCCACGTCGAAGACCGGTTCTTCGACGACGGGATGAAACTGGCCCGGACCGGCGTCTTCCCCATCCACAGCGCGGGAAGCTCACCCCTGGTCGGGCTCACCGCCGACGGGACCAAGCTCGTGTCGATCGACGGGGCATCGTCCTCCGATGACCAGGTCGTGGTCGCCGAGCTGCCGTCGCTGCGCAAACTCTGGTCGGTTCCGGCGCCGGACAGCACCTACCGCATCCTGGGTGACCACGGCGGCGCGTTGCTCGTGGACCATCTCGCGGCGCAGCCCGACGAGCGTCTGCTGATCGCCTACGCCGACGACACCGGGAAGGAGCGTTGGCGGTCTCCCGGCGGCGAGCTGTGCGGAGTGACCGCCGCCCAGCTGCTGCTGGCGGTGAACGGTCAGCTCGCGACTCTCGACATGACATCCGGCAAACAGCTGTCCTACCGGGAGATCCAGGGCGGCAGCACGGACAACAGCCGCAACTGCCCGACGGTCCTGGCCGGCGGGATCGTGGTGGCCGCCTCGTCCGACGGGCTGGAAGTGACGCAGATGCTGCAGCCGTAGGACTCCCCAGGTTCGTGATAAACACCGACAGGGGGCTGTCGCCACCACCGTCGAGAGTGGTCTTCGCCGCCGGGAAATGCCCGGCGGGGCAGCGAAAGGACCACCATGCCCGGATTCAACGACGTCGCCTGGTTCGAGATCGGCTCCGACGACCCGGCGGCCGTCGAACGGTTCTACGGGGACGTCTTCGGCTGGACCGTCGCGCAGGACGACACCGCCAGCACCGACGTCGCCTACCGGGTCGTCGACACCGGTGGTTCGCGCGGTGGGCTGTTCACCGGCACGGAGAACTACGCGATCTTCAGCGTGCTGGTCGAGGACGTCGAAGCCGCGTGCCGGCGGGTCGAGGCCGCCGGGGGGAAGATCCAGCGGCCGCCCGCGGTGAACCCCGTCGGGGTGACCTTCGCGCACGTGCTCGACCCGGCCGGCAACCACTTCTCGGTGTTCAGCCGGCCAAGCTGAGCTGCTCGACCACGCCGTACGGGATGTCGAGGTCCTCGCGCCGCAGCGGGCGGTGCGGGGGCACCTCGGCGGTCACCGCCACCGCCGTGATCCGGTCGGTGCGGAAGGCCCGGACACCGGCGCGCAGCCGGCACCACGCCACCAGGTACCAGTGCCCGGGCTTGCCGACGTACCCCAGCGGCTCGATCTCCCGCCGCGTCACGGCGCCTTCACGGTCGCCGTAGCCGATGCGCAGGACGCGGCGGGTGAGCAGCGCGTCGGCGATCTCGCGCGGCATCGGTGGGACGTCGCCCGCGTCGTCGAGCAGGTGGACGCGGCCGGCCAGGTCGTGGGCCGCCGCGGCGTCGTCCGCCTGCATCACCGAGACGAGCTTGCGCAGCGCCGAGCCCGCTTCCGCGCGGAAGGGCGTGCCTTCCAGCCGCTTCAGCGCGAGCGCCAGCGCGACGGCCTCACCCGGCGTCAGGTTGACCGGCGGCAGCGTGCGCGCCTTGTCGAGGCAGTAGCCGCCGGTGCGCCCCGCCTCGGCGTAGATCGGCACGCCCGACTGCTGCAACGCGCTGATGTCCCGCTCGACGGTGCGCGCGCTCACCTCGAACCGCCCGGCCAGCCACCGGGCGCTCCGCGGCCGCGGCGAGACGGCCCGGAGCTCTTCGACAAGCGCGTAAAGACGATCGGTCCGGTTCACGAGCGGCACTCTAGGCCGGGGGTACGACAGTTTTCGGCTAGTCGCAGAGCTGCTTGAACTCGGTCGCGCCGGGCCGGAACCGGAACCGGACCTCGTGCCCGTGGTAGTCCCGGAAGACGGCGGAGTTCGGCGCGTCGAGCGTCATGGTGCCCTCCTGGTACGGGGTGTCCCAGCCGGCGGGCGCGGTGTGCGCGGGGCCGACCAGCGGCGTCACGGCCTCGTAGTAGCGGAGGCCGATCCGCATCTCGTCGACACCACAATGCGTCAACAGCGCGAAGTTCGGCAGGGAAACGACGGTGGGCGCGGGCAGCGGCCGGACGGCGGGCGGCACGGGCGCCGGCTCGGGATGCGCCGACAGGACGACGATCACCCCGGCGGCAACCACCGTCGCGGCCGCGGCCACCAGCGGCGCGACCAGCCGCCGCCGGGGCGCCGGGAGCGGCGCGGGCTCGACGTCCACGGTGTCGGCGAGGGCGTGGAAGGCCCGTTCCAGGCGGTCTTCGACGTCGGTCATCGGAGTTCTCCTTCCAGCTTCGCGAGCGCGCGGGACGCGCAGGTCTTGACGGTGCCGCGCGAGACCCCGAGCGTCTCGGCGATCTCGGCTTCGGACAGGCCGGACCAGTACCGGAGCACGAGGACCTCCCGCTGCCGCCGCGGCAGCCGTCGCACGGCGGCCAGCACCTCGCGGTGCTCCTCGCCGAGCAGGGTTTCGGTGTCGGCGGGCGGGCCGTCGTCCCGTTCGGTCCGGTGGTGCCTTCGCCGCAGGGCCGCGCGCCGCTGCGCGGACCGGGCGCCGTTGACCACCGAGACGCGCAGGTACCCACCCGCGCCGTCGGGATCGTCGAGCGGCCAGCGCCGGAAGAGCGCGACGAAGGCGTCCTGCACGACGTCCTCGGCGAGCGCGCGGTCGCCGAGCAGCAGCACGGCCAGCCGCACCAGGCCCGGGCGGTGGGCGTGGAAGAGTGCCGTCAGGTCGACGGCGGGATCGGCGCTCAGGGTCCCTCCTCGGCGTTTACCTGGTACACGCCGGGCCGGGGGCCTAGGTTGACAAGACCACCAGCGCGGCCGCGACCCCGGCTTCGACGCCCGCGCCGAGGACGTCGCCGGTCACCCCGCCGAGGCGTTTTGTGCAGCGCCAGAGGAGGGCTGCGGCGACGGCGTAGGCGAGCAGCACGGCAAGAGGGCCGCGCCACCACGGCAGCCCGGGGACGAGCGTGCTCAGCCCGGCGGCCGCGAGGGCCACGGCCGCGGTGGCGGTCCGGGGGACCGAGCCCGCGACGGTGGCGCCGAGCCCCTCCGGTCGCGCCGAGGGAACGCCGCGTGCGCACGCCATCGAGAGGGTGCAGCGTCCGGCGAGGATCGCCGTGACGACCACCGCGACGGGGTGCTCGGCGCCGGCGAGGGCGCCGACCTGGACGAGCAGGACGAAGACGAGCGTCGCGACCCCGGTCGGCCCGGAGTCGCCGCGGCGCATGACGTCGAGGGCCTTGGCCCGGTCGTAGGACGCGCCGAGGCCGTCGGCGGTGTCCGCGAGCCCGTCGAGGTGCAGGCCGCGGCTGCCGAGGGCGACCGCGCCGAGAGCCAGGGCGGCGGTGGCGAGGCCGGGCAGGTGAACGGCCTGCCCGGCGGCCACGACCAGCCCGGCCACGGCGGCGAGGGGGAGGGCGGCGAGCGGAGCGAGCAGCATGGCGCGACCGGCGACGTGCCGGTCGATGACGCGCGGAGGCGGGACGGGCACGGTGGTCAGCGTGCCGACGGCCATCCGCGCCGCATCCGTCCAGCGGCTCACTCGCGGCTCGAGATCATGGGCGACACCCGCCGAGGGGCCGCTCGAGACCCGCCCCGCCACTCACGCGAGATCCGCCAGCAGGCCCATCTCCGCCAGAATCGCCCGCGCCGCGCGCAACGTCGGGACCGCCTGAACCGCGCCACTTCCCTCGCCCAGCCGCAAACCGAAGTCCAGGATCGGCTCCAGGCCGAGGGCCTTCAACGCGTACGCCTGCGACGGCTCCGTCGAGCGGTGCCCGGCCAGCCACCACCGCTCGGCCCCCGGTGCGATGTCGCGCGCCACCAGGGCGGCCGCGCCGGAGAACACGCCGTCCAGCAGGACCGGGGTGCTGCTGAGCGCCGCCTGGACCAGAAAGCCCGCCGTGGCCGCGACGCAGGCGCTGCCCAACGCCGTCAGGCGCTCGAACGGGTCCGACACCCGGCCCGAAGTCCGCGCCAGCGCCGCCGCGACCGCGGACGTCTTGCGAGCCAGGCCGGCCGCGTCCACGCCCGTGCCCGTGCCGACCACCTCCGCCGCCGGCAGGCCCAGCGAAGCCGCGACCAGCGCCGCGCACATCGCCGTGTTGCCGATCCCCATGTCGCCTGGGATCAGCACGTCCGCGCCGGCTTCCTCCCGCGCGATCGCCCGGCCCGCCTCGAACGCCGCCTCGGCCTCGCCCGGCTCCAACGCGTCCTCGACGTCGATCGAGCCCGAACCGCGGCGGATCTTGTGCGCCGTCACCGCGGCGGGCACGTCGGCGCCGTCCCAGTCGACGCCGAGGTCGGCCACCCGGACCTGCGCGCCGACCTGCGCGGCCAGCACGTTCACGCCGCTCTTCCCGGCCAGGAACACCCGCACCATCGCCGCGGTCACCTCGCGCGGGTACGCCGACAGCGCCGAGACGCCGTGGTCGCCCGCGAAGACGACCACCCGGACGTCGTCGAGTAGGCGCGGCGGCACGCTCCCGTGCGCCGCGGCCAGCCAGGCGGCGATCTCCTCCAGCCTGCCGAGCGAGCCGAGGGGCTTGACCAGCCCGTCGAGCCGCTCCAGCGCGGCGGCGCGAGCGGCGGGGTCGGGCACGGGAACGTCGAACACGAGCGCCTCCTGGCTACAGGTCGAGCGCCCGGCCCGCGACGACCAGCACGACCCGGTCGGCGTCGGCGGACACCCGGTTGTTCAGTGCGCCCAGCACATCACGGAACAGCCGTCCGGACGACGTCGCGGGCACCACACCGCTGCCGACCTCGTTGCTGACCGCGACCACCGGCACCCGCGCCGCGGCCCACGCGGCGAGGAAGTCCTCGAGCCGGTCGTCGAGGCGGTGCTCCCAGCCGCGCTTCTGCTGCCACGCGCCGACGTCGTCGAGCACCCGCGAGAGCCACGTGCCGAGGCAGTCGATCAGCAGGGGTTCGGTCGCGGCGCGCAGGGTCCCGGCCAGGTCGGTGGTCTCGACGGTCTTCCAGTGCGCCGGCCGCCGCGCCTGGTGCGCGGCCACCCGGGCGGCCCAGTCGGGATCGTCGTCGCTCGCCGGGAGGCCGGGCGCGACGTAGACGAGGTGCGGGTGGCGGGCGACGAGCCGCTCGGCGTGCCGCGACTTCCCCGAGCGGACGCCACCGAGGACGAGCACCTTTCCTTCGTCGCGTCCGTACCGGCGGAGCGCTTTGGCCAGGTTCTCTAGGTACCCGGCTAGCCGGTGCGTCAGCTTGGTCATACCGGGCATTGTGGTGCACGCGCTAACGTGCGCGACGTGCCACTCCGTCTAGGGACAACCGCGGCCGGACTCGTGACCGGATATGTCGCCGACACCCTGTTCGGCGACCCCCGTCGGGGGCATCCGGTCGCCGTCTTCGGGACCGCCGCGGGCCGCCTCGAACGCCGCATGTGGGCGGATTCGAAGCCGCGCGGAGCGGCGTACGCGGGGTTGTGCGCCTTCAGCGCTGTCGGCCTCGGCGTCGCGCTTCAGGCCGCTACTCGGCGAAGTCCCTTCGCGCGTTTCGCGGCAACAGCGGTCTGTACGTGGGTAGTGCTCGGCGGACGCGGTCTCGCGGCCGAAGGAAGCGAAATGGCCAGGCTGCTCGAAGCCGGCGAAGTCCCCGAAGCGCGTCAGAGGCTTTCGCACCTCTGCGCACGCGACGCGACAACACTCGACTCCGCCGAGCTCACCCGCGCGGCCACCGAGTCGATCGCGGAGAACACTTCGGACGCCGTGGTCGCGCCGCTGTTCTGGGGCGCGGTCGCCGGGCTGCCGGGCCTGCTCGGCTACCGCGCGCTGAACACGCTCGACGCGATGGTCGGCTACCGCTCCCCGCGCTACCGCCGCTTCGGCTGGGCCGCGGCACGCGCCGACGACGTGGTGAACCTGGCGCCGTCCCGGATCGGGGGAGTGCTCACGGCGATGTGCGCGCCCCTGGCGGGCGGCCGCACCCGCGGCGCCTGGCGGGTCTGGCGCCGCGACGGCGGCCGGCACCCGAGTCCGAACGCGGGCCAGGTCGAGGCGGCGTTCGCGGGCGCGCTGGACATCCGGCTCGGCGGGACGAACAGCTACGCCGGCGAGGCCGAGACCCGCGCCCGGCTGGGGGAGGGCCGCGACCCGGAGCCGGTGGACCTCCGCCGGGCGGTGCGCCTGTCCCGGCTGGTCGGCGTGGCGGCGGTCGTGGTGGCCGCGGGGGCGGCCCGATGACCGGCCTGCTCGTCGCCGGGACGACGTCGGACGCCGGAAAAAGCCTGGTCACCGCCGGGATCTGCCGGTGGCTGGTCCGGCAGGGCGTCCGTGTCGCCCCCTTCAAGGCGCAGAACATGTCCAACAACTCCATGGTCTGCGGCGACGGCGCCGAGATCGGCCGGGCGCAGTGGCTGCAGGCCCGCGCCGCGCGGGTCGAGCCCGAAGCCGCCATGAACCCCGTGCTGCTCAAGCCCGGCAGCGACCGGCGCAGCCACGTCGTCGCGCTCGGGAAGCCCTTCGGCACCCTCGAAGCCGGTGAGTACGCCACCGGGCGGGCCGGCCTGGCCGAGATCGCCTTCGCCGCCTTCGAGGACCTCAGCGCCCGCTACGACGTCGTCGTCTGTGAAGGCGCCGGCAGCCCCGCCGAGATCAACCTCCGCGGCGGTGACTACGTCAACCTGGGCCTCGCGCGGCGCTTCGGCCTGCCGGTGCTGGTCGTCGGCGACATCGACCGCGGTGGGGTGCTGGCCGCGATGTTCGGCACACTCGCCCTGCTCTCGGCCGAAGACCAGGCGCTCGTCGCGGGCTGGGTGGTCAACAAGTTCCGCGGGGACGTCGGGCTGCTGCGCCCCGGCCTGGACAGCCTCGAGAAGGTCACCGGCCGGCCCGTGCTGGGGGTGCTGCCGTGGCTCGACCGCGTGTGGATCGACTCCGAGGACGCGCTCGCCGCGGCGGGCTGGCGGCGGGAGGTCCACGGCGGTGGCCTGCACGTCGCCGTGGTGCGTTTTCCGCGGGCCTCCAACGCCACCGACGTCGACGCCCTCGCCGCCGAACCCGGCGTCAGCGTGACGCTCACCGCGGACCCGGACACCGTCGCCGCGGCGGACGTCGTGGTGCTGCCCGGGTCCCGGGCCACCGTGAACGACCTCGCCTGGCTGCGCGAGCGCGGCCTCGACAGTGCGCTCGCGGCCCGGACCGCGGCCGGGAAGCCGGTGCTCGGCATCTGCGGCGGGTACCAGATGCTGGCCGAGTCCATTGTGGACGACGTCGAGTCCGGCGCGGGCGAGGTGCCGGGCCTCGGCCTGCTGCCCGCGCGGGTGACGTTCGCGGCGGAGAAGGTGCTGGCCCGGCCGAACGGCAGCTGGCGCGGCCACCCGGTGGACGCGTACGAAATCCACCACGGCTCGGTGACGTCCGACGGGACGAGCGAGTCCTTTTTGGACGGCCTGACCGCCGGCCCGGTCTGGGGCACGATGTGGCACGGCGCGTTCGAGAACGACGCGTTCCGCCGCGCGTGGCTCACCGAAGCGGCGACCCAGGCGGGTGTGGGCTGGACGCCGTCGCCGGGCGCCCCGGGCTTTGCCGACCTGCGCGAGGAGATGCTGGACAAGCTCGCCGACGCTGTCGGCGAGCACCTGGACACGGCGGCGCTGCTGACCCTGCTGGAGCAGGGCGCGCCGCGTGACCTGCCGTTCGTCCCGCCGGGCGCGCCCTAGCGGCGGATCCCGTCGACGATGACCGTCACGACTGTGGGCGCGCGGGTCTCCCACTCGGCTTCCGGGATCCGCGACAACGCGCCCAGGAGCAGGATGACGTCGGCGGCGTCGACGCCGTCCCGGACCTCGCCGGCGGCCTTTCCCTGGTCCAGCAGCATTTCGAGCGCTTCGTCGAGCCGGTGGTGGTGGTCGGCGTAGAGGTCGTGCCACGCCGACGCCTCGATCGCCGCCATGACCCCGCGCTTGACCCGCGCGTACTCGACGAGCCGCTGCATCCAGCGAGTCAGGGCCGCCAGCGGCGGGTGTTCGGCCAGCAGCGGCGCCACGGCGTCGACGAGCTGGGTCAGCTCGTGCCGGTAGACCTCGGCCAGCAGGTGCTCGCGGGTGGGGAAGTGCCGGTAGAGGGTGCCCTGGCCGACGCCCGCGGCCTTGGCGACCCGATGCAGCTTCAGGTCGGCGGCCGCGCCGTTGGACTCGCTCAGTTCGGCGCGCGCGGCCTCGACGACCCGGTCGCGGTTGGCGACCGCGTCGGAGCGGCGCTCACGACCCGTCACGGAACCCTCCTCGCTAAATGGACAAGTGTCCGGTACGGTGGACGCCGTAAGCGGACAAGTGTCAGTTTAGCGGAAGGAACGTCCGATGAGCGGACTGGACAACAAGGTCGTGGCCATCACCGGGGCCAGCAGCGGGATCGGCGCGGCCACCGCCCGGGAGCTGGCCGCCCGGGGCGCGGCGGTCGTGCTGGGCGCCCGGCGCACCGACCGGCTCGACGAGCTGGCCCGGGAGATCCGGAGCGACGGCGGCCGCGCGGAGACCCTGGCCGTCGACGTCACCGAGCGCGCCGACCTCGAGCGGCTGGTGGCCCTGGCCGTCGAGCGGTTCGGCCGCCTCGACGTCCTGGTGGCCAACGCCGGGGTCGCCCGGACGGCGCCGGTCGGCGACCTCGACGTCGACGACTGGGACCACATGATCGACGTCAACCTGCGCGGAGTCCTGCACGGCATCGCCGCCGCGCTCCCGGTGTTCCGCGGCCAGGGCCGCGGGCACTTCGTCACGACGGTGTCGACTTCCGGCCTGAAGATCGTGCCGACGCAGGCCGTCTACGCGGGCACCAAGAACGCCGTGCGCACCCTGCTGGAGGCGCTGCGCCAGGAGTCCACCGACGGCGCCCTGCGCACCACCTCGGTCTCGCCGGGCTACGTGCGCACCGAGCTCCTCGACCACATCGACGACCCCGGGCAGCACGCGGAGGCCCAGCAGGCCATGGCGATGCTGGGCATCGGCCCCGACGCCGTCGCGCGTGCCATCGCGTTCGCGATCGAGCAGCCCGACGACGTCGAAATCGGCGACATCACCATCCGGCCGACCCGGCAGGGCTGACCGGTGGCTCAGCGGCGCGTGCGCTGCTGGAACCCGCACACGGCCGTGCGGTTGCCGGCGGCCCAGGCGTCCTCGTCCGGCACGTAGCCGATGAGCACCAGCTCCGGCGGGATCGTGGCCATCTCGTCGAACGTGCTGCGCAGCCGGTCCTGGCAGCTGGTGAGCGCCGCGCTTTCGGCCTTCCGCGTCCCCGGGAACGTCACGGCGTCACGACCGGGACGCGCGGTGTTGTAGCAGCCCCGAGCTGCAACGCGAGGAGCGACGTGTTCGACGTGCTCAGCCAGCCGGTGACCAGCAGGACCGCCGCCACCGGTGGCACGATCGCCCAGGCCGCGCCCGCGACGATCCCACCGATCGCGAAGCCGCGGCCGCTCGCCGGTCCGGCGGACGCGGACCAGCGCGACAACGCCGAGGACCACGCCCAGCAGCGCCGTGATCCCGAGGAAGCCGATCATCCCGGTGACCAGCGACGCGACCGCGAAGCCGTTCCGCTTGACGGGCACGGCAGGTTCAGGCTCGGTCATGATTCCCCCTCGGATCCCCTGCAGGCGATCCTAAAGGGACAAAAGCGCCCGGAACCTAACGATTCAGGCGGCGACCGTCGCCTTCTTCGTCAGCGCCTTCTCGGCGAAGGCGCCGAAGGTCAGGCCCAGCACCAGCCACAACGTCACCTGGGTGCCGATCGACGCCGTCCGGAAGCTCCAGAGCGTCGACGCCGGGAATTCCGCCGGGACCTCGTCAACGATCGGCATCAGCCAGGCCACCACGCCGATCACGACGAGGTAGCCCGCCGCGGCGAGGAGGAAGCCGTTCCAGGCGCCGAAGCGGTCCGCGAGCTTGCGCCCGAACACCGTCGCCAGGATGCCGGCGAGCAGCGAGACGGCGACGAACCCGAAGTACAGCTCGGTGCGTGAGCCGATGGTGCCCGGCTGGCCCACCGCGGGCGGGTTGGCCGGGTACTTCAGGAACGGCACCAGGAACACCACGGCGAACGCGCCCGTGGTGAGCAGCAACGCCGTCACGCGGGGACGCAGCGCGCCGAGCCGGCCCTGGGCGAACGCGAAGGCGAGCGAGAGCAGGCCGCCGATCGCGACGCCGTAGACGAGGACGCCGGTGAGCAGCCCGACGGTGCTCTGGATGTCCCGGGGGACGAGCTCCTCTTCGGGTTCCTCGGCGGGCGCGGGCGCCGCGCCGGCGTCGTGGGAATGCGCGTGGCCGCCGGACTCTTCGAGCCCGATGGCGGTGTTCACCGACGGCTCACCGAAGGCGTAGGCGAACCCGAACGCGAGCACACCGGCGATCAGGCCCGCGAGCATGCCGCGGACCAGCAAGGTCTTCATCATGGGAGTACGTGCCGCCGATCAGTGGCAGGGGAAGGCCAGCAGGTGCCGGCCGTCGTGCACGAACTCGTGGACGTACATGTTCGCGAAGACCGAGGTCGCGCCCTGTTCGGCGCTCACGAAGTACAGCGCGATCAGGGCGAGGAGCACGACAAACACCGCCCACGGAACGATCTCCCGGACGGGGATGCGGATCGGGAGCGGAACGGCGGTGGTAGCCGTCTGCGACATGGGCGGGGCCTCCTCGGGCTTTCGCGGCCTCATCGGGGTCTCCACGAGGGGATCCGGGTCTGGCTTCCCCCTTGCGGGGGTCACAGTGGCGCGACCGCGCGGACTTGCACCGCGTTCCGGAATCTCCTCGTCTGGGCCGGTTGAGCGTAGGTCCGCCGTTCGGGGCGCGTCAATGTGACAATGCCGCGGTGACTCGAATGGTGGCGGCCCTCGATGTGGGCGGTACGACGATCAAGGCGGCGCTGCTCGACGAGCAGCTGCAGCCGAAGGCGGCGCTGCGGGCGGAGACGGCGCGCAGCGCGGACGGGACGGCGCTGGCCGCGCAGGTCTCGGACATCGTGGCGGCGCTGTCGGAGCAGGCGGGCACCGGGCTGCCCGCCGCCGTCGGCGTGGTGGTGCCCGGGATCGTGGACGAAGAGACCCGCGTCTGCCACTTCTCGGCCAACCTCGACTGGCGCGAAGTCCCCTTCGGCGAGCTGCTCGAGGGTCGGCTGGGGCTGCCGGTGGCGTTCGGGCACGACGTCACCGCGGGCGGCATCGCCGAGTTCCGCGTCGGCGCCGGGCAGGGCGCGACCAACGCGGCGTTCATTCCGGTCGGCACCGGCATCGCGGCCGCGCTGCTGCTCGACGGCCGGATCCACCGCGCTCACGGCCAGGCCGGTGAGGTCGGGCACATCGACGTCGGCCACCCGGGCAAGTGCGGCTGCGGCGCGATCGGCTGCCTGGAGGCGATCTCGTCGGCGGCCGCGATCGCCCGCCGCTACACCGAGCGCACCGGCCGCGCGGCCGACGGCGCCCGCGAGGTCGTGGACCTGGCCCGGCACGGCGACGAGGTCGCGGTGGCGGTGGTCCAGGATGCCCTCGACGGCCTCGGCCACGGCATCCGCACCCTGCTGACCCTGCTCGGCCCGGAGGTCGTCATCCTCGGCGGCGGCCTCTTCACGGCGGCCGACTACGTGCTCGAGCCGGTGCGCGAGTGGCTGGCGTCGCACCTGACGTTCCAGCGGATGCCGGAGCTGCGCATCGCGAAGCTCGGCGACGAGGCCGGCCGGCTCGGCGCCGGGCTGCTGGCCTTCGACCTCCTCGATTGAGCATCGTGAAGGCCACCGCGAGGACCTCACGGTGGCCTTCACGAAGCGTCAGAGGGCTCGCAGGAAGGCCAGCGACGGCATGAAGAAGTACTCGCCGCCGCGCACGGTCACCGACTGCGGCACCGGCTCGGCCGTGCGCTGCGCCGAACCGCCCCATTCGAGGGAGTAGTCCGACGTGCCGCGCTCGCCCTGGCCGATCACCGGGTCGAGGCCCGGCGTGACACCCTCGACGAACGGGAAGCCCGGGTTGTTCGCCCACGCCGCCTGCGTGAACTCGAACTGGTTGCCCAGCACCGAGTTGAACGCCATGAACAGCAGCCCGACCCCGCCGCTGGGCCGCGCCGACGGCGGCACGTCGGCGTTCGGGTCGTCCGGGCGTTCGCCGTAGGTGACACCGCGGCGGGCCATCAGGTGCAGGCGCTCCTCGGGCAGCTGCTCGCGGCCACCGGAGCCGCGCGGGTTCGTCTTGCGGATGTGCGCCTGGTACGGGCACTTCAGCGCGCCGAGGTCGCTGTCGTAGGTGAAGTTGTTCGACACCGGGCTTTCCGCGCCGTCCTCGCGTTGCGTCGTCAGCGGGGTGCCGTCCTCGAACCGGCCGATGATCATCGCCCCGGCGCGCTCCCGGTCGTCGCCGGTCAGGCCGAGAGTGTCGGCCAAATCCGCTTCCGCCTGCTTGAACCGCCGCACGTTCTGTTCGAGCTTCCGGAAAACGAAGTAACTGCCGAAATGGACGCCCGGATCCGGCGCCGCGGTGTCCGGTACCAGCACCTGGGAAAGGGGCGCCGACGGGTTCCACACGTTGATGCCGTCGGTGTTGTTCTTTTCCGCGTCGACGTCTTCGGCGAGGAACAACGGCTGGCTGCGGCCGTCGACGTACCCGAAGTGCTCGATTCCCTCACCCCGCGCGTTGACCCGGCCGAGGCCGGTTTCCTCGGCCAGCACGGTGACGGAGTCCGGCAGCAGCCCGAGGATTTCGTTGCGCCGCGCGGTCATCGCCTTGTCGGTGGCGTCCCCGACCAGCACGACGGCGTGGATTTCGGTGCGGTAGCCCGGATCGAACGTCGAGCGCGGCGGGTCGCCGAGCCGCTGCCGCGTCACCGGGTTCGCCATCCCGCGCAGGAACGCCTCGTCCTGCGGGAAGTTCTCGACCCCGAGGGCGCGGTAGCCGGCCGCGGTGAGCCCGGCCCCGACGTACGGCGTGCCCGCGGCGCCGCCGGTCTTGAACGCGCCGACCTCGGCGAGGTGGTCCTGGGCGGACTTCATCTTCCCGGTGAGCGAGACGAGGAAGGCCCGCGCCTCGGCGGCGTCGCCGAAAGCGAGGAACAGCGCGGAAAGGTGGTCGCGGACGTGGGCCTTGAGGATGTTCGGCTGCAGTTCGCCGAGCATCGTCGCGGCGTCACCGGTCGCGGTGGTCCAGTTCAGCGTGGTGGACAGATCAACACTCATTTTCGGGTCCCCTCCCGTGTAAAACCCGCCTTGCGGCGCCCCTGGTCCCAGAATGCAGGCGCGCGAGGAGCGCGTGCCACCCTGCCGGCCGATTCACACGAAAGATTAAGTTGAATGCTGAATTGCCCCGGAAAACGGAACGGGCCCCGCCCGGCAGTCGCCGGACGGGGCCCACGCCCCCGCGTCTAACGGATCAGAACCACCACTGGGACTTGCCGCCCGCGATGAAGTCCCACAGCTGCAGCCGGGTGCCGTTGGCGCCGACCGAGCCCTCCGCGGTCAGGTGCCGCGGGCTGGCCGGGGTCTGGATCCGCAGGTAGCCCTCGGGGATCTCGGTGAGGGTCCACCACTGGTTCTTGCCACCGGCCAGGAAGTCCCACAGCTGGACCTTGGTGCCGTTCTTGCCGATCGAGTTCAGGTCGGCGTCGAGGTACCGGCCGCTCTGGTAGTTCTGGAACCGGAAGTAGCCCTCCGGGTTCTTGGTGAGCCAGAACGCCTGGTTCGGCGCGGTGTCGTTGCAGTCCCACAGCTGCATCTTCGTGCCGTTGGCGTTGATCGTGTTCAGGTCGGCGTCCCAGCAGCGGCCGAAGGCGGCCGACTCCAGGATGTAGGGACCCGGGTCGATCGGGTCGGCGGCGGCGGTCCGGTTGGTGGAGCGCTGCTTCACCTCCCCGGCGACCTTCGACGGGCGCAGCTTGAGCTGGCCGATCGACGTGATCTTCACGTCCCCCTTGCCGTCGGCCGGCGCCGCACCGGCCTGCGGCACGGCGACCAGGCCCAGCAGGCCCGCCGCCGCGGCGACCGTCACCATCAGTCGCTTCATCTTCGTCATCGTTCCCCTTTTCGGCATCAACGGTGTACCTGAAGACGAAGGAAAAGGGCAGGCCGCAGCCGGCCCCGGGCCCGGACGGACCCGGCGCTCGGTGGTGCCGGCGAATCCCCCTCGTCGAGACCGCGAACCCCCGAAAGCGGTCTCTGAAGCCATCATTCAGTGCCGGTCCGTCCCCGTCGAGAAGATTTCCCGGAGGGGCAAAAACGCAGGTCAGACGTGTAACGGAACGTGATCTCGGGCCGATGGAGGGGCAGGAGACCCGGGGGGCCCGCGTGCGCATCGAGCTGACGTTGCAGGACCTCGTCCGCGTCGGGCTCGCGGCCGCCGCCGACCCGATGGCGGAGCTCGCCGCGAGCCTGCAGGTCCTGCAGCGCCGCGACGGCGGCCGGAACGCGGCTTCGTCGGCGTTCAACCGCTGGCGGTACCGCGTGTGGCAGGGCCTGCCGGAGTCGGCGTCGGTGCTGATGTGGCTCTGCCGCCCGGAGGCGCCGGTCCCGGAGTTCCTGCTGCCCGCCGCGGGGCGCTACGACCTGGAGTCCGGGCTCGCGGCCGTGCTGAAGACGGAACCGGTGAGCCTCAAGACGGCGTTGCGCACCGCGCCGGCCGACCGCGACCTGCCGGCGTGGGCGGCCGCCCTCGCCGACGGCGACCCCGCGGGCCTCCCGCGACTGGTCCAGGCCATGCAGGACTACCACGACCTCGCGCTCGCCCCGGGCTGGGACGTGGTGTGCGCCCAGGTGGACGCCGACCTCGGCATGCGCACGCAGCTGCTGCTCCACGGCGGCGTCGACGCGCTCCTGACCGGCCTGCGCCCGAAGGTCCGCTGGGCGGCGCCGGTCCTGGAGACCGACGACCGGGTGGCCGAGACGCTCCCTTCGGAGGGCACGGGCCTGCTGCTGGTGCCGACGTACTTCTCGGTGTGCCCGGCACTGGTCCCGGCCGCGCCGGGCGGCACACCGCGGTTGCACTACCCGTGCGTCCGCCAGGCCGCGCACTCGGCGGGGATCGACCGCGCGACCCGCAGGTCACCGGGCAACGCGCTGGCGGACCTCCTGGGCCCGACCCGCGCGGCGGCGCTGACGATCCTGGCGGTGGGCTGTTCGACGTCCGAGCTGGCGGCCCGGCTGGGGGTGACGCCGTCGGCGGTCAGCAAGCACACGACGGTGCTGCGGCGCGCGGGGCTGATCATCACGCACCGGGAGCGGAACACGGTGCTGCACTCGCTGACGCCGCTGGGAAGCGCTCTCTTGGACAGCTGAGGTGGAGCAGCGGGGGGGGGGGGGGGGGGGGGGGGGGGGGGGGGGGGGGGGGGGGGGGGGGGGGGGGAGGGGGGGGGGGGGGGAGGGGGGGGGGGGGGGGGGGGGGGGGAGGGGGGGGGAGGGGGGGGGGGGGGTTGGGGTG